>NZ_MDDV01000005.1 GCF_001854885.1 Ensifer sp. LCM 4579 | reverse complement strand
TTACTCACCCGTCTGCCGCTCGTATTGCTACGCGCTCGACTTGCATGTGTTAAGCCTGCCGCCAGCGTTCGTTCTGAGCCAGGATCAAACTCTCAAGTTGAGAATTCAATCATTGGCATTACGTCACGTCTGAATCGACGAGAACTCACACCCATCTTCAATCGGCTCGGCTCCCGTCGAATGCAAAGCATTCGGCGAAAGGCATCCGAGCCAAGAAAATCGGTGTCATTCTCTTGATAAACGTGACCGCCAAAGTCTCTTTCCAAGAGGCMKYWGCCTCTCGCAAGCTCCGCCGCCCACGTTTCTCTTTCTCATTCTTCAATTGTCAAAAAACCGACGGATCATCAACCCGTCAACGTTCCCAATAAGCCAAAACCCAAAAGTCCCAGCCCCGAAATCAGCATCCGCCAATCATGGAAACTCTAGAGCGAGAACCGTCGTCGCCAGCAGCGCCGCCGCCCTCGTCAGTGATCGGGCTTATAGACCCGCCCATACGAACTCGTCAACAACGATTTTCGAAAAAATCGGAGAAAATCTCAACCATTTGATTTTCAACGATTATTTCCGATCTGCCGACCACCTCTGCAAAACAGAGGCCGAACGGCCGATTTTCGCCCTCACCCCGTTGTCGTGTCGCATGCTCTATATGGTTAACGCACTATTGCGCTTCAAGGGGGCGGCGTTGGCCGGGAAAATGAGCCGGCCGCTCCCTCAGGAAACAGTCCTGGCTCTCCCCGGCCAACTCGACCAGGAAGTCGCGCACGGCCCTCACGCGCGGCATGGCCATCAGGTCGCGATGACAGATCAGCCAGTAGGTGCGCTTGAGCTCGACCTCCCCCGGCAGCACGATCTCGAGACCGGGCTGGTTGCGTGCCATGAAGTGCGGCAGCACGCAGAGACCGAGCCCCTGGCACACGGCCTTCAACTGAGTCAGGATGCTCGAGCTCTGGAAATGAGCCCGCAGTCCCGGCTGTATCTCGCCGAGATAGTCGAGGCCCGGCGCGAAGATCATATCCTCGATATAGCCGACGAACCGGTGCGAGGCGAGGTCGTTGCGCGTGCGGATCAGCGGGTGCTTGGACAGGTAGCTGCGGGCGCCATAGACATGCAGCGTATAAGGGGCAAGCACCTCGGCATGGTAAGGACCGGCTTTCGGTGCTGCGAGCGCAACGGCGATGTCGGCCTCCTTGCGCGACAGCGACATGATCTGCTGGATCGCCACGAGTTCGAGCGAGATGTTCGGATAGCGGCTGGCAAACTCGCCGAGTCGATCTGCCAGGAAGAAATTTCCGAAACCCTCGAGCGTGCTCAGCCGCACCACGCCGCGCTGCGCGGTGGCGCCGTCGCTGATGTCGAGCTGCAATTGCTCCGTCTCCCGCTCGATGCGCTCGGCGGTCTCGACGAAGCGCTGACCCATGGCCGTCAGCACATAGCCGCGCGGATTGCGCTCGAAAAGCTTGACCTTGAGGGCGAACTCGAGCCGGTCGATGCGGCGCGACACCGTCGCGTGGCTGGTCCTCAGCCGCCGTGCCGCCGTCGACAGCTGGCCGGTCCGCGCGACCGCGAGGAAGAACTGCAGATCGTCCCAGGTGAAATTCGCATTCATGCCGCCTCCCGTCTGTTCAGAAATGAACAGATCCTGTTTACAATTTAAGGTTTGACGCGCTTGCGTCCAAGCGAAATTTTCCCGATGGTAAAGGAAGAGCCGGACGTAGGAGGAACATGTCTGGCCAAATCTGAACAGAGCGAATGACACGAATTGCTGCCCGGACGCCGAAAACGTCCGCGGGGAGACTGCGATTTCAAGACAACATGCAACGGCTCTGATGTTTTGGGAGGAAAAACGATGCGGAAGACACTGCTCGCCGCCTTTGCAATTATGCTTGCCAGCAGCACGGCGGCTTTCGCCGATGCATCCGACGGCAAGGTCAAGATCGGTGTTCTGAACGATCAATCCGGCGTCTACGCCGATTTCGGTGGCAAGTCCTCCTACGAGGCGGCGCTGATGGCGGTGGAGGATTTCGGCGGTACAGTTCTCGGCGTTCCGGTCGAAGTCGTCACGGCCGATCACCAGAACAAGCCGGACATCGCCTCCAACATTGCACGCCAGTGGTATGACACCGAGCAGGTGGACAGCATCATGGAGCTCACCACCTCTTCCGTCGCGCTCGCCGTCCAGGCGATCTCGAAAGAGAAGAAAAAGATCGACATCGTCACGGGCGCCGCGACGACGGAGCTCACCGGCAAGCAATGCAGCCCCTATGGTTTCCACTGGGCCTATGACACCTATTCGCTCGCTGTGGGCACCGGCGGTGCGCTCGTCAAGCAGGGCGGCGACAGCTGGTTCTTCCTGACCGCCGACTACGCCTTCGGCTACTCGCTCGAGGAGAACACGGCGAACTTCGTCAAGGAAAATGGCGGCACCGTCGTCGGCGCCGTTCGCCATCCGCTGGCGACCACGGACTTCTCGTCCTTCCTCCTGCAGGCTCAGTCCTCCGGCGCAAAGGTGATCGGCCTTGCCAATGCCGGCCTCGATACCTCAAACGCCATCAAGCAGGCGGCTGAGTTCGGCATCGTCCAGGGCGGGCAGCGCCTCGCGGCCCTTCTGTTCACGCTGGCCGAGGTGCACGGTCTCGGTCTCGACGCCGCACAGGGCCTGACGCTGACCGAAGGCTTCTACTGGAATCGGGACGCGGAAAGCGCCAAGTTCGGAAAGCGCTTCATGGAACGCACCGGCAAGATGCCGAACATGGTCCATGCGGGCACCTACTCGGCCGTTCTGCAGTATCTGAAGGCGATCGAACAGGCCGGCAGCGACGATGCCGACGCGGTCTCCAAGGCCTTGCACGAGATGCCCGTCAACGACGTCTTCGCTCAGAACGGCACCGTCGCGCCGAACGGCCGGATGATCCACGACATGTACCTGCTCGAAGTCAAGAAGCCTGAAGAAAGCAAGGAGCCGTGGGACTATTTCAACGTCCTTGCGACCATTCCCGGCAAGGAAGCCTTCATCGATCCGGCCGAGAGCGGCTGCGAACTCGTGAAGTCCTGATCGGCGGCGGGCAATGAGCGTCGCCATGCCTGCGAAGAACGGGGCGCCGCGGGTGGTTCTTTCCGCCCGCGGTCTCCGCCGCGATTTCGGCGGGTTTACCGCCGTCAACAATGTCGACCTCGACGTCCACCATGCCCGCGTGCATGCTTTGATCGGCCCGAACGGCGCCGGCAAGACGACCGTCTTCAATCTCTTGACCAAGTTCCTGCAGCCGACCCACGGCACCATCACGCTGCTCGGCGAGGACATCACCAATATGGCGCCGGACAAGGTCGCCCGCATGGGCCTCGTGCGGTCCTTCCAGATATCGGCGGTGTTTCCGCATCTGTCAGTGCTCGACAATGTGCGCGTCGCGCTGCAGCGGCCGAACCACCTCTCAACCCAGTTCTGGAAACCGCTATCGGCGCTCGATGCCTTGAACGCCAAGGCGGATCAGCTGATCCGTTCCGTCGGACTCGAAAACGATCGCAACGCCGTCGCGGCCGATCTTTCCTACGGACGCAAGCGCGTGCTTGAGATCGCCACGACCCTGGCCCTCGATCCGAAGGTCCTGCTGCTCGACGAACCCATGGCCGGAATGGGCCACGAGGATGTCGGCATGGTAGCCGAAATCATCAGAGAGGTGGCGCGCGAACGCGCCGTGCTGATGGTCGAGCACAATCTGTCGGTCGTCGCCACCCTCTGCCATCACGTCACGGTGCTCCAGCGCGGCGAGATTCTTGCCGAAGGCGACTATGCTACCGTCTCCGAGGATCCGCGCGTGCGAACCGCCTATATGGGCACGGAGGACGCCTGAGATGAAACCGCTTCTCGAAGTCTCGGGCCTGAACGCCTGGTATGGCGAGAGCCATGTCCTGCACGGCGTCGACATGGTCGTCGGCGAGGGCGAAATGGTGACGCTGCTCGGCCGCAACGGCGTCGGCAAGACGACGACGCTGCGGGCAGTCATGGGTATCGTGCGCGAACGCCAGGGCGGGATCCGGTTCGCCGGCGAGGATCTGATGCGCCTGCCCCTGCATCGCGTTGCCCATCGCGGCCTCGGCTTCGTCCCCGAGGAACGCGGCATCTTCTCGACATTGTCGGTCTATGAAAACCTGCTTCTGCCGCCGGCGGTCGCGACGGGCGGGATGACGATAGACGAAATATTCGAACTCTTCCCCAATCTCTACGAGCGCCGCAACAGCCAGGGGACCAAGCTTTCGGGCGGCGAACAGCAGATGCTGGCGATCGCCCGGATTCTTCGCACCGGCGTTCGAATGATGCTGCTAGACGAGCCGACCGAGGGGCTCGCTCCGGTGATCGTCCAGCGCATCGGCGATGTCCTGAAGAAGCTCAAGGAGCGCGGCATGACGGTCCTCCTGGTCGAGCAGAACTTCCGTTTTGCAAGCAAGGTCGCGGATCGCTTCTATCTCATGGACCATGGCCAGGTCGCCGGCGAGTTTCCCGTGTCGGAACTGCCCGAGCGCATGGACATGCTGCATGACGTGCTCGGGGTGTAAGCCATGACGATGATCTTCGGGATTCCGCTCCAGGCCCTTCTCGGCCAACTCCTGATCGGGCTAATCAACGGCTCCTTCTATGCGCTGTTGAGCCTCGGCCTCGCCATCATCTTCGGCCTCTTGCGCGTCATCAATTTCGCCCATGGCGCGCAATACATGCTCGGTGCCTTCGTCGCCTGGCTGCTTTTTGCGCATTTCGGCATCGGCTATTGGCCGGCACTCGTGCTCGCCCCGATTCTCGTTGGCCTACTCGGCGCCGCAGTCGAGCGCAGCATGCTGCGGCGGCTCTATTCGCTCGATCCGCTTTACGGCCTGCTCTTCACCTTCGGCCTGGCGCTGACCGTCGAGGGAACCTTCCGCTATCTCTACGGCGCCTCCGGCCAGCCCTATGCGACGCCGGCGCTTCTGACCGGCGGCACGAATCTCGGCTTCATGTTCCTTCCCGTCTATCGCGGCTGGGTGGTGGTGTTTTCGCTGGTCGTCTGCCTCGGCACCTGGCTCGTGATCGAGAAGACCAAACTCGGATCCTATCTGCGCGCCGCCACGGAAAATCCGGTGCTGGTGCAGTCTTTCGGCATCAACGTGCCCTTCCTGCTGACGCTCACCTATGGCATCGGCGCGGCCCTTGCGGCGCTCGCCGGCGTGCTCGCCGCACCGATCTACCAGGTCTCGCCACTCATGGGGTCGAACATCATCATCGTGGTCTTCGCCGTGGTCGTCGTCGGCGGCATGGGCTCGATCATGGGCGCGATCGTCACCGGCTACCTGCTCGGCGTCGCCGAGGGCCTGACGAAGGTCTTTTATCCGGAGGCCTCCAACATCGTGATATTCGTGATCATGGCCATCGTTCTCCTGATACGGCCGGCGGGCCTCTTCGGCCGGGATGCTTGATATGACGCTGACACTCGAACTCGAAAAGCAGAAGGACCGCTCGCCCGTCATCGTCCAGACGGTGTTTCTCGGCGCGGGTCTCGTCTTCCTCCTGTTGGGACCGCTTTTCTTCTATCCGGTCTTCCTGATGAAGCTCCTCTGCTTCGCGCTCTTCGCATGCGCCTTCAATCTGCTGCTCGGCTACACGGGTCTCCTGTCCTTCGGCCATGCCGCCTTTTTCGGCGGCGCTGCCTATTTCACCGCCCACGCGGTCAAGGAATGGGGCCTGCCGCCCGAACTCGGGCTCCTCGTCGGGGTGGTTGGCGCAGCCTTGCTCGGGGCGGTGATCGGCTTCTTTGCCATTCGCCGCCAGGGTATCTATTTCGCGATGATCACGCTGGCGCTGGCGCAGATGTTCTATTTCTTCTGCCTGCAGGCCGAGTTCACCCATGGCGAGGACGGCATTCAATCGGTACCGCGCGGCCACCTCTTCGGCTCCATCGATCTTTCGCAGTCGACGAACATGTATTATTTCGTCCTCGCCGTCTTCATCATCGGCATCGGCGTTATCTGGCGGATCATCAACTCGCCCTTCGGCATGATCCTGAAATCGATCCGCGAGAACGAGACGCGGGCGATCTCGCTCGGCTACTCCGTCAGAAACTACAAACTCGCAGCCTTCGTCATGTCGGCGGCGCTTACCGGCCTTGCGGGCGGCCTGAAATCACTCGTTTTCCAGTTTGCGACGCTGACCGATGTGGGCTGGCAGATGTCTGGCGAGGTCATTCTGATGACGCTGCTTGGCGGCATCGGCACGCTGATCGGGCCGCTCTTCGGCGCCGGACTCGTGGTGACCCTGCAGAACTACCTGGCGACGTCCGAATTTCCGGTGACCATCTTCACCGGCGTCGTCTTCATGGTCTGCGTGCTCGTCTTCCGTCGAGGCATTGTCGGCGAGTTCTACAGTTCACGCCTCGGCCGGCGGCTCGGCTTCGAGCATCGCCACTGACGGAGTTACCCGGTTCGGACCGGGGCGATACAAGAGAAAGCCCATGGATACCTTCGACTTCATCGTCGTCGGAGCGGGAAGCGCCGGTTGCGTCCTCGCCAACCGCCTTTCGGAGAATCCGGCGCATCGCGTGCTGCTGCTCGAGGCCGGGGGCCGCGACAATTATCACTGGATCCACATTCCGGTCGGCTATCTTTATTGCATCAACAATCCGCGCACCGACTGGTGCTTCACCACCGCGCCGGAGGAGGGGCTGAACGGTCGGTCGCTCGGCTATCCGCGCGGCAAGGTGCTCGGCGGCTGCTCCTCGATCAACGGCATGATCTACATGCGCGGCCAGGCACGCGACTATGATCACTGGCGCCAGCTCGGTTGCACCGGCTGGAGCTGGGAGGAGGTGCTGCCGCTTTTCAAGAAATCCGAGGACCACTATCGCGGTGCAGACGACATGCATGGCGCCGGCGGCGAATGGCGGGTCGAAAAGGCACGCGTCCGCTGGGCCGTACTCGACGCCTTCCAGAAGGCCGCAGCCGAGGCCGGTATTCCGGAAACGGACGATTTCAACCGCGGCACCAATGAGGGCTCGGGCTATTTCGACGTCAACCAGCGCTCGGGCATTCGCTGGAACACGGCCAAGGCTTTCCTGAAGCCGGCCAGGCGCCGCCGCAATCTCACGATCCTGACCAAAGCGCATGTGCGGAGGCTAATCGTCGAAGAGGGACGTGTCGCCGGCGTCGAATTCCAGCACGACGGCGTCACCAAGCGCGCGCGGGCCCGCCGGGAGACGGTGCTTTCGGCCGGCGCCATCGGCTCGCCGCACATTCTGGAGCTCTCGGGCCTCGGCGACCCGGAAATCCTCCGGCAGAACGGCGTCGAAGTCCGTCACGGCCTGCCCGGCGTCGGCGCGAACCTGCAGGATCACCTGCAACTGCGCCTCGCCTACAGGGTCACCGGCGTACCCACCTTGAACGAGAAGGCGAGTTCCCTCCTCGGCAAGGCGGCGATCGGGCTCGAATACCTTGTCCGCCGCTCCGGTCCGATGGCGATGGCACCAAGCCAGCTCGGCATCTTTACCCGCTCCGGACCGGAAAAGGAGACGCCGGACCTCGAATATCACGTGCAGCCGGTCACCTTGGAAAAATTCGGCGAGCCCGTGCACCCATTCCCGGCGATCACTGCCAGCGTCTGCAATTTAAGGCCGGAAAGCCGCGGATCGGTGCATCTGAAGGGCCCGGATTTTGCTGCCGCACCCGACATCCGCCCTCATTATCTGAGTACCGAGACCGATCGCGAGGTGGCCGCGAAGGCGATCCGGCTCACCCGCCGCATCGTCTCGCAGCCCTCCTTCGCGCGCTACGATCCCGTCGAGTTCAAACCGGGTCCGGCCTATGAGACGCATGAGGAACTGAAGCGCGCGGCGGGCGAAATCGGCACGACGATCTTCCACCCCGTCGGCACCTGCCGGATGGGCGCCGACGCCGAGAGCGTCGTCGATCCGCAATTGCGCCTCCGTGGCCTCGACGGCCTTCGCATCGCCGACGCCTCGATCATGCCGACCATCACCTCCGGCAACACCAACTCTCCGACGATCATGATCGCGGAGAAGGCAGCCGAGATGATCCTGGCGGCGAACCGGTGATGGCGGAAAAACCCTATTCCGCCGCTTGCGCCTCCGGGATCGGCACATAGTTGAGGATCGGCGACAGCCAGCGCTCGACCTCGCGAATGTCCATGCGCTTGCGTCCGGCGTAATCCTCCACCTGATCCCGCTCGATCTTGGCCACACCGAAATAATAGGCATCCGGATGGCCGATGTAGAGCCCGGAGACCGAGGAGCCCGGCCACATCGCATAGCTCTCGGTCAGCCTGACACCGATCGCCGCCTCGGCATCCAGGAGCCGGAACAGTGTTTCCTTCTCCGTATGGTCCGGCTGTGCCGGATAGCCGGGCGCCGGGCGGATGCCCCGATAGGGCTCCGCGATCAGTTCCTCGGGTGTGAAGGCTTCCTCCGGCGCGTAGGCCCAAAGCTCCTTGCGCACATATTCGTGCATGCGCTCGGCGAAGGCTTCCGCGAAGCGGTCGGCAAGCGCCTTGACCATGATCGAGGAATAATCGTCGTTTGCCCGCTCGAAGCGCTCGGCGATCGCCACTTCCTCGATGCCGGCCGTCACCACGAATCCGCCGAGATAGTCTCGCATGCCGCTCTCGACCGGCGCGAGGAAATCGGCGAGCGCGACATTCGCTCGGCCGTCGCGTTTCGCAAGCTGCTGGCGGAGCGTGAAGAACGTGGCAAGCTCGCTCTCACGCGTCTCGTCGGTGAAGAGGCGGATATCGTCGCCGACCGTACCGGCCGGCCAAAAGCCGACGACCGCCTTCGGTGCGAACCATCTCTCCGCGATAATCTTTGCGACCATCGCCTGGGCATCCTCGAAGAGCTGGCGGGCGGCCTGTCCCTGCTTCTCATCGTCGAGAATCCGCGGATAGACGCCTTTCAGTTCCCAGGTCTGGAAGAACGGAGTCCAGTCGATATAGCGCGCGAGCTCCGCGAGGTCCCAGCTCTCGAAAACGCGGGTGCCGAGGAAAGAGGGCGTCTTCGGCCGATAGGCGTCCCAGTTAAGCCTGTGGGCGTTGGCGCGGGCCTGTGAAAGTGGCAAGCGGCGCTTTTCCGCCTCGTTGCGGGCATGCACCTCGGCAACCTTCAAATATTCGGCGCGCACCGTCTCCATGTAGGTCTTCCGCACCTCCGGCGACATCAGGCTCGAGACCACGCCTACGGCGCGGCTGGCGTCGGTGACGTAGACGGTCTGGCTGAGCGTGTAGCGCGGATTGATCTTCACCGCCGTATGGACGCGGCTGGTCGTCGCTCCGCCGATCAGCAGCGGAATGTCGAAACCTTCGCGCTCCAGTTCGGAGGCGACGTGTACCATCTCGTCGAGTGACGGCGTGATCAGGCCGGAAAGCCCGATGGCGTCGACCTTCTGCTCCCTGGCCACTTCGAGGATCTTCGCGGAAGGCACCATGACGCCGAGGTCGATGATCTCGTAATTGTTGCAGGCGAGCACGACCCCGACGATGTTCTTGCCGATGTCGTGCACGTCGCCCTTGACGGTCGCCATCAGAATCTTGCCGGCGCTTTCGCGCGTGTCGCCGCCATTGGCGGCCTTCTCCGCCTCCATGTAGGGGAGCAGCACGGCGACCGCCTGCTTCATCACCCGCGCCGATTTCACCACCTGCGGCAGGAACATCTTGCCGGAGCCGAAGAGGTCGCCGACGACGTTCATGCCCGCCATCAGGGGCCCTTCGATGACATGGAGCGGGCGCTCGGCGGCACGCCGCGCCTCGTCGGTATCCGCTTCGACGAATTCGGTAATGCCGTTGACGAGCGCATGCTCCAGGCGCTTCTCGACCGGCCATTGCCGCCAGGCGAGATCCTTCTCCTTGGCCTGCGCGCCGCCCTGCCCCCGATAGCGTTCGGCGATCTCCAGGAGCCGCTCCGTCGCATCCTCGCGGCGGTTGAGCACGACGTCCTCGCAGGCCTCGCGCAGATCCGGGTCGATCGCGTCATAGACCGCGAGCTGCCCGGCATTGACGATGCCCATGTCCATGCCGGCTTGGATGGCGTGATAGAGGAAGACTGCGTKCATCGCCTCACGCACCGGCTCGTTGCCGCGGAAGGAGAAGGAAAGGTTCGAGACGCCGCCAGAGACGTGCACATGCGGCAGCGAGGCGATGATTTCGTGCGCTGCCTCGATGAAATCGACGCCGTAATTGTTGTGTTCTTCGATACCGGTCGCGACGGCGAAGATATTCGGGTCGAAGATGATGTCTTCCGGCGGGAAGCCCACCTCCTCGGTGAGCAGCCGATAAGCACGGCGGCAGATCTCGACCTTGCGTGTCTTCGTGTCCGCCTGACCTTTCTCGTCGAAGGCCATCACCACCACGGCAGCACCATAGGCGCGCACCAGCCGGGCGTGATGCAGGAACGCCTCCTCACCCTCTTTCAGCGAGATCGAATTGACCAGCGCCTTGCCCTGGACGCATTTGAGGCCGGCCTCGATCACCTCCCATTTGGAGGAATCGATCATCACCGGCACGCGGGCGATATCCGGCTCGGAGGCGACGAGGTTCAGGAACTCGACCATGACCTGCTTCGAATCGATCAGGCCCTCGTCCATATTGACGTCGATGATCTGGGCGCCGTTGGCGACCTGATCGCGTGCGACGTCGAGGGCCGCGGCATAGTCGCCGGCGGTGATCAGCTTGCGGAACTTCGCCGAACCGGTAACATTGGTGCGCTCGCCGACATTGACGAAGGGAATCTCGTCGGTGAACGTGGACGGCTCGAGGCCGGAAAGGCGCATGCGCCGTTCGATCTGCGGAATCTCGCGCGGCGGATATTTTTCAACGGCCTCGGCGATGGCGCGGATGTGGTCGGGCGTCGAGCCGCAGCAACCGCCGACGATATTGACGAGCCCGTCGCGCGCAAAACCCTCGATCTGCGCCGCCATCGCCTCGGGGCTCTCGTCATAGCGGCCGAACTCGTTCGGCAAGCCGGCATTCGGATAGGCGCAGATAAGCGTATCGGCAACCGACGAAAGCTCGTCGATATGGGCGCGCATGGCATTGGCGCCGAGCGCGCAGTTGAGCCCGATCGTGAAAGGCTCCGCATGGCGCACGGAATACCAGAAGGCTTCCGGCGTCTGGCCGGAGAGCGTGCGGCCGGAAAGATCTGTGATGGTGCCGGAGATCATGATCGGCAGACGGACACCTCTTTCGGCGAAGATTTCCTGCGTTGCGAAAATCGCCGCCTTGGCGTTCAGCGTGTCGAAAATCGTCTCGATCAGGATGATGTCGGCGCCGCCGTCGATGAGCCCGCGGACCTGTTCGGCATAGGCGAGCCTCAGATCGTCGAAGCTGACGGCGCGATAGCCGGGATTGTTGACGTCCGGCGAGATCGAGGCGGTGCGGTTCGTCGGCCCCAGCGCGCCGGCGACGAAGCGCCGCCTGCCGTCCTCGGCTTGAGCGCGCTTGGCCGCCCGCCGGGCGAGCCGCGCGCCGTCGCGGTTCAGTTCATAGACCATGTCCTCCATGCCGTAATCGGCCTGGGCGATGCGGGTCGAGGAAAAGGTATTGGTTTCGAGAATGTCGGCGCCGGCAATGGCGTAGCGATAGTGGATGTCCTCGATCGCCCTCGGCTGAGTCAGCGTCAGAAGATCGTTGTTTCCCTGCTGATGACAGCTGCAGCCGCCGAACCGGACGCCGCGAAAGTGATCCTCGGCGAAACCGAGCTGCTGGATCTCGGTTCCCATGGCGCCATCCATGATCAGGATGCGCTCCGCCGCCGCCTGCCGCAGGGCCCGGAAGATTTCCGATCCGTCAGGTTTCGGTGAAACATCTCCGAAAAGGGAGGTGGCGGACATGGGAAATCTCCCGTTCTGAAAACGACATCAACTAACTCACATAAACATATCTTTATGTCAACATACGAGGAGATCACAATTTGGCTTCAGGCAAGAAAAAGCCCGCCGTAATCATGGCGGGCAGCCGCTCGCAGCCTTACAGCATCCTATGGGTCTCTTCGAACCGCGGCGCTGTAGGCAATCTCACATCCGCATGAGGCAATCCTCGAGTTCGTAGATCGCGCAGAGGATGTGATAGAAGCTGCTCGCCGGCGCAGGCTCGTCGACGAAAGTGCCGTCCGCCTTCAGCTTGTCGCGCCACAAACCGGGAACCGGTGTTTGCAGAAAGCGGTCGAGCGCCGCCGCTGCCCGTGAAGCCGAGGCGAGATAACGCGCTCGCTCCGCGCCCTCGCTCAAGGCCGCGGATCGGATCGCTGCCTTCAGCCATTCCGCCTGCGGCCAGAGCCGCGCCACCGGATCGGCGACGGAAAAGTCGTCGAAGAGCGTCATGACGGCGACGCCGCGGTCCTTACAGATGCCGTGCGTCTCGCCGATCTCGAAGAGCCGCCGTGCCGTGACGATCGCTTGCGACCTGCCGCGCCGCTCCGCCCAGCGAAGAAGCAGCCATGCCCATTCGAATTGGTGGCCGGGCTCGACGATCCGGCCCTTCTCGCCGGGAAGGGGCGCCCAGTCATGGTCGAAGAACTCGCGCAAAGCGCCGGTTTCCCCGTCAACGAAATGCTCCATCGCCAGATGCGCGATCTCGTCGGCGAGATTGGCCCAGGCGACCCGGTCGAAGCCGTCCGCCTCTTCGCTGGCGAGACAGGCCTCGAACAAATGCATATGCGGATTGGAGCAGAGCGGCAAACGCGGCGGATTGTCCTCCTCGAAGCCGGCGATCGGATGCCTGCAATGGGCCTCGAGCCCGAGCCTCATCTCGTTGCTGCGCTCGGCCATCTCCGCCTTTCGCTCCGGCACGACTTCGCCCAGATGGGCGAAGGCAAGCAGCGCGAAGGCCTGGTTGTAGATGTCGAAGCCGGCATCGATGATCCGGCCGTCGGCATCCGCAAGCGCTCCGTAAAAGCCGCTCGGCTGGCGGTAGACACGATCGAAATATTGGAGCCCGGCTTCGGCGACCGTGCGCCAGTCCCCTTGCCAGCCGCGCCGCCCCGCTTCGGCGAAGCAATAGACCTGCCGGGGCTGAACGCGCGACCGGCGATCGGCGCGGGTCGGCTCGCCCTGCATGTCGATCGTTTCGACGAAGCCGCCGCCGACCGCGTCATAGCCCTTCTGCCGCCAGAGCGGCAGGGCGGCGTCGGCGAGCCAGCGGTCGAACTCCCGTGCCTGCAAGTGAATGTCCATGCCCTGCCCGTTCTTTTCAGTCTTCGAGTTTCAGCGCATCATGGTCGGCGCCGAGGAGCTCGCAAAGCGCCTCGACGACCAGATTGTGATCATCCCGCTGCGGCAGACCGGAAACCGTGACGGCGCCGATGCAGCCGGTGCCCTTGACGACAATCGGAAAGCTGCCGCCATGCGCCGCATAATCGGCATCCGGCAGGCCGAGCTTCGCCTGCAGGTTCGTCTGCTGCTTGAGCAGGTTCAAGCCGGTGGAATAGCTGCTTCTGAACAGGCGGAACACCGTATTGCGCTTGCGCCGCACCCAGCTCGGATTGTCCGGCGTCGCCCCTTCGAGCGCCGCATAGAAGACCGGCATGGAAAAAAGCGTGATGTCGATGACGACACCCAAATTGCGCTCGGCGGCCATGCCGCGCAGCGTCGAGCCGAGCCGCCAGGCGGCGTCGAGGTCGAAGCGGTCGAATTGCAGCTCTTGTTCCTGGAGCGCGATACGGCGCAGGTCGTTGTCGATGTTCATGATAACTCAGCGGGTTTTGTTTCAATTTAGACGGACGGATCGGGTGATAAATCGTCGCCGCGCTCCGATCTTACTCCTTCCAGAGCCAGGCGGCGCCGCGCACGCCGGAACTGTCACCATGCACGGCCTTCAGTATCGGCGTCTCGAAACTGTCGCCGAAGACGTATCTGGCGATCAGGCCCGGCAGTTCGCCATAGATCTCGTCGACATTGGACATGCCGCCGCCGAGCACGAAGACGTCAGGATCGACGATATTGGTCAGAAGCGCGAGGCTCCGGGCGAGCCGATCGACGAAGCGCTGATAGACGCCGGTCGCGGCGGGGTCGCCTGCGCGCTTCAAATCGATGATATCGCGGCCGCGTCGATCGAACCCAGTGGTCGTGCGATAGTCGAGCTCGAGCCCGGTGCCGCAGGCATACATGTCGAGGCAGCCGAGCTTGCCGCACCAGCACCTGTGGCCGGGATATTCTTCCGGTCTCATCCAGGGCAGCGGATAATGCCCAATCTCCGCGGCAATGCCCTGGTAGCCGGCGTGAACCTTCTTTTCGATCGCCAGCCCTCCGCCATGGCCGGTGCCGACGATGATGCCGAAGACGACGCGCGCCTGCCTGCCGGCTCCGTCGACGGCTTCGGAGACCGCCAGGCAATTTGCGTCGTTGGCAAGGCGCACCGGCCGGCCGAGCGCCGCTTCCAGGTCGCTCCCGAGCGGCTTGCCATTGATGAGCACGGCATTGGAATTGCGCACGATGCCGGTGCGCGGATTGGGGCTGCCGGGGATGCCGATGCCGATCGACCCGCGTTCTCCCGCCATCCGTTCCGCCGCGACCACGAGGTCGACCACGGCACGGACGCAATCGTCATAGCCGCCGGTCGGGGTTGGAACGCGGTGCCTTGCACGCGTGCCGCCATCGCGGTCGAGCGCGATGACCTCCATTTTCGTGCCGCCCCAATCGATGCCGATGAACATGTGTGGATCACGTCTCCGGATAGTCTCTTCGGATAGGCGCCTCTCCTCGAGGCGGCCGCCGAGCTTGCTTAACATCCGTTCTGTTCGCGACGCTAGTCTCCGCCTTGAACCATCGGCCAAAATGGCCGCGCCACCGAAAAACACTTGGCGAGAGCGCCGCGCTTTTGTATGGGTCTATACCAAGTGGTCCCGTAGCTCAGCAGGATAGAGCATCAGATTCCTAATCTGAGGGTCACGCGTTCGAATCGCGTCGGGATCACCACTTCGGTCGCGCCTCTATCCCCGTCTTACGCAAACCACCCCCGGATCCTCCTCGCCCTTCGTCACGTCGAAGAGCGTCGCCTCCTCGCCTTCGGTCCACCAGATGTAGCGGCCGCCGGCATAGCGCGCGCCCGAGCCCGAGATGATGCCCGAGGCGGCGATGTAGTGGCCGCCGATCGAGAAGGTGACGAGCGACAGGGGGCCGGCATTGATGTATTCGGCTTCGACACCCTCCCCGCCGCAATCGTACCGCACCGTCTGCCGGTCGACGGCGCCGGCACCGGGCACACGCAGGATGACCTCCGCCCCGCCCGCAGCCGCGGCCTCGATCGAGACGAGCCGCATGACCGGAGCGCCGCCGGCGCCGACCAGCGTGAGCCTTGTGCCGTCTATACTCCAGTCGAGCCCATTTCGCAGGGCGTCGAAGAATCTTTGCTCCTGCTCCATGATGGCCGGCTCGCACATCTTGCGCGCCGCGGCGGTGGGTCCGAAGGTGATGGTCTTGCCCGAGAGGGTGAAGGCGCCGGTGAAAATGTTGCAGCCGCCCGTGCCGCCATAGGTACCGTCCTCCCGGATTTCCAGCTCCGTCTCGAATTCGTCGACGACGCCTTCGCCGCCGATTGCCTCGGCACGCCAGGAACCGACAAGCTCCGGCGGCACGTTCTCGGCGGCGACCGTGTTCATGGTGGCGACTTCGATCAGCACGCAGGCGCAGGCGGCAGCGATCAGGGTCTTTGACATGGGAAGTTCCTCGCTGAGAGCGACGCATGGTTGCAGCCAAGCGGATTCTTAGCGCAGCGCTGTCGGAAAGAGAAGAGCGGCGGCTTCTGCCCTTGTTGCCGAGGGCATTCGGCTGTAGAGCCTATGGGAAACTCCAGAACCAGAAGAATACGGGAATTGGCAATGGCATCCGGCGACGAAAAGCGCCGCCTGACGATATTGGGCTCCACCGGTTCGATCGGCACCAACACGCTCGACGTGATCGAGCGACTCGGCGGCCGTAAGAAATTCGAGATCGCGGCACTCACCGGAAACGGCAACATACCCTTGCTCGCCGAACAAGCGCGCCGCCTCGGTGCAGAGCTTGCGGTCACCGCCGACGAGGAGCGCTACGGCGAATTGAAGGACGCGCTAAGCGGCAGCGGCATTGCGGTGGCGGCCGGCCGCAGCGGTCTCATCGAGGCGGCCGAGCGCGACGCCGGCTGGGTGATGGCGGCAATCGTCGGCAATGCCGGGCTTGCTCCGACGCTCGCCGCCGCGCGGCGCGGCGCCGCCATCGCGCTTGCCAACAAGGAGTGCCTTGTTTCCGCGGGCAGCCTCTTCCTGGAAGCGGTTCGCAAGGGCGGCGCGCGGCTCCTGCCCGTCGACAGCGAACACAATGCCATCTTTCAGGTTCTCGAAAGCGAGCAGCGACACGCGGTCGAACGCATCATCCTGACGGCCTCCGGCGGCCCCTTCCGCACCAAGTCCCTCGAGGAGATGCGGCACGTCACCGCGGACATTGCCCGTGCCCATCCCAACTGGTCGATGGGGTTGAAGATTTCGATCGACAGCGCCTCGATGTTCAACAAGGCGCTGGAGATGATCGAGGCGCGGCACCTCTTCGGTTTTCGCCCGGACCAGATCGAGGTGATCGTCCATCCGCAGTCGGTGATCCATTCGATGGTCGGCTACAGCGACGGATCGGTGCTGGCGCAGCTCGGCTGTCCCGACATGCGCACGGCGATCGGCTATGCGCTCTCCTATCCGAAGCGCTCAGCGCTGCCGGTCGAGCGGCTCGATTTCGCAAAACTCGCGCGGCTCGATTTCGAAGCGCCGGACGAAAGTCGTTTCCCGGCGCTCCGCCTGGCGCGCCGCGCGATGGAGGCCGGCGGCGTACAAGGGGCGGTGCTGAACGGCGCGAAGGAAACCGCGCTCGAAGCCTTCATCAAGGCAAGGATCGGCTTCCTGGCGATGGCGGAAATCGTCGAGAAGGTCATGGATGCGCTGGCTGACCTGCCGGCGGCCGCCACCATGGACGATGTCTTCGCAGCCGACGAAAAAGCCCGGCAGATCGCTGCTGGGCTGATCGCATAGAATATTGTTCGACGAGCTAGCTTACGCCACCGCCCTTGCCAGCGCGCAGCGCGACCAGAGCGAATGCAGGGCGCCGACCAGGTGATCGATGTCGGCATCCGAATGCAGCGGCGTCGGCGTGATGCGGAGGCGCTCGGTCTTCTTCGGCACCGTCGGATAGTTGATCGGCTGCACATAGACGCCGCAATTGTCGAGCAACAGGTCCGAGATCCATTTGCATTTGGCGGCATCGCCAACCATCACCGGCACGATATGGCTCGGATTGAGCATGTGCGGAATGCCGCGCTTGTCGAGCAGCGAGCGCAGGCGCCGCACGCGCTCCTGGTGGGCGAAGCGTTCGACCTGGCTCTCCTTCAGATGCCGAATCGAGGCGAGCGCGCCGGCGGCAAGCGCCGGCGGCAGGGCGGTCGTGAAGATGAAGCCGGAGGCAAAGGAGCGGATGAAATCGCAGAGCGCCGCCGAACCGGTGATATAGCCGCCCATGACGCCGAAGGCCTTGCCGAGCGTGCCCTCGATCACGGTCAGGCGATGCATCAGCCCTTCGCGCTCGGCGATGCCGCCGCCGCGCGAGCCGTACATGCCGACCGCATGCACCTCGTCGAGATAGGTCATTGCGCCGTATTTTTCGGCGAGATCGCAGATCTCCCTGATCGGCGCGATGTCGCCATCCATCGAATAGACCGATTCGAAGGCGATGATCTTCGGCGCACGCGGATCGGCCGCCGCGAGCTTGGCTTCGAGATCGGCCACCGAATTGTGCTTGAAGATGACGCGTTCGCATTTCGAATGACGAATGCCCTCGATCATCGAAGCGTGATTCCCGGCATCCGAGAAGCAGATGATGCCGGGAATCCTGGAACAGAGCGTCCCAAGCGCGGCCCAGTTCGACACGTATCCCGAGGTGAACAGCAGCGCGGATTCCTTGCCGTGCAGGTCGGCAAGCTCGCGCTCGAGCAGGACATGATAATGGTTGGTGCCGGAGATGTTGCGGGTACCGCCGGCGCCGGCGCCGCACTCGTCGATCGCCCGCTTCATCGCCTCGACGACCACCGGAGACTGGCCCATGCCGAGATAGTCGTTCGAGCACCAGACGGTGACCTCCTGGCTGCCCTCGGCCGTGTAGCGTGTCGCCTTCGGGAAGTCGCCACGGTGGCGGGCAAGATCGGCGAATACGCGGTAGCGGCCTTCCTGATGCAGCCCGCCCAGCTCGGCTTTGAAGAAACTCTCGAAATCCATCATCATCTCCACGACCCTGCCCGTCTTTGTTCCTTGAAAGCGGTCAGAGGGTCAACCCCGGAAAGCCCCCGTTGCCTGCGGCAAATGGCCCTCAGTTTTGAACTGTTCCAAGATAGCTAGTAGAACTCAATCTCCGCAACTTTGACCGAAGTCAAGCAATTACGAAAAAGGACGGCCGCTGCCGCCCTTTTTCGATACTGGAGTCGCCCCTTTCACGCGGCCGCTACGGCGCGTCTTGCCATCACCTTGATGAGATTGGCGCGATAGGGCGCGGTCGCATGAAGGTCGGAAAGCAGGTCCGATGGATCGACCATCACATTTGTCACCGCGTCCGGCGACCAGTTGCCGGCGAGCGCCGATTCGAGGCCCGCATGGCGGAACACTCCGTTCGAGCCGGCCCCGGTCACGGCCACGCGAACGTCGCCAGCGTCGCGACGGGCGACGAACACGCCCGTCATCGCGTAGCGTGAAGCCGGGTTGGCGAACTTTTGATAGCTCGCCCTTTCGGGCGCCTCGAAGCGGATGGCGATGATGATTTCGCCGTCGCTGAGTGCCGTCTCGAACAATCCGGTGAAGAAATCGCCGGCCTTGATTTCCCGCCTGTCCGTAACCACCATCGCGTCGAGCGCCAGGATGGCCGCCGGATAGTCCGCCGCCGGATCATTGTTGGCGACGGAGCCGCCGACCGTGCCCATGTGGCGGACATGCGGATCGCCGATATGGCTCGCCAGCGCGCAAAGGGCGGGACAGACTGCCTTTACCCGATCCGAGGTCGCGACCTCCTCATGCGTCGATGCCGCCCCGATCGTGACCGTCCGTCCGTCCACCGCGATGCCCTTCATTTCGGCGATGTGCCTGAGATCGATGAGATCGCTCGGCGCGGCGAGCCGCTGCTTCATGGTGGGAATAAGCGTCATGCCGCCGGAAAGATATTTGCCCTCCGCAGAGGATCCCATCAGCTTCAGTGCCTCGTCGATCGAAGAGGCGCGATGATAGTTGGTCTCGTACATTCTCTTTCCTCCCGATCAATGGCCGGTCTGCACGGCGGCCCAGACCTTTTCGGGCGTCGCCGGCATGGTGAGCGCGTTGTTGCCGATTGCGTCGGTGATCGCGTTGATCAGTGCCGGCGGCGAGCCGATCGCCCCCGCCTCGCCGCATCCCTTGATGCCGAGCGGATTGTTCGGGCATGGCGTATTCGACGTCGACACCTTGAAGGACGGCAGGTCGTCGGCGCGCGGCATGGCATAATCCATGTAGCTCGCTGTCAGCAGTTGCCCGCTGTCCGGATCGTAATGCACGCCTTCGAGCAGCGCCTGCCCGATTCCCTGTGCAATGCCGCCATGCACTTGCCCCTCGACGATCATCGGATTGATAATATTGCCGAAATCATCCGCCGCGACGAACTGGGCGATCGTCGTCTTGCCCGTTTCCGGATCGACCTCCACCTCGCAGATGTAGCAGCCGGCCGGAAAGGTGAAATTAGCCGGATCATAAAAGGCGCCCTCCTTGAGACCCGGCTCCATGCCGGCGGGCAGGTTGTGGGCGGTATAGGCCGCTAGAGCCACCTGCGACCAGGGGACCAACTTGTCGGTGCCGGCAACCTTGAGCGCGCCGTCCTCGACGACGATATCGCTCTCGTCGGCCTCCATGATGTGGGCGGCGATCTTCTTCGCCTTGGCCTCGACCTTGTCCAGCGCCTTGACGATCGCCGACATGCCGACCGCACCCGAACGAGAGCCGTAGGTGCCCATCCCCATCTGCACCTTGTCGGTGTCGCCATGCACGATGTTGATGCTGTCGATCGGCACGCCGAGCCGGTCGGCGACGAGCTGGGCGAAAGTCGTCTCATGTCCCTGGCCGTGGCTGTGCGAGCCGGTCATCACCTCGATCGTGCCGACCGCATTGACCCGGACCTCGGCCGACTCCCATAGGCCGACGCCGGCGCCGAGCGAACCGACCGCGGCCGAGGGCGCAATTCCGCAAGCTTCGATATAGCAGCTCATGCCGATGCCGCGCCTCATGCCGCGCCGTTCCGATTCCGCCCTGCGCGCGGCAAAGCCGTCGACGTCGGCGGCCGCCATGGCGGCATTGAGCGACGCATCATAGTCGCCGGCGTCGTAATTCATGATGACCGGCGTCTGGTGCGGGAAGGACCGGATGAAGTTGATGCGCCGGAGTTCGGCCGGCGAAATGCCGAGTTCGCGCGCCGCCGTTTCCATCGTCCGCTCCAGGAGATAGGTCGCTTCCGGGCGCCCGGCGCCGCGATAGGCGTCGACCGGTGCGGTATTCGTATAGACCGTGCGGACATTGGCGTGGATCGCCGGGATGTCATATTGCCCGGAGAGCAGCGTCGCATAGAGATAAGTCGGCACGGCCGAGGAGAAGAGCGACATATAGGCGCCGAGATTGGAGATCGTATCGACCTTCAGCGCCGTGATCCGGTGGTTCGCGTCGAAGGCCATCTGGACGGTCGAAACATGGTCGCGGCCATGCGCGTCGGTGAGGAATGCCTCGGTGCGGTCCGATGTCCATTTGACCGGCACGCCAGTGCGCTTGGAAGCCCAGAGACAGACGATCTCCTCCGGATAGATATAGATCTTGGAGCCGAATCCACCGCCGACATCGGGCGCGATCACCCTCAGCTTGTTCTCCGGCGCGACATTGTAAAAGGCGCTCATCACCAGGCGCGCCACATGCGGGTTCTGGCTGGTTGTATAGCAGGTGTAGTGGTCGTCGCCCGGATCGTAAATGCCGAGTGTGGCGCGCGGTTCCATCGGGTTGGGCGACAGGCGGTTGTTGAGGACCTTGAGCTCCGTCACGTGCGCCGCGCCGGCGATCGCCCGGTCGACCGCGGCGGCATCGCCGATCTCCCAGTCGAAGATCAGGTTGCCGGGAGCTTCAGAATGGATCTGCGGCTGGCCGTCACGGAGCGCCTGCACCGGATCGGTGACCACCGGTAGAGGATCATAATCGACGATGACCGCTTCCGCCGCGTCGCGTGCCTCGGCGACGCTGTCGGCCACGACAACCGCGACCGCATCGCCAACATAGCGCACGGTTTTGTCCGCAAGCGGCCGCCAGACGCCCATCCTCATCGGCGAGCCGTCCTTCGAATGGATCATCCAGCCGCAAATGAGATTGCCGATCCCGTCGGCCAGCAATTGCTCTCCATCGAGCACGTCGATGACGCCGGGCATGGTCTTCGCCTCCGTCACGTCGATCCGCTCGATTCTGGCATGCGCATGCGGGCTGCGCACGAAGACCGCATATTTCATGCCCGGCGCCGTCATGTCGTCCGTGTAGCGGCCTTTGCCGGTGAGGAACCGCCTGTCTTCCTTGCGCGCGACCGGCGCGCCAATCCCTTCAACACCCATTGTCTATCTCCTCCCGAGATATTCAGCGCAGTCCTGGATTTCCGATGCGGTTTTCAGCCCGCATCCCGCGCCTCGACGAATCTGCGCCCCGCTCATTCCGCGGCCTGGCGTGCGCCGCCCATCGCGGCGGCCGCGGCCAGGATCGCCTTGACGATATTGTGGTAGCCGGTGCAGCGACAGATATTGCCCTCGAGTTCAGCACGCACCCTCCCCTCGTCGAGATTGCCACCGTGGCGGCGGATCATGTCGACGGCGGTCATGACCATGCCCGGCGTGCAGAAGCCGCATTGCAGGCCGTGATGCGCATTGAAGGCCGCCTGGACCGGATGAAGCTCGCCCTGTTGCGCCAGCCCTTCGATGGTGGTGATCGCCGAGCCCTCCGCCTGGGCGGCGAGGATCGAACAGCTCTTGACCGATTGGCCGTCCATCAGGATGACGCAAGTGCCGCACTGCGTCGTGTCGCAGCCGACATGCGTCCCCGTCAGTCCGAGGTTTTCGCGGATGAAGTGCACCAGCAGCGTCCGGTCGTCGCAGGTACCCGCCACCTGGCGGCCGTTGACCGTCATCGTTATTTTCGCCATTTCGCTCCTCCGGGGGGTTGGTCGGTGCCAACTCGAGCGCGGCCTTGAAGTCGGGTGAGATCTGTTCACGCGACGGAAGCACGCGCCCACTGAAATCGATGCCCTCTGCCAGCGCCCACTCCTCCCGGGCCGAACTGGCACGCTGCATCATTTGTCTTTTTTTTAAATGTCGCAACCGTTTGCGGCCACGGAACGGCAAAAAATCCGCCGCCGTCTGTTCCGTCCTGGCGACCGCCTTCATCTTCTGTTCAGGAATGATGACATTATCTTGCCGAGGAAGATTCGCCGCCTCCCGTAGACATTGCCGGACAGTGGATTATCTTCCAGGTTGCAAATTCAAGGGGAAGCTGGCGGTTGCGCTGCCCTTCCATCACCCAGGAGACGG
This sequence comes from Ensifer sp. LCM 4579, assembly GCF_001854885.1. Taxonomy (GTDB): domain Bacteria; phylum Pseudomonadota; class Alphaproteobacteria; order Rhizobiales; family Rhizobiaceae; genus Sinorhizobium. The sequence goes on along the minus strand of NZ_MDDV01000005.1, from coordinate 225,142 downwards.
ACGAGGCGACAGGCTGAGATCCGTAGAATTCGGAGAGGACAAGATGAAGAAAGCCATCGCACTTGTGCTGGTCGCCCTGGCGGTCGCAAGCTGCACGCAGACGGAAAAGGGTGCCGGCATCGGTGCCGCCTCGGGCGCGATCATCGGCGGCGCGATCACGAACGATGTACGCGGCGCGGCCGTCGGCGCAGCCATCGGCGGCGTTTCCGGCGCGGTCATCGGCCATGTCACCGAGCAGCCGGGCCAGTGCTACTACCGCGACCGCTACGGCCGCCGCTATATCGACGCCTGCTGATTGCCGCGGCAATCCGCGAAGAGGAGGCCCCGGAACGATTGTGGTCCGGGGCTTTTTTTGTGTGCAGGAATGCGGCGAAGGCAGGGCTCGTGCCGACCAGGGCAAGACCTGGGGCCAATTCCGCCAGCGAAGCTGTACCGCTCAGCGCAAACTCATAGCCGAGCTACCGGCCTTGCGCCGTTTGGCGGGCGGATTTGAAGACCGCGATCAACGATAGCTGACGCCACGCTTCGGGCGGCATCTGCCCTGCCCTATTGTGCCCCAAGCACAACATGCCAGGCCCATTTTCGCCAATACCGCGGCCGAATCGCCGCTTCCGGGCTGGCGCAGGCCGCCGTCATCGTTAACAAATCGAGAACTATGCCATGCTAGCATGGCCATTGCCGCACATGCAGGCAGTGAGTAAAGAGTCGCCTGAAACGGGATGCGGAGGGAATGTCGCCACCACGGTCGAGTACTGCGCACTGGAAGGCTGCGGCGGCATTTGTCCTTGCGGCTTCGACCGCGCTCGGCCCGTTTTCCGCCGGCAAGGCGCTTGCGATCAACATCTTCGGCCTGCGGCTCTTCGAAAGCGCGGAGGAGGAGATCCAGGTCATCGACCCGGTCCGCTATTCGCTCACCTTCGAAACCGGCGCGGACGACGCGGATCTGCGCGAGGCGCTCGAAAACGCATCCAGGCTTTACCAGGATCGCGACAAACCGGTTTCCGGCGACCTCGGCCTCTTGATCAAGGCGCGCGACGACCGGGAACGCCTGCTTGCGGCTCTCTATGAAAACGCACGCTATGGCGGTGTCGTCAGCATCCAGATCAATGGACAGGACATCGACACGCTGCCGCCGGATCCCTCCTTTCCGGAGGGCGCGGTGCCGGTCACGGTGCGGGTCGCCCCGGGGCCGGTCTTCACATTGGGCAGGGTGACCTTGCAAGGCGATGCGGCGCAGTTCGCCCCTTCTGCGTATGGGCTTACGCCCGGCGCCCGCGCCAACTCGACGCTGATCATCAGGGCAGGCGAGCAGATCGTCGCCGATCTGAAGGAACAGAGCCGGCCTCTTGCCAACCTTGCCGAACGCAGCGTCGTTGCCGACCACGCCACTTCGACGGTCGACGTCACGATCGCCGCCGAGGGCGGCCCGGTCGCCCCCGTCGGCGATCTCACGGTCACCGGCACAAGGACCGTCGATCCGACATTCGTGCGGGATTATTCGCGCCTCAACGAGGGTCGGCCCTACTCGCCGGAAAACATCCGCAAGGCGGCCGAGCGTCTGCGGCAGTTGAATGTCTTCTCGAGCGTCACCGTTACCGAAGCCGATCAGCTTGCGCCGAACGGTACCATTCCGATGACCATTCAGGTTTCCGAGGGCAAGCACCGCTATTTCGGCTTCGGCGGCCAGGTCTCGACGACCGACGGCCTTGGCCTGCAGGGCTACTGGGGTCACCGTAATCTCTTCGGCCGTGCCGAGTCGATACGGATCGAGGGCTCGGTCGATCGAATCGGGGAAACGGCGGACATCGGCGGGCTCGACTATTCCGCCAGCGTCCTCTTTGCGAAGCCCGGCGCCTTCGGGCCGGCATCGACCTTCACGGCGAGCGTGAAGGCCGCCATCTCCGATCCGGATGCCTATCGCGCCAAGTCCATCACGGCGGCGGCCGGCGCCGGTTTCGAGCTTTCACCGGAGGATACGGTCTCGGCCGGCGCGGAGCTGAGCCTGGCCGATGTCGACGACGCATTCGGCTCCAACCGCTATCTCACCGCCGCCATTCCGCTCGAATATGTCCGCGACACCCGCGACGACAAGCTGAATGCGAAGGAAGGCTACCGTGCGCTGATCAGCGCCAAGCCAAGCTACGAGATCGAGGGAAAAACCTTTTTCAGCTCATTCGAGGCCACCGCCTCCGGCTATCAGGCCCTCGGACCCGAGAACCGTTTCGTGCTCGCCGGCAGGATCGGCGCCGGCACGCTTGTCGGTGGCGACGAACTCGCCGACATTCCGGCGCCGCGGCGCTTCTATCTCGGCGGCGGCGGCTCGGTGCGCGGCTACGCCTTCCAGGAGATTGGCCCGCGCAATGCCGACAACCAGCAGACCGGCGGACGATCCTATGTGAGCGGTTCGCTGGAGGCGCGCATTGCGGTCACCGAGACGGTAGGCATCGTACCTTTCATCGATGCGGGCAGCGTCTCGGCGGGCGAACTGCCGGACTTTTCGGATGTCCGCGCCGGCGCCGGTATCGGCCTGCGCTATGCGACGCCCTTCGGGCCGATCCGGCTCGATTTCGCGGTGCCGCTCAACAAATATCCCGGTGGCACCGATTACGGCATTTATGCGGGAATCGGCCAATCTTTCTGATTTATGCCGAACGGCCTGTTATAATCGTCGTTGCGGTACCCACCTCCGTCCTGCCGATTCCAGAGCGGCGTAACATGGGCTATGGATAGGATATGAATCAGGTCATCCGCTTTCTCCGGCTCGCATTGCGCTACCTATCCGCCGTCTTCGCCGTCGCGTTGGTGGTGTTGCTCCTCGCCATCGGTTTTCTGGGTTTCACGGCGCCCGGCGCGCGGGTGGTCGCCTGGGCGATCGAGAAATACGCGGCAACCCCCGATCAGATCGTTCGCATCTCCGATCCGAGCGCCTTGCTGGCTGGGCAATTCACTGCCGGCAGCGTGACGCTCTTCGATGGAGAGGGTGTCTATGCGGAGGTGCGGGACCTGGCGATCGACTGGTCGCCGGCGGATCTGCTCTCCATGCGATTCGACGCGTCCAAGGTCTCGGCCGGCTCCGTCCGGCTGGAACGGATGCCGGTTCCATCGCAGGAGACGCGGGAGGTACGCTCGACCTTGACGCCACCGCTCGACGTGAAAGTCGACGCGTTCGAGCTGAACGAGATCGTGATCGGCGAGGCGATCGCGGGTGAGGACCAATTCCTGACGGCAACCGGCAGCGTTCAAGCCACCGATTCGAGCGTGGCCCTCGCCTTCGAGGCATCCGAGCGCGACCGCCCTGAGGCGCGCGCCGTCGCCGACCTCGTGTTCGATCCGGCCGGCAACCGTTTGAAGATCGAAGCAACGCTTTCCGAGCCGAAGAGTGGGGTGCTGGCGAAGCTGCTGCGCCTGCCCGGCGAACCGGCCGTCGATATCGCGCTGACCGGCGAAGGTCCGCTCTCCGACTGGGCGGGATCGGGCACCGCCGCGCTCGACGGCACAGAAATTCTTCGTCTCCGAGGGCGCCATGTCCTTGGCCCCGACGGCATGCACAATCTTACGGTTTCCGGCGGCGGCGCTTTCGCGCCGCTGATGCCTGCCGCCCTCAAGCCGCTCTTCGAGGGCACGACCGATATCGACCTTGCCGCCGCCTTCGACGGCGAGAGCATGGTCCGCATCGAATCCGGCAGGCTTTCCACCGGCGCGCTGACGCTCAATGCCTCGGGAAGGATCGACAGCCGCGGCGAGAACAATCTGCAGGCAAGCCTCGCCGGCACGGACGCTCCGGTCGACTTCCGCTGGCCGATCGGGGACGGAGATCTGCGGGCGCGGATCAACACGGCCAATCTGTCGCTGGTCGGCGACGGGCAATCGGCGATCCTCGATATCGCCGCCGATGTCGCCTCCGTCGAACTGCCGCAGGGTTCCCTCGGCGACATACGGCTGTCGGCGCAAAGCGACGCATTCGATCTGCAGGCGCAGATGGGACTGCTGAAGACGACCGTGGAAATCGGCGAAAGCCGTTTTGCGAGCGCGGAACTCGACCGGGCGATACAGGCGCCGATCCATGTCGAAGGCATGCTTGCCGTCGCCCCGGAGACGATCCGTTTCGATCCGCTGACGATCGAGAGCGCCAGCATCGGCGGCACCGTCAGCGGCGCACTCGACCGCTCCAGCGGGCTGATCGAGGCTGCGTTCAAGCTTTTCGTGATCCCCGAGGTTCTGCCGCCCGCGATCGCCGGAAAGTTCGACGGCACGATTGCCCTTTCCGGCAATCTCTCGACCGAAGCGGACGGGCGGATCGAACTGAGCAAGCTCGAGGTCAAGTCGGAAACGCTGGCCGCCTCCGGCTCGCTCGCCCTTGCGGGCGAGACCCTGACGGCCGACCTCTCCGGCCATTTGCCCGATCTCGGCAGGATCATTGACGATGCCGCAGGGCCTGCCGCCTTTCGCGCAGCCATCGAGGGTCCTCTCGCCAAGCCCGGCATCAAGGCGGAGGTGACATCCGCCAGCGCCACGCTTGGCGGCCGCACGCTCAACGATCTTGCGATCAACGCCGATGGAACGGTGGTATCCGGCGCCCCGCAGGCGAAGGTCACTGCAACCGGCACGCTCGACGGGCAGCCGATCGATCTCCGCGCCGACGTGGTTTCGCAAGACGGCCGAACTTCGGTGCCAACCATCGAAGGAACGGTCGGTGGCAACCGGCTGACTGGCAGGCTCGATCTCAGCTCCGGTTTCAAGCCAAGCGGCACGATCAATTTCGACCTGTCGGACCTCAGCCTCATCACAAGCATGCGGGGCCAGCAGGTCTCCGGCGACCTGTCCGGCACCGCGACCATAGAGACGACCGACAGCACGACATCCGTCTCCATCAAGGCGCAGGGCACCCATGTCGGGCTCGGCGCAATAATGGTCGCCACGCCGGAGGTGGACATCCGCATAGCCGACATCGCCAGGCCGGCAATCATGAGCGGCCAGATCCAGGCGGAGAGCCTCGCGCTCGGGAACAACCGCGTGTCGGACCTTGGCATCACCCTCGAACAGCGGCAGGCCGCAACCGGCTTTTCGCTGCAGGGCAGCTATGACGGTGCACCGCTGACCGCATCGGGCGAGTTTAGCCAGAATGCCGGTGGCGCCGAGATCCGCCTTTCCTCCGTCTCCGCCGCCCCGAAGGGCGTGCCGCTCGAGCTTGTGGCCCCGACGGCCGTGGCGATCGAAGACGGTGCAGCCCGCCTCGAAGGTCTGACGATCCGCGCCGCCACCGGCACCGTCACAATCACCGGCACCGCCGGCGACAAGCTTGACCTCACGGCACGAATAGACGCCCTGCCCGCCGGCCTGATCGATCGCTTCGCACCAACGCTTGGGGCGCAGGGCACGATTTCGGGCAGCGTCAAGGTGAGCGGCGAGGCTCAGGCGCCGGTCGTCGATTACGATCTCGCCTGGAGCGAGGCTTCCGTCGCATCCACGCGATCGATCGAGATCGCCGCGCGCGACCTGAATGCCAGCGGCAAAATCACCGTCACCGAAGCGGCCATCCGCTTCGATCCGACGACGATCGAAGGTGCAGGCTTCCGCGGCAGCGTCACCGGCACGCTCGACCGGACCAGCACGACGGCCGAGGTCGCGTTCGAACTCACCGCCGAACCGAATGCGCTGCCGGCCGGGCTGGCGACGCGCTTCGACGCGCCCGTGACCGTTTCGGGCAAGATCGAAACCGGAGGAGAGGCGACCCGGTTGAGTGCGCTCGAGATCACCTCCGAGACGGTTACCGCCACCGGTACCGCCACTCTTGCCGAGGGTGCGCTGACGGCTAACATCGAGGGTGCGTTGCCGGACCTCGGCAAGCTTCTGGGCGATGCGCAAGGACAGGCGTCTTTCAATGCCGACATTTCCGGTCCGCTCGATGCGCTGAGCCTGAAGGGAGAGATCACCTCGAGCGGCGCCACGCTCGCGGGCCGTTCCCTGGCGGACCTGACGATCAGCGCCGACGCGACGCTAGAGCCGGGCAGGCCTCAGGCGAAGCTCAGCGCGACCGGCGCGCTCGACGGACAGGCTATAGACGTCCGGGCCGAAGTGGTTTCGAGGGAAGGACGCACGTCCATCCCGACGCTCGAGGCGACGATCGGCGACAATCGCGTGACGGGCGCACTCGATCTCACCCAGGATTTCAGGCCCGAAGGCACGATCAACTTCGATCTGCCCGATCTCGGCCTGATCGCCGCAATGGCCGGGCAGCAGGCCTCCGGCGACCTTTCCGGATCGGCAACCGTGCGAACCGCCAATGGCACGACCTCGGTTTCGCTGAACGCTTCCGGCAGCGCCATCAAGCGCGGCGCGCTGACGATTGCCAAACCCTTCGTGGACATCAACATCGCCGATGTCAGCGAGCTGGCGATCCGGGGCAGCGTCAAGGCCGAGAGCGTCATGCAAGGCGAAAACCGCGTGACCGATGTCAACCTCACCTTCGACCAGCAGGGCGAGAGGACGGGCTTTGCAGTCGACGGCCGATATGATGGCAGTCCGCTTGCCGCCGAGGGCGATCTGGCGAGAGCCGGTGACCGCACGGAGATTCGCCTCACCTCCTTCACGGCCGCTCCGCGGAACATCCCCCTGAGCCTTGCAGAACCCGCCGTTATCACCATCGAGAACGGCGTTGTTCGGATTGGCGAAATGACCATACGGGCGTCGGATGGCACCATTGACGTCACCGGCACTGCGGGGGACATGCTGGACATTTCGGCGAGGCTGAACGCGCTGCCTGCCGGCCTCATCAATACCTTTGCCCCGACGCTGGAGGCCGCAGGCTCGATCAACGGCACGGTCGAGGTCAAGGGAAGCGCCGGCGAGCCCGTGATTACCTATGATCTCAGCTGGAGCGATGCCTCGCTCGCCACCACGCGCGGCGCCGGTGTGGCCGCCCTCGATGTTTCCGCCACCGGCCGATACGCCAGCAATCGCGTCACGGTTGAAGCGACTGTGTCCGGTCCCGGCGATTTATCTTTCCGGGGCGGCGGCCATGTCGATCTTAGCGGCACCATGCCGCTCGAGATGACCTTTGCAGGAGACGTGCCCTTCACGCTGCTTGCCGACGTGATGGCGGAACAGGGCTTCACCCTCACCGGTTCGGCCGATGTCAATCTCTCGCTCTCGGGTTCTGCAAGATCGCCGCGGATCGCCGGCACCCTCTCGACAAGCGGCAGCCGTCTCGTCGACGTCCGGCGCAATCTCGCCCTCAACAACCTCGCGGCCAACGTCACACTTGACGGGCAGCAGGCGACGATCTCCGATCTCTCGGCCAATCTTGCAACCGGCGGATCAATCCAGGCAAGCGGCACCGTCGGGATAACGCCCGGCTCCGGCTTCCCGGCGGATCTCAGGATCCGCCTGAATGATGCAACCTATATCGACGGCACCTTGTTCATGGCCAACCTCGCCGGGGACCTGACGCTCACGGGTCCGCTCACTGCAACGCCGGTACTCGGTGGCCAATTGACGATCCGCAGAGCGGCGATCACGATTCCCGAGAAGTTGCCGACTTCGCTGGCCGCGATCAATATCGAACACAGGAATGCGCCAGCCGGGGTCCGGAAGATGGCGAATGAGGTGCTCCGGGACAAGCCGACCGGTGCCGGCATCAACGGCGACGGCATCATTGCCTTCAATCTCGACGTCCGTTCGCCCGGGCAGTTCTTTGTGCGCGGACGCGGCATCGATGCCGAGCTCGGCGGGAATCTCACGATCCGCGGCACGGCCAGCCAACCGATCGTCTCAGGCGGCTTCGACATGCGGCGCGGTCGTCTCGAGATCCTCGGGAAGCGCCTGACCTTCACGGAAGGCCATATCGGCTTTGGCGGCGATCTCGTACCGACCCTCGACCTCGACGCGACATCGAGCGCGGGCTCGACGACCATTACCGTCACCATCGCCGGCCCCGCCAACAATCCGGCGGTGACTTTCTCCTCCTCACCGGCGCTGCCGCAGGACGAGATCCTGGCGCAACTGATCTTCAACCGGTCGCTGAACAACCTGTCGGCATTCCAGATCGCGCAACTTGCCACCGCAGTCAGCCAGCTCGCCGGCGGCGGGTCGACCTCGCTGCTCGACGGCCTGCGCAACAAGCTCGGCGTCGACGATCTCGACATCACCACCGACGAAAGCGGCGGTGCACAGCTGCGCGCCGGCAAGTACCTCAACGACCGAACCTATATAGAACTGCAGCAAGGCTCCGACTCGGCGGCCAGCAAGGCAACGATCAATCTCGATATCGGCCGCGGCGTGAAGCTGAAGGGCTCGGCCGCCGGCGACGGCTCGGCATCCGGCGGCGTCTTCTTCGAGAGAGAATATTAAGAGAATACAAGAGTTTGGAACTGCCCCTCCCCAACCCCTCCCCACAAGGGGGGGAGGAATTTGCCGCACTCGCTTCGCCCCATCTCGACCATTGCGCTTGACGCATAGCCTGAAAATGGCAGACGCTCGCGGCGAGCGCCGAAGCCCCTCCCCCTTGTGGGGCTTGTGGGGCGGGGTTGGGGAGGGGTTCTGACGACAACGCTGCAGAGCGACGCGCGGTCAATCAAGCGGCATTCCGCTCGGCGCTGAAAGTGTCCGGCACCTCCTCCTCGTCCGTGAGCGTGAAGAGCGCCCAGATATGACCGAAGGGATCGATGAGCGCGCCGACGCGATCCCCCGTCGGCAGCGTCTCGACTGCGTTGCGCAGGCTTGCGCCGGCGCCGATCGCGCGCTCGAGCACCCGCTCCACGTCGTCGACCTGGAGCTCCAGAATTGCCGCGGTCGTGCCGAGAGCGTGCGGCGAGCGCGGACCGCCGAGCCGCGGTTCCGCATCCCGGCGCGGATTGGCGCCCGCCACCCGGAACAGGGAATCGCCGATGCAGAGATCCGCGCTCGTCAAAATCCCGCTCCATTCATGGCGACGGAGGAGTTCCGCCCCGAAGACGTCACGATAAAAGGCGATCGCGCGCTCCTCTTCCCCATGCCTGACGAACAGTTTTATGCAAATCTGCCGCGCCTGCGGGCCGCCTGGAAAACCGAGCATGACATCCCTCCATAGGTTGCGCCTGTCTGGATCGGCCCGACCCGGAACAGCAAACGCGACCGACTTGTGACGATTGAAATGGAATGACGCCGAAGACCGCGTCGTTCCTGTGCCTCTCTTTGTGCTGAGGCAACTATTATATACGAAGCCTAGAACAAATCAAGAACAAAAGCAGCGCGTGCCTCAAAAGGGCCCGGCCATCTTGCTGGTCTTGAGCAGAATGTTCGATTCCGTGATCGTGATGCCGTCGATCAGCCGGATGCGCCGCAGGGTCGCGTCGAAGCTTGCAAGATCGCGATCCTCGAGTTCGGCGATGAAGTCCCATCGGCCGTTGGTGCTGTGCAGCGCTCGCACCTGCGGCAGACCCCGCAATTGCTCGGCCACGCGGTCGGCCATCTTGCCGTGCACCTCGATCATGACCACTGCGCGTACGCCGGAGGCGGAGATTTCCGATCCGGTGCGGATGGTGAAGGCGGCAATCGTGCCATTTGACACCAATCGATCGATCCGCGCGGCAATCGTCGCTCGTGAAACGCCGGTCAAGGCGGAAAGCGTCGACACCGGTGTTCGCGAATTTTGCCGCAGCGCGCTGATGAGCGCCTGATCGAGATCGTCCATACCGTCACTTTGCCAAGGCGAGCTTGTCACTCTGCTAAGAGTAGCCTTCTGATTGACAGTTTTCCATCTTTTTGTCGTCATCGCATTCGGCGATAATCCGCGCGGCTCCAGGGAAGCGAAGAAAAGGAAGAGGCGGAAATGAAAACCATCACATTGATCGGCGCACCCATCGAGGAAGGCTCCGGCCGCCGCGGCGCGGCCATGGGCCCGACAGCGCTTCGGATTGCCGGCATCGATACGGTTCTTGCTGAACTCGGCCATGGGGTGGAGGACGAAGGCGATTTCCGGCCTTCCGCGGCGCGCGACCTCGCCAGCCACCCGGGTGCCAACAACCTGCAGACGGTTGCCGCTTTCACCCGGGCGCTCAACGATGCGGTGCACGACGCCGCCCGCAAGGGGAATGTCCCGATCATCCTCGGCGGCGACCACGCGCTTTCGATGGGCAGCGTCTCCGGTATGGCGCGACATGCAGACGAAGTGGGTCAGCCGCTCTTCGTGCTCTGGCTCGACGCCCATGCCGACTTCAATTCGCCGGCGACCTCTCCCTCAGGCAACATGCATGGCATGCCCGTTGCGTTCTTCTGCGGCGAGGCTGAATTCGCCCCGATCCTTGCGCCGGACCGGCCGCTGGTCGATCCGAAGCGGGTGTTCCAGGTGGGGATCCGCTCGGTGGATGCGCGCGAACGCGACGAAATCGCCGAACATGGGGTAAACGTCTATGACATGCGGGCCGTCGACGAGTTGGGCATGGCCCATATCATGCGCCACATTCTCGATGAGGTGCGCGCCGCAAACGGTCTCCTGCATGTGAGCCTCGATGTCGACTTCATGGATCCGGAGCTCGCGCCGGGCGTCGGCACGACGGTTCCGGGCGGCGCCACCTTCCGCGAAGCCCATCTGATCATGGAAATGCTCTACGACAGTGGCCTCGTCTCCTCGCTTGACCTGGTCGAACTCAATCCTTTCCTCGACGACCGCGGCAGGAGCGCCCGCGTCCTGGTCGAACTCACCGCAAGCCTTTTCGGCCGCCGCATCCTCGACCGGCCGACCCGCGGAGCCTGACCACGACAAAATTAGGGTGCTGAACACACCGCCACCCGCCGAACCGCACTGTCGAAGGCGGGAAAAGCAAGTCTTAACGATTTTCGCGATAGGATAACCGTCTAACGCGCAAAGCGGACTATCCGCGCATGATGCAGCTTGCGCCTCGCCGAATGCCCTCGGCGGACCATGGTTCTCGTCCGAACCGGCGCGGCGCGCATTCGAAGGGAACCTCACGGATTTGGCGAAGTCGGCGCGACGGGCGTTGACGGATAAGCTTGAAGGACCTTTGATGACAGGCACATTGAAAACGGCCGGCTTCGACGGCGAAACGCTCGAAATCATCGCGTTCCGCCTCCATGATCAGGAATTCTGCGTCAAGACGACGACCATCCGCGAGATCCGCGGCTGGGCGCCGTCGACGCCCATCCCGCATTCGCCGCCGGAAGTGATCGGCGTGATGAACCTGCGCGGCACCGTGATCCCGATCATCGACCTTGCCCATAAGCTCGGCATGAAAACGACCGTCGCCAACGAGCGCAGCGCCATCGTCGTCGCCGAGGTCCACAACATGGTGATCGGCCTCGTCGTCGATCGCGTCTCCGACATCCTCACCGTCCAGGGCAGCCAGGTGCAGCCGGTGCCCGAAGTGACCGCCTCCTTCGACAAAAGCTTCGCCGAAGGCGTTATCGCCAACGAGTCCGGCATGATCTGCTTCCTCAACCTGTCGCGCATGTTCAAGGAACGCGAGGTGGAAGACCTCGCGGCGTGAGAAGACCCCTCCCAACAAGGGAGAGGGGCTCGCCGAGCCGCACATTTTCCGGCCACACACGTCTCCGACAAATGCTAAGCCATTGAAATCGCGCAAGATCGCCGCAGACACCAAGCCCCTCCCCTTGTGGGGAGGGGTTTTTCTTTTAACGGCTATCAGCCGGCGCTACGCCGCTTCCGGCCGCCGGATCTTCGAAGCCGCTTCGAGCACCAGCGGCTTCAGCCCTTCGCCGCCCCGGTCGATATGCTCGAACAGCTTGCGGCGCATCCGCGGCTCCCAATATTTGTTGATGTGCGTCGCGACGCCCGCGGCCGCCTGATCCGCCGGTTGGCTCTGGAAAAACGTGGCGATCTGGTTCGCCATGTAGATGAGCTTTGCATTGGGATTTTCAGACGACATCGGGAAGGGCTCCGGTTTCAGCGCGTGAGGGAGACGCGGGCGGCAGGCCGCGCGCCTTCCTCGCTCCGCTCTATGCGTTCGGCATGGGTGAAGATTTCGAATTCGTCGCCGCGCACGAGCGCCACCAGCGTCATTCCCGCTTCCTCCGCCGTGCGGATCGCAAGCGCCGTCGGTGCCGAGATGGCGATGATGATCGGGCTTCCGGTGATGGTGGTCTTCTGGATCATTTCGACCGACACGCGGGAGGTGACGACGACGGCTCCCTGAGCGCCCCTGAAACCGGCGCGTGCCGCAGCCCCGGTCAGCTTGTCGAGCGCGTTGTGGCGGCCGACATCCTCGCGAACGGCGACCAAGCCCCGGCCCGGCACATAGAACGCCGCGCCATGTACGGCACGCGTTTCGCTATGCAGGGGCTGCTGCCCGTCGAGAAGCCCGACCGCCTTGACCACGTCCTCATCGCTGAGCTTCAGGGGCGAAGCCGACACGTCGGGCGTAGAGCGCACGGCCTGCTCGATCGATTCGATCCCGCAGAGGCCGCATCCGACCGGCCCCGCCATGTGGCGGCGGCGCAGCCGGAGCGCTTCGTTCACCGCGTCCTTGAGAGTGATCTGCAGATCGATGCCCTTATCCTCGGCCACGACGTCGATTGCCTCGATCTGATTCGGATCGGCGACGATGCCCTCCGTCAGGCTGAAGCCGACGGCGAAATCCTCGAGATCGGCCGGTGTCGCCATCATCACCGCATGGGTGGAACCGCCATAGGTCAGCGCGACCGGCACTTCCTCCGGTACCACGCGCGATTGACCGACACGCCTGCCGGCACGCCGCACGCTTTCGGGAACCGTCCGCGTTGTCTGGAAGCGGGTCATGTCGGCCGCCCGGATGGGGACGGCCGAGGGGGAGGTCGATTGCTTGTCCGCCATCCCGCCTCCTATTCCGCCGCCTCCAGCTTGCCGGCGATACGCCGCGACTGGCGGGCCTGCTCGTCATAGTCACGCTGCCAGTCGGTCGGGCCGTTCGAGGGCGCGACCTGCACCGCCGTCACCTTGTATTCCGGGCAGTTCGTCGCCCAGTCCGAGAAATCGGTGGTAATGACGTTGGCCTGCGTCGTCGGGTGATGGAAGGTGGTGTAGACGACGCCCGGCGCGACGCGGTCGGTGATCAGCGCCCGAAGCGATGTTTCGCCCGAACGGCTGACAAGCTTCACCCAGTCGCCGTCGCGGATGCCGCGTTGTTCGGCGTCGTGAGGATGGATCTCCAGCCGGTCTTCGGGATGCCAAACGACATTTTCCGTGCGCCGCGTCTGTGCGCCGACATTGTAGTGGCTGAGGATGCGGCCCGTCGTCAAAAGCAGCGGGAAGCGCGGACCGGTCTTCTCGTCGGTCGCCACATATTCCGTGCGGATGAACTTGCCCTTGCCGCGCACGAAGCCCTCGACATGCATGATTGGCGAACCGAGCGGCGCCTTCTCGTTGCAGGGCCACTGCACGGAGCCCATCTTGTCGAGATAGTCATAGGAAACCATGGCGAAGGTCGGCGTCGTCGCTGCGATCTCGTCCATGATCTCGGACGGATGCTTGTAGTTCCAGTCGAGCCCCATCGCCTGGGCGAGCTTCTGCGTCACCTCCCAGTCGGCATAGCCGTTCTTCGGCCGCATTACGCGGCGCACGCGGTTGATGCGCCGCTCGGCATTGGTGAAGGTACCGTCCTTTTCCAGGAAAGTCGAGCCCGGCAGGAAGACATGCGCGTAATTGGCCGTCTCGTTGAGGAAGAGATCCTGCACGACGACGCATTCCATCGCGGCAAGGCCGGCCGCCACGTGCTTGGTATCCGGATCGGACTGCAGGATGTCCTCACCCTGGATGTACAGGCCCTTGAAGCTGCCGTCGACGGCAGCATCGAGCATGTTGGGAATACGCAGGCCCGGCTCATTGTTGAGCGTCACGCCCCAGAGCTTCTCGAAAGTCTCGCGCGTGGCATCGTCCGAGATATGCCGGTAGCCGGGCAACTCGTGGGGGAAGGAGCCCATGTCGCAGGAGCCCTGCACGTTGTTCTGGCCGCGCAGCGGATTGACGCCGACGCCGGGCCGGCCGATGTTGCCGGTGGCCATGGCGAGATTGGCGATCGCCATGACGGTGGTCGAGCCCTGGCTGTGCTCGGTTACGCCGAGGCCGTAATAGATTGCGCCATTGCCGCCGGTGGCATAGAGCCACGCCGCACCGCGGACCAGTTCCGCCGGCACGCCGGTATAGGCTTCGGTCGCCTCCGGGCTGTGATAGGGCTCGGAAACGAAGGCCGCCCAATCCTCGAATTCCGACCAGTCGCAGCGCTCGCGGATGAAGGCCTCGTTCGCCAGCCCTTCGGTGACGATCACATGCGCCATCGCCGTCAGGACGGCGACATTGGTGCCGGGCTTGATCGGCAGGTGGTAGGCGGCTTCGACGTGGGCCGAGCGGACGAGATCGATCCGGCGCGGATCGATGACGATCAGCTTGGCCCCCTGGCGCAGCCGCTTCTTCAGCCGAGACGCGAAGACCGGGTGGCCGTCGGTCGGGTTGGCACCGATGATGACGGCGACATCCGTATGCTCGACGCTGTCGAAATTCTGCGTGCCGGCCGAAGTACCGAAGGTCTGATTGAGGCCATAGCCGGTCGGCGAATGGCAGACGCGAGCGCAGGTATCGACATTATTGTTGCCGAAGCCGGCGCGCACCAGCTTCTGCACCAGATAGGTTTCCTCGTTGGTGCAGCGCGAGGAGGTGATGCCGCCGACCGAATCGCGGCCATACTGGTGCTGGATGCGGCGGAATTCGGAGGCGACATGCGCATACGCCTCCTCCCAGGTGACCTCGCGCCAGGGATCGGTGATCTTCTCGCGGATCATCGGATTGAGGATGCGATCCTTGTGCGTCGAATAGCCATAAGCGAAGCGGCCCTTGACGCAGGAATGGCCGCGGTTCGCCTGGCCGTCCTTCCACGGCACCATGCGCACCAGTTCCTCGCCGCGCATTTCGGCCTTGAAGGAGCAGCCGACGCCGCAATAGGCGCACGTGGTGACGACCGAATGCTCCGGCTGGCCGATCTCGATCACCGATTTTTCCGTCAGCGTCGCCGTCGGGCAGGCCTGCACGCAGGCGCCGCAGGAGACGCATTCCGAAGAAACGAAATCCTCGCTCATGCCGGCGGAGACACGCGAATCGAAGCCGCGGCCGCTGATCGTCAGCGCGAAGGTGCCCTGCACCTCCTCGCAGGCGCGCACGCAGCGCGAGCAGACGATGCATTTGGCGGGATCAAAGGTGAAATACGGATTGGAGTGGTCTTTCGGCGCCCAGTTGATATTGATGTCGCCGTTATTGCGCGCCTGCACATGATTGGCGCCATCATAGCCATAGCGCACGTCGCGCAGACCGACCGCGCCGGCCATGTCCTGCAGCTCGCAATCGCCGTTGGCCGCACAGGTCAGACAGTCGAGCGGATGGTCGGAGATGTAGAGCTCCATCACGCCGCGGCGGACGTCCTTGAGGCGCTGCGTCTGAGTGGAGACGCTGATACCCTGTGCCACCGGAGTGGTGCAGGAGGCCGGCATGCCGGCACGGCCTTCGATCTCCACGAGACAGAGCCGGCAGGAGCCGAAAGCGTCCATCATGTCGGAGGCGCAGAGCTTCGGCACTTCGATGCCCGCTTCCATCGCCGCGCGCATGATCGAGGTGCCCTCCGGCACGGTAATTTCGCACCCGTCGATCGTCAGCGTCACCAGCTTTTCGGACGTGGAAGCAGGAGTGCCGTAGTCGATTTCATGAATGAGGGACATTATCGGGCCTCCTGAGAAATTGCATTCTGGGAGGGATCACCCCCCTCTGCCCTGCCGGGCATCCCCCCCACAAGGGGGGAGAATGGATGCGGCTCCCTCTGCGCCTCCACCGGAGCATTCCGCTCGCTGAAGCGCGTCGGTTGGAGCGGTCGGCCGGCTACGAGTCGATCTCCCCCCTTGTGGGGGAGATGGCCGGCAGGCCAGAGGGGGGTGGACGTCACCGCCATCATTCCGCAGCCTCCCTCACCGGCGCCGGCTGGAAATCCTCCGGGAAGTGCGTCATGGCGCTCACCACCGGATAGGGCGTGAAGCCGCCAAGTGCGCAAAGCGAGCCGAATTTCATCGTGTTGCAGAGATCGGCGAGCAACTCCCGGTTCTTCTCCGGCTCGATCCCGTCCCTGATTTTGTCCGCAACTTCGACGCCGCGCGTCGAGCCGAGGCGGCAGGGCGTGCACTTGCCACAGCTCTCGACTGCGCAGAATTCCATGGCGAACCGCGCCTGCTTCAGCATGTCGGCCGTATCGTCGAAGACGACGATGCCGGCATGGCCGATGAGGCCGTCCTTCGCCGCGAAGGCTTCATAGTCGAACGGCGTGTCGAACAGCGCCCGCGGGAAATAGGCGCCGAGCGGACCGCCGACCTGCACCGCCTTGACCGGCCGGCCACTTGCCGTGCCGCCGGCGATGTCGTCGACGATCTCGCCGAGCGTCAGGCCGAAGCCGATCTCGTAGAGGCCGCCATGCCTGACATTGCCGGCGATCTGGATCGGGATGGTGCCGCGCGAGCGCCCCATGCCGAAATCGCGGTAATAGGTGGCGCCCTTGTCGAGGATCACCGGCACCGACGCGAGCGAGATGACGTTGTTGATGACGGTCGGACAGTCGAACAGGCCCTTGTGGGCGGGAAGCGGCGGCTTGGCGCGCACCAGCCCGCGCTTGCCTTCGAGGCTGTTCAGGAGCGACGTCTCCTCGCCGCAGACATAGGCGCCGGCGCCGGTGCGGACCTCCATGTCGAAGGCATGGGCGGATCCTAGCACCGAGCGGCCGAGCACGCCGGCGGCTCGCGCCACCTCGATCGCCGCAGTCATCGCTGCAATCGCATGCGGATATTCGGAGCGCGTATAGACGTAGCCCCTGGTGGCGCCCGTTGCGATGCCGGCGATCGCCATGCCCTCGATCAGCACGAAGGGATCGCCTTCCATGATCATCCGGTCGGCGAAAGTGCCGCTGTCGCCCTCGTCGGCGTTGCAGACGATATATTTCTGCGGCCCTTGCGCTTCGAG
Organism: Ensifer sp. LCM 4579; assembly: GCF_001854885.1. Classification (GTDB taxonomy): domain Bacteria; phylum Pseudomonadota; class Alphaproteobacteria; order Rhizobiales; family Rhizobiaceae; genus Sinorhizobium. Next base: position 208,167 of record NZ_MDDV01000005.1, on the reverse strand, counting down.
CACCGTCTTCCACTTGATGCCGGTCGGGAAGCCCGCGCCGCCGCGGCCGCGCAGGCCGCTTTCGGTGACCTCTGCGACGATTGCGGCAGGCTTCATCGCAACCGCCCTCTCGAGGCCGCGCAAGCCGCCATGGGCGCGATAGTCGTCAAGCGACAGCGGATCGATAAGGCCGCAACGGGCAAAGGTCAGCCGCACCTGACGCTTGAGAAACGGGATCTCTTCCGTCTTCCCGAGACAGAGCGGATGCGGGCCGCCGGTGACGAGGCCTGCATCGAGGAGAGATGCGACGTCGCCCGCCTTCACCGGGCCATAGGCAATGCGGCCCCCGGGAGTTTCGACCTCGATCAGAGGCTCCAGCCAATGCATGCCGCGCGACCCGTTGCGAACGATCGTCGCATCGAGACCGCGCGCCGCCAGTTCCTCGGCCATCGCCGTCGCCACCTTCTCGGCGCCAAGCGCCAGCGCCGCCGCATCCCGCGGAATATAGATCTTGACGCTCATCGGCGTGCCTCCGCGATCAGCGCATCGAGCGCTGAATCATCGAGCCGGCCATGCACCTCGCCATCGAGCATCGCCGATGGCGAGCAGGAACAGAGCCCGAGACAGTAAACGGGTTCGAGCGTCACCCCGCCGTCGGGGGTGGTTTCGTGGAAGTCGATGCCAAGCAGTGCCTTCGCCCGGTCCGCCAAGCGGTCCCCGCCCATCGACTGACAGGCTTCGGCGCGACAGAGCTTCAGCACGTGACGCCCGGCCGGGTGCTCGCGGAAATCATGATAGAAGGTGACGACGCCGTAGACCTCGGCGCGAGAGAGATTGAGCTCGCGCGCAATCACCGGCATGGATTCCTGCGGCACATAGCCGAATTCGTCCTGCAGGGCGTGCAGGATCGGAAGCAGCGGGCCTTCGAGCCCCTTCAATTCGCCGATGATCGCCAGCGTCTGCTCGGCCACGTCCGCGCGCGGCAGATGGATGTTCACGCCAAGAGCCCTCCCGGCTCGCGGCGCGGCGCGCTCCAGACCTTGTGGCCCGACCGCCTTCCGCACCGAATGTCTCAACACGTTTCGGCAGGGGCCGGAGCCTCGTCGACCCCTGCGCGTCGAACAAGCTTCGCGCTTATGGCCGAATGGGTCAATAATGCTGTTCCGTTGGACGATAGAAAAAATCTATCGAGCTGCGTTGCGCTCGCCGAGGATGCGCGCCTCATGCAGCAAGGCCGATACCAGGGGTGTGAAAGGTTCGCGATAGGTTGCGACCAGTCCGACGGTGTGCCGTACATCCGGTTCGACGATCGGGATCATTCGGATGTCTTCGTGAAATCCGAATGATTTCGCGACGTTATAGGGCATGATGCTCGCCCATCGGCCAGTGCGGACATGGGAGAAAAGCACGATCATCGAGTTGGATTCGAGCGTCGGGCTGGCGACGGCTCCCGCCTCGGCGAAATGCTGATTGATGATCCGCCGGTTCTGCATATCGGCCGTCAATAGACAAAGCCGAATATTGCTAACCTCTTTCCATGTCACGCTTTCGCGATCCGAAAGCGGCGTCCCGGCAGCCGTGACGAGGTGATATTGCTCCACCTGCAGCGGCACGCTGGTGACGCGGCCGAGTGGCTCGTTTTCCAGATAGGTCAGCCCCGCATCGATTTCGAGATTTTCGATCAGCGCCAGGATCTGCAGCGACGTCGTCGAGAGAACCGAGAACGTCACATCCGGATGTTTCTCCTGGAACGGCGCCGTGATCATCGGCACCATTGCAAGCGTCGTCGGGATCGACGCAAGCCGGATATGCCCCGACAGCCCCTTGCGCGCCGCGCGCATCTCCTCGCGCATGGTGCGGCTGTCGCCGACGATCCGCCGCGCCCATTCGAGCACCCGCTGGCCCTCGGGCGTCAGTCCCTGAAAGCGCGAGCCGCGATTGACGAGCATGACGCCGAGCTGGTCCTCGAGCTGCCGGATTGCCGCCGACAGCGTCGGCTGCGTCACGCCGCATTCCTCGGCCGCCCGTCCGAAGTGCCGCTCGCGGGCGAGCGCGAGAAAGAATTCCAGCTTGTCGATCATGCCTGACCCTTAGGACGATTTGGTGTGCCCCTCTCCTCGGGTTTAACCCGAGGACTAGCCCTCTCCCCGCAAGCGGGGCGAGGGGACTAAGACGCCGCCGCTTATCCCTTCTCCCCGCCTGCTGGGAGAAGGTGCCGGCAGGCGGACAAGGGGCAGAAAATAGCACCCCGACGCTGTTCTAGCAGATCAGCTGACCGCCGTTCACTTCCAGCACCTGGCCGGTGATATAGCCCGAAAGCGCATGCGAGGCGAGGAAGAGATAGGCAGGCGCGCAATCGTCGGCCGTTCCGAGCCGCCCGAGCGGAATCGATTTCCGCGTCGCCTCCAGCTTTTCCGGCGTGGAATAGCGCTGATGGAAATCGGTGGCGATCGTGCCGGGCGAAACGCAATTGACCCGGATCCCTTCCGGCGCTAGTTCGCGCGCCAGCGCCTTCGAATAGGTGGCGACGAAGGCCTTGGTGGCGGAATAGACCGACGAGCCGGCGCTGCCGCCCGTGCGCGCCGAAATCGACACGGTGTTGACGATCGCCGGATGCGCGCCCTTGCGCAACAGCGGCAGCATGGCGCGCGTCATTTCGACGACAGAGGTCTGGTTCAGCTGAAGGATGGTGCGGTATTCCTCATCGGTGAGCTCCGCGGCCGGGAAGCGGCCGACCATTGTGCCCGCATTGTTGACAAGCACGTCGAGGCTGTCGAATCGGCTCCCCACCTCGTCGGCCAGAACTTGCACGCCGCCAGTCTCGACAAAATCCGCGCTGCAGAGAAGCGCCCGGCCCTCGCCCGCCGCGAGATCGAGGAAATCGGGACGGTCGAGGGGGATCGTCCGCCCCATGTGAACGACCACTCTTGCGCCGCAATCGAGGAACTGCCGGGCGACCTCGAGGCCGATGCCGCGGCCGCCGCCGGTCACCACCACATTCATGCCGCTGAACAAGGCCGGATGATACATGTCTCGCATCTCCTTTCCGAGCGCAGGCGAGGCTGGCGCATCGCTGGGCGGATTGCAACTTCTATATCGATGTCTGTGGCGAGCGAAAGCCCGAGTCCCCGCGATTTCGCCGATTCTGAAATTGCGTGATTTTCGTTTTTGCATATTATGAAAGCAAACGAAAACAGAGGGAGCGCGACATGTATCTCACCGGACGGCAGGAGGAAATCCTTGCGCTCGCCAAGACCGAAGGCCGGGTGCTCGTAGAGGAACTCGCCCAGCGCTTTTCGGTGACGCCGCAGACGATCCGCAAGGACCTGAACGACCTCTGCGATGCGCGCGTCCTCAATCGCGTTCATGGCGGCGCCATCTTCCCCAGCGGCAATGAGAACGTGAAATACGATGCCCGCCGGCAGATCGCCGCGGCGGAGAAGCAGGCGATCGGCCGTGCGGCAGCGGCCCTGATCCCCGACAACGCCTCGCTCTTCATCAATATCGGCACCACCACGGAGGCGGTCGGCGAAGCGCTGCTCGACCACAAGGAATTGATGGTCATCACTAACAACATCAATGTCGCCAACCGGTTACGGATCTATCCTTCGATCGAAGTGGTGATTGCCGGCGGCGTCGTGCGCGGTTCGGACGGCGGCATCGTCGGCGAGGCGGCCGTCGATTTCATCAGGCAGTTCAAGGTGGACTTCGCCGTCATCGGCGCCTCGGCAATCGACAGCGATGGCGCGCTTCTCGATTTCGATTATCGCGAAGTGAAAGTGGCGCAGGCGATCATCGCCAATGCGCGGCACGTTATCCTGGTCTGCGATTCGACGAAATTCGAACGCACCGCGCCGGTCAGGATCGGCCACATCTCCCAGGTCCAGACCTTCATCACCGACCGCTGCTTCGCTGAAAATGTTCGAAGAATTTGCGCCGAGCAGGGCGTGAGGCTGATCGAGACCGAGGCGTGAGCGCATATCGTTCCGCTTCCATAGAGATTCGCTGAACATTCGTTTGACATTCGAAACGTTTTCGTTTTTACTGCCGTTACTTTCGCATCGGCGCGCACTTTGTGCATTGCGAAAAGAGGAGGGGCAATCGCAGTGTCAGAGCAGGCAATCTTCGACGTCTTTGTCATAGGCGGCGGCATCAACGGATGCGGCATCGCGCGTGATGCGGCCGGCCGGGGCTATTCCGTCGCGCTGGCCGAGATGAACGATTTCGCCTCCGGCACCTCGTCCGGCTCCACCAAGCTCATCCATGGCGGCTTACGCTATCTCGAACATTACGAGTTCCGCCTCGTGCGCGAGGCGCTGATGGAGCGCGAGGTGCTTTGGGCCATGGCGCCGCATGTTATCTGGCCGATGCGGTTCGTGCTGCCCTACCACAAGGGCGGACCGCGACCGGCCTGGCTGATCCGTCTCGGGCTGTTTCTCTATGACCATATCGGCGGTCGCAAGCTGCTGCCGGCAACGCGCACGCTGGACATGACCCGCGATCCCGCCGGCGAGCCGCTGAAGCGCCTCTTCACCAAGGCCTTCGAATATTCCGACGGCTGGGTGGATGACGCCCGCCTCGTGGTGCTCAACGCGCGCGATGCTGCCGACCGCGGCGCACGCATCATGCCGCGTACCCGCGTCGTCTCCGCCCGGCGCGAGGGAAGCGTCTGGGCAATCGAGGCCGAAAACGCAATGACGGGCGCCCGCGAAACGCTTCGCGCCCGCATGCTCGTCAATGCCACCGGCCCCTGGGTGGACCGGGTACTTAGCGACGCGCTGCACAAGACGGACGTTCACAATGTCCGTCTCGTCCAGGGCAGCCATATCGTCGTGAGGAAGAAGTTTGACGACCCGCGCGCCTATTTCTTCCAGAATCCGGATGGGCGCATCATGTTCGCCATTCCTTACCAGGGCGCTTTCACTCTGATCGGAACGACCGACCGGGACTTTGGCGGCAATCCGGCGGAGGCGCATATCAGCGATGCCGAGATCGACTATCTTTGCCAGGCGGCGAGCGAATACTTCGCCGACCCGGTGACCCGCGACGACATCGTCTGGAGCTATTCGGCCGTGCGCCCGCTTTATGACGACGGCGCGAGCAAGGCACAGGAAGCAACCCGCGACTATGTGCTGCGGCTCGAGGGCGGAAACGGGGAGGCCCCGCTGCTGAACGTCTTCGGCGGCAAGCTCACGACCTATCGACGGCTCGCCGAATCCGCGCTCGACAAGATCGGCGAGGCGGTCGGCGTCAAGGGCGGCAAGTGGACCGCCTCGTCGCGCCTGCCGGGCGGCGACTTCCCCGCGACCGCCTACGAGGCGGAGGTGGAGAAGCTGAAAGCACGCTACCCTTTTCTCGCTGCCTCGCACGCCCTCCGCCTGGTCCGGCTCTATGGGACTTTCGCGGCGCGGCTCCTCGGCAACGCGGCAGGCAATGCCGACCTCGGCAAGCACTTTGGCGGGGATCTTTACGCGATCGAGGTCAACTGGCTGATCGAACGGGAATGGGCGCGGCGCGCGGAGGACGTGCTGTGGCGCCGCACAAAGCTGGGATTGCAGCTCTCCCGGGCTGAGGCCGCGGAACTGGAGGATTATATGCGCGGCGCCGTCAACGCCGCCGCCTGATGGATGCCGCCCTGTGCAGCGGTTTTGGGGCAACGACATGCATGAACTGCCGATGGCTGGGTGGAACACCGGAGAATTCAATGCTTGAAATGAAGAACATATCCAAGGTCGTTGGTGGGGAGACGCATATCTACCCGACCAGCCTTGCGCTGGAGAGGGGGTCGCTCAATGTTCTGCTCGGCCCGACGCTTTCCGGCAAGACGTCGCTGATGCGGCTAATGGCCGGTCTCGATAAGCCCGCCTCCGGGTCGCTGCATTTCGACGGCGCCGATGTCACCGGCCTGCCCGTGCAGAAGCGCTCGGTGGCAATGGTCTATCAGCAATTCATCAACTATCCGGCGATGACGGTCTACGACAACATCGCCTCGCCGATGCGCATCAAGGGCCTCGACAACGCCACCATCGACCGGGAGGTGCGCAAGGCAGCCGAGCTCTTGAAACTCGCCCCCTATCTCGACCGCACGCCGCTCAACCTTTCCGGCGGCCAGCAGCAGCGCACGGCGCTCGCGCGCGCCATCGTCAAGAACGCCGATCTGGTGCTGCTCGACGAGCCGCTCGCCAATCTCGACTACAAGCTGCGCGAGGAGTTGCGGGAGGAACTGCCGAAGATCTTCGCCGCTTCCGGGGCGATCTTCGTCTATGCGACGACGGAGCCATCGGAGGCGCTGCTGCTTGGCGGCAACACCGCCACCTTGAGCAAGGGTCGCATCACGCAATTCGGCCGCACCATCGACGTCTATCGCCGGCCGGCCGACATCGTCACCGCCCGCACCTTCGCCGATCCGCCGCTGAACACGATCGAGCTCGTCAAATCGGGATCGCAATTCACGCTCGAAGGTAAGCCTGTGCTTTCCGTTCCCCGCCATCTCGCGGCCGTTGCGGACGGGCCCTGCACCGTGGCCTTCCAGCCGCATCACATTTCCTTCGGCCGGCAGAACGGCAGCGGCGACTTGCTCACGGTCAAGACGGCGATATCGGAGATCGCCGGCTCGGAGAGCTTCATTCACGTCGGCTTCGCCGACGCGCGCTGGGTGATGCTTGCACCCGGCGTCCACGACATCGAACCGGACGCGGATCTCGAGATCTTCGTCGACACCCGCCACCTAATGGCCTTCGGGCCGGACGGCCGGGCGACCGGCGGCACGGCCTGAGCGGCGCTGGGAGGAGACCATGGCACGTATCAATCTCGAGCATATCCGTCACGCCTACGGCGCCAAGCCGAAGTCGGAAGCCGACTATGCGCTGAAGGAGGTCCATCACGAATGGAACGACGGCGGCGCCTATGCGCTGCTCGGCCCTTCGGGCTGCGGCAAGACCACGCTGCTCAACATCATTTCCGGGCTCATCAATCCGTCGGAGGGCCAAATCCTCTTCGACGGCACCGATGTGACGCATCTCGCGACCCAGCACCGCAACATCGCACAGGTGTTTCAGTTCCCGGTCATCTACGACACGATGACCGTCTATGACAATCTCGCTTTCCCGTTGCGCAACCGCCATGTGCCGGAAGCGGAGGTCGACCGCCGGGTCAAGGAGATCATCGAGATGATCGGCCTCGGCGGCTGGGCGAAGAAGACCGCGCGCGGGCTGACGGCCGACCAGAAGCAGAAGATCTCGCTCGGCCGGGGGCTCGTGCGCTCCGATGTCAGCGCCATCCTGTTCGACGAGCCGCTGACCGTCATCGACCCGGAGATGAAATGGGTGCTGCGCTCGCAGATCAAGCGGCTGCACAAGCGATTCGGCTTCACCATGGTCTATGTCACGCATGACCAGACCGAGGCGCTGACCTTCGCCGACAAGGTGGTCGTCATGTATGACGGACAGATCGTCCAGATCGGCACGCCGGCCGAGCTCTTCGAGCGGCCGAGCCACACCTTCGTCGGCTACTTCATCGGCTCGCCGGGCATGAACGTGCTGCCGGCGAAGATCGATGGAGCCACGGCGGCGGTCGGCGGCGAAAGCATTGCCCTCGGTTTCCGGCCGAAGATCAAGGCCGGCGCCACGACCGAACTCGGCATCCGCCCGGAATTCATTTCGCTCGGCCGCGAAGGCATGCCGGTTGCGATCACCAAGGTCGAGGACATCGGCCGCCACAAGGTCGTGCGCGCCCGCTTCGCCGATCGGCCGATCTCGATCATCGTCGACGAGGACGGCGAGATCCCCGCCGAGCCGCACGTCACCTTCGATCGGCAGGCCATCAACATCTATGCCGATTCCTGGCGCGTCGGCGAGGAGGCCTGACATGGAAAAGACCTGGAACAACAATGCCTGGTTCATGGTCCTGCCGGTGCTGGTGCTCGTCGCCTTCTCGGCGGTGATCCCGCTGATGACCGTGGTCAACTATTCCGTGCAGGACACCTTCGGCAATAACGAGTTCTTCTGGGCCGGCACCGACTGGTTCCAGGACGTGCTCGAATCCGACCGCTTCTGGGACGCGCTCACCCGCAACCTGATCTTTTCGGCGATCATTCTGGCGATCGAGATTCCGCTCGGCATCGTCATCGCGCTCAACATGCCGAAGAAGGGCATCGGCGTGCCGATCTGCCTGGTCCTGATGGCGCTGCCGCTGCTCATTCCGTGGAACGTCGTCGGCACCATCTGGCAGGTCTTCGGTCGCGTCGACATCGGCCTGCTCGGACGCACGCTCGCCGCGCTCGGCATCAACTATAATTACGTGCAGAACCCGATCGATGCCTGGGTAACGCTGATCGTCATGGATGTCTGGCACTGGACGAGCCTCGTGGTGCTGCTCTGCTATGCCGGTCTCGTCTCGATCCCCGACGCCTATTACCAGGCCGCCAAGATCGACGGCGCGTCGCGCTGGTCGGTCTTCCGCTACATCCAGCTTCCGAAGATGAAGCGCGTGCTGCTGATCGCATTCCTGCTGCGTTTCATGGACAGTTTCATGATCTATACGGAGCCCTTCGTCGTTACCGGCGGCGGTCCCGGCAACTCGACGACCTTCCTGTCGATCGACCTCGTCAAGATGGCGATCGGCCAGTTCGACCTCGGCCCGGCCGCGGCCCTCTCGATCATCTACTTCCTCATCATCCTGCTGCTCTCGTGGATCTTCTACACGGTGATGACCACGAGCGACGCAAAGGGCTGAGAACGGGAGGGAGGAGAAAACCATGATGACCACCAAGCAACCGCTGTCGCAGCGCCTCTCCTGGCTGGTGCCGACGCTCTATATCGTCTTCCTGCTCCTGCCGATCTACTGGCTCGTCAATATGAGCTTCAAGGAAACGAGCGAGATCCTGAGCACCTTCTCGCTGTGGCCGCAGAACCCCACGCTGCGCAACTACACCGTGATCTTCACCGACCCGTCCTGGTACAATGGTTACATCAACTCGATCACCTATGTGGTGATGAACACGGTGATCTCGGTCGCTGCGGCCCTGCCGGCGGCGTATGCCTTCTCGCGCTACCGATTCCTCGGCGACAAGCACCTGTTCTTCTGGCTCTTGACCAACCGGATGGCGCCGCCGGCCGTCTTCGCGCTGCCCTTCTTCCAGCTCTATTCCGCCTTCGGCCTGATCGACACCCACATCGCCGTCGCGATCGCGCACTGCCTGTTCAACGTGCCGCTCGCCGTCTGGATCCTGGAAGGCTTCATGTCCGGCGTGCCGAAGGAGATCGACGAGACCGCCTATATCGACGGCTACTCTTTCCCGCGTTTTTTCGTGAAGATCTTCGTGCCGCTGATCGCCTCGGGCATCGGGGTCGCCGCCTTCTTCTGCTTCATGTTCTCCTGGGTCGAACTCCTGATCGCCCGCACGCTGACGACGACCGACGCCAAGCCGATCGCCGCGACGATGACGCGGACGGTTTCGGCCTCCGGCCTCGACTGGGGCGTGCTCGCCGCCGCCGGCGTGCTGACGATCATCCCCGGCGCGCTCGTGATCTATTTCGTCCGCAACTACATTGCCAAGGGCTTTGCCCTGGGGAGGGTCTGATGGCAACCATTGCCACGCGCAAGAACCGCTGGCCCGTCGCACTCGTCGCCGTGCTCGCCATCTATATTGCCGCCGCGGGCCTGCTCATCTCCGCTCTGCCGGTCAAGGACGGCGAGCGCGACTGGTTCGCCTCGCTCATTCCCGGCGGCTGGATGGCCTGGTCATTCCCGACCGCCATGTTCTTTCTGACGATCTTCGCGCTTCTGTCGCTGATGGCTGTCTGGGAATATGCCCGGCCCGGCGGCAATCCACGCGTCGGCATCCTGCGCTTCGAAACGACGCGCGGCGACCGACTCTTCGTGTCGCTTCTCGGAAGCGCATTCATTCACCTCGCCTGGCTGGGACTGATCGGCGCAAATCTCTGGTGGGCGATCGCCCTCTCGGTGATCTACGCCATCGGCGTGTTCCGCTACGTCTGAGGCACCGGAATGAAGAGCGACCCCGTGGGCCGCCCTTCGAAACTGCAAGGCATCGCAATCGCAAACCCAAGGGAGGAATTGATGCGACGGCACCTTTTGACAACGACGGCAGCCATGCTGCTGGCCCTGACCGGCTCGGCCTTTGCCGGCATGGATGAGGCAAAGCAGTTCCTGGACAAGGAGATCGGCGATCTCTCCTCGCTCGACCGGGGCGCCCAGGAAGCGGAAATGCAATGGTTCGTCGATGCGGCGAAACCCTTCGCCGGCATGGAGATCAAGGTCGTCTCCGAAACGATCACCACCCATGAATACGAATCGAAAGTGCTGGCGCCGGCCTTCACCGCGATCACCGGCATCAAGATCACCCACGACCTGATCGGCGAGGGCGATGTGGTCGAGAAGCTGCAGACGCAGATGCAGTCGGGCGAAAACGTCTACGACGCCTACATCAACGATAGTGACCTGATCGGGACCCATTGGCGCTACCAGCAGGCCCGCAATCTAACCGACTGGATGGAAAACGAGGGCAAGGACGTCACCAATCCCAACCTCGACGTCGACGATTTCATCGGCAAGTCCTTCACCACCGCTCCGGACGGCAAGCTCTACCAGCTTCCCGACCAGCAGTTCGCCAACCTCTACTGGTTCCGCTACGACTGGTTCAACGACCCGAAGATCCAGGAGGAGTTCAAGGCCAAATACGGCTACGACCTCGGCGTGCCGGTCAACTGGTCGGCCTATGAGGACATTGCCGAGTTCTTCAACGGCCGCGAGATCGACGGTAAGAAGGTCTACGGCCACATGGACTACGGCAAGAAGGACCCGTCGCTCGGCTGGCGCTTCACCGACGCCTGGCTGTCCATGGCCGGCAATGGCGACAAGGGCATCCCGAACGGCAAGCCCGTCGACGAATGGGGCATCAAGGTCGACGAGAACTCCAGGCCCGTCGGCTCCTGCGTCGCCCGCGGCGGCGACACCAACGGCCCGGCCGCGGTCTACTCGATCGAGAAGTACCTGACCTGGCTGAAGAGCTACGCGCCGCCGGAAGCGCAAGGCATGACCTTCTCCGAAGCCGGCCCGGTTCCGGCCCAGGGCGCGGTCGCCCAGCAGATGTTCTGGTATACGGCCTTCACCGCCGACATGGTCAAGGACGGCCTGCCGGTCGTCAATGCCGACGGCACGCCGAAGTGGCGCATGGCGCCCTCCCCGCACGGCGTCTACTGGAAGGACGGCATGAAGCTCGGCTATCAGGACGCCGGCTCCTGGACTCTTCTGAAGTCCACGCCCGAGGACCGCGCCAAGGCCGCCTGGCTCTACGCGCAGTTCGTCACCTCCAAGACCCTTGACGTGAAGAAGAGCCATGTCGGCCTCACCTTCATCCGCCAGTCGACCCTCGACCATCCGAGCTTTACCGAGCGCGCACCGAAGCTCGGCGGCCTGATCGAGTTCTATCGCTCGCCGGCGCGCGTGCAGTGGACCCCGACCGGCACCAACGTGCCTGACTATCCGAAGCTGGCGCAGCTCTGGTGGCAGGCGATCGGTGATGCCTCTTCCGGCGCCAAGTCCGCGCAGGAAGCGATGGACTCGCTTTGCGCCGAGCAGGAAAAAGTGCTGCAGCGCCTCGAGCGCGCCGGCATCCAGGGCGATATCGGTCCGAAGCTCGCCGAAGAGCACGATCTCGAATATTGGAACGCGGAAGCCGTCAAGGCCGGCAACCTCGCGCCGCAGCTGAAGATCGAGAACGAGAAGGAAAAGCCGATCACCGTCAATTACGACGAACTGGTCAAGAGCTGGCAGATGAACTGAGTCCGTCGGCTGATAGGCGCCGCCCGGAGCTTTCGGGCGGCGCACGGAATCGCAGATGCGGCGCCGGGGCTGGAAACAGCCCCGGTTTTCGTTTCAGAACAGCGAATTCGGGAAAGCCGGGTTGATTACCCCCCTCTGCCCTGCCGGGCATCTCCCCCGCAAGGGGGGAGATCGGCAAGCGGCGATGTCGCGCTCATATCTCTGCGCTTCGGCTCGACTCTACAGCGCTATGGTTTTTGGAACATGGAAGTCTTTGTCGGGCGGCACCCCGCGTCTGGCCGATCTCCCCCCTTGCGGGGGAGATGCCCGGCAGGGCAGAGGGGAGTGGCCGCTTGAGGACGCGGTACGCGATCCTCGCCGCAGTGCGACATCAGGTGAATCCACCTGACTGCCAGATACCCTGACGAGTTTAGACGCGCGGGCTCAAGTCACCCCTTCCGCTTGCGGCAATAGAGCTCCAGCCGGTGGCGCACCAGATCGTAGCCGAGTTCGGCGGCGATCTCCGCCTGCAGCTGCTCGATCTTGTCGGAGCGGAACTCGATCACGTCGCCCGTGTCGATGTCGATCAGGTGGTCGTGGTGCGGCGCGTCGGCCGTCTCGAAGCGGGCGGTGGCGTTCTCGAAGGCGTGCCGCTGCACGACCCCCTGCTGCTCCAGTGCCGAAAGCGTTCGATAGACGGTCGAAAGCGACACGGTCGCATCGATCTCCTTGGCGCGCCTGTGCAACTCGCTTGCATCCGGATGGTCTTCGGCCTCGGCCAGGATCTTCAGGATGGCGGCCCGCTGGCGCGTCACGCGCACGCCCCCATCGCGCAGGATTCCCTCCAGTTCCTCGACCTTATTCTTCGTCTTTGTCATCCGCCGACACTAGCCAAGGGCGACGAAATTGAAAATAGCTAGTTGCAACTGGTTCTCATGTGCATTGACTTATGCAGGCTATTCCCCTACCCATAGTCGGAGTTGGCAAAATGGAGATCCTGAATGATCGATCTGACGAGGCGCACGACACTGGCCGCCGCCGCGGCAATTGCCGCCCTATCCCTCATGCCCGGGGCGGCAGCGGCGGAAAAATTCAAGGCCGTCACCACCTTCACCGTCATTGCCGACATGGCGCAGAACGTCGCAGGCGACGCGGCAATCGTCGAATCGATCACCAAGCCGGGCGCCGAAATCCACAACTACCAGCCGACCCCGCGCGACATCTTGAAGGCGCACGGCGCGCAACTCATCTTCTGGAACGGGCTCAATCTCGAACTCTGGTTCGAGAAGTTCTTCCAGAATTTCGACGATATTCCCGGCGTCGTCGTCTCCGACGGAGTAAAGCCGATGGGCATCGCCGAGGGTCCGTACACGGGCAAGCCGAACCCGCATGCCTGGATGTCGCCGACATCGGCGCTGATCTATGTCGACAATATCCGCGATGCCTTCGTCGAATACGACCCCGCACATGCGGAGACCTACAAGGCGAACGCCGAGGCCTACAAGAAGAAGATCGAGGCGACGATCACCCCGATCCGCGCGGAATTGGACAAGATCCCGGCCGAAAGACGCTGGCTCGTCTCGAGCGAGGGCGCCTTCAGCTATCTCGCCCGCGATTTCGGCCTGAAGGAGCTCTATCTCTGGCCGATCAATGCCGACCAGCAGGGTACGCCGCAGCAGGTGCGCAAGGTGATCGACGCCGTCCGGGCCAACAATATCCCGGTGGTCTTCTCCGAGAGCACGATTTCGCCCGATCCGGCCATGCAGGTGGCGCGCGAGACGGGTGCAAAATATGGCGGCGTGCTCTATGTGGACTCGCTCAGCGAGGCCGGTGGTCCCGTTCCGACCTATATCGACCTGCTGCGCGTCACCTCCGAAACCATCGCGAGAGGTCTTTCGCAATGAACCTGCAGACAAAGGCCCGGCCGGTCAGGCGGCCAGCGCCCCAGGACGAGGGAAGCGGCATTCGCGTTCGCGACGCGACGGTCACCTATCGCAACGGCCACCGGGCGCTCAGCGATGCTTCCTTCGAAGTCCCGACCGGGACGATCGCCGCCCTGGTCGGGGTCAATGGCAGCGGCAAATCGACGATGTTCAAGGCGATCATGGGTTTCGTCCGCCTCACCAGGGGCGAGATCTCCGTCCTGGGCCTGAGCGTGCCGCAGGCGCTCAAGAAGAACCTTGTCGCCTATGTGCCGCAGGCCGAGGAAGTCGACTGGAACTTCCCCGTTCTCGTCGAGGACGTGGTGATGATGGGCCGCTACGGCCATATGAACATGCTGCGCATGCCGAAAAAGGCCGACCACGAGGCGGTCGAGGCGGCGCTGGCGCGCGTCGGCATGAGCGATTTCCGCAAGCGCCAGATCGGCGAGCTTTCCGGGGGGCAGAAGAAGCGCGTCTTCCTCGCCCGGGCGCTCGCCCAGGATGGCCGCGTCATCCTGCTCGACGAGCCCTTCACCGGCGTCGACGTCAAGACCGAGGACGCGATCATCCGCTTGCTCCTCGGCCTGCGGGACGAGGGGCGGGTGATGCTCGTCTCCACCCACAATCTCGGCAGCGTGCCGGAATTCTGCGATCGCACCGTGCTTCTCAAGAATACGGTGCTCGCCTACGGCCCGACCGGGTCCACCTTCACCCGCGAGAATCTCGAACGCGCCTTCGGCGGCGTGCTGCGCCACTTCGTGCTCGGCGGCGAAAGCCTGCATGAGGACGCGGATCCCCGGCAGGTTTCGGTCATCAGCGACGACGAGCGGCCGCTCGTCATGTATGGCGCAAAGGGCAGGATGGTGCCGCAGCCGGCCAAGCCCGAAACCGAAGAGGAGACGGACGCCGAATGACCGCGACGCTCCTGGAGCCGTTTGCCTATTCCTACATGCTGAACGCCATGTGGGTCAGCGCGCTGGTCGGCGCCGTCTGCGCCTTCCTCTCGGCCTATCTGATGCTGAAAGGCTGGTCGCTGATCGGCGACGCGCTCTCCCATTCGATCGTGCCCGGCGTCGCCGGCGCCTATATGCTTGGCCTCCCCTTCTCGCTCGGCGCCTTCTTCTCCGGCACGCTTGCCGCCGGCGCCATGCTGTTCCTCAACCAGCGCACGCGGCTCAAGGAGGATACGATCATCGGCCTGATCTTCACCTCCTTCTTCGGGCTCGGGCTCTTCATGGTGTCGCTGTCGCCGACATCGGTGAACATCCAGACGATCGTGCTCGGCAATATCCTCGCCATCACGCCCGCCGACACGCTGCAGCTCGCGATCATCGGATTCGTCTCTCTCGCGATCCTCTCCGCCAAATGGAAGGATCTGATGGTAACCTTCTTCGACGAGAGCCATGCCCGCTCGATCGGTATCAATACGATGTTCCTGAAGGTGCTGTTCTTCGCGCTGCTCTCCGCCTCGACCGTGGCTGCACTCCAGACCGTCGGCGCCTTTCTCGTCATCGCCATGGTCGTGACGCCCGGCGCGACCGGCTACCTGCTGACAGACCGATTCCCGCGGCTGATCCTGATCAGCATCGCCATCGGCGCGCTCACCAGCTTCGTCGGCGCCTATGCGAGCTATTTCCTCGACGGCGCGACCGGCGGCATCATCATCGTGCTGCAGACGCTGATCTTCCTCTTCGCCTTCGTGCTTGCCCCGAAGCATGGCCTTATCGCCGCCCGCCGCCGCGCATCCGCAGCCCTGGAGGCCCCGCGATGATATCCCTCGATATGCTGACCGCCGTCTTCGAGTTCGAGTTCATGCGCAACGCGCTGATCATCTCGGTGCTCGTCGCAATCCCCACCGCGATGCTCTCCTGCTATCTCGTGCTGAAGGGCTGGTCGCTGATGGGCGACGCGATCTCGCATGCCGTTTTCCCTGGCGTCGTCGTCTCCTACATCGTCGGCCTGCCGCTTGCCGTCGGCGCCTTTGCCGCCGGYATGTGCTGCGCGCTCCTGACCGGCTATCTCAAGGAAAACAGCCGCATCAAGCAGGACACGGTGATGGGGGTGGTCTTTTCCGGCATGTTCGGCCTGGGGCTCGTGCTCTACGTGAAGATCCAGAGCGATGTGCATCTCGATCACATTCTCTTCGGCGACATGCTCGGCATCGGCTGGGCCGACATCCTCGAAACCGGCGCGATCGCAGTCATTGCCGCCGGCGTGCTCGCGGTCAAATGGCGCGACCTGCTGCTTCACGCCTTCGATCCCGCCCAGGCGCGTGCGGTCGGACTGCCGGTCGCGTGGCTGCATTACGGCCTGCTTGCGATCCTGTCGCTGACGATCGTCGGCGCGCTGAAAGCCGTCGGACTGATCCTCGCCATCGCCATGCTGATAGCGCCCGGCGCGATCGCCTTTCTGCTCACCCGGACCTTTAGCGGCATGCTCATTGCCGCGGTCCTGATCGCCGTCGTCGCGTCCTTCTCCGGCGTCTACATCTCCTTCTTCATCGACAGCGCCCCGGCGCCGACCATCGTGCTGCTGATGACGGCGATATTTCTTCTCGCCTTCGGCTATTCCACCTGGAGGACAGCACGGCTCGAGGCGCAGCGCAGCCGTATCCGGTAGCGGCGAGAAGCCTCTTGGAGAGCGGCACCCTGATCACCTATTGTGCGCCTTTCCGGTTGAGTGAAAGCGAGTTGCAGGTCGATGGAGAGAAAGCATAGGGGCCGCGCCGGCATCGCTTTCTTCATGGGTGCCGTCGCGCTGATCTTCACGGTAATCATCGCCACCGTGCTTCTTGCCAACGAGCAACGCAATCTGAAGCAGCTTCTGGCGGCCCTGGGACTGCCGGCAAGCGCACCGAAACCGGAAGAACCGCTTGCGCCGCAGCGCCCGCCGCCGCGCAAGCCGCCGCCGCAGGTGATGCTGCCGCAGCGGATCTTCGCGGATCTCGACGCGCCGGAACAGCAGTTCCTCCGGCAGATCCGCAGCGATCCGCGCGCGCTTTGCGACGGGCTGCGGGAAGCAGGCTTCCGCGATCTCGAATGGACGGCCGCCGAAAGCGGCCGCTGGGAGTGCTCGTCGCTCGTCCCCTTCCCCCGGCCAGGGGTGGACAAAGGCTCGTCGATCTTCATCTTCGTCAAAGGCAGCGACGAGGACGAAATCACCTCCTTCCGCGTGAAGTTGAACATCGAGCACCCGGAAGACGCCCAGGCGGTGACCAGCGCTGCGGCACGGGCCGCATCGGTGTTTCTCACGCATGTGCGCTGGGCCGACCGCGAAAGCATCGCACTCAAGATCCAGGCGCTCAACGCGTTCGATCTCAAGCGCTTCGGCAGCCGCATCCAGTTCACCCGGGAATCCGGCGAGATCCCGCGTTATAACTTCCTTGCCAATCAGCGGGCCCGAACGCGGGCGAAGACCATTGCCGGGACCTATTTCGATCGTGAGAAATGGCTGCCGTCGGGCGACGGCTCGCCGGTTTCCTTTGTCCTCGGTCCAGCGGCCTGGAATGCCGGCGGCGCTGCGTGGAACGATCGACGCTGACAGCGAATCTCAGCGATCGATGCGGGTCGAGAGGATGATCGAGGAGAGCGTCTTTTCCACGCCCTCGATTTCGCCGATACGGTCGATCAGCAGATCCAGCTCGTTGATCGAGCTGGCCGCGACGACGGCAATGAGATCGAAACTGCCGCTGACCGAATGCAACGTTCGGATTTCCCGGATCGCGGCAAGCTCGGGCGTGACGCGGCTCAAGGCCCGCGGCGCGATGGTGATCAGCATATGTGCCTTCACCAGCCCCTTCTCGTAATTCTCCGATAGCCTGACGCCGTAGCCCGCGATCACGCCCTCGCGCTCGAGCCGCTCGATACGCGCCTGCACGGTCGTGCGCGAGAGGCCGAGCCGGCGCGCGATCGTCGCCGTCGGCATGCGGGCGTTTTCGCTGAGGATGGCGAGAAGTTCACGGTCCTTGGCGGTCACCTGCATAATGTCGATCCTAATCGGCGAAATGCCGATTTCCTCCCGTCGATTTAATCATTTCGACGCTTCAAAGCAACGGCAGCAAGGCGGAGAATGATAATAGAAGAGCTCATATCCAGGGGAAGAAGAATGAAAGAGATCATTGTCATCGGTGCCGGCAAGATCGGATCGACCATCGCGCGCATGCTCGCCCACTCCGGCGATTACCGTGTCTGCGTCGTCGACCGCAATGYCGAGCAATTGCAGGAAGTCGCAAAGCACGACGCCATCTCGTCGGCCGTCATCGACATCGCCGACAGACAAGCGCTCGTGGATCTGCTCAAGGGCAGGTTCGCGGTGTTGAGCGCCGCACCGTTTCACCTGACGGTCGCGATCGCCGAGGCGGCCGCTAGAGCCGGTATTCATTATCTCGATCTGACGGAAGACGTCGAATCGACCCGGCAGGTCAAGGCGATCGCGGCACAAGCCAACTCCGCCTTCATCCCGCAATGCGGGCTTGCGCCCGGCTTCATCTCGATCGTCGCCTACGATCTCGCCAGGCGCTTCGACAAGCTCGAAAGTGTGCGCATGCGCGTCGGCGCCCTGCCGCAATATCCGTCGAATGCGCTCAACTACAATCTGACCTGGAGCACGGACGGGGTCATCAACGAGTATATCGAGGCCTGCGAGGCCATCGTCGAAGGCACGCTGGTCGAAGTCCCGGCCATGGAAGCGCGCGAGGAATTCTCGCTCGACGGCGTCACCTACGAGGCCTTCAACACCTCGGGCGGACTCGGCACGCTCTGCGAAACGCTCGCGAGCAAGGTTCGCACGCTGAATTACAAGACGATCCGCTATCCCGGCCATGCCGCCATCTTCAAGGCGCTCCTGAACGATCTCGGCCTGCGCCATCGCCGCGAGGTCCTGAAGGACATCCTGGAAAACGCCCTGCCGACCACCACTCAGGACGTCGTGGTCATCTTCGTCACCGTTTCCGGCTTCCGCGACGGGCACCTGGTTCAGGAAACCTATGCCAACAAGGTCTATAGCGGTGTCGTCGCCGGGCGGATGCAAAGCGCCATCCAGATCACCACGGCCGGGAGCATCTGCGCCGTGCTCGACCTTCTGGCAGAAGGCAAGATCCCGACCGAGGGCTTCGTCCGCCAGGAGGATATCGCGCTCGACACCTTCCTCGCAAACCGCTTCGGCCGCCATTACGCGCAGAAGCATGAGGCCGAGCGCGCGGCGAGCTGACGCGCGGCCCGACTATGCCAAGATCCAAACGCAAGAAGGGGCCGATTTCAATCGGATTTTTGCGGCAAGGGTCCCTCGTCCGCTTGCCGACCGAGGACGAAGCCGCTCGCATGGCTTCGTCCTCGGGGCCGTGAGCCGGCAGTCCGCTTGTGGAGAGCGAGGTCTAAAAAGCGGCTTACATAATGCGTTCGACCCACGTAGCGGTCCGAACCTCCTCCGGCGGCCATCCAGGATACCGATGGGCACGACATCTACTTCATGGCCCTCCCGATCGACATCCGAAGTTGATTTCGAACCTTATGTAAACGCAAGGAAGTACCCCCTTTCCATGCGGCAACCGGCGACTTGCCCTGAAGCACTTTGCCGAGATCAAAATGGTCGCAGAGTATACCGTGACGGATCATAAGCAGGGTTCTTGCTACGGACCATCAAATGGTCTAAACATAAGAGAGAATTGGACCATCATATGGTCCAATTTGGAGTAAGCCATGCAAGTGTCTGTGACAGAAGCTAAGGGACAGTTGACAGAGCTAGTTCGGCGAGCCGAGGCTGGGGATGACGTCATCTTGACACGGCACGGCCACGCTGCCGTGCGGCTGGTGCCTATCAAGGCGGCGACGGACCGAAAATCCCGTCGGACGCTGCTTGAGGCTGTGCGGGCATCCGCAGCCGCCAAGGCGGCAGCCGGGCCAAGCGCGGCGCGCAGCCAGGATTTCCTCTATGGCGATGACGGCCTGCCCGAATGATGGCGGTCGATACGTCGGCTCTAATGGCGATCGTGCTCAATGAACAGGGCGCGGATGCTTGCGTCGCAGCACTGGAAGCCGATGGCGATCTCCTGATTTCCGCCGGCACGGTGGCAGAGGCGTTGATTGTCGCCGCTCGACGAAATGTCGGCGAGGAGATGGAGCGCCTCATTGAAGGGCTCGGCTTCGAAGTCGTCAGCGTGACGCCGGCATCGGCGCGGCGCATCGCGCATGCTTACCAAAGCTGGGGCAAAGGTTCCCATCCGGCAGCGCTGAATTTCGGGGACTGCTTCGCCTATGAAGTCGCCAAGGAGTATGGGTGCCGCTTGCTCTATGTGGGTGAGGATTTCGCACGTACCGATATCGCGGGAGTCCTTTGATGGTGTCTGGCCCTAAGCGGATTGCCGACTTTCGAGTACTCGGACGCCAATCTCCGCGTTCGACCATGGGTGGGAGTGCCCGCTATGGCTCAATACGCGGACGCAGGTGGCGCGTAGTAGGCGGACATGGGGTCGGATCGTCGCCAAGAGGAGTTGCGCAAATACGCCTTAGCGCCCTGATTTGCCGAGCGGGACTTAATGCCGGCATCCAAAACGCGGCATTGGTGCCCCCGATGATCGGCTTTGACGATATTCTGCAACAGTATGGCGGTGACCCTACATCGCTGCTGAAGTTCGATGTCGATGGCCCCGAACTGCTTCCCCACGCCACGCTTACAGCAGCGCGGCTATCTGGCGATGCCGATTTAGCGGCTTTGGGCGGCGTGTATGAATGGCAGGATAGGCCACTACTATTCCTGGTCGACGGGACACTACTAAATGACAACCCTCAACGGTTAAGCCGAATTCGCCGTTTGGTGGCAATGCGGGGCGATGCTCCTTACCTCGCGGTCGTGACGTCTGGCGGCATGACGATATACCAAGTCGGTCTGGAGGGGGACGCCGCTCAAGCACGCGTATCGATCGGATCGGGTAGGAGGGAGCCTTGCGGCGCCCCTCCTCCCACACCACCGTGCGTACGGCTCGGTACACGGCGGTTCATGAAGCGTGGTTCAGGCGTCTGAGTTCCAGTTGGAGCCAGATCAGCCCGAGCCGGTCGAAGAAGGCCTTGCGGAAAGCATCGTTCATGTGACTGGCTCCGGCATTCCACCAGGGGCCAGGACCATTGTAGGCCGATTCACATGCGCGCCGCTCCGTCAGGGTAAGACGCGCGACCTTCGTGCCATATACCTGTCGCATTTACGGCCGCACCCTCCGGGTGGTATCGGGCTTCGGGTCTTTTGGCCCCCTCGCCCGGATGCGGACGCCTCCTATGCGCTTCCAGTTCGTCAGGCCGGTACTTTGCTTACAGCTTCCTTTAGACCCCGCCTCGCGGCGACGCCCTTGCTGTTCGGCTAGCGGTTCCCATCACCAGGGCCCGCAGAGGACTTGCACCTCCAAGTCGCCCCGACCACCACCACAGCGGTCAAGACAGCGCCAGCCACGGCGCTACGCGCCATGCCTGGCGCACAAAAAAAAAACCCCGCGCGAAGCGGGGTCTGCTGCATCTCCTGGTCAGTCTCCCTTATCGGGATGACCCTTTCAGGCCGGGATGACGACCTCGCCGAGCTTGGTCAGTTCGGCGATGAACTGTTCGATACGGGTCTTCTTCTCGTCGCCGGCACCTTCGAGTTCGGCCCTGACCGAGGCGATACGGTTCTCGAGCACCGTACGGTCGAGTTCGTCGACATGGACCGCCGATTCGGCAAGCAGCGTGCAGCCGGTCGGCAGGATATCGGCGAAACCGCCGAACACGGCGAAACGCTCGCTCGTGCCGTCGGCCATCTTGACGGTGACGACACCCGGCTTGACGGTCGTCATGGTCGGGGCGTGGTTGGCCATCACGGTCATTTCACCCTCGGTTGCCGGGATGACGACTTCGGTCACCTGCGCGGAAAGCAGCAGGCGCTCCGGGGAAACAAGTTCGAAATTGAAACTGTCGGCCATGACCATTCACTTCTGGTAAGCGCACCGTGACGAACGGCGGCTGTGCATGTTTTCAACCGCTGACGCCGCGGCAGAATGAAAACCGTGGCGCCATGCGCCACGGTTCACGATGTCAGGATCAGGCGGCTTCGGCAGCCAGCTTCTTGGCCTTCTCGATGGCCTCGTCGATCGAGCCGACCATGTAGAAGGCGGCTTCCGGCAGGTGGTCGTATTCGCCGTTGACGAGACCCTTAAAGCCCTTGATCGTGTCTTCGAGCGCGACCAGCTTGCCCGGCGAGCCGGTGAAGACTTCGGCGACGAAGAACGGCTGCGACAGGAAGCGCTCGATCTTGCGGGCGCGGGCGACGGCGAGCTTGTCCTCTTCGGAAAGCTCGTCCATGCCGAGGATGGCGATGATGTCCTGTAGCGCCTTGTAGCGCTGCAGCGTGCCCTGAACCTTACGGGCAACCTCGTAGTGCTCTTCGCCGACGATCATCGGGTCGAGCATGCGCGAGGTCGAGTCGAGCGGGTCCACGGCCGGGTAGATGCCCTTTTCGGCAATCGAGCGCGACAGAACCGTCGTGGCGTCGAGATGCGCGAACGAGGTCGCCGGCGCCGGGTCGGTCAAGTCGTCGGCCGGAACATAGATCGCCTGAACCGAGGTGATCGAGCCCTTGGTGGTCGTGGTGATGCGCTCCTGCATCGAGCCCATGTCCGTGGCGAGCGTCGGCTGGTAACCCACGGCCGACGGAATGCGGCCGAGCAGGGCCGACACTTCCGAACCGGCCTGGGTGAAACGGAAGATGTTGTCGACGAAGAACAGAACGTCCTGGCCTTCGTCGCGGAACTGTTCGGCAACCGTCAGTCCGGTCAGAGCGACGCGAGCGCGTGCGCCCGGAGGTTCGTTCATCTGGCCGTAGACGAGCGCGGCCTTGGAGCCTTCGCCGCCGCCGTGCTTGTTCACGCCCGATTCGATCATTTCATGATAAAGGTCGTTGCCTTCGCGGGTCCGTTCACCCACGCCGGCGAAAACCGAATAACCACCATGCGCCTTGGCGACGTTGTTGATCAGTTCCATGATCAGAACGGTCTTGCCGACGCCCGCGCCGCCGAAGAGACCGATCTTGCCGCCTTTTGCGTAAGGCGCAAGCAGGTCGACGACCTTGATGCCGGTGACGAGGATCTGCGCTTCCGTCGACTGCTCGACATAGGAGGGAGCGTCCTGGTGGATCGCACGGCGTGCCGAGGTTTCCAGCGGGCCGGCTTCGTCGACCGGCTCGCCGATGACGTTCATGATGCGGCCGAGCGTTTCCTTGCCGACCGGAACCGAGATCGGGCCACCCGTGTCGGTAACCGACTGGCCGCGCACCAGACCTTCGGTCGAGTCCATGGCGATCGTGCGGACCTCGTTTTCGCCGAGATGCTGCGCGACTTCGAGAACGAGACGGTTGCCCTTGTTGTCGGTTTCCAGCGCGTTCAGGATCTGCGGGAGGTTGCCCTCGTCGAAGGCCACGTCGACGACGGCGCCGATGACCTGCGTGACGCGGCCGACAGCACCGGTAGCCACAGCGGCTGTCTTGGCGGAAGCTGCCTTCTTCGGAGCAGCGGGCTTGCTTGCCGCTGCGGTTTCTTTCGGGGTAGCTGCCTTAGCCATAATTCTTACCCTCTTCTCGTAACCTTAGAGCGCTTCCGCGCCAGAGATGATTTCAATGAGTTCCTTGGTGATCTGCGCCTGCCGCTGACGGTTGTAATTGAGCGTCAGCTTGTTGATCATCTCACCGGCATTGCGCGTCGCATTGTCCATGGCACTCATCTTGGCGCCCATCTCACCGGCGACGTTCTCGAGCAGGGCCCGGAAGATCTGGACCGAAATGTTGCGCGGAATGAGATCGGTGAGGATGGCCGCAGCGTCCGGTTCGTATTCGTAGATGGCCGATGCGCTCTGATCCTGGGCGGCCACGGTCTCGCCGGCCGATGCCGGGATCAGCTGCTGGGCAGTCGGAACCTGCGAAATGACGGACTTGAACTCGGAATAGAACAAGGTGCAGACGTCGAACTCGCCCTTTTCGAAGAGTTCGATGACCTTGTGACCGATCCGGTCGGCGTTCTCGAAGCCGATCTTCTTGACCTCGCGCAGATCGACGCGGTCGATGATCAGCGACGCGAATTCCCGCCGAAGGATATCGAAGCCCTTCTTGCCGACGCAGATGATCTTGACCGTCTTGCCCTGCGCGAGCAGCTTGCGCACGTGATCGCGGGCAAAGCGGGCGATCTGCGAGTTGAAGCCGCCGCAGAGGCCGCGTTCGGCCGTGCAGACGATCAACAGGTGCGTGTCTTCCCTGCCGGTGCCCGTCATCAGTTGCGGCACGCTGTCGTCTGCGCCGACCGCCTGGGCGATATTGGCGAGAACGGCAGCCATGCGCTGCGAATAGGGCCGGGCGGCCTCGGCCGCCTCCTGGGCGCGCCGAAGCTTCGCCGCGGCGACCATCTTCATCGCCTTGGTGATCTTCTGCGTCGCCTTGACGGAGGCGATCCGGTTCTTCAGATCCTTAAGTGAAGGCATCCGTTGTCCGTCCTAGTTGGAATCCGCTCAGGCGAAAGACTTGGCGAAGCTGTCGATAGCGGCCTTCAGCTTGCCCTTGATGTCGTCCGAGATCGCCTTCTCCTTGCGGATGGCTTCCAGCACGTCCTTGCCTTCCGACCGCAGGTAGGAAAGCAGGCCCTGCTCGAACTTGCTGACCTGGTTGACGGGCAGCTTGTCGAGATAGCCGTTGACGCCGGCGAAGATCACTGCAACCTGCTCTTCCGTCTTCAGCGGCGAGAACTGCGGCTGCTTCAGGAGTTCGGTCAGGCGGGCACCGCGGTTCAAGAGGCGCTGCGTCGCGGCGTCGAGATCCGAGCCGAACTGGGCGAAGGCCGCCATTTCGCGATACTGCGCGAGTTCGCCCTTGATCGAGCCGGCAACCTGCTTCATCGCCTTGATCTGGGCGGCGGAACCGACGCGCGACACCGACAGACCGACGTTAACGGCCGGGCGGATACCCTGGTAGAACAGGTCGGTTTCAAGGAAGATCTGGCCGTCGGTGATCGAGATCACGTTCGTCGGAATGAACGCGGACACGTCGTTGCCCTGGGTCTCGATGACCGGCAGCGCCGTCAGCGAGCCGGCGCCATTGTCGTCGCTGAGCTTCGCAGCACGCTCCAGCAGGCGCGAATGCAGGTAGAAGACGTCGCCCGGATAGGCTTCGCGGCCCGGCGGGCGGCGGAGCAGCAGCGACATCTGGCGGTAGGCAACGGCCTGCTTGGAGAGGTCGTCATAGCCGATCAGCGCGTGCTTGCCGTTGTCGCGGAAATATTCGCCCATGGTGCAGCCGGCGAAGGGCGCGAGATACTGCATCGGCGCCGGATCGGAAGCGGTCGCGGCGACAATGATCGAGTATTGCAGCGCACCGCGCTCCTCGAGCACCTTCACGAACTGCGCGACCGTCGAGCGCTTCTGGCCGATGGCGACATAGACGCAATAAAGCTTGTCACTTTCCGGACCGTTGTCGTGAATGGACTTCTGGTTGAGGATCGTGTCGAGGATGATCGCGGTCTTGCCGGTCTGGCGGTCGCCGATGACGAGCTCGCGCTGGCCGCGGCCGACCGGGATCAGCGCATCGATGGCCTTGAGGCCGGTCGACATCGGCTCGTGAACCGACTTGCGCGGAATGATGCCGGGCGCCTTGACGTCGACGCGGGCGCGCTGCTTGGCATTGATCGGGCCCTTGCCGTCGATCGGGTTGCCGAGCGCGTCGACGACGCGGCCGAGCAATTCCGGACCAACCGGAACGTCCACGATGGCGCCGGTCCGCTTGACCGTGTCGCCTTCCTTGATGTCACGGTCGGAACCGAAGATAACCACGCCGACATTGTCGGATTCGAGGTTCAGCGCCATGCCGCGAATTCCGCCGGGGAATTCGACCATCTCGCCTGCCTGGACATTGTCGAGACCGTAGACGCGGGCAATACCGTCACCGACGGAAAGCACCTGACCGACTTCGGAGACTTCTGCTTCCTGGCCGAAATTTTTGATCTGATCTTTGAGAATTGCGGAGATTTCCGCGGCGCGGATATCCATCAGCCGACCTCTTTCAGTGCAAGCTTAAGGGTAGAGAGTTTGGTGCGAAGGGAGGTGTCAATCTGGCGGGACCCGACCTTGACGATCAGACCTCCAAGAATAGACGGGTCGACGGTGACGTTGATCGCCACGTCTTTGCCGGTGACGCCTTTCAGCGTCGCCTTCAATTCGGTTTGCTGCGCTTCAGTGAGCACATGCGCCGACGTGACGTCGGCGGTGACTTCGCCCCGGTGGCGCGCAGCGATCAGGCGGAAGGCCTTGATGATGCCCGGCAGCGCAAAGAGGCGACGATTGCGGGCAACGACCTTGAGGAAGTTGCCGACCAGCCCGGAAAAGCCGACCTTCTCGACAAGCGCCGAAACGGCCTTGAACTGATCGTCGGCGGAAAAGACCGGGCTCACGACCAGCCGCTTCAGGTCGTCGCTGCCGTCGATCAGCGCCTGGACGCGAGCGAGTTCGGCGCCAACCACATCGACCGAGCCGGCCTCGAGCGCCAGCTCGAAGAGCGAGGAGGCATATCTTTCTGCAACACCGGAAATAAGCTGGGATGTGTCTGCCACGGGCACAAGCTTCTCTCAAAATCATCCAAGAGCGTCAGTGGCAGCGAACTGTTCACCTAACGTCTTGAATTTGCTGCAATAACTCGCAGGATATCGAGGCCGTGAGACCCACTTCCCCCGCAATTCGCGGTTCGTCTAGCATAGGATGTTTGGACTAGCAACACGCCAGGGCCAGGAATGCGGCATTACCCGCCCGGTTCGAGTTGATTTTGCCGTAAATTCCGCTGCGTACCCGCGGCTCCGGTCAGATCAGACCGAAGACATAGGCAAGCGGAAGGGCCGCGAGCGCCGCCTGGACGGCGAGTGCGAGCCAGTTGAAGAGCGTTGCGCCATTGTCGCTCATCATCGACAGCGCGCGACCGAAAGCCGCAAGCGCAAAGGCGGCTCCGATGGCGAGATAGACCATCGGCTGGGCGAGCAGGATGGCCCCGAGACCAAGACCGACATGCATGCCGCCCATCGTGGACCGGGCCTCCGCCAGGCCGCCGCGGCGCCCTTCGGCAAGGCCGATACCGGCCGCGCGAAAGGCAAGGCGCGGGGCGAACAGCATGACGAGACCGATCAGCGCCGCCACACCGGCCGCTGAGAAGGCCATGAACTCCCCGGTTTCCGTCGGAATATAGAACTCCATGTCCATTCCCCCGCGGCAGATGATCTTGCGCAGCGCCTCGTTCTTGAATTGCAGCATGTCCGGCATGCAGCAGGTGATTCGCCGTTGCGCCTCCTCATCTAGCCCATGTAAGCGGCGATGGGAATCGGCAGTCTCTTGCAAGCGATCGCGATCACAGGAAACTCTGCGGATCGACGTCGAGCTGGACGCTGACCGATCCGCGTTCTTTCGGACCCGCAGCGAGCATCGCTTTCAGGAAGGCCTGCATGTCGCTGCTGCGCCGTCCGTGGACGAGCAGGCGGAATCGGTGGCGGCCGCGGATCAGCGCCAGCGGCGCCTCGGCCGGCCCGAGAATCGAAATGCCGTCGACTTGCGGCGCGGCGCTGCGCAAGGACCGCGCATGTTCCTCGGCGTCCTGGCGGGAATCGGCGGAAACAATGATCGAGGCGAGCCGGCCGAAGGGCGGCAGCACGGCGCGTTCCCGCTCCTGGATCTCGCGCTCGTAGAAGGCATCGGAATCCCCCGAAACAATCGCCTGCATCACCGGATGCTGCGGCTGGTAGGTCTGTAGCAGGCCGAGGCTCTTCAGCCCCGTTCGCCCTGCACGGCCCGTCACCTGCGACAACAATTGGAATGTTCGCTCGGCCGCACGCGGATCGCCATTGGCAAGGCCGAGATCGGCGTCGACGATGCCGACCAGCGTCATCATCGGAAAATTGTGGCCCTTGGCGACGAGCTGTGTGCCGATGACGATATCCGCCTCGCCGCTGGCGATCGCCTCGAGTTCCAGCCGCAGCCGCTTGACGCCCATCAGGTCGGAGGACAGCACGATGGTGCGGGCTTCGGGAAAATGCCGCTCGACCTCCTCCGCGATGCGCTCGACGCCCGGGCCGCAGGCAACGAGATGATCAAGCGTGCCGCATTCGGGACACGCCTCCGGCGTCCGTTCCGAATAGCCGCAATGATGGCACTGGATCTGCCTGCGGAACCGATGCTCGACGAGCCAGCTGGAGCAATCCGGGCATTGGAAGCGGTGGCCGCAGACGCGGCAGAGCGTCAGCGGCGCATAGCCGCGGCGGTTCAGGAACAGAAGAGCCTGCTCGCCCCGGTCGATCGTCTTGCCGATCTCATTCAGGAGGACCGGCGAGAGAAAACCTCCGCGCTCCGGCGGATGGCGGCGCATGTCGACGATGCCGAGATGCGGCAGCGCCGCATCTCCGAAGCGGGTCGGCAGATGGATCGGCCGGTAGCGCCCGACCTCGCCATTGACCCGGCTTTCGACCGAAGGCGTCGCGGAGACGAGCACGACCGGGAAACCGCTGATCCGCCCGCGCACCACCGCCATGTCGCGAGCATTGTAGAAAACGCGATCCTCCTGCTTGTAGGCAGGATCATGCTCCTCGTCGACGATGATGAGGCCAAGATCCTCGAAGGGAAGGAAAAGGGCAGAGCGGGCGCCGGCGACGACGCGCACCTGGCCGGTCGTCACCTGCCGCCAGACCTTTTCCCTCGTGCGGGGCGCGAGGTCCGAATGCCACTCCGCCGGCTTCGCCCCAAAACGGTCCTGGAAGCGTTCGAGGAAGCTGGCGGTCAGCGCAATTTCGGGAAGCAGGATCAGCACCTGCTTTCCCGCCCGAAGCGTGGCGGCAATCGCCTCGAAATAGACCTCGGTCTTGCCGGATCCGGTAATCCCGTCGATCAGCGATACCGAGAACTCGCCCTCCTCGACCGCCGCGACCAGATCGGCGGCCGCCTGCCTCTGCGGCCCTTCGAGACGCGGAGCGGTAAAGTCGGGATCGGGGGCGGCAACGACCGGCGGCGGCGGCATGAAGAACGTTTCGAACACGCCCTGTGCCTGAAGACCGTCGATGACGCTCAAGGAGACACCGGCCGCATGGGCGAGACCGGAACGGGTCCAGGAATAGCCGTCGCCGGCCGCGGCGATCACCCGCTCGCGCGCCGCCGTCATCCGTTCCGGCCGCATCTCCGTCAGGCGCAGCGCCTCCACCATCGGTTCGGGATCGAAGGCGGTGGGCGCGCGAAGCGCCATGCGGGCGACGAGGCCCGGCGGTGTCACCGTATAGGCGGCCACCCAGTCGAGAAAGGCACGCATGTCGGGCGTCAATGGCGGGCAGTCGAAGACCTTCTCGACCGCTTTCAGCTTCTTGCGGTCGACCATGCCGTCATCGGGACCGTCCCACACGACGCCGACCACGAGCCGGGGTCCGAGCGGCACCTGCACGATCGAGCCCGGCTCGACCGCCATCCCATCGGGCACCGCATAGGAATAGGCCTTCGGCGCCGGCATCGGCAGCAGAACGGGCACCACGCGGCGGTCGAGTACGGCCCCGAATAAATCGGTTGAATCCAGAGTCATTTTGCCGTGACCTTGCCACCGCTTTCAGATAAAGAAAACCGCGCAGCGAACCGCTGCCCTGTGGATAGCAGGGTTTGTCACGGTTCCACCCGACTTTCAACGCGCGCGATCTCCGCCATGGTTCTTACGGCAGTGGATATGCGCCTGAACGGCTGAGTGCCAAAGGAAGGCTCCCATGAAATTTTTCGTTGATACCGCCGACGTGAAGGAAATCCGGGAACTGAACGATCTCGGCCTGCTCGACGGCGTCACCACCAACCCATCGCTGATCCTGAAGTCGGGCCGCGACATCGTCGAAGTCACCAAGGAAATCTGCGAGATCGTCGACGGCCCCGTTTCGGCGGAAGTCACGGCCACCGAATATAGCGAGATGATGAAGGAAGCGGCCGCTCTTTCGAAGATCGCCGACAATATCTGCATCAAGGTGCCGCTCACGCTGGACGGCCTGAAGGCCTGCAAGGCGCTGACCTCCGACGGCCATCAGACCAACGTCACGCTCTGCTTCTCGGCCAACCAGGCGCTGCTCGCCGCCAAGGCCGGCGCGACCTTCGTCTCGCCCTTCATCGGCCGCCTCGACGATATCGCCTTCGACGGCATGGACCTGATCCGCGAGATCCGCCACATCTTCGACAATTACGGCTACGAGACGGAAATCCTCGCCGCCTCGGTGCGCACGGTCAACCATGTCAAGGAAGCCGCTCTGATCGGTGCCGACGTCGTCACCGCGCCGCCGGCAACCTTGAAGGCGCTCGTCAAGCACCCGCTGACCGACAAGGGCCTCGAAATGTTCCTGGCAGACTGGGCCAAGACCGGCCAGAAGATCGGCTGATTGCTGCGGTCTCAGCAGAATTTCCAAGGCCTCGCCGTGCGGGGCCTTTTTCCCTCCGCATCGCGCTTTCGCCCTGACGAATGGCTCAATTCCGGTTCAGAACCCAGCTTCGCGTCCATGCCGGATGAGGAGGATCGTCACCACGTCGTCATCGATCCGATAGCGGACAACGTAAGCCCCGAACTCAATCACCCATTCCCGGTAATTTTCAGGTAGATCCTCGACCGGCCGGCCCATATGGGGCTGCGAGCCGAGGATCCGCACACCCTTGATGATAGCGTCGCCTGCCCTTCGCGCAGCGGAGGGGTTCTTGGAACACAAAAAGATACGCAGCCGCTCGATATCCCGTAACGCCGCGGGAGCGTAGACTACTTGTGGCATACGGGGGCGGACAACTCGTTGTCGGTGCCCCAGTTCGCCAGCCAGTCCTCGACTTCCTCAGCCGTGGCGTGCAGACCGGTGGCCTGGTATTCCTCCCAGGCCCTGAGCGTGTCCTGTCGGAATGCCTCACGCTTTTCCTCACGCTCGACATACTGCGCTATGGCCTCGCGCATGATCCAGTGTGCGGAGCGCCGGCGGACCGCAGCGAGAGACTGCACACGCCCCTTCAGCTCCTCATCGAGCTTGATCGATGTTGCCGTTGCCATGAGGCCTCCATAGTCAAAGGTATTACCTTTGACTACTATACCTCATCGGAAAAGAAAAACCTATGCCTTGCTTGCCCCGCCCGCTACTGCGAACACCGCGTCGCTATCCCGCGCGAGCTCGACCACCGTATGACGCTCGAGCGCACGGGTGACGTCCGCCGGATCTCCCTCCAGCGCCTCGGGCGCGATCAGATTGCCGATCCGGAAGTCGAAGAGATCGCCCTTCTTGTTCAAGAGCTCGTGGAAGACGGTCATGTCGCGCAGCTCCGTCGACCATTTGGCGAACCAGTAGAACAGGCCGGAATTGCGGGCGCTCATGTGGACCGGCAGGATCGGCAGGCCGTATTTGCGCGCAAAGCTCACCGCCGAACTTTTCCACGGACGTTCGTTGAGACGCCCATCCGCCCAATAGGCGATGCGGCCGGAGGGGAAGAGCACGGTCGCCTTGCCCGCTTCGATCGCCCGGTTGGTGACCTGCAGGGTCTCACGCGCCTTGAGTTTCGATTTGTGCTCCTCCCGCCACTCGACCGGGATGATCATCTCGACGAAGCGCGGATTGACGCGGATGGCATCGCGATTGGCGAAGAACATCATATCCGGTCTGCGGCTCTTGAGAAGGTCGAAGACGGCGATGCCATCGGCAATCCCGGTCGGATGATTGCTGACGAGCAGGAAGCCGCCGCTTGCCGGGATTCGCTCCGGCCGGTCGACACAAACATCGAGCGAGAGAATCGAGCTCACATGCTCAAAGGCCTGGAAGCCCTGCATGTTGCCGACGGAATCGGCGAATTCGATCGCCTTGCGGTAGTTGAGCAGCGTGTAGAGGAACGGCCGCATCACCGGCCACAGCGGGTGATGAGCGATCTTTTGGCCGCGCTCGGCGATCAGCGTGTCGACGATATGGCCGGGCTGCCCCTGCGAGACCAGGGCAATCGCCTCTGCAAAATGCGCCAGCGCGCTCGCCGAATCACGTCTCGCCATGGTCCCACCCGCTGTTGCTGATCGAACATCGCAGTTCAATATGATCGAACAATGACAGATTCCAAGGGTGCCTCATCAAACAAAATGCATGTTGCCGCGCCGCGGCCCTTTCGGACGCGCACAGGTCGCTGCAATTTTTTGAATCCGCGCATCGCGCTTTCCAAAGATCGGGTCCGATGTTCAGGCCGACGTTAGCAAAAACATAAGGTACCGGATGGCATGTTCGGCGGACCATTCATGACCGGCCAGACGATGAACGAACTTCTTGTAATAGGCCATCCCGAGGTGATGGCGGAGCGTCAACGGTGGCTTGCGAGCCTTGCCGGAGAGCGCCGCCTGTCGGAGAAGACGATCGAGGCATACGAACGCGACACGCGGCAGTTCCTCACATTCCTGACGGGGCACCTCGCCGGCCCTCCCAGGCTCGCCGATATCCGCAGCCTGCGTCCTGCCGACCTTCGCGGCTTTCTCGCGCAGCGGCGCAAGGGCGGCGCCGGCGCGCGCACGCTCGGACGCGGACTTGCGGGTCTGCGCTCCTTCCTGCGCTACCTCGAACGAAATGGCCTCGCCAACGCCGCAGGCGCTGCTGCCGTCCGCTCGCCGAAACAGCCGAAATTGCTGCCGAAGCCGCTCACCGATCGCGAAGCGCTGAAAGTGGTGAGGGCGGATGCGCAACTCGCGGAAGAGCCTTGGATCGCCGCGCGCAACGCCGCGGTGTTGACCCTTCTTTATGGCTGCGGCCTGCGCATATCCGAAGCGCTCGGGCTGTCGCCTGAAGACATCGCCGGCGCCGCGTCGCTGCGCGTTGCGGGCAAGGGCGGCAAGACCCGCATCGTCCCACTCATCGCCGCGGCGACCGAAGCGGTTGCGGCCTATCGCCAGCTCTGCCCCTATCACCTCGGCCCCGGTGAGCCGCTCTTTCGCGGCGCCCGCGGCGCCAGGCTGCAGCCGGCGATCATCCAGCGCGAGATGCAGAAGCTGCGTGCCGCTCTCGGTCTTCCGGATTCGGCGACGCCGCATGCGCTCCGCCACTCCTTCGCGACGCACCTGCTTGCCGGCGGTGGGGATCTGCGCACCATCCAGGAACTGCTCGGCCATGCCAGCCTCTCGACGACGCAGGTCTATACGGGGGTCGATTCGAGCCGGCTGCTAGAAATCTATGATCGCGCCCACCCGCGCGCCTGAAGCGGAAAAACCTTCCCGGCCGAGGGACATGCAAACGAATTATGGCCCGCTCTCGACTCTATTCGAAAAACCGGGGCGCACTCCTGGCCAAGATGCGTTAGGGTCAGGACCTGCGGTCAGGACCTATTATCCGGCGCTTGCCCGTTAACCACGCCCGTTAAGGGTCCTGTGACCAGGGGAGCGTAGGGTTCCTTGTTATTACTCGGGAACAGACAGCCATGACGACGATGCTCAGACCCGTTCGCACCCTCGCGGCCAAGGCCGCCGACGGCCTCATCTGGCTGATCGCGCTCATTCACGTCCTGACGGCCGCAAGCCTCATCCTCGCCCTGCTCACCTTTTCGCAGGCCCGCGCCGCGCAAGAGCTGGAGTGCGCCGGCAGCAATATCCTGGCGGGTCTGGAACAATCCGATCCTGCCCGGTTCGCAGCCCTGCGCGAGGAAGCCGCTGCCGTGCCTAACGGAAAGGGCCTGCTCTGGAAGATCGAAGGCGGCGGCTTGGCCCCTTCCTTCCTGCTCGGCACCATGCACGTGACCGATCCGCGCGTTCTGGCCATGCCCGCGGGCGCCGCCGAGGCCTTTGCAGCGGCCGCCACCGTGATCGTCGAATCGGACGAGATCATCGACGAGAGGAAAGCCAGCGCCGCTATCCTGATGCGGCCCGACCTCACCATGTTCGCCGACAACAGGACGATCAACGATTTCCTCGAGCCGCAGGATCGGGAGCGCCTCGAGGCCGGCCTCAAGGCGCGCGGCATTCCCCTGCCGCTGGTCTCGAAAATGAAGCCGTGGATGATTGCAAGCTTCGTGGCGCTGCCGGCCTGCGAGTTCAGCCGCAAGGCGTCCGGCGCCTCCTTCCTCGACAAGAAGCTCGCCGAAGATGCCGTCCGCCGAGGCAAGCGCTTGAAGGGCCTGGAGACGCTGGTCGAACAGCTCTCGGCCATGGACTCGCTTCCCGTCGAATGGCATCTTCAGGCCCTGATCGATACGCTCGCGCTCGGTCGGACGATCGATGACGTCCTGACGACGACGACCGACCTCTACCTCACCGGCGACACCGGCATGATCATGCCGATGATGAAGGCCGTCTCGGCGGAAGTATCGCCCCACGATCTCGGCTATGCCGATTTCGAACAGCGGATCATCATCGACCGCAACAGGACGATGGCAGCCCGGGCCGAGCCGATTCTGAAGGAGGGCAGCGCCTTCATGGCAGTGGGTGCGCTGCATCTTCCGGGCAAGGATGGCCTCATCGAACTCTTGCGCCGGCAGGGTTTCACTGTCACTCCGATCGATTGATCGCTTATCGCCGCGCATTCAGTTCGGCAAGCAGTGCGGGAACGATCGCCTTGTGAAAGGGCGTCACGGCCGCAAGATAGAGATAGCCGAACAGGTTTCTGCGGCGCACCAGCGTCGTGATGCCGATGACCTGGCTCTCCGCCGGTCCGTCACGCACCTTGACGACGAAACGGAAATCCAGATGGCGGTCGTCGAAGCCAAGAACGGTCTCATGCTCGCTATCGCGCACGACCGAGAAGGCGCCGATCAGGCCTGAATCCGCGGCGGGTGCCGTGGCCTTGAGACCGAGGGGCAACGTCAGCCGATTGCGCAATCCCAGCAAATTTCGAACCCAGCGAGGTGCGCTGCCGAGCGTCCGCCTTGCCGCCTCGAGCGCGCTCATGCGCTCGCCGAAAAAGAGAAGTTCGTGGCAATCGGCCCAGTCGGCTCCGGGCAAGCATGCATTCGGCAGGCGGGCGGCTACGCTTCGCGGTCTCATGAACACCAATCCTCCTTCGCGCCAGGCCTTTCGAGAGGACTATGGCTGCGGTGGCGTGTTCATGATTGCGCCCGATCGGGGCACGAAGGCAGGGGGCCGCTTGTCGCAGCCCCCCGGCCGATTGTCACATGAGACCGATCGTCACGTGCGCCGCGGCCCTCGAGGGCTGGCGCTACGGTGCTTTCGGAAAATCGGCTCCGCCTTTCGGGGCGATGCGGTCGCATCACATGTGGATTGGTTTGGCGAAGGTCGCGAGCGCCGCTTCCTTGACCGCTTCCGACATGGTCGGATGCGCATGGCAGGTACGGCCGAGATCTTCCGACGAGCCGCCGAACTCCATCAGCACGGCGATCTCGTGGATCATTTCGCCGGCGCCGAAGCCGACGATATGGCCGCCGAGCACGCGGTCGGTTTCCTTGTCGGCGAGGATCTTCACGAAGCCGTCCGTCTGAAGCATGGCGCGGGCGCGGCCGTTGGCGGTGAAGGGGAACTTTCCGACCTTGTAGGCGACGCCCGCTGCCTTCAGTTCCTCTTCCGTCTTGCCGACGGAAGCGACCTCCGGCTGGGTGTAGACGACGCCCGGGATCACATCATAATTCACGTGACCGGCCTGTCCGGCAATGATCTCGGCCACCGCCACGCCTTCGTCTTCGGCCTTGTGGGCGAGCATCGGGCCGCGCACCACGTCGCCGATCGCATAGACGCCGGTGACGCTCGTCTGGAAATGATGATCGATCTCGATCCGGCCGCGGCTGTCGAGGACGACGCCCGCCTTGGCCAAACCCATGTTTTCCGAGCACGGTTTGCGGCCGGTCGCGACCAGCACGACATCCGCTTCGAGCGTGGTCACCTCGCCGCCCTTGACCGGCTCGAACGTTACCTTGGCGCCGTTGTCCGACTTCTCGACACCGGTCACCTTGGCGCCGAGCTTGAAGTCCAGCCCCTGCTTCGTCAGCATCCGCTGAAGCTGCTTGGCGACCTCGCCATCCATGCCGCCGAGGATCGTATCCAGGAACTCGACAACGGTCACTTTGGCGCCGAGACGCGCCCAGACCGAGCCGAGTTCGAGGCCGATGACGCCGCCGCCGACGACGATCATGCTGGCCGGCACCTTCTCCAGTTCCAAAGCACCGGTCGAGGAGACGATCACCTTCTCGTCGAACTCGAGATCGACGCCCGGGATGCCGGCAACGTCGGACCCCGCGGCGATAACGATATTTTTCGCCTCCAGGATCTGCTCATCGCCATCGTCTTTGCTGACGGATACCTTGCCTTGACCCAGAACCTTGCCCAGACCCTGAAAACCGTCGATCTTGTTCTTCTTGAAGAGGAAAGAGACGCCGTCGACATTCGCCTTAACCGTTGCGTCCTTGTGCGCCATCATCTTCTTGAGATTGAGCGTCGGACTTGCGACCTCCACGCCCAGCGCATCGAGGCCGTGCGCGGCGTGGTGGAACATCTCGGAAGCGTGCAGCAGCGCCTTGGAGGGGATGCAGCCGACATTGAGGCAGGTGCCGCCATAGGTGCTGCGCTTTTCGATCACGGCGACCTTCATGCCGAGCTGCGCCGCCTTGATGGCGCAAACATAGCCCCCCGGACCGCTTCCGATTACGATGAGATCATAAGCCATTTGATAATCCTTCTTGGGAGGGGCGGTCACCGGCCGCCACTGACATTAAGAATGGCTCCCGTCACGTAAGTCGCCTTGTCGGACAGGAGATAGAGAATTGCATCGGCAACTTCGCTGGCCATGCCGGGACGCTGCATAGGGATCGAGGGCGCAAGATCCCGGGCGCGGTCGGGCAGACCGCCCGAGGCGTGGATCTCGGTGTCGATGATGCCGGGGCGAACGGCGTTGACGCGAATGCCTTCGCCGGCAACCTCACGCGCCAGCCCGACCGTGAAGCTTTCGATCGCCCCCTTCGAAGCCGCGTAATCGACATATTGTCCGGGCGCGCCGAGCACGGCTGCGACGGACGAGAGATTGACGATCGAACCGCCGCGCCCGCCGCGACGCGTCGACAGGCGAAGCACCGCCTCGGCGGAGCAGCGGATGGCGCCGGTCACGTTGACGCGGAACATCCGCTCCAGCCGCTCGGGCGAAATCTCGTCGATCCGCTGCGGGGGACCGACGATGCCGGCATTGTTGACGAGGCCGTCGAGCCGGCCGAAAGCCGCGTCGACCGCAGCAAAGATTGCCCGCACCCCGCCTTCCGTGCCGACGTCGCCCTGAACCGCAATCGCAAAGCCGCCGCTTGCGGAAATGCGGCCGACGATATCCTCCGCCGCCTGGACGTTCGCCGCGTAGTTGACCGCGACCCGCCAGCCTTCGGCTGCGGCCGCAAGACACACGGCCGCCCCAATGCCGCGGCTGCCGCCGGTCACGAGAAGTACGCGGCCGTCGCTCATGCGGCGCATCCCGTGAACCGAAAGACGTCGGAACTGTTCGATTGCGCCTTGCCTTCGCCCCAGGCGGTCGAGGCGCGCAGCGACGGCCCGAAATCCGGAAGCAGGATCTGTTCGGCAGCCGGTGAGTCCTCGGCTTCGAGCAGGCCGATCTTGCCACCGCTGTCGACCGTATAGATCGGCCCCTGCCAGACCGTGCAGGCCGAGAGCTCGGCACCGGTCACGTCGCCGGTCGGGCAATCATGCATGACGATGCCGTGCGGGCGTTCCGGCTCGCCGGAAGCCATGACCACCCCGTCGAGAGACAGGCTGGCGCCGGCAAGCCTGATCTTGAAGTGATTGCTGGTGACGGCCGCTTCCGATCCGACCGGCTCGAAGTGGAGCTCATGGCCGCCGGCCTGGTCCGCATAGATCGCCTTCGCCTGGCTGCATTCGCTGGCATGCGCCGGGCCTGCCCCGAGCGCAAGCGCGAGCGTGGCGAGGAGAACTTTGCCGCCACGCATCGTCAGGCAGCCTTCTCGGTCGCGAGTTTCAGGCCGAGCGCGATGAAAACGAGACCGCTTGTCCGATCGATCCACTTGCTTGCGCGGGTGAAGGCCGCCCGCATCCTGGGCGTCGTCATGAAAAGACTGACGCCGATGAACCAGAGGATCAGCGCATTCGCCATGATCAGGCCGTAGCCGAACTTGACCGCCATCGGCGTATGCGCGCTGACGACGGTCGAGAAGATCGACAGGAAAAAGAAGACCGCCTTCGGATTGAGCGCATTGGCCGCGAAGCCGAGACCGAAGGCCTTCAGCGCCGACTGCCCCTTGGGCGCGCCGGTGGGCTCCCCCATCTCGACCGCGATACTCGTCTCACCGGCCCTGAGCGCCTTGACGCCGATATAGATCAGGTAAGCGACACCGCACCATTTGACGATGTTGAAGAGGTAGATCGATTGCGAAATGATCAGCCCCAGGCCGAGAATGGTGTAGGTGACGTGGAACATCAGCGACGCGCCGATGCCGAAGGCGGTGATGATTGCCGGGCGCCGACCGTGTACCAGCGACTGCCGCATCACCATGGCGAGATCCGCACCGGGCGAGACGATGGCGAAGGAGAAGATCGCCATCAGGGATGCCAGTTCGAACAGGTAATTGCTCATGGTTTGCGACCGATAGTTTAAGGACCCGTATGGTGCCGAAGAGAGAACTGGATGCGCGCAGAGCGTGCGTTTCAGAAACTAACCGCTGGCTCTGTGCCTGTCGATGCCCCTTACCGGCACACTGGCCCGATCGGTTCGCATCGACAACCTGGCATGGGGGAGAACGAAAGGGGCTCTCGCCCCTCCCTTAGAGATCGAGCACCAGGCGCTCCGGATCCTCGAGGCTCTCCTTGACACGGACGAGGAAGGTCACGGCTTCCTTGCCGTCGACGATGCGGTGATCGTAGGAGAGCGCCAGATACATCATCGGGCGGATCACCACCTGGCCGCCGATGGCGACCGGGCGATCCTGGATCTTGTGCATGCCAAGGATGCCGGACTGTGGCGCATTGAGGATCGGCGAGGACATCAGTGAGCCATAGACGCCGCCATTGGAGATGGTGAAGGTGCCGCCCTGCATGTCGGCCATCGACAGTGCGCCGTCGCGCGCCGCCTTGCCGAGACGGCCGATTTCCTTCTCGATTTCGGCGATCGACATCTGGTCGGCATCGCGCACGACCGGCACGACGAGGCCCTTCTCGGTGCCTACGGCGACGCCGACATGGCAGAAGTTCTTGTAGATGATGTCGGTGCCATCGATCTCGGCATTGACCGCCGGCAGTTCCTTGAGTGCGTGGGTGACGGCCTTGGTGAAGAAGCCCATGAAGCCGAGCTTCACGCCATGCTTCTTCTCGAAGACGTCCTTGTACTTCGAACGCAGGCTCATGACCGCGCTCATGTCCACCTCGTTATAGGTGGTGAGCATCGCCGCGGTGTTCTGGGCATCCTTCAGACGCTTGGCGATCGTCTGGCGCAGGCGGGTCATCTTGACGCGCTCTTCGCGTGCAGCATCCTCGGCCGGCGCGGGTGCGCGGGCCTGGACCTTGGCCGGTTCCGCGGCAGCCGGCGCAGAAGTACCCTTGGCGATCACGGAAAGCACGTCGCCCTT
Organism: Ensifer sp. LCM 4579; assembly: GCF_001854885.1. GTDB lineage: Bacteria > Pseudomonadota > Alphaproteobacteria > Rhizobiales > Rhizobiaceae > Sinorhizobium. The sequence goes on along the minus strand of NZ_MDDV01000005.1, from coordinate 168,938 downwards.
CAGGACCTGGCCGCGCTTGCCCGAACCGTCGATCTGGTCGGCGGAGAGGTTGTTTTCGGCGATGAGCTTGGCGGCAGCCGGAGCCGGCTGCCTGGCCGCCAACGCAGCGCCCAATATGTCTCCGAGTCCTGCGATTTCCGGGTCAGCAGCGGCAGGCTGGGCCTTCTTCTCGACCGGAGCAGCCGCGGCGGGCTCGGGCTTCTTTTCGGCCGGAGCCGCGGCGGCGCCCGCGCCTTCGGTGATCTGGCCGAGCAGCGCGCCGAGGCCAACGGTCTCGCCCGCCTCAGCGACGATTTCGGAGAGCGTGCCGGCGGCCGGCGCCGGCACCTCGATCGTCACCTTGTCGGTCTCCAGTTCGAGGAGCGGCTCGTCGGCCTTGATCGCATCGCCGACCTTCTTGAACCAGGTGCCGACGGTCGCTTCGCTGACGGATTCGCCAAGGGTGGGAACGCGGATTTCTGTTGCCATGATTTATGTTCCGTTGATCAGATATCTGTTTCTGTCGATTGGCAGACCGTGAGGGGCTTGGATCAGCCCCCCAGCGCGTCCTCGAGGAAGGCGGCAAGCTGCGCCAGGTGCTTGGACATCAGGCCCGTGGCAGGCGATGCCGCGGCCGGACGGCCGGTGTAGCGCACCCGCTGGTATTTGGCGTCGATATGGGCGAGCACCCATTCGAGATAGGGGTCGATGAACGACCAGGCCCCCATGTTCTTCGGCTCTTCCTGGCACCAGACCATCTCCGCATGGCGGAAGCGGCTGAGCTCGTTGATGAGCGCCTTGGCCGGGAACGGATAGAGCTGCTCGACGCGCAGCAGATAGACGTCGTCGATGCCGCGCTTCTCGCGCTCTTCGAGAAGGTCGTAATAGACCTTGCCCGAGCACATCACGACACGGCGGATCTTCGAGTCCTTCTGCAGCTTGATCGGGCCGTCCTTGTTGGACTCCGCATCGTCCCAGAGCAGGCGGTGAAAGGAGCTTTCGCCGGCCATTTCCGAGAGGCTGGAAACGGCGCGCTTGTGGCGCAGCAACGATTTCGGCGTCATCAGGATCAGCGGCTTGCGGAAGTCGCGCTTCACCTGGCGGCGCAGGATATGGAAATAGTTCGCCGGCGTCGTCACATTGGCGACCTGCATGTTGTCTTCCGCGCAAAGCTGCAGGAAGCGCTCGAGGCGAGCCGAGGAGTGCTCCGGTCCCTGGCCTTCATAGCCGTGCGGCAGCAGGCAGACGAGGCCCGACATGCGCAGCCACTTGCGCTCGCCCGACGAGATGAACTGGTCGAAGACCACCTGCGCGCCGTTGGCGAAGTCGCCGAACTGGGCTTCCCAGAGCGTCAGCGCGTTCGGGCGCGCGAGCGAATAGCCGTATTCGAAGCCGAGCACCGCCTCTTCCGAGAGCATCGAGTTGATGACCTCGTAGCGCGCCTGCGTCGGCGACAGGTTGGCAAGCGGGATGTAGCGTTCTTCGGTCTGCTGGTCATAGAGCACCGAGTGGCGCTGCGAGAAGGTGCCCCGTTCGCAGTCCTGGCCCGAAAGGCGGATCTTCGTGCCCTCGGTCACCAGCGTGCCGAAGGCCAGCGCCTCGGCCATTGCCCAGTCGATGCCCTCGCCGGTCTGGATCATGTTGGCGCGGTTTTCCATGAAGCGCTGGATGGTGCGATGCGCGTTGAAGCCGGCCGGAATCTCGGAGATCTTGCGGCCGACCTCCTTCAACTGCTTCATCGGCACCGAGGTCCGGCCGCGGCGCTGCTCATCCTGGTTGTCGGCGGTGCGCAGGCCCGACCAGACGCCGTCGAGCCAGTCGGCCTTGTTCGGCTTGTAGGACTGGCCGATCTCGAACTCCTGCTCGAGTTGGGCGCGCCAATCCGCCTTCATCTTTTCCACTTCGCCTTCGGTCATCAGGCCTTCGGCGATCAGGCGCTCCGAATAGAGCTGCACGACCGTCTTGTGGGCGCGGATCGCGCGATACATTTTCGGCTGGGTGAATGCCGGCTCGTCGCCTTCGTTGTGACCGAAGCGGCGATAGCAGAACATGTCGATGACGACCGGCTTATGGAACTTCATCCGGAACTCGGTCGCGATCTTTGCGGCATAGACCACCGCTTCCGGATCGTCGCCGTTCACGTGGAAGATCGGCGCCTCGATCATCTTCGCGACATCCGACGGATAGGGCGAAGAGCGCGAGAAGGCCGGATTGGTGGTGAAGCCGATCTGGTTGTTGATGATGAAATGCACGGTGCCGGCGACGCGATGACCGCGCAGACCCGAAAGCCCGAGGATTTCGGCGACGACGCCCTGACCCGCGAAGGCGGCATCGCCGTGCAGCAGCATCGGCATCACCTTGACGCGCTCGCGCAGCGGGATGATGTCGCCTTCGAAGACGGTGGCGATCTGGTCCTGCTTGGCGCGCGCCTTGCCCATCACGACCGGGTTGACGATTTCCAGATGCGACGGGTTGGCCGTCAGCGACAGATGCACCTTGTTGCCATCGAACTCGCGGTCGGACGAGGCACCGAGATGGTACTTCACGTCGCCCGAGCCTTCCACCTCGTCGGGCGCGTAGGAGCCGCCCTTGAACTCGTGGAAGATGGCGCGGTGCGGCTTGGCCATGACCTGGGAAAGAACATTCAGTCGGCCGCGATGCGCCATGCCGAGAACGATTTCCTTGAGGCCGAGTTGGCCACCACGCTTGATGATCTGCTCGAGCGCTGGGATCAGCGATTCGCCGCCATCGAGGCCGAAGCGCTTCGTGCCCTTGTATTTGACGTCGATGAACTGCTCGAAACCTTCCGACTCGATGAGCTTCTGCAGGATGGCCCGCTTGCCCTCGGGGGTGAATTCGACGCCCTTGTCCGGCCCCTCGATTCGCTCCTGGATCCAGCCCTTCTCTTCCGGGTTGGACATGTGCATGAACTCGACACCCATCGTCGAGCAATAGGTGCGCTCGAGAATTTCGACCATCTCGCGCACGGTCGCGTATTCGAGGCCGAGCACGTTGTCGATGAAGATCTTGCGGTCGTAGTCCTTCTCCTCGAAGCCGTAAGTCTTCGGCGAGAGCTCTTCGTAATCCTCGACCGGGTCGGCAAGGCCGAGCGGGTCGAGCTTGGCATGCAGGTGGCCGCGCATGCGGTAGGCGCGGATCATCATGATGGCGCGGACGGAATCGCGGGTCGACTGATGAACCTCGGCCTCGCTCACCGGAACGCCGGCGACGGCGGCGGCCTCCTCGGCCTTGGCCTTGAGCTTTTTCTCGACGGTCTTCTCGACCGTGCCCCAGTCGCCGTCGAGCGCCGAGACGAGTTCGCCATTGGCGGCGATCGGCCAGTTTCTCTTCTTCCAGGAGGCGCCCTTGGCCGCCTTCACCACATCTTCGGGCCGGTCGGCAAGCGTCTTGAAGAAGGCCTGCCATTCGGCGGAAACGGACGACGGATCCGCTTCATAGCGCGCGTAGAGCTGCTCGATATAGGCGGCATTGGCGCCGTCCAGGAACGAAGTGAGCTGGAATTGCTCGTTGGCCTCTTGCCTTGTCATGGTTTCTCGCGGACTGGGGTCCGCCTCCTGACTGAAGTTGGGATGCCGGGCTGTCCCGGCCGTTCAAACATGCCTGGTGCCGGATCGGGTGAGGTCGGAAGTCGTCCCGATTCCGGCCTGTCGGCCGGAGCGGAGTGCCGGACGCCCGCCCGGGGGCCCCTGCCGCATCCCGCTCCGATGCTTCGTTGCGTCGTTCATGGCCCCGACGGGGCGACTTCAGCGCCGCCCCGTCGGATCGTATCGTTCAGCCCTTCAGGACTTCGACAAGCGTCTTGCCGAGGCGAGCGGGCGACGGCGAAACGCGGATGCCGGCCGCTTCCATCGCCGCGATCTTGTCTTCCGCCCCGCCCTTGCCGCCGGAGATGACGGCGCCGGCGTGGCCCATGGTGCGGCCGGGAGGTGCGGTGCGGCCGGCGATGAAGCCGACCATCGGCTTCTTGCGGCCGCGCTTGGCCTCGTCTTTCAGGAACTGCGCCGCATCCTCTTCCGCCGAGCCGCCGATTTCGCCGATCATGATGATCGACTTCGTCTCGTCGTCGGCGAGGAACATCTCGAGCACGTCGATGAACTCGGTGCCCTTGACCGGATCGCCGCCGATGCCGACGGCCGTCGTCTGGCCGAGGCCCTCATTGGTCGTCTGGAACACCGCCTCGTAGGTGAGCGTGCCGGAGCGCGACAGCACGCCGACCGAACCCTTGCGGAAGATGTTGCCGGGCATGATGCCGATCTTGCACTCGTCGGGCGTCAGGACGCCGGGGCAGTTCGGACCGATGAGGCGCGAGGACGACTTTTCGAGCCGCGCCTTGACCTTGACCATGTCGGCGACCGGAATGCCTTCGGTGATGCAGACGATCAGCGGGATTTCCGCTTCGATCGCCTCGATGATCGCCGCGGCGGCACCGGCCGGCGGGACATAGATCACCGACGCGTTGGCACCGGTGACCTCGCGGCCCTCGGCGACGGTCGCGAAGATCGGCAGCTGTTCACCCTTGGAGCCGGTCCAGGTCTCGCCACCCTTTTTCGGATGAATGCCGCCGACCATTTTCGTGCCGTGATAGGCGAGCGCCTGCTCGGTATGAAAGGTGCCGGTTTTGCCGGTTAGGCCCTGGACGAGAACCTTGGTGTCTTTGTTGATCAGAATGGACATGAAACCTCAGGCTCCCTTGACGGCTGCAACGATCTTCTGGGCGGCATCGTCCAGATCATCGGCGGAGATGACGTTCAGGCCCGATTCGTTGATGATCTTCTTGCCGAGTTCGACATTGGTGCCTTCGAGGCGCACGACGAGCGGCACCTTGAGGCCGACTTCCTTGACCGCGGCAAGCACGCCCTCGGCGATGACATCGCATTTCATGATGCCGCCGAAGATGTTGACCAGGATGCCCTTCACCGCCGGATCGGCGGTGATGATCTTGAAGGCGTGCGTGACCTTTTCCTTGGAAGCGCCGCCGCCGACGTCGAGGAAGTTCGCCGGCTCCGCGCCGTAGAGCTTGATGATGTCCATCGTCGCCATGGCGAGACCGGCGCCGTTGACCATGCAGCCGATATTGCCGTCGAGCGCCACATAGGCGAGGTCGTGCTTCGAGGCTTCGATTTCCTTCTCGTCCTCTTCCGTCGTGTCGCGCAGCGCGACGACGTCCTCATGCCGGAAGAGCGCATTGCCGTCGAAGGAGACCTTGGCGTCGAGCACGCGCAGACGGCCATTCTTCATGACGATCAGCGGGTTGACCTCGAGCAGGCTCATGTCCTTCTCGACGAAGGCCCTGTAGAGGATCGGGAAGAGCTTCTCACCGTCGGCGCGGGCTTCACCCTTAAGTTCCAGCGCGTCGGTGAGCGTCTTCAGGTTCTCGGCCGTGACGCCCGCATCCGGATCGATCGCAACGGTGACGATCTTCTCGGGCGTTTCTTCGGCAACCGCTTCGATGTCCATGCCGCCTTCCGTCGAGACGACGAAGGCAACGCGGCCGACGGAGCGGTCGACGAGGATCGAGAGATAGAGCTCGCGCTCGATGTCGGCGCCGTCTTCGATATAGAGGCGGTTGACCTGCTTGCCGGCGGGGCCGGTCTGCTTCGTCACCAGCGTATTGCCGAGCATTTCCTTGGCGTTGGCGACGACCTCTTCCACCGACTTCGCCAGGCGCACGCCGCCCTTCGCATCGGGCCCCAGTTCCTTGAACTTGCCCTTGCCGCGGCCGCCGGCATGGATCTGGCTCTTCACGACGTAAAGCGGTCCCGGCAGCTTCACTGCGGCCGCTTGCGCCTCGTCGGCGGTGAAGATCGCGACGCCTTCCGCGACCGGCGCGCCATAGCCCTTCAACAGGGCCTTGGCCTGGTATTCATGAATGTTCATGGGTTCTTTCCTGTCTGATTGGCCGGACGGCGGTTAGTTCAGGCTGGGTGCAATGTTGATGCAGGCCTCGCAAAGGCCGGCGACGGCCGCTACCGACTTGTCGAAGGCTTCCTTCTCGCCCCTGTTGAGGTCGATCTCGATGATGCGCTCGACGCCGCCGGCGCCGATGACCGTCGGCACGCCGACATACATGTCGTTGACGCCATACTGGCCGGAAAGGTGGGCCGCGCAGGGCAGCACGCGCTTCTTGTCCTTGAGATAGGCCTCGGCCATCTCGATCGCCGAAGCCGCCGGAGCGTAATAGGCCGAGCCGGTCTTCAGCAGGCCGACGATTTCCGCGCCACCGTCACGAGTTCGCTGGATGATCTGGTCGAGCTTTTCCTTGGTGGTCCAGCCCATCTGCACGAGGTCCGGCAACGGGATGCCGGCCACGGTGGAATAGCGGGCGAGCGGCACCATCGTGTCGCCATGGCCGCCAAGCACGAAGGCGGTAATGTCCTTGACCGAAACCTTGAATTCCTCGGCGAGGAAAAGACGGAAGCGCGACGAGTCGAGAACGCCGGCCATGCCCACGACCTTGTTCTTCGGCAGGCCGGAGAACTTCTGCAGCGCCCAGACCATGGCGTCGAGCGGGTTGGTGATGCAGATGACGAAGGCGTTCGGAGCATATTTCTTGATGCCGGCGCCGACCTGCTCCATGACCTTCAGGTTGATGCCGAGCAGATCGTCGCGGCTCATGCCGGGCTTGCGCGGTACGCCGGCGGTGACGATGCAGACATCGGCGCCTTCGATTGCCGCATAGTCGCTCGCACCCGTCAGCGATGCGTCGAAACCTTCGACCGGCGAAGACTGGGCGATGTCGAGGCCCTTACCCTGGGGGATGCCGTCGGCAATATCGAAGAGGACGATATCGCCCAGTTCCTTGAGGGCGGCGAGATGCGCCAGCGTGCCACCAATCATCCCTGAACCAATAAGTGCGATCTTGTTGCGCGACATGAAAGTGCTTCCTTTGTGATCCATGATCGAGGCCTGAAACGCGGCAAACGCCAAACCTTCGGGAAAGCCCTTAACCGGCAAAGGTTAAAATATCAATCGATTATTTTTGGTAGAGCAAATTCAATCGGTTAAACATGAAAATTCTTACGTAAACGTAAGAATTCTCACCGTTGTTACGTCACAAAACGGTCAATTTTGCAGGGTGTTGGGCGGCATATTCGGCGCTCTGCATCTCGATGAGCCGCGAGACTGTGCGGTCGAACTCGAAGCCTTCCGTTCCCCTCTTCGAGGTCAGAAGGTGCTGCGGTTCGGCGACGGCCGAGGCAAAGAGACGGGCGCCCTGGTCGTATAAAGCGTCGACGAGAATGATGAATCGCTTCGTCTCGTTGCGCGCCTGCGGCCCGAGATGCGGCACGTGGTCGAGGAAGATCGTCCGGTATCGCGACAGGAGCGCAAGGTAGTCGGCTGCGCCGAGCGGCTGGGCGCAGAGGTCGGAAAAGGTGAAGCGGGCGCTGTCGCCGGCGGCGGCCGGCACATGGATCTGGCGGCCCTTGCGGCCGATGTCGGCCGGGGCGACCGGCGCACCGCCCGTCTCCACGTACCAGGCGCGGTCCATCGCGGCTTCCGTTTCCGGCCCGAGCGGCGACAGCCAGACCGGCTGGCCGTCCGTTTTGCCGAGGCGGTAATCCGTCTCGGTGTCGAGCGACCTGATCTCGGTATTCGCCTTCAGGAGATCGATAAAGGGAAGAAAGAGGCCGCGGTTGAGCCCGTCGCGATAGAGCTCCGACGGCTCCACATTGGAGGTGGCGACAAGGACGCAGCCCTTGGCGAAGAGCTCGCCGAAGAGGCGCGCCAGGATCATCGCATCGGCAATGTCGGTCACCGAGAACTCGTCGAAGCAGAGGAGCCGCGCCTCTCCGAACAGTTCCGAGGCGACCGGCGGAATCGGATCGGCCTGCTTCGTCTCGCCATTCTTGAGCTTCTGCCTGTGCCTGTAGATGCGTTCATGCACCTCGGCCATGAACTCATGGAAATGGGCACGGCGTTTGCGCTCGATCGGAACCGCGTCGAAGAACATGTCCATCAGCATGGTCTTGCCGCGACCCACCCCTCCGTGGATGTAGAGCCCCTTGACCGGTGCCTGGTGCCTCTTGCGCGCGGCGAAGAGCCAGCCGAGCGCATTGGCCTTGCGCGACGGGCGGCTCGCAAGCAGCTCCGCCGTCAGATGGTCGAGCCGCCTCGCGATGGCGGCCTGAGCCGGATCATGTTCGCGCTCGCCCCTTGCAACGAGCGTTTCGAGCTTGTGAAGAATACTGTCGTCAGGATTGAGCACGGTGCATCCGCCCGAAAACCGGGCCCGACTATCGGGCCATCGCTAGCGGCTGAGGCTGACCGGCTGACCGCTATTGGTAGAGCCGTCGAAGCGTGCGTCCGCGGTCTTGTAGAGCCGCGCGATCGCATTGCCGTTCCGGTCCTTGAGCACGACCTGCTTGCCGGCCACTTCCCAGGAACCCATGGTCGTCAGCTCACCGGCGCAGCCGCGGGTGCCGCCGCGAGAACCGCTGCCGAGATTGGTCAGCGTCAGGAACATGTCGCAGGAGCTGCCGGCGCTCGAGACACGCCAGCTTCCGACCATCGACTCCTTCGTGACGTCCAGAGCACTGGCCGCGGCGGCAACGTCGGTGCCGCCCGGCAAGCCGCCGGGCGTCGTACCGGTCGGCGCGGCCGGGAATTGCGACGTGCTGGTCGTCGGATCCGGCAGCTGGCTGGACGAGACCGATGGCACCGGCGCCGCTTGCAGGGGAGCAGGAGCGCGGGAAATCTCCTGAGAACCGAAGCCACCGAAGGATGTTCTCTGGCATCCGGCCAGCGCGAGCACAATAACAAGCCCGGCCGCCGCATGATAAACCCGCATATCTTTACCCCCGCTATTGTTCGCAGATCATGATGCAACGCGATAATAAGGGCCGAATTACAGCAAATCCACCTGACAAATCAAGGCAACGCATTTCTGCAGCGGCTGTTGCACAACGGAAACGCATGCCGGGCAACCCGGCCGGGGCCCCGACATCCCCGGACCGGAACCGGGCGACATGCATCAGTGCCTGACCCCGGCATAGGCGCGGTCGCCCCACAGCGCCTCGACCGTCCTGTTTCTGAGGCAGCTGCTGCGGTAATACCAATAGCGAAGCGGATTTCGCGCGGCGTAGTTCTGATGATAATCCTCGGCCGGCCAGAACCGCGCGGGCCCCTCCACGGGCGTGACGATCGGTCGCCCCAACTCGGCCTCGGCCTTGATCTTCTCCGCCCTCGCATCCATCGCCTGGGCGTCGTCGAGCGCATAGATCGCCGTCGTATAGGCAAAGCCGCGATCGCAGAACTGCCCGCCGGCATCCGTCGGGTCCGTCGTGCGGAGCAGGATGTTGACGAGTTCCGCATAGGAGACGCGGGCGGGATCGAACTTGATGCGGACCACTTCGCGGTGACCGCCCTGCTCATAGGTCTTGTAGGTCGGATTCGCGCTCTTTCCGCCGGCATAGCCGGAGATCGTCTCAAGAACACCCGGCACGGCATCGAAATCGGATTCCACGCACCAGAAGCAGCCGCCGGCGAAAATCGCGTATCGCGGCTCGGCCGATCGCGCCGGGATGATCAGCAGAAGAAGCGCGGCCAGGCCGATGAACGGGCGAAGCATAGGCGATCTCCATCCTCCGCTGGCGCATCGGCCGAAAATCGAACCCGACTTCGGAAAGTGCGATGCGCCGGTTTTCAAAGCGTTACACCGATCTTGCGCGTCTTTTCAGAGGCGCCGCCCTGTAATACCTATCCGCCTGACCGCGGCTTTCAAATCACATAGCAACACGTCGGTGTGAGAGCCGTGATAAAAAAGACGGCGAGCCACCTTATGGCCCGCCGCCCAAATCGCCGGAACCAATGCCGACCGTCAGAACCGCCGCTCGACCAGCATCTTCTTGATCTCGCCGATCGCCTTGGCCGGGTTCAGGCCCTTCGGACAGGCCTGGGCACAGTTCATGATCGTGTGGCAGCGGTAGAGCCGGAACGGGTCCTCGAGATTGTCGAGCCGCTCGCCGGTTGCCTCGTCTCTGGAATCGATCAGCCAGCGATAGGCCTGCAGCAGGACGGCGGGGCCGAGATAGCGGTCGCCGTTCCACCAGTAGCTCGGACAGGATGTCGAGCAGCAGGCGCAGAGAATGCACTCGTAGAGCCCGTCGAGCTTGGCGCGATCCTCATGGCTCTGCCGCCATTCCTTGGCCGGCGTCGGCGAAACCGTCTTCAGCCAGGGCTCGATCGACCGGTGCTGGGCGTAGAAATTGGTGAGATCGGGCACGAGGTCCTTGACCACCGGCATGTGCGGCAACGGATAGATCTTTACCGCACCCTTGACCTCGTCCATGCCCTTGGTGCAGGCGAGCGTATTGGTGCCGTCGATGTTCATCGCACAGGAACCGCAAATGCCCTCGCGACAGGAGCGACGCAAGGTCAGCGTCGGGTCGATCTTGTTCTTGATGTAGAGCAGCCCGTCGAGCACCATCGGCCCGCAATCGTCGACGTCGATATAATAGGTATCGATGCGCGGGTTCTTGCCGTCGTCCGGATTCCAGCGATAGACCCGGTATTCACGGAAATTCGTCGCGCCGGCCGGCTTCGGCCAGACCCGACCTTCGGTGATCTGCGAGTTCTTGGGAAGAGCGAGTTCAACCATGTGCCTTAATCCTCGAGATCAATAGACGCGCGCCTTCGGCTCGATCTTCTTCGCATCGATGCCGTCCGCAATGAGCTCGGTATGGACCGGGCGATAGTCGAGCCGGACTTCGCCGGCTTCGTTCACCCAGGCGAGCGTGTGCTTGCGCCAGTTGACGTCGTCGCGTCCGCCGAGCGGCCCTTCCGAATAGTCTTCACGCGCATGCGAACCGCGGCTCTCCTTGCGGGCCTCGGCGCCGTAGATCGTCGTGATGGCATTGGCCATCAGGTTTTCCAATTCCAGCGTCTCGACGAGATCGGAGTTCCAGATCATCGAGCGGTCGGTGACCTTGACGTCCGGCAGTTCCTTCCAGATCGCCGAGAGGCGGCGGCAGCCGGATTCGAGCGATTCCTGCGTGCGGAACACCGCCGCGTCGTCCTGCATGGCGCGCTGCATCTTGTCACGCAGCACCGCCGTCGGGGTGCCGCCATTGGCAAAGCGCAGCCGGTCGAAACGATCCATGATGCGATCGCAGGCAGCCGTATTGACCTCCGGCACCGACTCGTTGCGGTCGATGATCTGCCCGGCGCGGATCGCCGCGGCGCGGCCGAAGACGACGAGGTCGATCAGCGAGTTGGAGCCGAGCCGGTTGGCGCCATGCACCGAGGCGCAGCCCGCTTCGCCGACGGCCATCAGGCCCGGCGCGAGGCGCTCGGGGTTCTCGGCGTCGGCATTCAGCACTTCGCCCCAGTAATTGGTCGGGATGCCGCCCATATTGTAGTGGACGGTCGGCAGCACCGGGATCGGCTCGCGGGTGACGTCGACGCCGGCGAAGATCTTCGCCGATTCCGAGATGCCCGGCAGGCGCTCGTGCAGCACGGCGGGATCCAGGTGGTCGAGGTGCAGGAAGATGTGGTCCTTGTTCTTGCCGACCCCGCGGCCCTCGCGGATCTCCATCGTCATGCAGCGCGACACGACGTCGCGCGAGGCCAGATCCTTGGCCGAGGGGGCGTAGCGCTCCATGAAGCGCTCGCCCTCGGCATTGACGAGATAGCCGCCCTCGCCGCGCGCGCCTTCGGTGATGAGGCAGCCCGCACCATAGATGCCGGTCGGATGAAACTGCACGAATTCCATGTCCTGCAGCGGCAGCCCGGCACGCGCGATCATGCCTCCGCCGTCGCCTGTACAGGTATGCGCCGATGTCGCCGAGAAATAGGCGCGACCGTAGCCGCCGGTCGCCAGCACGACCATCTTCGCGGCGAAGCGGTGGATCGTGCCGTCGTCGAGGTTCCAGGCGACGACGCCGGTGCAGCGGCCGTCGTCGGCCATGATCAGGTCGATCGCGAAATATTCGATGAAGAATTCGGCATTGTTCCTGAGCGACTGTCCGTAGAGCGTGTGCAGGATCGCATGGCCGGTGCGGTCGGCCGCCGCACAGGTGCGCTGCACCGGCGGGCCCTCGCCATAGTTCTGCATGTGGCCGCCGAAGGGCCGCTGGTAGATCTTGCCTTCCTCGTTGCGCGAGAAGGGTACGCCATAATGCTCGAGTTCATAGACTGCCTTCGGCGCTTCCATGGCGAGATATTGCATGGCGTCGACGTCGCCGAGCCAGTCCGACCCCTTCACCGTGTCGTAGAGATGCCATTGCCAGCAGTCCGGCGTCATGTTCTGCAGCGAGGCGGCGATACCGCCCTGGGCCGCGACCGTATGCGAGCGGGTCGGAAAGACCTTGGTGATGCAGGCGGTCTTCAGGCCCTGCTCGGCCATGCCGAGGGTCGCGCGCAGTCCCGCGCCGCCGGCGCCGACGACGACGACGTCGAAGGCGTGGTCGACATATTGATAGGCCTTGCCGTTTGCAGCGGCTGAACTGATCGATGCCATGACGAAATTACCCTGCGAATGCGATCTTCAGGATGGCGAAAAGACAGAGGCCGCCGATCGCGATCGCAAAAAACGTGTTGAGCATGAGGAGTGCGATCTTGGCGCCCTCGGCGTGAACATAGTCTTCGATGATGACCTGCATGCCGATCCGCATGTGGGTGAGCGCGGAGGTCACCACCAGAGCCATGACCACGGCGACGAACGGGTTCGAAAGCGCCGCGACGATTTCCGCATGCGGGGCCCCGGCATAGCGGGCAACGAAGAACACGAAGAAGATCAAAAGCGGAACATTGGCGACGGCGGTCAGGCGCTGGCGCCAGAAGTGATCCGTGCCCTCCTTGGCCGAACCGAGACCGCGGACCTTGCCGAGCGGCGTGCGCATATTCATGGTGAAGCCCTTTCAGCGCGCCAGAAAACCGATGATCCAGATGAGAAGCGTCAGCGTCACCGAACCGGCGAGCGTCGCCTTGGCCATCTTCGTCGCGAAGTGCTTCTCGTAACCGTAGCCGAGGTCCCAGGCGAAGTGGCGGAGGCCGCCCAGCATGTGATGCATCAGCACCCAGGTGTAGCCGAAGAGCACGATCTTGCCGATCAGCGTCCCGAACAGCCAGCTGACCCAGTCGTAATAGGCCGCACCCGAGGCAGCGGCGATCAGCCACCAGGCAACCAGAATCGTGCCGAAATAAAGCGCACCGCCCGTGATGCGGTGCATGATCGACATGACCATCGTCGGAATCGGCTTGTAAATCTGAAGATGCGGCGATAGCGGCCGGCTTCTTGTGACATCCGTCATCGGAACCTCACGAAATGGCCGGATAAACCCCCGAAATCCATGCTTATCCGGTATCGCACCCGATTGTGCGCAATTCAGTCCTCCGGACCTTTAATCACCATATTGCTTAACGACAAGTATGTTTGCAGTGCAAAATAAATAAAATCGATTAGACGAAAAGCGGCATTTTTGCGTCCGGGCGAGACATTCGCTCGCGTTAACGATCCGGCGAAAAAGCCAATCATTTCCGTGACATTTACCCGCGATTGCCGCAGGATGCGGTTAACGTTTCGTTAATCGTGATCGGGAGGCAAGGGCAGGATGTTTCTGCTGCGAGCGGTTCATGCGACCAAAGTGCTAGTGCTGGCCGCGAGCCTTGCCATGCCCGTCGGCCTGCCGGCGGCGGCGGAGGACGGCCTCGCGCAGGTCCAGACACGGGTGCGCCATAATCACTTCAACTACCGCCCGCCGCACCACGCTTTTCGCAAGAGGCACGATCATCATCGCTTTTTTGCCGGGAAACAGCGTCATCGCTCGGTGACGACCAGCATCGGCTTTTCATCGATCGGGTCGCGGGATCTGTTCAGCGTCGGCACTAGGACACGGCATGTCCGGCTGAAGGACCGACGGCATCATTTCGCGCGCCGCGACGGCAAGGCTTTTCCCCGCGTCATCGTCATCGGCGACTATCCCCCCTTCGACTATGGTAGCCCCGTCGCCTACGGCAACTATGACGTGCCATCGGTGATCCCGGGTCTCGGCACTTATGCCGGCAACCTCTCCGCCTATCGGGACGAGGGCAACGGCATCTATTTCAGCCGGTCCGGCAACTATGGCTATATCGCCGAGAACGGGTTCTATGCGCGCGCGCCGGGCAAGCGCGCGAAAATCATCGTCGTCACGCCCGGAACGAATGCCAGCGCCTGCTCCTTCGAAGCGGGCGTGTGCGTCGTCCGGCCGTGAGTGCGGTCAGCCGGCCTCGGCGAACCGCCAGACCGTCGTCCGTTTGACTTCGCTGTCCTCGAGCGCCCGGGTGACCGGCACCTCATAGGTCGCAAGCGCCGACATCATCTCGCGCGGGCAATAGCTTCGACCCGGATCGCCAACGAGAACGGCGGCACCGGCTCGCGCCAGTGCGCCGAACCACGGGCGAAGAAGACCGGCAAATTCCTTGTCGTAGAAAACGTCGCCGGCGAGATAGACATCCGCCTCTCGTCCCCGGCCGATGACGTTCCTGCCGAGGAAGTCGACCGCGACGCGGTTCAACTCCGCATTGAGCCGCACCGCCGTCCCCGCCCAGGGGTCGACGTCGACCGCGACGACGTATTGCGCACCGGCCATCTTCGCGGCAATCGCCACAAGGCCCGAGCCGGAGGCGAAATCGACGACGCGGCGCCCGCGCACGCATTCCGGATGGTCGAGGACGTAGCGCGCCAGCCCCTGCCCGCCCGCCCAGGCAAAGGCCCAGAACGGCGGCGGCAGCCCGATCTCCTCCAGTTCCTCCTCCGTCTTCAGCCAGAGATCATGCGCTTCGTTCGCGAGATGCAGCCGGATTTCCGGCACATGCGGCGGCGAGAGAATGCCCGTATTGGCGCGGATGAAGCTTTCGGGATCGGTCTTCAAGGCAGGGACTCTCAGAGCGTGATCCGGAAAGTGGGTACCGGTTTTCAGATAAATCACGCGGCAAAACAAACTACTTCGGAGGACTGTCGAGTCCCCCCATACGGCAGACCTCGATCCATTCCTCCTCCGTCACCGGCTGCACCGAAAGCCGCATGGAGGTGACGAGCGCCATATTGGCGAGCTTCGGGTTGGCTTTGACCGCCTTGAGCGAAACCGGGCGCGGCATGTCCATGACGGCGCGGATGTCGACGCAGTCCCAGCGCGGATCGCCTTCCGCCGTCGAATCCGGATGTGAAAGGGCGCAGACCTCGGTGATGCCGACGATCTCGAGCCCCTCGTTCGAATGGTAGAAGAAACCCTTGTCCCCGAGTTGCATCGCCCGCATGTTGTTGCGGGCGAGATAATTGCGCACGCCGGTCCATTCGGTGCCCGCCTCGCTGGCATCCTTCTGCATCTGCCAGGACCACTTGAACGGTTCGGATTTGTAGAGCCAGTACGCCACCCGCCTCAAGCCTCCGGATTGTTGAAGACCCAGTTGTAGGCCTTGACCTCGACATTGGCGAAAAGCCCTGCCTTAACGTAGGGGTCCGCTTCGGCGATCGCTTTCGCCTCTTCGATCGACTTGGTCTTGACGATCACGAGACTGCCCGTCGGCTTGCCGTCCTCGCCGAGAAATGGCCCGGCAATCTTGAGAATGCCCCTGGCATTGAGATCGTCGAGATAGGCAAGGTGGTCGGGGCGGGTGTCGAGCCGCAATTGGAGCGCCCTCGGCTTATCCGTGCATAGAAGTGCGAAGAGCATCGTTCCTCCTGATATTATCGATTGAAGGGATGGAGGCGGAGATCCGCCCAACCGTTTCTCGTTTCGCTCGCGGAAATCATTCCTGGGTGATCGGGCGCGACATCAACTGTTCGAGCGCGGTGCGCACATCGAGCTTGCCGTCGATGATCGCCGCGACCGCCTGTGCGATCGGCATCTCCACGCCAAGCTCGCCGGCCACGCGCACCGCAACGGAGGCCGCAAAGGCGCCTTCGACCAGTTCGCCGCTGCCGCTCGCGCGGCTGTTCCGGCCGAGCGCGATGCCGAAGCGCAGGTTGCGCGATTGGTGGCTCGTTGCCGTCAGCACGAGATCGCCGAGCCCCGACAGCCCCCGCACCGTATCCGCTTCGCCGCCTCTTGCCGTAACGAAGCGCGACATTTCCGCAAGGCCGCGCGAAATCAGCGCCGCGCGAGCCGAATCGCCAAGCCCGGCCCCCTCGACGATGCCGCAGGCGATCGCCAGCACGTTCTTCAGCGCTCCGCCAAGCTGCACGCCGATGCGGTCCGTCGACGGATAGAGCCGGAAGGTCGGTCCGGAAAGCGCTGCCGCGAGGTCCTTCGCCAGCGTCATGTCGGATGCCGCGATCACCATTGCCGTCGGCAGACCCTTGGCAATGTCGGCGGCAAAGCCCGGGCCGGAGAGCACGGCGATCCTGTGGCCCGGCAGTTCCTCGTCGAGAACATCCGTGAGAAGCCGGCCCGTCGATTGCTCCATGCCCTTGGCACAGGTCACGATCGTTGCGCCGGCACCGATAAAGGCACCGTAGCTGCGGGCGGCGGCCCTGTGCTCCTGCGACGGCATCGCGAAAAGCACGATATCGGCATCCAGGAGCACTGCCGTGTCGGCGGAAAATTGCAGTCCGGTCGGCAGCGAAATGCCGGGCAGCCCCGGCTCGTTGCGCCCGGTCCGGCGGCATTCCGCGGCCGTTTCCTCCCGGCGTGCGAGCAAGAGGACGTTGGCGTTCGCCCTTGCCGCCGCGACAGCGGCGAGCGCCGTTCCGAAGGCGCCCGCGCCGATGACCACGATCCTGGAATTGCCGCTCATTGTCCGTCCATCATGCCTTGGCGCCGCGTTTTCCCGAGCCGATCAATGCCTGGGCCCCGCCGTCGAGCGGCCAGCGGGAGCGCGGCGCAACTTCGAGCCCGTCCGCAGGCAGCCCCGCCGCCAGCCTTTCCGCCCCCGCCCAGGCGATCATCGCCGCATTATCCGTGCAAAGCGGGAGCGGCGGCGCAACGGAGCGAAAACCCTGCGCGTCGCAAAGCGCCTGGAGCGTCGCCCTCAGCGTCTGGTTGGCGGCCACGCCGCCGGCGACGACCAGTGCGGGTTGAGCGACCGATGCATACTCTTCCTTGAAGCGCTTGAGCCCGCGGCCGACGCGATCCTTGAGCGTGCGCGAGATTGCCCGCTGGAACGAGGCGCAGATATCGGCGATATCCTTGTCGGTCACCGGCTCCAGCGATTGCGCCGCCTGGCGGACGGCTGTCTTGAGGCCCGAGAAGGAGAAATCGAGCCGGGCATCGCCGACGAGCGGCCGCGGAAAATCGAAGCGCTCCGGATCGCCGGCTCCCGCCGCCCGCTCGACCGCCGGCCCACCGGGATAGGGAAGGCCGAGCAGCTTCGCCGTCTTGTCGAAGGCTTCGCCAAGCGCGTCGTCGATGGTCGTGCCCCAGCGCTCGTAGTCGCCGACGCCCTTCACCAGGATCAGCTGCGTATGGCCGCCGGAGACGAGCAGCATGAGATAGGGAAAGGAAAGCCCATCCGTCAGCCGTGCCGTCAGCGCATGGCCTTCGAGATGATTGACGGCATAGAGCGGCTTGCCCATTGCCCGGGCGATCGCCTTGCCGGTCATCAGCCCGACGATCAGCCCGCCGATCAGGCCGGGACCACTCGTCGCGGCGATCGCGTCTATGTCCTTCAGCGACACGCCGGCGCGCAAAAGCGCTTCCTCGATCAGCGTGTCCAGTGCCTCGACATGGGCTCGGGCGGCGATCTCCGGCACCACACCGCCATAGGCGCTGTGCTCTTCCAACTGGCTGAGCACCACGTCGCCTAGAATCCGGCCGCTGCCCTTCTCGTCGCGCAGCACGACCGACGCCGCGGTCTCGTCGCAGCTTGTCTCTATGCCGAGGATGCGCAGGGGCGTGGACATATGTCGTCTACTCAATGATTGCGGTCGCGCCGAAAGCTGGCTACACCGAACTCGATAGCGCCGCGCGTCTTTCAGCCGCCAAATGACGCTGTAACGCTTTGAAGTGCTGCATGGTTTGATACTTGAAACGAACCCGACAGGGAACCACGCAGTAACAATGGATGACCGATGATGCAAACGAAACCTTTCCGCATCGGCACGCGCGGCAGCCCGCTGGCGCTGGCCCAGACCCATGAAACGCGCGACCGGCTGGCCGCCGCCCATCGCCTGCCGCCGGAAATGTTCGAGATCGTCGTCCTCTCGACGAAAGGCGATCGGATCACCGACCGCTCGCTGGCGGAAATCGGCGGCAAGGGCCTGTTCACCGAGGAGCTCGAGCAGCAGCTCCTGTCCGGCGAACTCGATTTCGCGGTGCATTCCTCGAAGGACATGCCGACGAAGCTTCCCGATGGGCTCACCCTCTCCGCTTTCCTGCCGCGCGAGGATGTTCGCGACGCCTTCGTCGGCCGTACGGCGGCGAAGCTCGTCGGCCTGCCGCATGGCGCGACCGTCGGCTCCTCGTCCTTGCGCCGGCAGGCGCTGATCCGCCGGCTGAGACCCGATATACACGTCATCACCTATCGCGGCCAGGTCGAGACGCGGCTGCGCAAGCTTGCCGAAGGCCAGGTCGACGGCACCTTGCTCGCCTATGCCGGGCTGAAGCGACTCGGCATGACGGACGTGCCGACCGAACTGCTCGATCCAGAAGAGTTTCCACCCGCGCCTGCCCAGGGCGCGATCTGCGTCGAGAGCCGTATCGGCGACGACCGCGTCGACGCGCTGCTGGCGGCGATCGACGACGCGCGCACCCATGAGGCGGTTTCCTGTGAACGCGGTTTCCTGGCGACGCTCGACGGCTCCTGCAAGACGCCGATCGCCGGCTATGCCATTTCCGACGGCACCCATGTCCGCTTTTCCGGCATGATCCTGACGCCTGACGGCACCCGCTGCCACCGCATCGAAGTCGAGGGCAAGGCGGCGGACGCCACCGAACTCGGACAGAGAGCCGGCGAAGACATCCGCACCAAGGCGGGGCCCGGCTTTTTCGAAAGCTGGACCTGACCCATGCGCCTGCTGGTGACCCGGCCGCAGCCGGCCGCCGCAAGAACGGCCGACAAGCTGGCGGTGCTTGGACACGAGGCCGTCATCCTGCCGCTGATGCAGGCACAGCATTCCGTCGCCGCCATCCGGGCCGCGCTGGACCAACCCCACGACGCCCTTGCCGTCACCAGCGCGGAGGCGATCCGCGCGCTAGCCGCGCTCGGCCCGGCGCTTAAACCCCATCGCGCAACACCGCTCTTCGCCGTGGGCGAAGCGACCGCACGCACCGCCGCAGCGCTCGGCTTCACCGATATCCGCATCGGGCCGGGAACCGGCGAGGCGCTCGCCGCCCGGATTCCGCCGGAGACCGGAACGCTCGTCTATCTCGCCGGCGCCCCGCGCGCCGACGGCTTCGAGCGGGTGCTGGCCGAAAAGAAGGTCAGGCACCTGGCCGTCGAATGCTACCGGATGGAACCCATCGCCTACGGGCCGCAAATCCTGCCCGATCTCCTGCGTGGCGGCCCTTTCGACGCGGTGCTTCTCTATTCGCGTCAGACTGCGCGGCACTTCGCCACGCTGCTTGCGGCAGGCGGCCTCGATGCGGCGGCTTTCTCCGCGCGCTATCTCTGCCTGAGCGCGGCGATTGAGGGCGAACTGCCGGCCGGCGCCATCGCCGATGTCGCCGCAGCGCCCGACGAGGCGCATCTGTTGGAGCTGCTTGGAAACGGAGAGAGAAGCCTGCCTCCCGCCTGATGCATGTCGCACGGGTCGGTGCAATGGTTTGGTCAACGGCATGCAAGAAGCGCATCGCACGTTATGGGCGGAATCAGCAAAGCCGACGCCGATTTTCCGGCGGACTTTCGGGACCCGGGTAAGGTCATCTAGGCAGGTTCCGAAAAACCGTGCCGCGGTTGTATATTCAGAGCCTGGCAAGCAAGCAGTCATTCGCGGAGTCGTCCACGAAATCCTGCTTCGGCGCGAAAACGGAACTCGGGGCTTTCCCTGCAGCGCTTCCCTGATTAGGTTTGGTTGTGAGCGGGACGAGGAAAACGATACTGGCCGCCGCTCCGACGAAGAATTTGCCAAAAGGCGAGAAAACGCGAAGGGATCACTATGGTATCGGAAAAGCCGCCGCGCCGCTCGAAACCGGACAAGGAACCGTTGACGATCGATCTCGAGGCGGAACGGACGGTGACCGAAGCGGGTGCTGACGCCGATCGGGAGCCGGTCACCGACGCGCCGGCGAACATGGCATCGAGCCAGACGCCCGCCCAGGACGAGGCGGAGCACCCGGAGTCGGAGCACCGAGGGACAGGGCACCAGGAGACAGAGCGCCAGGAGGAAGCGGAGGCGGATCGGGCCGACGCGGCCGCGGCCGCCTTCGACGAGGAGCCTCCGCACTTGAACAATGCCGCGCCACCCGAGGCCAGGGCCAGACGGCCGTCCGCTTCCGGCGCGCTCGCCGCCGGCATCCTTGGTGGTCTGGTGGCGCTTGCCGGCGCCGGGGTGCTGCAATATGCCGGCTACCTCCCGGCTCTCGGACCGGAACGCGGCAACGGCACGGCGGAGCAGGAACTCAGGAGCGAAATCGAGGCCATAAAGGCCGAGCTCCAAGCCCGGCCGCAGCCGGCGCCGGTCGACATCGCTCCCCTGGAAGGCCGCGTCGCGGCGCTGGAGCAGACGACCGGAACGCCGGCCGGCGACGATGCGCCGACCGTGGCGGCTTTTCAGGCCGAGCTCGACAATCTGACCAAGGAAATCGCAACGCTGAAGGGCGGGCTTGCCGATGCCAGACAGACCGCGGAGACCGAAAGATCCGAACTCGCGGCGCGCATCGACCAGGCGGAGCAAAAGCTGAATGAGCCGGCTAATGATATCCGGATGGCAAAGGCCGTTGCCGTCACGGCGCTCAAGACGGCGATCGATCGCGGTGGGCCTTTCCTCGCCGAACTCGATCAGCTGCGCAGCGTCGCGCCGGAGGATGAGACGGTGAAGGAGCTGGCCGACGACGCCCCGACGGGTGTCGCCACGCGCACGCAATTGCGGACGGAATTCCCGGCCGCAGCCTCGGCGATGCTGGACGCGCTCGTCCAGCCCGATCCGGACGAGGGAATTTTCGACCGTCTCGTTTCGAGCGCGATGTCCGGCATCCGGGTGCGTCCGGTGGGCAGCGTCGAAGGCGACACGCCGGAAGCGGTAATCGCCCGCATAGAGGACAAGCTCGACAATGGCGATCTCAAGGGCGCGTCGCTCGAATGGGCCAATCTTCCCGAGGCCGCGAAGTCCGCCGGGCAGGCGTTCAAGGGGAAGCTCGACCGGCGGCTGCATGTCGAAACGGTCATCGATGCCGCCATGGCCGAGGCCATGGCGCGCAGCGGCACGCAAGGCTAGCGCATCGGCCCGAAAATCCTGACCGATTCTCGGAAAGCCCGATGCGCAGATTTAAAGCGTTACAGCGTCCTTTGCGCGTCTGACGGGACGCGCAGCGCCGTAAGGGAAGAAAGAAGACTACATGATCCGGATACTGTTCTTCATCCTGCTCGTCCTCGCTCTCGCCCTCGGCTTTGCCTGGCTTGCGGACCGGCCGGGCGAGCTTTCGCTGATCTGGCAGGGACAGCTCATCGAAATGAGCCTGATGCGAGCGGCCAGCATCCTGATCTCGCTCTTTGCGCTGGTCCTCATCACCATTTGGCTGGTCCGGGCGATATGGCTGTCGCCGCACACCGTCACCCGCTATTTCCGCGCCCGCAAGCGCGACCGCGGTTATCAAGCGCTTTCGACCGGGCTGATCGCCGCCGGCGCCGGCGATGCCATCCTCGCCCGCAAGATGGTGAGCCGGACACGCAGCCTGATCCGGGTGGATCAGGAGCCGCTGATCCATCTTCTCGAGGCGCAGACGGCACTGATCGAGGGCCGGCATGACGACGCGCGCCGGAAATTCGAACTGATGGCCGACGACCCGGAGACGCGCGAACTCGGCCTGCGCGGGCTCTATCTCGAGGCCAAGCGCCTCGGTGCCCATGAGGCTGCCCGCCAATATGCCGAGCGCGCCGCCGAAAAGGCGCCGCACCTGGCCTGGGCGACGCTCGCGACGCTCGACGATCGCAGCCAGGCGGGCCGATGGGACGAGGCGATCCGTCTCCTCGATCAGAGCCGCTCCGCCAATGTCCTCGGCAAGAAGGAGGCGAACCGGAAAAAAGCCGTGCTGCTGACGGCACGCGCCATGGGCAAGCTCGAGGCGGATCCGAAATCGGCGCGCGACGACGCGCTGGCGGCGCTGAAGCTCGAAGAGCGGCTGGTACCGGCGGCGCTGATCGCCGCCAAGGCCCTGTTTCGCGAAGACAATCTGCGCAAGGGGGCCACGATCCTCGAAAGAAGTTGGAAGCTGGAACCGCATCCCGAGTTGGCGCGCCTTTACGTGCGGGCACGCGGTGGCGATACCGCGCTCGACCGGTTGAAGCGTGCGAAGAGGCTCGAAACATTGCACGGCAACAACGCCGTTGCCCTGGCGACCGTGGCCGAGGCGGCGCTCGAGGCGCGCGAACTCGACCTTGCCCGGCAAAAGGCCGAGGCCGCCGCCCGGCTTGCGCCGGCCGAGAGCATCTTCATGCTGCTTGCGGATATCGAGGAGGCGGACACCGGCGACGAGGGCCGCATCCGCCACTGGATGGCGCAGGCGCTACGCAGCCCGCGGGATCCGGCCTGGACCGCCGATGGGGTGATTTCACCCTCCTGGCTGCCGGTCTCGCCGGTCAGCGGCCGGCTCGATGCCTTCGAATGGAAAGCGCCGCCAACGCAGCTTACGGCAACGACGGAAGAGGGCCGGCCGGACCCCGACGCGGCAATCCGCAGCCTGCCGCCGGTGACCGTGACACCGGCGTCCGCAGCCGAACCGCCGGAGCCCATTGAAGCGGAGGCGCCGGCTGCGCCTGCAAAAGCCGAGGCGCCCATCGAATTGCCGGAACGAAAGGAAGAAACCGCAGCGCCGGCCGAGAGCAAGGAGCCGGTCGGCGACGAGGAGCCGGCCCCCTTCTTCGGCCGTCGTCCGGACGATCCGGGCGTTCGCGACTCCATGGCAGGGGACAGGGACAAGGCCAATTTCCGGCTTTTCTGAAGACTGGCGCGGAGCTTTCTCCGCTCTAGCTATGGATCTAATGTTTCGACGGGCTATGGGCACAAGAGATGTTTGAACGGTTTCGAGCCTTCCTCGAGGGGCTGACGGGTTCGGCTGCGCAGATCGAAAGGGGCGATCCCCGCATTGCCGTCATCGGGCTTTGTTTCCAGGTGATGGAAGCCGACGGGAAAATCCGCTCTTCCGAGCGCCGCAAGATGCGGGCGATCATCAAGGAGTACTATCAACTCGACGACAGCGCCCTCAATGCCCTGGTGGCGGCCGGCGAGACGGCGGAAAGCGAGGCGATCGACTTTTACCAGTTCACCGCCGAGATCAAGCGCCACTTTGCGGAGGAACAGCGCGTCGAGCTCGTCGGCATGCTCTGGGACATTGTCTATGCCGATGGCGAGCGCAGCGAGATGGAGGACCACGTGATCTGGCGGATCGCCGATCTGCTCGGCGTTTCGGGGCGCGACCGTGTCTTGAAGCGGCGGGAAGCAGCCGCCAGGATCGACGGGGAGGCGGACGCAAGGGGGCAACAGGAAAGCTGACGATGCCGCAAGAGGGCTGCGACGCCAAGAAACCGATCCTCATCATCCTCCATCAGGAGCGCTCGAGCGCCGGACGTGTCGGCCATATCCTCGAGCAGAAAGGCTTCAGCCTCGATATCCGCCGGCCGGCGCTCGGCGACGATCTGCCGCCGACATTAAGCGGCCATTCGGGCACGATAGTTTTCGGCGGGCCAATGAGCGCGAATGATGAGGAGGAATTCGTTCGCCGCGAAATCGACTGGCTGTCGGTGCCGTTGAAGGAGAACAAGCCCTATCTCGGGATCTGCCTTGGTGCGCAGATGCTCGCCCGCAATCTCGGCGGCAAGGTTGCGCCCCATCATGAGGGCATGACCGAGATCGGCTGGTACCCGCTCAAGGCCACGGAAGTCGGCCAGGCGCTGATCGACTGGCCGGCCATGGTCTACCATTTTCACCGCGAAGGCTTCGATCTGCCGAAGGATGCGGAGCTGCTGGCGACCGGCGATACCTATCCGAACCAGGCCTTCCGCTATGGCAACAGTGCCTGGGGCATCCAGTTCCACGGAGAGCTGACACGGGCGATGATGCACCGTTGGGTCGTCCACGGCGCCCACCGCTTCGTGCTGCCCGGCGCTCAGATGGGCAAAGCCCATCTCGATGGGCGCATGCTGCACGACCGCCCCTTGCGGACCTGGATGGAGAATTTCCTGGAGCTCATCTTCCTGCGCGGCGGCAAGACGGGCAAGCCGCCGCAACGGCAGGGAGTCTCCAGTCCGGTAAAGATGTAGACAGGCTGCTCACCGCAGCTCAAACGCTCCGGTGCTCCGCCGGGACGTCGAGCGTGTCGATCTTGCGCAATTGCGGAAAACCGATCACCCAAAGGAGCGATACGAGCAAGGTGCCCAAGCCGCCGAAGACCACGGCGAAGACGGAGCCGAAGCCTGAAGCCATCATTCCGGCCCGGAATTCGCCAAGCTCGTTGGAGGCGCCGATGAACACCATGTTGACGGCATTCACGCGGCCGCGCAGTTCGTCCGGGGTCCAGAGCGTGATCAGGATCTCGCGCACGTAGACGGAAATCATGTCCGCAGCCCCCATGACGACGAGCGCGGTGATCGAGATCCAGGCCGTCGTGGAAAGGCCGAAAACGATGGTGGCAAGACCGAAAAGCGCGACGCCGGTGAACATATAGAAGCCGGCGCGGTTTCGAATCGGGTGGGCGGCGAGCCAGATGGCCATGCCGACGGCGCCGATGCCCGGCGCGGCGCGCAAAAGTCCGAGGCCCCACGGCCCGAGCGCCAGTACGTCGCGCGCGAAGACCGGCATCAGCGCCACTGCGCCGCCGAGCAGGACGGCGAAGAGATCGAGCGAGATCGCGCCGAGCACCACTTTCTCGGCCCTGATATAGCGGAAGCCGGCGGTGATCGTCTGCCAGCTCTGCCCCGCTTGCGTCGAACGCTGGGCAGGTCTCGGCACCGCCAGCACCATGAGCGCCGCCGCGGCGAAGAAGCAGAGACTGACCGTATAGGGCACCGTCGGACCAAGCCCGTAGATCAACCCGCCCACCACCGGCCCGACGATCGTCGCCGTCTGCCAGGACGAGGAATTCCAGGCAATCGCGTTCGCAAGGTCTTCGGCCGGCACGAGATTGGGCGCCAGCGACTGCGAGGCCGGCGCAAGAAACGCCCGCTCGATGCCGAAGATGATCAGGATCGCATAGACCGGCCAGGGCGAGAACAATCCCGTCACCGTCAGTGCCAGGAGGGCCGCGGCACAGAGAGTGCTGAGCAGCATGCAGAGCCCCATGAYGACACGGCGGTTATAGCGATCCGCCACGCTGCCGGTGACGAGGATGAGGACGAGCGAGGGCAGGAACTGGAAGAGACCGATGAGCCCGAGCGCGAAGGGGTCGCGGGTCAGGTCGTAAATCTGCCAGCCGACCGCAACCGACATGATCTGGACGGCGAAATAGGCGAGGAAGCGGGAGATGAAATAGCGCCGGTAGCCGACATGCCGGAAGGCGGCGAAGCGATGCGCAGCATAATCAGCCGACATGGTGAAAGCACTCCCCGGAGAGACTTGGAGGCCGGCGCCGTTAAACATGATGGGGCCGGGCGAAGCGACGTACTTGCCCGTTTAGTTCCCAATGTCTACATGTCTGTCAACGACGAAATTGGAGACCGGCATGCTCGCAGTCATCGCAACCTTGAACCTCATCATCAATATCGCCTGGTTCCTGATCATCGCATCGGCCATCTTCTCCTGGCTCTACGCATTCAACGTGATTAATGTGAACAATCAGGCGATCAACATGATCGGCCGATCGCTCTATCAGTTGACCGAGCCTCTTTACCGGCCGATCCGCCGGTACCTGCCGGACATGGGCGGCATCGATCTGTCGCCGCTGATCGTTCTGGTGATCCTCTATTTCATTTGGTACTTCCTGAACACGACCGTCGCTTCGGCGCTGCTCGGCTAGCGCGGGATGAGGCAAAGTGTGCGCGGTTTCCCGCCCGCACCCCGCGTTTGAAAGCTCACATCTAGTGGCGCATAACGCCCTCACCGCACTCGGCGACCATGCGCGCCTTACCGTTCGGCTGACGCCGAATGGCGGGCGCGACGCGATTGACGGCTTCGATAGGGCGGCCGATGGCGAGGAATACCTCAAGGTGCGAGTGCGCGCCGTGCCGGAGAAGGGCAGGGCGAACCAGGCGCTGATCGCGCTCATCGCCAAGACGCTCGGCGTGGCGAAGAACAGGATTTCGCTTCTTTCCGGCGACACCCAGCGTAAAAAAATCCTCCGGATCGACGCCGATCCGGAGGAAATCGAGAAGCGTCTTGCCGAGATCGTCGGCGAGACGAAATAGTTGCTACTTCGCTTGTTACTTCTGCGCCTTGGCGCGTTCGATCGCCTCGACGATCAACTGGCGGGCGACGCTCGCATCCTTCCAGCCGAAGATCTTCACCCACTTGCCGGGCTCAAGGTCCTTGTAGTGCTCGAAGAAATGCTCGATCTGCTTGAGCGTGATTTCCGGCAGATCGGTATAGTCGTCCACCTTGTCGTAGCGCTTGGTGAGATGTCCCGACGGCACGGCGATGATCTTCTCGTCCTTGCCGGAATTGTCTTCCATCATCATCACGCCGATCGGGCGGACGTTGATGACGCAGCCCGGCACCAGCGGCCGCGTGTTGCAGATGAGCACGTCGATCGGATCGCCATCATCGGAAAGGGTGTGCGGCACGAAACCGTAATTGCCCGGATAGGTCATCGGCGTGTAGAGGAAGCGGTCGACGACCAGCGTGCCGGCTTCCTTGTCCATTTCATACTTGATCGGATGCCCGCCGACCGGGACTTCCACGATCACATTGACATCTTCCGGTGGATTCTTTCCGATGGAAATCGCGTCGATCCGCATGAGCACCTCCAGGGTAATAGGAAAATCGCCCCGTCGGATAAAGGGAAACATGCCGACTTGCAACATGACTTTCGTCCGAGGGATGGAATTGCTCTACGGCGCCGCGCGCCGCAGCGCTTTGGATTGCTGCCTGTCTTTGCCCTTGAATCGCGGTCGATTTAAGGAGGCCTGCAGCAGGCCCCCGCGGCCAGATAGAGGCACGTCGGAAGTATCCTGGCACCCTGGGAGAAATGCGAAGGACGCGCTCAGTTCCAGACGAAGCCGACCTTCTTCAGGTGCTTCTCGCCGAAATCCTCCATGCCCTCGGCAATATCGCGGCCGCCGGCCGACTGGAAGAAATGATAGGCCTGGTCGCTGTCCTCCAGACACCAGACCACGACACCCTCGCAACCGAGCGATTTCAACAGGCTTCTCGCCTCACCGAACAGCACCCGCCCGAGGCCCATGCCCTGATATTCGGGGCGAAGATAGATCTCGTAGATTTCGCCTTCCTGCGGCAGCGCCCGCGCCCGGCTCAGGCCGAGCGTCGCATAGCCGGCTATCGTTCCCGCGACATCGATGACGAGCAGTGTCGCCGGTCCGCGTGTGGCCTTGCGCCACCACGTTTCGTCGCGGCGATTGACCATCCGGATCAGCGGGCGGTGCGGGATTAGGCCGCCATAGGCCTGCAGCCAGGACAAGCGATGAACATCGGCGATCGCCGCCGCCTCGCGTGGCTCCCCGGGCCTGACCTCGATCGAAACAGTCTTCATGACTCGACTCTAAACATACGGTGCGGCGAACCGGAATCCCGCCCCAGTCGCCACGCGGCGTTAACCCACAGGCAACTTTAACGGCACCCAACGGAAGGTTAACGCCTTTTTAACTTTATCCGCAAGCCGGCCGCGAAAGACACACACAGCAAAATCCGGGACCCCGAGATCGGGGAAGCGATGCGGCCTCGCCGTGATCAGGGCTCCCTCAGCAGTCTCGCTCGACTGGCTGTCCGGGATGCTGTCGCTGCTGTTCGGCGGCCCAGTTGCTCCAAAGGCTGGCGCATGGGCGGATCCGTTCGGCGCGGGCAGGCGGAATCTCTCGCCGCGGACCCCGCTTTGACGGCTGCCGCAGGTTCGCCGAACGCTCTCGCATTCGCAACATCATTGGTGGTGATGGAGACAGCCCCGGCCGTCGTACTCTACGGCACGGCCTTCGCAGCAATCGTCCAGAGCGGCGGGCGAAACCCCGCGGAGTATCACTCATCTGACGCTGATCGCAGGATTTGCCTCAACGCTGTTCTGGCCCTTGCCCGGAGTGCCGAGCACGCGATTCGACCGGCGCACGATCTATCTTGCACTCGCCGCGCTGAACCTCCTGGTCTGCTTGCCGATACATCTCTGGGTAGGGCGGCTGCCACGGCAAGCAGATGCGATTTCTCCTCAGGAGCAGATTCAAGAGTCACAGTAATCTCTGCGCGTCTGAAACGGCGTGCGGCGCTGTCTCTCCCCTTGCTTGGTCATATCGGCATGGCGAGCAGGATCGACGCCGGCGCATTCGTCCGGTTGACGAGCGCCCGCGCCTCGCCAGGCGCTATCCGGCAGCTGTCGAGATGGCCGAGCGTGACGCTTTCGGACGGCGTCTCGACGGTCACCTCTCCGGCAACGACGATATAGATCTTTTCAACCTCGGCGGCCTTCAGCGATGTCTGGCCGCCGGGAAGGAGGTGCGACAGGCCGATCCAGATCGTGTCAGTTTCCGTCGCCTCCTTGCCCTGCAGCCGCAGGCAGCGCATGTCGTAGTGCTCCGCCGCCTCGTAGGGCTTCGCCTTGCTGTAGCGCGTGACCTGCATGGCGACGTTCTCAAGGCTTGAGCAGCACGCGGTCCGGCGTACCGCGCAGCACCGAGGCATAGGCCTTGGCCGCACCGGCGAAGCGGTAGCAGGCCGCCGGATTGATCGGGAACGGCTTGAGCTTGCCTTCCTCGAATTTCGGCTTGAGCTTGTCGAAGATGCGCGCGCCTTCGACGGAGGAAAGCGTCAGCGTGTCGATGCCGATGTACTTGTGGCGCCCGCGAAAGAAGTTGAAGATATCGAAGGGTACCGCGCGATCGAAGGTGGAGATGAAGACCTGCCGCGCCTGCTTCGCCATGGCGTTGTTGGCGATCTCGAAATAGGGGCTACCCACCGTATTGAAGACGATATCGGCACCGTGGCCGCCGGTTTTTTCGCGAACGATCGCGGCAACGTCGTCCCTGGCGCTGTTCAGCATTTCCACAGGGCCGTTGGTGTGGGCGAGCAAGGGTTGCTCGTTGTGCTCCACGGCAAAGACCCGCGCTCCCGCCATGGTCGCCAGCTGGATGACCGCCTGGCCGACCTTGCCATTGCCGCCGCAGACGAGCACGACGTCAGTCGGCTGGACGCCGCCGGCCTCGCGCAGGCCCTCAAAGGCGGTGATGAAAGGGACGCCGATCGAACCGGCCTCCTCCATGGTGAAGTTGGCGGGCTTCGCCCTCACCGCCTTCTGATCGAGCACCATCCACTTGGCGTGGCTGCCGTCCTGGGTGATGCCGAGCTCGCCACCGCCACCCCAGATCTCCAGGCCGATCATCGATGACGGTCCTTCGCGCACGATACCGCCAAAGTCACGTCCCGGCGTGCGGGGCCAGACCGCATGCGGCATGTGCCCGAGCGAAGCCTTGACGTCGCTCGGATTGACCCCGGCCGCGACGATCTCGACCAGGACCTGGCCCGGTCCAGGCCGCGGAATGGCGACATCGGCGATGGCGATCTTCAGATTGTCGAGGTCTGGTGATTTCTCCGTGACCCGCAGCGCCTTCGCCATTTTCGTATCTACCTGGATGTTCATCTCTCTTGTCTCCGTGGAAGGTTGCATGCATCACGCCGCCAGGCCGAGCAATTCACGGGCCTGTGACGGCTTGGCGATCTTGCCGCCGAGCTTCTCGATCAGATCGCGCGCGCGCTCGACGAGCTCGCCATTGCCTTTGGCGAGTACGCCCTTGGCGATGTAGGAATTGTCTTCGAGACCGACGCGCACATGCCCCCCAAGCAGATAGGCCTGCATGGCCATGGGGAACGACATCCGGCCGACGCCGAAGCCGGTCCAGACCGCGTCGGACGGCAGCATGCGCGCGGCCGTCGCCATGACATCCGTCGTCGAGGGAAAGCCATAGTTGACGCCGGTGACGATGGTGAACATCGTCGGCGACTTCAAGACGCCCGCTGCCAGGAGATCCCGTGCGAGCTGGATATGCCCGGTATCGAACACCTCGAGCTCCGGCTTCGATCCGGCGGCTTCGATGATCTCCGCCATGATCTTGACGTTGCCCGGCGTGTTGATCACCACCTCCGATCCGAAGGTCATGGTGTTGAGATCGAGCGTGGCGATGTCGGGCCTCAGGGCGAGGATATGCTCGACGCGCCTTTCCGGCCGCATCAGCGTCGTTCTTGGCCCGGCGATCGCCGGGTTCTCCTCGCTCGGGTGATAGCGGCCGCCCGGGCCGGTGGTGATGTTGAGGATCAGGGCGTTGTTCTTCGCGCGAATGCGCTCGACCACTTCGCTATAGTATTTGAGCTCCATCGATGGCTTGCCGGTTTCGGGATCGCGCACATGGATATGGGCAATCGCCGCGCCGGCATCGGCGGCCTCGAGGCAGGAGTTTGCGATCTCCTCAGGCGTTACCGGCAGGCCCGGATGGTTCTCCCGGGTGGTGAGATTGCCGGTCACGGCGCATGTGATGATGACGTGTTGCTGCATCACAGATGTCTTCCTCCATCGACGACGATCCGGTCTCCGGTCGAGAATTTCAGATGTGTGGCGCAAGCGAGGATCGCCTCGGCCACATCGAGCGGCAAGGTGATCCGCTTCAACGGGGTCGTCGCCGCGACCCTGTCGTTGAATTCCTTGCCGCGGCCCGGGACGAACTGCGTGTCGACCGCGCCGGGGGACACCGATAGAACGCGGATTTCGGGCGCCAGCGCCCGGCCGAGCGATTTCGTCATGATGTCGAGGCCGGCCTTGGCGCCGCAATAGGCGACGTTGGAGCCAACCCCCGTGAAGGCGGCGATCGACGAGACGTTGRCGATCAGCCCGTCGCCACTCTTCTTGAGCGCCGGTGCGAAGGCGCGGATCGTTGCGAAGACACCGCGCCAGTTGTTGACGAAGATCTCGTCGATCAGATCGTCGCTGAGAGCGTCGAGGTCGCCATGGGGGATGGGCCTGGTGACTCCGGCGCTGTTGACGAGGATGTCGACGCGGCCCATTTCGCCGAGCACGAGGTCGCGGAAGGCCTCGATGCTGCGGCTCTCCTCGATCGAGAGGCGTCCCGTCACATGACCCTCCCCCGCAAGCCTCTCCTTGAGCGACCGTGCCTGTTCGACCGACGACCGATATCCGATTGCCACACGCGCTCCGGCTTCGGCGAGCAGACGGCAGGCTTCGCGCCCGATGCCGCCGGAGCCCCCCGCGACGACGGCCACCTTGCCGGCGAGCGGCAACCCGTTTTCGGTTGGCGCAATCATGACTTCGTCCCCGAAATGGGCGGCACGGGGTAGCTCGGCTCGCCAGGCGTCAGGCGGAACTGGTATTCACAGGTGAAGAACGGCAGCGGCACGTCCGGATAGTCGGGATGCGGCTCGCGGTGCTCGACGAAATCACCAACGATCTGCTGCTTGGCGCCGAACACGACGTCGCCGGCGAGCGCTTCCGGCGTGTCGGAGAAAATCTGCGTGATCAGCGTCTTGTGACCCGGCGCCGACACGATGAAGTGAATATGGGCCGGCCGCATCGGATGCCGCCGCTGGGCGCGCAGGAGATCGCCCACCGGACCGTCGGTCGGCACGGGATAGCCGGCGGGCTTGACCGAGGTGAAGTGGAAAGAGCCGTCGGCATCGGTCCGGAAGACGCCGCGCAGGTTGAAATCGTCCTGATCCGGATCCTGGTTCTCGTAGAGGCCCACGGGGGAAGCCTGCCACACGTCAAGTTGGGCGCCGGCGATCGGCGCGCCATCGACACCCGTCACCCTGCCCTTGAAAAAGAGCTTCGGGCCGGGCGTCTTAGACCGTGCAATGCAGTCGCCGCAACTGCAATCGGGCGCCTTGCCGCGATAGAAGGGACCGAGGAGCGCCGACATGGTCTCACCCTGCATGCCGTCATTGTTGATGAGATCGATGAGCGTCGATGCGCCAAGAACGTCGGCAGCGAGCACCACCTCGTTGTTCGTCTCGTCGGTGTGATGCCCCAGTGCGGCGATCCATTGCAGCGCCGTCTCGAACTCGGCTTCGGTGGGCCGCGTCTCGAGAATGAAGGCGTGAAGGTGGCGCGTCGCAGACTCCATGATCGTCCGTAAGCGGGGGTCTTGCGTGCCGGCCATGGCCGAGAGCACAGCGGGCGTCACGTCGTCCAGGGTGGATATCAACTTGGATTCGATAGTCAGGTGTTGTTGCATGGGATCCTCCTCGCTCGCGCCTCAAGCCGCCGTTGTCCGCAAAGCCTGCAGATGCGGGTACTTCTCGGTCAGAAGGGAGCCGTGGTAATAAGTTCTCGGGAAGGCTTCGCTCTTGCGGATGAGATCGAACCAGCGGCCGACCGCTGGAGCGCCGGCCCACAAGTGAGCAAGGTTGATGTCATCCAGGCGGACGATGACCGGCATGATGGCGATGTCGGCGAGCGTAAGGTCGCGGCCGAGCACGAAGGGGCCGCCGCTTTCGGCAATCCACGAGGCGAACCGATCGACGCCGCGCTGAAGCCGGGCCATGGCTTCGTCCATCTCCGCCTGCGGAAAGCCGGTTCGACCCATCTTCATCAGGAATTCGCGCCGCAAGGGCTTGCTGTCGCAAACGGCATGGAACTCCTCTTCGCTCATTGCCTGATAGTGCGGGAGGAAGGCGAGATTGTAGGAAGGGACGCGCACTGCCGGTGTCGGCACCTCGTCGATGTAGCGCATCTTGGCTCGCATTTCTGCAATCCTTAGGGGATCTGAAGGGCGAAGCGGTGCGACATCCGGATGGATGTCTTCGAGATACTCCAGGATCACCGAGGAATCGATGATCGGTTTGCCATTGTGGACGAGGGCCGGCACAAGTCCGTTGGGATTGATCGCCAGATATTCCGGCTTGAGCTGATCGCTCCTGAAAAGGTCGAGCTTGTGCTCGACGAAGCTCAAGCCCTTCACATGCAGCGTGTAGCGCACGCGCTGGCTGCAGGTCGATTGAGGCGCGTTGTAGAGCTCGTATTCGGACATGTCTTCTCCTCCTGCGGGATACAGTGGTGTCGCGGTTCGATGCGAGGTTGACGATCAATCCCAGTTGAGCACGCGCGGCAGCTTCCCACGCCGTGCGAGGGTCCCGACCAGGCCGAGCGGGAAAAAGATGAGCCCGAGCGCCATCACGAGGCCGGTACCGAGAATATTGAGCTCGGACGCGCCCATCGTTGCCACGAAAAGCTCGTTGAGTGCGACGATCAGGATCGCGCCGATGACCGGCCCGGCGATCGTGCCCTTGCCACCGAGAATGCACATCAGCACGAGGTTTGCGGAGACGAGAATGATCAGGAAGATGTTCGGGCGCAGATAGGTGAGGTATTCTCCCCAGACCGCTCCGGTCATCCCGACGAAGAACGCCGACAAGGCGAAGGCGAGCACCTTGTAGAAACGTGTGTCGATGCCGGCGCTTTCCGCCTTGACCTCGTCCTTCGAAATGGCGCGCAGCCCCAGGCCGAACTTCGAATGCTTGATGCGGTAACTCACCCAGACGGTGACGGCGGCAATCGCCAGCATGGCGTAGTAATAGGGGACCTTCGCCCATTGGGCGGACAGGCTGTTGACCGGCAAGGTCACGCCGTTGGCCCCGCCGATGAACGCCCAGTTATCGAACAGGATGCGCGCGATCATCAGCAGGGCGATCGATGAAATGATGAAGCTGGGTCCCCGCACATTGAGCGTGATCCGCCCGATGAGATAGCCGGCGATCGCGGCGACAAGGCCTGCGACCGGCGCGGTGACGATCGTCGAAATACCGAAGCGCGCCAGGATCATGCCGGAGAAATAGCCGCCAATGGCGAAGAACACCGCATGGCCGAGCGACACGTAGCCGGTGAAGCCACCGAGAATGTTCCAGCTCGATGCCATCGCCACGTAGGACGCGGTGAACAGCACGATATGCAGGACGTAGTTGTAGTTGCCTGACAGCTGCAGCAGCGGCAGGAGGCTCAGGAGGGCGAGCAGGGTCAGCGGGAACCAGACGGCACGTGCCTGATCTGCCTTGCGGGCAAGCTTGTCGTTATGGGCGCGCCGCGCCTCGAGGACCGCGCTTGCGCTCGATTGCTGAAGACTTACGGACATCATGCCATCTCCGGTTTTTCGCCGAACAGGCCCTGCGGGCGGATCAGCAGAATGACGAAAAGCGCGAGGAAGAAGGTCATGGTCGACCAGGTCGCGCCGACCCAGGTGCCGACGAATGCGGCAATCACCGACAGCAGCAACGCCGCAACGACCGTGCCGAGGATGCTGCCCATTCCACCCAGCACGACCACCGACATCAGCATCGCGATCCACTCCCAGTGCTTGGCTGGAAAGAAGCTGAAGACGAAGCTGACGAGCGAGCCGGCCGCGCCGGCGAGACCGATACCGATCGCAAAGGCGAGCACGCTGATAAGATTGACGTTGACGCCCAGCAGTTCGGCCGCCTCGCGGTTTTGCGTCGTTGCGCGGATCGCATAGCCGAGGCGCGAGTATTTCAGGAACAACGACAGCGCGCCGATGATCACGAGCGAGATCAGCCCCGCATAGAGCTGGCCCTTGGGAATGAACAGGTCGCCGAGAAAGAAGGCGTCCGTCGCATAGCCGGGCGAGGTGACCCGCTGCGTATTGGTAAAGAGGCCGCCGAGCACGCCTTCGACGATCATCGCCAGCGCAAAGGTCAAGAGCACCGTCATTTCGGAATATTTGGCGTTTCTGGCCTCGCGCTCGAAGACGAGCCGATACATGAGCACCCCGATGCCGGCCATGATGGCAGCGGCAACCGGCAGCATGACGATCGGATCGATGCCAGTCAGCTTGGCGCCCCAATAGGCGATATAGGCACCGGCGATGATCAAGGACGGATGTGCGAGGTTGACGATCCGCATGACGCCGAAGACCAGCGCCAGGCCGGAGCCCATCAGGGCGATGACGCCACCCAGCGCGAGGCCGAGTATCAGAATCTGGATTATGTCGGTCATCATCGCTCCCTTCAGGCGGCTTTCTTGCCGCCGAGATAGAGTTCCTGGATGCGCGGATCGGAAAGCACCGTCGATGCGGGACCCTCGAAGAGCGTCCGACCGAGGTCGAGGACCACGCCCCAATCGGAATTCTTGAGCCCTATCAAGGCGTTCTGCTCGACGAGCAGCACCGTTACGCCTTCTGCGGACATCATTTTCATGATGTCGAACATTTCCTGGACGACCTTCGGTGCCAGCCCGAGCGAAGGCTCGTCGAGCATGACGATATCCGGCTTGATGATAAGCGTGCGGGCCATGGCGAGCGTCTGCTGCTGGCCGCCGGACATGGTGCCGGCCTGCTGGTCGGCGCGTTCCTTCAGGATCGGAAAGCGTTCGAGGATCTCCCCGATCCGCCGTTCCAGTTCCCGCTGGTCATCGAGTACGAAACCACCCATGCGCAGGTTCTCGCGGACGGTCATCTTCGGGAACAGCGCCCGTTCCTGGGGAACGAAGCAGATGCCCGCGCGCAGGATCTGATCGGGGCGCAGGCCGTTCAGGCGCTTGCCCTTGAAGACGACATCGCCCTTGCGGATCGTCAGCATGCCGCAGATCGCCTTGAGCAAAGTCGATTTGCCGGCGCCGTTCGGCCCGATGATGCAGTGCACCTTGCCGGGTTCTACCGTCAGGTGCGCCCCATCGAGAATGGCGGGGCCGTCTCCATAGCCGGCTGTGATATTGGTAACCTGGAGCAGTTCGCTCATTAGGCCGCCTCCTCTTCAAGAACGCCGCCGAGATAGGCTTCGAGCACCTGCGGATCGCGGCGGACGACCTCCGGCGTGGCCGAGCAGATGACGCGGCCCTGCGCCATCACCACGACCTTGTGCGAAAGGCGCATGATCAGGTCCATGTTGTGCTCGACGATGAGCACCGTCAGTCCCTTCTCATTCAGGGCGCGGATATGGCTGACAATCTCCTCCATCAGCGACGGGTTGACGCCGCCGGCGGGCTCGTCGAGCAGGATGATCTTCGGGTCCGACATGAGGAGCGCCGCGAGATCCATCAGCTTCTTCTGGCCGTAGGACAGGTTATGGCCGTCCTCGTAGGCGATGCGGGTAATGCCGAGGAATTCGAGGATCGACATCGCCTTGTCCTTCTCCTCGGCGCCGATCGCCGGCCGGAAAAGGCCGCGCAGACCGTCGACGCGCGACTGAACGATGACGTTCTCGATCACGGTCATGTCGGAAAGGTTGCGCGAAATCTGTAAGGTGCGGCTGAGGCCGCGGGTGGTGACCTTGTGCGGCCTGAGGTGGTCGATACGCTCGCCGTCGAGCCACACTTCACCGGATGTCGGTGCCACCGTCCGGCTGATGCAATTGAATGCGGTGGTCTTGCCGGCGCCGTTCGGGCCGATCAGCGCGGTGATGGTTCCCTTCTCGACGGTGAAGCTTGCGCCGTCGACCGCCTTGATGCCTCCATAGTGTTTACAGAGATTCCTGACCTCGAGCATGTGCCCGACCTCCTCTTCCATGGCATGTCTCATGCGTGGCAATTGTGGGCGCGCGAGCACGCCCACTTGTGGCAGCAGCGTCAGAAACCAGCCTTGGGGTAGCTGAACGGTGCAACCCCCTCGAACTCGCCGGTCGGGTACACGAACTTCAATGTGCCGTCCTGCCACTGTGTCATGATGTGCGACTTGCCCTTGGCGAGGCCACGCTCATCCCAGGCGAAGCGGCCGAGAATCGTGCGCACGGGATCGTCCATGGTGCGTGCGTGCAGCCATTCACCCATCTTGGCATTGTCCGTCGTGCCGACCCCCGTGATCGCTTGCTCGATGCCTTGGCAGACCGCGAAGGGGATGGCGCTGTCCTCATCCGGCTCCACGCCGTATTCGATTTCAAATGCCTTGACGAAATCGGCATTGTTGAAAGGCTTGCCAACGAGCGTGCTTTCGAAGGGCGCGTCCTTGTGCCAGTTGGTGTGGATCATCACGTCGTCGGCCGCGTCCTTGCCGACGCCTTCAATGAATTCGTTCTGCGCCCCCTGGCTCAGATAGACGAGCTTGGGCGTGGCGCCGACCGTCTTCAGACTGCGGGTAAGCTGAACGGCTTCTTCCTCCGAGGCGGTAAGGCCGATGATCATCTCGGCGCCCGAGCGCTTGATCGAATTGGCGAGGTTAAGCCAGTCGTTGAAACCCTCTTCCGGCCATTTTTCCTGCATGACGACCTTGATGCCCGCATCTGCGAGGTAGCCGGGGGCGAGATCGGTGATCTCCCGGTCGGTCGCCGGATCCTTGATCTTTTCGCCGAGCAGGCCGGCTGCAAGGGCATTCGCGAAGAAGTCGTCCGCCGAGACGATGGCCACCGTTTTCGGACCTTCGCCGGCCGGGATGAGATCCCTGATCACGGCGACCACGTCCTTGCCGATATATTCCGCCGCGCTGACCTGGAAATAGAAGAGGTTGGTGTATCCCTGTTCGTAGATGCGCAAGGCGGCGCCGGAGGGAATCGCATGGACCATGTTGTATTTCGACAGGATCGCCGCGACCGGAAAGGTCAGACGACTCGAAAAGGTGCCATAGACGGCGTCGACCTTGTCGACATTGATGAAGCGCTCGTACTGATTGATGGCCGTGGCGGGATCGGAGCGGTTATCGCTGACGATCAGTTCGACCTGCCTCCCGAGAATCCCGCCGACGGCGTTGATCAGTTTCGTGCAGAGTTCATAACCGCGCCTGTGCTTTTCGCCACTGACCGACAGGCCGCCAGTAATCGGCAGCGATGCGCCGATGCGAATCGGCTCGGCATGGGCCGCGGTGGCCGCGAGCGCCAGGGCGGTCGTTGCGGCAAGAATTCTCGCTAAGGTCATTGATGCTCCTCCCATCAAATGGATATTGTGCAATCGATTGCACACGTGCACGTAAAATTCGGCCGCGGAGGCAGCCCGTACTTGAGGTGATCTCCTCCATTCACCGGCAGGTCGGCGACACATTGGTCTGGACGGTGCATCGAATTTGATGCAATCGATTGCGTACGAGAGCTAACATGACGGAAATCAACTGTCAAGCAATCTGTGCAATCGATTGCTTTTGGCCGGCGTCACGCTAGAATGGTGCACCGGATAGAGGCGGTGAATGAAGAAAAAACGCGTTACCTTGAAGGACATAGCCCGGGAGACGGGTGTCCATGTATCGACAGTGTCGCGGGCGCTCGACCCCGTGGAGCGCAAATCAATCACCGAAGAGGTGGTCACGCGCATTCAGGCGGCTGCCGAAATGCTCGGCTATCGCCCCAACCGCATTGCCGCCGGGCTGCGGACGAACAGGACGATGTCGGTCGGCGTCATGATTCCCGATATAACGAACCTGATCTTTCCGCCAATCCTGCGCGGCATCGAAAGCGTGCTCGAGCCGCTCGGCTATGCGTCGATCATCGTCAACACCGACAACGAGCCCGAACGCGAGGTGCGCTTGCTCGACGTTCTGCGGGATCGTGGCGTCGACGGGATCATTCACGCGGCGGTCTTGAGAAGCGATCCCTCGATCGCCCGCGCCGCCGAGGACGGTTTGCCGGTCGTGACGCTGAACCGTAAGGTTGAACACTCCGCGATTCCCTATGTCATCAACGACGAGGACGCCGGGATTTGCGAAATGCTGCAGCACCTGCGCTCCCTCGGGCACGTCCACATTGCGCATATCGCAGGTCCCCAGGATCTTTCCACCGGCCAGCTTCGCCTCGCCGCCTTCCTTCGGGCCGCAGAAGATCAGGGCGTCTCGGTCGATGAGAGGCTGATCGTGACCGCTACCCATTTCGATGAGCGGGCGGGCGCGCGCTGTTTGTCCGAACTCCTCTCCAACAAGACGCCTTTCACGGCCGTGCTCTGTGCCAATGACCGCCTGGCGCTCGGCTCCATAGAGGCCTTACGCGAGCGCGGCATCGACTGCCCGCGCCAGGTTTCGGTGACCGGCTTCAACGACATGCCCCTACTCGACCTGATCCGTCCGCGGCTCACGACGGTGCGCATCGAGCAATATGGCGCCGGCCAGGCTGCAGCCCGAACCCTGCTGCATCTTCTAAATGGAGAGGATCCTGATGACATCCCAACTGAAACCATCCTGCCGGTGGAACTCGTCCTCCGCGAGAGTACCGCTCCAGCCCCCTCCCCCGATCATCGGGCAGGCTTTTCGCCTTCGCCATTGCGAGCGAGCACGAAGTCGTACTCCACCTCCCAGAACTCGCCGGCAAAACCATAGGCCTTCGCCCGCGATGAGTCGCGGACGCGCCTGAAATCAGCGAGCAGGCTCTCCTTGACGCCGAAGACCGCGTCCGAGCTGATGTACGGGTCATCGGGATCGAAGATGTGTGTGATGAGCGTTTCGTGCCCGTCGGCCTTGATGATGTAGTGAAGATGTGCGGGACGGTTCGGATGGCGTCCGAGATGCTCGAGCATCTGGCCGACCGGACCGTCGTTCGGGATCGGATAATATTTCGGCTTCACCGCTCGAAACCAATAGCGCCCGTCGCTCCCCGTCCGGAATGCGCCGCGAAGGTTGAATTGGGGCTGGATGCCGAGCTGCTGGACGTCATAGAAGCCCTCGTCATTCGCCTGCCAGACGTCGAGCACCGCACCCTCGATCGGCCTGCCGGCGGTGTCGAGGATCCGCCCCGAAATGAACATGTCCTCGCCCTTCTGGTCGAGGCAGATATTGGCGCCCATTTCGAGTTCCGGCACGTCCTTGACGTGAAACGGCCCGAGCACCGTGCTTTCCGAGGCACCCGACGGTTTGCGGTTGTTGATCGCATCGACCAGCATCGACACGCCGAGCGTGTCGGAAAGCAGGATGAACTCCTGCCGCCAGTCGCTGCACATCTGCCCCGTACGCGTCAGGAAGAGGATCGCCTCCATCCACTCCTGTTGCGTCGGCTCGATTTCCTTCACCGCCTCGTGCAGCTTGCGCGTCACCACTTCCATGATCTGCTTCAGGCGCTCATCCCTGGCGTTCTTGTTGCGGCCGGTCACGACCTCGACCGAATTCTCCTCGGTGAAGAAACCCTTTTCATGCGCCTCCATCGGTAACTCCTCACTTTCCAAGAACGGCAGCCATGACCCGGCGGAGTTCCGCCACCGGATCGTCCGAGATCGTCCTGCACCGCCAGCCTACGTGATGATCGGGACGCACCAGCACGACGCCGCTGTCGCTCACCTCGCTGAGATCTGCCCAATCGCCGGTCAAGTCCTGCCAGTGCTGGCGCGGTCCGATGGCATGCGCCGCAATTTCGAAGCCGAGTTCCCGGCCGACGAGCTTCGCCGCCTCGACCCATCCCTGCCCGCCGATGCCGGTCAGAATGGTGAACTTGCCGTGACCGGTGAGGTCGAGCGTCGAAACCTTCTTGCCGTCCTCGGAGAAGATCCAGGCATGCGGCAGGCGCGCGCCGGGCCATGTCGTCTGCTGGAAATGCAGTTCGGGGTCCTTTGCAAAACCCGGTTCGGGCTGGCCGTCCGTGACGATGGCATCCGAGCGATAGCGCTGGTTCATCTCGACGCCATGCGCATCGAATTCATAGACCTTGGCGGCGATCGCCTTTCGGATGGCCGCGCGCTGCTCCTCGGCCGCCGGCGTATTGTTGCAGCGGGCGTCCATGTTCTGCTGCATCTTCACCGGATCGATGGAGTCGAGCAGGCCGAGCGCCTTGAAGATCGGGCCGAATTCCTCGATCGACTTGTTGGCGCGGGTGACGATCTGCTTGGCGACCGGAGCGCGCTCGGTGCTGTAGCTGTCGAGCAACTTTTCGCCAGCCTGGCCATTCAGCACATAGGCGAGCTTCCAGGCGAGATTGAACGCGTCCTGGATCGACGTGTTGGAACCAAGCCCGTTCGACGGAGGATGGCGATGCGTGGCATCCCCCATGCAGAAGACGCGCCCTTTCGACAAGGTCGTCGCATACATGTTGTTGACGGTCCAGGTGGAGACCGACTTGATCGTCACGTCCAGGTCCGGAACGCCGACGAGATCCCGCACGACCTTCCTTGCATGGGCTTCGTCCACGTCGGGGGCCGGCTGGTTGATGTCGTAACCCCAGACGATCAGCCATTCATGCCAGGGGCGGACCATGCGCACGAGCCCCATGCCGATGCCGCCGACATCCGCTCCGGGCTGCAGCACCCAGTAGAGCACCGACGGACGATGGGCGACGTAGCGGGAAAGATCCGCCTCGAACAGGATGTTCATCGATCCGGCGACGCCCATCCGGCCTTCAAAGGTCAGACCCGCATGTTCGGCGACCCTGGAATTGCCTCCGTCGGCGCCGATCAGATATTTCGAGCGGATGGTGAATTCCTTGCCGGTCAGCCGATCGGCGCAGGTGGTGGTGACGCCGTCCGCGTCCTGTTCATGGCCGACATATTCCGTCGACATCCGCGCCTGCGTTCCGCGCGAGCAGGCCGTCTTGAACAGAAGCGGCTCCATGAAGGTCTGCGGCAGGTCGTTCATGAGCGCCGGCGACGAAAGCTGGTGCTCGGCGCGCGAGAGCGGATGCTTGCCCCAGCTCTTCATGCGGCCGATCTCCTCGCCGGCAAGCGAGGTGCAGAAGACGTTCTCGCCCATCAGGTCCTGCCCGGCGGCGAACATGTAGGCCTCTTCCTCCACGTCCTGGCCGAGATCGCGCAGCACCTCCATGGTGCGCTGGTTGGTGATATGGGCCCGCGGCGTGTTTGCGAGCCAGCGATAGCAATTGATCACCATGTTCTCGACACCGTAGGTCGAAAGCAGGGCGGCGGTGGCGGAGCCGGCGGGCCCGGTGCCGATAATGAGTACGTCGGTGGTAATGTCAGCCATGTGGCCCTCCCTTAAGCGCGTGACCAAGCGGGCCGCCGACGAGCAGGCGACGGACCGGAAAAAGCTGGATGCCG
The DNA here is from genome assembly GCF_001854885.1 of Ensifer sp. LCM 4579. Lineage (GTDB taxonomy): Bacteria > Pseudomonadota > Alphaproteobacteria > Rhizobiales > Rhizobiaceae > Sinorhizobium. Next base: position 126,882 of record NZ_MDDV01000005.1, on the reverse strand, counting down.
GTGCGGTCGGAGAACGCTCCCCAGAGACCACGCGGCGCGAAAATCATGACGAGGATGCCGACGAGGCCCAGCATCAGCAGGTACCAGGATCCGAAATCGGCGAGCGAGTTCTGTAGAAGGAAGAAGAGGATGACGCCGACGATCGGGCCCTCGATGGTGCCGATCCCGCCGATAACGACGATGAAGATCACATAGGCGGTCCAGTCGGTGACGGAGAAGGCTGCGTCCGGCGAGATGCGAGCCTTCTGCACGTAGATCAGCGCGCCGGCGAGCCCGGTCAGGAAGGCCGTCGCCAGATAGACCATCGCCTTCATCCGCCGCGCATCGACGCCGACGGCGCGTGCCGCCTGCTCATTGTCACGCACCGCCGCAAGCCCCAGCCCCTGCTTGCTGCGAAGCAGGCGATAGATGAAACCGATCGTGGCGACGGCGAGAATGAGCGCCAGCCAATAGGTGAGCGCATCGCCCGCCTGGGCCGCCTTCATCCCGAAAAGGTCGCGCAGCAGACCAACCCCGGTCATGTCACGCATTGCCTCGCGAGGCAGCGAAGTTCCGGTACCGCCGCCGAGCGCCTTCCATTGGGCCAGAAGCAGCCGCACCACCTCGGCCACGACCCAGGTTCCGATGGCAAAATAGGGGCCGTAGAGCCGGAAGGTGAAGAAGGCCGTCGGGATGGCGAGAAGAGCTGCGAGAAAACCCGCGATCAGGATCGCCACGATCGGGTCGATCCCGAACAGGATGACCGCGCCGAACATGGCGTAGGCGCCGAAGCCGACGAAGACCTGCTGGCCGACGGAGATGAGGCCGGCATAGCCCGCGAGCAGGTTCCAGCTCTGCGCCAGCACCAGCATTGTCAGGATGAAGAAGAGATCCTGCACCGCGCCGCGGGAGACGAGGAAGGGCGCCGCAGCGGCGAGACCCAGAACGGCAGCGGCGATCAGCGCCGGGAATGATGAGGCACTCGTGCGGGTTTCGAACTTGGAAGGGATGGCGATGGACATCGGGGCACCTCAGTCGACGGCGCGCGGAAAGAGGCCGCGCGGTTTGATCAGGAGAACGGCAAGGAAGGCGAGGTGTCCTGCAAGGATCTGCCATTCAGGATTGACGGCGGCGCCGAGGGTCTGCGCGACACCGAGGATCACGCCGCCGGCAAGCGTGCCCCAGAGCGAGCCGAGACCGCCGATGATCACCGCCTCGAAAGCGTAGATCAGCCTGGCGGGTCCGGCGGTCGGATCGAAATTCGCGCGCGTGCCGAGATAAAGCGCGGCGATCGTCACCACCACCATCGCAAGCCCGGTCGCCATCGCGAAAATGCGCTGCGGCCGGATACCCATCAGGCCCGCGGTCACGGCATCGTCCGACGTCGCACGGAAGGCGCGGCCGATTGCGGTGCGATAGATCAACAGGTTAAGGCAGACGATGACGGCGACCGCCGACAGAAAGGCCATCAGCGGCATGAAACCGATGGTGACAGGGCCGAGGCCGACGGAGGCCGTTTCGAGCGCGCCCGTGGAAATGCGGCGGCTGTCGGCGGAGAAGCCCTCGAGCAGTGCGTTCTGGATGATGATCGAAAGGCCGAAGGTGACCAGCAGCGGCGGCAGGACGTCCTTTCCCAGCGTGCGGTTGAGGAGAACATATTGCAGGACCCAGCCCGCGCCGAACATCAGCGGTGCCGCAAGCAGGGCGGCGAGGAAGGGGTCGAGCCCAAGTCCGGTCACCAGGACGAGGAGCAGGAAGGCGGCGAGGACGATCAGGTCGCCATGTGCGAGGTTGACGAGCCGCATGATGCCGAAGACAAGGCTCAGGCCCGCGGCAAAAAGCGCGTAGAGACCGCCAAGCAGCACGCCCTGGACAAGAGTATCAATGAAGCTCATGGCGGTCCGCTCCAAAATATGCTGCGTGGATCTGATCGCGGCTGAGCTCATTCGAGCGGCCGGAGAGCGTGATACGCCCCTCCATCATGCAATAGACGCGGCTTGCGACCTTCAGCGCCTGGCCGATATCCTGCTCAACGATGACGATGGAGGCTCCGGAGGCGCGAATGCGTGGGAAGGCCGCGTAGATGTCGCGCACGACAACCGGCGCGAGACCGAGGCTGATCTCGTCGCAGAGCAGCACATCCGGATTGGACATCAGCGCCCGGCCGATCGCCACCATCTGTTGCTGGCCGCCGGAGAGCGCCGTCGCCGGGTAGCCGCGGCGCTCCCGCAGGATGGGAAAGAGCTCATAGATGCTCTCGAGCGTCCAGGTTCCGCCGAGCTTGCGCCCGTAAGCGCCGATCAGGAGGTTCTCTTCCACGGTGAGCGACGGAAACAGCCGGCGCCCCTCCGGTATCATCGCTACGCCGTGCGCCAGGACATCGGGGGCCGCCAGGGCGCCGATCGGCTCGCCGCGACAGAGGATCGCGCCCGGCTGGCTTGCGAGCACGCCGGAAATCGCACGCATCAGGGTCGTCTTGCCGGCGCCGTTGGCGCCGATGATGGCGATGGTCTCCCCTTGGGAGACCGTGATGTCGACGCCGAACAGTGCCTGGAAATCGCCATAGAAGGCCATGAGCCCTTTGGTCTCGAGGAGCGCCGTCATATCTCTATCCCCAGATAGATTTCCCGAACGGCGCGCGAATCCATGATGTCCGCGGGCGCGCCGGTGCCGATGACCCGGCCGAAATTGAGGACGAGCAGCCGCTCCACTACGGAGGTCAGCGCGTTGAGCACATGCTCGATCCAGACGACGGCGACGCCCTCCGCATGAATGGCGCGGATGGTCGCGACCAGCGCCTGGCATTCGGCCTCCGTCAGCCCGCCCGCGATCTCGTCGAGAAGCAGGAGCCGCGGCTCCGTTGCGAGCGCCCGGGCGAGCTCCAGCCGCTTGCGCTGCAAAAGCGTCAGGCCGCCGGCCGGCACGTTGGCCTTGTCGAGCAAGCCGGTATCGGCCAGGATCTCGGCGCAGCGCTCGTGGACGTCGGCCTCGCTTCGCCGCGCACCGAAGCTGCCGGCGACCAGCAGGTTCTCGAAGACGGTCAACTTTTCGAACGGCTGGGGGATCTGGAAGGTGCGCCCCATTCCGGAGAGACAGCGCGCCATCGGCGGCGCGCCCGTCACGTCGGCACCGCCAAAGCGGATCGTGCCGCTGTCGGCGGCGACGTTTCCGGTGATCAGGTTGAAGAGGGTCGACTTGCCGGCTCCGTTCGGGCCGATGATGCCGAGCGCTTCGCCCTCCCCGACGGAAAAGCTGATCTCATCGGCGACCGTCAAGGCGCCGAAGCGCTTCGAGACCCGCTCGAGTTGCAATAGGGACATGCTTGATCCTCCGGCACGGCAGGGCCGCGGGCACGGCGCCGCCGGCGCTCCATCGCTCAGGCGATCGGTTCCATCTTGCCGCCGACCGGAATGTTCGGGGCCGTCCTGTTGTCGGTGATGACGAGATCGTAGCCGCCGCCGTCCTTGACCCGCCACTGGCCGCCGACGAGCGGCGTCTTGGCGACGTTTTTCGCGGCGAAGGGCGGCAGGTCCTTGCCGTCCCAGGCGACCGGGCCGACGAGCGTATCGAGCCGGGTGGCGGCGATCGCCTGGGCGACCGCATCGCCGTCCGTCGGGTCCTCGGCCCGCGAGATCGCGTCCACCGCCAGTTCGAAGAGCGCGTGGGCAAAGCCGATCGGCTGCGTCCATGGTCGGCCCGTCGCCTTCGTGAAGGCTTCTGCCACCTGGGCGGATGTCTCACCCGTCAACGAGGATGTGAAAGGATGGCTCGGCGACCACCAGACCTCCGAGGAGAGATTGTGCCCGGCCGCGCCGAGCGCTTCGACCGCCTGCGGGAAAAGAAGCGCCTTGCCGATCGAAGCGACCTTCGGCACGAAGCCCTGTTGCTTCGCCTGGTTCCAGAAGGTGGTGAAATCCGGCGGAATGACGACGCCGGTGATGATGTCGCACTGGCCGGACTTAAACGCGTTGATCTGCGCCGAGAAGTCGTCCGTCATGTTCTGGTAACGGCCGGGGTCGCTCAGCGCATAGCCCATCTTTTCGAGCACCGGCGGGAAGCCGACGGTCTTGTCGCCCCAGGCATTGCCGTCGCCATCGTTCGGAAAGAGGCCGCCGACCTTCCTGTTGGTCTCCACCTGCGACCACATATTGGTGAAGACGGCGATGACGTCCTCGAGCCCCCAGAAGAAGTGGTAGGCGTAGTCGAACGGCTTCCACGAGGCGGGATCCGCGGCATTTCCCTGCTGGCCGATGAACCAGGGCTGCCACGGGGCAACGGTCGAAATGCAGGGTGTCTGTTCGGACTCGCAGGTCGTTGCCACCGGATTGGTCGTCTCCGGCGTCGAGGCGACGAGGACCAGATTGACCGCGTCGTCGACGATCAGTTGCTTGGCCACCTCTGCCGCACGGTTCGGATTGGACTGGCTGTCCTTGACGACGATCTCGTAATTCAATCCCTTCGCCTTGGCTGTGGCCAGAAATCCATCGATCACAAATTTGTCCGCCTCGCCGAAGGCGGCGAGCGGCCCGGTCTGCGGGCTCACATAGCCGAGCTTCACCGGCACGTCCTGTGCGATCGCCGGCAGCGGAAATCCGGAAGTCATCGCGACGGCGCTCCCGGCAGCCGTCGTCTTCAGAAAGTCGCGTCTCGTCAGCATGGTTCCTCCTCCCATTCCCCTCCTCCCGAAGGGCGTGATCAATCAGCCGGCCGTTTGCCCTCCCAGGCATCCTGCAGGAGCGCCCGAATGGATTGCCGGTCCGTCGGGCGCGGGTTCCAGTAAGGGCGTTCGGTTGCAATCCCGGCAGCGCGGTCGAGATCGGCTTCGGACAATCCGAGCTCCTTCAGCGCCAGCGGCGCACCGGCCGCCTTGGCGAAATCCCAGAGGCCGCCTCCGACTGAGCTCCCAAAAATCTTGGCCACGGGCGCGAGCAGATCCGGAGCGGCGACGGCATTGAAGGCAGCCGTGTGCGGCAGCATGATCGCATGTGTCTCGGCATGCGGCGTGTCGAAGCTGCCGCCGAGCGTGTGGCAGATCTTGTGATGCAGGGCCATGCCGACTGTGCCCAGGACCGTGCCGCAGAGCCATGCGCCATAGAGCGCCTCTGCGCGCAAAGCCGGATCGTGCGGACGCCCCACTATCTGTGGCAGGCTTTCCCTGAAGGCACGCAACCCCTCGACCGCCATCAGGGACGAAATCGGATTGCGGTCCTGCGCGTAGAGTGCCTCGACGGCATGAGCCATGGCGTTGAGACCGCTGGTGACGCTCATGCCCACCGGAAGACCGGTCGTCAGCGACGGGTCGTAGATCACGACTTCGGGAAGGATGCTGGCGCTGCGGACGGTCGTCTTGCGCCCGGCTTCCGTCTGGCCGAGGATCGGCGTCACCTCCGAGCCGGCATAGGTCGTGGGGATCACGATCTGCGGCAGGTCGGTGCGGTAGGCGATCGCCTTGCCGAGACCGGTCGTCGAACCTCCTCCAAGCGAGACCAGGCAGTCCGCACCGGTCTGCCGAACGACCGCCATGGCCTTCTCGGTCACGTCAACAGGCGTATGCATCACGGCGCCGGCGAACACGCCCACGGCACGGGGGCCAAGCTGCGCCGCAAGCCTTTCGGCGTCTGCCTGTTGCTGTGGCGTCGAGAGGACCAGGGCGCTGTGGCAACCGATTTTCTCGATCCATTCGCCCGTGGCGGCGCTTTTGCCCTCACCGAAGACGATGTGCGCCGGGCTGGTGCTGTAAACGAAATCGCGTTTCACGACTGCACTCCCTGTTTCGACCGCGCCATGACGAAGGTGAAATCGAGCCGCCAGCATGGCTTTTCCGCCGCACGCTCGAATTGGCACACGAGCTCCGGTTTGACGCCGAAGATCGCATCCTGTTCCAGATGCGGGTCGCTGCCGTCATAGAGATGCGTGACGATCGTCTCGAAGCCCGCCGCCCTGATCATGAAATGCAGGTGAGCGGGGCGGCGCAGCGGCAAGCCCGCTTTCCTGAGCAACCTGCCGACCGGACCGTCGTCCGGAACCCCATATCCGGCAGGCCTGACGGTCAGGTAGTGGAAGCGGCCCTTGTCGTCCGTCCTGAAGATGCCGCGCAGATTGAACTCCGGCTGGAGATCCGGCTGCTGGTTCTCGTAATAGCCGGCGGAGTTCGCCTGCCAGGTGATGATCTCGGCACCGGCGATCGCATCTCCGTCGAGATCCTGCACGCGGCCCGAGACGGCGAGCTGTTCGCCCACGCCATCCAGCGAAATATCGCTGCCGAGGGGACGCTCCGGCGCATCGGCACGAAAGAAGGGGCCGCGCACCGTATTCGGCGTCGCCGGCTTGGGACGCCGTGCATTGACTTCTTCAACGAGTGCGGACGCGCCCAAGAGGTCCGACAGCAGCACCCACTCCTGCCGGCGCTCGTCACAGGCGTGCCCGACCTCGGTCAGAAACTCGATCATGCTCCGCCATTCGGCGTGTGTGGGCTTCAATTCCCTTACGAGCGCATGGAGATGCATCACGGTCGCCACCAGCGCCTGCCGCAGCGATTGGTCGCCTGATGCCGCAAGCCGCCGCGCAAAGACTTCCGACAAATTCGATGCGTCGAGACTTGATGCCATCCGGCCCGGCATGCTCTCTCCTCCACAGCACTGGCGCTGGAAAAGGAAAGTAGCAGGCAGGATCAGCGCAATTGATGATTTTATTCCATAGCTGTATAACATAGCGTTATGAAGATAGATGAGCGTCACCTGATCCAGCTCGCAGCCGTCGTGAAGGCGGGCGGCGCAACCGAGGGCGCCGCCCTCCTCGGCCTTGCACAACCGGCGATCTCACGCACGCTTTCGATGCTGGAAAAGCGTCTGGGCGAGCCGCTCTTCTTAAAGGGCCGGCGCCCTCTCCAGCCGACGCCGCTCGGCCGCGCCCTCGCCGACCACGGCGAGGTGATGCTGGCCGCCTCGCGCAAGGCATCCGACACCATCGAGAGCTTCCGGGTAGGGCGAAGCGGCACCGTCCGACTGGGCGGCACGCCGTTCTTCATGGATGCGCTGATCGCCGGGATGATCGCGGAATTCCAGAACCTGCATCCGGATGTGCGCATCGATCAGACCTATGGGTATTTCTCCGATCTGCGGGCGGCCCTGAAGGCGGATCAGATCGATCTTGCGATCTGCCCGATCGATATCCTCGATGAAGGGTCGGGACTGGAATTCCAGCAGATATTGCCGGGCCGCAATGTGGTTGCCTGCCGCGTGACCCACCCTCTGCTCTTGAAGCGCCGCCCGCAGCCAGCCAATCTTCTGGAATATCCCTGGGTCGCGCCGCCACTGGGCAGTCCCCTCCTTGCCGATCTTCGCAGCATGCTGCTCTCGTTCGGCGCGACCGAGATCAGGATTCGCTACACGGGGGGATCGCTGATGAGCGTCGTCAACTACATGAAAGGCACCGACGCGCTGACTGTCCTGCCCCACAGCGTCGTCTTCGCCCTGCGCAAAGAGAAGTCGATCACGGCGCTGCCGGTGGCCGTCCCCCATCCCGAACGCGCGCTCGGACTGTTGAAGCGCGCGGATTCACCGCGAATGCCCGCCGTCGACCACTTCGCCCGGCACATCCGCAGCGGCTTTGAAAATCTCAAGCACCTCATCAAGCGGCACGAGCAGTCGGTCGTCTGGGGCATCTAGCTAGCGCATCGGCCCGAAAATCGTACTCGATTTTCGGAAAGCTCGATGCGCGGATTGAACGAGTTACAGCGACCTTTGCGCGTCTGAAAAAGCAGGTTCCGGACATGAAGGCTTTTGGCGAGCAAGTACCGGAGATGGTTGATCTGAGCCGCAAGGTCCAGCTGTTGCGTGACGGCATGACCAATGCCGAGGCTTAGCTCCACCATGATGTTCGCCGCGGCCTCAGCACCGCCGTGATCACTGCGATTGCGAAACCATCGGAAAATTGATATGAGCACCGGCCATGGAATCCAAATTCGGATGTCGCGAACAGCAAATCGTCGTGCTGCAGGACCACAAGCGTCTGCCGGCACGCTTTTTCGCGCGTGTTTGCGGCGCGCTTACGAGCCGCCTATCCTGATCGCTCGATCAGTCATGTTTCCGGCCGCATTGCCGCCGGCTTTTCCGTATTCCGACAATTCGATGGACATATCGCCATGAGCGCACCGCGTACCCTCTATGACAAGATCTGGGACGACCACCTGGTAAGCAGCCAGGACGACGGCACCTGTCTTCTCTACGTCGATCGTCATCTCGTGCACGAGGTGACCAGCCCGCAGGCCTTCGAAGGCCTGCGCATGGCCGGCCGCCAGGTCCGTGCGCCGGAAAAGACGCTCGCCGTCGTCGACCACAACGTGCCGACCTCGCCGGACCGCCACCTCGGCATCAAGAATGAGGAAAGCCGCATCCAGGTCGAAGCGCTCGCGAAGAATGCCGCCGATTTCGGCGTCGAATATTATTCCGAGAACGACAAGCGCCAGGGCATCGTGCACATTGTCGGCCCCGAGCAGGGCTTCACGCTGCCGGGCATGACGATCGTCTGCGGCGATAGCCACACCTCGACGCATGGCGCCTTCGGCGCGCTCGCGCACGGCATCGGCACCTCGGAAGTGGAGCACGTGCTGGCGACGCAGACGCTGATCCAGAAGAAGGCGAAGAACATGCTGGTGCGCGTCGACGGGCAATTGCCGCCCGGCGTCACCGCCAAGGATATCATCCTCGCCATCATCGGCGAGATCGGCACGGCCGGCGGCACCGGCCACGTCATCGAGTTCGCCGGCGAAGCGATCCGTTCCCTGTCGATGGAAGGCCGCATGACCGTCTGCAACATGACGATCGAAGGCGGCGCCCGCGCCGGCCTGATTGCACCGGACGAGACGACCTTCGCCTATATCAAGGACCGTCCGCGCGCGCCCAAGGGCAAGGCCTGGGACATGGCGCTCGACTATTGGAAGACGCTCAAGACGGACGAAGGCGCCCATTACGACCGTGTCGTCGTGCTCGATGCCGCCAACCTGCCGCCGATCGTCTCCTGGGGCTCGTCGCCGGAAGACGTCGTCTCCGTCCAGGGCGCCGTCCCGAACCCGGACGACATCCACGACGAGACGAAGCGCACGTCGAAGTGGCGCGCCCTCGACTATATGGGCCTGAAACCGGGCACGAAGATCACCGATATCGCCATCGACCGGGTGTTCATCGGCTCCTGCACCAATGGCCGCATCGAGGATCTGCGCGCCGTCGCCAAGGTCGTCGAGGGCCGCAAGGTCGCCCCGACCGTGTCGGCGATGATCGTGCCGGGCTCCGGCCTCGTGAAGGAGCAGGCGGAAGCGGAAGGCCTCGACAGGATCTTCAAGGAAGCGGGCTTCGACTGGCGCGAGCCCGGCTGTTCAATGTGCCTGGCGATGAACGACGACCGGCTGAAGCCGGGCGAGCGCTGCGCCTCGACGTCGAACCGCAATTTCGAAGGCCGTCAGGGCTTCAAGGGACGCACGCATCTCGTCTCGCCGGCAATGGCTGCGGCGGCTGCGGTGGCGGGCCACTTCGTCGACATTCGCGAGTGGAAATAGGGCTCCGCCCCTTCGGCTCCGCTCGCTTTTGCAGCCCCGTGCGCCCTTTGGGACGCGCAAAGGACGCTAGCGCATCGGCCCGAAAATCGTATCCGATTTTCGGAAAGCTCGATGCGTAGATTCAAAGAGTTACAGCGACCTTTGCGCGTCTGAAAAGACGCGCGGCGCTGTATGGTGGCCGCCCTTCGGGGCGGCCTTCCGTTATGCCTTTGCGGGACATCCGTGGAAGACAAGACTGCGCAACGGTGCGACAATGTGATGTCGCCCGAAACATGAAGCTGTCCCGGGTCGGCGACATGCATCACAAACGGACCTGCGTCTAGCTCCAAGCAAGATGCGTCAGGCCCGCCAACGACACATGAAGAGCGCCATGTCCGATCGTCCCTTGCCGCCAAAGCGCCGCCTCATGCTGCTGCGTCACGCCAAATCCGATTGGCCGGAGGGCGTTGCCGATCACCGCCGACCCCTTGCGGAGCGCGGGCGAAGGACGGCGCCGGTCATCGGCGCCTATATGGCCGAGCACGGGCTCGTCCCGGACCTCGCGATCGTCTCGACCGCGCGGCGCGCGCAGGAGACGTGGGAGATCGTCTCCGAGGCCCTGCCGGTAAGCGTTACGGCTCGCGATGCCGTCGGGATTTACGAGGTGGCGGCACCGGCCCTACTCAAGGTCATACGCGACGTGGAGCCTTGGGTCAGCTGCCTTCTGCTCGTCGGACACAATCCGGGAATGGCGGAGCTCGCGGTGCTGCTCGCCGGCAGCGGCGAAGATTTGCCGCGCCTCCGGGAGAAATTTCCGACGGCCGGGCTGGCCGTCATCGATTTCGACGTCGGGAAATGGTCGGATGTCGCACCCCGCAAGGGCCGCCTTGTCCGCTTCGTCACACCGCGCCTGCTCGAGGCGAAATGACCGCGGCGCCATGCGTCTATCTACAGCGCACCATAAGGAGAGCGTCAGAGAACCCTCACCACCATGCCCCGGCGCATGTGGCGGAGCAGCCGTTTCATCGCCGGCAGGTTGACGGCAACGCAACCCTGCGTCGGTTCATAGCGGGGGCGGATGAGGTGGAAGAAGACGGCGGAACCCAGATGGCGGCGTCGGGACGAGATGTTCCAGTCCATGACGAGACAGACGTCATAGAGCCCGTCGTCGCGCATCATCGCCTCGTGACTCGAGGAAAACGGAGCCCTGACCGGGCGGTTGTAGCAGGCATGGTTCGGGGCATCGCACCAAAGCATGTCGCCTCGGGTCGACAACAGCGGCAGGCGCGTCGGCGGCATGCGAACGCGATCCCGCCTTACGTAGCCGCCGATCAGCCTCATCGACCCGCGCGGCGTCGCGCCATCGCCTTCGCGCTTGAGGGCGGTCACGCCGCTTCGTCCGATCGCCGCCTCGACGGTGCGGCCGCCGAATTGCACGAGCGCCCGCCTGCGGTCGCGCGGCGCCGCTCTCACGAGGATCATCGATTTTGCCGGCCGCGCTCCCGACTTTCTCTTGCGCATCAGTCTCACGCTTTCTTGCCTACAGCGCCGCGCGTCTTATTAGACGCGCAAAGGTCGCTGTAGCACTTTGAACTGCTGCATGTCTTTGTCCTTGAATCGAGATCGATTAAAGGAGACATGCAGTAGCGCCGCGCATCCTGTCAGACGCGCAAAGGTCGCTGTAGCACTTTGAACTGCTGCATGTCTTTGTCCTTGAATCGAGGTCGATTAAACGAGACATGCAATAGCCGTGATCCCGTCGCGACTATAGGCATGATTGCAGATATAAAGGTAGCCAGCGGCCGTCGCGCTTTGCCAAGAGCGGTATTTGAGCTAGTTTCGAATCAGGAAGCAAACAGGAATTGCCCCATGGCGACCCGTACCATACTCCTTGTCGACGATGACAATGACCTGCGCGAGACGTTGATCGAGCAACTCTCCCTCTACGAGGAATTCGAGCTTCTGCAGGAGGCAACCGCCGGCAAGGGCATACAGACGGCACGCTCCCGCCAGGTCGATCTGCTGATCATGGATGTCGGGCTGCCGGACATGGACGGCCGCGAGGCCGTGAAGCTTTTGCGCAAGGGCGGGTTCAAGGCGCCGATCATCATGCTCACCGGCCACGACACCGATTCGGACACGATTCTCGGGCTCGAGGCCGGCGCCAACGACTATGTTACCAAGCCCTTCCGCTTCGCGGTGCTTTTGGCGCGAATCCGCGCCCAGCTTCGCCAGCACGAGCAGAGCGAAGACGCCACTTTCAGCGTCGGCCCCTACACGTTCAAGCCGAGTCAGAAGCTCTTGACCATGGAAAACGGCCAGAAGATCCGCCTGACCGAGAAGGAGGCGGCGATCATCCGCTATCTCTACCGCGCCGACCAGAAGGTGGTGACCCGCGACGTGCTGCTCGAGGAGGTCTGGGGCTACAATTCCGGCGTGACGACGCACACGCTGGAAACGCATGTCTACCGGCTGCGCCAGAAAATCGAGCGCGACCCTTCCAATGCGGAGATTTTGGTGACCGAGAACGGCGGTTACAAGATCGTTCCCTGAAGCGCGTCGCGTTTAATGGTATTCGTGCAACGCGCTTTAGTTCTTTGCTTTCATGCACGTCGTCGTCCCAAAACCGCTGCACACATTTGGGCGACATGCATTTTGGGTCAGGACCGCAATCCGCTTTTCCATCGATCCGGGAGTATCTCCGCTTGGGACTCAACGACGACATCGCGCTTCTGTCCAATGTCTCGCTCTTTGCGGATATCGGCGAAGACAAGCTGCGGCTGATCGCCTTCGGCGCCGAGCGCCGCCGTGTGGCCAAGGGGCACGAACTGTTCCGCGAGGGGGCGCCGGCCGATTGCGCCTATGCGGTCGCGTCGGGACGTTTTTCGCTGACGAAGGACGGCCCCGAAGGCAAGCCGCAGCCCATCGGCACCGCCGCTCGCGGCACGCTGCTTTCGGAGTTGGCGCTGATATCCATGGTCGAGCGCAAGTTCACGGCGACCGCCGATGAGGACAGCGAGGTGATCCGCATCAACCGGCCGCTCTTCCGCCGCATGCTGGAGGAATATCCGGAAGTCACCGCCATGGTCGAGGCCCGCATCCGAGAGAATATCCAGGCGATGATCCGCCGCGTCGAGGCGCTCGCCGGACGTTTCGCCTGATGACTCTTCGCCCGCAAGAGGGCGAAGGAGAACTCGCGCGCTGACCCCGATGCGCGTCTAGGGTTGGGAGCGGGCGGCAGACCCCTCAAAAATCGAAATGTGCGATCACCGGAACGTGGTCCGACGGGCGGTCCCAGCCGCGCGCTTCCCGCAGGATGTCGACGCGGGCGAGCTGGCGCGCCAGGTCGGCGGACGACCAGATGTGATCGAGCCGGCGGCCGCGGTCGGCGGCGGACCAGTCTTTCGCCCGATAGCTCCACCAGGTGTAAAGCTTCTCCGGCGGCGGCGTGTGCTGGCGCATCAGGTCGATCCAGGCGCCGCCGGTCATCACCGAGGTCAGGCCTTCTGTTTCGATGGGCGTGTGGCTGACGATCTTCAGGAGCTGCTTGTGCGACCAGACGTCGTGCTCGAGCGGCGCTATGTTGAGGTCGCCGACGAGGATCGACGAAATCCCCGCCTCGGCCTCGGCATGCAGGAGCCTCATTTCGTCCACGAAATCGAGCTTGTGGCCGAACTTGGGATTGATCACCCGGTCCGGTTCATCGCCGCCGGCCGGCACATAGAAATTGTGCAGCCGGATCTTCTTGCCGCCGACCTCGAAGACGACCGAGAGATGACGCGCATCGCCGACGCCGCAATAGTCGCGGCGGTCGGTCAGCTCATGGAGCGGCAGGCGCGAAATGGTCGCGACGCCGTGATAGCCCTTCTGCCCGTGCATCTCGATATGTTCGTAGCCGAGGCGCTTCAGCGGGCCGGAGGGGAACTGCTCGTTCGGGCACTTGGTTTCCTGCAGGCAGAGGATGTCCGGCTGCCACTTCTCCAGAAAGTGCGCCACCAGGGGCATCCGTAGGCGGACGGAGTTTATGTTCCACGTGGCGATGGAAAGGGCCATTCCTCGTTCCTTTGGAAATGTCGCCGGTGGGGGATCGGCGTCCGGCAGCGCGGGAGCGTTTTAACCAGCTTCGGCGCCTTTCGACAAGTCATCAAAAAAGGCCGCCCAGAGGCGGCCGCCCGAAAGGGTGGTGGTCGGCGCGGCAGGTGGTGACAGCGCCACGCACCCTATCAGACGCGCAAGGGTCGCTGTGATGCCTCTATCCCGCGCACCGAGCCTTCCGGGAAAGACCTTGTTTAGCCGCCACCCCTGTTGCGCACCTCGTCATAGGGGATGCGGAAGACCTTCTCGTCCAGTTGCAGCCCGGTCCTGACATTGAAGATCATCACGGACGTGTCCTTCCTCTGCGCGTCGGTGATCGTCCATTGCCTGAGATCATAGGTCCTCGGGTCGAACATCATCGTGATCGTCGAGTCGCCGAAGACCGAACGGTCGCCGAGCACGATGGTGATGAGGTCGGACTCTTCGCGAACGGCACGCACCATCCGGCTGCTGAGATCTATCCTCTCGCTGAGCAGCAGGTTCAGCGGCGTCTTCGACAGCGGATAGATGTCCCAGGTCTTGAGCTTCATGTTGCCGATGACAACCGATTTGCCGTCGGCGATCACCCGCATAGGCGATGGCGCTTCATAATTGAAGCGGATACGTCCGGGGCGGTGGATGTAGAATCTGCCGCCCGTCTGTTCGCCGCGCGGCCCGAACTGCACGAACTCGCCCGCCATCGTCTTCACCGACGAGAAATGATCGGCGATCTTCTGCGCGGTGCTCGACGCCTGCGCCGAGGCGTGCGATGCGTTGATCAACGCGCCGGCCGTTCCGGCGAATGCCGCAAGGCCGCAAACAAAGACGCGCCGCGAGATCGCCAGATTTCCGCCGTCGACGGTTTTTCTCTCTGTCATCGCAGTCTCCTTCATATCAGCGTCATGTGGAGCGCAAGTGGGGCCTCTTCAAGGCGCTGACGGACCTGGGCACGCTTCATGTTCAAATGATCGTGACCGGCGGGAGGAAGTCCGGGTCAGCGGCCGGAAATCTCCGCTTCCGTCGGCACCAGGATCTCCCGCTTGCCGGCATGGTTCGCCGGACCGATGATCCCCTCCTGTTCCATCCTTTCGATCAGCGAGGCTGCCCGATTATAGCCGATGCCGAGCCGCCGCTGTACGTAGGACGTCGAAGCCTTGCCGTCGCGCAGCACGATCGCTACCGCCTGGTCGTAAGGATCCTCGGATTCGGCGAGATTGCCGGTGCCGGCCGGACCGCCCTCGCCATCCTCCTCGTCGTCCTCGGTGATCGCGTCGAGATATTGCGGCGTCCCCTGTGTCTTCAGATAGGCGACGATCTCCTCGACCTCCGTATCGGAAACGAAGGGGCCGTGGACGCGCTGGATGCGCCCGCCGCCGGCCATGTAGAGCATGTCGCCCTGGCCGAGCAGTTGCTCCGCCCCCTGCTCCCCGAGGATCGTGCGGCTGTCGATCTTCGACGTCACCTGGAAGGAGATCCGGGTCGGGAAGTTCGCCTTGATCGTGCCGGTGATGACGTCGACCGAAGGACGCTGCGTCGCCATGATGACGTGAATGCCGGCCGCGCGGGCCATCTGGGCGAGCCGTTGCACGGCGCCCTCGATGTCCTTGCCGGCGACCATCATCAGGTCGGCCATCTCGTCGATGATGACGACGATGTAGGGCATCGGCGAAAGGTCGAATTCTTCCGTTTCGTAGATCGCCTCGCCGGTCTGGCGGTCGAAGCCGGTCTGGACCGTTCGGGTGATTGCCTGGCCCTTGGCAAGCGCCTGTTCGACGCGACTGTTGAAGCCGTCGATGTTGCGCACGCCGATCTTGGACATCTTCTTGTAGCGTTCCTCCATCTCGCGAACGGTCCATTTCAGCGCCACGACCGCCTTCTTCGGGTCGGTCACGACCGGCGAGAGCAGGTGCGGAATGCCGTCATAGACGGAGAGTTCCAGCATCTTCGGATCGATCATGATCAGCCGGCATTGCTCCGGCGTGAGCCGGTAGAGCAGCGACAGGATCATGGTGTTGATCGCCACCGACTTGCCGGAACCGGTGGTGCCGGCGACGAGCAGATGCGGCATCTTGGCAAGGTCGGCGATCACCGGCTCGCCGCCGATGGTCTTGCCGAGCGCCATGGCGAGCTTGGTCTTGGTCGTTTCGAAATCGCGCGAGCCGATCAGTTCGCGCAGATACACCATCTCGCGCCGCTGGTTCGGCAGTTCGATGCCGATCGCGTTGCGGCCCGGCACGACGGCGACGCGGGCGGCGATCGCGCTCATCGATCGGGCGATGTCGTCGGCAAGGCCGATGACGCGCGACGACTTGATGCCGGGCGCGGGCTCGAGCTCGTAAAGCGTCACGACCGGACCGGGGCGGACGTGGATGATCTCGCCCTTGACGCCGAAATCCTCGAGCACGCCTTCCAGCATGCGGGCATTCTGCTCGAGCGCGTCCGCCGAAAGCGAGACGTCGCGCGCGACGTTTTTCGGCTCGGCGAGAAAATGGATCGGCGGAAGCGCGAAATCGCCGTCATCCTCGACGAAGGAGCGCTGCGCCTCGCGCTCGATGCGCTGGCCGCTCCTCGGCCGCGGCACCGGTGCGGCGACGCGCGATGCCGCCGGCGCGATCAATACTTTAGGCGGAGGGGGCTGCGGGGCCCAGTCGGCGGCGACATCTTCCTCATCGTCCGGAAGAATGCCGGCGGGGCGCCGTTCGTCGATGTCGAAGGGCGGATCGTCGTCGTCGATGACGATCGACGGCGGCCTTACGATGCGGCGCTCCGCGCGATCGAGCGACGGCTCGACACGCTCGGCGGCCGCGACCGCCTTCGGCCGCACGGGCTCGTTCAGCGTGCCGAATTCGTCGTCGTTGAAATCATAAGGGTCGTCCGGCCGTTTGGCGGAGCGGGAGCCGCTCATGCCGAAGGCCCGGCGGAGACGGGCCTGTGCGGTGAAACGCATATGGGCGAGCGAGCCCATCAACAGGGTCAGCGGACCTTCGTCATCCTCGTCCTCGAGTTCGTCCCGGATCGTGCGCGCCTTGCTCGCCGCCGGCTCCGCGACCGGCTCCTCGTCGTCCTCCTCGCTGACGCCGATGAGGCCGGCGCTGTAGACGAGCGCACCGGCGGCCGGCACGGAAAGGAGGCAGGCGAGCACCGTCGCGAAGGTGCCGGTCGGGAAGGCGCCGGTGAAGAGTGCCGGAAAGCGGAGGATCATATCGCCGAACACGCCGCCGAGGCCGTTCGGCAAGGGCCAAGTGACCGGCGCCGGCACGCAGCTCAGCGCCGCGCTCGCCAGCACCGATCCGAGGAACCAGAAACCGAGCCGCTTCAGGACCTTGTCGAAGGGCTTGTTGCCGATCAGGACGAGAGCCCAGGCCACGACCGGCAAAAGCGCCACGACGCTGGCCAGGCCGAAGAACTGCATGAAGATATCCGCGAAAGCCGCGCCGCCATAGCCGAGCAGGTTGGTCGGCTCCGAGGACGTGGCATAGGAAAAGCTCGGATCCGAAACATTCCAGGTCGAGAGTGCAGCAACCGCGAGCGCCAGCGCAATGAAAAGCGCAAATCCCGCCAGCGACGCCAGCTGGCGCCAGACGAAGGTGCTCAGCACAAACCGGTTTGAACGGCTGTCAAGCGTTGCGGTATTGCTTCTGCTCATGTTGCCTGCTGCCCGTTTCGATCTGCCGGAGCGCCACCCCCAAGTCGGGGAACACCGTTCCGGTCGATGTTGATTCCGGAACATGCCGCCCGTCCTGCCGACATCGGCGCCGAATCGGAACGCTCCGGACACATTGCGTGCCATGGGAGCAACCTAAGCGGAGGTCGGTTAATGCGACATTAACCATGCGCGTGTGCGAACGAGATTGCGGTGGAGGAAGTGCTGACCAGAAAAAAGCCCGGATCGCGAGGATCCGGGCCAAGGGCGATCCGCAGGAATGCGGACCGCGACGGGACTGTCGGCGGCGCCGTTGCCGGCGCCGCGATCCGCTTAGCTGACGTGGTAGGCGGCCTCGCCGTGGGAGGAGAGGTCGAGACCTTCGCGTTCCGCCTCGACCGTCACACGCAGGCCGACGATCGCGTCGACCACCTTGTAGAGGATGGCGGAAACGATGCCGCACCAGACGATCGTGATGACGACGGCGGTGAGCTGGGTCATGAACTGGCCGCCCATGGAAACGCCTTCGGCATAGCCAATGCCGCCGAGCGACGAGGAGGCGAAGATACCGGTTGCCAGCGCGCCGAAGAAGCCGCCGACGCCGTGCACCCCGAACACGTCCGCCGTATCGTCATAGCGGAACTTGTTCTTGATGACCGAGACGAAGAAATAGCAGAGCGGCGAGACGGCGAGGCCCATGATGATTGCGCCCATCGGCCCGGCAATGCCGGCGGCCGGCGTGATGGCGACGAGACCGGCGATCATGCCGGAAGCGGCGCCGAGCATGGAGGCCTTGCCGCGGGTCAGGGTTTCGACGACGCACCAGGACAGGACTGCCGCGGCGGTCGCGAGGAAGGTGTTGACCGTCGCAAGCACTGCGCCGCCGGATGCCTCGAGGTTGGAGCCGGCATTGAAGCCGAACCAGCCGAACCACAGCATGGCCGCGCCGACGAGGGTCAGCGTCATCGAATGCGGTGCCATCATGTCACGGCCGTAGCCCGTGCGCTTGCCGACCATGATCGCGCCGACGAGCCCGGCGATTCCGGCATTGATGTGCACGACGGTGCCGCCGGCAAAGTCGAGCGCGCCCATGTTGAACAGGAGACCATTGCCGTCCCAGACCATATGGGCGATCGGGAAATAGACGAAGGTCGCCCAGAGGACGGAGAAGAGGACCGCTGCCGAGAACTTGATGCGCTCGGCAAAGGCGCCGACGATGAGCGCTGGAGTGATCGCGGCGAAGGTCATCTGGAACAGCATGAAGATGTATTCCGGGATGACGACGCCGTCGGTGAAGGTCGCAGCGGTGCTGTCGACCGTCACGCCCGCGAGGAAGAGCTTGGCAAAGCCGCCGAAATAGGCGCTCTCCGACCCTCCGAAGGCGAACGAGTAGCCGTAGATCACCCAGACGATCATCATCGCGGCGCCGACGACGGTGCACTGCATCAGCACGGAGAGCATGTTCTTTGCGCGCACGAGGCCGCCATAGAACAGCGCAAGGCCCGGGATCAGCATGAAGAGAACGAGCAGCGTCGAGATGAACATGAACGTCGTGTCGCCCTTGTCCGGGACCGGTGCTGCGGCGGCGGCCTCGGCGGCGGCGGGAGCCGCTTCCTGGGCGAAGGCGACGACCGGCGCGAGCAAGGCGGCAGCCGTTGCGCCCACGCGTCGAAGAGAGGTGGAAAGGTAATGTGACGACATCGAATAATGCTCCCTGAACGGCGTGGCTTACAGCGCTTCTGAGTCGGTTTCGCCGGTGCGGATGCGCACCGCGTGGTCAATCGAATAGACGAAGATCTTGCCGTCGCCGATCTGACCCGTCTTGGCCGCCGAGGCGATCGCATCCACGGCCTTGTCGACGATCTCCGACGGAACCGCGATTTCGACCTTCAGCTTCGGCAGGAAGCTCACGGCATATTCGGTACCACGGTAAATTTCGGTGTGCCCCTTCTGGCGGCCGTAACCCTTCACTTCGGTTACGGTCAAACCCTGGATGCCAACGGCAGTGAGGGCTTCGCGAACCTCATCGAGCTTGAACGGCTTGATAATGGCCATCACAATTTTCATCGGTTTCCCATCCTTGTCTGCCTCCGGTCGGAGGCCGTCTCTCCTTGCTGCTTAAGCGCTGAAGCGCCGGGCAACCGAATAGCTACATTCAAGGGGCGTGCCAGATTCGAAGACGAAGGACGAATGGGCGGGAAAAACACGAAAAAACCGCATTTCGCGCGGCTTCGGCCGCTAAATGCTAAAAAAGACGCCAGTCATTTAGACTAAAAAATGTGCAAAAATTCAAAGTTGCATATTATTTATTCAATTGCCTTTTTGCGAATCAATCCCTCTTGCGCCACCGAGGCGATCAACACCCCTGAGCGATCGAACAGGCTGCCGCGGGTCATGCCGCGCGCGCCGTGCGCATTCGGGCTGTCCTGGGCATAGAGCAGCCAATCGTCCATCCTGGAGGGACGATGGAACCACATGGCGTGGTCGAGGCTTGCGACCTGCAGCGTGCGGTCGAATACGGACGTGCCGTGGGCATAGAGTGAGGTGTCGAGGAGCGTCATGTCGGAGAGATAGGCAAGGATCGCCGCCTGCAGATGGCGCTCGTCGGGCACGGCGCCGACCGCCTTCACCCAGACGCGCTGCGTCGGAAGCGCTCCGTCCTGCAACGGTTCGTTCCTCGGCGTTCTTCGGCGCGAAAAATAGTCCTCCAGCGATACCGGCCGGATTTCGATCGGCCGCGGCCGCTCAAAGTAGCGGCGGATCGCCTCGGGCGCCTGGACGAGATACTTCTCCTTCAGTTCCTTTTCACCCGGCAGGTCCTCCGGCATCGGCACGTCCGGCATCTTGAACTGATGCTCGAAACCGTCCTCGTCGTATTGGAAGGAGGCCGACATCGAGAAAATCGCCTTGCCGTGCTGGATCGCCACCACGCGCCGGGTCGCGAAGCTCGATCCGTCGCGGATGCGGTCGACCTCGTAGATGATCGGCACGGAAGGATCGCCGGGCCGCATGAAATAGGCGTGCAGGGAATGAACATAACGCCGCTGGTCGACGGTGCGTTGGGCGGCGACCAGCGCCTGACCGATCACCTGGCCGCCGAACACGCGCTGCCAGCCGACCTGCGGGCTCAAGCCGCGAAAAAGGTTTTCCTCCAGTTTCTCGAGATCGAGGATCTGAAGCAGCGCGTCCATGGGGGTGGCGGTTTCGGTTGGGCGCGACATTTCGGCGGTCTCCGACGGTAGGAACAGCGATTGCATTGATCTATATAGGCGAGAGATGATGCTCAAGTGCGATGGGAGTGACGGGATGATCGACGTGTTGATTGCCGGAGGCGGCTATGTCGGCCTGTCGCTTGCCGTATCCTTGAAGAAGTCCGCGCCCCATCTCGACGTCCTGGTCGTCGACGGCGCGCCGGAAGGCGCCTGGAAAAGAGACGAGCGCGCTTCCGCGGTTGCGCTGGCCGCCGAGCGCATGCTCGACATTCTCGGCGTCTGGAGCGCAATCGCGCCCGAGGCCGAGCCGATCCTGAAGATGGTGATCACCGATTCGAAGACGGCCGATCCGGTGCGCCCGGTCTTCCTGACCTTCGAAGGCGACGGCGGCGAAGGACGGCCCTTCGCCCATATGGTGCCGAACACGGCCCTGGTCGGCGCGCTGCGCGACGCCTGCGCGGATCTCGGCGTTATGATCCGGCAATCGACGAGGGTGGAAAGCTTCAAGTCGAGCGATCATGCGGTCGTGGTGACGCTCGGCGGCGGCGAGGAACTGGAGGCGCGGCTTCTGGTCGCCTGCGACGGCGTCCGCTCGAAGCTCAGGGAAGCGGCCGGCATCAAGGTCGTCGAGTTCGACTACGGTCAGTCGGGCATCGTCACCACCGTCGAGCACGAGCGCCCGCATAACGGCACCGCGGAGGAGCATTTCCTGCCGGCCGGTCCCTTCGCAACCCTCCCGCTCAGGAACAACCGATCGTCGCTCGTCTGGACCGAGCGCACGTTCGATGCCGAACGCCTGGTCAAGGGCGACGATTTCCTGTTCCAGGAGGAACTGGAGCGGCGCTTCGGCCATAAGCTCGGCCACCTCAAGGTCGTCGGCGGCCGCCGGGCCTTTCCGCTCGGACTGACACTCGCGCGCGAGTTCGTCGCACCCCGCCTTGCGCTGGCGGGCGACGCCGCCCATGGCATTCACCCGATCTCCGGCCAGGGGCTTAATCTCGGCTTCAAGGACGTGGCGGCGCTTGCCGAAACCATCGTCGAGGCCGACCGCCTCGGGCTCGACATCGGCTCGCTCGCGGTTCTGGAGCGCTATCAGACCTGGCGGCGCTTCGACACGTTCCGCATGGGGGTCACCACAGATGTCCTGAACCGGCTGTTCTCCAACGACATCATACCGGTCAGGATCGCCCGCGATGTCGGCCTCGGTCTGGTCGATCGCCTGCCGCCGCTCAAGAATTTCTTCATCCGCCAGGCCGCCGGCACCGCCGGCCGCAACGACCCGCGCCTGCTCGCCGGCGAGCCGATCTGAGTTGGAAAACCGCGCCGCGAGTCCCTTCTCCCCGCAAGCGGGGAGAAGGTGGCGGTCCACCCTCTGCAGCGCAGCTGCTGCGGAGGACGGGCAGCCGGATGAGGGGCAGATGCGAACGGTATGCTTGCGCAATTCTAACTGCCGACCTGTCCTCAGCCCTCGATCTTGCGCGCCTCGGAGACCAGCATGATCGGCACGCCGTCGCGGATCGGATAGGCGAGGCGCGCCTTTTCCGAGACCAGTTCATTGGCTTCCGCGTCGTAGCTGAGGCGCCCTTTCGTCAGCGGGCAGACAAGCAGTTCGAGCAGTTTCGGGTCGACCTTGCTGGCGTTGATGTCCATGGTTGCGCATCACTGCAGAATGTTGTCCGGATCGCCGAATTCGCGGGCAAGCACGATCTCGGTGATGGCGATCAGCGTCTCGGCACGGGTCTTCAGGTCCGGAGCCTCGAGCAGCGCCTGCTTTTCCGCCGGACCGTAGGGGGACATCATCGCCATCGAATTCACCAGCGTCCGGTTGCTCGCCCGCTCGACGCTTTCCCAGTCCGCTTCCAGCTTGTTGGCATCGAGATAGGCGCGGAAGGCGGCGAGAAGAGCCTCACGATCGACCAGCCCCTCGTCCTCCGGCCCTTCGAGATCGGCGCCGAACGGACCGATGCGGAAACGGCGATAGCCGCGGGTGCCAGCGACTTCGGCAAAGAGGCGGAAACGGCAGACGCCGGTGAGGGAACTGATGTAGCGCCCGTCACCGGTTTCCGCGAAGGAGGTGATGCGGCCGATGCAGCCTACCTGGCAAAGGGCCGGCACGGGGCCGGGCGCAATATCGCTGCGCCCCCCGGAAAAGGAGGGCTGGACGATGCCGATCAGCCGATCGCCGGCGAGAGCGTCGTCAAACATGGCGATGTAGCGCGGCTCGAAGATATTGAGCGGAAGTTGTGCACCGGGAAGCAGGAGCGCACCCGTCAGCGGAAATACCGGAAGTATCTCCGGCAAGTCCTGCGGACCGAGATAGCGCGCATTTCCGACATGCATTCTTCCAGACCCTGCTGATAGCTGCCCTTCCGCGCTCCTCGTGATCCGCGCGGACCCCAGGCTCAACAAATGGTGCGCTCCTCGAAAATCTCAAGGGAAAAACGGGCAGCGGAGGCGCAAAAACAGCCCTCCGACTGCCGCTGGTTCCATCTCAGGAAAAGAGCAGCGCCGAAAGCTTGCGCCGGGCGGCGATCGTCGCCGGATCCTTCGGCCCCCATACCTCGAAGAAATTCAGGAGCTCGCGGCGAGCGGCGTCGTCCTCGAAGTCGCGATCCCGCTTCATGATCATCAGAAGGTGGTCGGCGGCCGCAGCTCTGTCGCCCTCGACGTTGCGGATCTTCGCGAGCTTCAGCCTTGCCGCGTGATCGTCCGGCTCGAGGGCAAGCCGGTGCTCCAGCGCCACCGGGTCGCCGAGCTTGCGCGCTTCCTCGATCTGGTCCAGCTTTTTCGACACGGCGCTGACAGCAGCGGCCTTGGCAAGCTCTTCCGGCAATTGCGAAAGCGCCTGGCGCGCTTCAGCAAGCTGCCCAAGCGCAATCATGCACTCGACCATACCGGCGATCGCCTCCGGGTTCTCCGGATCAGCGTGCAATACAGCGCCATAGAGACCGGCGGCGTTCTGCGCATCGCCGGCATCGATCAGCGTCTTGGCCTCCGCAAGCAGGGCCTCGACTTCGGCCTTGGCGTCGTCCACGGCCGGGCCGGCGATCCGGTCGATGAATTGCTTGATCTGGCTCTCCGGCACGGCGCCCATGAAACCGTCGACCGGGCGGCCGCCGACGAAGGCGATGACGGCCGGGATCGACTGGATGCCGAGCTGGCCGGCAATCGAGGGATGGTCGTCGATGTTCATCTTGACGAGTTTCACCCGGCCGGCAGCTTCCTTGACCACCTTCTCGATCACCGGGGTCAGTTGCTTGCACGGCCCGCACCACGGCGCCCAGAAATCGACCAGGACCGGCTGCTGGCGCGACGCCTCGACAACGTCGCGGGCGAAGGTGGCGGTCGTCGTCTCCTTGATGAGGTCGCCCGCGCCGCTCGGCGCCGGCTGGCCACCGAACGAGGCCGAAGCCGTCATCTGGTTGCCGAAAGATCCTGCATGGGGATTGTCGCTACCGCCCATTCTTCTCTCCTTGCGGGCTTCGCCCGACGTCATGCGTTCCGCGCCAAAGATCGTATGTCAGGCCGACACTTTCAAGACAAGCGCTTCGTGCCCGGTCGCTTCCATGAAGCGCAGCATGTCCTTCGACGCGATCGAGGTCGTCTGGTCGTTCGAGAGCGGATGGCAGTTGATCACATCGAACTCCATCAGCGCCTCGTCGAAGATGACCTTCACCCTGCCTTCCATGTCGTTGATGGCACCAAACGCCGTTACCGCTCCGGGAATCACGCCCAGATATTCCATCAGCTTCTCCGGCTTGCCGAAAGAGACCTTGCTTGCTGCGCCGATGGTCTGATGAATGGTCTTCAGGTCCACCGTCGCATTCTCCTCGACGGTCAGGAGGAAATAATTGTCCTTTTTGTCCTTGAGGAACAGGTTTTTTGTATGTCCCCCCGCAATTTCGTCGCGCAGCGCCACCGATTCGGCGACCGTGAAGACCGGCGCGTGCCGTTTGGTCGTATGCTTGATCCCAAGTTCGTCGAGAAAGCGGAACAGGTCCTCCGCATTCTTCGGCTGTGCCTCGCTCATGGTTTCGCTCCCTTTCGACATTGCGTTTTTCCCTTCCTTACGGAGAAGGCCCGCCTTCCGCAATCTTCAGCGCGGCAGATCCCATGCGCCGGAGCGTCATGCCGCCGGTTGCCGTGCGGGAGTTCGGGGGGGAGCGCGGCCCCTCATGCGGCACGGG
This sequence comes from Ensifer sp. LCM 4579, assembly GCF_001854885.1. Classification (GTDB taxonomy): domain Bacteria; phylum Pseudomonadota; class Alphaproteobacteria; order Rhizobiales; family Rhizobiaceae; genus Sinorhizobium. Next base: position 102,255 of record NZ_MDDV01000005.1, on the reverse strand, counting down.
AAACGCGGCGCTCCCGGCCTTTCCCAGCGCGCCGAAAAAAATCTTCCCACCGGCGTCATTTCCCTGTTGCATTTGAAAAAGGCTTGGTCCATATACCGCCCGTCGCCGCGAGACGGGGCGGTAACCCACGGTCCACCGACTACCCCGGACCTGGGTCTGATGAGCGGGTGTAGCTCAGGGGTAGAGCACAACCTTGCCAAGGTTGGGGTCGAGGGTTCGAATCCCTTCGCCCGCTCCAGTTTTCCAAGGAAAGTCAAAGGTTTGGCACGGTAGCCTTTAGGGTCGCCCTTGCTTTTGCTGCAAGATACCTCCGAGATACCACGGAATCGGCTCGCAATAGTTCAGAGCTAAGCGGCGCGCGTCTCTCGTATTCGCATGAATACAGCGACTTTCGCACCCATTCTCGCGAAGGGACCTCCCTATTATCGCGGGCGCACTGTTCCAGGAGGCCATGCCGCCTCGGCTTCATCGTCCTCTTTGAACTCCAGCCTCGCGGCGCAGGCGCGTCGGCCGAGCAAGCTGGATCATGGCGCCCAGTAATGGGAGGGCGGAGGCGCGAAAGAAATCTTGATTTTCCCGGCCGTTGGCCGTACATATGTCAACAAAATTGGAGATTGAGAAGTGGCGGAAGCAGCAAAGAGACCAGCTTCTGGTCGAATCCGGGCCGAGCGGCTCGAAACACGCGTAACTGCTGACCAAAAGCGCCTGATCGAACATGCGGCTGCCCTCCAGGGGCGGACGGTGACAGACTTTGTTCTGACAAGCGTGCAGGACGCAGCGCGACGTGCCATCCAGGAACACCAGCACCTGGAACTTTCGATGCGGGACAGTCAGGCGTTTATTCAGGCTCTGGTTGAACCAAGGCCGGTCAACGAGCGGCTACGCGACACCGTTCGGCGCTATCGCGTGAGAACAGGCGCCTGAGGAGTGGAAGAAGCGAAAGATGAGCTGCGAGTCGAGGTTCTCGGCGCGCAACATGAACGGTCGGGGTTCGAAAGCGGTGTCGAAACGCTCGACCGATACTTCCGGACGCAGGCTGGACAGGACGCCAGGAAGAAGATGGCGGCGCCTTTTAACCTCGTGCTGCAGGATGGCAGCATCGCCGGATTCTATACGCTCTCATCGACGGCCATAAAGCTTCCGGAACTGCCGGAGACCGTTGTTCGCAAGCTGCCGCGATACCCGTTGATCCCGGCGACCTTGCTGGGTCGACTTGCAGTCGATCGGCGCTATCAGGGAAAAGGCTACGGTCGTTTTCTCCTTGCGGACGCGCTCTATCGAGCCGTGCACAGCGAAATCGCATCCTTTGCGGTGATCGTTGACGCCAAGGACGAGAGCGCGAAGCGCTTCTATGAGCGCGAAAGCTTCTTGCCGTTTCCGGATCAGCCATTGAAGTTGTTCCGGCCGATGTCGGACATTGAAGCATTGTTCAAGTAAGGGGGTGCCGTGGCATCAAGCCCAGCGTCGAGGGTGCCGGCACCCTTTCGGTAGATCAAATGCGCTTGGCCCAACAAGCGTGCTTTCGCCTTTGTGGCGACGGCTGAGCAAACTCCGTTCCCCGCGGCATTCCGTCTTTAGCGAGACTTGGCCGCCCTCTTGCGCCCGAGAAGACGCCTGACGGTCGCGCTGAACCTCGAGGCAAATCTTACCTGTGAAAAAAGCGCATGGTCGTCGAGAGTATTGGCCGACTGCAGTCGGGCGTGCTTCAGCATCTTCTCGGCTTGCTCGATCGTCAGGTCGGTGTTGCAAAAGGTCGCCTGAAACAAGTTCATCACCGCAGGCACGATCATGTTCTGCAAGTGCCTGCCATCTTCGACGAAACGGTTTGGAAACGCCTCGTTCACGATCTCGTAGGCGGGGAAATAATAAAGGCGGTCCGCCCATTCCTCGCCGCGCTCGCGGATCGTCTCGTCGACGGCGGCCCTAATGATCGCCTTGGATACCGAGTTGGCCGTCAGGCAGGCGATCGGCCGGAACGTGGCGACAAGCGGAATGGGCGATACAGTGACGACGATCTTCGCATGCGGCACGTGCTTGCCGATCAGCGTGACGATCTCCTGAATGCAGGCCTTGGTCTCGCCATAGGTGCAGACACGGAACTTGTGCCGGCTCGGATCGTAGTGCTTCATCGGAACGGCCCGCCAGAAAACGCCGCCGGTCAACTCGTCATACCAGATTTCCGACAGGCCGAATGTCAGAATGAAGACATCCGTCTTCAGGAACACGTCGCGGGTGCGCGTCCGGATCTCTTCCGTCAGGTCGAATTCTTCGGCCTTGTAGCCGTGCCAGAGGTTGGTCGGCGGCGCTATGCCTTCGAGCGCCCAGCGAAACTGCTGGGCGATCGAGTGGACGTTGACCAGTCCCTCGCCCATCGACGAAATATAGATGTCGCGATCGCGGTTCTTGGATACATCGAATCCCAGCTTCGCAAGATGCTTGCTGATGTTCTCGGCAAAGCATGACCCGAAGGCGGTAACGTTCGTCGTGGGAGAGATGAACGGCTTGTCCGGCGTCCAGCCCTTCAACAGGAATCGCGACGCGAAGTCGTCCTTCACGTGATCGGAGCCGTATGGATTGAAGTTGCTGGTGCTGCCCCGAAAGAAGGACGACCCAATCTTCTTGGGAACCTCTCCGACCGGGACAACGGAGATCGTCTCCTGGATTCCGGAATGGTCTATCGCCTTGATCGACATGATCGTCCCCTTGCCACCTACAGCGCCGCGCGTCTTTTCAGACGCGCAAAGCTCGCTGCAACTCTTTGAATCTGCACATCGAGCTTACCGAGAACCCGCACGATTTTCGCGCCGATGCGCTGGCCCCGGGTGGAACTTATTGAAGTGTGCTTTGCGAGGCAACAGCCATTGCGCGAGAGCGGCAGGGCACTCCGCAATCGATCATATCTGCCGCTGGCGAGCGCGAGATCGGGTGTCCTTGCGATCAGAATGGATGGCCATGGCCGGTCAGGAAGGCAAGCCTTGGAAACCCGCGGCTTCCCTCGAAGTGTTCAAACGAACCTTGCCCGAAACAGCGCTTCGCCGGGGGCGATGTCGTTGGCGATGGCGGTGCGCAGCGCGCCGTCGAGGCGGGGGTCGTCCGGCGCGTAAAGGCCGCAGAGAGAGAGCGCCTGGCGCAGGTCGACAGCGGCGCCGAGATAGTCGTAGACCACCCGCGCGCAACAGGGCATGCGCTCGCCGCTCCCGGAAACGCCGAGCTTCAGGCCGGTAAGCCGCGTGATTCGGTTCTTGAAGGAAGGGAACAGGATCGTCTGGCTGATTTCCAATCCCGTCAGCGTTTCGTAATCGACGAGGAAAATGCGATCGGTCAGGAAATGCGCCATGCCGCGATAGACGGCCCGATAGGCCTTCTCGCCCGGCCGCTCGACGAGCCGTTCGCTGCGGCGGTAGAACACGCCGCCCTCGAGCTGCTCGAAGCGAACGAGATTGCGCAGGACCCTGCCCGGATAGGCCATCGAGCAATAGGTCTCGAAGTAATAGCCGAGATACTTCTCCAGTCCGGCGCTGCCGATCGCCTTCAGCCGTCCGAAATGCGCGGCCTCGGGCGAACTGGCGGCGGCGTCGAGGCGCGGTGCGCGCGGGCGCAACCGCACCAGTTCCGCGAAGCGGGCGGCCGGAAGCAGGATTTCATATTCCTCGACACCGAAGAAATCGCAGAGCCGCCGCAGGATATGGGCGGAAGGCAGGTGCCGCCCGCCGAGATAGCGGTTGAATTGCGGCCGATTGATCTTCAAGAGCCGGCAGACTTCGGCGATGGAACCGCGATAGCTGCACAGAAGCCGGAGATTGGCGGCGAAATCCTGGTGCATTCCCTCCCCCAGCGCCAAAAAGCGAAAGCGCATTCTGGCGCGGATCCTGCACCAGAATGCGCCAATTGGCAACAGGCCGGCAAATTGCAACGCCGGGTTTCAACCGGCATAGCGGTTGCGGGAGACTATCAGGCTTTCGGCGCCGGGCCGGGAAGCCATCCAGCGCGCCGCCCGCGCCGGCGGCAATGGGAGGACATGTATGCTCGATTTTCTCAATGATCTCTTGTGGAGCAAGGTGCTGATCGTGGTTCTGATCGGCCTCGGCCTGTGGTTCACCTTTGCCTCGCGCTTCGTGCAGCTTCGCTATTTCGGACGCATGTTCCGCATTCTCGGGTCCGGGCAGGTCTTCGCCAGCGGATCCGACGGCCATCTCTCCTCCTTCCAGGCGCTGATGCTCTCGGTTGCCGGCCGCGTCGGCGGCGGCAATATCGCCGGCGTTGCCGTGGCGATCACCCTTGGCGGCCCGGGCGCGGTCTTCTGGATGTGGGTCGTCGGCCTCATCGGCATGGCGACGAGCTTCTTCGAATGCACCCTGGCGCAGGCATACAAGCGCGCCGAGCCGGATGGAACCTATCGTGGCGGACCGGCCTATTACATCGCCCACGGGCTTGGCGAGCGCTGGAAGTGGCTTGCGGGCCTTTATTCGGTGCTGCTGCTGGTCACGTTCGGCTTCGGCTTCAATGGTGTGCAGTCCTATGCGGTCGCCACCTCGCTCAACGACGCCTTCGGCGTGCCGGTGATGGCGATCGGCGTTGGCCTCGCCGTGCTGGTCGGCATCATCATCGCCGGCGGCGTCCGGCGCATTGCCCGCATTGCCGACGTGCTGGTACCGGCCATGGCGCTCGGCTATATCGCGATGGCGCTGGTCGTGCTCGCACTGAACTTCGACGCGGTCCCCGCCACGCTCATGTTGATCGTCAAGAGCGCCTTCGGCCTGGAGCCGGCGGTCGGCGGCGGCATCGGCGCGGCAATCGTCATGGGCGTCAGGCGCGGGCTCTTCTCCAACGAAGCCGGACTCGGCAGCGCCCCGAATGTCGCGGCAGTCGCCGAAGTCCCGCATCCCGCCTCGCAGGGCGTCGTCCAGGCCTTCTCCGTCTTCATCGACACGCTGATCGTGTGCTCCTGCACCGCCTTCATCATCCTGCTTGGCGACGTCTATCGCCCAGGTGCCGAGGAGGTTGGCGGCATCGCACTCGCGCAAGCCTCGCTGGCCGGCCATATCGGCGAAGGGGGCCGGGTCTTCGTCAGCATAGCGATGATGCTCTTCGGCTTCACCACGATGATCTACAACTACTATCTGGGCGAGAACAGCCTCGCCTGGCTCGGCGGGCAGAACAGGCCGCTGATCATCGTCTATCGCATTGCGGTGATCGGCCTCTGCGGTTGGGGCGCCACCTCCGACCTCGGCACGATCTTCGCCTTTGCCGACGTCACCATGGGCCTGCTGGCGCTCGTCAATCTCTTCGCGCTCGTCATGCTCTTCAAGCCCGCCCTGAAGTTGATGCAGGACTACGACAGCCAGCTTGCGAAGAACGCCGGCGAGCCGGTCTTCGATCCGGAAAAATTCGGCTATGCCGGCATCGACCGCAACGCCTGGAGCGGCACGGTATGGGGGGAGGAACCCGAAGCCGTAGCAGCGGGCGGGAGCGCGCGCGCCTAAGCGTCAACCGAAAACGAGCAGATACAGCGGGAAAGCGCCGGAAAACCGCAGACGGTTTTCCGTTTCCCGCCCTAAAACCAATACAGGGCCGGGGCCGCCGGCCCGTCGTTTCAATCCATGCGAGCGAACCCCATGAACATGATGCGTATCGAACATGATCTGCTCGGCGACCGGGAGGTGCCGGCGGACGCCTGGTACGGCGTCCAGACGCTCCGGGCAGTCGAGAACTTTCCGATCACCGGCGTGCCGATCAGCCATTTTCCGCATTTCGTCGCGGCACTCGCCATGGTCAAGGCGGCGGCCGCCCGTGCCAATCGTGACCTCGGCCTCATCGCGCCGCAGAAGGCCGAGGCGGTCATCGCCGCCTGCAAGGAGATCGCCGCCGGCCGCCTCAACGATCAATTCGTCGTCGATCTGATCCAGGGCGGCGCCGGCACGTCCACCAACATGAACGCCAATGAGGTGATCGCCAACCTCGCGCTCGAAAAGCTCGGTCATCCCAAGGGCGCCTACGGCCACCTGCATCCGAACGACGACGTGAACAGGTCGCAATCGACCAATGACGCCTATCCGACCGCCGTCTGCCTCGGTCTGCAATTCGCCGCCGAGCCGCTGGTGGCGGCGATCGCTTCGCTCCAGCAGGCACTTTCGGAAAAGGGGCGGGAGTTCGCCGACGTCATCAAGATGGGCCGCACCCAGCTTCAGGATGCGGTGCCGATGACGCTCGGCCAGGAATTCGACGCCTTCGCCGTCAATCTCGGCGAGGACATCGATCGCATCGGCGAGATCCTGCGTCTTCTCTGCGAGGTCAATCTCGGCGGCACCGCCATCGGCACCGGCCTCAACACCCATCCGGACTACGCCGTTCTCGCGGTTCGCCATCTCGCCGAAATTTCCGGCAAGCCGGTGGTTCCGGCCGCCAACCTGATCGAGGCGACCTCGGACATGGGCGCCTTCGTGCTCTTTTCCGGCCTGCTCAAGCGGCTGGCGATCAAGCTTTCGAAGCTTGCCAACGATCTGCGCCTCCTGTCGAGCGGACCGCGCGCCGGGCTCGGCGAGATCGTGCTGCCGGCGATGCAGCCCGGCTCGTCGATCATGCCCGGCAAGGTCAACCCGGTCATTCCAGAGGCCGTGAACCAGGTTGCCTATCAGGTCATCGGCAACGACCTTGCCGTGACGCTCGCGGCCGAAGCCGGCCAGCTCCAGCTCAATGCCATGGAGCCGCTGATCGTCTATAACCTGTTCTCGTCGATCAAGATGCTGGCAACCGCCTGCCGCATCCTCGAAGAGCGCTGCGTCCGCGGCATCCGCGCCAATCGCGAGCAGTGCCGCAGGCACGTGGAGCAGAGCATCGGGATCGTCACCGCTCTCGTGCCCCATATCGGCTATACCAACGCCACCCGCATTGCCGCCGAGGCGCTTGCAAGCGGCGCCACCGTGCGCGAACTGGTGGCTGCCGAGGGGCTGCTGACGCCGGCGGAACTCGACCGGCTGCTTAGCCCGCAGGCAATGCTCAGTCCCGCAGCAGGTATCGCATGAGCCGGCGCGTCCTCATCCTGCATACGGGCGGCACCATCGGCATGGAAGCCACCCCCGGCGGCCTCAAGCCCATGACCGGCTTTGGCGCCCTGCTCAAGCGCCGGCTCGGCGAAACGGCCTCGGCCACGCCGCTCCCGGATTGTGATGTTGTCGAGCTCGACAGGCTGATCGACAGCGCCAATCTGCAGCCGGCGCAGTGGCCGGTCATTGCCGGCGAACTCGTCCGCCGCTGGGATGCCTATGACGGCTTCGTCGTGCTGCATGGCACCGACACCATGGCCTGGACTGCCTCGGCGCTCTCCTTCATGCTGCGCGGCCTCGACAAGCCGGTGATCCTGACGGGGGCGCAGATCCCGCTGACGGCGCCGCGCAGCGACGGGCTCGAGAATCTCGAAATGGCGCTGATCCTCGCCGCACAGCATCCGCTCCGCGAAGTGGGGCTCTGTTTCGGCCGCAAGCTGTTGCGCGGCAACCGCAGCCGAAAAATCGCGACCGACCGCTTCGATGCCTTCGACTCGCCCAACTATCCGGCGATCGCCGAGGCCGGCATCAACATCGTGCTGCGCCGGGAGCTGTTGCTCGCCGCCGAGCCCAGGAGCTTCTTTCTGCCGGACCATTTCGATCCGGAGGCCGTGGCGGTCATCACCATCCATCCCGGCCTTTCGCCGCGCGTCGTCGAGGCGGTGCTCTCCGATCCGATGCTCCGGGGCGTGGTGCTGCGCAGCTACGGCGTCGGCAACGTGCCGGAAGCAAACGCGCGGCTGCTTGCCGCCCTCGGCGCGGCGCTCAAGCGCGGCGTCACCGTGGTCAACACGACGCAATGCGTGATCGGCTCGGTGGCGCAGGACACCTATGCCACAGGCGCCGCGCTCGCCCGCATTGGCGCGGTATCGGGCGCCGACATGACGCTCGAGGCGGCCTTTGCCAAGCTGCACGTGCTGATCGCCGAGGGACTGCCGCCCGAGGACATCCGCGCCCGCATGGCGGCACCGCTCGCGGGCGAGATGATCGCCGGTTGAAGCTCAGCTTTTCGTGAAAACGTAATCGGTCTCCTGGCGGAGCGTTTCGCCCGGGCGCAGCACCGCCTTCGGGAAGCCGTCGTGATTGATGGCGTCCGGCCAGATCTGCGTCTCGAGGCAGAAGCCGGCGAAGGGGCCATAGGGGCGGCCTTCGAGACCCGGAGCCGAAACGTTGAGCTTGCTGCCGGTATAGAGCTGTACCCCCGGCTCGGTGGTCAGCACCTCCAGCGACACGCCGGAGCCGATGCTGCGCACCAGCGCTATCGTGCGCTTCTCCTTGCGTTCGGGCGAGAGGCAGAAATTGTGGTCATAGGCAATCCGGTTGCCGTCCATCTGCCGCCGCATCGAGGTCATTTCCCTGAGATCGAAGACGGTGCCGGCAACCGGACGGATCTCGCCGGTCGGGATGAGATGCTCGTCCACCGGCAGGTAGTGGTCGGCGGCGATCATGATGTCATGCCCGAGCGCGTCGACGCTGCCGTCGAGATTGAAATAGCTGTGCTGGCATAGATTGGCGAGCGTCGGCGCGTCGGTGACGGATTCGTAAAGGACGTTCAACGTGCCGCCGGGCTTCAGCCGATAGGTGCAGGTGATCGTGCAATTGCCCGGATAGCCGGCCCGGCCGTCGGGATCGGTGATCCTGAGCGTAACGCTGTCCTCTGTCCTCGCGATGATCGTCCAGTTGCGCTTGCCGACATTGTCGCTGCCGCCATGGAGATGCGTGACGCCCTTCTCGTTGAGCTCGAGCTGATAGACTTCGCCGTCGAGCGTGAAGCGTCCGTTGCCGATCCGGTTGGCATTGCGGCCGGGGGTGGCGCCGAAATAGGAGGAATAGGCGGGATAGCTGTCGAAATCCTCGAACCCGAGCACGAGCGGCGGCGCATGACCTTCGAGCCTCAGATCCTGGATGACGGCCCCCCAGCTCAGAACCTTCGCCGTCAGCCCGCCGCCATTGAGGGTCACGCGGTGGACCGGCTCGCCGGAAGGCAGGTGGCCGAAGACTTCCGTGTCGGTGCTCATTTTCTGTCCCTCGCTCCTTATCCCGATGCCGGCGCCAAACTGCGTCATTTCCGGCCATGCGGCAACGGGAAAGTTCAGCGGGACAATTCCCTGGTCGCCGCCTGCGGACCGGCAAGCGTCACCGGGATCTTTTCCGCCTTCAGTTCGAGGAAGAAGGGAATGAACATTAAGGCTCCGCACCGATCTTCGCGAGTTCGTAGGGGGTCGTCTGGTAGATCTCGTTGATCCAGTTGCCGAAGAAGAGATGCGCGTGGCTGCGCCAGCGGTTCTGCGGCGGCAGCGCCGCGTCGTTGTGCGGGAAATAGTCATGCGGCAGCTTGATCGGCACGCCGGCATCGACGTCGCGGAAATATTCCTCCGACAGCGAGGTGGAATCATATTCGACGTGGTTGAACATGTAGAGCCGGTTGCCCTTCCGTTCGTGCACGAGGCAGACGCCCATCTCCTTCGATTCCATCAGGATTTCGAGCCCCGGCACCCGCTCGATATCGGCGCGGCGCACCTCCGTCCAGCGCGAGACGGGCACGGCGAAATCATCGGAAAAGCCGTTCAGATAGACCGAGGAAGGCTTCAGGTTCTGGTGCCGGTAGACGCCGAAGGCCTTTTCCTTCAGCGAGTATTTCGGAACGCTGTGGAAATGGTAGATCGCCGCCATGGCGCCCCAGCAGACATTCATGGTCGAATGCACATTGGTCGCCGTCCAGTCGAAGATGCACTTGAGCTCGTCCCAATAGGTGACCTCTTCATAGTCGAGCGTCTCGACCGGCGCGCCGGTGATGATGAAGCCGTCGAACTTGCGGCCCTTCACCTCCTCCCAGGTCTCATAGAAGGCGAGCAGATGATCCTCCGGCGTGTTCTTCGGCCGATAGCCATTGACCCGCACGAGCGACAGTTCGACCTGCAGGGGCGTGGCGCCGATCAGCCGCGCCATCTGGAGCTCGGTCTTGATCTTGTTCGGCATGAGATTGAGAAGCCCGATCTGAAGCGGGCGGATGTCCTGCCGGATCGCCACGGTCTCGGTCATCACCCGCACACCCTCGTTGACCAGGGTCTCGAAGGCGGGCAGCGTGTCGGGAATCTTGATGGGCATGGGCTCCACTCGATCAATACAAAAAAACCGGCGGCGAGATCATCGCGACCGGTCCTCGGAAATCGTTCTCCTCGGCCCTTTAGCGACTTCTTTAACGTGGCTGCAAGCCGGCCGGCCAAATCACCACGGATCGTTTGATAGCGCGAGGACTGCCGTTTGGTCAACGAAAAACGATTTCCGGATGGCCAACGGATGACACGCGGAACCACGCACGCATGAGCCGGCCACCGAATTGTGCAGAGGGACCAGGCGATCCTGCATTCCTAGTCGGCGGTGCCTTCGAACTGCATCGCCTCGTCGATCTCCTCAGCCCCTGAACGCCGTGACTTCGATCTCGATCAGCATTTCCGGGCGGATCAGATCGCAGACGATCATCGTCGCGGCCGGACGGATGTCGCCGAACAACTCGCCGAAGATCGGAAAGACCCGGTCGGCGAAGCTGGCGTCGGTGACGTAGTAGTGATTGCGCACGACATCCGAAAGCGAGAAGCCTCCCTCCTTGAGCACGCCCTCGATCGTCTTCAGACAATTGCGCGCCTGCTCCTCCACCGTCTCCGGCATGGTCATGGTGGCATAATCATAGCCGGTCGTGCCGGAGACGAAGCACCAGTCGCCCCTGACGACGGCACGCGAATAGCCTGCCGCCTTCTCGAAGGGCGAACCGGAGGAGATGAGCCTGGTCGCCACTGGGCGCTTATGCCCAGGGCCGGGACGTGGCGATTGCCTTCTCGAAATTGTCGATGGCGCTCGCCTTCTCCAGCGTCAGGCCGATATCGTCGAGGCCGTTCAGCAGGCAATGGCGCTTGAAGGCGTCGATCTCGAACTTGATCGAACCGCCATCCGGGCCGGTGATCTCCTGCGCCTCGAGATCGACGGTGAGCACCGCATTGGAGCCGCGGCTGGCGTCGTCCATCAGCTTGTCGAGGTCGGCCTGGCTGACGACGATTGGCAGGATGCCGTTCTTGAAACAGTTGTTGTAGAAGATATCGGCGAACGAGGTCGAGATGACGCAGCGGATGCCGAAGTCGAGGAGCGCCCAGGGTGCGTGTTCGCGCGAGGAGCCGCAACCGAAATTGTCGCCGGCGACGAGAATCCTGGCGTCCTGGTAGGCCGGCTTGTTGAGCACGAAATCCGGGTTCGGCGTGCCGTCCTCGTTGTAGCGGGATTCGGCGAAAAGCCCCTTGCCGAGGCCGGTGCGCTTGATCGTCTTCAGGTAGTCCTTCGGAATGATCATGTCCGTGTCGACATTGACGACGGGCAAGGGCGCGGCAACGCCGGTGAGCTTGACGAACTTTTCCATGTCTTGGCCTTCGAATTCAGCGGGAGTGTTGGCAGAAGCGTTTAGATCAGTTTTGCGCCGAATTGAAGGAGAATCTGCGTTTGCCGGAGTCGGATACCCGAGCGGCGCGGCATGCGGGCGGCCGCGCCCGGCAATTTTACAGATCGATGATCGTGCCGCGGCCGTCGTTCCAAATCCGCATTTCGCGTTCTCGACCGGCGGAAGCCGCGCGAGCCTGCGCAGGCCGAGGCCGCGGGCCGAGTCTTGCGGCGATCGCGCTGCCGATCGCGATCACGGCGGCGATGCCGGCAAGCGCCAGTGCCAGGGAAGCGGTGAAAACGAGAGCCGCCAGCGAGAGGACGATGGCCGCGGTCGTGAAAAGGACAGAGCGGATGCTACGCATGGAGATTACCTTTCTCTAGGCCATGTGGGTGTGCGCCCGCGCGCTTGCAAGGGGCGCGAAAGAGCTGCAAGAGCGCCGGCTTGCGCGAAAGCGCAAAGGCGGGCACAACGACGCGTATGACGAGACCGACCGACCACCATCCCGTGCGGCTGCGCCGCTCCGTGCTCTCCGTTCCGGCGGACAACCCCCGTGCGCTCGCCAAGGTCAAGGATCTGACCGCCGATGCCGTCATCTTCGATCTCGAGGATGCCGTGGCGCCCGAGCGCAAGAGTGAAGCGCGCGACGCGCTGGTACGGCATCTTTCCGAGGATCGGCCTGAGATCGAAACGATCATCCGCATCAACCGGACGGAGGCGGGTTTCGACGAACTGGATCTTGCCGCCGCACTCGCCGTCAATGCCGATACGGTCCTCCTGCCCAAGGTCGAAGTGCCCGCCGACATTCAGGCCGCCCTCGACTGGCTCGTGAAAAAGGGCGTACCGGAAAGCGTAAGGCTCTGGGCGATGATCGAGACGCCGCGCGGCGTGATCAATGCGCCGGCGATCGCCGAGACCGGGCGCACGCGCGCCGGCCGGCTCGACTGCCTCGTCGTCGGCCTGAATGATATGAGAAAGGCGACGGGCGTCGCCGACCTCCCGGGCCGCCCCTATCTTGTGCCCTGGCTGATGCAGATCCTGCTTGCCGCCCGCGGCAGCGGTCTCGATGCCGTCGATGCGGTCTTCAACGACTTCCGCGATGCGCAGGGCTTCGAAGCCGAGTGCCGGCAGGGACGCGACATGGGCTATGACGGCAAGATGCTGATCCACCCGGCCCAGATCGCTTTCGCCAACGAAGCCTTCGGCATCGGCGACGCGGCGCTCGCAGAGGCGCGCGCGATCATCGCCGCCTTTGCCCTTCCGGAAAATTCCAGCAGGGGCGTGATCAGCCTCAACGGCCGCATGGTCGAGCGGCTGCATCTGGACCAAGCGCAGAAACTCGCCGCCAAGGCGGATATCATCGAAACACGAAAGGCAAGATCGTGAAACTCTATCGCTTTCTCACCGGCCCCGACGACGCCTCCTTCTGTCACAAGGTGACGGCGGCGCTGAACCAGGGATGGGAGCTCCACGGCAATCCGACCTATGCCTTCAACGCCGACACCCAGCATATGCAGTGCGGGCAGGCGGTGGTGAAGGAAGTGTCGGGCAAGGATTACCATCCGGACATCAAGCTCTCGGAAGAGTGAGCGCAACGTCGCGAGCGTCTCCCAGTAGCGAGAGGTCAATCGAGAGCGCGCCGCGGCCGACGACGACTTGTGGCCGTATCATGCGAGTTGGGAAGCTGCCGACATCAATTCTTCGGGATTCAACGCCCGGCATACGTTTCGGCCATCCTCTTCGACTTCCGTGAAGCTCCAGCGTACCACGCCGTCGCGGTCGAGCAGGAAATGGCCGACAAGCTGCAAATGACCGGGTATCCGCACCTGTTCATCGGCTTCCGTGATTTCATACCCGTCCCTGCTGCTGAGAAGGTCGCCGCCGCTCGCCGGATCCATCGGTTCGGGCAACTCCCCCGGCCAATCGACCCGCATCGCCGAGACCGCGTCCATTCCGACCCTCTGCGGCCAGTTGGTCTCATTTTCCGTAAACTCGATGAGAGGCAGGCCGAAGACGCGGTGCGAAGCTCGCTCGGTATCGGATGCGGCGAGCAGGCCGGGTATCGGCTGGTAGCGGAAATAAAGGCGTGCGCGTTCTACCGGGGTGTTGACCACCGCCAGCGAGGCGACACCTTTCTCGCTGAGGACCGGGTTGAGCCGGGCCATCGCCGCAACATGGCGTCGGCAGAACGGACAAAGCAGCCCTCGAAACAAACCGATCAACACGGGGCTTCGGCCGCGAAAATCATCAAGCGCGATCCTGCCCTCGCGGGATATCGCGTCCAGCACGATGTTCGGGGCCTGATCGCCCGGTTGCAGCGGATGGTCTGGATAGTGCTGAGACATGGTCGACCTCCTCGCCCGAAGGACCAGTCAAGAAAAGGCAGCATGACTCAGAATCGAGGCGAAAATGGTCCCGTAATCGCCGGCGGGCAAGCATAAACAGCTGCGATCCCTGCCGCGGTGAAATGCGCGTCTTAGCGCGTCGGCCCGAAAATCGTACCCGATTTTCGGAAAGCTCAATGCGCAAGTTCAAAGAGTTTACAGCGACCTTTGCGCGTTTGAAACGACGCGCAGCGCCACAGGTGCGCTTAGCCGCCCAGATGCTCGACGCTCGCCTCGATCCGCTCCATGTCGTCGTCGGACAGGCCGAAATGGTGGCCGATCTCGTGGATCAGCACATGGGTGATGATGTCGCCCAGCGTTTCGTCGTTTTCCGCCCAATAGTCGAGGATCGGGCGACGGTAGAGAATGATCCGGTTCGGCAGTTCGCCGGTTTCGAGCGTGAAGCGTTCGCCGATGCCGCGGCCTTCGAAGAGGCCGAGCAGGTCGAAAGGCGTCTCCAGCGCCATGTCTTCGAAGACGTCGTCGCTCGGAAAATCGGCAACTTCGATGGTGAGATCCGTCGTCAGCTTGCGGAATTCCTCCGGCAGATGGATATAGGCTTCAAACGCAAGCTGTTCGAATGTCGTGAGCGTCGGTGCGTGGCGTTCCCGCCAATTTTCGGTCTGGTCTATGCGGGCCATGGGCACTCCTTGTCGCCCTCATATAGCGGTTTCGCCTTTGTTTTTCGAGTGTTGAATTCCGCCCGGACGGGGTAAGGAATAAATTCTCATGTGATGACGGTTGACTCTTTTCGCAAGCTCTGGAATCCATAAGAACATAACGTGAACATATGATCGGAGTTGACCGTCATGGCCGAGAACGCCGTGCAACGGCAAACCATTCTTTCCCTTCGTGAAAGCATAGCACGGATTGAGAACGGCTGCTCGACCGCTGTCGTGCCGGCGATCCGGGATGCCGATCGCGCCGGCTTTCGCCGCGGCAGGGAGAGAGCGCCGGACCGCCAGGTCATGCCCTTTGGAATTGCCTCGCTCGACGATGTGCTCAAAGGCGGTTTGCCGCTCGAGGGCCTGGTGGAAATCCGCAATGCGGAAACCCGCGATGCAGGCGCGGCGGCCGGCTTCGTCATGGCGCTTGCCGTTCTGTACCAGCAGCGGAGGAAGCAAAAGGGTCATCTCGCCCCGGTCCTGTGGATCAGCCAGGCGCTTGCCGCGCGCGAGGCCGGCAATCCTTATGCCCCCGGACTGAGGAGCTACGGGCTCGACGCGGAACGGCTCCTCTTCGTCTCCGCGGGCAAGGTCAAGGATGCGCTCTGGATCGCCGAGACGGCGCTTTCGGTGCCGGTCTTCGCCACGATCGTGCTGGAAATCCGCGGCAATCCCGCCTCTCTCGCCTTGAGCGAGAGCCGGCGCCTGCACGTCAAGGCGCGGGCCGGCCAGGTTCCGCTTCTTCTCTTCCGGCAGGCGGGGGAAGAGGAGGCAAGCAGCGCCTTTTTCCGCTTTCAGGTCAAGCCGGCGCCGGCCGGCGAACGTCCCCTCCCCGATGGCTCGATGCTTTGCGGCAGCGTCGGCCATCCGAGCTTTCACCTCCTTGTCGAAAAAAACAGGGCGTCTGCCCCTCACGACATCTTTCTCGAATGGAACGCCCATGACCGCCGCTTCTACCCCCTTGACGAGCGCCGAAGCGCCGCTCTTCAGGCAATCGACCAGCCAGAGGATCCTGGCGATCCACTTTCCGCATCTGCCGGCCGATCGTGTCGCGCGGAGCCGCTGGGGCGCCTCCTGGCTTTCGCGCGGGCGTCCTGATCACCCGCCCGTCGTTTTCGCCGCCAGGATCGACAATGCCATGCGCCTCGTCGCGCTCGATACGCTTGCGGAGCGGATCGGCCTGAAGCGCGGCCAGGGGGCGGCGGAAGCGCGCGCCATGTGCCCGGCGCTCGACGTGATCGTCGCCGATCCTTCGGCCGACCAGGCCTTTCTGGAAGGGCTTGCCGACTGGTGCGACCGCTATACGCCGCTTGTCGCGCTCGACGGCAAGGATGGCCTGTTCCTCGACATCACCGGCTGCGCGCATCTCTTCGGCGGCGAAAAGGCGCTGGTCAGCGATGTGCTCTCCCGGCTTTTTGCGCTCGGGGTCGAGGCGCGCGCGACCATATCCTCTTCCGCCGGCCTCTCCTGGGCCGCCTCCCGCCATGGCCATGCCGACGTCATCGACCCCGAGGAGGCCGACCGGATCCTGGCTCCCCTGCCGGTCGCGGCACTCCGCCTGCCGGCGGAAACCGTCGCCGCACTCGAACGCGTCGGGCTGAGAGAGATCGGCGATCTTCTCAAGGCGCCGCGCGCGCCGCTTGCCCGCCGCTTCGGCCCCCAACTTCTCCTCAGGCTCGATCAGGCAAGGGGCCGGGTGGATGAACCGCTCTCACCGCGCCTGCCGGTGCCGAGTTTTTCCGCCGAGCGCCGCTTTGCCGAGCCGCTGCAGGACGAGGCGTATATTCTCGAACTGACCCGGCATCTCGCCAAGGACGTTCGCGCCTCTCTCGAGCGGCAGGGCGAAGGCGGACGGCTGTTCGAACTCCTGCTGTTCCGTGTCGATGGTCGAGTATTCCGCGTTCAGGCCCACGCCGCCTTTGCCTTGAACGACGCCGGGCGGATCGCGGCGCTTTTTCGCGAGCGGCTGCAGGCGGTTCATGACGATCTCGATGCCGGATTCGGCTTCGAAATTCTCCGGCTTGCCGTGCTCAGAAGCGAGAGGCTCGATCCCGCCCAGCAGGATTTTTCCGGCGTCCCCGATGAAAGCCAGCCGCTTGCCGCCTTCGTCGACAAGGTTTCCGCCCGCTTCGGGCCCGATTGCCTGATGCAGGCTTGCTTTGCCGAAAGCCATCTGCCCGAACGGGCGGGCGGATTTTTCCCCTTGCGGGACGTCGCAGCACTCCTGGATGCGCCAGGCCTGGAAGGCGGGGCCTTTCCCGAAAACCGTCCTTTACGGATTTTCGCCCATCCCGAACCGGTGGAGGCGACGGCCGAAGTGCCGGAGGGTCCCCCGCGCAGCTTCAACTGGCGCAAGACCCGCTACCGCGTCGCCCGCGCCGAGGGGCCGGAACGCATCGCCGCCGAATGGTGGATCGATGGCGAGGACCACCCGACCCGCGACTATTTCCGGGTCGAGGATCAGGAGGGCCGGCGGTTCTGGCTGTTTCGCGAAGGCCTTTATGAGCGGGAAGTCTCCTCGGCCCGCTGGTTCATGCATGGAGTTTTCGCATGAGCGGAGAACCCACCTTCTACGAGTCCCCCATCTTCTACGAACTGGGCGCGCGCACGAACTTCTCCTTTCTCGAAGGGGCGGCGCCGGCCGAGGAGATGGTCGTCTTTGCCAAGAAGATCGGACTTTCCGGCCTCGGCATCGCCGACCGCAACAGCGTCGCCGGCGTCGTGCGGGCCCATGCCAAGGCGAAGCTGGAACGCTATCCTTTCCAGCCGGGCGCTCGCCTCACCTTTGCCGACGACACGCCGGACATCCTTGCCTATCCTCAAAACCGGCGCGGCTGGGGGCATCTCTGCCGCCTGCTCAGCGCCGGGAACCTGCGTTCGAAGAAAGGCGACTGCACACTTTATTTCGCCGATCTCCTCGAGTGGCAGGAAGAGCTTCTGCTGATCGTCCTGCCGAAGGGCGGCCGGCCGGAACCCGAAAAACTGGACGCGCTTCTGCAGACCTTGCGGGAGCCTCTCGGCAACCGGCTCCATCTCGGCCTGACGCCGCGCTATGACGGCTTCGACCGGCACGATTTCGCCGCTCTGGCCGCCGTCGCCCGCAAGGCCGGCGTCCCGCTTCTCGCCACCAACGACGCGCTCTACCACGACCCGCATTACCGCCCGCTCGCCGATGTGGTGACCGCGATCCGCGAGCATGTGACGGTCATGAGCGCCGGCTTCCTCCTCCAGAAGAATGCCGAAAGGCATCTGAAGGGGCCGAAGGAAATGGCGCGGCTGTTCAGCGATTATCCCGAGGCGATCGCCAATGCGCGCCGGTTTTTCGAGCGGCTCTCCTTCAGCCTCGACGAGCTCAGCCATCAATATCCGGATGAAAACGAGAATGGCGAGAGCCCGGCGACAAGCCTGCGCAGGCTCGTCGCGGAAGGGGCGATCGAGCGCTATCCCGACGGCGTGCCGGACAAGGTCAGGCGCCAGATCGATTACGAGCTCGAACTCATCCACGAGAAGAAGTACGAGCCCTATTTCCTGACCGTCCACAAGCTGGTGAAATTCGCCCGCAGCGTCGACATCCTCTGCCAGGGGCGAGGGTCGGCGGCCAATTCCTCGGTCTGCTTCTGCCTCGGCATCACCGATGTCGATCCGCAGAAATTCACGCTGCTGTTCGACCGCTTCCTGTCGAAGGACCGCGACGAGCCGCCCGACATCGATGTCGATTTCGAGCACGAGCGGCGCGAGGAGGTCATCCAATATATCTACCGGAACTATGGCCGGGAGCATGCGGGCCTCACCGCCGCGGTGATCAGCTATCGCTCGCGCTCCGCCGGACGCGAGGTCGCCAAGGCCTTCGGCCTTTCGGAGGATGTGCAATCGGCGCTCGTCAGCTCCATCTGGGGCTGGGGAACCTCGCCCTTCACCGAAGAGCAGGCCAGAGGCGCGGGCCTCGACATCGCCGATCCGCTGACGCGGCGCGTCCTTGCCTATGCGAGCCTGCTCATGAACTTCCCGCGCCATCTCTCCCAGCATGTCGGCGGCTTCGTCATCACCCGCGATCGGCTCGACGAGGTCGTGCCGATCATGAACACGGCCATGCCCGACCGCTACATGATCGAATGGGACAAGGACGATCTCGACCAGTTGAAGATCCTCAAGGTCGACGTGCTGGCGCTCGGCATGCTGACCTGCCTCGCCAAGGCCTTCAAGCTTCTGGAGACGCATTACGGTCAGCCGAAAATACTGGCCGAACTCTACCAGGACCAGCAGCAGGCGGTTTACGATATGATCTGCCGGGCCGATACGGTCGGGGTCTTCCAGATCGAAAGCCGGGCGCAGATGAGCATGCTGCCGCGCCTGCAGCCGCGCGAGATGTACGATTTGGTAATCGAGGTCGCGATCGTTCGCCCCGGGCCGATCCAGGGCAACATGGTGCATCCGTATCTGAAGCGGCGCGAGGCGCAGCGCCGGGGCGAGCCGGTCGATTATCCGAGCCCGGAATTGAGGGCGGTCCTGGAAAGGACGCTGGGGGTGCCGCTGTTTCAGGAACAGGCGATGCAGATCGCGATCACCGCCGCCGGCTTTTCACCGAGCGAGGCCGATCAGCTCCGCCGCGCCATGGCGACCTTCAAGCGGACGGGCACGATTCATACCTTCGAGCGCAAGATGATCGACGGCATGGTCGCAAACGGTTACGAGCCGGAATTCGCCGAGCGCTGCTTCAACCAGATCAAGGGTTTCGGCGAATACGGCTTTCCCGAAAGCCATGCCGCCTCCTTCGCCTCCCTCGTCTATGCCTCGTCCTGGTTCAAGGCCTATTATCCGGATATCTTCTGCGCGGCGCTTTTGAATTCGCAGCCGATGGGTTTCTACGCCCCTGCCCAGCTCGTGCGCGACGCGCGCGAGCACGGGGTCAGGATGCTGCCGGTCGACATCAACCATTCGGATTGGGACGCCCTGCTCGAAGGGACGGACCTGTTCAACAGGGATGCGATCGATCCGCGCCACAAGGCCATGCGGGATGTCATCCGGTCGCGAAAAGCCGTCCGGCTGGGCTTCCGGCTGGTCAAGGGGCTGCGCCGGACGGATATGGAAGCGCTGGTTCAGCACCGCGGCGATGGATACCGCTCCGTTCACGATCTCTGGATCCGCTCCGGATTGACCCGTCCCGTGCTGGAGCGCCTGGCGGATGCCGATGCCTTCCGCTCGATCGGCCTCGACCGGCGCGCCGCACTTTGGGCGGTGAAGGCGCTCGACGAAGCCTCTGCGGTCGAGCGGCTGCCGCTGTTCGACGGCGCGGGCGCCGAGGACCTGCAGGCCGAACCCGCAGTCAGCCTGCCGGTGATGCCCGAGGGCGAACATGTCATCCACGACTATCGGACCCTGACGCTCTCGCTCAAGGCCCATCCGGTTTCCTTCATGCGGCAGGATTTTGCACGCATGGGCATCACTTGCAATCGCGACCTCATGAAGACGCCGGCTGGAAGACGGGTGACGGTGGCCGGGGTCGTGCTCGTCCGCCAGCGCCCGGGTTCGGCCAATGGCGTCATCTTCATGACGATCGAGGACGAGACCGGCGTTTCCAACATCATCGTCTGGGAAAGGACGTTTCGGAAATACCGGGCGGAGGTCATGGGATCGCGGCTCGTGAAGATCCGCGGCCGCCTGCAGAGCGAAAGCGGCGTCATCCATGTGGTCGCCGAATATATCGAAGACATGACGCCGATGCTCGGCCTCTTGCGCAAGGAGGCAAGACGCTTCGGCGCCAGCGACCGGGCGGACGCGGCCTTGCGGCCGACGGCCGACGCCCGCGACAAGCGGCGGCTCCGGCAGCAGCAGCTGGGCCAATCCGCATACGATCCGCCGGGGCACCCTGATGTGGCGGGCGAGGCGGCCGAGGTCATGCCGAAAGGGCGCAATTTCCATTGAACCGCAACCGATCCGCCCACCACCCGCAGAAGGGGCTCACCCGACCAGACCGCGTAAAAATGTCGCAGCATGCCGGCCGAAGCGAAAGGATTCATGCTCGGGAACATGAACCTTAGAATCGTCTAATGGAATGAAAATACGAAACTTTTTATCAAGTTTAGAACGACTCTAACAAATCGGCCGGTTTCACGCCGGAGAGTTTTTTCTTGACGCTAAACGTCCTCTTTTGCTTTATGAAGCAATTCAGGACGTTGCGTTTGACAGGCAAGGCGACATGCTGGTTTGCAGCTGCAATTACATCACGGAAAGAGAGATCGAAGACACGATCGTCAGCCTCCTCGATGAGGACTGCTGGCAGTTGATCGTGCCGGCGAAAGTCTATCACGCGATGGAAAAGCGCGGCCGCTGCTGCGGCTGTTTCCCCAATGTCGTCGACATCATCATCCGCACCACGGAAGCCTATCACGCCCGCCGCGACTCGACGGAAGCCGAGATATTTGATTTCATGAACCGGCTCAGACAATTCCATGAAGAGAGCCGGAGGGCGGATCTTGAAAGGCGACGCAAAGGTCATCGAGCAGCTTAACGAAGCGCTCTTTCTCGAACTTGGTGCCGTAAACCAATACTGGCTGCATTACCGCCTTCTCGAAGACTGGGGCTACACGCTGCTCGCAAAGAAGGAGCGCGAAGAATCCATCGAGGAGATGCACCACGCCGACAAGCTGATCGCGCGCATCATCTTCCTCGAGGGCCATCCGAACCTCCAGACTGTCGCGCCGCTACGCATCGGGCAGAACGTCAAAGAAGTGCTGAAGGCCGACCTCGCCGGCGAATACGACGCCCGCAACGCCTATAAGAACTCCCGCGACATCTGTCACGCGGCGGGCGACTATATTTCGATGAGGCTGTTCGAGGAACTGCTTTCCGACGAGGAGGGCCACATCGACTTCCTCGAATCGCAGTTGCAGCTGCTCGAATCGATCGGCGAAGAGAAATACGGCCAGCTCAACGCGGCCCCGGCCAACGAGGCCGAATAGGCCCGCATCGCGCAAACCGGCCCCTCATCCGCCTGCCCGTCCTCCGCAGCAGCTGCGCTGCAGCTGCGGAGGGTGGACCGGCACCTTCTCCCCGCAAAGCGGGGAGAAGGGACAAGCGGCGAGCTCCGCCGTTCCCCTCCTCTTTGCCCTACGGAAACATGCAGTAGTCACCTGCCGGCGATCGGAAGCCGTGCCCGCGAGTCTCCTTCTCCCCGCCTGCGGGGAGAAGGTCGCGGCAGCGGGATGAGGGGCCCGACTACGGCTAACGGAAGCTTACACGCCCTCTCCGCCCCTACCGCACCAGATGCGCGAAAGCGGCGACGACCTCCTGATAGGCCTTGCGCTTGAAGGGCACGATCAGGCCGGGCAGTTCGTGCATCGGCTTCCATTCCCAGGCGTCGAATTCGGGATCATGGCCGCCCGGCGGCGGGTTGATGGCGATCTCGCTCTCGTCGCCTTCGAAGCGGAAGGCGTACCAGCGCTGCGCCTGGCCGCGATATTTGCCCTTGAGACCGATGCCGATAAGATGGGACGGCAGGTCGTAGTGAATCCAGTGCGGCGCCTCCGCGAGCAGCGAAACCGTGCGGATCCCGGTCTCCTCGTAGAGTTCGCGATAGGCCGCCTTGAGCGGATCTTCGCCCTCGTCTATGCCGCCCTGCGGCATCTGCCAGAGCTGCGGCGAGCCGTCATATTCGGAATTGCCGACGGCGAGCCGGTGTCCGGCCCAGACCAGTCCTTCGCGGTTGAGGACCATGGCGCCGACACAGCGCCGATAGGGCAGATCCTCCGCCTTCAACACCTTGCCTTTGTCCTTGCCCATATCGTCTTCCCTTGCAGATCCCGCCGGTCCGGTCGCGAAAGCGATCCGGCAGGCGGTGATTAGATCAGTTTTGTTGCGGATCCTTGACGAGGGCGGAAACGCCGACGAATTCGATGCCGCGTCCGCCGGCCTCTTCCATCCATTCCGCGATCGCCGCGACGCTTTCCTCGAAGGCCGAGGCGACGCCGATCGCGGTACCGTTGCGCCGGGCGACGCGTTCGAGTTCATCCAGCCGGCGCAGGATCGCGCCGCGGCTGAGCTCACTGTCGACGACCAGGTCGGCGAAGCCGTGCGGCACGTCGAAGGCGCCGGCGAGCGTGCCGGATAGCGACTGCGCGGAGGTGCCGTCATCGAGAAAAAGCAGACCGCGCCTGCCGAGATCGCGCATCACCGGTTCAAGCGCATCCGCGTCGGAGAGGAACCGCCCGCCGAGATAGTTCATGATCCCGGTGTAATTGGTGATCCGGCCCATGCTCCGGTGCAGTTCGGCAAGATTCTTCCGCTGAGACTGGGAAACGAGCAGTGCCTGCGGCCCGGGATCGCTGCTCGGATAATCGAACGGCTCCATCGGGATCTGCAGGAGAATTTCGTGGCCGTCGTGCCTTGCCTCCTGCATCCAGCGCTGCAGGCTGTTGCCGGCCGCCGCGAAGGCGAGCGTCACGTCCGGCGGCAGCGCCTGGATGGCGCGCAGCGTTCCGGTCTGGCTGAGGCCGAGGCCGCCCACCACCAGCGCAATTCGGGTGCCGCGGGCCCCGGACCAGGGCCGCGCATATTGATCCATGGGTCTCAAGCCCTCCGGACCGACGATCGGCAGCCGGCCTTCCGGCGTGGTTTCGAGGAGATCTTCGTTCGGCAGCGCCGCCATGCGCGGATCCTGGCCGCGCGTCGGCCCGGCGCTGATCAAAGCCGGACCGTCGCTCTCGCGCGGCCGCGGCGTGTATTTGGTGACGGTCGCGCCGTCGCTCGTCGCCATTTCCTCGACACGCGCTCCGGAAAGCGCGCCGCTCGCTCTAAGCGTTCCATGTTTGGCGTTGCCGCTTCGTTCCGACGGCCCTTCCGTTCCGGAGACCGCCACGGTCGTGGCGTCTTCCACAGGGGCGGGCGTGCGGATCAGCCGGTCAGGCGCAAAAGCGCTCCAGCCGGAAAGCCCGAGGATGGCGAAGACGCAGGTACCAAGAAGCGTATAGGCGACGATACGGCGCGGATTTAGCCGGCGCGGAGCGCGCTTGCGGCGGCCTTGGCCAAGGGGGGCATTGAGATCAGTTCCCAAACGGAGCCTCGGTCGCCTAAAATCCAATCATCGGAGCGCAGTGCAAGCGGAGAACCGCTCCAACCGGCCGCCGCTCCAGGACATGCCGGTGAGGTGCGCCGCCCCCGCGAAGAATCACGGCGCAGCCGGCCGCTTCGCCGATCCATAGCGCATCGGTCCGAAATTCGGAACCGATTTTCGGAGGCGGATCCCCTTGCCCTCGTCCCTGTGATTGTCACAGGGACGAGGGCAGCGCCGCGTCTGCGGCGCGGAAGAGTCCTTTCAGCCAAGGACTTGGGCTGGCTGGATTCCTGTGACAAGCACAGGAAAGAGGGATGGAAGTGAGCGCTGACCTGCCATCAACCGGCGAAGCGGCAGGAGCCGAGATCCTGTACGCTGGCGTCCGAAAAGACGCGCGGCCTTGCAACATGAAAGGCGCCGGGTTGAACAGCCCGGCGCCCATTATTTTCTGCCCTAAGCAGACTTACTTCTGCAGTTCGGCCTGCTCCGGATTGGCCGGGAAGGCCGGATCGGTCTTGTTGCCGCGAAGCAAGTCGAGCGCATAGTTGAGCTGGATGTCGTCCTTGGCCTCCGGCGGCACATAGGCGACGGAGCCGGAGCCTTCATCCGTCTCGTTCTGGCCCGGAATATGGCCGCGCAGGTCGGACTCGCCCTGCGCCTCCACCTTGCCGAGGAGCTCGGGCGGCAGCGGCTGCTCGACCTTGATGTCGGGCGTGATGCCGGTGCCCTGGATCGATTTGCCGGACGGCGTGTAGTAGAGCGCGGTCGTCAGGCGCAGCGCGCCGGCGTCGCCAAGCGGAATGATCGTCTGCACCGAACCCTTGCCGAAGGAGCGCGTGCCAAGCACGGTCGCGCGCTTCAGATCCTGCAGCGCGCCCGCGACGATTTCCGATGCCGATGCGGAGCCGCCATTGACGAGCACGATCACCGGCTTGCCGTCGACCAGATCGCCCGGCGTCGCATTGAAGCGGCGGGTCTCGTTCGGATTGCGGCCGCGGGTCGAAACCACCTCTCCGCGATCCAGGAACGCGTCCGACACATTGATCGCCTGGTCGAGCAGGCCGCCCGGATTGAGGCGCAGGTCCAGCACATAGCCCTTGAGCTTGTCCGCCGGCACCTCGGCCTTGATCTTGTCGATGCCCTTCTTCAGGTCCTCGAAGGTCTTTTCGGTGAAGGAGATCACGCGCAGGTAGCCGACATCGCCCTCGACGCGGAACTTCACCGCACGCACGGCGATCACGTCACGAACGATCGTCACTTCGATCGGCTTCTCCGCACCCTGGCGCAGGATGGTGAGCTTGATGGGCGTGCCGACGGCGCCGCGCATCTTGTCGACCGCTTCCTCGAGCTTCAATCCGCGAACGTCCTGGCCGTCGATCTTCGAGATCAGGTCGCCGGCAAGCACGCCGGCGCGGGCGGCCGGGGTGTCGTCGATCGGGCTCGTCACCTTGACGAGATCGTCTTCCATCGTCACCTCGATGCCGAGACCGCCGAATTCGCCGCGCGTCTGCGTGCGCATATCCTCGGCGTCGGTCGAGTTCATGTAGCTCGAATGCGGATCCAGCGACTGGAGCATGCCGTTGATCGCGCTCTCGATCAGCTTGTCGTCCTGCGGCGGCGTCACATATTGCGCGCGCACGCGCTCGAACACGTCGCCGAAAATCGCCAATTCCCGGTATGTCGACGAGTTGGCCGCCACGGCCGGAATGGCCGCCGAATAGACGACGCCCATTGCCGTCGCCCCCATCAGCGCCCCGACCAGAACAAGTGAAGCTCTACGTATCATTTCGCGCCCTTCCAACCTCTGCTGCGGTCCACCACGGTCGGGAATCAACCGGTTTCCCGTCTTTTCGAAACTCAATGTAAAGTGTCGGCCGGTCCGTTTCCAGCGTCAAGGCCGCCGCACTCGCCACTCTTTTTGCACCCATCGTCGCGACCGGCTCCCCGGCCACCACGAATTGCCCAGGGCTGACACCGACGCTCTCCATTCCGGAAAGCACGATGTGATAACCGTCGCCCGCATTGAGGATGATCATCTGCCCATAGCTGCGGAACTTGCCGGCATAGACAACCCACCCATCCGCCGGTGTGGTCACCAGCGCGCCCGCATTGGTCTCCAGCATGATTCCCTGCAAGGAATGCCCCGTGCCGTCGGCGTCGCCAAACTGTCGCAGGAGCGTACCCGCGACCGGATAGCTGAGCTTCTGCCGCAATTCGGAAAACACGTATGCGGGCGCAATGCGGTTTTTGTCGGGCACGGCGCTCCTGGCGAGTTCCCGTGCCGTCTCGCGTTCGGCCTCGCTCATGCGCCGGCGCTCCTCGGCCTCGGCGCGCGCGGCCTCCGCGGCATCGCGCACCGAGGCAATCTCGGTTTCGAGCGAGGAGATCAGGCCCTCGAGATTCGTTGCCTGCTGGGCGAGTTCGGTGGCCTTGCGCTGTTCGGCGGCCAGTTCCGCCGCATTCTGCCGGCGCAGCTTCTCCTTCTCGGCGACGAGCATCGCCATGCGCCGCTCCTCCTCGAGATTGGCGGCCATCGCCGCCGTTAGCTCGTCGCGCTGGCGGCCGATTCCGCGCCTGATTTCGGCGAGCGCCGCGAGATCGGCGACGAGACTCTCGGTTTCCTTGCGGATGCCCGGAACGACGGCGCCGAGCAGGATGGCGCTGCGCACCGAGGCGAGCGCGTCCTCCGGCGTCACCAGGATCGCCGGCGGCGGATTTCGCCCCATGCGCTGAAGCGCCGCCAGCACCTCGGCGAGCAGGCCGCGCCGGGCTCTGAGCGAACTCTTGACCACGTCTTCCTTGACACGCAATTCGCCGAGCTTCTTCTCGCCACCGGCAATCTGCCGCTCCAGGTCCTGGCGTTTCTTTGCCGACTCGACGATGGCCGAGCGCAGCGCCGCATTGTTCTTGTCGATCTCGGCGATCGTCCGCTCGAGCGCCTCGGCACGCTCCTTAGACAGCGTGATCGTCCTCGAAAGCGCCTCGAGCTCGCTGCGCGTACTGTCGCGCCTCAGCGCAAGACCGGCCGCCGGATCCGCGGCCTCTTGCTCCGTGGTCGCCGCGGCCGCGGGCGCGTCCTCGGCAAAGGCCGGGGCAGCGGTCGCCAGCAGCAGCGCCGCAACCGCGGTACCACGGCCCAACCGCCGCACGCCAAGTGCGCTCCGGCCCCAATCCGCGGCTGCTTTCCCTCGGCGTCTCATCCAGTCCCATGCATCAGAAAAACGGTAGCAGACCCTAATCCGTTTTGGCCGGGCCACCAACACATAATCGCGTTATCGCTCCGCGAGGGGAGCGGGGAAACAGTCGATCCAAAGCAGGGTCCGGAGAGGTGTGACACGGATTTCCGATAAGAAGCTGCGTCAAGACAAAGAGGCTAAGCGAACGAAGCGTTGGCTCGCCGACAGTGCACAACAGCAGCATACTGCGACTCGTCGGTTGCGGTATGGCAAGGCTCTCCTTCGGCCCTCATTCCTGTGCTTGTCACAGGAATCCAGCCAGCCGCAGTCCTTGGGCTGAAAGGACTCTTCCGCGCCGCAGACGCGGCGCTGCTGGATTCCTGTGACAAGCACAGGAATGAGGGCGAAAGCATTCACCAAATACAATGCCGTTACTGTCGTGCACTGCTGCGCCGACGCAAATCTGCTTCAGGCCCGGTGATAGGGATGACCGGAGAGGATCGTCACGGCGCGATAGAGCTGTTCGGCGACCAGGATGCGTACGAGCTGATGCGGCCAGGTCATCTTGCCGAGGCCGAGAACCGCGTCGGCGCGCGCGTGCAGCGCCGGATCGAGCCCGTCGGCACCGCCGATGGCGATCATCAGGTCGCGTTTCCCGCCATCCCGGAAGCTGGCGAGCAAGGTCGCGAAGGCCTCCGAGTCGATCGCCTTGCCGCGCTCGTCGAGCAGCACCAAGAGACTGCCGTCGGGGAGCGCCTTTTCAAGCTGGGCCGCTTCCTCGCGCTTGCGCGTCTCGGCATTGCCCGCCCGGCTCTCGTTGACTTCGACGAGGCGCAAAAGCTCGAGGCCTACCGCCGGCCCGGCCTTTGAGAAACGGTCGAGATAACGAGCCGCAAGTTCCTTTTCCGGCCCCGCCTTCAAGCGGCCGACTGCGAAAACTCCGATACGCATGGCCCGTTGGTCCCCGGATGGCCGACCAGTGATCGGCAAACATCACTCCTGCTGTCATCGGCCTTCAGCCATGACAGCCGCATCTGAAAATTCGGCACCGATCGTCGCACCGCCCTAAGGCTAACGGGTCAGGTCCGGGCGACGTGTCTCAGTGCAGGGTGCTCTCCTCGACGTCCGGGGCGGCCCACATCTTTTCGATGTTGTAGAACTCCCGGATCTCGGGCCGGAAGATGTGGACAATCACATCGCCGGTGTCGATCAGCACCCAATCACCACCTTCGAGACCTTCGACACGCGGGGTGCCAAGTCCCTCGTCCTTCAGGTCCGTCGTCAGATGGTCGGCAATCGCCATCACATGCCTGTTCGATCGCCCGGAGACAACGACCATGAAGTCTCCCAGCGCCGACTTTCCGGCAATGTCGATGGTAACTATATCTTCTGCCTTCGAGTCCTCTAGGCTTTCGAGGACCAGCTTGAGCGCACGGACAGCGGCTTCGTCGCTCGGTTCCGTGCTGCGCGGGATTGCGGAGATCGCATATCCCTTGGCGTGTGCTGTTGTCAGGGTTTTTCCTTTCCAAATGAACAGAACAAGCACTCTCGGTTCGTGATTCTCTTCGAACCGTAAGTAAATGTAGGCATCAAACCCCTGCGGTTTCAAGACACGAGGATCAATTCATCCGGATTTGCCTACTGCATGTTCCGTTGAATCGGCGCCGATTTAACGGTACATGCGGCAACTCAAAGAGCTGCAGCGACCTTTGCGCGCCTGATAATGCATGTCGCCCAAAAGTGTGCAGCGGTTCTGGGATAACGGCATGCATAAAAACAAGGACCTAAAGCGCGTCACCCGAATATGTTTAAACGCGACGCGCTTTAGGCGCGCGGCGCTGCGGAGCGCAGCGCCGTCGAACTCAAGGGCGAGCGCCGCCCGTGAATGAAGGTCCAGGCCGGCGCGGGCCTGAAGGCGAGCGTCGCGGCATCGTCCTCGTCGATGCGCGCATGGCTGAACGTCCGCGCCATCGGCGACGAAAGATAGGCGAGCGTCGACCCCGGCCGGTCGACGACCGCGATCGGGAAGGTCTGGACGATGCGCCGCCAGTCCTGCCAGCGATGGAAGCTTTTGAGATTGTCCGCCCCCATGATCCAGACGAAGTGCACGCCGGGATTGCGGGCGCGGACGAATTCCAGGGTGCGGGCGGTATAGCTCTGGCCGAGCGCCTTTTCGAAGGCGGTCACCTTGATGCGCGGATTTTCGGCGAGCCTTTCGCTCGCTGCGATGCGTCGCCCAAGCGGCGCCAAATTGTGGTTGTCCTTCAACGGATTTCCCGGCGTCACCATCCACCAGAGCTGGTCGAGCGCAAGCCGGCGCAGCGCCGTCTCGGCAACGAGCGCATGGCCCTCATGCGGCGGATTGAACGAGCCGCCGAACAGCCCGACGGCCATGCCGCGCTCGACATGCGGCATGCGCAGATAGTCCGGCCTGGCTTCGAAAGCGGTCGTCAGGGCCGCACCTGTCCCGTGCCGCGGACGCGATATTTGAATGAGGTCAGCTGCTCGACGCCGACGGGGCCGCGGGCATGCATCTTGCCGGTGGCAATGCCGATCTCGCCGCCCATGCCGAACTCGCCGCCATCGGCGAACTGCGTCGAGGCATTGTGCAGCAGGATCGCCGAATCGATCTCCGAGAAGAAGCGCTCGACGACGGCAGGATCTTCTGCAATCACCGCTTCCGTGTGGGCGGAAGACCAGCGGTTGATGTGCTCGATGGCGCCGGAAATGCCGTCGACGAGCTTCGCCGAGATGATCGCGTCGAGATATTCGGTGGCCCAGTCGTCGTCGCTCGCGGCCTTCAGCCCGGCAAGCAGGCCGGAGAGCTCTTCCGAGACCCGCACCTCGCAGCCCGCCTCGACGAGCGCCTGAAGGAGTGGCCTTGCCAGCCGGTCGGCGGCATTCCTGTCGATCAGCAGCGTTTCGGCGGCGCCGCAGATGCCGGTGCGGCGCATCTTGGCGTTGACGACGATCTTCCTTGCCATGTCGAGATCGGCGGACGCATCGACATAGATATGGCAGAGGCCTTCGAGATGCGCGAAGACCGGCACCCGCGCCTCGCTCTGGACGCGGGCGACGAGGCTCTTTCCGCCGCGCGGCACGATGACGTCGATCGCGCCGTTAAGGCCGGTGAGCATGGCGCCGACGGCGGCGCGGTCGGCAACCGGCACCATCTGGATCGCCTCTTCCGGCAGGCCCGCGGCCCTCAGGCCCTCGACGAGGCAGGCATGGATCGCCCGCGAGGAATGGAAGCTGTCGGAGCCGCCGCGCAGTATCACCGCATTACCGGCCTTGAGGCAGAGCGCGCCGGCATCCGCCGTCACGTTCGGACGGCTCTCGTAAATGACGCCAATGACGCCGAGCGGCGTGCGCACGCGCTCGATATGCAGCCCGTTCGGGCGGTCCCATTCGGCGATCACCGCGCCGACCGGATCCTCGAACTCGGCGATCGCCCGGATCCCGTCCGCCATGTCGCGGACGCGGCTCTCATTCAGCGTCAGCCGGTCGATGAAGGCCTTGGCGACGCCGGTCTTTTCGGCATTGTCGAGGTCGATCGCATTGGCGGCGAGGATTTCGCCGCTTCGGGCAAGGAGCGCATCCGCCATCGCGATCAGCGCCGCGTGCTTGCGCTCGGCGCTAGCGACCGCGAGCGGGCGGGCGGCCGCCTTCGCGCGCCGGCCGATCTCCAGCATGATCGCGTTGACATCCTCGCCGTTCTTCGCCGTCTCAAGCATTAAGCTTGTCCTTTCTCTCATCCTCTTCCGGCCCGGGCGCTTCATTCTCGGGGCGCTTGCCGGGAGGAGCCGTCATCACCAGGTCGTCGCGATGCACCATGGCGGCGCGGCCGGCATAGCCGAGGATCGCGGCGATCTCCGCCGATTTCTTGCCGGCGATCTGGCGCGCCTCATGGACGTCGTAGCCGGCAAGGCCGCGGGCGATCTCGCGCCCCGTCGCTCCGAGGATTGCGATGGTATCGCCGCGGCTGAAGGTGCCCGTCACCTGGCGGACGCCGGCCGGAAGCAGGCTCTTGCCGGAGCGCAGCGCGTTTTCGGCCCCGGCATCGACCGTCACCGAGCCGGCCGGCAGAAGCTGGCCGGCGATCCAGGTCTTGCGGGCGGTGACCGGCGAGCCGGAGGGCGCGAACCAGGAGGAGCGCGCGCCTGCCTCGATGGCCTGCAGCGGATGCTCCGGCTTGCCGGAGGCGATGATCATGGCGCAGCCGGCGGTCGTCGCAATCTTGCCGGCATCGATCTTGGTGCGCATGCCGCCGCGCGAAAGC
This sequence comes from Ensifer sp. LCM 4579, assembly GCF_001854885.1. GTDB lineage: Bacteria > Pseudomonadota > Alphaproteobacteria > Rhizobiales > Rhizobiaceae > Sinorhizobium. The sequence continues at coordinate 71,233 of NZ_MDDV01000005.1, read as the reverse complement.
TCCGACGCCGCCCCGCCGGCCATCGCCTCGATCTCCGCGGTGATTTCTGCGATCGTCTCGAGGAAGCGCGCCTCGGGGTCGAGATGCGGCGGCGCCGTATAGAGCCCGTCGATATCTGACAAGAGCACGAGCAGGTCGGCGCCGACCATGGTCGCGACCCGCGCCGCGAGCCGGTCGTTGTCGCCATAGCGGATTTCGGTGGTGGCGACCGTGTCGTTCTCGTTGATGATCGGCACGGAGCCGAGCTTCAGCAACTGGTTCATCGTCGCGCGCGCATTGAGATAGCGGCGGCGCTCCTCCGTATCGCCGAGGGTCAGCAGGATCTGGCCGGCAGTGATCTGACCCGCGGAGAGGCTCTCCGACCAGGCGCGGGCAAGCGCGATCTGGCCGACGGCGGCGGCCGCCTGGCTATCCTCGAGCCTCAAGACGCCGGAGGGCAGGTTCAGCACCGTGCGGCCGAGCGCGATCGCACCGGAGGAGACGACCAGCACCTCGACGCCCTTGGCCCGGAGCGCCGCGATATCGGCTGAGAGCGCATCGAGCCAGGCCTTTTTCAGCCCCGACTTGCGCTCGACGAGCAGCGCCGAGCCGATCTTGATGACGATGCGCCGGTATTTCTCGAGCGGTTTGCGCGTGGCGGCCATGTCAGGCTTGCTCCTCGCCGGCCTTGGCGGCGGAAATGACGTCGCGCAGCGCCCGGAGCGCCTCGGTCATGCCGCGATTGGTGACGGCGGAGAGGAGCAGCGGCGGCGAGCCGCAGGCCTTCGCCAGCGCTTTTGCCTTCGCCTTGAGCTCTGCCTCGTCGAGCACGTCGATCTGCGACAGCGCCACGATCTGCGGCTTGTCCTCGAGCCCGCCGCCATAGGCCTCGAGCTCGTGCTTCACGGTCCTGTAGGCCTTGGCGACATCCTCCTCCTGCGCGGAGACGAGATGGAGCAGCACGCGGGTGCGCTCGACATGGCCCAAAAAGCGGTCGCCGATGCCGACCCCTTCATGGGCGCCCTCGATCAGCCCCGGAATGTCGGCGATGATGAATTCCTGCCCGTCGACGGAGGCGACGCCGAGATTGGGGTGGAGCGTGGTGAAGGGATAGTTGGCGATCTTCGGCCGGGCGCGGGTGCAGGCGGCCAGAAAGGTCGACTTGCCGGCATTGGGCAGGCCGACGAGGCCGGCATCGGCAATCAGCTTCAGCCGCAGCCAGATCGTCTTTTCCTCGCCCTCGAGGCCGGGATTGGCCCAGTTCGGCGCCTGGTTGGTGGAGGACTTGAAATGGGCATTGCCGAAGCCGCCATTGCCGCCGGCGGCAAGCCTGTAGCGCTGCCCCTCCTCGACGATATCGACGATCAGCGTCTCGTTGTCCTCTTCGAAGATCTGCGTGCCGACCGGCACTTTCAGCGTCACGTCGGAACCCTTGGCGCCGGTGCGGTTGCGGCCCATGCCGTGCATGCCGGTCTTGGCCTTGAAATGCTGCTGGTAGCGGAAATCGATCAGCGTGTTGAGGCCGTTCACCGCCTCCACCCAGACATCGCCGCCGCGGCCGCCGTCGCCGCCGTCCGGGCCGCCGAACTCGATGAACTTCTCGCGGCGGAAGGAGACGGCGCCCGCGCCGCCATCCCCGGACCGGATATAGACTTTTGTTTCATCGAGGAATTTCATCGCTTCGCCAATCTATAGATGCCGCGTTCGCGCCTTCGATATAGGCGCTGCCGGCCAAGGTCAAAGATTATCGTGCAAAAGAACCCCGCCAGCGGACACACGGGCGGGGTTCTTATTGTCGTTCAGTGCGGCCCGGTGAGGTCTTCGGCCGTCAGCCGCGTTTCGATATGCGCGACCATGGCATTGCGGGCGCGCGCAAACACCTGGCTGCAGCCGGTGACCTTGAAGCCGAGCTTCTCCTGCACCTTGAGCGAGGCCGGGTTGTCGGCGAAGACGCCCGAATGGAGCGTCGCCCCCGGCATGCGCCGGAAGAAGCGCTCGACCGAAGCATAGACCGCCTCGGACATGATGCCCCTGCCCCAATAGAAGCGGTTCAGCCAGTAGCCGACACGCCATTCGCCGCGAAGAAGCTCGATGCCGACGCAGCCGATATGGACGTCGTCGCCGGACGTGATCGCCAGCGCCCAATCCGGCTCAACCGCCTGGCGGTTCAGCCAATCGAGCGCATCCTGCTGGTGATAGGGCGCCGGCACCCGCATGAGCATGCGCGCCACTTGGAAATCGGCAAGCGATTCCGCGATTGCCGGCGCATCGGCGAGCCGGTGCGGCCGGAGTGTCAGCCGCTTCGTCTCGATCACCGGGCAGGGGCCGGGATCGGGCCGCGTGACGCGCCGCGCGCGGTCTTCAACGAGCGCGGTCATCGGCCCCCTCCCCAGCTTCTCAGCGAAACCCAGGTCTTGCGGTCGAGCCGGTACCATTCGACCGCCATCATGCCGCCGAGCGCCAGGCTGCCGACCATGCCGGAGCCCTGGAACTGGAAGCCGCACTTCTGGATGACCCGGCGCGAGGCGACGTTCATGACCCGGCAGCGCGCATCGATCTGGTCGATGTCGCGGGTGCGGAAGGCCATGTCGGTGAGCGCCTGGGCCGCTTCCGTCGCATAGCCCTGGTTCCAATAGGGCTCGCCCAGCCAGTAGCCGAGCTCGACCGTCTTGCCGTCCTCATGCGGCTCGATCCCGCAGCAACCGAGGAATGCGCCATTGTCCGCCTTCGTGATCGCGTAGACGCACTTGCCGATCGTGCCGTGACCAGTCGTGCTGGCTTTTGCGCGTCGCACGAAATCGGCCGCATCCGCCGTGGTGTAGGGGTGCGGCATGCGCGAGACCATGGTGGCGATATTGGCGTTGTTGGCAAGATGGGCAAGGGCGTCGATATCGTCATCATGCGGCGCGCGCAGAACGAGCCGGGGTGATAACAATATCGGGCAGTCGGTCCTTGACCTTTGCGGCCTCAGCCTTTGTTCAGGAGACCGGGATTGGTCTTCCCTCAGGAGCTCGGTTTGCATGGTTCGTCCTCCAGACATGCGAAAAGGGGAGTTGGGTATTGCCCCATCTCCCCTTTGAAGTCTGGCTTCGGAACCTTTTCAAGCGCTTCAGCCGGGTCGATGAGACGCCGGCTGTTTTAGAGCGCTACCGGCTTATTCCGCTGCTTCCGCTTTCGGCATTACAGACACGTAGACTCGGCCGTTGGCCTTCGTACGGAAGTCCACGTTGCCTGTCGTCAGCGCAAAAATCGTATGATCCTTGCCGAGGCCGACATTGGCGCCCGGATGCCACTTCGTGCCGCGCTGGCGCACGATGATGTTGCCCGCGATGACGGCTTCGCCGCCGAACTTCTTCACGCCAAGGCGCTTGGACTCAGAATCGCGACCGTTGCGCGACGAACCGCCAGCTTTCTTGTGTGCCATTGGTGTTCTCCTTTAAACCTTCGATCCCGGAACTCAGTTTGCAGCTTCAGCTTCAGCGGCGGCTTCGGTCTTCTTCGAAGCCTTCTTCGCCTTGCCGCCGGCCGCAGCGATGTCCAGGATGCGGACCTTCGTCTGATGCTGGCGATGGCCGCGCGAGCGCTTGGAGTTCTGGCGGCGGCGCTTCTTGAAGGCGATGACCTTCTTGGCGCGGCCCTGATCCACGACCTCGGCGCTGACAACGGCACCTTCGACAAACGGAGCGCCGATGGTGGCATCGGCGCCGGCGCCGACCATCAGGATCTCGGTGAATTCGATCTTGTCGCCTTGAACGCCTTCCAGCTTTTCGATGGTGATGACGTCGTTGGCCGCCACGCGGTACTGCTTACCGCCGGTCTTGATGACTGCGAACATTTTTTATCCTTTCATGTTCGATCCGGCTCTCTGCCCCAAAGGAGACAAGGCCGTCTTTTTATTCAGTCGCTTCGGTTGAGCGGAGCGCCTCGGGAACCCTTCAATCGGGAAAACCCTGGCCTCCGCCAGTGAACGGGCACAAGCCCATTTTCGCTGAAGTGCGGGCAGGCCACACCACCTCATGGCGCGGATTAAGGGAGTCGCCCACCCTTGTCAAGGCGAAAGCCATGACCCGGCAGATATTCTTCTTGTCGCCCCTTGCAAGCGGCCGAACTTGCCGCTATGTACCGCCCGCGCTTCATGAGCGCCAACCGGCCCCGCGGAGAGGTGGCAGAGTGGTTGAATGCACCGCACTCGAAATGCGGCATGGGTGCAAGCCCATCGGGGGTTCGAATCCCCCCCTCTCCGCCAGCGGATTATCGTAATTTTCGCGAAGTCGTCATAGACGCCCCACAACTTACCCCACAGATCATAGCCGTAGCGTTCTCAGTTGCTGTGCACTTGCATAGCGATCGCAGGGACGTCGGCATAGGTGACTGGCGGGGCGTGTGGAAACTATCCTTCCGCGCTTGATCTCTTGACTCCCGCATGATTCTGTACCGCGAAGACTTAAGGTAATTTGAGGGTGCGTTATGCCGGTTCGCAAAACAAAAAACAATGGGAAGCCGGAAGGCGGGAAGAACTCAACCGCACTTGGGTTCGAGGCCAAGTTATGGGCAATGGCGGATAAGCTACGCTCCAATATGGATGCTGCGGAATACAAGCATGTTGTTCTTGGCCTGATTTTTCTGAAATTTATCTCGGACAAGTTCAACGCGAAGTACGAAGACCTGAGAGCTCGGCAGGAAACCGACTTCACCGACCCGGAAGAGCGCGACGAGTACCTTGCAGAGAATGTTTTCTGGGTGCCGAAAGGTGCGCGTTGGCCGGATATTCAGGATCGCGCAACGACGGCTGAAATCGGCCAGATAGTCGACGATGCCATGCGCGCGATCGAAGCAGAAAACCCGGGCCTGGAAGGCGTTCTGCCAAAGAATTATGCCCGTGCCGATCTGGACAAGCGGCTCCTGGGAGAGGTGATCAATCTGGTCGGCAAGATCGAGCTGGTTGCCAAGGAGGAACACCATCAAGGCAACGATCTTCTCGGCCGTACTTACGAGTATTTCATCGGCCAGTTTGCTGCCGCAGAAGGCAAGAAGGGCGGCCAGTTCTACACACCGGCGCGCGTCGTCGAACTGCTGGTTCGCATGATCGAGCCCTATAAAGGCCGCGTCTATGACCCTTGCTGCGGGTCTGGCGGTATGTTCGTGCAGTCGGAAAAGTTCGTAGAAGCCCACGGCGGCGGGCGTGATGACTTGTCGGTCTACGGGCAGGAATCCAACCCGCAGACGTGGCGTCTCGCGAAAATGAACCTCGCGATCCGGGGGATCACGGCCAATCTCGGCCCGCGCGCAGCGGATTCGTTCCACGACGATCTGCACAAGGACCTCAAGGCCGACTTCATCCTTGCCAACCCGCCATTCAACATCTCGGACTGGGGTGGCGAGCGGCGGCGCTCAGACGTTCGCTGGAAATTCGGCGTACCGCCGGTCTCCAACGCGAACTTTGCGTGGGTGCAGCATATGGTGCATCACCTCGCGCCGCATGGATTGGCGGGCCTCATTCTTGCCAACGGCTCGCTTTCCTCGAACCAGGCGGGCGAAGGGGAAATCCGTGCCGAGATGATCCACCACGACATCGTGGATTGTATTGTCTCGCTGCCCAGCCAACTTTTCTACACGACGCAGATTCCCGTCTGCATGTGGTTCCTCGCACGCGACAAGTCGAATGGCCTGCTCCGCGACAAGCGGCTTCGCGACCGGCGCGGCGAGACCCTGTTCATCGATGCGCGGTCCCTCGGGCACATGGAAACGCGCACCCTGCGGGCGCTGTCCAGCCCGAACGATGTCGAGGAGGGCGAGGAAAGCGATATCGGGAAGATCGTCGAAGCCTATCACGCATGGCGAGAGGGTCGGGCTGACTATTCAGATGTGCCCGGATTTTGCCGATCAGTGAAGAAGGAAGAGATCGAGTCCCATGGCTTTGTTCTTACGCCGGGGCGCTACGTGGGTGCGGCCAAAATTGAGGAAGAGGGCACGCCGTTCGAGAAGCGATTTGCGGAGCTCAAGGCGAGGCTCGCAGAACAGCAAGAGACGGCATCGCAGCTCGATGCCGCACTTGCGAGATGCCTTTCAGCGGTTATGGCCAATGACTGAATGGCGCTCTTCGACATGGGGTGAGGAAATCTCCCTCGAATATGGCAAGGCGTTGCGGGGTTACGGGGACGCCACCGGAGAGATTCCGGTCTTCGGCACCAACGGGCCGGTCGGGTGGACCGATGAGCCGCTCGCACGAGGTCCAGGGGTCATATTGGGTCGCAAAGGTGCCTACAGAGGGGTGCATTTCTCCCGACAATCATTTTTCGTAATCGATACTGCATACTATGTCGTGCCCAAGACCGAGCTCGACATGCGCTGGCTCTATTACGCCATGATCTTCCATAAGCTTGGTGAGATCGATGACGGGTCTCCTATCCCGTCGACCACGAGGGCGGCGGTCTACCCACGCGAACTTAAAGTTCCTAAGATTGATGAGCAGCGGGCCATTGCAGCGATACTGGGGGCGATTGACGACAAGATTGATCTGAACAAGGAAATGCAGGCAACCCTTGAAGAGATGGCGCGGGTCCTCTTCAAAAGCTGGTTTATCGATTTCGATCCCGTCCGAGCCAAGATGGAAGGGCGCGACACTGGACTTGCGCCCGATCTTGCTGCGTTATTCCCGGATCGATTGGTAGAATCGGAAATCGGTGGAATCCCAGAGAGTTGGGAGATTGGCCCGCTAGATAGCGCTCTTGTGCTTCAGAGGGGTTTCGATCTTCCAGCGCCAAAGCGAGTCCCAGGATATTACCCAGTACTGGCGGCAAGCGGGCCAAGTGGCACCCATAATGCCTTCATGGTGAAGGGGCCGGGCGTGACGACTGGGCGAAGCGGCGTACTTGGAAAAGTTTTCTACATCGACACCGACTTCTGGCCACTTAATACATCGCTATGGGTAAAAGAATTTAGGCGATCGTCGCCGGTTTACGCATTCCACCTGCTCCAAAATATCGATCTTGGCGGTTTCAATGCGGGCTCCGCCGTTCCAACTCTCAACAGAAACCATATACACACGTTGCCAACCCTTCTTCCTCCAACAGAGCTAATGAGAACCTTCGAACAGATTGCTGCCGCTGCTTTCGCACGCAAGAAATCCGCGGAGCAAGAGGTGGCAACCCTCTCATCCCTCCGCGATCTTTTGCTTCCGAAGCTTGTGTCTGGCGAAATCCGTACAAAGGATGCCGAAAAGCTCGTCGGCGAAGTGGGGGAATGAGCGATGGGCTTCGTCATGCAGCAAATGCGGCGAGTGTGCGCCGAATTCGCGGATGGAACAGCCGGTTTCGTCCCGCACCTTCAGGCCGTTGAGGATGCGGCGGAGAAAGCGCCGTTCACTTCCGCCGAGCGCGCAAAGGCGCTTCTGGAAATCTGCTGCAAGACGATCGCCGAGGAGCGAGGCCTTCCACGCGCTAAGGCCGATCTCAACGATCTCGTTTCCGACCTGATCAAGCAGATCCCGTTCGCTGGCCTCAACCATCCGGACGAAAAGAGCATTGAAGAAGCGCTCACCAAGCTGACACGTTCAGTGAACGCGTCTATCGGCGCACTTGCACAATTGAACAACATCGAAGGCTTGCGCCACGGCGGGTCGGCCAATTGGGAAACCCTCGCCTTTCATCACGGCGCTATGCTCCTGAGCCTGAGCGACGCGCTTTGCGCGTTTCTCTATGAGGCGCACCGCCGTACCGTGAGGCGTGAACCGATGCGCGCGTATGAGGAAGAGGCTGAGTTCAACGTTGAGCTTGATGAAAACCACGTCGCAGAACGTGGTGAAATCGTCGTAGTCGGCGTGCCATTCAGGCCGAGCGAAATACTTTGGACGCTGAACCGATCACGCTATGATGAAGCCCTACAAGCTTGGCAAATTGAGGCATCTGACGCGAGCGCAAGCGATGCTGGCGAGGTGGTTTAGTGGAATATCAGCAATCGGCATCACACCCATCGCTTGGCTTCCGCGAGGCCGCAGTCGAAAGCGCCGCCATGGCGTGGCTGGAGGTCGTCGGGTGGCGCACGCTTGATGGAACCTATCTCGCTCCCGATGGCCCCGGCGCGCCACGCGGCTCATACTCGGATGTGGTACTCCTCTCGCGCCTTGAGGATGCACTTTTCAAACTCAACCCCGATATCGGGTCAGACGGGATAACGACGGCGCTGCGTAAGATTCAGGACGTCGAAAGCCAAGACCTGCTCGATCAAAACCGGCGCATGATGCGGCTGATGCGGGACGGCGTGGATGTGGAAACTAACCATCCGGAGCACGGGGTAATATCCCGGAAGGTCCGCCTCTTCGATCTAGAAACGCCAGAGCGTAACGATTTCCTGGCGGCGAACCAGTTTACGGTGGTGGAGGGCAAGGAGCATCGCCGGCTCGACATCGTCTGTTTCGTGAATGGATTGCCACTCGCGATTGTCGAACTCAAGGATGCGGTCAATTCCGACGCGACACTACTCAGGGCATTCAACCAGATACAGACTTATAAGACCTCGATACCGACCTTCTTCCGTTACAATGGTGCAATCGTTGTCTCCGACGGAATGGAGGCGCGGATTGGCTCACTGACGGCGGGCTTCGACCGTTTCGCGCCGTGGCGCACCGTTGACGGCCGCGACATCGCCGACAAAGGCGAAGCCGAACTCGAAACCATCATCAAAGGTGTGTTCCACCCAGACCGTTTCCTCGATCTCGTGATCAACTTCGGCGCTTACGAGATACGGGACGGCGCGGCGCGGGCGAAGAAGCTCGCCGGCTACCATCAATTTCATGCCGTCAACAAAGCCGTCCGGGCGACCGAGAGCGCGACGACGACCAGTTCCCACAAGGCCGGCGTCATCTGGCATACACAAGGATCGGGCAAGAGCCTTACGATGGCGTTCTATGCGTCGAAGCTGGAGCGCAGCGAGCGACTAAAAAACCCCACCGTTGTTGTCGTGACAGATCGCAACGACCTCGACGACCAGCTCTTCGGCACTTTTGCCGATCACCCCGATCTCTTTCGAGTAACACCGGAAAATGCCGAAGACAGGGGAGACCTTCGACAGAGGCTGAACCGCGCTTCTGGCGGAATTATCTTCACAACAATGCAGAAGTTTGCGCCGGAGGGCGAGGCGCGCAACGACGTCATCAGCGACCGTGCGAATATTATCGTCGTTGCCGACGAGGCGCACCGAACCCAATACGGACTGGACGCGCGGATCGATAAAAAGACCGGCCAGACACGCTATGGCTTGGCCGTCCATTTGCGCGACATGCTGCCGAACGCACCGTTCATCGGCTTTACCGGCACGCCTATCGAGCTGGTCGGCCGTGACACCTATCAGGTGTTCGGCGATGTCATCGATACTTATGACATTGCCCAATCCGTCGAGGACGGCGCAACGGTTCCGATCTATTACACCGCCCGGCTAGCGCAACTACATCTTGACGTGGACGCACGAGCCGTTCTGGACGAAGGTTCCGATGAGCTTCTTGAAGGGGAAGAGGAGACCGAACGCGAGCGGCACAAATCGAAATGGTCGCGGCTCGAAGCTGTTGCCGGTGCGCCTGAGCGGATAAAGGTAGTCGCGGGCGATATCGTCTCGCATTTTGAAAATCGTCAGGATGCGATGGGTGGCGGCAAGGGCATGGTCGTGGCCATGAGCCGACGCATTGCCGTTGCACTGTACGAAGAAATTGCCCGGCTGCGGCCGGAATGGGCGGAAAATGGTCGCGTGAATGTCGTCATGACCGGCAATGCGTCTGATCCACCCGAGTTCAAGCAGCACGTCCGTAGGAAGAGCGAGAACAAGAAGCTTGCGGAGCGCTTCAAGGATCCGCACGATCCTTTCAACCTCGTCATAGTGCGTGACATGTGGCTGACGGGCTTTGATGCTCCGTGCCTGCATACGCTTTATGCTGACAAGCCGATGCGGGGGCACGGCCTTATGCAGGCCATCGCTCGCGTCAACCGCGTGTTCGGCCAAAAGCCCGGCGGACTGGTCGTCGACTACATGGGACTCGGCGCTGAGTTGCAACAGGCGCTTGCGGCATATAGCCAAACCGACCGGCAACAGACGGCGCGGGATCAAGAATTGGCGATCCAGCAGCTAATGGCTCGGCATGAGGCGGTCAGCGATTTCCTGAGCGGCGTCAATTGGCGAGCATTCTTCGAGGGCGATCCTCGTTGTCGACTGACCGTGCTGAAACAGACCGTGGAGTACATTCTTTCAGAAGAGAGCGGCCGGAAGCGGTATCTCGACCAAGCAACCGCCTTGGCCAGCGCATTTGCGCTTGCGGCTGGTACACCCGAAGCTGGGCGGCTGCGCGAGGACGTGGCCTTTATGCTCGCCGCCCGGGCCAATCTTGTGAAGTACACGGGTGGCCGCACCCGCGAGCGCCACGAAATTGAACTGGAGCTTTCCCAGTTGCTGTCGCGGGCAGTTGTAGCTGATGGCCTCCTCGACGTCTTTCGAGAAGCTGGGTTGGAGCAGCCAAACATCGCAGTTCTCTCCGACGAGTTTATTGATGAAGTCCGCTCGATGGAGCAGAAGAACCTTGCGATTGAGGCGCTGCGTCGCTTGGTCAATGGAGAGATACGGTCCCGGGAAAAACAAAACGTCGTCGAAGCCCGCCGCTTTTCCGAACGGCTGGAGGAGGCGATCGCTCGCTACCACAACAGGGCAATCGACAGCGTTCAAATCATCCAAGAACTGATCGACCTTGCGAAGGAAATGCGAGCATCGCTCAATCGAGGTGAAGATCTTGGCCTCGATGCCGATGAGATAGCATTTTACGACGCTCTTGTCGAAAATCAGTCTGCGATCGACGTGCTAGGCAGTAGGGGACTGCGCGAGCTTGCCCGAGAACTCGTGCGGCGAATGAAGCCATTGGTAACCGTTGACTGGGCGGTGAAAGAGAACGTCCGGGCAAAGCTCCGTGTAGAGGTGCGCCGTTTGTTACGCCGTTACGGCTACCCGCCGGACTTGCAGCAGATGGCGATCGACCTTGTGATGGAACAGGCCAACGTAGTCTGCGAGAAATGGGTAGATGATGGGATTTAAGCGTAACGAGTAACCGGGTTTTTGAAATATCTATCTCCTTGTCCCCAATATCAAAGTTTTCGTAAGGCATTGCCATCAAGCAGCAATTTGTTGTATTGCATAAAATAATTGCTCGATTAAAAAATGCGGTGAGGGTTTAAGCAGTGAAGGCCAACGAGCGGCTTATTTATTTCTTTGAGATACAAGTGTCAACGAACAAGAAAACTGCGTCGCCTCCACTGTTGGTTGACGTCATTGGAAAACTGAAAGAAGCACTTAACGTATCCGACGCTTCTCTTGAGATTAACAAGAAAGCAGCGGTCGTTGAGGTTGTTGAAATCAACGTAAACGATGATGCGCAAGTCGCCACCGTCTTTATTCGTTGCTCGGACAAGAACGGCGCCGACGTCTACTTCGCAAACCCGCAGCTTAAGCAATCAAGGGTCGAGCGAAAAAAAGAGGGGGAGGGGCGAGCATTTGGCGCGCATTTGTCTATCTCTTTGATCCCAAGAACGCTTGGCGGCAACGTCTACTGCGCAATGCTGGAAAAGGTCAACAACGTAAGTTCGACTCTTGTGGCTCGCCTTCTGCAAGCCATCCTTCGACGACAGTACCAAGCAAACCCGAATCTCTTTACGTGCGACGATATTTCGGGAGCTAGAACGCGCGATGGTCGGCCGAAGCAGGTCGGCTTTCGCCCGATGCTAGACTTTTCCGGGCTACCGTCCGATCAGTTCATTGCCGATTTGGAAGAGGGCACCCTCAAGGAAGTGCAACTGATTGAAGAGCGAGAGGCCAAGCAGGTTGGAGCTCGCCCATGGCTGGTCGAAGATCAACAGGTGCTGCGTTTGACAGCTCATAATTCAGCCGGTGTAGTTGATCGTCTTTGGGATAACCTTACCGCCCTGTTTGCCGAAAAGGCTAAGGAGGGCATCAGCCGCGCACGAATAAAGTTCAAGAGAGCTGATGGCCAGATGGACACTGTAGATGTGGATCCGGAGACGGGGGGCCTCTTGGACCAACGATATGTGAAAGCGAAAAAGATCACAGACATCGATCCGCCGTTGGACGAATGCGCCGAAGGGATTGTGGCGCACTTCGCTGCGATCATGGAGGCCGAGTTGGTTGAAAGTCGCTAATGCATACACTATAAGAGGAGCGTGGAACAAAAGCGGAACATCATGCTCTTCTATGAATTCACAAGATGGTGGACTTACAGACGGATCGAAGATGCGACCATGCGTCACTACGTGTGGACGGTGCCGCTTTGCATCACCCTCTTGAGTTTCGCCATGTACTATGTCTTGCCAATTCGACCGCAAATAAGTGGCGACGGGGGACTCCTGGACAAGGCTTCACAAGCCCTCACTCTTCTACCTGGCTTTTTCATTACGGCATTGGCAGCTGTTGCAACGTTTAACCGCCCGGAGATGGACGAGACCATGCCGTCCCCGGCACCACGAATTAAAATTGCACATCGAGGAAATAGAGTCGAAATTGAGTTAACGAGGAGGCTATTTCTCTCGTACTTGTTCTCTTATCTAAGCATTCTTAGCTTCTTTCTATTTGCTATTGTTAGTTCTGCTCCCTACATATTGGAAAATCTCACTTTCTTGATAAATTTGATCAATAATCCATACATCACTGAATGGGCATCAGTAATATTGAAAAATGTATCAATGGCAATTCTTGTCTATTTTTTTACAAGCTTAGTTGTAACCATGCTGCATGGCATTTACTTCTTGTGTGAGCGGATACACATGCCTAACACCTGACAGTTGGTGCTATTGCCACCGTCGGTGCCGATGCGTTGGAACACCATCTTGGTCCCGCCCTACGCCGAGATCGCTGCCCTGCTTTCCGTCAAGGCCCGCCTCGCCCAACCCGCTCAACCCTCCGGAGGACGCAACCAGAGGACGAAGAAGTCGGCGTGGTCGGTGCTGACCGCCAGCCTCGATGCCAATATGCACACACCCGCCTTGCGTGACAGCCGCCCCCGTCCATGCCATAGGGGTGCCCGCAACAACCAGGCCGTCTTCCCCATGATCCGTATCGACAATATCAGCAAGTCCAACAGTCACCGCATTCTCTACATCGAAGCCTCGGCGGCGTTGAACCGCGGCGAGAAGATTGGTCTCGTCGGCCCGAACGGGGCGGGAAAGACGACGCTTTTTCGGATGATCACCGGCGAGGAACTGCCGGACGAGGGGCAAGTCTCGGTCGAGAAGGGCATGACGATCGGCTATTTCGATCAGGACGTCGGCGAGATGGCCGGACGCTCGGCCGTCGCCGAGGTGATGGAAGGGGCGGGACCGGTGAGCGCGGTGGCGGCGGAGCTGCGTCAGCTCGAGGCGGCGATGTCGGATCCGGACCGCATGGATGAAATGGATCAGATCATCGAACGCTATGGCGAGGTGCAGGCGCGCTACGAGGAGCTCGATGGCTATGCGCTGGAGGGGCGTGCCCGCGAGGTTCTGGCGGGGTTGAGCTTCAGCCAGGAGATGATGGACGGCGACGTCGCCAAGCTTTCGGGCGGCTGGAAGATGCGCGTGGCGCTCGCCCGCATCCTCTTGATGCGCCCGGACGTCATGCTGCTCGACGAGCCGAGCAACCATCTGGATCTCGAAAGCCTGATCTGGCTCGAAGATTTCCTGAAGAGCTATGACGGTGCGCTGTTGATGACGTCGCACGATCGCGAGTTCATGAACCGGATCGTCACCAAGATCATCGAGATCGATGGCGGCGCGCTGACGACCTATTCCGGCGATTACGGCTTCTATGAAGAACAGCGGGCGCTGAACGAAAGGCAGCAGCAGGCGCAGTTCGAGCGTCAGCAGGCGATGCTCGCCAAGGAGATCAGGTTCATCGAGCGTTTCAAGGCCCGCGCCTCGCATGCCTCGCAGGTCCAGAGCCGGGTGAAGAAGCTTGAAAAGATCGATCGCGTCGAGCCGCCGCGCCGGCGCCAGGCGGTCGCCTTCGATTTCCTGCCGGCGCCGCGCTCCGGCGAAGACGTCGTCAACCTCAAGAGCGTCCACAAGACCTATGGCAGCCGGACGATCTATGACGGGCTCGACTTCATGGTGCGCCGGCGCGAACGCTGGTGCATCATGGGCATCAACGGCGCCGGCAAGTCGACCCTCTTGAAGCTCGTCACCGGCACCGCCACGCCGGACAGGGGCAGCGTGTCGCTCGGCGCCAGCGTCAAGCTCGGCTATTTCGCCCAGCACTCGATGGACCTGCTCGACGGCGACAGCACCATACTGCAATGGCTGGAGGAACGCTTTCCGAAGGCGGGCCAGGCGCCGCTTCGGGCGCTTTCCGGCTGTTTCGGCTTTTCCGGCGATGACGTCGAGAAGCGCTGCCGGGTGCTCTCCGGCGGCGAGAAGGCGCGGCTGGTGATGGCCGCCATGCTGTTCGACCCGCCGAACTTCCTCGTCCTCGACGAGCCGACCAACCACCTCGATCTCGATACGAAGGAGATGCTGATCAAGGCGCTCTCGGCCTACGAGGGCACCATGCTCTTCGTCTCGCACGATCGCCGTTTCCTGTCGGCACTTTCAAATCGAGTGCTGGAACTCACACCGGAGGGCATCCAGCAATATGGCGGTGGCTATGCCGAATATGTCGAGCGCACCGGACAGGAGGCGCCGGGCCTGCGCGGGTGACGGGCTGCGCCTGCATGATCTGCGTCAGCGGATTTCGTGAGTTTTTTAGGCGCATGAACGCGTTGAGTTCCAACTTCGCGGAGATTTGGCAGAGAAAGCGGTTTGTCTCTCACGAACGGAAGTCAAAACACGTTGACTTTCAAAATACAGGCCTTGTGACGGACAAACTATCTTGGCTTTCAAATGTGAGTGGCAACAAGGCTTGAGTGTCAAAAAAGGCATATTTTGGTAGACAAAACCGCTTGCTTTTTGCATGAAACAATCAACACCTTTTGCGCGCCAAAAAAAGCAGAAAATGGAAATCAAATGGCTATGCACTCCGGCTTAGATCTGTCTGAGGCAGTCGAGTATCACTACGATCAGTTTCCGCCTCGGGGAATTGATGCAAACCGCCTCATTATGCCGATCGCATCGGCGTCGGCTGCCTTGGCTCGCTACGATCAAATGTTGAAGGGCATGCACAACAGCGAGATCCTGCTTGCTCCGCTTCGCAACCAGGAAGCTGTCGTGTCGTCTCGTATGGAAGGCACTGTGAGCACCCTGGACGAAGTGCTGCGATACGAAGCTGATCAGGAAGAAAGCGGTGATGGCGCGGGAGGGCATTATCGCAATGAGGCGATCGAGGTTTTCCTCTACAGCCGAGCACTTACCGCCGCGCAGCGGAGCATCGAGCAAGGGGCGCCACTCTCCAGCTTCCTCGTCAAGAGCGCGCATCGCGTTCTGCTTGGTTTTGGCGGGGGAGCTCATCTATCTCCCGGGGAGTTCAGAACGGAGCAGAACTATCTGGCAGACCGCATGCGGCGGAAGGTCCATTTCGTTCCGATGCGCCCGGAGCAGCTTCAAGGTGGGATGGACCGCCTCTTTGCCTTCATCGAATCTGATGATTGGCAGATTCTGATCAAGACGGCAGTGGCGCATCCAGAATTTGAAGCACTTCATCCGTTCAAAGACGGCAATGGCAGAATTGGCCGAATGCTCATTACGCTCATGCTGTGGAAGTATGGAGCTATCTCCGCTCCCCACTTCTATATCAGTAGCTATTTCGAGGACCGCAGGGACGAATATATTGATCGCATGCGGGAGGTTTCGAAATCGGGAGCATGGACCGATTGGATTGTATTTTTCCTCGAAGCCCTTGAAGCGCAGGCACAAAAGAACTTGGCAACTGCTGAGCGCATTCGCGACCTCTATGAAGATCTGAAACGCGAGTTCCCGCAGATCCTGACGTCGCAATGGAGCACAGCGGCGCTGGACTTCTTGTTTTCGCGACCGGTCTTCAGGAATAACGTGTTCACCAAAAAATCTGGAATTCCGGAGACGTCTGCGCACCGTTTCACCCGCATCCTTGCAGAGCGCGGTCTTATTCGCACCCTGGAGCCCGCTGCCGGCAGGCGCCCTGCTCTATACAGCTTCGAGCCGCTTCTCCAGATCGTCCGGGAATAGCCACAATGCCGAATGCAGTTCACGCCCTTGCCGTTGGAACCCAGATGGCAGATGCATCGTCTCCAAAGGCTGCTGCCCTGCCTTCCATTGCGCAGATTCCGATCCAAGCGCAGATCACAGCGTCGAGCATATCCTCAAAGGCCTTGAGTTCTACACTGCGGGTACTTGTGTTGGGCAAGGGCAGCATTGCGTCGAGGCCCGAAATCTCAGCCTCAAGAAGAGTAAGGATTTGCGACCATTGATCGATCAGTTTCCCTTTGCGTTCCAGCGGACTACTTGACGGCCAGTAGGCTCCGACTTTTTGCGCCTTGTAGGGCAATCTCTCTCTGGCGCAGGCAAGCTCAACGAGAGCAGGGTGCGGATAGACTTCGATGAGCGCAGGTATGCCGATGACCTTCGTTGCCAATGGATAGCCGGCTCGTTGGGCCTGATCACGCAAGATATCGCTGATTTGGCCGGGGCGCTCCACGTTTGGGGAATGAGTCCCACATTTGCGCCCACCGTAGGCTTTCGAAACGGCATCATCCGAAGGACGCCGGCCAACGATCGGCATTTTCGAAAGCGGCATATCGACGGCTATAAGATCGATAGGTGCGCGCGCAATTCGCTTCGCGGCACCGAGCAACGCGGTTAAATCAGGCATCCTGCCGAGAGGCTTAGACTCTGGGACGAGTTCTTGATCTGTCAATGCCATGAAACGTTGGTAAGATGCAGCCACGGCGGCGAGCTTCCAACGGTTATTCTCGCGTAAGGCGAGAGCGACGCCGCTGGGCTGGGTGAAGGTCCAGGCAGCATCGATTCCGAGCACCGTGCGTTCCGCGCCTGTTGGCTCTGGGTGCTCCATCCCCGGCATCACGAGCTTCGCGGCAGAGGGCTAGGCTTGGAGTGCTTGGGAAAGCTCCTCCCGCGAGCGGCATTCAATCGAAACCTCATCCCACACATCCTTGGACGTTCCATCGATTGCCCCAGTCTCGCGTCGCACAATCGATGTCTGGGATCAACAAAGAAGGAAGTACAAATGGAATTTCTGAGAACAGCGTTGAAATGGATGAAAGCTTTCCGTGCCCGCATGAAGGGCCGGCCGCTGCCAGCATGCGTGCGTGAAACGTTGATATTGATGGCTCGCTTCGTGGCCGTCGGGACAGGCGTTCTGAGCGCTACAGGGTTTGCGTTACTCATTCCCGCGGTTAACGAGCACGGGTGGTCTTTGTTGGCAGGACTGCTCGCATTTGCTTTGACGCTCGTAGCGCAGTTCGCATGGGAATTCAGCAAATTGGCCGAGAAGCTCGCCGCCGAACGGCCGTAGGGACACGATCGCGGCTCGCCTATACGCCGACGTCGATCTTAAACTGCACCCCCGGCATTCTCCCGCAGCCACCGTTCCAGTGCCGCGATCACCGCCAGTCGCAGGCTTGCATTCCAATTGAGCGCGCGGGCGAGCGCCCGCCCGTCGGAGGCAAAGCCCATTTCGTTCATCACGTCTTCCGGGGTGATCTTCCGTCGCGCCATGGTCGCCCGGATTTCCCGGATTGCCGCGGGAAGCAGGTAGCGGCCGCTGGCGATCGGCGCCTCCTCCGGTCGCGATCCCTCGGGCCTTGATCCGGCCGCGCTTTCGGGAAGGGCGCCGGTGGCGCCAAGCCAGGCGAGGAAGGCGTCGCGTTCGCCGTCCGTCGCCTTCGCCCAGGACTTCTTGAGCTTTTCCAGCCGGCTTCGCTCCGGCTTCAGCCCGGCAAGCACGAGGGCCTTGCGCGGCGAGGGTATCCGGCCGGCGAGGAGCGCATCATGGACGTCCGGAAACTCGGCCTTCAGCCGCCTGAGGTCGTCGTCGTCGCGCTTCTTCGCCATTCTCGCCTCCGATCGGGTTTCTCGAGTGCGCCCTGTTCAGGCGGGAAAAAGTCGCTTTAGCACTTTGAATGGCTGCATGTCTTCGTACTTGCATGGGGGGTTCTTGCATCGAGATCGATAAGGAGACATGTGGGGCCTTGCCCCTCAAGCTCTGCACAAGTCAGCATGCCTAGGATCGCGTCCGATGAGCCGCAATGGGCGCGGCCAAGAAGGAGACGATGGATGTCCAACGACGTGGAACAGTATAGCGACCCGCAGGAGGCGATGATCGCCCAGTTCCTCATGAACAATGACGGCGACGACCTGACGGATATCCTCGTTGCCGCACTCGAAGACGCCTTCCGGATCCTCGGCGAAGAATTCCAGACGCTGCATTGAGTGCGGCGCCATTTGTATAAAGCGGTGCGATTGTTATAGAATAGGCTAAAAGCGACTTTTGGACTCCAATCGGGTAGGCGCCGATGTCGATCATCAAATCATCCGCGGTCCTGGACTCTTCCGCCATCCACGACGTCACCTATGACGTGCGCAGTCGCACATTGACGATCTGGCTTCTCGGCAATCGCCGGCCCTACCACTACCTGGATGTGCCGCTTGAGGTCTATGAGGAGCTGGTGCATGCGGAGTCCGCCGGGCACTATTTCAACGAGCAGATCCGCCACCATTACAAGTACATGCATTGAGGCCCCGGCGTAGCCGCGCTTGATTTGGCGGATCCGATCGGCATGGCGCCTTCCCGTGTGACCGTCTTATGGTATGCCGATCTTACGGTATGCCAATCTTCCGGCAGCTTTCCGGCTGAGCCGGGGCGGGTGACGCTCGTTCCAGCGGCCATTGCCTGAGCGCGGCGCTCCGTGCAGTCCTGCCTTGCGGCCCGGCCCCCTTTCGCGATCGCGAAAAAACCTGTATGAGCGCGGCAACTGAAAAGCGGTGCCCGCCTTGTCGCGCGTGCCTGAGACACTTCCGAGAGAAAAAATGAGCATTCGCAACATCGCGATCATCGCGCACGTCGACCATGGAAAGACCACGCTCGTCGACGAACTTCTGAAGCAGTCGGGCTCGTTCCGCGAAAACCAGCGCGTGGCCGAACGCGTCATGGATTCCAACGATCTCGAAAAGGAGCGCGGTATCACCATCCTCGCCAAGGCGACCTCGGTCGAGTGGAAGGGGACGCGCATCAATATCGTCGACACCCCCGGCCACGCCGATTTCGGCGGCGAGGTCGAACGCATCCTGTCGATGGTGGACGGCGCCATCGTGCTGGTCGATGCCTCCGAGGGCCCGATGCCGCAGACCAAGTTCGTGGTCGGCAAGGCGCTGAAGGTCGGCCTGAAGCCGATCGTCGCGATCAACAAGATCGACCGTCCGGACGGCCGCCACGAGGAGGTCATCAACGAAGTCTTCGACCTCTTCGCGGCGCTCGATGCGACCGACGAGCAGCTCGACTTCCCGATCCTCTACGGTTCGGGTCGTGACGGCTGGATGAACGTCAATCCCGAAGGTCCGAAGGACCAGGGAATGGCGCCGCTGCTCGACCTGGTTCTGAACCATGTTCCCGAGCCGACCGTGGCGGAAGGGCCGTTCCGGATGATCGGCACGATCCTCGAGGCCAACCCCTTCCTCGGCCGCATCATCACCGGCCGCGTCCACTCCGGTTCCGTCAAGCCGAACCAGGCCGTGAAGGTTCTCGGTCAGGACGGCAAGCTGCTCGAAACCGGGCGCATTTCGAAGATCCTCGCCTTCCGCGGCATCGAGCGTCAGCCGATCGAGGAGGCCCATGCCGGCGACATCGTCGCCATCGCCGGCCTTACCAAGGGCACCGTCGCCGACACCTTCTGCGATCCTTCCGTGGCCGAGGCGCTGACCGCCCAGCCGATCGATCCGCCGACCGTCACCATGTCCTTCATTGTAAACGATTCGCCGCTTGCCGGCACCGAGGGCGACAAGGTGACCTCGCGCGTCATCCGCGACCGCCTGTTCAAGGAAGCGGAGGGCAATGTCGCCCTGAAGATCGAAGAATCCTCTGAAAAGGACTCCTTCTTCGTCTCCGGCCGCGGCGAATTGCAGCTCGCAGTGCTGATCGAGACGATGCGCCGCGAAGGCTTCGAGCTCGCCGTGTCGCGTCCGCGCGTCGTCATGCACAAGGACGAGAGCGGCCAGTTGCTGGAGCCGGTCGAGGAAGTCGTCATCGACGTCGACGAGGAATATTCCGGCGTCGTCGTCCAAAAGATGTCGGAGCGCAAGGCCGAGATGGTCGAGCTTCGTCCTTCCGGCGGCAACCGCGTCCGCCTCGTCTTCTTCGCCCCGACCCGCGGCCTCATCGGCTACCAGTCGGAGCTTTTGACCGACACGCGCGGCACGGCGATCATGAACCGCCTGTTCCACGACTATCAGCCCTACAAGGGCGAGATCGGCGGCCGCGTCAACGGCGTGCTGCTTTCGAACGAAGCCGGCGAGGCGGTCGCCTATGCGCTCTTCAACCTCGAAGACCGCGGCCCGATGGTGATCGAGCCCGGCGAGAAGGTCTATGAGGGCATGATCATCGGCATCCACACCCGCGACAACGACCTCGAGGTCAATGTCTTGAAGGGCAAGAAGCTCACCAACATGCGCGCCGCCGGCAAGGACGAGGCCGTGCGCCTGACGCCGCCGATCAAGATGACGCTCGAGCGGGCGCTTTCCTGGATCCAGGACGACGAACTCGTGGAAGTGACGCCGAAGTCGATCCGGCTCCGCAAGCTGCACCTCGACCCGCACGAGCGCAAGCGCTTCGAAAAGTCCCGCACCGCCGGCGCGGCGTAGGGACCGGACGAAGGGGCGCGCGGCAGCCGCCCCTTCAGCCGTGAAAGCCTGCTCATGGTGACTCGCGGCCGAAAGAATGCTAAAGCGCCTCGCAAATTCCGAGCCCCGCGCCCATGAGCGCGCGATGTAGCTCGCCAGATTTCAACTTGCGCATTCGGGACAGGAACCGGGATCGTTCCCGGGCGGCCCTTGGCTTTACGACAGGACATCACGCGCATGCCGGCCACGGAGACCTTGAACAGGGACAGCGTCAAGACGCCTGAAGTCGGCGCCATGCCGCGGACGGAGAAGCCGTCGCTGATCGGCATCTCGCGCGAGGACATGGCGAAGGCGCTCGTCGAGAAGGGCGTGCCGGAGCGGCAGGTCAAGATGCGGGTGAGCCAGCTCTGGCACTGGCTCTATGTGCGCGGCGTCTCCGACTTCGACCAGATGTCGAATGTCTCCAAGGACATGCGCGAAATGCTGAAAGAGCATTTTACCATCGCAAGGCCGGAGATCGTCGAGGAGCAGGTTTCGGGTGACGGCACGCGCAAATGGCTTTTACGCTTCCCGCCGCGCGGCGCCGGCCGGCCGGTGGAGATCGAAACCGTCTATATTCCGGAGGAAGGCCGCGGCACGCTCTGCATATCGAGCCAGGTCGGGTGCACGCTCACCTGCTCCTTCTGTCACACCGGCACGCAGAAGCTGGTGCGCAACCTGACGGCCGAGGAAATCCTCTCGCAGCTGCTGCTTGCCCGAGACCGGCTCGGCGATTTCCCGGAGCGCGACACGCCGCAGGGCGCGATCGTGCCGGCCGAAGGCCGCAAGATCACCAACATCGTCATGATGGGCATGGGCGAGCCGCTCTATAATTTCGACCACGTCAAGACGGCGCTGCTGATCGCCTCGGACGGCGACGGCCTGTCGCTGTCGAAGCGCCGCATCACGCTCTCGACCTCCGGCATCGTGCCGGAAATCTACCGCACCGGCGAGGAGATCGGCGTCATGCTGGCGATCTCGCTGCATGCCGTCAACGACGAGCTGCGCGACATGCTGGTGCCGATCAACAAGAAGTATCCGCTGAAGGCGCTGATGGAGGCCTGCCGCGCCTATCCGGGGCTTTCGAACGCCCGCCGCATCACCTTCGAATATGTGATGCTGAAGGACGTCAACGACAGCCTTGAAGACGCCAAGGAACTGGTGAAGCTCCTGAAGGGCATTCCGGCGAAGATCAACCTCATTCCCTTCAACCCCTGGCCGGGCACCAATTACCAGTGCTCCGACTGGGAGCAGATCGAGAAATTCGCCGACTTCATCAACCAGGCCGGCTACGCCTCGCCGATCCGCACCCCGCGCGGCCGCGACATCCTCGCCGCCTGCGGCCAGCTCAAGTCGGAATCCGAGCGCATGCGCAAGGTCGACCGCCTTGCCTTCGAGGCGATGATGATCGCCAATCACGGCGAGGATTGAGCGGCGGGTTGACCTCTTAGCGACAAGCCCGCTACCCCCTCTGGCAGGCCAGAGGGGGATATTGGGCGAAAGCGGATGAATGGGTGTAGGATCAAGAAGTTTGATGGGTGAAGCTGTCTCCATCGATTGATCCGGTCCTTCCGCTCTCCTAAGAAACAGCCCAGATCATCTGAGCGGGACGCACTCAAGACCGCCCGAAAAACAGGAGGAACCCCCATGCGTTCACTTCTCATCGCGCTTGCCGCCACCGCCGCGCTCGCGCTTCCGGCGCGCGCCGAGGACGTCACGGTCGCCGTGACGGCGATCGTCGAGCATCCGGCGCTCGATGCCGCCCGCGACGGCGTCAAGGATGCGCTCGCCGCCGCCGGCTACAAGGAAGGCGAGAACCTGAAATTTGTCTACGAATCGGCGCAGGGCAATCCCGCGACCGCCGCGCAGATCGCCCGGCAGTTCGCCGGCGATGCGCCGGACGTGATCGTGCCGATCTCCACCCCCTCCGCCCAGGCAGTGGTCTCCTCGATCCGCGATATTCCGGTGGTCTTCACGGCTGTCACCGACCCGCTCGGCGCCCAGCTCGTCAAGGACATGGACAAGCCCGGCGGCAACGTCACCGGCCTTTCCGACATGTCGCCGGTGGCCGAGCACGTGGCGCTGATCAAGGAAATCCTGCCCGAGGCCAAGTCGATCGGTTTCCTCTATAATTCCGGTGAAGCCAATTCGGTCTCGCTGCTGGAGGTCCTGAAAGAAGAGGCCGAAAAGGCCGGTCTTAGCGTGGTCGAATCCGCTGCCACGAAGTCGGCCGAGGTGCAGGGCGCCGCCCGCGCCCTCGTCGGCCGCGCCGACGTGATCTATGTTCCGACCGACAACACGATCGTCTCCGCGCTCGAGGGCGCCGTTGCGGTCGCCGAGGAAAGCAAGCTGCCGCTCTTCACCGCGGACACGGATTCCGTTTCCCGCGGCGCCATCGCCGCTCTCGGCTTCAACTACTACGACGTCGGCAAGCAGACGGGCGAGGTGGTCGTGCGCATCCTCAAGGGCGAAAACCCGGGCGATATCCCGGTCCGGGTCGCGGCCGGCACGGACCTGGTGGTCAACAAGAGTGCGGCCGAGAAGATGGGCGTCACTCTGCCGGAAAGCGTTCTTTCCCGCGCGACCCGCGTGATCGAGTAACGGCGGTCGGAACGGTGGCGCCGTGTCGAAGTTCCGGCGTGGATCCTCGGGTCAATCCTCGGGTTTAACCCGAGGACGAGGATGACGACGGGGAGGGGGCGCTTCCCAATCGTCGCCGGCGGTGGAGTTGCGGCTACTTCTCCACTTAGTCATCCTCGGGCTTGACCCGAGGATCCACGCCTGAGCGACGCGACAGTCAGAAACGGTCACCGGCTTAGCCGGTAGAGTATTCACATGATGAAGCTCCGCGGTCTCGCGGAGCGCCGAATGAGAGGACTGCCGGCGTTGAGTCAAATCGCTTTCTGGGGTGCCGTGGAGCTGGGGCTCGTCTATGCCTTCATCGCCGTCGGCGTCTTCCTGGCCTTCCGGGTGCTCGACTTTCCCGACCTGACCGTCGACGGCTCGTTTCCGCTCGGCGCGGCGGTGACGGCGGTGCTGATCATCGCCGGCGTCAATCCGTGGCTCGCCGCGGCCGTCGCCATGGCCGCCGGGGCTGCCGCCGGGCTCGTCACGGCGCTCCTCAATGTGCGCTTCCGCATCCTCAATCTTTTGGCCTCGATCCTGACGATGATCGGGCTCTTCTCGGTCAATCTGCGCATCATGGGCCGGCCCAATGTCGCGCTGATCAATGCCGATACCATGCTTTCGCCCTTCTACGGCCTGGGTCTCAGGGATTTCTACGTGCGGCCGTTCTTCGTCGGCATGCTGGTCGTCGTCGCGGTCGTGCTCGTCTGGCGCTTCCTCGAAAGCGATGCGGGCCTGGCGATGCGGGCGACCGGCGCCAATGCCCGCATGGCGCGGGCGCAAGGGGTCGAGACGAGCCGGCAGATCTATCTCGGCATGGCGCTTTCCAACGCACTCGTCGCGCTCGGCGGCGCGCTCTTTGCCCAGACCAACGGCTTTGCCGACGTCACCTCCGGCGTCGGCACCATCGTCGTCGGGCTCGCGGCGGTCATCATCGGCGAGACGCTGCTCGGCGCCCGCGGCATCCTGATCGCACTTATCGGCTGCGTCTTCGGCTCGATCCTCTATCGCATCGCCATCCAGCTTGCGCTTTCGAGCGATGTGCTCGGCCTCCGGGCGTCCGATCTCAATTTCGTCACCGCCGCCCTCGTCACCGTGGCCCTGATCTTGCCACGCCTGCGCCGCGGAGGTGTCGCATGATCAATTTCAACGATATCCGGGTCGTCTTCGGCAAGGGAACGCCGCTTGAGAAGCAGGCGCTGAACGGCGTCAGCCTGACGATCGACGAAGGCTCCTTTGTCACCGTGATCGGCTCGAACGGCGCCGGCAAATCCACCCTGCTCGGCGTGCTGGCGGGCGATGTGATAGCGAGCGCCGGCAAGGTGACGATCGGCGATACGGATGTGACGCGCAAGGGAACGGCGGCGCGTGCCGGTCTCGTCGCCCGCGTCTTCCAGGACCCGCTCGCCGGCAGTTGTGGCGCGCTGTCGATCGAGGAAAACCTGGCGCTTGCCGCCCGGCGCGGCGAACGTCGCGGGCTGGCGCCGGCGCTTGGGGTCAAGCGCCGCGCGCATTTCCGCGAGCGCATCGCCGAGCTCGGCCTCGGGCTCGAGGACCGGATGCGCGACCGCATGGACCTGCTTTCCGGCGGCCAACGGCAGGCCGTCTCGCTGGTAATGGCGACGCTTGCCGGCTCGAAGGTGCTGCTGCTCGACGAGCACACCGCCGCACTCGATCCGGGCATGGCGGAGTTCATCATGAACCTCACGCAGAAATTCGTCACCGAACGCAAGCTGACGACGCTGATGGTCACCCATTCGATGCGCCAGGCGCTCGATTTCGGCCATCGCACCATCATGCTGCACGCCGGCGAGATCGTGCTCGACGTCGCCGGCGATAGCCGCAAGACGCTTGAAGTCGAAGACCTCATCGCCATGTTCCGCCGCATCCGCGGGCAGACGCTCGATGACGACGCGCTGCTGATCGGGTGAGGCTGGTCGTCAGAACCGTGAGGCTGCAACCCGGCCTCCGCCCACATGCTCCTTGGGGCAGGTTTGTGGTTCGCGTGATAAAGAGTTAAAAGAATAGCGGAAAGGGAGATGTGTGAAACATGGCGACGGAAGCTATCAGCCTCGACTTTCTGGCGAAGCAATCAAAAATCCAGATGGACGAGATGCGCCTTCTCCGGAAGGACATGGCCGATATGATGCGCCTCTTGAATGCGACCTATGAATTGACCCGAAGGATCGAGCGGAGAGAATCCGAGCTCCGCGACGACATCGAGCTGATGGTCAAGATGGAGCTTGGCGGGTCCCTCGCCAACATTCAGACGGCAATTCACAACTCGCTTTCCCGCATCGAAGAGAGCGTCGGAGACATCGTTCAAAGGGTTGAAACGCTCGAGAACAAATTCTGATTCTGCGGATGCGTTAACCCTGCCCGATGCTCCTCATCTGCTCGATTGGCCCGCACCGATTTGCATCGCAGTGCCCCGCCAACGAGAACTCACCGCGCCTGCGTCAGAAAAATTTTCACCGCGAAGGCCGAGAACACCCCGGCAAAGCTGAAATCCATCGCCCGCATCACGCGCCTGTTGCGCTGCAGCCAGGCGGCAAGCCAATCTGCCGCGAACACCACGAGCGCGTTGACCGGCATGCCGATGACGATGAAGAAGAAACCGAGGAAGAGCAGCTTGCCGGTCACCGCCGGGTCACCGGCGCTGACGAATTGCGGCAGGAAGGTCATGAAGAAGATCACGACCTTGGGGTTGAGGATGTTCACCGAAAAGCCCGTCGCGATGTTGGAGAGTGCCGAGCCCTTCGCCTCCGTCACCTTCGCCACCGACAGGCTCGAGCCGTAACGGATCGCCTGAATCGCCAGCCACAGGAGATAGGCCGCACCCCCCGTCTTCAGGACCAGGAAGGCCGTCGGCGATGCGGTGATCAGCGCCGAGATGCCGAAGGCGACGAGCAGCGTGTGGACGACGATGCCGAGCCCGGTGCCGACGACCACGAATAGCGCCGCCTTCTTGCCCTGCGCCAGCGCCCGGCTGATCGAGAGCGTCATGTCAGGACCCGGCGTTGCGGCGAGAAGCAGGCTCGCGGCAGCAAAGGCCAGGAGAGTCGGAAGGCTGGGCACGAAATCCATGGCTAATCCTCGAGCGGATGATCTTTGCTGCTACCGCAGTGTACGCGCTTTTGCCAGCAGATTCCTCCGAATGCCGCTGGTTGCGCTTGTATCGCTTCGAGTTCTGGCTAAAGTGCCGCAGATTTTGCACGGGGCGCAGCATCGCCCTCAACGACCAGACGGACAGACACCATGACATCGCACAAAGACGTGAAAAAGGTCGTTCTCGCCTATTCCGGCGGTCTCGACACCTCGATCATCCTCAAATGGCTGCAGACGGAACTCGGCGCCGAAGTCGTGACCTTCACCGCCGATCTCGGCCAGGGCGAGGAACTGGAACCGGCGCGCAAGAAGGCCGAGATGCTCGGCATCAAGGAGATCTATATAGAGGACGTCCGCGAGGAGTTCGTAAAGGATTTCGTCTTTCCGATGTTCCGCGCCAATGCGGTCTATGAAGGCGTCTACCTGCTCGGCACCTCGATCGCCCGTCCGCTGATCTCCAAGCACCTGATCGACATTGCCAGGAAGACCGGCGCCGACGCGATCGCCCATGGCGCGACCGGCAAGGGCAACGATCAGGTTCGCTTCGAACTCTCGGCCTATGCGCTGAACCCGGACATCAAGATCATCGCCCCCTGGCGCGACTGGTCGTTCAAGAGCCGCACGGAATTGCTCGAATTCGCCGAGAAGCACCAGATCCCGGTCGCGAAAGACAAGAAGGGCGAGGCCCCCTTCTCCGTCGACGCCAATCTGCTGCACTCCTCCTCGGAAGGCAAGGTTCTCGAGGACCCGGCCCAGGAAGCACCGGAATATGTGCATATGCGCACGATTTCGCCGGAAGCTGCCCCCGATCAGCCGACCGTCATCAAGATCGGCTTCGAGCGCGGCGACGCGGTTTCGATCGACGGCGCTCGGATGTCGCCGGCGACGCTGCTTGCCAAGCTCAACGAATACGGCCGCGACAACGGCATCGGCCGCATCGACCTTGTCGAGAACCGCTTCGTCGGCATGAAGTCGCGCGGCGTTTATGAAACGCCCGGCGGCACGATCCTGCTCGCCGCCCACCGCGCGATCGAGAGCATTACGCTCGACCGTGGCGCCGCGCACCTGAAAGACGAGCTGATGCCGCGCTATGCGGAGCTCATCTATTACGGCTTCTGGTTCTCGCCGGAACGCGAGATGCTGCAGGCGGCTATCGACAGGAGCCAGGAGCATGTGGAAGGCGAAGTGACGCTGAAGCTCTACAAGGGCAATGTCATGGTCATCGGCCGCGAGAGCCCGAAGTCGCTCTATTCCGACAAGCTGGTCACCTTCGAGGACGACCAGGGCGCCTACGACCAGAAGGACGCCGCCGGCTTCATCAAGCTGAATGCGCTCCGCCTGCGCACGCTTGCCGCGCGCAACCGTTAAGGTCACCGGAATTTCGAAGAAAGCCGCGGCGGAGCAATCCGCCGCGGCTTCTTGCTTGGGCCTATTCCGCAGCGCCCTGCAGAGATTCTTCGGAAGCTGCCGGTGTCGCCAGAGGCTTTAGCCGAACGGTCCTGCGATACCAGAAATAGCTGGCTATGGAGATCAGCCCGAAACCCGGAATGATCGTTCCGAGCGCCTGAACCGGCGCGCCGACGAGAGCGGCGAGCGCGCCGCCGACGAGACCCGCCCCCATCTGGATGAAGCCCATCATCGCCGATGCAGTGCCGGCTATATGCGGGAAGGGCGCCATCGCCGCCGTCATCATATAGGGCATGACATAGGCGATGCCGAAGGCATAGAGTCCGATCGGCGCCATCACCGAGAGAAAGCTCGGATCGAGCGCGTGCATGCTGAATGCCAGGCCGAGGCTCGCCGCACCGATGAAGAAAAGCCCCGCCGGCACCAGCGCCTGCGGCGTGAAGCGCCGCATCAGGAGCCGCACGGTGACGGTGCCCGAAAAGAAGAGCCCCGATTGCATCAGCATGCCGATGCCGAATTCGGTCGGCGTCAGGCCCACTTCGCCGATCAGCACGAAGGGCAGCATCGTTGCCCAGGCATAGAGGGCGCCGACCGCGCCGCCGATCACCAGCGTCGAGGAGAGAAAGCGGCTGTCCCTCGACAGTTCGCCGTAGGCCCTGAGTATCGGCCGGAGATGCCCCTTGCTGCGATCCGGCGTCGCCGTCTCGGCCATGAAGAACTGCACGGTAAAGCAGGCCATCAGCGCGAAACCGACCATCAGGAGGAAGATCGACTGCCAGCCGAAGAGGCCGAGCGCGATGCCGCCGAGCGTCGGCGAGACGGCGGGCCCGAGCGCGAGCATCATGCCGATCATGTTCATGATCCGCGCGGCGGTCGTGCCGGTGAACTGGTCGCGCACGATCGCACGCGCCACCGTCATGCCGACGGAGGCGCCGATTCCCTGCACGAGCCGGCCTGCCAGCAGCATCGCGACGGACGGAGCAAAAGCCGCCATCAGGCTGCCGGCGAGATAGATCGTCATGAAGATCAAGGTCGCCCGGCGCCGGCCGATGACGTCGGAAAGCGTGCCGGAAACGAGCTGAGCGAAGGCGAAGCCGCCGAAATAGATCGACAGCGTCATCTTGATCGCCGCTTCGCTCGAGGCAAAGGCGCGCACGAGCTCCGGCATGGCCGGCGTGTAGAGCGCCATGGAAACGGGGCCAAGCGCCACGAGGAAGGCACCGATGATGCTCGTGCGCCGCTCGCTCATCCGCAACGTCATTCGGCCGCTCCCTTGTCTTTGCGGGCAAGGCAGGGATCGAGCCGGCGGAGGTTGGCGCGCAGGATCTTCAGATTGGCGCGCAGCAGATCCCGCCCCTCCTCACCGAGACCTTCCGTATAGGCGTTCATCATCTCATGCAGGCCTCCGGTCAACTCGGAAAGCAGCGGATCTGCGCTGTCGGTGACGACGACGTTCTTGGCGCGCCGGTCGGCCGGGTCGGGCACGCGCGCGACGAACCCCATCGCTTCGAGGCGATCGAGATAGGCCGAGAGCGTCATCGGCTCGATTCCCATGCGGGTGGCGATTTCCGCCTGCTTTATGCCCTCGGTCGCCGCGACCTGGATCAAGGCCCGCGCTTCGCCCGGCGTAATGCCGAGCGCCATCTGATTGACCTTGCGGTCGAAGGCGCCGCGCAGCAGGCGGGAGACATCGGTGAGCAGCATTCCGATCGCATCGGAATCGAATTTTGTCGGCATAGGATGGTTCTCAAAGGAGATAATAAGGTTTTCTTATCATATCCATCGAAGGTGCTCAATGCAGGATGGAGAGACGCCGGTTGAGGGAGGCGTTCTGGCGTCTCAACGTCCTTAGCCCTCGAGCGCCTCGCGCAGCATCTCGAGCTCGAGCCACTCCTCCTCCATGCGCGTGAGCCCCGCTTTCAACGTTTCGAGCTCGGCGGCGAGCCTGGCAAAGCCGTCCGGATCGCGGGAGAAGAGGTTGGGATCGTGCATCTTCTCTTCCCGCCTGGCGATCTCCGCTTCCGCCTTGGCGATCTCCTTCGGCAGGTTCTCCAGCGCGAATTTCTGCTTGTAGGAAAGCTTGCCTTTCCCCTTCTGCGGCTCAGCGGTTTCGGCAGCAGCTTCGCTCGCCTTCGCCTTCTCCGACTTTTCCGCCCTGCGTCGCTCCTCGATCGCGCCCCGGCGCTGCGCCATCATGTCGGTATAGCCGCCGGCATATTCGATCCAGCGGCCGTCGGGCGCCTGCGGATCGGCCGGCGCAATGGTGGATGTCACCGTCCGGTCGAGGAAGTCGCGATCATGGCTGACGAGGATCACCGTGCCGGCAAAGCCGGCGACGATCTCCTGCAGAAGGTCGAGCGTCTCGATGTCGAGGTCGTTCGTCGGCTCGTCAAGGATCAGGAGGTTGACGGCGCGCGCGAGAATGCGGGCGAGCATCAGCCGCGCCCGCTCGCCGCCGGAAAGCTCGCGGATCGGCGTGCGCGCCTGCTCCGGCTGGAACAGGAACTCTTTCATGTAGCCGGTGACGTGGCGTTGCTCGCCATTGACCAGCAGCGTCTCGCCGCGCCCGTCGGTCAGATAATGCGCCAGCGTATCGTCGAGGTTCAGTTCCTCGCGTTTTTGGTCGAGCGTGGCGATCTCGAGATTGGTGCCGAGCCTGACACTGCCCGAATCCGGTTCGAGTTGGCCGGTCAGAAGCTTGAGCAGCGTTGTCTTGCCGGCGCCGTTCGGTCCGACGAGGCCGATCCGGTCGCCGCGATGGACGCGGATCGAGAAGGGCGCGACGATGGTGCGATCGCC
The DNA here is from genome assembly GCF_001854885.1 of Ensifer sp. LCM 4579. Classification (GTDB taxonomy): domain Bacteria; phylum Pseudomonadota; class Alphaproteobacteria; order Rhizobiales; family Rhizobiaceae; genus Sinorhizobium. The sequence continues at coordinate 40,496 of NZ_MDDV01000005.1, read as the reverse complement.
ATAGGCCTTGGTGATCTTTTCCGCCTCGATGACGAGCTTGCCCGACTCCCTGGCATCGGCAACGCCAGCCTGGATCGTGCCCTGCGGCCCTTTATGGCCGCGATAGCGGGCGCGCATGTCGTTGAGTTCGCCGAGCCGGCGCATGTTGCGCTTGCGCCTCGCGGTGACGCCATAGCGCAGCCAGTGCTCTTCCCGTTCGATCGCCTTGCCGAGCTTGTGCTGCTCCAGTTCTTCCGCCTCCAGCACCTCGTCGCGCCAGGCCTCGAAATGGCCAAAGCCGCGATCGAGCCGGCGCGACTGGCCGCGGTCGAGCCAGACGGTGGCGGTCGAGACCTTTTCGAGGAAACGCCGGTCGTGGGAGATCAGCACCAGCGCCGAGCGGCTGCGCACGAGCTCGTCTTCCAGCCATTCGATCGTCGGCAGGTCGAGATGGTTTGTCGGCTCGTCGAGAAGCAGGATATCGGGCTCCGGCGCCATGACCCGCGCCAGGGCGGCGCGGCGCGCCTCGCCGCCGGAAAGCCGCTTCGGATCTTCTTCGCCCGTCAAACCGAGATGCTGCAGCAGATAGCTGACGCGGTAGGGGTCGTCGCCCGGGCCAAGCCCGGACTCCGCATAGGCCTGCACGCTGTCATAGCCCTCGAAGTCCGGCGCCTGGTGCAGGTAGCGGATCGTCGCCGAGGGATGGCGGAAGAGCTCGCCGGATTGCGGTTCGGCGAGGCCGGCGGCGATCTTCAGCAGCGTCGACTTGCCGGACCCGTTGCGGCCGACGAGGCAGATGCGGTCACCGGGCTCCACCTGCAGGCCGGCGCCGGCGAGAAGCGGCGTGCCGCCGAAAGTAAGAAAGATATCGTCGAGTTTCAGGATGGGGGGCGCCAAGGCGTCAGGCTCCGGAAAGATCATAGGGCCGGGCAAGCACGACGGCCCGGCCGGATTTCAGGGAGAGGCGAACGGGGCCTTCCGCCACGTTGGAGATCGTCCGCGACGATCCGAAGGGCAGCTGGAAACCGTCAAGCGGATAACGCGCGTCCTCGATGGTGAGGCCGGAAAGCTCGGTGAAGCCGAGGACCGAGAACAGGCTGCCCTTGGGCAGGTCGATCTCCCGCGACCCCGGCCTCAGCGGCCAGGCCTCTTCCTCGCCGGAGGTCATGAAGACCGCGAGCCCTTCTTCTGCGAGCGCGGCGAGCCGCAACAGATGCAGAAAGACATGGTCGCTACGGGTGCCGCCGAGCGCACCGGCAAAGATCAGCGATGTCGCGCCGCGCGCAAGCGCCGCCTCGACGGCGATTTCGCCGTCGGTGGCGTTTTTCTCCGCCGGGTATTTTTCCCGCGGCACCTCGGCGAATTCCGAAAAGAGCGCCTCGTCGGTCGAATCGAAGTCTCCCACCCACAGATCAGGCACGACCCCGAGCGTTCTCGCATGGCGCATGCCGCCGTCGGCGGCGATAAACCGGCTGCCCGCCAGTTGCACTGCCAGCCGCTCGGTCAGGGTAAGCGCGCCGCCGAGAAGAATGGTGAAGGGTGATTGGCTCATGGCAGAAGCCCATAGCGCAAAGCGGCTCTGAAGGGAAAGGCCCGGCACCGCCGTTTGCGTCCGGTTTTCTTCGCCAACGTCACTCGCGCGGCCCAGGTTCCGCGCCGTTGGCGGGCCGGAGCAGATCCGCATAGATGCCGGGCGTCGAATCCGGTATCTCCACCGCACCGACGGTACGCGTGTAGAATTCGGTCGGGCCGGCCCCGCCGATGATCGCATAGGCGTAGCCGGCCGCACGCATCGCGATCAGGCTTTCAAGAAGCAGCGCCTCGCCGATGCCCCGGCCGCGCATCGTCCCATCCACTCCGGTAGGGCCGAAGAAACCGAGCGCGGTCACGTCGTGGCAGGCGAATCCCACGAGCGCGCCCCGATGGAGCGCGATATGGATGCGTGTCGGCGTCGAGGAGAAGGCGGCTTCCGCCTCTCCCGCCCAGCCTGCGCCGAAATGCTCGCCCACCCAGGCAACGACGGTCCGGCGCTCGGGCGCCATGGCGCGCCGGATCGAGATGTCGGGACCGAGCCGGCCGGCGCGCCTCTCCGGCAGGGCATAGAGCCGAACGAGCATGTCTGGCATCAACCCATACCCCGCGCCTTGTGACCGGTCGTCATGAACAAACTTCGCCGGGACGTGTTGAACATGTGAGGATAGCCTCCGCATCTTGATAGCGCAGACGGCGTGCCAAGCGAAAGCCCCTGACGCATCGGCTCGAGAATCGGACCGATATTCGAGAAGCTCGATGCGGAGATTCAAGGAGTTGCAGCGGCCTTTGCACGCCTGAAAGGACGCGCGGCGCTCATAAAACTGCGCTTGCGTTGACTGCCGCCCGAAGCTAAATCTTGGCCTGCTCTAACGGGGTGCCATCCACCGGCTTTCGGACGATGGCTGAGAGGCGTCGCGCCAACCCGCGGAACCTGATCCGGCTCATACCGGCGGAGGGATTAGAAGCGATCGGACCGAACGCCCTTTTCCCGTGCAGCAAGAACAACAGGGAAGAGGTGCCCACATGCCAAGTTCATTCCACAGCAAGATAGTCAACCGGGTTGCGATCGCCGCCTTTGCCCTCGCCGCCTCTTCGGCAAGCGCCCTTGCCGCGGAAAAAACGCTGACGATCTACACCTATGAGAGCTTCATCAGCGACTGGGGCCCGGGCGCCAAGGTCGCCGAGGCTTTCGAGAAGAGTTGCGGCTGCAAGGTCGACTATGTCGGCGTGGCCGACGGCGTCGAGTTGCTGACGCGGCTGAAGCTCGAGGGCGAAGCCACGAAGGCCGACATCGTCCTCGGACTCGACACCAATCTGGTTGCCGAAGCCAAGGCCACCGGCTTTTTCGCGCCGCACGGCCTCGACACCAAGGGGCTCGAGGTGCCCGGCGATTTTTCCGACGACGTGTTCATTCCCTATGACTACGGCCACTTCGCCGTGGTTTATGACACGGAAGCGCTGAAGGAGCCGCCGAAGAGCCTGAAGGAACTGGTCGAAGGCGATCCGTCGCAGAAGATCGTCATCGAGGATCCGCGCACCTCGACGCCCGGCCTCGGCCTGCTGCTCTGGATGAAATCGGTTTATGGCGACGAGGCGGGCGAAGCCTGGGCCAAGCTCAAGGATCGTATTCTGACGGTCACTCCCGGCTGGTCGGAGGCCTACGGACTCTTCACCAAGGGCGAGGCGCCGATGGTGCTTTCCTACACCACCTCGCCCGCCTACCATATGGTTGCCGAAAACACCGACCGCTATCAGGCGGCGCCGTTCGCCGAGGGCCATTACATCCAGATCGAAGTGGCCGGCAGGACGAAGAATGCGGACGATCCGGAACTTGCCCGGCAATTTCTCGCCTTCATGACCGGACCCGAATTCCAATCGATCATTCCGACGACCAACTGGATGCTGCCGGTCGGCGAAACCAGGGGGCCCCTGCCAGAGGCATTCGGCAAGCTCGTCCAGCCTGAAAAGACGTTCCTGATGTCGCCGCAAGAGGTCGCCGATAACCGCAAGGCCTGGATCGACGAGTGGCTGGCGGCGATGAGCCGAAACTGAGGCCAAGCAGGTTCCGGAAAGTCGCACGGGCTATGCGATGAGAACCTGCAAAGGAACAAGAGCTGAATTGTTTGCCAGCGAAAACAGGATGACGATTGCCGCCGGGGGCTTCGGCCTCGGCGGCATTCTGCTTTTCGTCGGCCTCGCCGCTGCGGCTCTGCTCGTGCACGGCGGCACCGGTGGCCGCGAGGATCTTTTCGACGCCTATGTCTGGCGCGTCACCCGGTTCACGCTGCTGCAGGCAAGCCTCTCGACCGGACTGTCGATCCTCTTCGCGATCCCCGTCGCCCGCGCGCTTGCTCGGCAGGCCGCCTTTCCCGGCCGCATCTGGCTGTTGCGGCTGATGGCGCTGCCGCTGGGGCTGCCTGCGCTCGTCGCCGCGCTCGGCCTGATCGAGGTCTGGGGCCGGCAGGGCTTTCTGAACAAGGCGCTCGTTGCCGCCGGATTGGCGGAGCCGATCAGCATCTACGGTCTTTTCGGCATCCTGCTGGCACATGTGTTCTTCAATATGCCTCTCGCGGCGCGGCTGATGCTCGCCGGACTCGAGCGTATCCCGGCCGAATACTGGCGCACGTCCGCCAATCTTGGCATGGGCTCACTCGCGATCTTCCGCTTCATCGAATGGCCGGTGATCCGTGGCCTGCTGCCGGGCATTGCCGGCCTCGTCTTCATGCTCTGCGCCACCAGCTTCACGCTCGTGCTGACGCTTGGCGGCGGCCCCGCCGCGAGCACCATCGAGGTGGCGATCTATCAGGCGCTGCGTTTCGATTTCGACCCGCCGCGGGCGATCGCGCTGTCCGGCCTCCAGGTCGTGCTGACCGGCCTTCTGCTTCTCCTCCTCAAATTCGTGGCGCCGCCGCCTGAGGAGGGCGAGACCAGCGGCAGGGCGATCCGCCGCTTCGACGGCTGCCAAGGCCTTGCGCGCCTTGCCGACCGGATCTGGCTAACCCTTGCGCTGATTTTCGTCGGCACGCCCTTCGCCGCCATCGCGGCATCCGGCTTGCAGGCGGATCTGGCACGGCTGCTTTCCGAACATGCCGTTCACCGGGCACTGCTGACGAGCGCCGCGATCGCGCTGCCTTCGGCGGCGATCGCCGTCGCCATCGCCGCCCTGATGATTCGCACCCAGCGGCTGGTGCTTTCAAGGCGGCGCCACGGCATGCCGGCGCGGTTCTTTGCCGGTACCATCGGCGCCAGCATGTCCTTTATCCTGCTCGCCCCGCCGATCGTGCTCGGCGCCGGGTGGTTCCTGCTGCTTCGCCCCTTCGGCGACGTCGCCCGCTTCGCCCCTTTGATCGTTATCGCCATCAATGCGCTGATGGCGCTGCCATTCGTGCATCGTGTGCTCGCCCCCGCCATGGTCACCCATGCGGCGCGAACCGAGCGGCTTGCCGCAAGCCTCGGCATAGGTGGCTTCCATCGCCTGCGATGGATCGATTGGCCACCGCTGCGAAAGGCTTTCTTCACGGCCTTTTCCTTTGCCCTCGCCCTGTCGCTCGGAGACCTTGGCGCGATTGCGCTTTTCGGCTCACAGGACCTCGCTACCCTGCCCTGGCTGCTCTATAGCCGCATGGGCAGCTACCGCACCGCCGACGCGGCGGGGCTTGCTCTGTTGCTCGGCATCCTGTGCCTGATCTTCACCGTGCTCGGCACGGCGGGAGACGACAGAACGCGAGGTTCGGGGACATGACTGCCGCAGCGGTTATCCTCAGGGACGTAAAAGTGCGTTTCGAAACGACGGTGCTCAAGTTCGACTGCACCGTTCCGGCGGGAGAGATCGTCGCCGTCGCCGGCGCCTCCGGCTCGGGAAAGTCGACGCTCCTCAACGTCATCGCCGGCTTCGAGGAGCCGGACCAAGGCGAGGTCCGCATCTTCGGCGACGAAATGGCCGGGCGCCCGCCGGCCGACCGGCCCGTCTCGGTCATCTTTCAGGATAACAACCTCTTCGCGCACCTCGATGTCGCCGCCAATGTCGGTTTCGGCATCAGCCCGTCGCTTCGCCTGCGTAACGGCGATCGCGAGAGGATCGAAGAGGCGCTCGACCGGGTCGGCCTTGCCGGCTTCGGCAAACGATTGCCGCCGACGCTTTCCGGCGGCGAACGCCAGAGGGTGGCGCTTGCCCGCGCGCTGGTGCGCCACCGGCCGCTGCTTCTGCTCGACGAGCCCTTCGCTGCGCTCGACCCCGGCATGCGCGCGGAAATGCGTGACCTGCTTGCCGATCTCCATCAGGAGGAGGGCAACACCATCCTGATGATCACGCATCATCCCGATGACGTGAGGCTGTTCTCCGACAGCGTGCTTTTCCTCGATCAGGGACGTATCGTCGCCCACGATCCGATCGACCGCTTTCTGGAGCGGCGCGACCTCACGGCGATCAACCGCTTTCTCGGGCAAGAAACAGGACGATGAAATTTAGCACGGTGAAATTTAATTCGCCCTTCGCCACAATTTGACCGCCGGGCTGTGCGACGGGCGGAACACCCGGCCGGATGTACGCGTTACTCGCGCATCCGTTGCTGCGATACCACGGGGCAACTATTTCTATCGGGATCGGCTAGGCAGACGGCGCTTAAATCGATAGAGCAGGGATCGTAGCTGACGAAACCCTATGCCGGGGAATCCTAACCGGCTGAAAAAGTAGGATTTTTCATCGCTGACGGTGGATGGGACCGAGAGCCCGGGCGACTTCGGCGGCTGAGATTGGGCTGAGGCATGGCAAGGCAGACAGTCACAAACGACTGGTTTCCGACGTGGCGCGGAGGCAAGGCGACGCGATCCCTGGTTGTAGTATCCAGTGCCGCGCTGCTCTCCGCCTGCCAGTCGCTGATCGAGCAGACCTATGAGCCGACCGTCTCGCCCTCCTCCAATCCGCAGATCGTCGAGGAAGTGCAGAAGAACGATCCGCGTGCCCAGCTCGGCGCGCGCGAACATCCGCGCATCGTTGCGAGCTACGGCGGCGAATATCGCGACGCGAAGACGGAGCGACTGGTCGCCCGCATCACCGGCGCGCTGACGGCGGTCTCCGAAAACCCGCAACAGTCCTATCGCATCACCATCCTCAATTCTCCGGCGATCAACGCCTTTGCGCTTCCCGGCGGCTATCTCTACGTGACGCGCGGCCTGCTGGCGCTTGCCGACGACGCCTCCGAAGTCGCAGCCGTGCTGTCGCACGAAATGGCGCATGTCACCGCCAATCACGGCATCCAGCGCCAGCAGCGGGAGGAAGCCGAGGTGATTGCCAGCCGCGTGGTGGCCGAAGTGCTCTCCTCCAATCTCGCCGGCAAGCAGGCGCTCGCCCGCGGCAAGCTCAGGCTCGCCGCCTTCTCGCGCAACCAGGAACTGCAGGCGGACGTGATCGGCGTACGCATGCTGGGCGAAGCCGGCTATGATCCTTATGCGGCGGCGCGCTTCCTCGATTCCATGGCCGCCTATGCCCGCTTTACAGCCGTCGATCCCGAATCGGACCAGAGCCTCGATTTCCTCTCGAGCCACCCGAATGCGCCGCAACGCGTCGAGCTCGCGCGCCGCCACGCGCGCGCCTTCGGCCCGGAAGGGACGAGCGGCGATCGCGGACGCGACTATTATCTCGCCGGCATCGACGGACTGCTCTATGGCGACAGCCCGCAGGAGGGATACGTGCGCGGGCAGACCTTCCTGCACGGAAAGCTCGGCATCCGTTTCGACGTTCCGGCAGGCTTCCAGATCGACAACAAGGCCGAGGCCGTGCTCGCGACGGGGCCGGGGGACGTCGCAATCCGCTTTGACGGTGTCGCCGACACGGCCCGACGCAGCCTGACGGATTACCTGGCCAGCGGCTGGGTCACCGGTCTGCAGCCCGATACGATCAAACCCGTCATGCTCAACGGTCTGGAGGCGGCGACCGCTTATGCCTCCGCCGATCGCTGGGACTTCGACGTCACGGTGATCCGGATCGACGATCGTATCTACCGCTTCCTCACGGCCGTACCGAAGGGCTCGGCCGCGCTCGAAGCCACCGCGAGCCAGTTGCGCAACTCCTTCCGTCGGATGGCGCCGGAAGAGATTAAGTCGCTAAAGCCGCTGCGCATCCGTGTGGTGACCGTGAAGCCGGGCGAGACCATCGCCACATTGGCCTCGCGCATGATGGGCACCGACCGGAAGCTCGATCTTTTCCGGCTGATCAATGCGATGCAGGTCACCTCCACCGTCAAGCCGGGCGACAAGGTGAAGATCATCTCCGAGTGAAACGCACCGGCCCGAGAACCGATTTTCGGAAGGCTCGATGTGCCGATTCCAAGGCTTGCAGCGCCAGTGACGACGCCACGTGCCATGCCTGGCGCACTACAGCGCCGCGCGTCTTATTAGACGCGCAAAGGTCGCTGTAGCACTTTGGAATTGCTGCATGTCTTTGTCCTTGAATCGAGGTCGATTAAAGGAGACATGCAGATGCAAAAAGGCCCGGCAATCCACCGGGCCTTCGTCAATGACAAATCTGACTTGCTTCTTACTTGCAGGCCTCGATCTGCTTCAAGGCGGCAGAGATGCCGGAAAGCGAATAGGAGTAGGAGGTCTCGGTGCCACGGCGCGATTTGGCGCTGACGGACATGGCCTTGCCGGACTTCATGGCGGCGACCATTGCCGGCTCCTCGGCGGCGTTCTCCACCCAGGCGGAGTTGCCCTTGGTGAACAGGACGAAAGTCCGCCCGTCGATAACGACGTTGACCTTCGAATTGTCCTGCAGCGGGTAACCCATCATGGCCTGCGGCTCGTAGCTGATGTTCTGGCCCGGCCGCTGCGAGACGAGAAAGAAGATGTCGCCATGATCGACGCCGGCCGGGCTCTTTTCCTTCGGCACGGAGAGAACATAGCAAACCTTGCCGTTGCCCGACTGATAGGAATAGGCACCCCAGGCATTGAATTGCTGAATTCGCGTCGGCGATTGCGCAGAAGCGACGCCGGCTGCAGCCATGACGAATGCGATTGCAGTTGCGATCTTTCTTACAAACATGAGTTCCTGCCGATTTTCTTGGTCGCGATACCCGCAACAGGCTTACACGGGCCACGCTCAGTCACGATTTGAATTTATTTTGACTTAATTCAGGTTACCAAATCGTCAACGATCGTCGAAATCGCTGCATCTCGCCCCTCCCGAACGGACCTGGGAAAGCCTCGCTGGACCCAATCCCCATTCTTGCGGGAACGCCCGTCGAAAGCTTTACCACAAGGCTTTGCCGGCCGGTACCCTGTATCAAATCCAACCACGATCCGCCGCCTTGGCGCGCGGCCGATGCGTTCCGGAACTCTATGCCACAAAGAATCGGGCGAGAGTTTGTCTTTGCTGGCGGAAATACGGCAACGCGTCGTCGGAAGTTACGATCACTCGTTCGGCCGGTCGCGCATCGCCTCGTCGGCCTTCTGGTAGTGCCGTTCCTTGATCTGACCGCTGACGGCCGCAATGGCGGCGGTCAGCACGGCGATGTCGTCGGAAAAGCCGATGCCGGCCAGCATGTCGGGAATGAAGTCGAGCGGCAGGACGAAATAGGCAAGCGCCGCGAGCAGTATGCCCCTTGTCCGCGTCGGTGTCTTTGGATCCACCGCACAGAAATAGGCGGCGACGAGATCGCGGCTGAACGGAATCTGGCGCACGGCGCGGCGAAAGGTCGGCCAGAAGCCGCTGCGCACACGGCGCTCCCGGCGCTCCTGCTCGGATTCCTCGCCGGGCAGGAGAATTTCTCCGATTTTTATATCATCCATCGCATCCGTTCCGCTTCGATCAGGAGCCGTCGCGCTTGTATCGCAATCATATGGGAAGGGCAGGCGTTATTTCAAATGATCGGGCATGCGCCCGTCGGCGGCCTTGTCCATTCTCGTCGCCAGTTTGAAGTCGAGTTCCGTCAGTCCGCCCACGTCATGCGTCGACAGCGTGACATCGACCTTGTTGTAGACATTGAACCACTCGGGATGGTGATCAAGCTTTTCCGCCGCGAGAGCGCATTGCGTCATGAAGCTGAAGGCCTCGGCAAAGGTCTTGAAGCGGAACGCCTTCCAGATCGAGGCGCCGTCCTCGGCCAGGACCCAGCCCTCCATCTTGTGCAGGTGTTCGGCGATAGCCGCCGCATCCAGTTTTTCCGGCCGCATTCTGTTCCTCCTTGCACCGTTCTATGCTCTACGGCGCCGCGTCATTTCACGCGCAAAGGCCGCCGCGGTTCTTTGAAGCTGCGCCTTAGCTCCGAAAATCGGTTCCGATTATCGCGCCGATGCGCTATCAACGACACCGCGACCGGGAATGTTCGCCTGAGCTTTTGCATTTCGGCCGCGGCGACATCGATTATGACAAGTGAAGACGATGAATGACACGAAAATCCTTTTCGTTTGTCTCGGCAATATCTGCCGGTCGCCTCTTGCAGAAGGCATCATGCGTCACCTACAGCGCCGCGCGTCTTGTTAGACGCGCAAAGGTCGCTGTAGCACTTTGAATTGCTGCATGTCTTTGTCCTTTAATCGAGGTCGATTAAAGGAGACATGCAGTCGCGATGCGGGCAGGACGTGATGCCGCGATCACCGTCGATTCCGCCGGGACTGGTGCCTGGCATGTGGGCGATCCGCCCGACAGGCGCTCCATTGCGGTCGCCGACGCCCATGGCATGGACATCCGTAACATGCGCGGACGCCAATTGCGCGTCGCCGATTTCGACAGAATCGACCTGATCCCCGGCATGGATGGACACAACGTTCGCACCGTCAGCGGCCTCGCTCCGTCAGCGCCCAAGGTGCATCTTTTCATGGACTACACGCTCGGCCGGCGCGAGGACGTGCCGGACCCCTATTACGAAATCGACCCCGCCTTCGAAGCGCTTTACCAGATGCTGGAGGCCGGGTGCTCCTCGCTGCTTGCGAAGCTGGAGCGCGCTTCATGAAGCGGAAACACCTCTTCCGTCACGTAAGGCCCGCCACCGACCGAATCGCGCGAGGACATGAGAACGAAGCGCGAGACCGTGAAGGGCGCGGTGACGAAGTTGCCGCGTCCGGAGAGGTATTCGACGACGTCCTCGACGCGTGAGGCCCGCAGACGCGCGAGCGAGACATGTGGGGTGAACTTGCGCGGGTCCGCCGCAAGGCCAAGCCGCTGGCAGATGCGTTCGATTTCCGCCTGCAGCGCGAACATTTCGGGAGTGTTGCTGACGCCGGCCCAGACCGAATGCGGTTTCTTCGAGCCGAAGGCGCCGGTGCCGGTCAGTTGCAACTGGAATTCCGGCCGTTCGATCCGATCGAGGCTGTCGACAACCTCGTTGGCGGTCCGCCAATCGACGTCACCGATGAAGCGCAGCGTGATGTGGTAATTCTCCACATCGATCCAACGAGCTCCGGGAAGGCCTCCGCGCAGCAGCGAAAGGCTCAATGCTGCATTGCGGGGAATTTCGAGGGCGGTGAACAGTCTCGGCATGGCGAGCTCCCCGAATCTCTTGCAGATGTCTCAGCGAATCACGCATCCGACATACACGCAACCATTATTTAACGGGCGAAGGCGTTAACGTTTCCTTACCTGTGGATCGCGATCACTCTCCTTTCTGGACTGCGGCGATGAACTGCTCGGCCGTCGGCAGGAAGCGTTCCACCATCACGCCGATGCCGTCGCTATTCGGATGCATCCCGTCCTCGAGCTTGAGGCCCGCCTCGGTCGCGACCCCGTCGAGGAAGAATGGATAGAAGGCGAGATCGTATTTTTTCGCGAGGTCCGGATAAATCGGGTTGAAACGTGCCGCATAGTCGCCGCCCATGTTCGGCGGCGCCAGCATGCCGGCAAGCAGTACGGCGATGCCGCGTTGCTTCAGCCGCTCAACCATCGCATCGAGGTTTTTGAGCGTCTCTTCCGGCGCAATTCCCCTCAGCGCGTCATTGGCGCCGAGTTCGAGGATGACGCCCTTCGTCCCGTCCGGTACCGACCAGTCGATGCGGGCAAGGCCACCGGCGGTCGTATCGCCCGATACGCCGGCATTGGCGATGGTGACGTCGAAGCCCTTTTCCTTCAGCGCCTTTTCAAGGCGCGCCGGGAAGGCATCGTCCGGGGCAAGCTGATAACCGGCCATCAGGCTGTCGCCAAAGCCGACAAGGCTGATCGCCTCGGCGCGCGCAACCGCCGATAACGCGATTGTCATTGCGACGCCGAAGAAAACGGGCAACAAATCTTTTAAAGCCATGGATGGGTTCCTAAATGCCGGCAGCAATCATTTCGTTATTCCATCTTTCTTTCATATAGGGCCGTTTCGCGTGGCAGAAACCATCATCGAGGTGAAAAATGCGGAGTTGACCCTCGGCGAGGCGGCGGCCTCGGTGCATGTGCTGAAGGGCGTGAGCCTTACGGTCGAGGCGGGCGAATCGATCGGCATCGTCGGTCCCTCGGGCTCGGGAAAGTCCACCCTGCTGATGGTGCTTGCCGGCCTCGAACGGCTCGACAGCGGCGAGATCTATGTCGACGGCACGCCTCTGCATCGTCTGAACGAGGACAAGGTGGCCGACTTCCGCGGCCGCAACATCGGTATCGTCTTCCAGTCCTTCCACCTGATCCCCAATATGACCGCGCTTGAAAACGTCGCGGTGCCGCTGGAACTCGCCAATGTCCGCAATGCCTTCGAGATCGCGCGCCAGGAACTGGTTGCGGTCGGGCTCGGCGAGCGGCTGACGCATTACCCCGGCCAGCTTTCCGGCGGCGAGCAGCAGCGCGTGGCGATCGCCCGGGCGCTGGCGCCCTCGCCGAAACTCCTGATTGCCGACGAACCAACGGGCAATCTCGACGCCGAGACCGGCCGCCAGATCGCCGACCTGCTTTTCACCGAACAGCGCGAGCGCGGCATGACGCTGGTGCTCGTCACCCATGATGCGGCGCTCGCCGCGCGTTGCAGCCGGCAGGTGAGGGTCCGCTCCGGCGAAATCGTCTCCGGCGCCGAAGCCCAGCCGCTTTCCGCCTCGGCCTGTCAGGGGGTGGCCTCCGCATGAATGCGGCAGCCGCGCTCCACCGGCTTCGTCCTGTTCTGGCACTTCGGCTGGCGCTGAGGGAGATGCGCGGCGGGCTCCGCGGCTTCTATATTTTCCTGGCCTGCATCGCACTCGGCACGGCCGCTATCGGGGGCGTCAATTCCCTCGCGCAATCGATCAGCGCCACGATCGATTCCCAAGGCCAGCAACTGCTCGCCGCCGATATCCGGTTCGAGCTCAACAACCGCGTCGCCACCTCCGAGGAGCGCACCTATCTGGACGGCCTCGGGCGGATCTCCGTGTCTGCGGGCCTGCGCTCCATGGCGCGGCTCCCGGACGGATCGAACCAGGCGCTGGTGGAACTGAAGGCCGTCGACGGCGTCTATCCGCTCTACGGCACCCTTGAAAGCGAGCCGGCGGCACCGCTTTCCGACCTGCTGGCCAAGGACGGTGACACATACGGCGCGCTCGCCGCTCCGCTGCTTCTCGAACGGCTCGGGATCGCCCCGGGCGCGGAGCTCCTGATCGGCAACGCCCGCATCCGCATCGCCGCCACCCTTCTTCGCGAGCCCGACGCCGTTTCCGACGGATTCGGCTTTGCACCGCGGCTGATGATTTCCACCGAAGCACTGGCCGCATCGGGCCTTGTGCAGACGGGCAGCCTCGTCGAGCACAGCTACAAGATCAGGCTCCAGGATCCGGCGCAGGTCGCCGTCATCCGGGCGCAAGCGCAGCACCGGTTCCCGTCCGCCGGCTGGTCGATACGCACGAGCGGCAACGCCGCACCGTCGCTGACCGCCAACATCACCCGCTTTTCGCAGTTCCTGACGCTGGTCGGGCTGACCGCGCTCATTGTCGGCGGCGTCGGCGTCGGCAATGCGGTGCGGTCCTACCTGGACGGCAAGCGCAGCGTGATCGCCACCTTCAAGTGCCTGGGCGCACCGGCGTCGCTCGTCGCAACGGTGTATCTGGCACAGATCCTGATGATCGCGCTGATCGGCATTGCCATCGGCCTCGTGCTCGGCGCCTTCATACCCTTCGTCGCTGCCCAGTTCCTCGCCGACATGCTGCCGATCTCGACCGATTTCGAGCTGTTTCCTTCGACGCTGGGCGTGGCGGCGCTTTTCGGGTTGTTGACGGCGGTCGCCTTCGCGATCCTGCCGCTCGGGCAGGCACGCCGCATCCCGGCAACCGCGCTTTTCCGCCAGCAGGGTTTCGAGCCGACCGGCATTCCCGCCTGGCCCTATCTCGTGGCCGCCCTCATCTGCCTTTCGGCGCTTGCCGGCCTCGCCGTATGGACGGCCTATGACCGGTACATCTCGCTGGTCTTCCTCGGCGCGGTCGCCTTCGCCTTCGTCGTCCTCAGGGTGGTCGCTCTGCTGATCGCCTGGCTCGCGCGACGCAGCCCGCGCGTCCACTCTCCGGCCCTGAGACTGGCAATCGGCAATATCCATCGACCCGGCGCCCTGACGCCGTCCGTCGTGCTGTCGCTCGGTCTCGGCCTCGCACTTCTGGTGACGCTGGCGCTGATCGACGGCAATCTTCGGCGCGAGCTCACCGGCAACATGGCCGAGCGGGCGCCCAATTTCTTCTTCGTCGACATTCAGGGCAGCGAGATCGACGGTTTCCGCTCCGTTCTCGGGCGGGCCATGCCGAGGGGCAAGATCGTCGAGGTGCCGATGCTGCGGGGGCGCATCGTCGCGCTGAATGGCGAGGACGTGAACAGGCGCACGGTGCCGCCCGGCGGACAATGGGTGCTGCGCGGCGACCGCGGCATCACCTATGCGAAGAACAAGCCGGAGAATTCGATCCTGACGGAGGGCGCCTGGTGGCCCGCGGATTACAGCGGCGAACCGCTCGTTTCCTTCTCCGCCGAGGAGGCCGGCGAGCTCGGACTCAAGCTCGGCGACACCGTCACCGTCAACGTGCTCGGCCGCAACGTCACCGCCCGGATCGCCAATTTCCGCGAGGTGCAATGGGAATCGCTGTCGATCAATTTCGTCATGGTCTTCTCGCCCAACACCTTCGCCGGAGCGCCGCATGCCTGGCTCGCGACGATCATCGATCCGGCGGCCACGCCAGCGGAGGAGGCCTCGGCGCTTCGAGCCGTCACCAACGCCTTTCCGACGATCACCAGCGTCCGCGTCAAGGACGCGCTCGACATCGTCAATGCATTGCTGGGCCAGTTGGCGACGGCCATCCGGGCTGCGGCCGCCGTCGCCCTGATCGCCTCCGTCCTGGTTCTGGCCGGGGCGCTCGCCGCCGGCAACCGGGCGCGCATCCACGATGCGGTGGTCCTGAAGACGCTCGGCGCCACCCGTGCAACGCTGATCCGGGCCTTCAGCTACGAATATGTGATCCTCGGCCTCGCCACCGCCGTCTTCGCGTTGTTTGCCGGCGGCGTCTCGGCCTGGTTCATCGTCAGCCGCATCATGATGCTGCCGTCGCGCTTCCTGCCCGATGTCGCCGTCGCCACGGTCGCGCTCGCGCTCCTGGTGACCGTCGGCATCGGCCTTGCCGGCACCTGGCGCATTCTCGGGCAGAAGGCGGCTCCGGTGCTGCGCGAACTCTGAAGTCCCGTGGGGGCCGCGGATTCTCTTGGCGCGCCCGGCGACCTCGCCGACGGCTTCGGTTGCGCGCCCTCCAAAACGCCGCGTAGCCCGAGTTAACCGTAAATCACTCTTGTTTGATGGTCCGAAGGCCCGCTTTCGCGCGATTCCGGACGTTCCACCCTTGTGCGCGACACGTTTCAACATCATATTTCTCGGCAGGCATGCTGGAGCCCCGCAGCGGCGCCTGGGCGCGTCAATACCGGCGCCCGACACCGTCACTCAAACCGGGGCTTAAATGAGGAAACTATGGCTGATCTGAGAAACTACCAAACCCGGATGTCGCCTGCTGGCGTTCAGGCGGGTGCCGTAATCGATGAAGGCCTTCGCGCTTACATGCTGAAGGTCTACAACCTGATGGCGCTTGGCCTGGCGATCACCGGCGTGGCAGCTTACGGAACCTACGCGCTTGCCGTCTCCAACCCGGCCTTCGCGCAGCTCATCTACGCGTCGCCGCTGCGGTGGGTCGTGATGCTGGCACCGCTGGCGCTGGTCTTCTTCTTGAGCTTCCGCATCCAGAACATGAGCGTTTCGGCCGCCCAGACGACCTTCTGGGTCTATGCGGCGCTGATGGGCCTTTCGTTGTCCTCGATCTTCCTGGTCTTCACCGGTCAGAGCATCGTACAGACCTTCTTCGTGACCGCTGCCTCCTTTGGCGCCCTCTCGCTCTACGGCTACACGACGAAGAAAGACCTGTCGGGCTTCGGCACGTTCCTGATCATGGGTCTTTTCGGCCTGATCATCGCGTCGATCGTCAACATCTTCCTTGCCTCTTCGGCGCTCGGCTTCGCGATTTCGGTGATCGGCGTCCTGGTCTTCGCCGGCCTGACCGCCTACGACACGCAGAAGATCAAGGAAATGTACTTTGAAGCCGACGATGTCGCGGTTGCCGGCCGCAAGGCCATCATGGGCGCCCTGACGCTCTATCTCGACTTCATCAACCTGTTCATGTTCCTGCTGCAGTTCCTTGGCAACAGGAACGAGTAGCCGGCGACACGGATGGCGAAAAGGCGGCTCCGGCCGCCTTTTTTGTGTGTGCGTCGCTGCAACCCGTTGAAATCTGCGCCTCGGTCCGACGATCGGATCCGATTCTCAGGCCGATGCGCTGAGGCGATCAAACGACAAAGACTGCGATGACTTTCACCCTCCGCACTGCTGCCGCCGCCGACCTTTCTGCAATCACCGAGATCTATCGCGAGTCCGTCCTCAACGGTGTCGCGACCTATGAGGTGACGCCTCCGACCGAGGCCGAGATGATGCTTCGCCTCACGACCATCACCGGCAGCGGCTATCCATACCTGGTCGCTCTCGATGAAAGCGACGCGGTCCTCGGCTATGCCTATGCCTCCGCCTTCCGCACCCGCACCGCCTATCGGTTCCTGGTGGAGGATTCCATATACCTCGCGCCCGAGGCCCGGGGAAAAGGCTTAGGCAGGGCTCTGCTCAAGGAACTGGTGAGCCGGTGTACTGCCCTCGGCTTTCGTCAGATGGTGGCGGTGATCGGCGGCGCGCATCCTTCGTCGATCGCACTCCACAGGGCGGTCGGCTTCGAGCATCAGGGGCTGATGAAGGCGACCGGCTTCAAGCACGGCCGCTGGCTCGATACGGCCATCATGCAAAGGCCGCTCGGTGAAGGAATGGAAACGCCGCCGGCGGCGGGCGTCTATCCGGACACGCTCTACCAAGGCTGATCTGCAAAGTCCTGAATGCATTTGAATTGCTGCACGTCCTTGTCTTGTCTTGAGTCGAGATCAAGGAGACATGCAACCGCGGGAGGCGGATGAGAGCCAGGGCGGGCGGAGGACCACTGGTACCGGCCGCGTCAGGTCTCGACGAGCTTCAACACTTTGTCGAAAACCTTGAGCACCTGAGCGAGCTCGTGGCCGCGCTTCAAGACGATGCCGCTGGCGCTTACGACGCTATAGGCGCCCTGTTTGTGCGCGAGTTTCGGGTTCTTTTCGATTCGGTAGAGCGGCACCTCTCCGGCGCGCTTGAACACCGCGAAGACGGCGCGGTTCTTCGTGTGGTCGATCGCGTAGTCGCGCCACTCGCCCTCGCCCACCATGCGCCCATAGACCTTGAGGATCTGGTCCAGCTCGCGACGGTGAAACGTGACGGGAGTTGGGTTTTTGGCTTTCCTGTATTCGTGAAGATCAACGACCACATCCGTGGTCTGGCCCTGGTGACGCGGTTCGCCTCGCATCAAATCCGGTTGATCGCTCATCGGCATTTCGGCCTTCTGATGTGACAGGACCATGACAGTTTGCCTGACACGAGCCGAAAAGCAAGCCGGATGCTGTTGATTAATGCCGGCAATTCTTTTCCTCGCCGCAATTCAGTCAAATCGCCGCCCCAATTCACCGCAAAACTTCATTCGCTGCCGGACAGAGTCGTTGCCACCGTTTGTCCGGACAGGTCGTCATGCCGCGGGAGGTTCCCGAACGCGGGCATGGCCGGTTCGGTCCGGTAACTTCGAACCCTCAGCCCCAGCCCCTCGATGCTGCCGGGCCGAACCACCCCTCAACGCCTCAATCACTACAGCGCCGCGTGTCTCTTCAGACGCGCAAAGGGCGCATTGAATCTGCGCATCGAACTTTCCGAAAATCGGTTCCGATTGTCGGGCCGATGCACTAAAGCTTGCCCTGCGGTCCGGCGAGAATGGTCGCCGCACCAATGATCGCGCCAGGCGTCTCCTTGTCCTTCATCGATTGCAGCAGGATTGCGCAGCCGCTATTGCCGCGGCCCTCGAGCAAGACAGATGCCGGCAGGGTGAACTGTGTCGGCTTGCCGTCCCACAAGCCGATCGTCTGGATGTCCCGCACCGCATGCCAATAGGCAATGCGTTTGCCCCTGTTCTCGCCCCGTTCGACATTGACCACCCGGGCCCGGTCGAAATAGACCACCACGACATTCGCCTTGCCGTCGCCGGCACCGACCCGGATCGAGATGCCGTCACCGGCCATCGCCGCCTCGACCGGCACCGCAAGTCCCTTGTCCCCGGCGCGCATCGTCTCGAGCCTGCTCCTGATCGCCTGCAGATCGGAGCCGTTCATATGGTCCCGCCCGTTCAGGATCGCCTGGGGCGTATAAACGCCATTGCGTCCGAGCATCCGGGCATAGGCGTATTGACGCTCGGTATTTTCCTTGGAGGCGAGCGTGTCCGCCCAGCCGAGATAGTTCCAGTAGTCGACATGATAGGCGAGCGCCACGACGTCGCCCTCGTCGATCAGCTTCTTCAACGCCGCATCCGCCGGCGGACAGGATGAGCAGCCCTGGCTGGTGAAAAGCTCGACGACGCCCTTGATCGCGCGGCCGTTGACCGCCTTGCCGTTGTCCGCCGCAGCCGCGCCGCTCAAGGCGCCGAAAAGCCCTATCGTCAGCACGAGATGACGGATCATTGGTCTGAAGGCGAGTGTCATTGTTTCACTTTGCGATCGGCGCTCATCTTTCGGTGGAAGGCATGACTTTACATACGACGGCCCGCCCTCAACAGAAAGTCACGTTGGAGTGACCATCCGCAAAGCGCGGGAAAACAGCGTCGTGAATGCGCGGGATCGCCCTGCTATTCTGCATCCTCAGCACGGGAGAAAGCCGGGGGCATCGGCTGACGCCCCGGCTTCCAAGGTCCATATTCCGTATTAGGCAGCGAGATCGCGCAGAACCGTCTGCAGGATGCCGCCATTGTTGACGTAGGTGACCTCGTCCAGCGTATCGATGCGGCAGATGAGCGGAACTTCCTTCACCGAGCCGTCGCCATAGGTGATCTTGGCAATGCGCTTTTCGCGCGGCTGGACATTGGCAAGGTTTTCGATCGTCACCACCTCGTCGCCCTTGAGCCCCAGCGACTCCCAGGTCATGCCTTCCTCGAAGACGAAGGGGATGACACCCATGCCGACGAGGTTCGAGCGATGGATGCGCTCGAAGGATTGGGCGATCACCGCCTTGACGCCGAGCAGATTGGTGCCCTTGGCCGCCCAGTCGCGCGACGAGCCGTTGCCGTATTCGACGCCGGCGAAGATGACGAGCGGAACGCCCTCTTCCTTGTATTGCATGGCCGCGTCATAGATCGACATCTCCTCCTTGGAGGGATAGTGGATCGTATAGCCGCCTTCCTTGCCGTTCGGACCGAGCATGTGGTTGCGGATGCGGATATTGGCGAAGGTGCCGCGCATCATCACCTCATGATTGCCGCGGCGCGTGCCGTACTGGTTGAAGTCGGCAACCGTGACGCCATGGCCAAGCAGATAGGAGCCCGCCGGCGACGCGGCCTTGATCGAACCGGCCGGCGAAATGTGGTCGGTGGTGATCTTGTCGCCGAAAAGGCCGAGGACGCGGGCGCCCTTGATGTCGGAAATACCGGCGCCCCTCTTGCCCATGCCGACGAAATAGGGGGGATTCTGGACATAGGTGGAGGCCTCGTCCCAGGCATAGGTCTGCCCGGCCGGAACCTGGACGGCCTGCCAGTTCTCGTCGCCCTTGAAGACGTCCGCGTATTTCGTCGCATAGAGCTCGCGGGTGACGTACTTGAAGATGAACTCCTGGATTTCCTGCGAGGTCGGCCAGATGTCCTTGAGGTAGACGGGCTGGCCGTCCTTGTCTTCGCCGATCGGATCCTTGGTCAGATCCTTCTGGACGGAGCCGGCGAGCGCGTAGGCGACGACGAGCGGCGGCGAGGCGAGGTAGTTCGCCTGGACGTCCGGCGAGATGCGGCCCTCGAAGTTGCGGTTGCCGGAAAGAACGCCCGCGACGATCAGGCCCTTGTCGTTGATCGTCTTGGAGATCGGGCCCGGCAGCGGGCCGGAGTTGCCGATGCAGGTGGTGCAGCCGAAGCCGACCAGGTTGAAACCGAGCTTGTCGAGATCGACCTGCAGACCGGACTTCGCCAGATATTCGGCGACGACCTGCGATCCGGGCGCGAGCGAGGTCTTGACCCAAGGCTTCGTCTTCAAGCCCTTGGCAACCGCGTTGCGGGCGAGCAGGCCGGCGGCGATCAGCACCGAGGGATTGGAGGTGTTGGTGCACGAGGTGATCGCCGCAATGGCGACGTCGCCATGGCCGAGGTCGAAATCCGCACCTTCGACAGCGTAGCGGTTCGAGAGCTGGCCGGGCTTCTTGTAGTCGCCCTCGAGCGCAGTCGCGAAGCCGGAGGCGATGTTCTCGAGCGCGATGCGGCCTTCGGGGCGCTTTGGCCCGGCCATGGACGGCACGACGTCGCCGAGGTCGAGTTCGAGCGTGTCGGTGAAGACGAGGTCGGAGCCGTCACCCTCGCGCCACATGCCTTGCGCCTTGGAATAGGCTTCGACCAGCGCGATGCGGCTCTCTTCGCGGCCGGACATGGTGAGATAATTGATCGTCTCGGCATCGACCGGGAAGAAGCCGCAGGTCGCGCCGTATTCCGGGCCCATGTTGCCGATCGTCGCGCGGTCGGCGAGCGTCATGTTGTCGAGACCCGGGCCGAAGAATTCGACGAATTTCGAGACCACGCCTTTCTTGCGCAGCATCTGCACGACGGTCAGCACGAGGTCGGTCGCCGTCACGCCTTCCTTGAGCTTGCCGGTGAGCTTGAAGCCGACGACTTCCGGCAGGAGCATCGACACCGGCTGGCCGAGCATCGCTGCTTCCGCTTCGATGCCGCCGACGCCCCAGCCGAGCACGCCAAGGCCGTTGATCATCGTCGTGTGGCTGTCGGTGCCGACGCAGGTATCCGGATAGGCGATCGTCTCGCCGTCCTCTTCCTTGATCCAGACGGCCTGGCCCAGATATTCGAGATTCACCTGATGACAGATGCCGGTGCCGGGCGGCACGACGCGGAAGTTCTTGAAAGCCTGCTGGCCCCACTTCAGGAAGCGGTAGCGCTCGCCGTTGCGCTGATATTCGAGTTCGACGTTGCGGGCAAAGGCCGTCGGCGTACCGAATTCGTCGACGATGACCGAATGGTCGATGACGAGGTCGACGGGAACGAGCGGATTGATCTTTTCCGGATCGCCGCCGAGCGAAACCATGGCGTCGCGCATGGCCGCGAGGTCGACGACCGCCGGAACTCCGGTGAAATCCTGCATCAGTACGCGTGCGGGGCGGTAGGCGATTTCGTTTTCGGCCGTGCCCTTGTCGCCGAGCCAGGCGGCGACGTTTTCGATGTCCTGCTTGGTGACGGACCGGCCGTCCTCATTGCGCAAGAGGTTTTCCAGCAGCACTTTCATCGAATAGGGAAGCTTCGAAACGCCGGCAAGGCCGTTCGCCTCTGCCTTCGGAAGGCTGTAATAGACATAATCCACGCCATTGACCGTGAGCGTGGAGCGACAATTGAAACTGTCTAGGGATTTGGACACTGGAAATACCCCGTTCCGTCTGATCGCCAAAAGCTGACGTACGAACGCCCGAGCGCCTGAGAAGCGCAAAATGGGATGCGGGTGCGGCCATTTCCGCTGTCCGTACGTGGAATGTCATTCCATGTTCGGCGCTTGGATGAAATTCACGCCGACCGCTGGCGTGTTGGCCGCCTTATAGATAATTTCTTGAAATCGTGCCAGACCAACCAAGGTCCAAACGGAACTTTTTTTGCCCTGCGGCAAGAGCGTCGAGGAAAGCTTAGAATTCATGCGCCTGCTGGTAGAAGGTTTGAGTGCAAGGCGTGGCGAGGAACTGATTTTTAACGATATTTCCTTTGCGCTCGCAGCCGGTGAAGCGCTCCTCGTGACGGGTCCGAACGGCTCCGGAAAGTCCACCTTGCTGCGCGTCCTGGCGGGCCTGCTCGCAGCCGAATCGGGCAGTCTTCTTCTTGTGGACGCACCGGCCGGTTTCGAGCATCCGCGCGAACTCAGCCACTATCTCGGCCATCGCAATGCGATGAAGCGGGAGCTGACTGTCGAGGAAAATCTTTCCTTTTGGCAGCGTTTTCTGGGTGATTCTCCCGGCGGCTCCGGAGTGGGTCTTGCCGCGGCGGCCGAAGCCGTCGGCCTTGCCGGCATCACCCATCTGCCCTTCGGCTATCTCTCGGCCGGCCAGCAACGGCGAATGGCGATGGCGAAGCTCCTCGTTGCCTACCGGCCGATCTGGATTCTCGACGAACCGACCGCGGCGCTCGATGCCGGCGCCGACAGGCTCTTTTCCGGACTGGTCGCCGACCATCTCGAGCGCGGCGGCATCGTGATTGCCGCGACCCACCAGCCGCTCGGCATTGGTCGGACGCAGGCCTTGCAGATGAAGGGGTTCGTGCATTGATCGCCCTCTTCTTCCGTGACCTGAAGCTTTCCGTGCGCGCCGGCGGCGGCGCGATGATCGGCGTCCTCTTCTTCATGACGATCGTTGCCGTCATTCCCTTCGGCGTCGGGCCGGACCTCAATCTGCTCGCGCGCATCGGCCCGGCCATTCTCTGGATCGGCGCGCTGCTTGCCTCGCTGCTCGGTCTCGACCGGCTTTTCCAGGCGGAGCGCGAGGACGGTTCGCTCGATCTCCTTTTAATGCAGGAGACGCCGCTCCTCCTGACCGTCTTCGTCAAATGCGCCGCCCATTGGGCCGCAACCGGCCTGCCGCTGGTGGTCGCCTCGCCCTTCCTCGGCCTCTTCATGAACATGAACGAGCTTGCGATCGGCGCCACCATGCTCACGCTTCTGGCGGGCACGCCGGCGATCACATTCATCGGCGCGGTCGGCGCGGCCGTTGCCGTGGCGCTGCCGCGCGGCGGCCTGCTCGTCTCGATCCTCGTGCTGCCGCTTGCCGTGCCGGTGCTGATCTTCGGCGTCAGCGCCGTCTATGCGGCGATCCAGGATCCGGCCCCCTTCCTGCCGCCTTTCATGATTTTAGTAGCGATAACTCTGTTCTTTGCGGTGATCGGGCCGGTCGCGGCCGCTGCGGCACTGAGGCACTCGGCCGATTGAGGTTCTTCGCCTGAAAGCGAGTCCCGGCCGAGGTCAGGATCTAACGCAATCGTGATCGATCACTACATAATGCCTTAGATCGATTTCGATCGAAGGATAGAATTATGCTGAGGTTCAAAGTGCTACAGCGATCTTCGCGCGTCTAAAGGACGCGCGGCCTGCAGGTCAATTGCGAAAGGCATGCTTCCGCGGTAAAGAGCCGTCATGAGCGAAAACAGCCTGGCCATCCGCAAGTTCAGCGACCTCGCCAATCCAACCCGGTTCCTGGCGCTTGCCGCTCGCGTGCTGCCGTGGCTTGCCGTGCTCACGGTGCTGTTTTTTGCCGTGGGCCTGTGGCTCTCCTTCACGACAGAGGGCGATTACCAGCAGGGCGAGACCGTGCGCATTATGTATGTGCATGTGCCCGCGGCCTGGCTGTCGATGATGTGCTACACGGTCATGGCGATCTCGGCCCTCGGCACCCTCGTCTGGCGCCATCCGCTCGCCGATGTTTCGGCCAAGGCGGCGGCTCCGATCGGCGCCTCCTTTACCTTCCTGGCGCTCGTCACAGGCTCGCTCTGGGGCAAGCCCATGTGGGGCACCTGGTGGGTTTGGGACGCGCGGCTGACCTCCGTCTTCGTGCTCTTCCTCATGTATCTCGGACTGATCGCTCTCAATCGGGCCATGGAGGATCCGGCCCGCTCGGCGCGCGTCTCGGCCGTGCTTGTGCTGGTCGGCTTCGTCAATATCCCGATCATCAAATTCTCCGTCGAGTGGTGGAACACGCTGCACCAGCCGGCAAGCGTCATGCGCCTCGGCGGTCCGACCATCGACCCGGAATTCCTGTGGCCGCTGATGGTGATGGCCATCGCCTTCACGCTTCTGTTCTTCTCACTGCACATCGCCGCCATGCGCAACGAGATCTGGCGCCGGCGGGTGACCTCGCTCAGGCGCCAGGCGGCGCGCAATGCCGGCCGGGAGTCGCTTGCACCATGATGAGCCACGCTGCCTATGTTCTTTCCAGCTATGCGGTTGCCGTCGCGACCGTTGCCGGACTGGTGCTCTGGGTCGTCGGCGACGGCCGCGCCCGCCAGCGCGAACTGAAGGCGCTCGAGGCCGCCGGCATCCGCCGCCGTTCGGTCGAAGCGACCGGTGGAGAGAGCACATGACGAGCACGCCTGCGCCGCAGCCGGACGAGCGCAAGCCCGGCGCCTTGCGCTATCTGCTCGCCGCCCTGCCGCTCCTGATCTTTGCGGGTCTTGCAGCGATCTTCTGGAGCCAGTTGAACTCCGGCAGGGACATCGGCGAAATCCCTTCCGCGCTGATCGGCACCAAGGCGCCGATGCTCGAGATGCCGCCGCTCGAAGGTGCCGTGACGCCGTCGGGCGAGCCGATGCCGGCGCTGACCGATGCCGCGGTCGAGGGCAAGCTGACCCTCGTGAATGTCTGGGCCTCCTGGTGCGTGCCCTGCCGCCAGGAACATCCCATCATTCTTGAGTTGTCGAAGGATCCGCGCCTGACGGTCGTCGGCATCAACTACAAGGACCGGAACGAGAACGCGCTGAGATTCCTCGGCGAGCTCGGCAATCCCTTCTCGGCGATCGGCGTCGACCCCCATGGCAAGGCCGCAATCGACTGGGGCGTCTACGGCATCCCGGAATCCTTCCTCGTCGCCGCCGACGGCACGATCCTCTACAAGCGCGCCGGTCCGTTCGACGAGCGGACCCTGAAGGAAGGATTGCTGCCGGCGATCGAGAAAGCGCTTGCGGGGTCGTGAGCGGCCCACAAATTCCCCCTCATCCGGCCTGCCCGTCCTCCGCAGCAGCTGCGCTGCAGCTGCGGAGGGTGGACCGGCCACATTCTCCCCGCAGGCGGGGCGAAGGAGACTCGCGCCGCAGCCGCGCTCCCTCTCTTCCGTCAATCTCTGGTAGGCTGGACATTGGAAAAATCGGGCGAGGCGTCTCGCCGCGCAAGCAGTGCGACGAGGATGAGCGGGCGCCGCAAGTCCCTTCTCCCCGCCTGCGGGGAGAAGGTGCCGGCAGGCGGATGAGGGGCCGATTCGCTGCCCTCAAATCCCCGCCTGCCACGCCTTGACCGCATCGAGCGGCCAGACGAGCATCAGCACGTTGAGGGTCAGATTGTCGCGGATCATCCAACCGGTGAAGAGCTCGAGGGCGATCGCGAGCGCGATCGTGACCGCCACCGGCAGCCGCGAGGCGAGCAGGAAGCCTGCCGCCATGGCGAGCGTATCCATGGTCGAATTGAGGATGCTGTCGCCGAAATAGTCGAGCGAGATGGTCGCGGAGCGGTAGCGGTTGATCACCACTGGGGTGTTTTCCGCAATTTCCCACGCCGCCTCGATCACGGTTGCGAGCAGCAGGCGCGCGCTCAGAGGCTTGCCCCACAGCAGAAGATGGCCGAGGCCATAAAAGAGGAAGCCATGGATGACGTGTGACGGCGTGTACCAGTCGGCGATGTGCTGGGAATTGCCACTGGAATTGACGACACCCTCCCAGAGCTTCACATAGCCGCATTCGCAGATCCAGAGCCGCCCCATGAGGTGCTGCACCAGCATCTGCACGGCGATGACGCCCAGGCAGGCTGCCAGCCAGATCCACACCCGCTGCCTGTTGTCTTCGGTGCCGGCGGCCAGCGTCATTCGGCGCTTTCCCGTTCCAGCGAATGCCGCATGATCAGCGGCATCTGGAGTAGTGTGAAGAGGATGGTGATCGGCATCGTGCCCCAGACCTTGAAGGCCACCCAGAAATCGGTCGTGAAGGAGCGCCAGACGATCTCGTTCAGCACGGCGAGAAACAGGAAGAACAGGCCCCAGCGGATCGTCAGCTTGCGCCAGCCGTCGTCGTCAAGCCTGAAGGCGGCATGGAAGACGTAGCCGAGCAGAGACTTGCCGAAGAGGAGCCCGCCGAGCAGGATCGCACCAAAGAGCGTGTTGACGATGGTCGGCTTCATCTTGATGAAGGTATCGTTCTGCAGCCAGAGCGTCAGCGCGCCGAAGACGAAGACGACGATCCCGGAAATAAGCGGCATCATCGGCAGCGTGCGGGTCATGATCCAGGAGGCGATGAGCGCCGCGGCCGTTGCCGCCATGAACAGGCCGGTCGCGATGAAGATCGGCCCGCCGAGTTCGCCGAGCACCGGAAAGCGGCTCGCCAGCCATTCGCCGCGCGAATTGGCGAAGAAAAAGACCATCAGCGGCCCGAGCTCCAGCAGGAGCTTCAGAAGCGGGCCTACCTCCGTCCGCGGCTTTGCGGCCTCGATTGTCGACATTTGCGGATCCTGTTCTCTCATCTCTCGCCTGGTTTGAGCGGGGCGCAGGCGGAAAACCGCTTCACACTTTTCCTCTCCCCGCTCCGGCAGCTCATAACACCAGCATTGCGGCAAAACCATATCAACCGGTGTTTTCGCCGCACGGCTTCGCCTCCGGTCACGCGCCGCCGAGACCCGCGATCGCCTCGGCGAAGTCCTTCGCCTCGAACGGCTCGAGATCGTCGATCCCCTCACCGACGCCGATGAAATAGACCGGCAGCTTGTGCTTGGCGGAGATCGCCACCAGGATTCCGCCGCGCGCCGTGCCGTCCAGCTTGGTCATGATCAGCCCGCTGACGCCGGCAACATTGCGGAAGATCTCCACCTGCTGCATCGCGTTCTGCCCGGTCGTCGCATCGAGCGTCTGCAGCACCGTGTGCGGCGCGTCAGGATCGAGCTTGCCGAGAACGCGCACGATCTTTTCGAGCTCCGCCATCAGCTCGGCCTTGTTCTGCAGCCGGCCGGCGGTGTCGATGATCAGCACGTCCGACTTCTTCTCGCGAGCCCGCTCATAGGCCTCATAGGCGAGGCCCGCCGCATCGGCGCCAAGCTTGGAGGCAACGATCTCGGATTTCGTCCGTTCCGCCCAGATCTTCAACTGCTCGATCGCAGCGGCGCGGAAAGTGTCCCCGGCCGCCAGCATCACCTTCAGCCCCGCGCCCGAGAGTTTCGCGGCAAGTTTGCCGATGGTCGTCGTCTTGCCGGTACCGTTGACGCCGACGACGAGGATCACATGCGGCTTGTGGCTGAGGTCGAGCTCCAGCGGTTTCGCGACGGGTCCCAGCACCTTGGTGATTTCGCCGGCCATGATGCGGGAGACGTCCTCGCCGGTCACGTCCTTGCCGTAGCGCTCGGAAGCGAGCGTATCGGTGATGCGCATCGCAGTTTCCACCCCAAGGTCGGCCTGGATCAACAGATCCTCGAGATCCTGCAGCGTCGCCTCGTCGAGCTTGCGTTTGGTGAAGAGGCTGGTGATCTGGCCCTTTAACTGCGCGGAGGAACGGGAAAGGCCGCGGCGCAGCCGCTGGTACCAGGAAAGCTTCGGCTGCGGCGCGGGTGCTTCTTCCTTCGGGCGTACCTCGGCCTTGGCGAAGCCCTTCGGGAGGTTTCGGACGAATTCAGCGGATGCCCCACCCCCCTCTGCCCTGCCGGGCATCTCCCCCACAAGGGGGGAGATTGACCTCGCGGCGCTCTCTTCGTTCACCGGAAGGCTTTCGTCCGCAGCAATATCGGCGCTCTCCCCGGTCGGGACGGCGTCTTGCGCGGTCGGGTCGGCAGAAACGACATCGCCCCCAACGGCCTTTGTCTCCTTGGTGCCGGTCCGGTCATCCTCGGCGGCCGCCTCGGTCTCCCGCTGATCTCCCCCCTTGTGGGGGAGATGTCCCGAAGGGACAGAGGGGGGTATCGCGGCCTCCGCCTCATTGTCTTCGGACGCCGTGG
Organism: Ensifer sp. LCM 4579; assembly: GCF_001854885.1. Classification (GTDB taxonomy): domain Bacteria; phylum Pseudomonadota; class Alphaproteobacteria; order Rhizobiales; family Rhizobiaceae; genus Sinorhizobium. The sequence continues at coordinate 12,748 of NZ_MDDV01000005.1, read as the reverse complement.
AAGGGGGCGCACCCCCCTCTGCCCTACCGGGCATCTCCCCCACAAGGGGGGAGATTGACCTCGCGGCGCTCTCTTTGTCCACCGGAAGGCTTTCGTCCGTAGTAATGTCGGCGCTCTCCCCGGTCGGGCCGGCGCCTTGCGCGGTCGGGTCGGCAGAAACGTCATCGCCCGCACCGACCTTTGTCTCCTTGGCGCCGGTTCGGTCATCCTCGGCAGCCGCCTCGGTCTCCCCCTGCTCTCCCCCCTTGTGGGGGAGATGTCCCGAAGGGACAGAGGGGGGCGGCGCCGCTTCGTCCGAAACCGCCGCAGCCGCGGTCTCCGGCGCCACCTCCTGCTCAGGCACGGACTTCTCCTCGACGGCATCCTTGCCGAAGGAGAAGATCTTCTTGATGAAACCAATTGCCATGGGACTATCCAGCTATCAGGCCGCAGCCATCTGTTTGGGCCGCATCGTCAGATGCTTGCCGTTATGACCGGTAATCGCGACCCTCAAGAGAGAGCGCGGCTCGAGCCCGGCGGCGTCGACGAGCGTGAAGTTTTCCGTGTGCGCCAGACCGTTCATCTCGACGAGGATCGTCTGCTCGCTGCCGATCATGCGTTCGAGATGGGCGGCGTAGAGCTCGGTCCCTTTCGCCCTCAGCCTTGCGGCGCGCTCCTTGACGAGCGCGCGGTCGAGCTGCGGCATGCGCGCGGCCGGCGTGCCGGGGCGGGGGCTATAGGGAAAGACATGCAGCTGCGCGATGCCGCATTCTTCCGCGAGCCGCAAGGAATTGGCGAACATTTCCTCGGTTTCCGTCGGAAAGCCGGCAATCATGTCCGCGCCGAAGCTGATCTCCGGCCGAAGCCGGCGGATCTCGTCGCAGAAGGCGCGCGCATCAGTGCTCGAATGCCGACGTTTCATGCGCTTCAGGATCAGGTCGTCGCCATGCTGCAGCGACAGGTGCAGATGCGGCATGAAGCGCGGCTCGTCGGCGATCAGATCGAGGAGATGCCGGTCCGCCTCGATGCTGTCGATCGACGAGAGCCGAAGGCGCAGGATTTCCGGCACGTGCTTCAGAAGCGTCTTGGCGAGCATGCCGAGTGTCGGCGTGCCCGGCAGGTCGGCGCCATAGCTGGTGGCGTCCACCCCGGTCAGTACGATCTCGCGGTAGCCGCCGTCGACGAGTCGGCGGGCCTGCTCGACGACAGCGCCCATGGGCACCGAGCGGGAATTGCCGCGGCCATAGGGAATGATGCAGAAGGTGCAGCGGTGGTCGCAGCCGTTCTGCACCTGGATGAAGGCGCGCACATGGCCGTCGATGTGCTTGACCATCTGCGGGGTGGTGGCCCGCACGCTCATGATGTCGTTGACTCGCAGCTTCTCTTCCGCCGAGACGCCGAAATCCGGCAGAGCGCGGTAGGAGGCGCTCTTGAGTTTTTCCTCGTTGCCGAGCACCGCATCGACCTCGGCCATTGCGGCGAAGCTTTCCTTCTCGGTCTGGGCGGCGCAGCCGCTGACGATGATGCGAGCATGCGGGTTTTCGCGGCGCGCGCGGCGGATCGCCTGGCGCGCCTGACGCACGGCCTCGCCCGTGACGGCGCAGGTGTTGACGAGAATGGCGTTGTTCAGCCCCGCCTTCTCGGCCTCCGCCCGCATCACTTCCGATTCATAGGTGTTCAGCCGGCAGCCGAAGGTTATGACCTCGACCCCGCTCAAAGCGCCCGGGCTCCGCTTTCGCCGCTCGTCTCGTCGCGCTGAAAGGCGCCGCTGGCAGGATCGAGCGTTCCCGACCATTCCCATTCGGCCGGTCCGGTCATGATCACGTGATCGTCCGCCTCGCGCCATTCGATCATGAGCGGACCGCCGGGCACGTTCACGGCCACCGTGCGCTCCGTGCGCCCGGTCCTCGCGCCGCTGACGGCGGCGGCGCAGGCGGCCGAGCCGCAGGCGAGCGTCAGGCCCGCACCGCGCTCCCACGTCCTGAGGTCCATCTCGGTCCGGGAGCGCACATGCGCGATCGATATATTGGCGCGCTCCGGGAAGATCGGATGGTTTTCGAGCAACGGTCCGAACCGATCGAGGTCATAGCTCCACACCTCGTTCTCGACCCAGAAGATCGCATGCGGATTGCCCATCGAGGCGACCGACGGCGAGTGCAGCACCGGTTCGTCGATCGGGCCGATCTGCAGCTCGATCCGGCGCGTATCGTGGAATTCCTCGGCAAGTGGGATGTCGTTCCAGCCGAAGCGCGGGCTCCCCATGTCGACCGAGATCGTACCGTCGACATGCTCCTTCGCCTCGAGCAGACCGGCAACCGTATGAAAGAGGAAAGACTTCTTGCCGGTCTCGGCGGCGAGCGCCTGCACGACACAGCGCGTGCCGTTGCCGCAGGCCTGCGCCATCGACCCGTCGGAATTGACGATGTCGATCCAGGCATCGGTGCCGGCGGCCTTCGGATCGTGGATCGCCATGATCTGGTCGAATTGGGTCGCCGGATCGGCATTGAGCGCGATCGCGGCCGCGGGCGTGACGCGATCCTTGCGGCCGCGCATGTCGACCACCAGGATCTTGTTTCCAAGCCCGTTCATCCGGGCAAATTGCACCTGATCGGCCATGTCGCGATTGTCCAAACCTGGCCTCCAACGGGGGAGGCGCCGCTATTTGCGCTGTATATGGCGGAAAAGCCCGGAAATTACCAGTGCCGGCGTCCTTCTCATGCGGCCGGCGCAGGAGGCACGTCGAAGACCTCGCCCGGGCGCAAGGCCCTGAACCGGTCCCCTGCGATGCCGGCCTTCTCGAGTGCAGCCTCGAGCGCTTTCAGCGGTTCCTCGATACCCTCATTGGTCAGCCGGAACGTGCCCCAATGGTGACCGGCCACATGTCCGGCGCCGCAGGCGAGCATGCCAAGTACCGCCTCTTCCGGATTCTGGTGCTGGCCCTCCATGAACCAGCGCGGTTCGTAGCAGCCGAAGGGCAGGTTGGCGAGGCGGAACGCTCCGTGCTTTTCCTGGGCAGCCCGGTAATTGGCACCGCCGTGAAAGCCGGTGTCGCCGATGTGATAGATCTTGCCGGCCGGCGTCTCGAGGACAAAGGCGGCCCAAAGCGCCATCCGCCGATCGCTCGTGCGGCGCGCCGACCAATGGTGACAAGGTTCCGCATGGACGACAATACCGTTTTCCAGGTCGAGCCGATCGCCCCAATCGAGAACGGAAATCCGAGCGCCAGGCACGGCACGGCGGATGATCGTGTCGTTGCCGAGCGGCGTCACGATGTGCGGTTCATGCCCGGCATGGAGCGCGCCGAGCGTCTCGAGATCGAGATGGTCATAGTGATTATGGGTGACGAGCACGATGTCGATCGGCGGCAGGTCATCCATGAGGATACCGGGCGCATTGCGGCGACGGGGACCGGCAAAGGCGAAGGGGCTCGCGCGGTGCGACCAGACCGGATCGGTCAGCACGTTGAGGCCGGCCACCTGCATCAGGAGCGTCGCGTGACCGACCATCGTCACCCGCAGATGGTCGCCATCGACGATATCCGGTTTCGCCGGAGCGAAGGGACTGTCGTAACGGCCCGGCCAGCGCACGCGCCTGCCGCCGAGTTGCCAGCGAAACAGGTCCGTCAGGCCGCGCGGCGGGAAGCCGCCGGGATTGAAGAAGCGAACGCCGTCGAAATGGTCCGACACCGGGCCGCTGTAATAGGGATTGATGTCCTTCCTCATCGCTGCCTCGTGTCGTGTGACTCTTTTGCGGAACCTGCTTCGTTTGACCGGAAAGATGGGGCGCCCTCCCGTCCGATCACAGGGGTGCGGCAAAGGCGGTTAAGAAATACTTGAATATGGCAACTCGATTGCTACGATCCGCCCATGCTGGTGCGATTCGACAGACAGGAACGCCTCTACAAGGCCATCAGGCTCATCCGCCCCGTCCATCTCAATGTCAGCAGGACGATGGAGAAACTGCTGCAAGGGGCTGGGATAAGCGTCGCCGAGCGCGCTGTCCTCGAGCTTCTCTGTGAAAAGCCGCTGACGGTGCCGGAAGCGGCAAGGCAGCTCTCCATGAAGCGGCAGTTCGTCCAGCGCGTCGCGGCCGGACTCATCTCGAAGGGCCTGATCGAGAAGACGCCCAATCCCGAGCACCGCAGGGCCTATTTTTGCGCTCCGACTGCCGCCGGCCGCGACCTGTTCGAGGCCATTCACCGGCGCGAGCTCGAGACGCTGCATGCGGTGCTGGGCGACATCAACCAGACCGAAGTGGTCGTGGCCCTTCGGGTGATGATGCGGATCGACGCCGCTTTCGAGGCGCTCGCCGAGGCCAATGAAGGGAGGGAGGAGAGATTGTGACGCCGCTCCTCTGGGCGCTCGCGGCGATCGTCGTGATGGTGGTGCTTTTCGTCCTGGAGTTGAGGCGCGAACTCAAGGCGGCCTATGCGCCGACGACCGGCGAACGCATCGATTTCTCCCTGCGGCCGAACCTGGCGCTGCTCATCATCGATTTGCAGGAGGATTTCACCTCCGTCGGCGGACGATACGGCTGGGACGAGGCCTATCTGAAAGCCCGGATCGAGGCGATCGACATCATGGCCGCTAAGGCGAAGAAAGCGGACATCCCGGTGATCGCCATTCGCCATGTCTATCGCGCGCCGCTCATCCGGCTGATGATCCGCCTCTTCGGCGAGGGGCGCGGTATTCCCGGCTCCAGGGGCCTCGGCCTCATGACACTCCCGGTCGAGCCGGATTTCGAAGTGCTGAAGGCACGCAGCGACAGCTTCTCGTCACCGGAGCTGGAAGGCTATCTGGCGGCGAAACAGATCGGAACTCTCCTCCTCACCGGGCTCGACGGCTCCTATTGCGTGCAGGCCACCGCCAACGGCGCGCTCAATCGCGGCTATCGGGTGGAGATCGTCGAAAACGCGGTGCTGAGCCGGGATCCGGCGGATTGGGGCAGGCAGGTCGCGGCGCTCAAGGGCCGCGGTGCCGTCCTGGTTTGAAGCCGGCGCTCCGGTTTCATTCCGCTCCTTGACTTTCCGCCCGCTTTCCTGTTTATCCGGGCGAAATCCTTCGCAAGTGTTGACTTCGAAGCCGCCGACCGGGCCCCGAAAAGGTATAAAGAGAGCCCGGAGGTCACCATCCGACAGCGCGTCGCGCCCTCGGGTGGTTTTTGGCTTTGCGCCTTGTTTTCCACGCGAGGGACCCCACGTTTCCGGCGAGCCTTGAAGGTCAACCGGAAACCAGAAGGATGAAAATATGTTCGAGAGCCTGCAGGACCGCCTTGGTTCCATATTGAATGGACTGACCGGCCGCGGCGCCCTGTCGGAAGCTGACGTTTCCGCGGCGCTACGGGAGGTTCGCCGTGCACTGCTCGAAGCCGACGTCGCGCTCGACGTCGTGCGCTCCTTCACCGAAAAGGTCCGCGAGAAGGCGGTTGGCGCGGAGATCCTGAAGGCGATCAAGCCCGGCCAGATGGTCGTCAAGATCGTCCATGACGAGCTTGTCGCCATGCTCGGCTCGGAAGGGGTGACGATCGATCTCAACGCGCCCGCCCCAGTGGTCATCATGATGGTGGGCCTGCAGGGCTCGGGCAAGACGACGACAACCGGCAAAATCGCCAGGCGGCTGACGACGCGCGAGAAGAAAAAGGTCCTGATGGCCTCGCTCGACACCCGTCGCCCGGCCGCCCAGGAACAACTGCGCCAGCTCGGCGTCCAGACCGGCATCGACACGCTGCCGATCATCGCCGGCCAGTCGCCGACCGATATCGCCGCCCGCGCCGTGCAGGCGGCGAGGCTCGGCGGCCATGACCTCGTCATTCTCGATACCGCCGGTCGCACCCATATCGACGAGCCGCTGATGATCGAGATGGCGGAGATCAAGCGGAAATCCAATCCACATGAGATCCTGCTCGTCGCCGACGCGCTCACCGGCCAGGACGCCGTCAATCTCGCCCGCAACTTCGACGAACGCGTCGGCATCACCGGACTGGTCCTTACCCGCATGGATGGCGACGGCCGTGGCGGCGCCGCCCTGTCGATGCGCGCCGTCACCGGCAAGCCGATCAAGCTGATCGGCGTCGGCGAGAAGATGGACGAGCTCGAGGAGTTCCATCCCCGCCGCGTCGCCGATCGCATCCTCGGCATGGGCGACATCGTCTCGCTGGTCGAGAAGGCCGCGGAGAACATCGACGCCGAGAAGGCGGCGGCCATGGCCGCCAAGATGGCCAAGGGCAAGTTCGACCTGAACGACCTCGCCGACCAGTTGCGGCAGATGCAGAAGATGGGCGGCATGGGCGGCATCATGGGGCTGATGCCGGGCATGGCCGGCATGAAGGACAAGATGGCCGCCGCCGGCCTCGACGATAAGCTGTTCAAGCGCCAGCTTGCCATCATCTCCTCGATGACGAAGGCCGAGCGGGCTAATCCGGACATCCTCAAGCATTCACGAAAGAAGCGCATCGCTGGCGGCTCCGGCACCGATGCCTCCGACATCAACAAGCTTCTGAAGATGCACCGCCAGATGGCGGACATGATGAAGATGATGGGCGGCAAGGGCAAAGGCGGCATGATGAAGCAGATGATGGGCGGCCTTGCCAACAAGATGGGTCTTGGGGGCTTGGGCGGCGGCATGCCCGATCTTTCGAAGCTCGACCCGAAACAACTCGAAGCGCTGCAGAAGCAGGCGGAGGCCGCCGGCCTTGGCAAGCCGGGCAGCATGCCCGGGCTTGGCGGCGGCTTACCGAGCCAAGGTTTACCGGGCCAGGCTTTACCGGGCCAGGGTCTGCCGGGATTGGGCGGCCCCAAGCTGCCGGGTCTTGGCGGTTTCCCGGGCCTTCCAGGCCTGCCGAAGAAGAAGTGAGGATCGCGACGGATGCTTGATCCCGAGATCAAAGAAGAATTGGCGAGCTACCGGCAGTCGATCGACAATATCGATGCCGCTCTCGTCCATATGCTGGCCGAACGCTTCCGCTGCACCAAGGCGGTCGGCGTTCTCAAAGCCAAGCACAGCTTGCCGCCGGCCGACCCGGCGCGCGAAGAATACCAGATCGAACGCCTTCGGCACCTCGCCAAGGATGCCAATCTGGACCCGGATTTCGCCGAGAAGTTCCTGAACTTCATCATCAAGGAAGTCATCCGGCATCATGAAGCCATCGCAGCCCGCGGGCAGCGCCGGCACCACCCGTTCCGCTTGAAAGAAGCGGTCAAGAAAGCCTGCAAGGAGTAAATTGATATGGCACTGAAAATTCGTCTCGCCCGCGGCGGTTCCAAGAAGCGCCCCTATTACCAGATCGTCGTTGCCGATGCCCGCTCGCCGCGTGACGGCCGCTTCCTCGAGAAGCTCGGTTCCTGGAACCCGATGCTTGCAAAGGATGACGAAAAGCGCATCGAACTGAACGCCGAGCGCGTGAGCCACTGGATCGCCCAGGGCGCGCAGCCGACAGACCGCGTGCTCCGCTTCCTCGACCAGGCCGGTCTCGCCAAGCGCCCGGCCCGCAACAACCCGACCAAGGCACAGCCCGGCAAGAAGGCTCAGGAGCGCGCCGCCGAAGCCAAGCAGCGCGCCGAAGACGCAGCCGCTGCCGCAGCAGAAGCTGCCGCGGAATAATCTGCATCAAAACGATGTGGCGGACGGGTGGCATTTCCATGCCGCCCGTTTTGCTTTATGTGCAGCCCTTGGCGCATCGCCCCGACAATCGGACCCGATTTTCGGAGGCACGATGCGCAGATACAAAGAGTTACAGCGTCCTTTGTGCGTCCTAAAGGACGCACGGCGCTGTAAGACCCCGCATGGATGCCGGCGATGACCACACTCAAGAACCCTGTCCTGATGGCGACGATCGGTGCAGCGCAAGGCCTGCGCGGCGAAGTCCGGTTGAAATCCTACACGGACGATCCGACCGCACTCGGCGATTACGGCCATCTGCACAGCGACGACGGCCGCGTCTTCGAGATCCTGGAAGTTCGCGAGGCGAAAAACGTCGTCATCGTGCGTTTCCGCGGCATCAACGACCGGACGGCGGCCGAGGCGCTGAACGGGCTCGAACTCTTCATCGAGCGCGACAATCTCCCCGACGACGACCTCGAAGAGGACGAGTTCTTCTATGCGGACCTCGAAGGCTTGGAAGCTGTCGACGGCGCCGGCAAGAGCTACGGCTCGGTGACGGGCGTTTTCGATTTCGGCGCCGGCGATCTTCTGGAACTGAAGGGTCCGGGCAGAAGACCGGTGCTCATTCCCTTCACCGAATGGTCCGTTCTGGAAATCGACCTGGAGGCCGGCAAGCTGCTGGTCGACCCGGTAGCCGCGGGCCTGGTCGACGACAAGGACGAGGGTATCGGCAAATCCTTCCCCACCAAGCGCAAGTGAGGCGGCGATGCCTTTTCGCGCAACGGTGCTGACACTTTATCCGGAGATGTTCCCGGGGCATCTCGGCCTGTCCCTTGCCGGCAAGGCGCTGGAACGCGGGCAATGGTCGATCGAGGCCGTGCAGATCCGCGATCACGCCGAGGACAGGCACCGCACCGTGGACGACACGCCGGCCGGCGGCGGCGCCGGCATGGTGCTGAAACCCGATGTGCTTGCCCGCGCCATCGATCATGTTTCGTCGGACGACGACCGGCCGCGCCTGTTGATGAGCCCGCGCGGGCGGCCGCTGACCCAGGCGCGGGTGCGCGAGCTTGCGAGCGGCCCCGGTGCGGTCATCGTCTGCGGCCGCTTCGAGGGCGTCGACCAGCGCGTCATCGATAAACGCCGGCTCGAGGAGATCTCGATCGGCGACTATATCCTCTCCGGCGGCGAGCCGGCGGCGCTGGTGCTGCTCGATGCCGTCGTGCGCATCCTGCCGGGGGTGATGGGCAACGACCTCTCCGGCGTGCATGAGAGCTTCGAGGGCGGCGTGCTGGAGCACCCGCACTATACGCGGCCGCAGGTCTTCGAAGGCCAGGAGATTCCGGCGGTGCTGACCTCGGGAAACCACGGCGCCATCGCCAGATGGCGCGAGGCCGAGGCGCGGCGGCTGACGGAAGAACGCCGGCCGGACCTTCTGAAGCGTGATCCGGCTCAGCCCGTGAAGAAGTAATAGGCGGCCAGCAGCAGGCCGACGGCCACGACGAGCGCGCGGATCACCGATTGGGGAACCCGCCGCGCCGCCCAGACGCCCGAATAGCCGCCAAGTGCCGCGCCCGGCACCATGATCGCCGCATGCAGCCACGAAACGACGCCACCCGCCGCGAAGACGGAGATCGCGATCGTGGCAATCACGATCGAGATGAAGTTCTTGAGCGCGTTCAGCCGGTGATAGCCACCGCCGGTCGCAAGTCCGAGCACCGCAAGCATCATGATGCCCATCCCGGCCCCGAAGAAGCCGCCATAGACCGAGGTCGCCATCTGGCTTGCGACGCCCAGCGGGCCGATCCTGTGCTCGTCGCTGCGCGCCTTCGGCTTCAACAGGGGCCCGGCGGCAAAGATCGCGGTGGCGGCGATCAGCAGCCAGGGCACCATGGCGCGGAAGGACGGATTGGAGAGCGACAGAAGGATCAGCGCCCCGGCAAGCCCGCCAATCGCCGAGATAAACCCGAGGACGACCGCGTTGCGAAGATCGGCGCGGATCTCCTTGGCATAGGCGAGCGCCGAGGTGACATAGCCGGGCAACTGGATGATCGAGGAGGTCGCATTGGCGACGATCGGCGGCAGACCGCCGAGCGTCATGGCGCCGAAGGTGAGAAACGTGCCGCCGCCGGCAATGGCATTGACGACGCCGGACAGAAATCCGGCAACGAACAGCAGTAGCACGTGGAATAGCGTCATGATCTCCCCCGACCGGCCTGGACATCGGGATAGCCGCTTGCGATATCGGCTGCAAGTGCCGAGAAATTCTGCTTTCGGGGATGACAAGCGGGCCCGTTTGGTGTATGTGCCGGCCCGGTTCGGGTTCTTGCCCGCGACCGTAAACAAAGACGACCGTAAACAAAGAATGGTGAAACCGCTCCTGCCCGATCGGGCAAGGCCTGAAGGAAATCCGACGGGTCGGTCGAGAGCGCTCTGGCTGTTTCAGAAAAGCAAAGGTTAGACCGATGAACATCATCCAGCAGCTGGAAGCCGAACAGGCCGCCAAGATCGCCGCCAAGCGCACCCTTCCGGAATTCTCCGCCGGCGACACCGTTCGCGTCAACGTCCGCGTCGTCGAAGGCAACCGTACCCGCGTCCAGGCCTATGAAGGCGTCTGCATCGCCCGCTCCGGCGGCGGCATCAACGAGAGCTTCACCGTTCGCAAGATCTCCTATGGCGAAGGCGTAGAGCGCGTCTTCCCCGTTTACTCGCCGCTCGTCGAGAGCGTAGAAGTCGTTCGCCGCGGCAAGGTCCGCCGCGCCAAGCTCTACTACCTGCGCGATCGTCGCGGCAAATCGGCCCGCATCGTCGAGAACACCGGCACGCGCGCCCGCAAGCTGAACGAGGCCGAGCGTCAGGCCGTCGCCGAGGAAAAGGCTCGCATCGAGGCTGAAAAGGTCGCAGCCGCCCAGGCGCTCGCCGCCGAAAAGGCAGCCGCCGAAGCAGCCGAGAAGGCCGCTGCCGAGGCAAATGCAGCGGAAAACGCCGCGGAATAAGAATTGCAATTCTACAGAGCCGCGCGTCGTATTAGACGCGCTAAGGTCGCTGTAGCACTTTGAACTGCTGCATGTCTTTGTCCTTGAATCAAGGTCGATTAAAGGAGACATGCAGTAGGAATTGCCAGGAAGGCGGCCTCGGGCCGCCTTCTTTTTTGAGGACCGGTGTGCGGAAGTCTCCGCCCGCATCCCGCTCCACCTTCAAAGACCGCTTGCGACGTACCCTGCCCGCCTCGATTCCGCGATCCATTTGGCTTGTATTCCCCTGAAATTTCGTGACATCTTCTGTCGCTTACAAATTTCCAGGAGTTCCTTCCATGACAATCCGCCGCCAGGTGCTTGCGGGCATCGCCGCCGCCCTCGCCCTTCCCTTCGCCTTCTCCGCACCCGCTCTCGCCAGCGACCTGCCGGATCTCGGCGGCAAAACGGTCGCCGTCGCCACCGAGAACGCCTATCCGCCGCTGCAATTCGTCGACCCGCAGAGCGGCGAGGCCGTCGGCTGGGAATATGACGCCATGAACGAGATCGCCAAGCGGCTGAACTTCAAGGTCGAGTATCAGAACGTCAGCTGGGACGCCATGATCCAGGCGGTTTCCGACGGACAGTACCAGATCGGCATGACGGGCATCACCATCAAGGACGACCGCAAGGAGAAGGTGGATTTCTCCGATCCCTATATGCGCTCCCAGCAATTCATGCTGGTGCGCAGCGACGAGACGCGCTTCAACGACGCCAAGAGCTTCGCCACGGTCGAGGATGCGCTGATCGGCGCGCAGCCGGGCACTTCGCCATTTTATACGGCCGTCTACGAGATTCTCGACGGCAACGAGCAGAACCCGCGCATCAAGCTGTTCGAGACCTTCGGCGCCACCGTCCAGGCGCTCAGAGCCGGCGACGTCGATCTGGTTCTGACCGACAGCGTCGCCGCACAGGGCTACGTCGACGCGTCCGAGGGCAAGCTGAAGGTGGTCGGCGAGCCGCTTGGCACCGAGGACTTCGGTTTCATCTTCCCGAAGGGCTCCGATCTTGTCGCCCCGGTCAATGCCGCCATCAAGGCGCTCAAGGAGGACGGCACCTTCGAGGCGTTGAACAAGAAATGGTTCCTCGACTACAAGATGGGTGGCTGATCGCTTGGCTCCGGTCAAATCATCGGCCACATCCGAGAAGGGCGACTATCCCTGGTGGTTGGTCGCCCTTCTCGCGATCGCCGCTCTTCTTGCTGCGGTAATCGCCACCAACGAGATATTCACCCAGGTCTTCGGCGTCGTCCTCAAGGGCATAGGCGTGACCATCTTCGTCACGCTTGCGGGATTTGCGCTAGCGACCGTGCTGGGCCTCGGCGTCGCCCTGATGGCCCTTTCCGAGCACGTGGCGCTCCGCCAGGTCGCGCGCTTCTATACGGAGGTCATCCGTGGCGTGCCGATCCTCGTCCTGCTCTTTTATATCGCCTTCGTCGGGGCGCCGGCGCTTGTGGTCGCGGCCAATTTCCTGGCGGCGCCGATCATTTCGGCAGGGTGGATGGAGCCGCTCGTCGTTCGCGACATATCGCTGATGTGGCGGGCAATCATCGCGCTGATGATCGGCTATTCGGCCTTCATCGCCGAGGTCTTTCGCGCCGGCATCCAATCGGTCGACAAGGGGCAGGTCGAGGCCGCGATGGCGCTCGGGCTCTCGCGCTTCCAGCGCTTCCGCCTTGTGATCTTTCCGCAGGCGATCCGCGTCATCCTGCCCCCGCTCGGCAATGATTTCGTGGCGATGGTGAAGGATTCCTCGCTCGTTTCCGTGCTCGGCGTCGCCGACGTCACGCAGATGGGCAAGATCTACGCCTCCGGCTCCTTCCGCTTCTTCGAGACCTATTCGATCGTCGCCTATGTCTACCTGATCCTGACGATCGGGCTGTCGCTTGCATTGAGGGCGCTCGAGCGGCGGCTGCGCCGGGCGGAAGTACGGTAGCGGAAATCTCGAAAGGGCCGACGCGCTACAGCGCCGCGCATCCTTTCAGACGCGCAAATGTCGCTGTAGCTCTTGGAATCTGCGCAACGAGCCTTCCGAGAATCAGGTACGATTTTCGGGTCAATCCGCTAGGGTCTGTAGACATTCGTTTGATAGCTCTCCGAATTCTCGCGCCATGCGAGTCCTGTGGGGTTTGGCATAGGGAAACGAGTCTGGGCGAGA
>NZ_MDDV01000004.1 GCF_001854885.1 Ensifer sp. LCM 4579 | reverse complement strand
CTTCGAGAAGATCTTCACGGCGCTCTCCGGCGAGCCGGACTTCGAATACGCTCTGGTCGACGGCACGATCATCAAGGTTCACCGGCACGGGAGCGGCGCAAAAGGGGGACTCAACGTCAGGCCATAGGCCGCTCACGCGGCGGACTGACGACGAAAATCGTCCTGTTGGTCGACGCTTTGGGCAATTTGGTGCGCTTCGTCTTGCTGCCGGGCCAGCGGCACGACAGCGTCGGCGTCGAGCCGCTGATCAAGGGTGTCGATTTTGCAGCCTTCCTTGCCGATAAGGCCTTCGACAACAACGCGCTGCGCAAGGAATTGAACGAGCGCGGCAGTCTCTCGGTCATTCCCTCAAAGGCCGACCGCAAGGAGCCCATCCMGCACGACGCAGAGATCTACAAGTGGCGGCATCTGGTCGAGAATTGCATTCAGCGGCTCAAGGAATGGCGCCGGATCGCCACGCGCTACGACAAGACCGACAAAAGCTTCGCAGCCTTCGTCCATCTCTCAGCCGCCATGCGAGCCATCGCCTGAATGTCGACAGACCCTAGAGCATTCAGGTGGAATCATCTGACGTCGCACAAATGCGGCAAAAACAATCTGATAGAGGGGTGAGCGCATCCCGCTCCAGCCAATATCAAGGTATGGCGGCCCAGCCGGTGGGCCGCCCGGAGCCTGTTACAACAGGCCCTTTTCTTTGAGGTAGGCAGTCAGTGTATCAAAGACTTTCTGCGCCATCGGCGAAGTCTTGGCCACGCGCTCCCATTCCGCAACGGCGATCTTGCGGAATTTTGCGCGCTCCTCCGCCGGCCAGTCGTGCACGGTTATGGACCCGTCGGCCTTCGCTTCCTCAAGTGCGGCCTGATCGGCCTTCTTCAGCCCCTCGATCTGCGTCTGCTGGAATTCCTTGACCGTCTCCTCCAGCATCTTCTTGATATCGTCGGGCAACTCATCCCATTTTGCTTGGTTCATCGACACTTCGACGAGCGGCAAGGAGTGAAACCCGGGATAGACCGGGTGCGGCGCCACCTTGTTCAATCCCTGCTGCTGGTTGACCGAAAATACGGAATAGTCGGCCGCGTCCACCACGCCTTTGTCGATCGACGTGTAGACCTCGGAAGCCGGCAGGTTGACGGGGGCCGCGCCGGCCGCCGCGAACACGTTCGCAATTGGGCCCTCGGGCGAGCGAACCTTCAGACCTTTGAGATCATCGACGCCATCAAGCGGTACGCGCGAGACGAAGGCTTCGAGGCCCGGTGTCGAGACGCCAATGAAATGCAGCCCGTAGGAACCGAGCAGTTCTCTCATGATCTCCTTGCCGCCGCCATTTTCGACGAAATCGATCATCTGCGACGGGTCCGACCAGGCGCCAACGGGGTTCGAAATCAGGCCGAAGGCCGGGTCCTTGCCGGCCCAATAGGAGGAATCGCAGATCTGTCCATCCAGAATGCCCCCCGCAACGGCGTCGAGCGTTTCATTGTACTCGACGACCGAGCCGACCGGCAGAAGCTCGATTTTCACCTTGCCTCCGGAGCGCTCGGCAACGAGGTCCGTCCAGCCTTTCTGGTATTCGAAATTGGGGTTGCCCGCCGGATCCGACGATTGGAACCGGAACGAATACTCCTGCGCGCCGGCAGCGCCGGCCAGTCCGAGCACCGCCACGAGCGTGGCTGCAGTGTTGAATAGAAAACGTTTCATCATCTCTCCTCCCTTGGATGATCTGCGGTGGTTATAGGTCTATTCGGGTGGCGCAGAGGCTCCGGCCCTGGCCGGCGCGAACACGGCGGCAGCGCTGTTCGCCGTGGCGAAACGGATGTCCAGCAGCGCCGGATCGACGTGTTCCTCGAGATCGACGAGCATGGAAATGCCGAACTCAACCAGTTCGTCCGATGCCTGGCAGGCCCTCTCCGCGTCGCCCGCGAGAACGGATTCCATGATGGCGACATGGCGCTCGACGGTGCGCGTGAGCCCATCGAGTCCGCTGATCTGGGTCAGATGCAGGTAGCCATTGCGGCGGCCGATCGCGTGAAGCGGGCTCAGCACGCGCTCGAGAAAGCGCTCACCGGACGCTCGGATCAGCAGGTCGTCGAACGATTTGTCGATGATATTGAAACTGTCGACCGTCATCGCCGGCCCCTCGGCCTCGAGCTTCCTCTTCAGGTGATGAAGAGCGGCTCGGTCATTGGAAGTCATGTTGCGAATGGCGGCCGCGGTGACGAAGCGGTCGAGATCGCGCCTGAGTTCCGCAAGGCGCTTTTCCCGTGAAAGGTCGATCGGCGCGACGAGAAGGCCGTTCCGCGGACGAATCTCCAGAAGCGTTTCGGCTGCGAGCCTGCGCACGGCCTGATGCACCGGCGTGCGGCCGATACCAACCATTGCCTGAAGGTCCTGCGTGCGGATTTCCGCGCCCGGCGCGATGCGCATGGAAATGAACAGCGCCTCTATGCGCTCGTAGGCGAGCGCCGTCAGATCGCGCCGATGCTCGAGCGGCCAAGCGCTTTCAGCCTCGGCAGTGGCCGAAGGCTTGGTGGCTTTGCCCCTCTCCTTGAGCGGTCTCTCTTGCAAAATTCGCTCCGAACACGTATTGCATTTTGCGTGTGATATTTCACAGAATATCATGATATGTCAATTCCCAATCCGCCGGTCTGCACAGAAGTCAGTGGCTCACAGGCTAGATCGAGGATTTCGGAACTTGGCTGCCGAGGGAGGAGCGCATGAGGATCACCGCACTGGAAACGCTGAGGACGGAAGAGTTTTCGAACGTTCTCTGGGTTCGCATTCACACCGATCAAGGCACGATCGGGCTGGGTGAGACCTTCTACGGCGCCGGAGCCGTGGAGGCCCATATTCACGATACGCTGGCGGGCCGCCTGCTCGGCCAGGACCCGTTGCGCATCGAGGCCCTCAATCGGGTCATGACCGACCTCCCGATGGCGCAGGCTTCGACCGGCGTTGAATATCGCGCCGCTTCCGCGATCGACATTGCGCTCTGGGATCTCTTCGGCAAGGCATGCGGTCAGCCGGTATACCAGATGCTCGGCGGATTGGCCGCTGAAAAGCTGCGAGTTTACAACACCTGCGCCGGTTACGGCTATGTCCGCAGCCACAATATCCGCCCGGTGGACACCTGGAACATCGGCGCCGGCGAGGGGCCCTATGAGGATCTCGCCGGCTTCATGACCGATGCCGGTGCGCTTGCCGAAAATCTGCTTGAAAGCGGCATTTCGGCAATGAAGATCTGGCCGTTCGACCCGCCGGCACAAGAAAACCGCGGCCTCTTCATCACAACGGAGCAAATGAAGAAGGCGATCGAGCCCTTCGAGAAGATCCGCAAGGCAGTCGGCGACAAGATGGAAATCATGGTGGAGTTCCATTCGTTGTGGAATCTTCCCACAGCCAAGAAGATCGCCCGGGCGCTGGAGCCCTATTCCCCCACCTGGTATGAAGATCCGATCCGCATGAACTCGCCGCAGGCGCTGGCCGAATATGCGGCGGCAACGGACGTCTGGGTATGCGCGAGCGAGACGCTTGGATCGCGCTTCCCCTACAAGGACATGTTGGACCGGAACGCCACCCACGTGGTGATGGTCGATCTCTGCTGGACGGGCGGCCTGACCGAGGGGCGCAAGATCGCTTCTCTTGCCGATACCTATCACCGCCCCTTCGCGCCGCATGATTGCACCGGCCCCGTCGGTTTTGCAGCGGCGGTCCATGCCTCCTTCAGCCAGCCGAACACGCTGATCCAGGAGTCGGTTCGGGCTTTCTATACCGGTTGGTACAAGGAACTCGTGACCGTCGTGCCGACGATCAAGGACGGTTACGCCCTTCCAATGGAGGGGCCGGGTCTTGGCACGGATCTGCTGCCTGAGGTCTATAAACGCCCGGATCTGATCTGCCGCCGCTCGGAGCTTTGAAAGGAAATGACCCATGACCAATGCACTTTTTGACCTCTCCGGCCGAACGGCTTTGGTGACCGGATCGTCGCGCGGGCTCGGTCGCGCCATCGCGCAGGGTCTCTGCGACGCCGGCGCAAGGGTCGTTCTTAACGGTCGAAACGAAAAGGCCGTGGCGATTGTCGCGGAGGAAATGCGGAATTCGGGTCATCAGGTCCTGGGGGCGGTCTTCGACGTGACAAGTGAGGCCGCCGTCAGGAGTGCCTTTGAACGCCTCGACGACGAAGGCCTAGAGGTCGACATTCTCGTCAACAATGCGGGCATTCAGCACCGGCAGCCGCTTGTCGAGCTTTCACTTGCAGATTGGCAGCGCGTCATCGACACCAACCTGACCAGCGCATTCCTCGTCGGCCGGGAGGCAGCGCGTCGGATGATCCCCCGTGGCCGCGGCAAGATCATCAATATCGGCTCGCTGACCAGCGAAGTCGCGCGCGCCACGGTCATTCCCTATACCGCCGCGAAGGGCGGGGTGAAGCTGCTGACGAAGGGGATGGCGGCCGAATGGGCGAAGTTCGGCATTCAGGCAAATGCCATCGGCCCCGGCTACATGCTGACCGACATGAACGAGGCGCTCGTCAACGATCCGCAGTTCGACGCCTGGGTGAAGAGCCGCACGCCGGCCGGCCGCTGGGGTGAGCCGCAAGAACTCGTCGGCACGGCGGTCTTCCTTGCCTCATCGGCATCCGACTATGTCAACGGCCAAATCATCTATGTCGACGGCGGCATGCTGTCCGTGCTCTAGAGCATTTTGCAGTCAGGTGGAATCACCTGACGTCGCACAAATGCGGCAATAACAAACAGTTAGAGCGGCAGTGCGAACGCATGTGAGCACATCCCGCTCTAAGCGGCTGCCGCTACTGCATGTCTCCTTTAAGCGACCTCGATTAAAGGACAAAGACATGCAGCAGTTCAAAGTGCTACAGCGACCTTTGCGCGTCTAATAAGACGCGCGGCGCTGTAGTCAGTGGGACATCAACACCGGCATGGAGACATTGCCCAACAGCGTCTTGGTAGCACCACCAAAGATGGCTTCGGAAAGGGGTGAGTGGCCGTAGGCCCCGCATACGATAAGGTCCGCATCTTCCCGATCGAGTCCCGCGAAAAGGGCGCTGGCCATATCCGTTTCGCCGCGGTCGCGCCAACCCGCTAGGGTGACCCTGGCACCATGGCGTTCAAGGTGCGCCTTGATGTCCCGGATGTCCTCGTTCTCCTCGCTGTAGTTGGAAGCGTATACGAAGAGATAAACCTTCTGCGCCAGGTTCAGGATCGGCAGGGCGTCATGAACGGCGCGCGTTGCCTCGCGGCTGAAGTTCCAGGCGACGACAACATTGTTCCCGATTGGATTCTCGGCTCTCCAGCCGGCGGGAAGCACCAGCATCGGGACGCCGGCACTCAGAAGAACGTCCTCCGGAACCGCCGGATTGGAGAGATGGCGATCGTCGGGGTTCGTTTGCGTGGCGACCAGAAGGTCCGCGCAATGAGAATAGAGCTCCTCCGCAGTCCGCGCCTCCGGCGAGGCCCTTCGATACTCGAAGTCGATGTTGGTTCCCTGGAGCGCCGTCACGAACTCCCGTTGCACGGCGAGCGCGGCATCCCGGCCCGCTTTGTCAAGAGCCGCCTTCGTGCTGATGTCGACGCCGACGAGCCTCGCATGGTGTCTCATGGCAAGATCGACCGCCGTACGGACACGGTTGGCAGTGTGTTGACCTGCATCCAGATAGACGACGATATCTCGAAAGGACATGATCTTCTCCCCTCCAACAGGGGCGGAAGCCCAAGGAACTCAACGCTGGAGAGCGATGAAAAGTTCCACTCACATCCGACTGTCAGTGCTCCTTGTCACGGCTGCACCGGCCGCGCGTTCAGCCGCGCTCCGCCTCGCCCGTCACGCGCCAGATCACGTCGCCGACATCGTCCGCTACCAACAGGGAGCCGTCCGGGCCGATGGCCACTCCGACCGGCCGCCCATAGGACGCCCGCTCGTCGGGCGAAAGGAAACCGGTCAGAATGTCGCGCGGCAGCCCCGCCGGACGTCCATTCACGAATGGCACGAACGCAACCTTGTAGCCACTCAACGTGCTGCGATTCCAGGAACCGTGCTGGCCGATGACCATACCGTCCGGGAAGCCGGGCAGGGTGCCTGCGGGAAGCCAGCAAAGGCCGAGCGATGCCGTGTGTCCGCCCAAGGCATAGTCCGGTGCTATGGCGGCAGCGACCAGCGCCGGATCCTGGGGCACCCGGTCGTCCACGGTCTGCCCCCAGTAGCAATAGGGCCATCCATAGAAGCCGCCGTCGCGCACGGATGTCAGATAGTCGGGAGGCGTCTCGTCGCCCAAGCCATCGCGCTCATTCACGACCGTCCAGAGGGCACCGGTCGTTGGCTCCCACGCCATGCCAACCGGGTTGCGCAGGCCGGAGGCAAATATGCGACGCTTACCACTCTCGAGGTCGAGCTCGTGGATAGCGGCGCGCCCTTCCTCTGCCGCCATGCCGTGCTCGCCAATGTTACTGAGGGAACCGACGCCGATGAAAAGTCTTCGTCCATCGCCACTGGCAAGCAGGCTTCGCGTCCAGTGCCCGCCGGCCTTGAAATCTATCAGCTGTCGCCCTGTGGCGCTGATTCGCGTATCGCCGGTCTTATACGGGAATGCGACCACCCCGTCCGTGTTGCCGACATACAGCGTATCGCCCAGCAAGGCCATGCCGAACGGCTGATTGAGGCCCTCGAGGAATGCCTCACGTGTTTCGGCCACGCCGTCGCCATCCGCATCACGCAACAGCGTGATTCGGTTTGGACTTGCACCCACTGCGGCGGCGCGCTTCATCGTGCTGAACATGGCGTAGTCGAAGACCGAGTTGATGCCCCCCGGCTCGCTCAGCGCCTCGGCGACCAGCACGTCGCCGTTCGGCAGCACGTGAATCCAACGGGGATGTCTGAGCCCGGCGGCGAATGCGTTTACCTTTAGTCCGGCCGCCGCAGTCGGCGTTTGCTCCGGGGACCATCCCCTGGCTGTCGGCATCTTGAGCGTCGGAATGCTGCCCTGCGGCCTGGCCGTCGGGATTTTCGGGGCGCTGCCATAGGCCGGATCCAGTGAATCACCGTCCTGGCGTCGCCAAAGGATTACGACGGCCCCGATCAGCGCAACCAGTCGTCCGAAAATGTCTGACAGGCCCATGAGTCCTCCTGACTTAATTGGCCCGATGCGCACGCCACTCTAAGCGGCTGCGGCTGGGCTTCGCACGTGGTGTGGCGATGCTTGCCCGTGGCCCCACCGATTGTCAACGCAGAGGCGTCGCGCCGTCCAGTGCCGTGAGGATCCGATATGCGGCCTTTATGCGCGCCGGGATGGAATAGTTTCGGTTCGCCAGGATGACGATGCCTATTTTCCTTGCGGGCACGAAAGCGGCGTAGGCGCCGAAGCCGTTCGTCGATCCGGTTTTGTTGATCAGCATGTCGCCCTGCGGCGGCAGCGGCGGAGCGAGCTTCGCTGCCTCGTTGGGTTCGAAGGCCATCTTGCGGGAATTGCCGGCAAGCAGTCGCTCCAGCTCCGTCGGGTAGGGATACATCTCCCATCCGAGCCCCTGAACCGTCTCGCCGACCCGGTAATAGCCGACATGCGTGGCGGTGATCGCCCGTTGCAGCCTTTCATCCAGCTTCGAACCGTCGATATTGGCTTCGACGAACCGGAGCAGGTCGGCCGCGGTCGTCTTGATGCCATAGGCCTGCGAATCCAGGACGCCGGGGGTCACGCGAACGGGTCTGTCATCCTTCGAATAGCCGTGGGCGTAATCCGCCATCCTGTCTTTGGGAACCCGTATGTAGGTGTGCGAGAGGCCGAGCATCGGCACGAGTTCCCCTTCGATCAGGTCCTCGAAGGACTTGCCCATGCTTTTTGCCGCCAGATGACCGAAGAGGCCAATGCTCGGGTTGGAATAGCGGCGGTAGGTGCCGGGGGCATATTCTGGGCGCCAGTTCTTGAAATAGGCGATCACGTTGTCATCCGTCACAGTATCCGGAAACTGCAACGGCAGGCCGCCGGCCGTATAGGTGCCGAGATTGGTCAGACTGATCCCGTCGAAACTGCTGCCGGCAAGCTCCGGCAGGTATTCGCTGGCAGGGTCGGAAAGGGAGAGGCTTCCGCGCTCCTGCGCATAGGCCGCGAGAGTCGCGGTAAAGGTCTTGCTGATCGAGCCTATTTCGAAAAGCGTGTTGTTGGTGACCGATTGCCCGCTTTCCTTGGAGGCGACCCCATAATTGAAGACATACCGCTCACCCTCGGCAGTGATCGCCAGGGCCATGCCCGGAACCTTGTGTTCTGCCATGATGGGCCGGATCGCCTCATCGACGGCGCTTTTGAGCGCCTCCCGTACATCACCATCGGCCGCGTGGGCGCTCGCGCCGATGAGTAGCGCAGCGGCGGTCAGGATTCTCGCAGGGGGAAAGTCAATCATGGGGGATATGTCTCCTCGTGCACGTCGGGGCGGGTCGCAGTCGCTCAATCCTACCGCATGTCGATGTCGATCGCCCTCGATTCAAGGACAAATACGTGTAGCAGTTCAAAGGCTAACACGATCTTTGCGTGTCTGCGAAGATGCACGGTGCGCCCAGGGGATTCCTGCTTCCGGTTGGAAGGGCGCGGGCGTTCGCCGTGCTTCGGTAGCCCTCTACACAGCCGTGACGAAGGAGGTCATTGGCAGATTCGCCCGCAATGGCGGACGAAATCGGGCCGCGGCCGCGGAATTGCTCGCCGAGCCCGCCATTTGGGATTGAAGGGCTACCGCCGATAGATAAGCCAGTTGCGGCCGGCGTCTTTGCGCATGCCTTCCTCGAAGAGCACCGTACGGTTGCGGCCGGCATTCTTGGCGGCGTAGAGGGCGATGTCGGCCTTGTTGTAGAGCTCGACCGGATCGTCGGCGGCGGTCGCCATGCAGACGCCGACGGAGAGGGTGACGGCGCCGTAACTGACCCCGGTTTTGGTGTTCTTGAAGGGCGCGCTCGAGAGAACGGTGCGGACCCGATCCGCGGCCTGAAGGCATTCCTCCTGGGTGCTGTCGCGCAGGATGATCGCGAATTCTTCGCCGCCGGTGCGGGCGACGAAGGCTTCCCGGCGGAGGTTGGCGCGGATGACGTTTGCCACGGTCGCAAGGATCTTGTCGCCGACCGGATGGCCGAAACTGTCGTTTATCTTCTTGAAATGATCGATGTCGGCGAGCAGCAGGCCGGTGAAGTTGCGCAGGTGCTCGCTGTTGTAAATCGCCGCGAGGTTCTCGTCGAAGGCGCGGCGATTTGCGAGCCGCGTCAGTGAATCGGTGTTGGCAATGCGCTTGTATTCGTCGAGCTCCTGGCGGATCGCCTCCATCTCCACCGACTTCTGGACGACGCTCTGCACGCGCTCCTTTCCCTGGCTCATGGTATCCGCGGTCGCCTCGCTGAGGATGCCGATCGCGTGACGCAGGATGTCGGCGCTCGCCGCGCTCTTGCTCGTCATATTGACATAGGCTTCATCGAGAACCTTGTTGTAGCTATCGAGCGCGTATTGTTCGTCCTTGAGGAGGTTGAGAAGCTCGGAAAGCTTGGCCACCATCGTGCTATGGGCGCGCTCGATGCCACGCGAGTGGTGGATGTGGCTGAAGTGCCGGGCTCCGATCGCGTCGAGCTCGTCCTGCGTCGCGCGGCTTCCGAGTGCCGCGAGTTCCTTGGAAAGCTGCGGGTTCGAGCCGAGATAAGCCTCGTAATATAGCTCGTAATTGCGCGGTATCGGCGCTACCCCCATCATGCGCATGGCGTGGGAGATCTGCGCGGCAATATCGGGCGTCGGCGTCCTGTTCGAGGTTGCCGTATGCATCTGCAAGCCCCCTAATTCACTAGGCTCTAATTGATCATTATTTTTTAGGGGCAAAAGATTGTCGGAGTCTTAACAATTGCTTGTTCGCACAAATACAAATTGAGCAATTTCAGAAGCTCAACGGCTTTGCCCGGCATGGGGCGAGCAAGCCGGAGAAGCCGCGGCGCCTGCAGCGCCGCGGTCTTTTCATCCTTTCAGGCGGGGCCGATCATCGTTTCCGGACGGACGATCTCATCGAATTCCTCATTCGTGACGTAACCGCCGCCCACGGCCTCCTCGCGCAGCGTCGTACCATTCTTGTGTGCCGTCTTGGCGATCTTGGCGGCGTTGTCGTAGCCGATGTTCGGCGCCAATGCCGTGACCAGCATCAGCGAGCGGTCGAGGGCCGCCTTGATGTTGTCCTCGCGCGCCTCGATGCCGACGACGCAATTGTCGGTGAAGGAGATGGCAGCGTCGGCGAGCAGTTGCACCGACTGCAGGAAGTTATAGGCCATCATCGGATTGTAGACGTTGAGCTCGAAATGGCCCTGGCTGCCGGCAAAGGTAAGCGCGGCGTGGTTGCCGAACACCTGGGCGCAGACCTGCGTCAGTGCCTCGCACTGGGTCGGGTTGACCTTGCCCGGCATGATCGACGAGCCGGGCTCGTTTTCCGGCAGCGCCAGTTCGCCGAGGCCGGAGCGGGGGCCGGAGCCGAGGAAGCGGATATCGTTGGCGATCTTGAAGAGCGCGGCGGCTGTCGCATTGATCGCGCCGTGGCTGAAGACCATCGAATCATGCGCGGCCAGCGCCTCGAACTTGTTTGGCGCCGAGGTGAAGGCGATGCCGGTGATGGCGGCGATCTCCTTGGCCACCTTCTCGGCGAAGCCGATCGGGGCATTGAGACCGGTGCCGACGGCGGTGCCGCCCTGGGCGAGTTCGCAAAGGCCCGGCAACGTCATTTCGATCCGCTTGATCGAGGAGGCGACCTGGGCCGCATAGCCGGAGAATTCCTGGCCGAGGGTCAGCGGCGTCGCGTCCTGCGTATGCGTGCGGCCGATCTTGATGATATGGTCGAAGGCCTTGACCTTCTCTTCGAGCGCCTTGTGCAAGTGCTTGAGCGCCGGCAGCAGGTCATGGATCACGCGTTCGGCGCAGGCGATGTGCATCGCCGTCGGATAGGTGTCGTTCGACGACTGACTCATATTGACGTGGTCGTTCGGATGCACCGGCTTCTTCGAGCCCATGACGCCGCCGAGCAGCTCGATCGCCCGGTTCGAGATGACCTCGTTGGCGTTCATATTGGATTGGGTGCCCGAGCCGGTCTGCCAGACGACGAGCGGGAAGTGGTCGTTGAGCTTCCCGTCGATCACCTCCTGTGCTGCCTCGACGATGGCGCTGCCAACCGTCGGGTCGAGCCGGCCGAGCGCCATGTTGGCACGCGCCGCCGCCTGCTTGACGATGCCGAGCGCCCGGACGACGGAAAGCGGCTGCTTTTCCCAGCCGATCTTGAAGTTGCCGAGCGAGCGCTGGGCCTGGGCACCCCAGTAGCGGTCGCTCGCCACTTCGATGGGGCCGAACGTATCTGTTTCCGTGCGCATGGATGTCATCGTGATACCTGCCTTCGTCCTGCGGTTCATCGAGCCGGGCGAGAATCCGGTCCGAACCGGTGGTCCTCCCGCGCTGCACGCCACCTGAACCGGAGCCGATCCAGGAGAAGACATGCAGCAATTCAAACTGCTACGGCGACCTGCTGCGTCCGGTAGGACGCGCGCCGCCATATGCCGGGCATTTCTCTGCCCCGGCATCGGCGGCTTGTAAAGGGGCGGCATGGGCTCGCAAAGACCTACAATCGTTTGAATTGCTGCGATGCGGCATCGCCTGCGAGGGATCGCCTCGTGCCGCCGCGCAGTCCCGCTTCTGCGCAATCGCGCTTGTGACCTTTCAGCCACAATCGGCGTCTTCCTTGGGTGTTGCTTTGTGCCTGCGGGAACAATCGAAAGTAGCGGATGGTTATATATTCGCAGAAAAACAGATGTTTGTTTCGATTTGCGCGAGTCTTGGATGAGCTGTTTCAGAACAGGCGCTGGCAGTTTTCCGGTCGGTTGGGCGAGGGCCGTTTCCTTTTCATTCACCATCCTTTTCTATAAGTCTTCGGGCACGAGGGCGTGGCGAGAATCTGGCAGCGGCCGAATTCGGCAGCAACGCGATACGGGGACTTCTATTCTTATGAACATTATCAAATCGACAGCGATTGTTGCGCTCATGAGTGGCTGTGCAATCGCCACCATGGATGTCCGACCCGCGTCGGCAATCACCCTGATGGATTTCATCCGCGGCGGCCAGAGACGCGCTGCGCCCGAGCAGGTCCAGCCGCGCCAGCCGATGCCTGGCTTCGACACGATACTGCAACAGGAGCAGAGGGCGGTTGCGCCGCCGAAGATCTCCGGCCCGCGCTACTATACCTACAAGGCAGAGCCGTTGCGCAGAGTCGCGACGGATCGGCTGGTGGATCCGGTCGTGACCGGCTCGGTGGGGAGCTATGGACTGCCGCCGATGCTGCGGGTGCCGCTTGCGAATGCGCGCCAGTTCTTGCCGGAGGTCGATGTCAATGCGCCGGCCGGGGTGGCGAAGGCGATCGAGAACTTCTATGGCGGACGGTCGGACTTTCTCTGGATCGCCGGCAGCGGCGTCAATTCCCGGGCGAAAGCAGCGATCGCTGTGCTGAAAGAAGCCGCCAAGGTCGGCCTCGATCCCGCCGATTATGCGGTCACGGTGCCTGCCGACACGTTCGATGGCGGTGACATGATCGCGCGCGAAAAGAATCTGGTGCGCTTCGAAATCGCCATGTCCGCTGCGGTGCTCACCTATGTCCAGGATACGGTGCGCGGCCGAATCGATCCTAACAGGATTTCCGGCTATCACGATTTCGCGCGCAAGACGGTCGATCTTGCCGGCTTTCTCGAAAAGCTGGCAATGACGAGCGACGTCGCGGCGCTGATCGAGGACCGGAATCCGAAGAGCCCGCAGTTCCTGGCGCTGAAGCAGGAACTCGAAAGGCTGCGCGCCGAAACGGATGCAGCCCCGCGCGTCGAGATCGCGCCGGGGACGCTGCTGAAGCCTGGCGACAGCAATCCGGAGCTCGCCAACGTCGTGGCGGGGATAAGGCTGAAGGCGTCGGAGACGCTGAAGGCGGAGCATGCCGTGGTGCTCGCGAATTACCAGGGCGCCCCGGAATACACGCCTGATCTGGTTTCGCTCGTCGAGGCTTTCCAGAAGGAAAGGGGGCTGAAGCCGGACGGTATCGTCGGCCAGGCGTCGATTCGCGCCCTGACCGGCGGCGAGACGGCGGCGACCAAGATCGATAAGCTCAAGATCGCGATGGAACAGGCACGCTGGCTGCCGGACGGCCTCGGCGATCGCTATGTCTTCATCAACCAGCCGGCCTTCATGGCCTATTACGCCGAAGGCGGCACGGAGCAGTTCTCCATGCGCGTGGTCGTCGGCTCCAAGGCGAACCAGACTTATTTCTTCCAGGATAAGATCGAGACCGTCGAGGTGAACCCTTACTGGGGCGTGCCGCAGTCGATCATCGTGAACGAGATGCTGCCTAAGCTCAGAAGCGATCCCGGCTATCTCGACCGGATGGGCTACCAGGTCGAGATTGGCGGCCGCGCCGTGTCGTCCTCGGCCGTGAACTGGTATGGCTCGACGGCCTCGGTTTCGGTCCGCCAGCCGCCGAGCAGCGACAATGCGCTTGGCGAACTCAAGATTCTCTTCCCGAACTCGCATGCGATCTACATGCATGACACACCCTCGAAGAGCTTCTTCAAGCGCGACCAGCGGGCGTTAAGTCATGGTTGCGTACGCCTTTCGGAACCGCGCCGCATGGCGGCCGCCGTCCTCGGCGTCAGCATGGAGGAGGTCGCGAGCGAGATCGCCAGCGGACGCAACAGGGCGTTGCCGGTTCCGAGGACCATCCCGGTCTATGTCTCCTATTTCACGGCGTGGCCGAACAAGGATGGCAAGGTCGAATACTTCAACGACGTCTACGACCGCGACATGTACATGAACCGGGCTTTCGAGGCGACGCGCAAGGCGCGGCACGCCGAGGGGTGAGGGGCTCGACGAAAGCCCGCGGGCAAGCGTGGAGGCCCCGAGCGGGGCTCCCACGCGAGTCGAGCCGGAGGCGGTTCGCCGTCGCCGGAGGCCGGTTCACTTTCTGCGTTCGAGCATCGTCTTGACGAGCTCGGGCGTCAATTCGTCGAAATGTTCGATGATGCGGTCGGGCGAAAGGCTCGCGATCGGCACGTCGGAGTAACCGAACGGTACGGCGATCGACGGCACGGCCGCGTTGCGGGCGACCAGGATATCGTTAAGGCTGTCGCCGACCATCACCGCCCGCTCCGCGCTGGCTCCGGCATTGACGACGGTCGAAAGCAGGTGCTCGGCGTGCGGCTTGCGCACCGAGAACGTGTCGCCGCCGGCTATCGCTGCAAAGCGGCCGACGAGGCCGAGGCCGTCGAGAAGGCGTTTCGCCAGCATTTCCGGCTTGTTGGTGCAGACTGCGAGCTTCAGGCCTGCGTCCTGCAGCCGATCGAGCGCCTCCACGAGGCCCGGGTAGGGCAGGGATTCGCCCGGCATCGAGCCGTGATAGAACTCGACGAACGCCTTCATCTGCCAGGCGAGGTCCTCTTCGCCGAGCGCCCTGCCGCGAAGCGCGAAGGCCCGCTCGATCATGGCGCGGGCGCCGTGACCCACGAGATGCGTCAGGTCAGCATAGGTAACCGGTTCGATACCTGCTTGCGTCACCACATGATTGAGGCTGGCGACGAGGTCCGGCGCGGTATCGACGAGCGTGCCATCGAGATCGAAAACGACGAGAGGTGGGGACAAGGGAAGCCTCATTCTGCAATATCCTGTCCGTTCGCGTAGGCGAAGTCCCGCGGGAATGCAACGGAGACACAGCGCATCGGCCCGAAAATCGGACCCGATATTCGGAAAGCTCGATGCGCAGATTTAGAGAGTTACAGCGACCTTTGCGCGTCTGAAAGACGCGCGGCGCTGTAAGTCGGCAACGCAGCCGGAATCCAGGGCAGGCCGCGCATTTTGGCTTTTGTTTGCCGCGGCGGGCGTGTAATACCAAGTCTCGATGATAGGAGCCGATAGGATGGCCTATGGCTGTTCGTGGGCTAGGCGCGGTGCGCGGAGCGATGCTATCGCATCCTCGGGTTTAACCCCAGGGATCAAGCATCGCAACGACGCCCACGATCCGCCATAGGCCACCTGCGGCCGGCTTCTCGGGCTGTCTGGCGTCGTCGAGACCCTTGAACGATGCGAAAGCATCGTCCTGCGGGCCTCTCCTAGCCAGACAGTCCGATCGAGCCGGTCCTATCGGTTCCTATCATCGAGACTTGGTATCGGTGTCTGGGCGGAATTTGGACGGGGCGTTTCGTGACGCCACCGTTGTGGCATCAGAGGAGCGAGTGGCGCATGGACGCCCGCCAGATGAAGATCAAGGCCGCCGAAGCGGCGCTTGACTATGTTGAAGACGGAATGCGGCTCGGGATCGGGACCGGGTCGACCGCGGAGGAATTCGTACGGCTGCTGGCCGAAAAGGTCGCCGCCGGTTTCCGCGTCGTGGGCGTGCCGACGTCGGAACGCACGGCTCGGCTCTGCCTCGATCTCGGCGTGCCGCTGAAGTCGCTGGATGAATTGCCGGAACTGGACCTGACGGTCGACGGTGCCGATGAAGTCGACAGGAAGTTGCGCCTGATCAAGGGCGGCGGCGGGGCGCTGCTGCGCGAGAAGATCGTGGCGTGCGCTTCCGAGCGGATGATCGTCATCGCCGACGAATCGAAGGTGGTCGACGTGCTCGGGGCCTTCAAGCTGCCGATCGAGGTCAATCCGTTCGGGCAGGTTGCGACGCGGATTGCGATCGAGAGGGTGGCCTCTCGCCTGGGTCTGACGGGCGATATCGTCGTGCGGGCGTCGGGCGACGGACCTTTCCTGACCGATGGGGGGCACCTCATCCTGGATGCATCATTTGGCCGTATTCCTGATGCAGAGGCGCTGGCATCGGAGTTGAATGCCATTCCGGGTGTGGTCGAACACGGGCTGTTCATCGGAATTGCAACCTTGGCGATCATCGCCGGCCCGTCGGGGGCACGTATCCTGACGGCGGCCTGAGCGGGCCTACAGCGCCGGTCGAGCGCCCGCGGGGCGGCGACGAGTGAAGAATTTCCGCGCATGCGGGCCTGGCGGCGGCAATGGCCGGGCGGCATGTGCCAACACAGGAGCATGGATAAAAATGAACAAAATTGCAGGCCTCGTCCGCGCATTCGCAACCGCAGCCGTTCTTCTTTCCGCATCGGTTCCGGCCGTACACGCGCAGGACGTGACGGAGGACCAGATCAAGGCGGCACGCGCGACGATTGCCGCGCTCGGCGTGACCAACAGCTTCGACAACATCCTGCCCAACCTGGCCGAGCGGCTGAAGAATACGCTGATCCAGGCATCGCCGAACCATCAGGAACTGATCACCGCCACGGTCGACGAGAAGGCCCTCGGACTTGCTGCGCGCCGGACGGATCTCGAGCGCGAGGCTGCGGCCATCTACGCCAGGACCTTCACGATCGACGAGCTGAACGCCATTACCGCCTTCTACAGCTCGCCCGCCGGCAAGAAGCTGTTGAACGATGGGCCGATCGCTTCGCGCGAGCTGCTGAAAGCAGCCGACATCTGGGCATCCGGCGTTTCGCGGGATCTCACCAACGAGGCGACCAAGTCGCTCGACGAAAAGATCGGCTCGTCGCCCGCTGCACAGGCGCCCGCCCAATAAAGGCTGGCGAGAGGCCGCTTGGCTCGATCATCTGACGAAGTCCGGAGCGATCCGGGCTTTTCTTTTTTTGCACCGCAATACTATATCAGGCGAAGGCGACTCCCGTCGCCCGGCGCATACCGGGGCCTACTGCAGGTCTCCTTTAATCGACCTCGATTAAAGGACAAAGACATGCAGCAGTTCAAAGTGCTACAGCGACCTTTGCGCGTCTTATAAGACGCGCGGCGCTGTAGGTTCGACGACCATGGCTTCATCCGATCTTTCGTTGCTTGAGGAGCTTTCCATGACCGCTTTCGACTATGACCTCTTCGTGATCGGCGGCGGCTCCGGCGGCGTGAGAAGCGGTCGACTGGCGGCCTCGCTCGGCAAGAAGGTTGCGATCGCGGAGGAGTTTCGATATGGCGGCACCTGCGTCATCCGCGGCTGCGTACCGAAGAAGCTCTACGTCTATGCCTCGCAATATTCGGAGCATTTCGAGGATGCGGCCGGTTTCGGCTGGACCGTCGGCGAGCGACGCTTCGACTGGAAGGCGCTGGTCGCCGCCAAGGAGCAGGAAATCACCCGTCTTGAGGGCCTCTATCGCAAGGGCCTCGCCGGTGCCGGCGCGGAAATCTTCGACACACGGGCGGAACTAGTCGGTCCTCACGAGGTGCGCCTGAGCGCAAGCGGCAAGACGGTCACGGCGGAACGTATCGTAATCGCCGTCGGCGGACATCCCACTCCCCACGAGGCGTTGCCGGGGCACGAACTCTGCATCAGCTCGAACGAGGCCTTCGACCTGCCCGACCTCCCGAGATCGATCCTGATCGCCGGCGGCGGCTATATCGCCGTCGAATTTGCCAATATCTTCCACGGGCTCGGCGTCGAAACGACGCTGATCTATCGCGGCAAGGAAATCCTCTCGCGCTTCGATCAAGACGTCCGGCGCGGCCTGCACGCGGCGATGGAGGAGAAGGGCATCCGAATCCTCTGCGAAGACATCATCCAGTCGGTTTCCGCGGGGCCGGAAGGCCGGCGCACCGCAAGGACGATGAAGCATGGCGAACTCGTCGTCGACCAGGTGATGCTCGCCCTTGGCCGGGTTCCCAACACGCGGGGCCTCGGGTTGGAAGCGGCCGGCGTTAAGACCAACGAACGGGGCGCCATCATGGTCGATGCCTATTCGCGCACGACGGCGCCCGGCATCTACGCGCTCGGCGACGTCACCGATCGCGTGCAGCTGACGCCGGTGGCGATCCACGAGGCGATGTGCTTCGTCGAAACGGAATACAAGAACAACCCGACCTCGCCTGACCATGATCTGATCGCGACCGCCGTCTTCTCGCAGCCGGAGATCGGCACGGTCGGCATGACGGAAGAGGAAGCGGCCCGGACCTTCGAGGAGATCGAGGTCTACCGGGCGGAGTTCCGGCCGATGAAGGCCACTCTTTCGGGGCGCAAGGAAAAGATGGTCATCAAGCTTCTGGTCAATGCCGCCGACCGCAAGGTCGCGGGCGCGCACATCCTTGGCCATGATGCCGGCGAAATGGCGCAATTGCTGGGGATATCGCTCAAGGCCGGCTGCACCAAGGATGATTTCGACCGCACCATGGCCGTTCACCCGACGGCGGCGGAAGAGCTTGTGACGATGTACCGGCCGAGCTATCGCGTGCGAAAGGGCGAAAGGGTGGCATGAGCCGCTCTTCACTGCCAAACGCGACGCCCATGTTTTCTGGTGGAATGACTTTCCAAGGCTCTTGTTAACGTTTATAAGCCCGCATCCGCCGCGTCATCGGCTCGCGGCGGAGGCGGCGGCGTGGATCGGCCGGCTTGCCGATGCGAAAGATGCAATCCGAATTCCGGGGCGGCCTTCCGGGCCGCAAAGGTGAGACGCGGATCCGTTCGCGTCAGATAACAGGTGATGGAAATGGCACAGACTTGGACCCCGAACAGCTGGCGGCAAAAACCCATTCAGCAGGTGCCGGACTATCCGGACCTCGCAGTCCTCGAGAGCGTTGAATCGCGCCTTGCGAAATATCCGCCGCTCGTCTTTGCCGGCGAGGCTCGGCGTCTCAAGCAGGCCCTTGCCAATGTCTCGGAAGGCCGCGGTTTCCTTCTGCAGGGCGGTGACTGCGCCGAAAGCTTTGCAGAGCACGGCGCCGACACGATCCGTGACTTCTTCCGTGCCTTCCTGCAGATGGCCGTCGTGCTGACCTTCGGCGCGCAGCAGCCCGTCGTCAAGGTCGGCCGCATCGCCGGCCAGTTTGCCAAGCCGCGTTCCTCGTCGGTCGAGAAGCAGGGTGAAGTGACGCTGCCGAGCTACCGCGGCGACATCATCAACGGTATCGAATTCACGGAAGAGGCGCGTGTGCCCAATCCGGAACGGCAGATCATGGCCTATCGGCAGTCCGCCGCGACCCTCAATCTGCTGCGCGCCTTCGCGATGGGCGGCTATGCCAACCTGGAAAACGTGCATCAGTGGATGCTCGGCTTCGTCAAGGACAGCCCACAGGCCGAACGCTACCGCAAGCTCGCCGACCGGATTTCCGAGACCATGGATTTCATGAAGGCGATCGGCATCACCGCGGAGAACCATCCGAGCCTGCGCGAGACCGACTTTTTCACCAGCCATGAGGCGCTGCTGCTCGGCTATGAGCAGGCGCTGACGCGGGTGGACTCGACCTCGGGCGACTGGTACGCAACCTCCGGCCATATGATCTGGATCGGCGACCGTACGCGCCAGCCGGACCACGCCCATGTCGAATATTGCCGTGGCATCAAGAACCCGCTCGGCCTGAAATGCGGCCCGTCGCTGACGGCCGACGGTCTCCTGGAACTGATCGATCTCCTGAACCCGGCCAACGAGCCCGGGCGGCTGACGCTGATCTGCCGCTTCGGCCATGAAAAGGTTGCCGAACATCTGCCACGCCTGATCCGTGCCGTCGAGCGCGAGGGCAAGAAGGTCGTCTGGTCCTGCGACCCGATGCACGGCAACACCATCACGCTCAACAACTACAAGACGCGGCCGTTCGAGCGGATCCTGTCGGAAGTCGAGAGCTTCTTCCAGATACATCGGGCGGAAGGCACACACCCGGGCGGCATTCATATCGAGATGACCGGCAACGACGTGACCGAATGCACCGGCGGCGCGCGAGCACTGTCCGGCGACGATCTGGCGGATCGCTATCACACCCATTGCGACCCGCGCCTGAACGCGGACCAGGCGCTCGAGCTCGCCTTCCTGCTCGCCGAACGCATGAAGGGCGGCCGCGACGAGAAGAGGATGGTCGTCAACGGCTGAGTCTGTCCTGGTTCAAAATATCTGAACCTTCAGCGCATCTTCTGAATTTGACAGGGCCGGGCCAGCCCATAGAAGCTGGCCCGGCTTTTTGTTGCCATGGAGAATGGAATGCAGGACATCCACGAAGGCGGCTGCCTTTGCGGCGCGGTGCGGTTCAAGACGCGGGGGAAGTTGCGGGAACTGATCTTCTGCCATTGTTCGCAGTGCCGGAAGCAGACGGGGCTTTACTATGCGGCCACCAACGTGCTCGACAGCGACATGGAGATAGAGGGCTCCGACGCGATCACCTGGTATCGCTCCAGTGGCGAAGCGCGGCGCGGCTTCTGCCGACATTGCGGATCGGCCCTGTTCTGGAAAGCGGAGGGGCTCGATTACACCTCGATACTTGCCGGAGCATTCGACAAGCCGACCGAGCTCGAGCCCGGCTATCACATCTTTTGCGCGGACCAGGGCGACTACTACGAAATCCACGACGATCTCCCGCGCTTTGCCGCGGCGCGCGATTGATGGGAATCCCTCAGGAGCGGGAAGCGGTGACCTGATCGAAGGCGCTTGCCAGCGCTTCGAGCTTGATCGCCTGCCAATAGGCGTACTCCTCGATTAGCCGGGCGCTCAGCCAGAAGCGCCCGCGCCTGCCATCCTGAGCCTTGCCGATCAGGCCCGCGGCTTCCGCACGGGCGAACAGGCGGCGAACATGTGTGTTCGAAACGAGATAGTGATCGGCAAGACTCGGGAGGTTGACCTCGATCCAGACCTTGTCCGACGGAGGAGTGAGAGTCGCGGGTCGCCCCATGAGGTCGTCGAGGATCACGCCGCCCGATTCGGCCCAGGCAAAGACCGCAACGCCCTCCGGCGGCTCGGTCCAGTTCGGGTCCGAAAGCAGCCGTTTGACAGCCAGCGGTTGGGCACGTTCGAAGATCGAGGCATCGGCTTCGGCCTCAATTGCCCTGCTGCCTCCATCGAGAAGGTCGAGCGCGCTCATCTGGCTTTTGAACCAGAGGCGCATGGCATTCTCGCTTGCTCCGGCCGGTTCGAGAGGGCGCGTTCTCCTGGAGCGACCGCCCGCTACCGGCTGGAGCAGTTTGTAGGTGACGAGTTCCGCAAGGAAAGCCGCCGCCGTGTTGCGGCTCGCGCCGCCCGTCTGATGGATGAACTTCTGGAGCCGTGCGGCCGTGATGCCGGTCTCCGGATCGTTCGGATCGCGTTCCAGGTGCAGGGCATAGGCTGCATGGGTGAGCATCCATTTCCGGTGTGAGGAAACCAGGCGCGCGATGCGCGGAAAGAGGTCGTTGACGGCGATCAGCGCACGGGCACTGGTCTGCAGCACTCCGAGGAACCGCGGATTCTGTAGCAATGCGTCCGCCGTCAAGGGCCGGGCGCTATCGTCGCCAACGTGCCTTCCTGCAATCCGGTGCATCTAATGCGTGTGCCCCCATCACGTCTTGATTGCCCCAATCACCCATGTCTCGATACAACCAGCATGAGAAGCATTCTAGCGTAGAAATGCCGCATTTGTTTCCAGACCAAAGTCCGACATCTGCTCCGCAAAAAGTC
This sequence comes from Ensifer sp. LCM 4579, assembly GCF_001854885.1. Classification (GTDB taxonomy): domain Bacteria; phylum Pseudomonadota; class Alphaproteobacteria; order Rhizobiales; family Rhizobiaceae; genus Sinorhizobium. Next base: position 268,032 of record NZ_MDDV01000004.1, on the reverse strand, counting down.
CTAAATTTTGACTGAATCTGCTCTCTTGCCGTTGTACAAGCGTCGGTTGTCGAAATTTGACGCCCATGTGACATCATTGCTGGCTTTTCAACATTCCTGCACCTTCAGGGTGCGGCGTATTCGTTAATTTTCCCGCACCATCTTAACCTGTTGCGCAGTTCCGGGGCGAGCGAGCGGGAACTGCCGCTTGTGGTCGCGGTTGACGAGGTGGGCGTCACATTTCCGGATGCCGGCGCGTCCTGGGGCACTTCGGGAGCGGGGTGGATGTTGGCCTAAACTGGGGCTACATGCCTGCACCGAACAGTTCGGCGTGCGACTGGAAGAACCGTTCGGTGCCGTAGCGTTTGCCGAACATCATGTCGTGCTGAAGGAATCGGTAGTCCCGGAGTGATGCCGGAACCTTCCGCTGGCGTTGCCAGTCTGCGACGCCCGCGCCGTCCTTGCGGAGTAGCATATAACGGTCGACGACGCGGAAATGCTCGTGCACGTCTCCGAGAAAACCGGTGTAATACGGGTGCTCGTAGCCCGCCTGTTTCAGGATCGTGTAGGAAAGGAAGGCAGGGCTGATGCTGCCGATGTCCTTCTGCGCTCCGGTCTTGTTCGACCAGACGACGAGCGGCGTTTCGTGGCCGGCCCTCATCTCGTCCTTTGTCCCTTTGCGCTCCGCCGTCACGTTCTTCATGTAGCCCGTGCTCGTGTAGACCGTGTGCAGCGGCGGCAGGTGGTCGCCGAAGAGGACGATGATCGTCTCCCGATCCCGCTTCTTCGCCCAGTCCATCAGCATCTTGAGGCTGTCGTCAGCCTCCTTGATGCCCTGCGCATAGGTGGCGAGCACCCGGCGATCCCTTTCCGGCAGATCGCCTTCGATCTTGATCGTGTTCTTCACGTAACGGTTCGGCTCATAGGGACCGTGACCCTGCAGCGTCACGGCGAAGAAGAAGAAGGGCCCCTCCATGGCGTCCGCCTGGCGGATGATCTCTCTGGTGAACGCCTCGTCCGAGGCAAACATGCCGCGCTTCTTCATGGCCGGCATCTTGGCCTGGTCGCGGAACGTGTCAAAGCCGAAAGCCTTGTAGACGGCCGTGCGGTTCCAGAACCAGCCCTGGAAGGGATGGATGGCGCGTGCCGCATAGCCCTCGCCGCGGAAGAAGGTTGCGAGCGACGGAATCGGATGGCGGATATATTGCTGATAGGGGATACTGCCATAGGGCAGGAATGCATTGGAGAACCCGGTCAGTGCCTCGAACTCGACATTGGCGGTCATGCCGCCGAATTCCGGCGAGAAGACCGTGCCTCCCTGCAACGCGCGGATCGTCGGCATCGGATCGGGCGTCAGCGTCACATTCGGCAAAAGGGTCGGATCCCAGAAGGACTCGCTCATCAGGACGATGACGTCCGGCTTGCTGCGGTGTGTCGTTCCGGCGGGAAGAGGCGTGACCGGAATCTTGTCGATCGCCTCGGCCATGTAGCCGGCCGGGGCGCTGATATTGGCCATCGGCAGGTTGATCATGAAGGCAAGCGCGAAGCCGTTGTGCCGATAGTTCGCGCTCTGATCCCACATCATCGGCACGACACGCAGCCGATCGCGGATCCACGAGAACTGCGTGTAGTCCATGACGTTCCAGAAGGCGATGAGCAGCGGCAGCGCGAAGATGAGCCTCGCCAGGCGCTCGCGTCGCGTCAGCCGCGGGAAGTTGCGCCAGGCATATCGCAAGAGAAGGGCGGTCACGACAACTGCGGCGATGAGGCCAGCCACGATGCCGACCGCGGTCCATGGCCTGTCCTTTACGAGTACCGGCATCAGTTCCATGATCTGCCGGCCGAAGAGAAAATCGGTCGGGTAGAGCGGATCGGAGAGGAAGACCTGCTTCTGCTGGCTGATGAAGGCCGGGATTACCGCAAGAGGGGCGATCAACAGGGTGGCCTTATGTTCCCGGCCGAGGAGAGCGTCGAGCCCAAGCAGAACGAGAAAGAAGACCGCGACCGTGATCCAGGCGGGGCGCGCCGAATCCGCAAAAAAGTCCATGGTGTCGGAGATGGAGTGGCGGCCGACGGCCTCGACGGCGAAGACGAGGATTGTCGCCAGGAATAGCGAGAACAATGCACTGCGCAGGCCGGCCAGGGTTCGGGCATGCCGGACGGTGAAGCTGGGCCTTTCGGCGTAGGTCTGAGAATCCCTCCCGGCGATGGATTTCATCGTGGCCAACAGCTCCTCAAGTTTCACAAAAATTTCATCCCATTATCATACTACTGTCACATTGAACCGGGGATGAATGGCGAAACCGGCGGCGAGGCTAGTTTGTTCCGGTGGCTGCTGTCGGCGGGCGGATAACACTGAAATATTCAGAATATTCCGCGTCAGGCTGCGATTGCGTGTGGGTTTTTTGTTGCCGGATGCGATAGTAACGGTGTCCGACGGACTCATTTGCCAACATCGACAGGCCCGCCATGAGCACACAGAATGCCGCACCTTCGACGCTACGCATCGCCGTGGCCCAGCTCAACCCGACCGTCGGCGATGTTGCCGGTAATCTCGCCAAGGCGCGCGAGGCGCGGGCAGACGCGGCGCGGCAGGGTGCCGATCTCTTATTGCTGACGGAGCTCTTCATTTCCGGCTATCCGCCGGAAGACCTGGTGCTTAAGCCGGCGTTTCTGAAAGCCTGCGAGCGGGCGGTCGAGAAGCTTGCCGAGGAGACCGCCGATGGCGGCCCGGGCGTCATTGTCGGTTTTCCGCGCCAGGCAACCGAGCGCCGGCACAATTCGGTGGCCGTGCTGGATGCCGGCAAGATCATCGCCGTCCGCGACAAGGTGGATCTGCCGAACTACGGTGAATTTGACGAGAAGCGCGTGTTCGACGCCGGCGAAATGCCGGGGCCGGTGAATTTCCGCGGCATCCGCATTGGCATCCCGATCTGCGAGGATATCTGGGGTGAACTCGGCGTCTGCGAGACGCTCGCGGAAAGCGGCGCGGAGATACTGCTTTCACCGAACGGCTCGCCTTATTATCGCGGCAAGGTGGACGTGCGTCATCAGGTCGTGCTGAAGCAGGTCATCGAGACCGGCCTGCCGGTGATCTACGCCAACCAACTCGGCGGCCAGGACGAGCTCGTCTTCGACGGGGCGAGCTTCGCCTTCAATGCCGACAGGTCGCTGGCCTTCCAGATGAGCCAGTTCGAGGAGGCAGTCTCCCTTTCGGATTGGATGAAAGGCTCGGATGGCTGGGTTTCGGCCAATGGGCACCAGTCACGCCTTCCGGAAAACGAGGAGGCGGATTATCGCGCCTGCATGTTGGGATTTCGCGATTACGTCAACAAGAACGGCTTCAAGAATGTCGTGCTCGGCCTTTCGGGCGGCATCGATTCGGCGATCTGCGCGGCGCTTGCGGTCGATGCGCTTGGCGAGGAGCGCGTCCGCACCGTCATGCTGCCCTATCGCTACACGTCGGAGGCCTCGCTGATGGATGCGGAGGCCTGCGCCAAGGCGCTCGGCTGCCGCTACGATACCGTCGCGATCGAAGAACCGGTCCACGGTTTCCTCGATGCGCTCTCGGACATGTTCGAGGGCACCGAGCCCGGCATTACCGAGGAGAACCTGCAGAGCCGCGCGCGCGGGACGATATTGATGGCGATCTCCAACAAGTTCGGTTCTATGGTGGTGACAACCGGCAACAAGTCGGAAATGTCCGTCGGCTACGCCACGCTCTACGGCGACATGAACGGCGGCTTCAATCCGATCAAGGACCTTTACAAGATGCAGGTCTATGGGCTGGCCCGTTGGCGCAACGGCACTGTACCACCCGGGGCGCTCGGCCCTTCCGGCGAAGTCATTCCGCGGAACATCATCGACAAGGCGCCATCCGCCGAGCTTCGGCCGAACCAGACCGATCAGGACTCGCTGCCGCCTTATCCGGTGCTTGACGATATCCTCGAATGCCTTGTGGAAAAGGAGATGGGCACCGACGAAATCGTTGCGCGCGGCCACGACGAGGCGACCGTCCATCGCGTCGAGCACCTGCTCTATATCGCGGAATACAAGCGCCGGCAGTCGGCGCCGGGCGTGAAGATCACCAAGAAGAATTTCGGTCGCGACCGGCGCTATCCCATCACCAACCGCTTCCGCGACAGGGGATAGCTCATGCGCAGTTCGGTGGAGATCTTCGACATCGCGACGGCTGAGACCCGCGTGGTCTGGCAGACGGAGCGGCTGGTCGAAGCGCCGAACTGGTCGCCGGACGCGCGCTTCCTCGTCGTCAACGCCGATGGACGGCTCTATCGCATGGCGCTCGACGGGACGCCGGAGCCAGTCGAGATCGACACGGGCTTTGCCCGTCAGTGCAACAACGACCACGGGATTTCTCCGGACGGCACGACGCTCGCCATCAGCGACAAGACCGAATTCGGCAAGTCGGCGATCTATCTCCTGCCGATCGAGGGCGGCGCGCCGCGGCGCGTCACGCCGAAGCTCCCCTCCTATTGGCACGGCTGGTCGCCCGATGGCCGGACGCTGACCTATTGCGGTATCCGAGACCAGGTTTTCGACATTTATACGATTTCCGTCGAGGGCGGCGAGGAGCGCCGGCTGACGCGGGGCGAGGGACGCAACGACGGGCCGGACTGGTCGCCGGACGGCAAGTGGATATATTTCAATTCCAGCCGTACGGGGCGCATGCAGATCTGGCGGATTCGGCCCGACGGCAGCGATGTTCAGCGCATCACCAACAGCCTCTATGGCGATTGGTTTCCACATCCGTCGCCGGATGGCCGACACCTCCTGGTGCTCTCCTATGATGGCGACGTCTTCGACCACCCGCGCGATCTCGACGTACGGCTACGGCTGATGAATCCGGAAGGCGGCGATGCGCGCGTCCTGTTCGAGCTCTTCGGCGGGCAGGGGACGATGAACGTTCCGAACTGGTCGCCATCAGGCGAAGCCTTCGCCTACGTGCGCTATCGGCCCGAACCGTAGTCGCATGTGCCTTGCCTTTCGCGGGCGCCTGTGTCCATATGGCGCCCGCCAGGTGCCCGCAAGCGGGAGAATCGGGAAGTCGGTGCAATTCCGGCACGTGCCCAACGCTGTGACGGGGACGGCTACGCCAGTTACGCTCTGAAGAAATTCGGAGCCTTGCCACTGAATCCTCAGGCGGTTCGGGAAGGCGGCGCGGCCGGACGATCCGGAGTCAGAAGACCGGCCTGGCAAGATGGACCGGCCCCGCGCGGACGGCGGGAGGTTGTGCATTGTTGGGGATCGAACGATGCTGCCTGACCCGAGCGGCTGCCTTGTCGCAGCCGGAGCCTTTTCGCCGGACGAGCGTGCCGCCGTCTACCGTGCGATCGAAACGCGCCGCGACGTGCGTGATGAATTTCTCCCCGAGCCGTTGCCCGAACCGCTGATCGCACGGCTGCTCGCCGCCGCGCATAATGCCCCCTCCGTTGGCTTCATGCAGCCTTGGAACTTCGTTCTCGTGCGCGGAGAGGAGACGCGGGAGAAAGTGTGGCAGGCCTTTCAGCGCGCGAATGAAGAGGCCGCGCGAATGTTCGCGGGCGAAGCGCAGGCGAAATATCGCGCGCTGAAGCTCGAAGGAATCCGCAAGGCGCCACTCAGCATCTGCGTGACCTGCGATCGCACCCGCGGCGGCTCGGTCGTCCTCGGGCGCACCCACAACCCGCAGATGGACGTCTACTCCACCGTCTGCGCGGTGCAGAACCTCTGGCTTGCCGCGCGCGCCGAGGGAGTCGGCGTCGGCTGGGTCAGCATCTTTCATGAAAGCGAGATCAAGGCCATCCTAGGCATACCGGAGCATATCGAAATCGTCGCCTGGCTATGCCTCGGTTTCGTCGACCGGCTTTATCAGCAGCCGGAATTGGCGGTAAAGGGATGGCGCCAGCGCCTGCCGCTCGAGGAACTGACCTTCGAGGAGGGGTGGGGCATTTCCGCGGACCTCGATGCAGGCCGGAGATAGCGCGCGTTTTCAGGGCGTTGTCTTGGATAGTCTCGCGTGATAGTTGAAGGTCTCAATTCTCCTGTTGCGGCTGAAAGCTAGGCCCCAAGGGGTGCTTGAGGTCGATCGCGCTTTCTTCCGGCGGCAGGAAGGTTGGACCGACAATGCGCACCTTGGCGCTCTTCGGGTCATAGGGGCGCTCTTTCGCTGGCCTTGCGGCCGCGCCTTCAGTCATCTTTCCCGCCTTGTCGCCGCCGATCGTCACGACAGAGGGGCTCGCTCCCGTGAGACTGGCTTCGGATGGTTTCTCCCGGTTCGTCCGGCTGGCTGCCTTTACCGGTTTGCAGCCGCAGGCGCCCGGTGAAGCGACGTCGCGCGTGCGGTAGGCAAATGCCGTCGGCAGTTCGCGGTAGGGCCTGCCGGTCGATGCCGAGACCATCTGGTCGCTCTCCTCGGTGGCAAGCACGTGAAAATAGAGTTCGGTCTCGGTCCCGGGGCAGCGGGCGCGGCAGAGCTCGGCGTCTCGTGGGAAATCCACCGGCGAGGCATTCGACGAGATCGGGAAGAAAGCGCCGTCGCAGGTGCGCACGCACATGGTCCGCAAGCGGCCGTTCCCGTATCCCTCCATCGGCGAGAAATCCTGCATCCCCGGCTCTTCGAAGAGCAACGGATAATCCTCGTCGTCCGGCGCCAGGCCCCTGAGGATATTGCGATGGATGTCGGCTTCCGTCGTCGTCGCGAACTCGTCCAGTTCGTCCCACTCGTCGCCGCTGACCGGAATGCAGCCGTTGATCTCCATCGCGGCAATAATGCGCCGGCGCGCGTCTGCGCGGCCGTTCGACACCAGCTGTTGCCGATGCGCTTTCAATTCCTGGAGATTGGTCTCCATCCGGGCGATGGTGTCGTCGAGTTCGGCGCAGAACGGAGTATTGTCGTCGATGACGATGATGCTGCCGCGACTGCATCCGAGCCGCCTGCGCTCGTTCCTGGCGCGACGAAGCTCAATGTTCTGGCGGGAAATGGCGCCGGTGAAATCGCTGAGGTTTGCATTCGAGCTGAATGTGGTCGGCATACCGGCGAGGCGGGCCTGAAGCCGTTCACAAACGCTCGAAGCCGAAGCCTCGTTTGCCGTTGCCAATGCCAACGGCAAAAGCGCAGCCGCTAGCCATGCGATGCCGCGCGGCGCGTTACTCCGAAATCCCGACACTTTCCTCTTCCTGCATTCCGGCGGAGCGGTCACCGAAGCGGCCGGATCCTTTTCTCTGCCTCCATTCTAGAGTCTATGCAGGACGGCGCAACCGCAACACGGCCTTTGCGTTAATGGCGCGGCTGCAATGGGGGCCAGGCCGCGCTGCGAACATACAGCGCCGCGCGTCTTTTCAGACGCGCAAAGGTCGCTGTATCGCTTTGAATCTGCGCATCGAGCTTCCCGAAGATTTTCGGGGCGATGCGCAAGAGCGCGGCCCGGGTGGTGCATTTCAGGCCGCCCTTGCCGTCTCGAGCGACATCGGGCGTTCCAGCACCGTGCCCTCGATCGCGGCGACGGCCTTCATGGTCTCGAGCAGCCTTTGCGACACTTCCCAGGCGATCGCGACCGCATAGACGCTGCCGATCCGTTGGGGATCGCCGATCCGTTCTCCCGGGCATCCCATCCGGCGGAACATCCGCTCCAGGAATACGTCGGTCACCGTCACGATATGCGTGATGCCGGAGCTCAGGCTCAGTTCGCCGACGCCGCACATGAGCTCGGCCGCGGCAACCGTAACCTGGTTCGACGCCCGGTCCTGCGAGATGTCCGGATCGATGCAGAATCGGCTCGATTCCCACACTTCTGCGCTGCGGATCTCCGGATTGTCGCCGAGCAGGATCGGGAAGGTGTCGTCCAGCATGTTCGGGCCGAGCGTCGGCAGAAGCCGCAGCGAGCCGCGCAGTTTCCCGGTCTCCGGAGAATAGGACATCACATAGAGCGGATTGGCCTTGTCGTATTGGTCGATTTCCCACTCGTCCTCGGTCTTGACGTCCCATTTCAGGAAATCATGGAAGACGCGCTTGCGCAGCCGAAACATTTCATCGACCGCCTGTGGGTATCGTCCGCGAGCGTTGCCGTTCACTATTCTGATCATTTTTCGCTCCATCGTCTTCGTTCGATGGCGCGATGCTGGCAGGCTCCGATGACACATGTAACTGTCGATAGTGACAGTTCACTCGCTGCTATTTTCCCGGTAAATTTGGGGGGCGGTGTACCGATTTTCCGGTCGGCTCGGACGTCGACCCGTCAGATGGTGGGGATCAGGGCATGGCGAACTGCTTGCGCGACCGCCTGCGTGTTGGATACGACGTTGAGCTTGCGCCGGGCGTTGGTCATGAAGAAGCGGACAGTGCGCTCGGAGATGCCGAGGATGGTGGCGATTTCCCAATAGCTCTTGCCGGCTGCCGACCAGGTGAGGACCTCGATCTCGCGCAAGGTCAGTCTCGTGTCGCGCTCGTCCATGGCCCCGGGCATCGCCGAATGCTCGAGCATCGAGGCGTGAAACAGATTTGCGGCCAATTGGAAATCACGCAGATGACGGCGGCGATAGTCAGACCATTCCGCTGGCGAAAGATTGGAACTGATGGCGAGAAGCGCCATGCGGCTGGCCGGAGACGGAAGCGGCAGCGCCACGCCTTCCGTCGACAGGCCGATCTCCTCTGCCGCCTCGAAGAGCGGTTCGCATTCGGGAAAGCGTCGGCGGGCGGTCGCCCATTCGACGGGCCTGACGCCGCCGAGCGCAAGTCTCAGGATCGGGTCGATCCGGTAGAGCCCTCTCGAATGGTAGAGATCGGCGGCATAGGCGCCGAAAGTGTGATGCAGGCGGCAGACCTTCAGGCCATCCGCCGATGGTTCGGCTTCGAGATAGAGGAGATGCGCGATATTGAAGGTGCGGCGCATCAAGGCAAAGAATTGCTGTGGTTCGGCGCAGCCGCCGTATTCGACGACATCCAGCAGATCGAGGACAGCCTGTTCATCAGTCATGCCGTAACACCGATTCATGCCCCTAGAATAAACATGGTTTAGTGAGACCGTCTTTGTCTAGTGCTATATTTGGTAAGCGCTGCAACTGTCCTGTTATATCAATCGGTGATTGTGGTTTTGTGGCGGCAGGACTTGAGAATCGCCAAATGCGCGACTGCTGAAGCAGCGATCGCTTGGATCAGGATGAGCTCGGACGGGACCGGTCCGAATTCATCCTGGGCAAAGGGTGCCGAGACGGGGATCCCTCGCTTATGCCGCGCACCGTTGTCCTTAAACCGAAAGGTGCTGATCGCAACCGCGGGACAATTTTGCGGAGCCTGCTCAGGCTGGATGGCTTGCCTCTACGACGGCGAGGGCGGCCATGTTGACGACGCCGCGCGAGGTCACCGAGGGTGAGAGGATGTGCGCCGGCAGGGCCGAGCCGAGGAGTATCGGCCCCACATGGAGGCTGTCGGTCATCGTCTTGACCACACCGAGGGTGATGTTGGCGGCGTCGAGATTGGGAAAGACGAGCAGATTGGCTTCCCCTTTCAGGGTGCTGTTCGGCATGACGCGCTGGCGCAGGATCTCGGAAATTGCCGAGTCGCCGTGCATCTCGCCGTCGACTTCGAGGTCCGGCGCAAGCTCGCGCACGAGTCGCAGCGCGGTACGCATCTTGGAGGCGCTTTCGGAATCGCGCGAGCCGAAGTTCGAATGCGAAACGAGCGCGGCGTGCGGGGTGATGCCGAAGCGGCGAATTTCGTCGGCGGCCATCACGGTCGTCTCAGCGATTTCTTCGGCGCTTGGGTCGTAGCTGACATAGGTGTCGGTGAAGAAGGTGGCGCCGCGCTGCGAAATCAGCAGGCTGAGGGCCGAGAAATCGTGGACGCCCGACTTCTTGCCGATGATCTGCGAAACGTCGCGCAAGTGCCTCGCGTAGCGCCCTTCGACGCCGCAGATCAGCGAATCGGCTTCCCCGCGCTTGACCGCGAGTGCCCCGATCACCGTCGTATTGGTGCGCACGATCGTGCGGGCGGCCTCCGGAATGACGCCGAGGCGGCCGACAATGGTGAAATAGTCGTCGACATAGTCGCGGAAACGCGGATCGCCTTCGGGGTTCACCACTTCGAAATCGACATCGGGCCTGATCCTGAGACCATAGCGGCGCAGCCGCGTCTCGATGATCTGGGGACGTCCGATCAGGATCGGGTTGGCGGTACCTTCTTCGAGGAGGACCTGGGCCGCGCGCAACACCCGCTCATCCTCGCCCTCGGCGAAGATGACACGGTTCTTCGCCGCATTCTTTGCGGCGGCGAAGACCGGCTTCATGATGAAGCCGGAACGGAAGACGAAGCGATTGAGCTTGTCGAGATAGGCGTCGAAGTCCTGGATCGGACGGGCGGCAACCCCGCTTTCGGCGGCGGCACGCGCGACGGCCGGAGCGATCCTGAGGATCAGCCGCTGGTCGAAAGGCGAGGGGATCAGGTAATCCGGTCCGAAAACCGGCGTCTCGCCGGAATAGGCGCGGGCGGCGACATCGGAGGGTTCCTCGCGGGCAAGGCCTGCAATGGCCCGCACGGCTGCCATCTTCATCTCTTCGTTGATGGTGCGCGCGCCGCAGTCGAGCGCGCCGCGGAAAATATAGGGGAAGCAGAGGACGTTGTTGACCTGGTTCGGATAGTCGGAACGACCGGTGCAGATCATCGCGTCGGGGCGCGCGGCGCGGGCGACTTCCGGCATGATTTCCGGGGTCGGATTGGCGAGCGCCATGATCAATGGCCTTTCGGCCATCTGCGCCAGCAGTTCGGGCTTGAGCACGCCGGCGGCCGAAAGGCCGAGGAAGACGTCGGCGCCGCCGATGCTGTCGGCAAGCACGCGATTGTCGCTCTCCTGCGCGTAGACGGACTTCCACTGGTCCATCAGCGCTTCGCGGCCCTTGTAGACGAGGCCTTCTATGTCATGGACCCAGATGTTCTCGCGTTTCGCGCCAAGCGTCACGAGCAGGTTGAGGCACGCAAGCGCGGCAGCGCCCGCACCGGAGGCGACGATCTTCGCCTTGGCGATGTCCTTGCCGGCAAGTTCCAGCCCGTTCAAGACGGCGGCGGCGACGATGATGGCGGTGCCGTGCTGGTCATCGTGGAAGACGGGGATATCCATCTTCTCGCGCAGGCGCCGCTCCACCTCGAAGCATTCGGGCGCCTTGATGTCCTCGAGATTGATGCCGCCGAAGGTCGGCTCGAGCGCCGAAACGACATCGACCATGCGCTCGACGGTAGGCGCGTCGATCTCGATGTCGAAGACGTCGATTCCGGCGAATTTCTTGAAGAGAACGGCCTTGCCCTCCATGACCGGCTTCGAGGCCAGCGGCCCGATATTGCCGAGGCCGAGAACGGCCGTGCCGTTCGAGATAACGGCGACGAGATTGCTGCGTGCGGTGAAGTCGGCGGCGGTTTCCGGATCGTCCCTGATGGCGAGGCAGGGGGCGGCGACCCCGGGCGAGTAGGCCAGAGCCAGGTCACGTTGGTTGCCGAGCGGCTTTGTCGGCTGGATCTCGAGTTTGCCGGGGCGAGGGTAGCGATGGAAGAAGAGTGCCTGGCTGTCGATATCGCCGCTCTCCGGCACCGATGGGGATTTCGCTTTGTCGCCCGTGTTCATACCTTGCTTCCCTCGATTCCCGAACGCTGGCCTTTTGGCACGATTTCAGCGCGACGTATAGTTTTCGCTTTCAGTCATTTCAATGTCGGAGCCGGACAAGAGCGGCCCAATCCGAAAACCGGAATGGGGCAAGACGCGCCCCGTGTCATCTTCCTGAAACACGAGTCTGGTTTTGACGAAGGCAAATGGCTCTAGCAAGATGAGGCTCGCATGACAGCGGCAGCGGTATCGGAACCGAATCCCGTCCGGAAATTGCGCACGCTCTTCATTTCCGACCTCCACCTCGGCTCGAAAGCGGCCAGGACGGATTACCTGCTCGATTTCCTGCGCCACCACGAAGCCGAGACCATCATCCTCGTCGGCGATATCGTCGACGGCTGGCGGCTGAAGCGGAGCTGGTATTGGCCGCAGCAGTGCAACGACGTCATCCAGAAGCTGCTGCGCAAGGCGCGCAAGGGTACGCGGATCATCTACGTTCCCGGAAACCACGACGAGTTCTTGCGCGATTTTCCCGGAATGCACTTCGGCGGCATCGAGGTCGCGCAGCGGCATGTGCATCGGGGTGCCGATGGACGAAACTATCTCGTGCTGCATGGCGACGAATTCGATGTAGTGGTGCGCAATGCGCGGGTGCTCGCCTATCTTGGCGACTGGGCCTACGACATGGCGATCGCGGTCAACATCGGGCTTGCTGCCATCCGCCGCCGGCTCGGCATGCCCTATTGGTCGTTCTCGTCCTGGGCCAAGCTGCAGGTCAAGCATGCCGTGAATTTCATCGGCGAGTTCCAGAAGGTCGTGGCCGAGGAGGCGCGCCGCCACCAGGCACAGGGCGTCATCTGCGGCCATATCCACCATGCGGTGATCGAGGATATCGGCGGCATCCGCTACATCAACACGGGCGACTGGGTCGAGAGCTGCACGGCGATCGCCGAGCATCACGACGGTACGATGGAACTGATCACCTGGCACAGCCTGCGCGGCAGTGCGACGGTCGCGGAAGACGCGAGCGAGGCCGGATTGCCCGTGTCCGTTCCGGCGCAGCAGGCGGCCTGAGTCACATTTCGATCCGGATCGGTAGCGCCATGCAATCAACAGATGCAAACAGACGCAGGTCGTTGTAGCACTTTGAATTGCTGCATGTCTCCTGCCCCCCTAGGTCAGCCAATCAGGACATGCAGCAGGCCAACTTATTCCGAGTGCCTGTAGCGAAAAATTGCGGATGGTGCACCGCGGGGCTGCGGTGCTACAGCTGGCAGATTGTCATCAGGTTCTCCCATGATTCCCGCACCTGCGCCCCCGGTTCTGGGGCCACCGCCGCGCCATTTCGCGCTTCGCCTCGCGCTGCTCTTTTGCGCTCCGTTGATCGTCAACGGCTTCGCGCTGCCGTATTTTCCGGTCTGGCTCAGTACGCTTTCGCTGAGCGATTTCGAGATCGGTGTGGTGCTCGCCGTGCCGATGTTCATCCGCGTCATCACGGCGCCGCTTGCGGGCGTGCTCGCCGACCGGCTCGGAGAGCGCACGATCGTGCTCATCTGGTCCGGCTGCCTGTCGCTTGCGACCGCTTTCATCCTATTTTTCGCGCAAAGCTTCTGGCCCGTGCTTGTGATCTACGCGCTGCAGTCGGCGGTCTATTCTCCCTATCTGCCGATCGTCGAGGCGATTGCCTTGTCGGGGGTGCGCCGCTGGGGCTTCGATTATGCGCATATGCGCGTCTGGGGATCGATCGCCTTTATCGGCGCGACCATGCTCGGCGGCTGGATGATCGGCCTCATCGGCGGTGCCGTGGTGTTGCCGGCGATGGCGGTCGGCTTCGGGCTGACGATCGTGATGGCCCTTGCGGCGCCGCGGATCGGGCGGCCCCGCCGACCGTCACCGATCACGGCGATCACCGAGCCGCCGCCGCAGTCGCTGCGTCAGTCCGACCTGCAATTGCTCCTCGTCGGTGTGACACTGGTCAACAGCAGTCATGCGATGCTCTATGCCTTTTCGGCCATCTATTGGCAAAGCATCGGCTATAGCGGAACGCAGATCGGCGTTCTCTGGAGCGCCGGCGTGGCCGCGGAAGTGCTGATGTTCTTCTTCGCCCGAACGATCATCCGGCGCTTCAGCGTCTGGGCGATGATTTTTTCCGGCAGTCTGCTGGCGGTGGCGCGCTGGCTGATCTTCCCGATGGAGCTGGGCTTCTCCGGCTATTTCATTCTCCAGTGCTTCCACGCCTTCACCTTTGCGATCATGCACACGGGCATGCAGCACAAGCTCGTGGAGCGGGTCAGCGAGGAACAGGAGGCATCCGCCCAGGGGCTCTATTTCTTCTATACCGGCATCTTCACGGCGATCTTTACCTTTTTGGCGGGTTACTTCTACGCCTGGTTCGGCGTCGCCGGCTTCTATTCGATGTCGGTCGTCGCGCTCATCGGCTCCTGCTTCGCATTTGCCGGCTGGTACCTTCAGCCCCAAAGGCTCGGCTCGGGCGGGAAGACGAGCGAGGCCTCGTAGCGCAGGCCCGCATCACGGTCCCGGGCGAGCAGCAGTGGGCCGTCGAGATCGACGAAATCGGCGCCCTGCGCCAGGAGAACCGCCGGCGCCATGGCCAGCGAACTGCCGACCATGCAGCCGATCATGATCTTGAGGCCGAGCGCTTCGGCGGCGCGGCGCATGCGCAAGGCTTCGGTGAGCCCGCCGGTCTTGTCGAGCTTGATATTGACGGCATCATATCGGCCGACGAGCGCTTGCAGGTCCTCCGTCCCGTGCACGCCTTCATCGGCGCAGACCGGGACCGGACGGGCAATCCGGGTCAGCGCTTCGTCGCGGCCGGCCGGCAGCGGCTGCTCGACGAGGGCGATGCCGTTTTCGAGGCAGGCCGAGAAATGCATCGCGAGATTGTCCTCGCTCCAGCCCTCATTGGCATCGAGGATGATGCGGCTTGCGGGGGCAGCCTGCCGCACGGCGCGAATGCGGGCCCTGTCATCCACGGTTCCGACTTTTACCTTGAGCAGCGCCCGGTGGGCGTATTGCGCCGCTTGCGCCATCATTGCCTCCGGCTCGGCGAGCGAAATGGTGTAGGCAGTCGTCAGGGGCGTCGGTTCGGTGATACCCGCCAGATAGGCGGCGGAGCGCCCGCTTCGCTTCGCCTCCAGGTCCCAGAGGGCGCAATCGATGGCGTTGCGGGCGGCACCCGCCTTCATCGCCCGCTGCAGTTCCTCCCGGCCGATGCCGCGCTCAACGCGCGGGCGAACCGCTTCTATTTCGCTCAGCACCGTCTCGACGGCTTCGCCATACCGGCCATAGGGCACGCACTCGCCCGAGCCGGTCAGCGTCCCCTCGGTGAGGCGGCAGGTGACGACGTCGGCGGTCGTCTTCGAGCCGCGTGAAATCGTGAAGGTGCCGGCGATCGGGAACTGTTCGACGGTTGCTGCAAGGGAAATCGGCATTCATCTTCTCCGGCGCCGGCGTGGCTGCGCAATCGGCATGTTATAGATCGTCCGCGGGTCTTGCTGCTGTGTCTTTTCGGTCGCATGACTGGGCTGCGGCACGCCTTTTCATATCTCTGTCGGCTCAAGGACAAAGACATGCGGCCATCCGAGTGCTACAGCGGCATTTCCGTGGCCGGCAAGACGCGAGACGCTACAGCACGACTTTGAATTCCTGCGCAATTTTGTCCTTGGATCGAATCTGGTTTAAGAGATTACGCAATGGCAAAGCGAAAGACCAAGAAAACGTGACGCGGGCCCAAACACAGGCTGTTGCCGATGTCGTCCTCGAAGAGGGCGCGGGAGGTACCGGCCGGCGATACGTCTTCAGCGGCGACTGGCGGCACCGGACGGCCGAGGCCATGGCTGCCAAGCTGAACCGACTCGCCAAGCCGTCGCGAGACCATGATGAATTCGACCTTTCCGCCGTCACCGCGATGGACACCGCGGGCGCCTGGATCATTCGGCGCTTCTTGAACGGGAGCGGTGGCGAGGTTCGTTTCGCGGGCGGGGGCGAGCGCTACGTCGAGCTCGTTCAGGCCATGCCGGCCGAACTGCCGCTGCCGGAACGCGACACGAGAAGGCATCCGCTTTTCCAAAGGCTGTTCGCGCCGATCGGCGAACTCACGGTGTCAATCTGGACCGATACTTTCGCGGCCATGTTCATCCTCGGCTCGGCGGTTCGCGGCGCGCAAATGAAGCTTGGGCGCCATGCCGGCGTTTCGCCGGCTGCGATCGTGCACCAGATCGATCGCATGGGCGTCATGGCGGTGCCGATCATCACCCTCATGTCGTTCCTGATCGGCGCCATCATTGCGCAGCAGGGCGCCTTTCAGTTGCGCGCCTTCGGCGCCGAGATCTTCGTCGTCGATCTGGTCGGCATCCTGCAATTGCGCGAAATCGGCGTACTCCTGACGGCGATCATGATTGCCGGCCGGTCGGGAAGCGCGATTACGGCCGAGATCGGCTCGATGAAAATGCGCGAGGAGGTCGACGCGCTGAAGGTCATGGGCTTGAGCCCCGTCGGCGTTCTCGTCTTTCCGCGGCTGGTGGCGCTCACCATCGTCCTGCCGCTCTTGACGATCCTTGCCAACTTTGCCGCCCTTGCCGGCGCGGCACTCGTCGCCTGGACCTATTCCGACATCACTTTCGCGACATTTCTTTCGCGGCTGCAGGAATCGATCGATTTTTCCACCGTTGCGGCGGGCATGATCAAGGCGCCCTTCATGGCGCTGATCATCGGCGTGGTTGCGGCCGTCGAGGGCCTGAAGGTCGGCGGCAGCGCCGAATCGCTGGGGCGCCACGTGACTTCGTCGGTGGTCAAGTCGATCTTCGTGGTCATTCTCATAGACGGGCTGTTCGCCATGTTCTATGCGGCGATCGATTTCTGAGGCGGGCGGATCATGGTTCAAGAAGTCATGGAGCGGCAATCGGATCGGGCAGCGGAGAGACGCGAGGTCGTGCTTTCCGTTCGCGACCTGACCGTCGGCTTCGGCGACAATATCGTTCTCGACAGGCTCAATCTCGAGATCTACCGCGGCGAAATCCTCGGTTTCGTCGGCGCCTCGGGAACCGGCAAATCGGTGCTGATGCGCACCGTACTGCGATTGCTGCCGAAGCGGTCCGGCACCATCGAGATCCTCGGCGCCGAATATGACAAGCTCGGCGAAGCGGAGCGCATCGCCCTCGACATGCGTCTCGGCGTGCTATTCCAGCATGGCGCGCTGTTTTCCGCCCTGACGGTGCGCGAGAACATTCAGGTGCCGATGCGAGAATATCTCGATCTGCCGCAGGATCTGATGGACGAACTGGCGCGCTTGAAGATCGAGTTGGTCGGGCTTGCCCCGGAAGCGGCGGAGAAATACCCGGCGGAGCTCTCGGGTGGTATGATCAAGCGTGCGGCGCTGGCGCGCGCACTGGCGCTCGATCCGGATCTGGTGTTCCTCGACGAACCGACCTCCGGCCTCGACCCGATCGGCGCGGCGGAGTTCGACGAACTGATCGCCAAGCTGCGGGACACGCTTGGGTTGACCGTGTATATGGTGACGCACGATCTGGACAGCCTTTTTTCGGTCTGCGACCGGATCGCGGTCCTCGGCCAGAAGCGCGTGCTCGTCTCCGGAACGATCGAGGACATGCTTGCCTGCGAGGAGCCATGGGTGAAATCCTATTTCCGCGGCAAGCGGGGAAGGGCGGTGGTGCGCGCGTAAGCGCGCCCGCCGGTCGCGTTTGGAAGTGCTTCGGTGAGGTTCGCTCCGCCGAAGCGGATGAAAGCGGCGGGAGCCGCAAAGGTGGTCTTAGCCGATGGAAACCAAAGCAAATTATGCCATTGTCGGCTTTTTCACGGTGTTCGTGATCGCCGCTGCGTTCGGTTTCGTCTACTGGATGGCGCAATATGGCCGGGTCGGCCAGATGGTCGAACTCATCGTCAACATTCCGGGCTCGGCCAATGGTCTTTCGGTCGGCTCGCCGGTGCGCTTCAACGGCATCAATGTGGGCACCGTTCGCAACCTCGCGATCGACGCCAATGATCCGCGCTACTCGATTGCCATCACCGAGGTGTCGGCCGATGCGCCGGTGCTGAAGTCGACCAAGGCGACACTGGAGGTCCAGGGACTTACGGGCGCGGCCTACATCGAACTCAGCGGCGGGCGAAAGGGCGACGAGAACATCCTCCAGACGGCGCTCGAAAATGGAACGTCGGCCACCATCACCGCCGACCAATCGAGCGTCACCAGCCTGCTCGCGACCGCCGACCAGATCCTCGACCGGGCAAACAGCGCCATCACGGATATCCAGGGCTTCGTCACGGAAATTCGCCAACCCTTGACCGCGACCATCGGCAATGCGGAGAAGTTCTCGAAGGCACTGGCGGACAATTCCGACGCCATCGACCAGTTTCTGAAGAGCGTCGAGGAACTGTCGGGGTCGGTCAGTGCCGCATCGAAGAAGCTCGACACCACGCTCGAGAGCGCCGACAGGCTGATCAAAGCGGTGGATCCCAAGAAGATCGACACGATCGTCAGCAATGTCGAACAACTGAGCAGCGACCTGAAGGACGCTTCCGGCGGCGTTTCGGAAGCGGTCGACGGGTTCAGGCGCACGGTCGGCACCTATAACGAGTTCGGCAAGAGTGCGCAGGAGACGCTGAAGCGCGTCGATACGCTGGTGGCGGCCGTCGATGCGCAGAAGGTCGGAACAGTCGTCAACGATATCTCCGTGGCAAGCGCCGATGCCCGCAAGATCGCCGCCCAGGTTTCGAGCTTTGCCGAAAAGATCGCCGCCCGGCAGGAGGACATAGACCAGACGATCACCGATTTCACCCAGATGTCGAACAAGCTGAATGCCGCTTCCGATCGGGTGGATGGAATCCTGGTGAAAATCGACGGATTCCTTGGTGATGCGGATGCGCCATCGCTTTCCGCAGAGGCGCGCGCGACGCTCGAGTCCTTCCGAAAGATGGCCAACAATCTCAATGCGCAGATCGGACCCATTACCGACAACCTGAAGCGCTTCTCCAATTCGGGCCTGCGGGACGTGGAGGCGCTCGTGACCGAGACGCGCCGCACCGTGCAGAGCTTGCAGAACACAATTTCCGATTTCGACAAAAATCCACAACGCCTCCTATTCGGCGGCGAGACCGTTAAGCAATATGATGGCCGCACGCGGCGGTGATTCGCTCACCGCCGGTCGGGGCCATCTCGCGCGCGGTGGGGGACCGCGCGACGCGTAATCGTTTGGGGATATTTGCCGTATGCGTTTTCCGGGTGTGTTAGCTGTGCGCAAGGCGGGGGCCGCCCGGAGTGCCGTGATCCTTTCAATGGCGATGATCTTGGCGGGATGCGGCACGCGTCCGGCGGTCAACGACACCTTCAGCCTGGCCGCGACGCCGGTCGTGGAACGCCCGGCAGCGACCAGTCGCCAGATCCTGGTGCCCGAGCCGACGGCACTGAGAACGCTCGACAGTGACCAGATCGTCATTCGCCTGTCCGAATCCGAGCTGCGTTTTCTCGCCAGAGCGCAGTGGGGCGACCGCCTGCCGCGCATTGTTCAGGACAGACTCGTCCGGACATTTGAGGATACCGGCAGGGTCGGTGGCGTGGGCAAGCCCGGACAGGGCCTCGCGATCGACTATCAGGTCATCACGGAAATCCGCGCCTTCGAGATATCCACCGACGGCGCCGATACGGCGGTCGTCGAGATTTTCGCCAAGATCCTTGATGACCGGAACGGCACCGTGCGCCGGCAGCGGGCATTCCGGGCCATCGCGCCCGTGCGCGGCACGGGCAATCCGGCGTTTGTTTCAGCGCTCGATGCGGCATTCGCGAAAGTTGCGGCGGATATCGTCGGCTGGACGCTGGCGTCGATATGATTTGAGATTCCGGTGGCCCGCAAGCGCGGGGAAAGCAGGGCGCATGCTCAACCCCTGCCGGCCTTCGCAAGCTCGATCCGGTTGACAACCTCGGCGACACCAGGGACGGATCTTGCCGCTTCTCCGGCGCGGAGAATTTCCTCCCCGGTCGCAACCCGGCCGCCTAGCACTACCGTTTCGCCGCGGCAGGTCACGGTGATTTCAGCAGCGTCCAGCCCAGGCGCGGCGGCAAGCAGATTTGCCACCCGCCGCTCCAGTTCAGCCGGCTGCGGCGGCGTGAATCGCTCCGGCTCCTCGCCGAAGAATGTGCGCTTCTTGAACACCATCCGACAATCCCTCAATTGAGGGCTCCCATTCCGGTGGGGAAACGCCGATGGCGCGGGTTTTGTTCGACGATGATCAGGGCCAGCGGACGACCGGGGGGAGTGACGAGAGGATGGACTCGACGTTTCCACCGGTCTTGAGGCCGAAGATCGTACCGCGGTCGTAGAGGAGGTTGAACTCGACGTAGCGGCCGCGGCGCACGAGTTGCTCGTCGCGATCGGCCTCGGTCCAGGGCATGTTGAAGTTCGCCCTGACGATCTTCGGATAGACGAGCGCAAAGGCCTTGCCGACGTCGCGGGTGAAGGCGAAATCCGCCTGCCAACCGCCCAGTTCGTCCGGCGAGTGCAGCCAATCGTAGAATATGCCGCCGGTGCCGCGTGGTTCGTTGCGGTGTTTGAGGTAGAAATACTCGTCGCACCACTGCTTGAACTTCGCGTGATCGGCGACCGCGTGCCGATTGCAAGTGATCTCCATGGCGCGATGGAAAAGTGCCGTATCCGCGTCGGTCATCACGCGCCGGCGGTCGAGGACCGGCGTCAGGTCGGCGCCGCCGCCGAACCAGTTGCTGGTGGTCACGACCATGCGCGTATTCATGTGCACGGCGGGGACGTTGGGATTGACCGGATGGGCGATCAGCGAAATGCCGGAGGCCCAGAAGCGCGGATCTTCGCCGGCGCCGGGGATCTGGCTGCGGAACTCCGCGGAGAATTCGCCGTAGACCGTGGAAGTGTGGACGCCGACCTTTTCGAAGACGCGGCCCTCCATCATCGACATGCGGCCGCCGCCGCCGGCACCTTCCTCGCGCAGCCAGTCCTTGGCGACGAAGCGGCCCGGCGGTCGATCCGACAGCGGTCCGGCGAGGTCGTCCTCGATCGCCTCGAAGGCGGAACAGATCGTATCGCGCAAAGCTTCGAACCAGGCTTTTGCGTCGGCCTTCTTGTCTTCGATGTCGGCAGGTAAGCCCTGCGGCAATTGCGGTCTTTCCATGGGATATCATAGTCCGTTTGCGGCTCGCCGAGGTAAGCCGCCGATTCGATGTCGTCGCCACAGGCCATATTTCAGGCCGAATGGCAACTGCGGAAGGCAGCACGATTCCATCGCCCTGCGGGGTGCCATCACCGGCGTTTTGCGGCGGTTGGTCCTGGTATGATCGGGACTGGCAACGGCGCCGCCTCCATCCTATCTTCTCAGGAGAGGTATCGCCATGGCGAAGAAACCACCAGGACCACCGCTCGAGGGGCTGCGGCGCCAGATCGCCCGCAGCCGCAGCGAACGGTCTGCGCGAAGCGGCAGCGTCTTCGTGCGCGAGACGTTCCGCCTCGAACGGACCGCGGCCCGGGCCAAGGCGCGCGAATGGTTCGAGACCTGGCCCAAGGCCGCCTACTGGACGGAAGTGGAAAGCTGGCG
The DNA here is from genome assembly GCF_001854885.1 of Ensifer sp. LCM 4579. Lineage (GTDB taxonomy): Bacteria > Pseudomonadota > Alphaproteobacteria > Rhizobiales > Rhizobiaceae > Sinorhizobium. The sequence continues at coordinate 246,874 of NZ_MDDV01000004.1, read as the reverse complement.
CCAGCTCGAAGGTGATGAGATCGAGTTTACCATGCGCCGGCTTCCAAGCGCGGATTAGGTTTCGCGACTCCATCGCTTCGTATCGATGGCCCTCTTGCCTCCATCGCGAAAAAAAATCTCCGAGGCGCAAATGCGATGTGGTCACGGTCGCGTCGGCGGCGTAAACCTATGGCTGCATCCCTCCCGGCCCTGTTTCGCTCATTCCCACCATCGGTTTCATGCCTGTTTTCCGCGCGGTCGTCGTTCTTTCGGTCACCCAGATCATCGCCTGGGGCGCGATGTTCATGTTCGTGTCGGTCACCGCAGCCGGCATGGCCGCCGAGCTTGGGCTCCAGGCATCCAGCATCTATTTCGGACCGACTGTCATGCTGGTGGTGATGGCGGTATGCTCTCCGCCACTGGCGTCGTTCTACACGCGTCTCGGCGCGCGGCGGGTGCTCGCACTTGGTTCGGCGCTCGCGGCGCCGGGGTTGTGGCTGCTCGCGGCTGCCCATGGACCACTCGCCTATTTTGCCGCCTGGGCTGTCCTCGGCATGGCCGGGGCTGCGACACTCACGACCTCGGCGCATGTCTTCCTGACCGAGATTGCCGGGGAGGGCGCGCGTCGGGCGATCGCAGCGCAGATGCTCGCCATGGCGCTGGCGCCGAGCATCTCCTGGCCGGTGACCGTAGTCTGCGAGGCGGCGCTCGGCTGGCGCGGCACTTTCGTCCTCTACGGCGCCACGATGCTCCTCGTCTGCGCGCCGCTGCATCACCTCGCTTTGCCGCGAACCGCCGCCCCGGCGCGCGTGCCGCATGGCGTTGCCGCGGCCGCAGAGGCGGAACGTGCGAAGGGCCGCCGCTCCCGGGATCTGGTGGCGTTGATCACCGCGGCCGTCGCGCTCAACGGCTTCGTCACCTGGGGCTTCCAACTCGTCGTCATCGATCTCTTCCGCAGCTTCGCGGTCGCGGATCGTCTGGCCGTGGGCTTCGGCTCGGCCATCGGCTTCATTCAGCTGTCGGCGCGGCTGTTCGATTTCCTCGGCGGCAATCGCTGGGACGGCGTGACGACGGGGCTCGTCGCAGCCGCGATCATGCCGTTGGCGCTTGCGGCCCTGGCTTTCGGTCAAGGCGCCGAGTGGTCGATCGTCCTTTTCCTGCTGCTCTACGGCCTGTCCAGCGGCGCCATGTCCGTGAGCCGCGCGACGATGCCGCTCGCCTTTTTCTCTCCCGCGCAGTATGCGGCCGTCATGGCGCGTCTCGGACTGCCGCTCAATCTTGCATTCGCCGCAGCGCCGCCGTTCTTCTCCTTCGTTCTCGAAGAGGCTGGCAATGGCTGGGCACTGTCGATCGCGTTTGCCTGTTCCTGCGGCACGCTGGCCAGCATGGCGCTTATCGGCCGGATGCGGCGTTCCTTGGGACGAAGCGTATTCATGGAAGCGTGACACGTCGGCGCCGCGCCGCCCCATGGACAAACGGGGACGCGCGAAGGTCGCTGTAGCACTCTGAACGCTGAATCGCTTTGCTCGATTTGGGATGGATTGGCCTCAATCGGTTTCCGGTTCGCTTACGCCGTCCGCCGGTTCGATCAGGCGTGGACCTGCTCCCTCGGTTCCGAGCACGTCATAGGGATTGCGCAAAGGGCAGTCGCGCATCGAAAGGCAGCCGCAGCCGATGCAGCCGGTCAATTGATCGCGCAATGCGGTCAGCTTTGCTATGCGCTCGTCGAGTTGCTGCCGCCAGGACTTCGAGAGCCTGCCCCAATCCTCCACCGTCAGCGGCCGGTCTTCGGGCAAAACCGACAATGCGGACTGGATCTCCGAGAGGGGAATTCCCGTCCGCTGGGCGACCTTGATGACCGCCACGCGCCGTAGCACGCCGCGCGGATATCGCCGCTGGTTGCCGCGGCTGCGGTTGCTGCGGATCAGTCCCTTGCTTTCATAGAAGTGAAGCGTCGAGACGGCGACGCCGCTGCGTGCGGCGACTTCGCCGACCGTCAGCTCGCGCTTGACCTCGTGGCCATCGTCTTTGTTCATGGGTGGTATTGACCTCAACTATGATTGAGGTTCTATAGCATGAGCTCCCTGTAGCGAACAACAAGGAGCTGATTGCGCATGACAGAGAAAATGACCCTTGCCCTGATCTACGGCAGCGCACGGCAGGGCCGCTTCTGCGATACGGTCGCGAGCTGGCTCATCCGTGAACTTTCGAGTTCCGGCGTCTTCAGCCTGACGATCGTCGATCCGCTGCGGTTCAGGAGCGCGCGCGGCGAGAAGGCCGGCGATCTCGGCGCGTGGATGGAGCGCAAAGTGGGCGAGGCGGATGCTTTCATCGTCGTGACGCCGGAATACAATCACGGCTATCCGGCGGCGCTGAAGGAACTGATCGATTCCGTCTACGAGCCCTGGCATGCCAAGCCGGTGGCCTTCGTCTCCTACGGCGGCGCCTCCGGCGGGATCAGGGCTGTCGAGCAATTGCGCCAGGTCTTCGGTGAGCTGCATGCGGTAACGCTGAGGGATGGCGTGACCTTCCCGAAAGCCTGGTCGAAATTCGATGCGGCGGGCAATCTCTACAAGCCCGAGGAAATGCAGGCTCCACTTTTCCTGATGATGGATCGGCTGACCTGGTGGGCGCGCACGCTGAAATCCGCGCGCAAGGCAACGCCTTACAATGAGATCGCCGCATGATGGTCGCAGCCTCGTCGAATCGATGGCAGCCCACAAGATACCGCGCTACTCAGCCGATAGATGCTGACGCGGGCGATCTTCATAGCGATATTTGGCCCTCCCCGAAAGGACTTCGGGGAGGGCGCGGCGTGATCCCGCCACGCTCAAAGGGCCTCCACCTGCCGCATCGCCTCGCCGACGATCATGGCAGTCGCCATCGCGATGTTGAGAGAGCGCTGGCCCGGCGCCATTGGGATGAGAATGCGTGCGTCGGCCCGCTCATGGACATGATCGGGCACGCCGGCGCTTTCCCGGCCGAAGAGCAGGATATCGTCCGGACGAAAGGCGAACCGCGTGTAGGGCTCGGCCGCTTTGGTCGAAGCGAGCACCAGGCGTCGGCCGGTTTCGGCTCGCCACGCTTCGAAGCGTTCCCAATTGACGTGGCGGGTGAGCGTGACGGAGGCGACGTAGTCCATCCCGGCGCGCTTCAGGTTGCGGTCGGAGAGGTCGAAACCGGCCGGCTCGATCACGTCGACGGCGAGGCCGAGGCAAGCGGCCAGGCGAAGGATCGTGCCGGTATTGCCCGGAATGTCCGGTTGATAGAGGGCGATGCGCAGATTGGTCATGAGCTTCCGGGAATGGGGCCGATTTGCGAAGGCGAGGGCCTCTATGACATCGAAAGGCTTCCTCTGCCACCATCCGATGCCCCGATGCCTCGTCTATGCGTCCACCCTCAATTGCATGCTGCTAATTTGTGCCGTATCGGCAACAGGGCGGGCGCCGGTGAAGAAAAGGGCAGCAAAATACATGCGACAATCTGGCGCGGAGCTCCGAATAGGGTTAAAGGTCTTTCATCTTCAACGCGAACCGACGGAGGCACGCATGACAATTCTGATGTTGACACGCCTCCCACGTGTGGCCGGGCCTTTCCTGGCCTGACCGGTTCCGCGCCTTTTCCTTCTGCCGATCGAATGACGCGTAGCCCGGCTCTCCGGAGTTGAGCGCGTTTGCAGCATTTCCGGATTGCCTGTTCAAAGACAATGAAAGCGGGGACACCCGCCTTCCTTCAAAATCCCTGAAGGAGCTTCTCAGATGTTCGGCTGGTTTGAATCCCGCCTCGATCCCTATCCGCCGGAAGAGCCGGCGCTTCCGCCGAAGGGTCTCTTCGCCTTCTGCTGGCATTACAGCCAGTCCGCGATGCCGTGGCTTCTCGTCATGGCCGTTTGCACGATGCTGATCGCCGTCGGCGAGGTGGCACTGTTCCAGTTCCTGGGCAATATCGTCGATTGGCTGTCCAACGCGGATCGGGAGAGCTTTCTCGCGGTCGAGGGCGGCAGGCTGGCATGGATGGGCGCGCTGGTCCTGATCGGCCTGCCCGTGCTGGTCGCGCTCGACTCGTTGGTCATGCATCAGGTTCTGCTCGGCAATTATCCGATGATCGCGCGCTGGCAGATGCACCGCTATCTGCTCCGGCAGAGCATGACCTTCTTCTCCAACGAGTTTGCCGGGCGCGTCGCCACGAAGGTGATGCAGACGTCGCTTGCGGTCCGCGAAACGGTGATGAAGATCCTCGACGTCTTCGTCTACGTGGTCAGCTATTTCACGACGATGCTGATCGTGGTCGCGGCGGCGGACTGGCGGCTCGTCGCACCGCTCGCAATCTGGCTGGTCATCTATGTCGCGATCGTCAGCTATTTCGTGCCGCGGCTGCAGAAGATCTCCAAGCAACAGGCGGATGCGCGTTCGATGATGACGGGGCGCATCGTCGACAGCTACACCAATATCGGCACGGTGAAACTGTTCTCGCATGCGGGGCGTGAGGAGGTCTACGCGCGTGCCGGCATGGAGGAGTTTCTCGACACCGTCCATAGGCAGATGCGCAAGGTGACGCTGTTCCATATCTGCGTCTACACGAACAACTGCGTCGCGCTGTTTGCGGTCGGTGCGCTTGGCATCCACCTGTGGCTGACAAGCGCGATCTCCGTCGGCGCGATCGCGGTGGCGATCGGTCTTGCCATGCGCATCAATGGCATGTCGCAGTGGATCATGTGGGAGGTCTCGACGCTGTTCGAGAATATCGGCACGGTCTATGACGGCATGGGCATGATGACCAAGGCGCACGACATCGTCGACAGGCCGGATGCGGGCGTGCTGAAGGCGGAGAAGGGAGCGATCAGCTTCGAAAACGTCCGTTTCCACTACGGCAAGGCACAAGGCGTCATCGACCGGCTGTCGCTCGACATCCGGCCCGGCGAGAAGATCGGCCTTGTCGGCCGGTCCGGCGCTGGCAAGACGACGCTGATGAACCTGCTCTTGCGCTTCTACGACCTGGAAGAGGGGGTGATCCGGATCGACGGCAAGGACATCTCGCTCGTGACACAGGATAGCCTGCGCTCGCAGATCGGCGTGGTGACGCAAGACACCTCCCTGCTTCATCGCTCCATTTGCGACAACATCGCCTACGGGCATCGGGAGGTGTCCGACGCTCAGATCATCGCTGCCGCGAAGAAAGCGAATGCCTGGGAGTTCATCCAGACGCTCGAAGACAACCAGGGGCGGAAAGGTCTCGACGCACAGGTCGGCGAACGCGGCGTGAAGCTTTCCGGCGGCCAGCGCCAGCGGATCGCGATTGCGCGCGTCTTTCTGAAAGATGCGCCGATCCTGATCCTCGACGAGGCGACTTCGGCGCTCGATTCGGAAGTGGAGGCGGCGATCCAGGAGAACCTCTTCGCGCTGATGTCGGGCAAGACGGTGATCGCGATCGCGCACCGGCTTTCGACGCTGACGGAGATGGACCGGCTCGTGATCCTGGAGGCCGGCCGGATCGTCGAGACGGGATCGCATGCCGAACTGATAGCCAAGAGAGGGCTTTATGCCGACCTCTGGTCACGCCAATCGGGCGGGTTCATCGCCGACGATGTCGGGAAGGAGGAGGCGGCGGAATGATCCGCCGCTTCGCCCCGGGCTTACGCCGGGTTTGAAACTTACGCAATTGTAATCGGGGGACGGCGGAAACCGATTGCCGTCCGATTCCAGCCACCTATTATCAGAACAATGCTGCGTTCCATCGTCGCCATTTTCGAGAACTGGATCCGTCCCTTCGCGCCGCGGGAGCGCCTTCAGCCGCCACATTCGCTGTGGGGGTTCGCCTGGTTCTATGCGAGCCAGGCAAAGGGCCCCTTCTGTGCCATGGCGGCACTCGGCGGCCTTGTGGCGATGCTCGAGGCCGGGCTCTTCTATTTCGTGGGCCGGCTCGTCGACGTGCTCGACACCATCCGGCCGGAGGATGGCTGGAGCGGATTGATCGCCGCCAACGGTCCGGAACTGCTCTTCATGCTGCTGACGGTGCTGGTCTTCCGCTTCGTCGCCGTTTCGCTCGCCGCGCTCGTCGAGGAGCAGTCGATCATCACCGGCTTTCTCAACCTCGTGCGCTGGCAGTCCTATGTGCATGTGGCCCGACAGTCGCTGGGCTTCTTCCAGAATGAATTTTCCGGCCGCATCGTCACCAAGGTGTGGGCCGGCGCGCAGGCGACGAGCGACCTTATCGTTTCGCTGCTGCAGGTCGTCTGGTTCATCGTCATCTATACCGCCTCCACCATGGCGCTCATCGCCCAGCTCGATTGGCGCCTGGCGGCGATGGTGGCGTTCTGGATCCTCGTTTTCCTGGCGCTCGCCCGCTATTTCGTCCCGCGGGTCCGCCGGCACGCCCGCAACACCGCCGAGATGGCGTCGATGCTCAACGGCCGCATGGTCGATGCCTATTCCAACATGCAAACGCTGAAGCTGTTCGGCAGCGACGAGGAGAACGATCGCTATATCCGCGCCGGATTCGATCGCTACCAGGGAGCGGTGATCCCGTTCACGCGCCTGTTGACGGGCGTCCGGGCGTCGCAGGCGCTGCTTTCGGGGCTGATGATCACGGCGATTGCCGTCTACTCCATCCATCTTTGGCTCGCCGGATCCGTGAGTTCCGGCGCCGTCGCCTTCACCCTGGCGCTTGTGCTGCGGCTCAACATGCTGCTCGGCCGGATGATGGGGCAGTTCAATGCAATCATGCGCAACATCGGCACGATGCAGAATTCGGCCGAGCTCGTCTCGCAGCCGATCGGCCTCGTCGACCGGCCGGGAGCGCCCGACCTCTATGTCAGCCGGCCGGAAATCCGCTTCGAGCACGTCCGGTTCCACTACGGCAAGGGCGGCGGCGTCATCGACGACTTTTCCCTCACCATCCGCCCCGGCGAGAAGGTCGGGATCGTCGGGCGCTCGGGCGCCGGAAAGTCGACGCTCGTCAACCTGCTGCTGCGTTTCTACGACCTCGAGGGCGGCCGCATCCTCATCGACGGGCAGGACATTGCCGCGGTCCGGCAGGAATCCCTGCGCGGGCAGATCGGGATGGTCAGCCAGGATACTTCGCTCCTTCATCGCTCGATTCGCGACAACATCCTCTTCGGCCGCCCCGGCGCCTCGGAAGAAGACCTGGTCGAGGCGGCGCGCCGGGCCGAGGCCCTTGAGTTCATCGCCGACCTTCAGGACCAGCGCGGCCGCAAGGGGTTCGATGCGCATGTCGGGGAGAGGGGCGTGAAGCTCTCCGGCGGGCAGCGGCAGCGGATCGCCATCGCCCGCGTCATGCTCAAGGATGCGCCCATTCTCGTTCTCGACGAGGCGACGTCGGCGCTCGACTCGGAAGTGGAGGCGGCGATCCAGTCGAATCTCGAGCGCCTGATGCACGGCAAGACGGTGCTCGCCATCGCGCACAGGTTGTCGACGATCGCGGCTCTCGACCGCTTGGTAGTGATGGACCGGGGGCGCATCGTTGAAGATGGGACCCACGCCGAACTAATCGCCCGCGGCGGCCTGTATGCCGAGCTTTGGGCCCGGCAATCGGGCGGCTTCATCGCGCAGGAAGAGGCCGCCGAATAGGGGCCCGCGATGCAGCCGGATAACACGCCAAGCCCTTGCGCTGATTGGCCGCATTTTTCCCCGCGACAATCTGCCCACCCTGCCTCATGAAGGCTGGACATAGTCCGCGATCGAGCATAGAACGCGCCGGATTGCCGGGGAATCCGTGTGCCGGATTCTCCGGATTCCGCCATCCGATCCGAGGCTTGCAGCAGCGAGCCGGACAGGGTGCCGGTGTATGAGACAGGGCGCGGTTCCGTGACTCGGGGACGGGGGAATGCGGTGTCCGCAACATTTGCGTGAGAGGATGGTTTAGCCGTGAGCGAACACGACACTTCAAGCGAGACCTTGGGCGAGCCCACTCGCCGCGACTTCCTGTACCTGGCCACGGGCATGGCCGGCGTCGTCGGCGCCACGGCCGCCGCCTGGCCGTTCATCGACCAGATGCGCCCGGACGCATCGACGCTCGCGCTTGCTTCGATCGAAGTCGACGTCTCGAGCCTGCAGCCGGGCATGTCGCTGACGGCCAAATGGCGCGGAAAGCCGGTCTTCATCCGCAACCGCACCGACAAGGAAGTCGAGGAAGCCAAGGCCGTGCCGCTTGACGACCTCAAGGACCCGGTCGCTCGCAACGCCAACCTCCCGGCGGATTCCGAGGCGACCGACCTTGATCGCTCCGCTGGCGAAGGCAAGGAAAACTGGATCGTGATGATCGGCTCCTGCACCCATCTCGGTTGCGTGCCGCTCGGCCAGGCCGGCGACTTCGGCGGCTGGTTCTGTCCCTGCCACGGTTCGCATTATGATACGGCCGGCCGCATCCGTAAGGGCCCGGCACCGCAGAACCTCGCCGTGCCGACCTTCTCGTTCGTTTCCGACACAGTTATCAAGATCGGTTGAGGGGACTACTGATAATGAGTGCTGATCATTCAACCTACACGCCAACGACGGGCATCGAGAAGTGGGTTGATTCCCGTCTTCCGCTGCCGCGCCTCATCCACGACTCGTTCGTCTCCTATCCGGTGCCGCGCAATCTCAACTATGCTTACACGTTCGGCGCCATGCTGTCGGTGATGCTGATCGTGCAGATCCTGACCGGCATCGTGCTGGCCATGCACTATGCCGCCGAGACGAGCGTCGCCTTCAATTCGGTCGAAAAGATCATGCGCGACGTCAACCAGGGCTGGCTGTTGCGCTACCTGCACGCCAACGGAGCGTCCTTCTTCTTCATCGCGGTCTACCTGCATATCGCCCGCGGCCTCTATTACGGCTCCTACAAGGCGCCGCGCGAGATCCTCTGGATTCTCGGCGTGGTGATCTATCTCCTGATGATGGCGACGGGCTTCATGGGTTACGTTCTGCCCTGGGGGCAGATGTCGTTCTGGGGCGCGACGGTCATCACCGGCTTCTTCTCGGCCTTCCCGCTGGTCGGCGAGTGGATCCAGCAGTTCCTGCTTGGCGGCTTCGCCGTCGATCAGCCGACGCTGAACCGCTTCTTCTCGCTGCACTATCTGCTGCCCTTCATGATCGCCGGCGTCGTCGTCCTGCACATCTGGGCGCTGCACGTCACAGGTCAGACGAACCCGACGGGTGTCGAGGTCAAGTCGAAGACCGATACCGTGCCCTTCACGCCCTATGCGACGCTGAAGGATGCGCTCGGCGTTTCCGTCTTCCTGATCGTCTATGCCTGGTTCGTCTTCTACATGCCGAACTTCCTCGGTCATCCGGACAACTACATCCCGGCTGACGCGCTGAAGACCCCGGCTCACATCGTCCCGGAATGGTATTACCTCCCGTTCTACGCGATGCTGCGCGCCATCACCTTCAACATCGGCCCGATCGACTCCAAGCTCGGCGGCGTTCTGGTGATGTTCGGCTCGATCCTCGTCCTGTTCTTCCTGCCCTGGCTCGATACCTCCAAGGTCCGTTCGGCCGTCTACCGCCCGTGGTACAAGCTGTTCTTCTGGATCTTCGTCGCCGACGCCATCATGCTCGGCTGGCTCGGTTCGCGTCCGGCGGAAGGCCTCTACGTCCTGATGTCGCAGCTCGGCACGCTGTATTATTTCGGCTTCTTCCTCGTCGTCATGCCGGTCCTCGGCCTGATCGAGACGCCGAAGCGCATTCCGAATTCGATCACCGAGGCGGTGCTCGAGAAGCAGAATGCGAAGGTGCAGCCGAAGACCGCGCACGCCTGACCGGAACAGCGATTGATAAGGAACTCACAACAATGAAAAAGCTTGTAACAGGCATTCTGTCACTCGCTGTCGTCGCCGGTCTCGGGCTCGGAGCGGCCATCGCGCAGGACGACGCCGCCGGCGGAGGTCACGCCGAAGGCGGCACGCCGCATTATCCGATCCACAAGCCTGAGCAGGAGGACTGGACCTTTGCCGGCCTGTTCGGCCACTACGACAAGGGCCAGCTGCAGCGCGGTCTGAAGGTCTATACCGAGGTCTGTTCGGCCTGCCACTCGATGAGTCTGGTGCCCTTCCGCACGCTGGAGGACCTCGGCTATTCCGATGCTCAGGTGAAAGCCTTTGCGGCGAACTATGAAGTGGAGGATGGCCCGAACGCGGACGGCGAGATGTACACGCGCAAAGCCATTCCGTCCGATCACTTCCCGTCACCGTTCCCGAACAAGGAAGCGGCTGCGGCGGCGAACAACGGCGCGGCTCCGCCGGACTTCTCGCTGATCGCAAAGGCGCGCGGCATCGAGCGCGGCTTCCCGCAGTTCGTCTTCGACATTTTCTGGCCCTACCAGGAGGGCGGCCCGGATTACATCCACGCGTTGCTGACCGGCTATCAGGATCCGCCGGCGGGCGTCGAGGTCGCAGAGGGTACGCATTACAACCCGTATTTCGCCAGCGCCGCGGCATTGGCGATGGCGCCTCCGCTCTCCGATGGCCAGGTGACCTATGACGACGGCGCGCCGCAGACGGTGGATCAGTACGCCCGTGACGTCGCGAGCTTCCTGATGTGGGCCGCAGAGCCGCATCTCGAGGATCGCAAGCGCACCGGCTTCATGGTCATGGTGTTCCTGCTCATCTTCACCGGCCTCATCTATCTGACGAAGAAGTCGGTCTACGCGAACAAGGATCATTGATCGGATCACCGGGAAAACCGGACGATTGAGCGAGGGGCCCCGGTTTATGCCGGGGCTTCCTTGTTGGAACCTCTGCCCAGGCGCATCCGGCATGATACGGCCAGGCTCGTTCTGCCGAATATCAGTTCGGAAAGCACGATGCGCAGGTTCAAGGCGTTGCAGCGCCATGYGTCCTGAAGAACGCAGGGCGCTGTAAGCCTGTCAATCGGGAACCGTCCATTGCGGGTTCCAGGCAATCTCCCAGAGATGGCCATTCGGGTCGTGGAAATAGCCGGAATAGCCGCCCCAGAAGCGCTGGCATGCCGGATCCGTGATAACCGCGCCGGCGCCTGCGGCCTGCCTCATGACCGCATCGACCTCCTCTTTCGAGTTGACGATGTGTCCGAGCGAAACGGCGCCGAGTCGCCGCTGCGTTACCTCTATCTTCGCATCCTTGGCGAGTGACGGCGCAGGATAAAGCGCCAGGATCAGGTCGTCGTTCAAATGGATGAAGACCACGGCTCCATCCTCGAATTGCTGCCCTATGATCCCCTTCGTCGGCAGACCCATTCCGTCGCGATAAAAGGCGAGGGAGTTCTCCAGGTCATCCACCGCCAAGGTCAGGACTTTTAGTCGCGGTCTCATTTCGACCTCCCGTGCGCTTATCCGCGCCCGGCGCCACGGGGCGTGGCGTCACGACGCCATGGCGAACAGATTACCGCGAAAGCCCGGCCATTTCAGCAGGTGGATTGGCATGCCTTCGGCATCTCTTCTTGTCTCACCCCGTTCCAAGGGCAGCCGCAACGATGATTGCTATCGACATTGTCGAGGCAAGCCCACCAGACATCACCGAGCCGGGTCACGGAGGACCATTCAAAAGGGCAACCTCGCATTCTCTTTGACTTCCTTCATCACGAAGAATGTCCGAGTCTGGCGCACACCGGGCAGCGCGATCAGCTTTTGGCCGTGCAGCTTGTTGAAATCCGCCATGTCACGAACACGGATCTTCAGGAGATAGTCGAAGTCGCCGGCGACGAGATTGCAGTCGAGCACCTCTTTCATGTCCATCACCGCACCCTCGAAGGCCGCGAAGCTCTCCGGTGTCGATCGATCAAGGACCACGCCGACCATCACCAGCGCCCCGAGGCCGACGGCGGCGGGTGCGACTTCCGCTCGGACACCGGTGATGTAACCCTCGTCGAACAGTCTCTGAGTCCGCCGATGACAGGTGGCCGCGCTCACATTCACGCGATCCGCCAGATCGGCATTCGACAGCCGGCCCTCGGACTGCAGGATGCGCAAGATCTTAAGGTCGATCCTGTCGACATTTTCAGTGAAAGAATCTTTCATTTTGACGCTGCCTTTTGGAATAATGCCGATTCATATCGCAGACAATGTGGCGTTAGTCAAAATACGTCCGACAAATTAGAGAGCACCTTTCACGCGGGTTACCCTATCCTTCGTTTGCAAATTCAGCACGGAGGCGATGAATAATGTCACTGCTTGAGAAGTTCCAACGCTACCCGCTCACCTTCGGCCCGACGCCGATCGAGCATCTGCCACGGCTGACGGCGGCCCTTGGCGGCAAGGTCGAGATCTATGCCAAACGTGAAGACTGCAATTCCGGTCTCGCCATGGGCGGCAACAAGCTGAGGAAGCTTGAATATATCGTGCCTGACGCGATCGCGTCTGGCGCCGACACGCTGGTCTCAATTGGCGGCGTGCAGTCCAATCACACGCGCATGGTTGCAGCGACGGCAGCCAAGATTGGCATGAAATGCGTGGTGATCCAGGAGAAATGGGTGCCGCATTACGATGCGATCTACGATCGTGTCGGTAATATCCTGATGACGCGGCTGATGGGTGCGGACAGCCGACTGGTCGATGACGGCTTCGACATCGGCATCCGCAAGAGCTGGGAAGATGCGATCCAGTCGGTGAAGGATGCCGGGGGCAAGCCCTATCCGATCCCGGCGGGCGCCTCGGTGCACAAGTTTGGGGCTCTCGGCTATGTCGGCTTTGCCGAGGAGGTCGCGGCGCAGGAGAAGGATCTCGGCTTCACCTTCGACTATATCATCGTTTGCGTCGTCACCGGTTCGACCCAGGGGGGCATGATCGTCGGATTTGCCGCTCAGGACCGGGCAGAACGGGTGATCGGCATCGATGCTTCCGGCACGCTTGACCAGACCCGCGCCCAAGTCCGCAAGATCGTCGATGCCACGGCGGAGTTGGTGGGTCTCAACCGGGCAATCCAAGAGAGCGAGATCATCATCAATCCCGACTATGCCTATCCCGCCTATGGCGTCCCCTCGGACGAAACCAACGAGGCAATTCGACTGGCAGCGCGCACGGAGGCGATGATCACGGACCCTGTCTATGAGGGCAAATCCATGCAGGGGATGATCGACCTCACCCGAAAGGGCTTCTTCCCCGAGGGCTCGAAGGTTCTCTACGCCCATCTCGGCGGCGCGCCGGCGCTCAACGGCTACAGCTACTACTACAAGGATGGCTGAATAGCAGCCGGATGAGTGCCGATACCTTCGATCCAAGCCGGAGCACAACGATGATGACGGACGCCAGGCATCTTAAGACGATCGAAAAACGCCTGCTGTGGCTCTCCCACTGGATGATTCACCATGCAAATCATGTCCGGCCGAAGGTCGACGGCATCAAGACCGGCGGGCATCAGGCGAGTTCGGCGTCGATGGTTTCGATCATGACCGCACTCTATTTCTCGGCGCTTAAGCCAGAGGACCGTGTGGCAGTCAAGCCGCATGCCTCGCCGGTGTTCCATGCGATTCAGTATCTAATGGGACGCCAGACGCGCGACAAGCTCGCGAATTTCCGCGGTTATGGCGGTGCGCAAAGCTATCCGAGCCGGACCAAGGACAATGATGAAGTCGATTTTTCGACCGGCTCCGTAGGTCTGGGCGTCGGCATAACCGCGCTCGCCTCAATCGTGCAGGACTTCATTCGCGCCAAGGACTGGGGTCAGGGCAAACTCGGTCGCATGGTGGCGCTCGTGGGGGACGCGGAACTCGACGAGGGCAATGTCTACGAGGTGCTGCAGGAGGGATGGAAGAACGCTCTCAGGAACTGCTGGTGGATCATCGACTACAACCGCCAGTCGCTCGACGGCATTGTGCGCGAGGGACTGTTCGAGCGGGTCGAAAAGATTTTCGACGCCTTCGGCTGGCGCTCACCTTCATGGGCGGCGCGGTCTGGCGCAAGCGCTTGAGTGACGATCTCGGCGACCAGGGCGACGTTTCTGCCCTCATAGAGCGCCGAAGCGATGCCGAGCTCTCGGCGTTGATGGAAAATCTCGGCGGCAACTGCGTCGAGACTATGGCCGAGACCTTCGCCGCAATCGACCACGACCGGCCCACCTGCTTCCTTGCCTATACGATCAAGGGTTGGAGCACGCCGATCGCCGGCCACAAGGACAATCACCGCGGCCTGATGACGACGGCCCAGTTCGCCGAATGGCAAACGCACATGGGTATCGCGCCCGGCGAGGAATGGGAGCCTTTCGCCGGTGTGGCGGATATCCAGGCGCTCAAGGAGTTCCTCGCCGCCGTCCGCTTCTTCGCCGGGGACGCGCGCCGCCACGGCGACCGTCGGCTGGAGGTGCCGCATATCGCCTTCGAGACGCAACGCGAGATCTCGACGCAAATGGCCTTCGGCAAGATCCTGGACGATCTCGCCAAGGGCAAATCCGCGCTTGCCGAACGCATGCTGACGACATCGCCCGATGTGACCGGCACCACCAGCCTTGGCGCCTGGGTGCAACCGGCGAAAGCTGTTCGCCCGCCAACCGCTTTCCGATGCCTTCATCGAGCACCGCATTGCCTCAACGGCAAAGTGGGAGTTCACACCGCAAGGACAGCATGTCGAACTCGGCATCGCCGAGATGAACCTCTTCCTGCTGCTGGGTGCCGCCGGCCTCAGCCATTCCCTGTTCGGCAAGCGTCTGATCCCCATCGGCACAGTCTACGACCCCTTCGTTTGCCGCGGCCTGGATGCGCTCAACTATGCGTGCTACCAGGATGCCCGCTTCATGATCGTCGGCACGCCTTCAGGCGTGACGCTGGCGCCCGAAGGCGGCGCGCATCAATCGATCGGAACGCCGCTGATCGGCATGAGCCAGGATGGTCTTGCCGCCTTCGAACCGGCTTTCGCCGACGAGCTCGCCGTGATCATGGAGTGGGCCTTCGACTACCTGCAGCGCGATGGCGGCGACGATCGGGATGAACGCACGTGGCTGCGCGACGAGACTGGCGGCTCGGTCTATCTGCGGCTCACGACCAAGCCGCTCGAACAACCGCTGAAGCGCGTCGACGACGACTTCCGTCAGGGTGCCATTGACGGTGCCTATTGGCTGCGCAAACCCGGTCCGAATTGCGTAGTCGTCATCGCCTACCAGGGTGCGGTAGCGGACGAGGCAATTGCCGCCGCCGGCATGATTGGGGAAATCCGCCGCGATATTGGCGTGCTGGCCGTTACCTCCGCCGACCGCCTCAATGCGGGTTGGACAGCAGCACAACGCGAGCGTGCCCGTGGTAACCCACATGCCAAAAGCCATATCGAACGGCTGCTCGATCCGCTGCCTGGCCATTGCGCGATCGTTACAGTGCTTGACGGTCATCCGGCGACACTTTCCTGGCTCGGCGCGGTCGCAGGCCATCGGACCATCCCACATGGGGTGGAACATTTCGGCCAGACGGGAACGATCGGGGATCTCTACCGGCACTTCCGACTTGACCGGAATGCCATCGCGGCATCCGTGATGGCGCTGACGATAGGGAAACAAGCGGCCATCGAAAGGCCGGCGCTCTTTCCGTAGCTCTTGCCCGAGACGGAGCGGCATCCTAACGCAGGAAAATTTGCGGCTGCACGAAATGGTGCCGCTCTTTCTCGCCTTTGCGACGTTGGTGATGCCAGGTTCACGCGTTCGGTATGACTATGTGGCTCAGGTTACAGCGCCGCGCGTCCAATAGGACGCGCGGCGCTGTAACTCTTTCAAATCTGCGCATCCAAAAATTGGTTAGGATTTCCGGGCCAATGCCGTCAGCTGAATCGGCCGGCGGCGTGAGCGAGCATGGTGTAGACCTTGCCGGTATCCGAAGTCAGATAGGTCTGCGTGATACGCTTGTCGGGATCGTTGCGCGCCACATCGGAGAGCAGCTTCTCGAAGTCGGCAATGTAGCGGTCCACCGCGGTGCGGAACTCGGGCTCGCGGTCGTATTTGCGTTTGATCTCGTCAAACGTCTGCTGGCCCTTCAGCGTGTAGAGACGCCGGGTAAACACGTCGCGCTCGCCACGCTGGTAGCGCCGCCACAGTTCGACCGAAGCGTCGTGGTCGATCGCCCGCGCGATGTCGACCGAGAGCGAGTTCAGCGATTCGACTACATGACGGGGGTTGCGGTTGTCACCGGCACGCGCCACCGGCTGGCTTTCTGCCGGGCGTGGGCGTGCAGGCTGCGGCTCTTCCTCGCGGGAGGCGGCGCGAAGCAGATCGCGCATCCAGCCGCCACCTTCCTCGGCGCGTTCCTCGACGGCCGGCGCACGGGCAGGCTGCAGCGGCCGTGTCGCCTGTTCGAGACCGAGACTCCCGCGTAGCGCACCACCCGGGACCGGCTGATGCACGACGGGCGGTTGCGGCGCGGCCGCCTGTTGCGGCATGGCTGCCGGTGGGGCCACGGCCGGCTGCGGCACGGGAGCGGGGGCAGGGACGGGCGCGGCCTTCGGCTGGGCGACCTCGAGTTGCGTCGAGGACTTGCCGATGATGTCCGACAGTTCCTGCAGCGCCTTGATCTGCTCACCGACCGCACGTCGCATGAGCGCAGCATTCTCCTTGGCCTCTTCCGGCAGGTCGAAGGCGCCGCGCTTCAGCTCCTGGCGGGTCATGTCGAGTTCCTTGCGGATCTCTCCGGCGGAACGGCGGATGTCGTCGGTGGCGCCGCTGAAGCGGTTGATCGCCTCGTCTATCGCCTGGCGCACGGCCTCGCGCAACTGAGTTGCCACGCCATCGGACTTCTTGCCGCTCTCCGCGAGCATCCGCTCGATGTCGGCGACGGAGGCGCCGACGCCGTTGCGCAGCCGCGCGGTAACGTCCTTTGCCCGCTCCTCCGCGCTGGCGAAGGCGCCTTCGAGTGCCTGACCGGCTTCTTCACCAGCCTTGCCGATTGCCTGGCGCAGGGCGTCGGAGGCGCTGAGCGCCCGGCCTTCCACCTGCGACAATGTCCTGTTGACGTCGGCAAGCGAACCCTCGACGCCGGAGCGTAGCGTATCGGCGATCTCGCGCGACCGTTCCTCGGCTCGCGAGAAGACGCCCTGCACCGAAGCGGCCGCGTCATCGCCGGCCTGTGCGAGCGCGTTGCGCATGGCCTCCGCCGCCTCGGCCGCCCGCTGCTCGGTGGTCGACAGCAGCCGGCCGACATCGGTAAAGGAGGACTGAATGCCGCTGCGAAGATTGCCGGCCACCTGTCCGGAGCGCTCTTCGGCCCGCTGGAACGCGCCGTCGACGAAGCCCTCCAGCGCGCGCATCGTCCGTTCGATTTCTTCCGAGCGCTGGACGAGGCCGACCGACAGCGTGCGCAGCGCATCCTGCCGCTCCTCGAGCGTGCTGACAAGGTTCGACTGGGCGGCGGACAAGAGCTCGGAGGCCTGGCCGAGCACTTTCGAATGATCGTCGAAGCGGCCGACGATGCCGGCGACCTGCGAGAGCGTCGAGGAAGAAATGTCGGACAGCTTGTCGACCTTGCCTTCGATAAGGCGCGTCGAGGTGGACAGCATGTCGGAGGCCTGTCGGGTGGATTCGGAGAACTTTGCGGCGGTCGCCTCCAGGCGCTGATCCATTTCCCCGAGATTGTTGCTGGCCTGTTCGATGACCGATGTGATCGCGGAATTGTTCGCTGCGAGCCGGTCGATGAGCCCCATCGCCGTCGACTGCAGGCGGTTTTCGACCATCTTCATCGCCTGAGCGGTCTCGTCGGCGCGCAGCGAGATGGCATCCAGGGTTTCGCCGGTCCGCTCGGTAATGGCGTTGACGAGGGACGCGCTTTCGGCGCGCAGGCGATCGGCGCTCTCCTGGGTGAGGGCGGCAATGCGCTCGGCGGCCTCCTTGCCGGTGGCGGCATATTGGTCGATCACCGGGCGCGCCTTCTCGTCGATCAGGCGGGAAAGTTCGAGCGAGCGGCCGGCCAGCATCGAGTTGAGCTCGCGGGTGCTTTCATCGAGTGCGCCGCGGATCGATTGGCTGCGCGCTTCGAGCGCCCTTTCTGCATCGGTCAGGCTCTGCTGGATGTTCTGGGCGTGGTTGGCGATCTGGCTGTGCGTCGAAGCCAGGCGTGCCGTAGCCGTGTCGGCGGCATCGGCGACCGAGCGGGCGAGATCCGCCTGGCGGGCGGCCGTGGCCGAAGTGGCTTGTTCGAGCGAGGCGGCGAATTCCGCATTTCGGGCGGCAAGCGCGCTGGCGAATTCCGACCCCGTCTTGGACAGGATCTCGGCCGAGCGCACAGCCTCTGCATCGATCTCATGGGTGGCATTGCCGACGGCGCCGCGCAGGCTGGTGACGAGCGCTGCCGCCTTGCCTTCGAGCGTCCGGTTGACGTTCTCGAGGCCGATGTTGAGGGCACGATCCATCGTGCCGAGGCGCTCCTCGATGCGGCCGGCACCGGCCTCGAGGGCGGAAGAGATGCGGGTCGCGGCGGTTTCGGTGACCCGGTCGAATTCGCCCGCCCGTTCGCCAAGACTCTCGGCAAGACGCTGGCCGGCATTGTCGACGATCGAGTTGACGCTTCCGACGCTGTCGCGAATCCGTCCTTCGAGCGAGCCGAGGCTCGTTTCGATGCGGGCGCCGGTGTCGTCGACGACGGCGTTGACGCTGCCGACGCTGCCGCGGATACGCTCCTCTAGGGCGCCGATCGTCGTTTCGATCCGGCTGCCGCTGTCATCGACGAGGGTGGTGACGGTGTTGACGCTGTCGCGCACCCGGTCTTCGAGCGAGCCGAGGCTCGTCTCGATGCGGGCGCCGGTATCGTCGAGGCGGCTGTTGATGCCGTTGATCGAGATATCGACGCGATGGGTGAGCGAGTCCGCCGCAAGGCTGATCTGGTCCGCCGTTTCCGAGAGGCGTTCCGCAATGGTGCCGGTCGTGGAGCGCATGCGGGCGTCGAGCGCCTCAGTGCTGCGGTCTATGGCGCCGGCGAGAGCGGCCTGGCGCTCCTCCAGGGTCATTTCGAGCATGCTGGCACTGGTCGCGAGCGTCGTCGCCACCGCCATGGACTGGTCGGACAGGAGCTCTTCCAACTGCTCCCGGCCCTGGCCCACGGCGAGGTTGATGGCATTGATCCGGTCGTCGAGCGTCGAGCGGATCTGGTTATGGGTCGCAGACAGGGTGTCCCGCAAATGCTCGGCTTTTCCGGAGAGCGTCTGCTCGATTTCCGCCGCCTTGCCGGCGAGCGATGAAGTCGCTTCCGAGGTGCGGGCGGTGAGCGCCTCGGCAATCTCCGCGCTGGTGCCCGTCAGCGCATCGGAAATCTTGCCGACCCGGCTGCTCAGGTCCTCGGCGATGCGGGCGCTGGTATCGGTCAGCGTGTCGGCGATCTGGCTGACGCGGCCACCGAGGTTCTCGGCGACCTCCGACACGCTCTGCGAAAGCTTGTTTTCGATCTCGCCGACCCGGTCGGTCATGGTTTCGGCCACCGCCATCGCCCGGAAGGTGAGGTTGTCGGCAACGTCCTCGGCATGGCGGCTGAGCGTGTCGGCCATCTCGTTGGCGCGTGTCGACATGGTCGAACTGATCTGGGCCGCGCGCTCGGACAGCACGCCGTCGAGCGCCGTCGTTTGATTGGCCAGCGTCTCGGTGATGATCTGGCTGCGCTCGGACAGGACCCCGTCAAGAGCGGCCGTCCGGCCAGTGAGCGTCTCGTTGATCGCCTGGCTCCGCTCGGCCAGCACGCTCTCGAGGGCCGCCGTCTGGCTGGTGAGCGTGTCGGCGATTCCCCGGCTGCGCTCGGACAGGACCCCGTCAAGGGCTGCCGTCCGGCCAGTGAGCGTGTCGTTGATTGCCTGGCTCCGCTCGGCCAGCACGCCCTCGAGGGCCGCCGTCTGGCTGGTGAGCGCCTCGGTGATCCCCCGGCTGCGCTCGGACAGGACCCCGTCGAGGGCCGCCGTCCGGTCAGCGAGCGTGTCGGTGATCGCCTGGCTCCGCTCGGATAGGACCCCGTCGAGGGCTGCCGCCTTGCTGGAGAGCGTTTCGGCGATTGCCTGGCTTTGTTCGGACAGCACGCCTTCAAGCGCGCTCGTCCGGCTGGTGAGCGTTTCGGAGATCGCGTGACCGCGCTCGGAGAGGACGCGCTCGAGCCGGTCGGCCGTATTGTTCACGGCACCCTCGATCGTGCTGGTGCCGGTGGCGAGGGCGGTCGAAAGCGCAGCCGTGCGCTCGGACAGCGTACTATCCAGCCGATGCTGACTTGCCGCGATCGCACTGGTGATCTCGTCGGTGGATCCGGTGAGCGTCTGTTCGATGCGCGCATGGGCCGACTGCAGGCCGTCGATGAACGCGGAAGTCCGCGAGTCGAGGCCTTCTGTAAGGCGCTGTTCGCTGGTTGTCAGGGCATTGGCGAGCGCGTCCGCGCGCTGGCCGAAGCCGCCTTCGATGCGTTCCTGCGCCTCCTTGAGCGCCCCCATGAGCGAGCCGGTCTTTTCCGAAAGCACGCCGTCGATGCGGCTATGGGCGTCGCCGATGAGATTGCTGAGTTCCGAGGTGCGGCTGCCGATCGTTTCCTCGATGAAGTCCTGGGTCGCGCCGAGCGCAGTCGCGAGCGTCAGCGATTGATCCGAAAGCGCCGAGCCGATCTTTTCGAGGCTGCCGTCAAGGGTGCTGCCGATCGCATCCGCGCCGCCAGAAACCGTTTCGTTGATGCGGTGCAGGCTTTCCATAAGCTTGGAGTCGAGCATGCTTGCGCGCTTGTCGAACGCGCTCGCGAACTCGTGGAAACGCTCGTCGAAGGCGGTGGCGAGCTGTCCGACGGTCGTCTGAAGCTTTTCTTCGAAGAAGCCGCCCCTGAGGTCTAGATCCATGATCGCATCGTCGGCGCTCGATTTCAGGCTCTGGCGGAAGCTCGCGCCCTTTTCGTCGAGCGCTGCATTGAGCGACGTCAGCACCTCGTCGAGGCCGCCGGCGATCGCCTGCTGCCCGACGCTCAGGCTTTCGTTGAGATCGCGCGTGCGCGCGATCAGGGTCTCGTTCAACTGGCGGGCGCGCTCGTTGAGGGCCGCATTGAGTTTTTCAGTATTGGCGTCGAGCGTGGAGGCACGGGTCTCGAACTGGACGAGCAATTGCTCGCCGCGCTTCGTCAGCGTGTCGCTGAGCGCATCGAGGCGGGTGTCGAACTCGCCGTTGAGCGTCTCGCCGGCGCTGTTCAGGCCGGAGAGCAGCGTGTCGGTACGGTGGGACAGCATCGCGTCGAGGCTCTGCAACGCGTGATCCGATTTTTCGCTGAGTGCCGCCGCACGCGTGTCGATGAGCGACGCGAAGGCTTCACCGGAAACCGCGATGCGCGATGCGATGTCTTCGCCGGCGAGTTCGAGATCGTCCTTCAGCTTGTTATGCGCGCCCGCAATCGCCGCGCGGATGCGCTCGGAATGGCCGACGATCGCCTCGCGCTCCAGCCCGAGCTCCTGGACGAGCGTGCGAACGCGCAACTCGTTCTCGCTGTAGCTGCGCTCAAGCGCATTGACCTCGGAGTGTACCAGCGCTTCGAGTTCGGTCGCGCGGGCGATTGTGCGCTCGATGCCTTCGTTCATGGCCGAGACTTCGCGGCGGACCGCCTGTCCGACGGTCATCACGCGGTCGGCAGCTGCGGTTTCCGGCTCGGCGAGCCGCAGGGCAACCTCGGCCATCGACCGCGCCGCATTGCGCAGTTCCTGCGCGCGCGCAATCATGATCGCGAAGGAGAAGAACAGCATGACGGGCAGGGCGATGCCGAGCAAAAGGCCGATCGCACCCGGCGTGGCCGCCAGATCGCCAAGCGAACGGATCTGCCAGATCTGCGGTGCATAGAGAAGATGACCAATCCCAAGGCCGGCAACGACCCAAACCGCCGAGATGATGCCGGCAAGGCGGATCGCGGTACGGTTGGTCCGCCCCTCGAAAGCACGAAGCAAGGCAGCGGGCGACCTGCGCGTGTCGTCATTGGCGGGCGAAAGCGGCGGCTGCTTCGGCGCGGATTCGGGAGCGAGGCTGCGCGACGGCTCGGCCTCGCGCGACGTCTTGAGGGTCTCCTTCTGTGCCCTTGCAGGACGAGCCTGGTCGGATGCTGCCGCTTTCTTGCTGGGCTCGGACACCGTTTCCTCCGGATCATCCAAGGAATTCTTGTCGTTCAAGGCCGACTTCAGGTCGTCAAAGTCGATCTTCAGTGCCGCCTCCAGAGCCTGGAAGGCCTTCTCGTCGATCGACTCGTTGCTCTTCTTCGTCGCCATAGGGATACGCCTCACTACTTTTGCCCGCTGATGGCCGCCTCCTTGGCGCCGCCGGGCGGGTCAGAAGACATCCTGAACAGGGCGGTGCCTTCAGGATATGCGCACCGCATCTGCGCAGTATCATGACGGATCACCGATTGCATCGCCTCGATGGAATAGCCGCTGACATCGCGTGGGGACACCGCGCGCTGAGCTTATCCACCAGAACAGTTGCCATTTTCATATGCTTGCATGTTCCTGGTCGTATCGTAGTGACACATTAGCCAGTTTCTTACAATTAAGCGCAATCGGCATTCGCTAAAATCCTAACCATTCGTTAACGACATGATCAGGCGGAGGCGGCAAAAGCCAAGGAAATCTGCCGCTTTAATGGCCGTTAACCATGTCCCCAAATTCCTGCCCCGATAGCGCCGCCTTTTAAGCCGATGGCAGCGGCGCCCGCGGACGATACCTGTCTGAAAACGGTGCGGCATCGCGATGCGATATTTATATCTCGCAATGCGACAAACATTAAGAGGATTGGCCATGGCGGCACTCAAAATAGTTTTCGACATACCGGATCATCCGGGAAGTTATGCTTCCATCGAAGGAGCGCCGATCGATTTCGCTCATATCGAGCGGCAAACGATGGGGGACAAGGGGCTCGAGATGGAAGTTCTCCAGCTCTTTGCCCGTCAGGCGCGCCAGGCAATGGCCGAAATCGCCGGAGGAGAGGCGGATGCGTGCCGCGAGGCCGCGCACCGTCTGAAAGGCGCGGCGCTCACGGTGGGGGCCGCCCACGTCGCCGATGCCGCAGCCGCCCTCGAAGGGCAGCCGACGGATACAGGTTTGCGCGGTGCGGTTGGCGCCGCTGTGCTCGAGACCGAGCTTTTCATCTTGAAACTTTGTCGCTAGCCCCGGCGTTCTCTCCGAAGGGTTGTGCCTCGGATCGCTTGGGGCGCGGGCATGTCGGACGTCGCGAAGGCGCGCGGACAGTCGCAGAGGCTACGCGCCGGGTCCGTGTTGACTGGGCGCCAGATATGTTGGAAGAAGCGCCTCGAATTCGGGCCGCGACGATCTCTGCAGCACCGCAGGATAGAAGCGCTTGACGGCCGGTCACAACCAGTTCAACCCGGAACGAGAAATGACAAAACTTACGATCGTAGCCTTTGACGGCACGCGCCATGAACTCGATGTCGAGAACGGCTCCACGGTCATGGAGAATGCGGTTCGCAATTCGGTGCCGGGTATCGAGGCTGAATGCGGCGGTGCCTGCGCCTGCGCCACCTGTCATGTCTATGTCGACGAGCATTGGGCCGCGGCGGTCGGCGCTCCGGAGGCAATGGAGGAGGACATGCTGGACTTTGCCTATGACGTGCGCCCGACATCGCGCCTGTCCTGCCAGATCAAGATGAGCGAGGCGCTGGATGGGCTGATCGTTCATGTGCCGGAGCGCCAGGCCTGACGCCAACCTGCACCGATTTTGACCGATTGCGCCGGAGCGTTTTCGGCCTGCGGGCCGCGTCTTCGGCCTGCGGGCCGCGTCGCGATCATCGACCGATGCTGAACTGCCTACGGCGCCGCGCGTCCGAATCCGTGTGGAAAGAAGCCGCTTCTATCGGCATTCCCCTTATGACCCGCAAAAAAATGCCTCGCTGGTCGCGTCGACGAGCGAGGCAAGGGGGGCGTATCGCAGACAGATGAGGGAGGGGACATCTGCTGCACCAAGACACGCCAGGAGAACCTGCGTTGCTTCACCACCAGGGACATTCTTCAAGCTTCCCAAGCAATGACGCCAAGCACCAATCTGGGCCGAAACTCAAGCGCGAAATCTTATTGTCGCCCTGCAACTACTTCTTTAACTCTTCAAGCGTTTGAACTTTAGCTCTGCCGCCCGTTTCATGTCGTGAATATAGCTGAGTCGCGAGTCTGTCGCTATCGTTAGATTCAGCCAATAAAATACTGTGGGCTTGGGCGTCCGGAACAGGGGAACGCGGCCGACCACCCTCGTTCGACAGGGGCGGGCATCCATCCCGGGTGGTCCATCGAAAGGGACTAGTCCTGGGCCTTTTTCAGCCGTTCCAGCCGATATTGCAGCAACCGAACCATCCGGCGGTCGAAATTTGCGGCTTCGGTGCGGTCGAAGCGCGCCTGATCCTTGTCATGGATCTCGACTTCCTTGGCGCTGACCTCGGCAACGCGGGCCTGCATCCTTTCGCAATCGGCCTCCGGCCTCAGCGTCAGCAAGGCCTTCTCCATCCGACGAGCATGGAGGCGAGCGATCTCGGCATGGCGCTCCTCATGCCGCTTGATGTCGGCGGCCAACGTATCCCATACCAGCGCCAGATCGGGGTTGGCCTGCCCGCGGTGTTTCCAGCGCGGCAAGATGATACGCGTGTTGAGCGTCACGCGCGCCGAGCCGACGGCGCATCGCCCGTTGCGGCTGACATAGGTTACGGTACCGCCGAATTTGATGCGCGTGGCACCGGGGTGGCGCGAGCCGGTACTCGTCATCAAGGGACCGGTGGCGGAGAGCGCCTTGTCGAGTTCCGCCGCCGTGCGTCCGCCGATCGAAAAATAAGAGACACTCTTGCTGATCGCGGTCTCAGCCGCGGCGCTGCCAAGCGGGAAGCCGACGAAAAATGCAACGAGTGCGGCTTTCAGCGAAACGGGCGCTCGGGACATGTCCGGATACTCTTTGATTGAACTTCGACCAAGCTTGGGGCATAGGCGGGGCGAGTGCAACAGAAATCGGTGCTGGCTACGGCGCCTTGCGCCCCGAAAGCATGGGATCGCCGCAATGCATTATGTCTGTCTTTGTCCTTAGATCCCGGCCGATTTAAGGAGAGATGCAGGAGGTCGATCGATCCTCGACCTGCAAGGTCGCCTGCGTGCTGCTTTCGATGTTGCTTGCTCGAGGAAGTGTTGACGTCGTTGGAGCCACGGACCGCCGGAAGATGACCGATAATCCATTTCAAAGCTCGCATTGGAAGCTGGCACACGGGCGCAGTCTCGAACTCGGACCGCGCGGCGTCCTGATGGCGATCATCAATGTGACGCCGGATTCCTTTTCTGACGGCGGCCGTTACCTGCAGGTCGAGGCCGCCGTTACCGCTGCGTTGAAAGCGGCGGAGGAGGGGGCGGCGATCCTCGATATCGGCGGCGAATCCACCCGTCCTGATGCGGAGCCGGTCAGCGCCGAAGAGGAACAGGCGCGGATCCTTCCGGTCATCGCCGCCCTGGCGCGCCAGTCCGATGCGATCATTTCCGTCGACACCTACCGCGCCGAGACGGCCAGACTTGCGGTGGGTGCCGGCGCGCATATCGTCAATGACGTGCACGGCCTGCAGCGGGAACCGGCGATCGCCGGCGTAGCGGCGGAAACGCGTGCGGGACTTTGCGTCATGCATACGGGCCGCGACCGCCAAAAATTGGCGGATGTGATCGAGGATCAGTTTCACTTCCTGAGCCGATCCCTGGAGATTGCCGCCGACGCAGGAATATCGCGCGAGCAGATCGTGCTTGATCCCGGCTTCGGCTTCGCCAAGGACGCGGAGGAAAATCTGCAACTGATGGCGCGTTTTGGCGACTTGCATCGCTTCGGGCTGCCGATACTTGTGGGCACGTCCCGCAAGCGTTTCATCGGCGCGTTGACGGGGCGGGACCCGGAAGCCCGCGACGCCGGCACCGCCGCAACGACCGCGCTTCTGCGGGCCGCGGGCGCTGCGATTTTCCGGGTACATGATGTCGCAATCAACAGGGATGCGCTGTTGGTCGCCGATGCTATGCTGGAGCGGGATCAGGAAAAGTGTGCGCGGTTTTCCGCCCGCGTCCCGCTGTAACCTGCAAGAATAGCGGAAACGACCAGCCGACGGGACATGGAGCCATGACTGCAACCTACACGATCACCCTGAAGAACTGTGCCTTCTTCGCCCGCCATGGCGTGCTCGACGAGGAGGAGTTCCTGGGCCAGCGCTTCTTTGTCGATGCGGAACTCGAAGTGGAGCAGGGCACTGCGCTCATCGAGGATTGCATCGACGACACCGTGCATTACGGCATCGCCTTTGCGGAGATCGAGCGGATCGTCACCGGACGCCGACGCTACCTGATCGAGGCGCTGGCGCTGGAGGTCGCCAAGACTCTCTGTGCGCGGTTCAACCAGGTCAGGCGGGCGAAGGTCTCCATCCGCAAACCGAATGCGCCGGTCCCGGGCATTCTGGACTATGTCGAGGTCACGGTCGAGCATGTCGCCGAATAAGGAATGGCGCCGCGCAACGCTCGGCCTTGGCGGCAATATTGGCGATCCGCGCAGGGCCATGGCGCAAGCTTTGACGGCGCTCGACCAGCGGCCGGACTGCCGCATAACCGCCGTGTCGCGGCTCTACCGCACGCCACCATGGGGGAAGACGGACCAGGACTGGTTTTTCAACGCCTGCGCTGAAGTCGAGACGACGCTCGATCCGGAAACATTGCTGGAGACCTGCCTCGAAATCGAGCGACTGATGAAGCGTGTCCGCAAGGAACGCTGGGGCCCGCGTATGATCGACATCGATCTCCTGACCTTCGAGGGCGCGCGTGCCGCAAGCGAAACGCTGGAACTGCCGCACCCGCGCATGACCGAGCGCGGCTTCGTCCTGATGCCGCTTGCCGACTTTGCGGCGGATCTCGAGGTTAAGGGCCGGACCGTCGGTGAATGGCTTGCCGATGCCGATGTCGGGGGCATCGAGATCGCCGACGATGACGTCAAGTGGTGGTGCTCGCTCGACTGATCGGCAGTCACTTCGATGTAAGGACAATACATGCCGCTACTCGAAGTGCTGCAGTGATCTTTGCGCGTCCGAAAAGACGCGAGGGCACCTTGGCGCGTTCCCCCTATTCGATCGAGCCGACGGCGATACTGTCCATCTGGCGGTTGAGGCTGACGCCGATCACCGGCACCATGGTTTCCTCGACCTTGACGGAGATCGTGATGTTCATCGTCTCTTCGTCCTGCAGGCGCGCGATCATCGCGCCGTTCAGCTTCTTGCGGTTAATGCCGACGACGACCTTGTCCCTGGCGACATTGCCGGACACGATGTCCAGACCACTGCCGTCGGCACCATCGAGAAACCGCCCGGTGTAACTGCCGCCCTTCTGCGTGATCATCGCGGACATGGGTTGCTTGAAGACGCCGACACGGCAGAAGCCGTCGAGCTTGATCCCGGCCGTTGGCCCCGAAGTCGGTTCGCCGGTCAGGTCGCAAGTGAATTTCGTGCCCTTGTATTTGCCGGCGACGATCTCACCCGGACCCTTCCACTGGCCGGCGACCTTCTCGAAAAAGGCCTTGTCGCGGGTGCCGGAGAATGCCGGCGTCGCTGCGCCGACTGCGGTCGCTGCAAGCGCAATGGCGGCAACGCCGCGAACGATCAAAGAGGGGCGCGAGAACATAAACGATCCTTGATGGGTGAGCGTGCAAATCTGTTTAGCAGACTGCGCGAAAATGGTTAATGGAGCGTTTCCCTGCCCGACGCCGAACGCGCATAACCCGCCCGGAATTGCTGCCAAATCGCCTTGCATCAAAGGCCGGGTGCACCTTCGGTTCGTGAGGTGCCCGGTGTCAAATCGGCCAGGAAGTCGCCGATGCCCGGACGTTTCAGTGCGCGGAATGGCATGGGGCGGCAGAGATCCATCGCAGCGATACCGATCCGGGCCGTCATCAGTCCGTTGATCACGCCTTCGCCGAGCCGGGCGGAAAGCTTCGAAGCGAGGCCGTGGCCGAGCACCTGCTGCACAAGACTGTCGCCGACGGCAATCGACCCGGTGACGGCCAGATGGGCGATGACGTCGCGCATCAGTCTCAAGAGGCCGAGCGTGCCGGGATGACCCCCGTAAAGCTCCGCCATCGCGCGGATCATCCGGGCCGATTCGTAAAGGACATAGCCGATGTCGACGAGCGCGCGTGGGCTGACGGCCGTGACGATCGAGACACGCTTCGACGCCGAAAGGATGATCCGGCGGGCGTCGCGATCAAGCGGCGTCAGCAACTCGCGCTCGGCCAGTTCGACGAGATGCGGCGCGTCGATGATGTCTCCTTCGGTCTCAGTAAGCCGCGCCCGGCCCTTCGCCGTCCGGGGATTGGCGGCAAGCAGCTGGGCAAGCCTCGAAATCGCGGCCCGCGCGGCCTTGCCGTTGCCCGATGCCGCAGCACGCGCGACATCCGTTTTCAATGTCTGGATCGCCGTCAGTTGCATCATGCCGGCAAACTCGCGGGCGATGACGATCAGGAAGGCGAGGGCGCCGACCGCGACGACCGAGATTGCCGCATAGCCCAGCCAATCGGTGCGCGAGAAGAGATCGCGGACGAGCCGGTCGATCCAGAGCCCGATGGCGAGTGAAACGAGTGTCGCGGCCGCGCCGGCCGCCACCTTGCCGAAGGAGAACCGGCGCCGGCGCGGACGTGCCTCGGGTGGGGTGAGCGCCTCGGCGACGGTGGTCTCGATGAAAGGATCCTCCGCATCGGGCGTCATGACCACCTTGTCGTCGAAGCTCGACGGGGAGCGCCGTCCAGGCTCCGGTGGGGCCGGGCGCACCTCCTGCTCGACCGGAAAAGCGGTCGGCTTGCGGTGGCGGTGGTTGACTTCGTCACTCATGCGAGGCGATCTCCAAGCAGGAACTGCATGGCCCGGTCGAGCCGTATATGCGGTACGGAGAGCTTCAACCCGCCGCGCGTCTCCTCGAGATGCGGCGGGCGGAAGCGGACGAAATTGAGCTCCGGAAGCGGGTGATCCGTGTCTTTGAGCAGAACATCAGGGTTTTCCGGCAAGTCTCCGGGAAATATCGCTGTTTTCTTTTCTCCGTCGAAGATCTCGCCATTGATCCGCTCGCCGGCGATCGGCGTGCCGACGATCACCGGCAGGGCATGGCCGTCATGGTTCACCGTCGCCTCGCGCGTGGCCCGGACGGAGGCGAGCGCCATCACGTCGAGACCGGCGCCGCTCATGCCGATGCGCTCGGTCGCGCGGGCGACCAGGCGGGCCGCAATGCGCTCGAGGCGGTCATGGCTTTCATGATGAAGGTGATCGGCCTTCGTCGCTGCAATCAGCACCCGGTCGATGCGGCGCGTGAGAAAGGAGGAGAGCCAGGAATTGGTGCCCGGACGGAAGCAGGCGAGCACGTCTGCGAGCGCTTGCTCCAGATCCCGCAACGCTTCCGGGCCACGATTGATGGCCTGCAAGGCGTCGATAAGCACGATCTGCCGGTCGAGGCGGGCGAAGTGCTCGCGGAAGAAAGGAGTAACCACATGCGTCTTATAGGCTTCGTAGCGCCTTTCCATCATCGCCCAGAGCGATCCCCTCGGCGGACGGCCCTCGGGCAAGTCCTTTAGCGGCGAAAAAGTCAGCGCAGGCGAACCTTCGAGATCGCCGGGCATCAGGAAACGTCCGGGCGGCAGCGTCGACAGCGACCGGTGATCTTCCTTGCATGCCTTGAGATAGGCGGTAAAGCTCGTCGCGAGCCGGCGGGCGTCACCCTCGTCGGCCGCCGTCGCGGCGCCGACCGAGGAGGCGAGCGCCAGCCAATCGCCCGACAGGGTCGCACGGCTGCCGGAGCGGGCACGCTGGACGGTCGCCTCGCTGAACTGCCGGAAATCCTGCGAAAGCAGCGGCAGGTCGAGCAGCCATTCGCCCGGGTAGTCGACGATATCGATCGAAAGCCGTCCGGGAGAGAACATCCGGTTCCAGCCGCTGGCGCTTTCGTAGTCGAGCGTGATGCGCAATTGCGAGATCGCGCGGGTCGAATCCGGCCAGGTTCGGTCGCGCACGAGGGCGGAAACATGCTCTTCGTATTGAAAGCGCGGAACCGCATCGTCAGGCTGCGGTTCGAGCCGTATCTTTGACACGCGACCGGACCGGACCGGCTCGAAAAGCGGCAGGCGGCCGCCGTTCAGAAGATTGTGGACGAGCGAGGAGATGAATACGGTCTTGCCCGCCCTCGACAGGCCCGTGACCCCGAGGCGGACCGAGGGGTTGAGGAGACCGGACGCCCGGTCGGCAAGAGTGTCCAGAGCGATCAGTGCATCGTCTTTGAAGCTGGTGAGAATCGACGCCAAGTGTCTCCGTCCCTTGGGAAATGTTCATCGATACGGCGCCGTCGCCGGTATCGTCAGGATCGCACGCAGTCGGCGTCGCCCCTCGTCGCGATATAGGAAATGTTTCAGGCGGCGCAACGAGCGGCGGCTCATTGCCCTTCGGCTTCTTCCAACTGCGGCACCAGCAGCATGCCGAGCGACGCCGACCAGATGCCGCCGGGGGTCGGGCGTGCCCGGAAATCGATGACGGCAAGGCCCGCAGGCGGGTAGCCGTCGCCGAGCGCCGCGGCGGCCGATTCCCCGCCAAGGATCTGCAGGAAGAGTTCTTCGATCATGGGATTATGCCCGACAAGCATCAGCGAGTCGCGGTGCGCATGCGCCTCCACCAGGTTCCTGTAGGTGCTGGTCGGCCCGCTATAAAGCTGGTCGACATAACGGACGTCGAGCTCTTCGCCGAGGGCGCGGTAGAGCGGTTCGGCAGTCTGGCGGCAACGCACGGCAGTCGAGCAGAGGATCACATCCGGCCGCAGGCCCCGATCGGCGGCGGCCTGCGCGGTCAACGCGGCTTCGGCATAGCCCGCGTCGTCGAGCGCGCGGTCAAAATCCCGTTGCCCCGGCAGGGCCCAGCCTGAACGGGCGTGGCGAAGGAGAAAGAGGCGGAAGGCTGGTACGGCGCTGTCTCGCATAAGGGCATCCGCTGCTGTGTGCGCCCGGCTCGGGCATCGGCCCGCCGGCGTGAGAATGCGCGCGACGGTCGACTACCTTGTCCCGCCGTGGCCGCAAAGATCAAGTCCGCATCATCTGCTTCCTCATAGCAGGCTTTCTATTGAAATGATGCTTATGCGCGTCAGATATCGCAATCCGGCGCGCAAATGGAGCTCTTGCGCCGGGAGCAAGCGAGATTTCGGAAGGACGCAATTATCGGTGGAAGAAGGCGCTGCAGCGCTCACGCTCTTGTGTGTAATTTTGATGAAATATTCGCCAGTTAGCGTGAAATGCAAGCATCGGTAAAATGCGCTTCATTGTGGGCTGCAAGGCTTGAATCGGGGCTTCCATCGGTCTATACACCGCCGCAATGAGATGTTCTTCAGGAGAATCGCGTTGAGTGAGAAGATCGATCTTAGTACCTATGTCCTCTCCGAGGACGAGGAATTCATGAATGCCAATCACCGGGCCTATTTTCGCGCGAAGCTGAATGCCTGGAAAAACGATATCCTTAGAGAAGCCCGCGAGACGCTGGACCACTTGGCAGAGGAGAGCGCCAACCATCCGGATCTCGCAGACCGCGCCTCCTCCGAAACAGACCGGGCCATCGAGTTGCGCGCCCGCGACCGCCAGCGGAAGCTTATCGCCAAAATCGATGCTGCGTTGCAGCGTCTGGACGAGGGCACCTATGGCTATTGCGAGGAGACCGGTGAGCCGATCGGCCTGAAGCGGCTGGATGCGCGGCCGATCGCAACGCTTTCGATCGAGGCGCAGGAGCGCCACGAGCGTCGCGAAAAAGTCTATCGCGACGAGTGAGATTGGATCCAGTGAACTGAAAGAAAACGGCGCGGCCGGGCCGCGCCGTTTTTTTTACCCGGTTTTTCTTGTAAGGCGGCGCGCCCTTCGGACGGGCGAGGCGTCACCGCGTCAGGGCTTGCGGCCTGCGGAAATGTCGGCAAGCATCCGTTTCATCTCCTCATCGATGTTCGTTTCCCTGTTGGCGTCGGCGGATGTCGTGCCGAGCATGGGATCCTGGCGGACACTCGCAACAGGGCGGTTCGGCTGTCTCGCGGCAGCCGTCGGGGCGAGGCGCTGCAGGTCGCTGCTGATCTCCGCGTCGAGCATACGCTCGAAATCCACTGTCTTTTCGGTGTTCGCAGGCTGAACCGCAACGGGCTGAACAGCGACGGGCTGCGGCTGCGCCATAGGTCTCGGCTGCGCCACGGGTCTCGGCTGCGCCGGTACCGGTTGCTGCGCCGGCCGCGACCCATCGGCCACTCTTGCCATCGGAGGAACGCGGTCGCCCGGAACGATTGAACTCTCCTGACGGGGCTCGAAGGCCGAAACGGGCGCAATGGCCGGAGCAGGGCTCTGGGGCTCGGCAAAAGCCTGTTGTGCCGGTTGTGCCGCAGGAGCGGGTCGTGGAGCCGCGGCCGCTTCGAGAGCCGGAGCAGGTTCCGTGTGAACGGGGCGGCGCATCGTCTCATCCGCTCGCATTCGCCGCATGGATGCGGCGGCCGGCGTTTCGGTCTCCGCCTCTTGCGGCTTTTCTTCCGGCCGTTCCGCGGTGATCGGGGGTTGGGTCACGCCTGGACGTGCAGTGCTCGGCGCCGCTTCTTCCGGAACGATGCGGCTCTCGATGACGATATCGGTCGGACCGCCGATCATGATCAGATGCTCGACGTCGTCGCGGCGGACGAGCACGAGCCGCCTGCGCGTATCGACGGCGGCGGCATCGAGCACGGCAAGGCGCGGCTGTCTGTTCCTGCCGCCGCGGACGAAGGGGGAGGACGGTCTGCGGCGAATGATCCAGAGCACGGCCACAAGGCACAGGAGACCGATGGCAACGGCTCCAGCGGCGATGACGAATCGGCTGGCGTTGTCTCCGGCGATCGCTTCCAACATGAACTGAACTCCTTTTGTCGCCCGATTGGCAGCAATTGACGGCTTTTTTCGGGCCACGGCAAGCCGGCATCCGACATTCCCTGTGAATTGACCGCATCGCTTCCGCAGAGACGCTTTCTGCCGTTATCTCTGATCGTTAATGATGATTCCAGTTCGACGGACGGGGAGCAGGGGCGGCGAGTGCCGGTTCGCGGAGACCGCGTCGGAACCGGCCACCGCATATCCTTTAACCGGAGCCGTTTTAGGGATATGCAGGAAATCAAAGGATCACAGCGGCCCTGCGCCTCCGCATCGGGTGCGCGGCGTTGTGAGCGGGCGGGACGGTGCCGGAGGCAGCGAACGTACCCGCCAGCAGGGTGAGGACCCGATGACGAAATTGCGGCAGTCAGGTGACTACCAGATGCCGGTCGTTGACCGGGGCGTACGGCCGGGAACGGTGTTCCGGATCATCCTCCTGGCGATCGTCCTGACCGCGTCGGCGGCCGCCTTCGTCGTCTTCAAGAACCAGCTCGAAAACGAGATCGTGCTCGGCATTCTCGGCGTCCTGGCGATGGTCGGGATATTCTTCCTCGTTTCTTCGGTGATCGGCTTCATCGAGGTCATGCCGCAGTCGCGGCCTGACGAGCTGGCGCGCGCCTTTCTGGACGGCCACGAAGACGGGACGATCGTCACCGATCGCAAGGGGCGGATCATTTACGCGAATGCCGCCTATGGCGCGCTGACCGGTGCCAGGACTGCGGCGGGCATCCAGTCGCTCGAGACCATTCTTTCGCGAAACCGCGAAGCGACCGAGGCGATCTATCGTCTCACCAACGGTCTGCACGAGGGCAAGCAGGGGCACGAGGAATTCCGTCTGTTGAAGCCTTTGGCGAACGGCGCCGGTGGCTCCGGGGCGCGCTGGTTCCGTCTGAAGGCGCGCGTGCTGCCGCTGGAAGACGCCGACAGCAACCCGCTCTATCTGTGGCAGATCGCCGACATCACCGCCGAACGCGATGACCAGGAACGCTTCTTCAAGGAGCTGCAGAACGCGATCGATTATCTCGACCATGCGCCTGCGGGCTTTTTCTCCGCCGGTCGCAAGGGCGAGATCTTCTATATCAATGCCACCCTCGCCGACTGGCTGGGGATAGATCTCACCAAGTTCCAGCCGGGGTCGTTCAGCATTGCCGATCTCGTCGCGGGCGAGGGGCTGACGCTCGTTCAGTCCGTCCAGGCGGAGCCGGGACTAAAGAAGACGAAGGTCTTGGACCTCGACCTGCGCAAGATGAACGGCCAGAGCCTGCCGGTGAGATTGATCCATCGCGTCTCCTCGGCGCGGGACGGCGCGCCGGGCGAGAGCCGGACGATCGTTATGTCACGCGAAGGCGATGACGGCGACCAATCGGCCTCGAACGCGGCGATGCGTTTCACGCGCTTCTTCAACAACACGCCGATGGCGATCGCGTCTGTGGATGGAAACGGTCGCATCCTCAGGACCAACGCGCCGTTCCTGAAGCTCTTCGCCGGTCTCGTGTCGCAGGACGACGTCGAACGCGGATTGCTGATCGAGTCGGTCGTGCACGAGTCGGAGCGGACCCGCCTCGCCGAAGCCCTGGCGGCCGCGAAGGACCGGCAAAGCGATATCGCCCCGATCGACGCCTTGCATCCGACGGACGACGGACGTCATTTCCGCTTCTATGTGAATGCCGTGATCGACCAGAGCGACCAGGCGCCGGACGAGGCGGCCATCATCCATGCGCTGGAGATTACCGAGCAAAAGGCGCTCGAAAAGCAGATGGCGCAGACGCAGAAGATGAACGCGGTCGGAACGCTTGCCGGCGGCATCGCACACGACTTCAACAATGTTCTGACGGCGATCCTGCTTTCCTCCGACCATCTGCTGCTCTCGGCGCGTCCCGCCGATGCGACCTTCGCCGATCTCATGGAAATCAAGCGCAATGCGAACCGCGCCGCGGTGCTGGTGCGCCAGTTGCTCGCCTTCTCGCGCAAGCAGACCATGCGGCCGACGGTTCTCAATCTCACCGACGTCATCGGCGATCTCCGGATGCTCGTCGACCGGATGACCGGCACCAATGTCAAGGTGGAGGTGGATTACGGTCGCGACCTCTGGCCGGTGAAGACGGATCTCGGCCAGTTCGAACAGGTGCTTCTCAACCTCGCGGTCAACGCGCGCGACGCCATGCCGGGAGGCGGAACCATCACGCTCAGGACGCGAAACCTGCCGGCTGGCGAGGTCGCGGCGCTCGGACGGCGGGAACTGCCGGAGGAAGACTATGTGATGGTCGAAGTCTCCGACGAAGGAACGGGGATTCCGCCGGAGATCATGGACAAGATTTTCGAGCCGTTCTTCACGACCAAGGAGGTCGGCAAGGGCACCGGCCTCGGCCTTTCGATGGTTTACGGCATCGTCAAGCAGTCGGGCGGCTACATCTATCCGGAATCGGAAGTCGGCCAGGGCACGACGTTCCGGATCCTGCTGCCGCGCCATGTCGAAGTGATCGAGGCCCGCGACGAGCCGAGCCCGGTTGACGCCTCTGCCGGGTCCGCCGCTAGACCCGTCGTGAGCGAAGCTGCCACAGCGCCCGCGGCCGCGGCAGAGCCGACTGATCTTACCGGGGACTCGGCCGTCGTTTTGCTGGTCGAGGACGAGGAAGCCGTTCGCCGCGGCGGAAAGCGGATGCTCGAAACGCGCGGCTACACGGTTTACGAGGCGGGTTCGGGCGTCGAGGCGCTCGATATCATGGACGAGCTCGACGGTGCCGTCGACATAGTCGTATCGGACGTGGTGATGCCGGAGATGGACGGGCCGACGCTTCTGCGCGAGCTGCGCAAGAAATATCCGGACCTGAAATTCATCTTCGTCTCCGGCTATGCGGAAGACGCCTTCGCGCGCAACCTTCCCGCCGATGCCAAGTTCGGCTTTCTGCCGAAACCGTTCTCGCTCAAGCAATTGGCGATCGCCGTACGGGAAATGCTGGACTCGTGACCGTTACGCGTCGAATGACGCGTGGCGCCCGCCTTTGCAGTCGCGCCTTTCGATGTCGGTGACTAATCCTTTCGCCAAGATCGCCGAAGGCGGCAGGAACCGCAGCTCATTATGCTTTGTGAGCAATGGGGACGCGCGGCGCGGCAGGTCGCAATGTCGCGCGGGAACGCCGGGCATAGGCAAATCGCAGCTCTGGATACAGCCTATCTTGCCGTCAGGGGAAGGACATCGTCCTACTGCATGTCTCCTTAATCGACCTCGATTGAAGGACAAAGACAGGCAGCACTTCAAAGTGCTACAGCGACCTTTGTGCGTCTGATAAGACGCGCGGCGCTGTAGAAGGACGTTGGACGGGCACGCCGGATGAACGTGGTTCAATTCGGTCAGCGTCGGAGGCAGGATCTGAACAGGTCAACAGCGAACAGAGATGCACTCCGCCTCGAACAGGTCAGTGCCGCATGCAATTTGCGTGATCTTCGAATGAGCGTATCGAGCCTTGCGCGGGCATTTGGCGCCGCGGGGCATATCTCGACGCGCCTTCCTGGCGCCAAGCAAGCACGACGACGCAAGGTCCCGACCGAACACGCCTCTACGCCCCCGAAACATCCGATCACCGGTTTCACCGCCCTTGTCAGGCAAGCGCTACAGCACGGAAGGCGTGTTTAGCGGCTGTCAAAGGCGCTGGAGGAAGTCGGCAAGCGCGGCATAGCCGTGGCTGCCGCAGGAGTGGGTTAAACGCGGCAGCCCAACTCCGCGATAATTGCCGCAATGCAAGAGGGAACGTTGATGAAAAAACTACTTGGGTCCACATGCCTTATGCTGGGTCTGCTCGGCGGGGTGTCCGCGTCGAACGCCGCAGACTGCGGCAGCGTCACCATCGCCAGCATGAACTGGCAGAGCGCCGAGGTCCTCTCGAACATCGACAAGATCATCCTGAACGAAGGCTACGGTTGCAGTGCCGACATCACCATCGGCGATACCGTGCCGACGATTACCTCGATGGTCGAAAAGGGCCAGCCGGACATAGCGCCGGAAGCCTGGGTCGACCTGCTGCCGGATGTCGTCAAGCGCGGCATGGACGAAGGCAAGTTGGTCACCGGAGCGACGGCGCTGCCGGATGGCGGCGTGCAGGGCTGGTGGATGCCGAAATACATCGCGGACGCACACCCGGACATCAAAACCGTGGGTGACGTATTGAAGCATCCGGAACTCTTCCCCGACCCGGAAGATTCCAGCAAGGGCGCCATCTACAACGGACCGCAGGGCTGGGGCGGCACCGTGGTGACTTCGCAGCTTTACAAGGCCTACGAAGCAGAGAAGGCAGGCTTCACGCTGGTCGACACGGGCTCTGCCGCCGGTCTCGACGGCTCGATCGCCAAGGCGTATGAGCGGCAGCAGGGTTGGGTCGGATACTACTGGTCGCCGACCGCGCTGCTCGGCAAGTACGAAATGGTCAAGCTCGAAGCGGGCGTGCCGAACGATCCGGACGAATGGAAGCGCTGCAATACGGTGGCCGATTGCCCCGATCCGAAGGCGAATGCCTGGCCGATCGATCGCGTCGTCACGCTCGTGGCAAAGCCCTTCTCGGAAAAGGTCGGTCCCGAGGTCATGGATTATCTGAACACGCGTTCCTGGAGCAACGAGACGGTCAACAAGCTGATGGCCTGGATGACCGACAACCAGGCGACCGGCGAAGAAGGCGCGAAGCACTTCCTCGAGGAGAACGACGAAATCTGGTCGAAGTGGGTCTCCCCGGAAGCTGCCGAGAAGATCAAGGCGGCGCTTTGAGCCTCTAAGCAGGTTCCGCGCGGCGCACGAAAAGTGCGCCGCGTTCATCCCGCCCAAGCAAAACAAGCACAGGCTCAGCCGGCTTCTTCAAAAAGGGGAACGGAATGGATTGGTTATACGTATTTCCGCACATGGACGACGACTCGCTACGCAATCTGAAGAAGATTATCGACGAGGGATTCCGAACGTTCACGCGTAGCTATGGCGAAGCCATCGAAGGCTTTTTCTCGCCTCTGCAGCACTTTCTGATTGTCGCGGAGCGTTTCATGACGCAGACGCCGTGGCCGATCATCACGCTGATCATCCTCGCGATCGCGTGGGGTGCCAGCCGGAGCGTTAAAGTGGTGCTGGGCTGTCTCGTGACGCTGCTGGCCATCGGCTATTTCGACATGTGGGACGACACGATGCGGACGGTCTCGATGATCTTCGTCTGCACGATCCTGTCGATCGCGGTGGGCATTCCGATCGGCATCGTGATGTCGCGGTCCGATCGCCTGCAAAGGCTGGTGAATCCGGTCCTCGACGTCATGCAGACGATGCCGAGCTTCGTCTATCTCATTCCCGTCGTGATGCTGCTCGGGATCGGCAAGGTGCCCGGGCTGATCGCCGTCGTCATCTACGCGATCCCGCCGATGATCCGCCTGACGGATCTTGGTATTCGGCTGGTCGACAAGGATGTGCTCGAGGCGGCGGACGCCTTCGGCTCGTCGAGTTGGCAGAAGCTGAAGAACGTTCAGCTGCCGCTGGCGCTGCCGACGATCATGGCCGGGATCAACCAGACGATCATGATGGCGCTCGCCATGGTCGTCATCGCCTCGATGATCGGCGTCCAGGGCCTGGGCCAGCCGGTTCTCAAGGCCATTGCCAACCAGTATTTCACGCTCGGCATGTTCAACGGCCTCGCCATCGTCGGCATCGCCATCATCTTCGACCGGGTCAGCCAGGCCTATGGCAAGCGGCTGCAGAAGCACCTGGAGATCGTTCATGGCTGATCATCACTTCGGCGGCATCAAGATCCGCCATCTCTACAAGATCTTCGGGCCGAACGCGCAGGCGCATGTCGACGCGGTCAAGAACGGCCTGACGAAGGCCGAGCTCAACGAGCGGTATGGGCATGTGCTCGGCTTGCGGGACATCAATATCGAGATGCCCTCCGGCAGCATACAGGTGATCATGGGGCTTTCGGGCTCGGGCAAGTCGACGCTGATCCGCCACATCAACCGGCTGATCGACCCGACCGCCGGCGAGGTGCTGGTCGACGGCGTCGATGTCGTCAAGATGAACGAGCAGGAGTTGCGGACCTTCCGCAGACACCAGACGGCCATGGTGTTCCAGAAGTTTGCGCTTCTTCCGCATCGCAACGTCCTCGACAACACCCTCTACGGGCTCGAGGTGCAGGGGATGGAGCGGGCGAAGGCCGTCGACACCGCCATGCGGTGGATCGAGCGCGTCGGGCTCAAGGGCTTCGAGAGCAAGTATCCGAACCAGCTTTCGGGCGGCATGCAGCAGCGCGTCGGACTTGCGCGCGCGCTTTCCAACGATGCGCCGGTGCTCTTGATGGACGAAGCCTATTCGGCGCTGGATCCGCTGATCCGCATGGACATGCAGACGGTGCTTCTGGACTTGCAGAAGGAGATCAGGAAGACGGTCGTCTTCATCACCCACGATCTCGACGAGGCGCTGAGGCTCGGCGACCAGATTGCCATCCTGCGCGATGGCGAAGTCATCCAGCAGGGCACCAGCCAGGACATCGTGCTGCGCCCGGCCGACGATTACGTCGCGAACTTCGTCAAGGAAGTGAATCGCGGCCGCGTCGTACATGTCGAGGCGGTCATGGTGCCGATGCGTCCCGGTTGTTTGCCGGTCGGGACGCCGATCGAGGTGGGCACGACCATCGAGGACGCCATGCGCATGATCGCGCATGGCCCGGACGGCGATGTTGCCGTGGTGGACGCCGAAGGCAAGCCGGTCGGAATCTTGAACTTGCGCCTTCTCGCCGGCGCATTGGTGAGCGCCGATCGCGACACGAAACAAACCGGCGCCTCCTTGGCAGAGGTCATGTAATGCGGCGATCCGGCGCCCGATCGATCCGGATTGCCATCCGGTTAGAGCGGGCGCCAACAGCGCTCCCGTGTGTTTGGCCCGTGCGGTCGGGAATCTGACAGGACTACAGGCGCAGTAATGGTTCCGATCATCCATGCCGCCTGTTGAAATCGCGCTTGCCCCTGTTGCGCACGAGGATTTCGGACATGGTTCTCCGGTCATCATCCGACATGGCGGCAATCCACTGGTCCGTGAAGTACCGCAACTCGTGGGTGGAGAAGGGGGCCGGATTCCTCGCGTGGGGAACGAGGGTGTCGATCAGCGTCCGCCCCAGCAGGTAACGGTCCGAGTCCTCCTTGGCTTGCGGCTCTGCCTCATTCGGTTCCACTGCGGCCACCCGCGGAGCGATCTTGATCGTGGTCCCGGCGAGAACCGGCCTGGCCTGCAGGACCGCCACGTTCCTGGAAGTCTCCAGCTTACCAAATATCCATTCCATCAGGCTCATCGCTTGCCCTCCGACGTCGCTGCCACCTTCTCGTCATCGGCCACGGCGCCCGCGTGGGACATGCGGAGAAGGCTTTCAGTCAGTCGATCCTTCGCTGGTTGGGGTTGCGCCGACAACGAGTGCGGCATCGCAGGTCGGACAGGATCTCATTCGTTTTTTTCGCCGACGCTGTGCCGCTGATATAGACGTCATTCATCCCTTTGATCCATTCGGCCTGTCGGCCGATACATCGTGCCGATAGGTCAGCCGGTTGGCCTAGTCCATTGGACGCGTCTTTGCCGCGCTACATGGGCGGGCGCGGATGCGCCGCCTCACGACACAGAGGCCATCGTGTGGTCGGACGGTTCTTTCGACCGGTCCACAGACGCGCGGAATTGTTGCGGGGTGCCGTCGAAACGGCGCCGGAACAGCCGGCTGAGATGTGAGGAATCGCAAAAACCGCTCTCCGCGGCAATCGAGGCGATGGACTTGTCAGTGTTCTCGAGCATGTGGCGGGCGTGCGAGAGCCGCATCTCGATAAAGGCCGACAAGGGCGAGATTGCGAGCGCATCGCGGAAATGCCGTTCAAGCTTGCGCTTGCCGATATTGAGATGCCTGGCGATCTCCGCAACGGAGAGTGGCGTATCCAGGTTTTGCTGCATCAGCAGAAGCGCTTTCCTGACGACGAGGTCCTTGGTTCGGAAATCAAGCGTGAGTCCCGGCTGCGGGGCTCCACCTTCCTCCGCGCCGCTGATCATCATGATGTTCAGGCTCTTCGTCGCCTGCGCCTTTCCAATGTGTCTGTCCACGAGAAACGCTGCGAGGTGCGCCGTGCTGGTGCCGCCCGAACAGGTGAGGCGATCGCGATCGACCACGAATATCTGGTCCGATACCGGCTTCATCCGCTCGAACTGCGCCAGGAAGTCCTGGTGGTGGAACCAGCTGACGCAGCAGCGATAACCGTCCATCAGTCCGGCGCGGTGGAGGATGAATGTGCCGGTACAAAGGCCGACCAGCGGGACCCCGGCCGCGGCGGCCTCGCGCAAAAATCCATCCATCCTGTCGTCGCTGCGATCGATCTCGTCGAGAAGGCCGCCGACCACGACGATGTAATCGAACCGCTTCGGATTGCCGAACGTTTCCTGGGGTTGGATCGATACCCCGCAACTCGCACTTACCGGCCTCATATCGGCAGCGATGACGCTCCATCGGCATTGGATCGGCCGGCTGCGGTCACCTTCGTCGGCGGCAAGACGCAACACGTCCACGAAGTTGGCGAATGCGCAAAGCGTGAACCGGCGCAGCAGCACGAAGCCTACGGACAGGCGCAGGGATTGGTCGCGGCGCTGCCCAACGGGGAAGACCTTGTTTGCAGGCATCGGTATGTCTCGTTTTTACCGTCGATATGTCGCAATCATTCTTTTCAGATTTTCAGGACAGGTCAATATCTGTCGATCATTTGGGAGGAGCGGACGGTAGGCAGCGAAAGTGCGCGCGCCGGTCCGCCGAGGATCAGAGGAGGTCTTCCATGAGACTGGTGAGTGCTGAGCCGCGTCTGGTAGTATTTTATCTGGT
This sequence comes from Ensifer sp. LCM 4579, assembly GCF_001854885.1. Classification (GTDB taxonomy): domain Bacteria; phylum Pseudomonadota; class Alphaproteobacteria; order Rhizobiales; family Rhizobiaceae; genus Sinorhizobium. Next base: position 205,237 of record NZ_MDDV01000004.1, on the reverse strand, counting down.
GCCGGAATTCACGATGATGGCATTCTCCTCGGCGATCGAGGCCCTACGGATGGCCAACGCCGCCCTGGGTTACGAGGCCTATGGCTGGCGTGTGGCCACGGGCGACGGCGGGAAGATCCGCGCGAGCTGCGGCCTCACCCTGGATCCCGACAACTCCATTGCGGAAGAACGCCAGCACCTCGTTACCCACCAGCGGCCCGCCCTGGCGATCGTTTGCGGCGGCAAGAACGTGCATCGCCACGGCGATCGGGCGGCCGAGGCATGGCTGCGCGAATGTCGGCATCGGGGCGTGGCGATCGGAAGCCTTTGCACCGGTGCTCATATCCTCGCGAAAGCGGGGCTGTTGAACGAGAAGAAATGCGCGCTCCACTGGGAGAACATTCCCGGCTTCGTCGAGGAGTTTCGCGGCGTCGAGGTCAATACCGGGATTTATGAAGTCGACGGCAGCATCTTCACCTGCGCCGGCGGCGCCGCCTCCTTCGACATGATGCTCCACATCATTCAGCGCGACGTCGGCGAAGAGGTCATCGGCAGCATATGCGAACTCGCGCTGGTGGACCGCGTGCGTGGGCCTGGTGAGCGGCAGCGCATGCCTTTCGCGCAACGGGTCGGGGCGCAGGATCGAACCGTGATGATGCTGGTCGAGAAAATGGAGCAGAGTCTCGCCGATCCGATGCAGATCGACGAACTCACCGCATCCGTGGGGCTCTCGCGCCGGCAGATCGAACGGATCTTCCGCAACGAACTGCGCTGCTCACCGGCGCGCTACTATCTGAAGCTTCGTCTCGAACGCGCCCAACACCTGCTGATACAAACCTCCATGCCGGTCGTGGAAGTCGCCATCGCCTGCGGCTTCGTCTCGGCTTCCCACTTCTCGAAGTGCTATCGTGAAACCTATGGCTGTTCGCCGCAGGACACGAGAAATCGCAACAGCCACAGTAAAAGGACTCCGGCGCGGCGGTTGCGCGAATTCGCCTCGGCCGCATAACGAGTGCTTCTACGGCAGCCATACGATCCGAAGGCCATATGGCTTACAGCGCCGCCCGTCTGAAAAGACGGGCGGCGCTAATGTTTTGCCTCTCGATAGCTCGCATCGTGCTGTGCCGGTCCATTCTGCGCACCGTTTCGTCTGCGGCACGTTCTCGGAGCCCAAGGACGTGTGGAGAGCGCAATGCTGCAGCAGGCGGATTACCGTTGCTTCGAAGCCCGGGCCGACGGCGTCAACGCCCCGCGTATCCGGCGGGGCGTTGAGTAGTCTTCAGCGTCGTGCGTGCTTTCCGACAAGCAGGTTCCGACTGCTTAGCGCGGTTCGCTCGCCAATCCCTTGATGATGGCAAAGCTGGCGAGCAACAGGACGATAGTGAAGGGGAAGCCGGTCGAAACCGCCATCGCCTGCAATGCGCCCAGGCCGCCGCCGAGAAGAAGCGCGATCGCGACCAAGCCCTCGAAGGTTGCCCAGAAGACACGCTGCGGCGTCGGTGCATCCACTTTTCCACCGGCCGTAATCGTATCGATCACCAGCGAGCCGGAGTCCGATGAGGTCACGAAAAAGACAATTACAAGAACGATCCCGATGAAGGACGTGATCGCCTGCAATGGCATCGCCTCCAGCATCGAAAACAGTTTCAGTTCCAGCGGTGCATCGACAATGACCTGATAGCCGTTATCGACAATCTGGCTGATTGCGGTGCCACCGAAGGCCGTCATCCAGAAGACCGAAACGAGGGACGGGATGATGAGGACGCAGGTAAGGAATTCACGCACGGTGCGCCCGCGGGAAATGCGGGCGATGAACATCCCGACAAACGGCGACCAGGAGATCCACCAGGCCCAGTAGAAGGACGTCCAGCCGTCACGGAAGTTGTCGTCGGTGCGTCCGAACGGGTTCGACAGTTCCGGCAGGTAGCGCGCATATTCATAGAGGTTGGTGAAGAAGCCTGTAAGGATCGCCCAGGTCGGCCCGACGACAAGCACGAAGAACAGGAGCAATGCGGCCAGAATCATGTTGATTTCCGACAGGCGCTTCACCCCGGCATCGAGACCCGCCACGACGGATCCGAGCGCGATGGCGGTGATCCCGACGATCAGAAGCACTTTCGAGACGTCGTTGACCGGCAGGCCGAAAAGATGGTTGAGCCCGGCATTGGCCTGTTCGGCGCCGAAACCCAGCGAGGTGGCAAGACCGAACAGCGTCGCGAAGACGGCGACCACATCGATGACGTGGCCCGGCCAACCCCATGTGCGTTCGCCGAAGATCGGATAGAAGATCGAACGAATGGTCAGCGGCAGGCCTTTGTTATAGGCGAAAAGAGCAAGTGCAAGCGCCACCACGGCGTAGATGGCCCAGGGATGCAGGCTCCAATGGAAAATGGTCGCGGCCATGCCGAGATGCCGGGCGGTCACAACATCGCCGGCGGCGCCGCCGAGCGGCGCCCAACTGTCCGCCGTGCCGGCATCCTCCGCCACCGACGAGGAGAAATGCGAGATCGGCTCGGAAACGCCGTAGAACATCAATCCGATACCCATACCGGCGGCGAACAGCATCGCGAACCAGCCGGAATAGGAATAGTCGGGCGTGGCCTCCTTTCCGCCGATCCGCACCTTGCCGTAGGGCGAGACAATCAGGAAGAGGCAGAGCAGGACGAAGATATTGGCCGAGAGAAGGAAGAACCAATCGAAGGTCGACGTCAGCCATTCACGCATGCTGTTGAAGATTGGGCCCGCCTGTTCCTGAAAGGCGAGCGTCAGCAGCACGAAGGCCACGGCCGTCAGGCCGGATATCAGGAAGACGGGGTTGTGAATGTCGAGGCCGAAGGGCCCGATTTGCGCAGTTATATTGTCCTGACCGATTTCGTAGTCGGTCTCGATCAGCGCCGAAGGGCCTTCAGGGGCCGGGATTCCAGCATCGCTCATGGAATATGCTCCTCAGATATTGCTATGAGTTGTCGTGATTGGTCCGGTGCAGACCGTTCAACTGCGGACCAGGAATACGGAGGCATTCGTGTGGGTTGCCAGGCGGCCTCCATTGGATGGCCAGAGATGGTCGGCAACATTGGGAATGTGCGTCGCCATGACGACGAGATCGCTTCCCGTGGTCTTGACCGCCTCAACCAGGGCATCGCTGAGATCCACTGCAGGGTCGTGACTGACAACCGGCCTCGACTGTGTCGAGATGCCGTGACGGGCACCCTGGTCCTTCGCGAAAGCCTCCAGCCTCGCGGCATATTCCGCAGCGTTATGCCCGAGTGGACCGGGCGCTGCGGCCGTGACGCCCACATAAGCAACGGGAGCATTGTAGAGCTTGGAAAGTTTTGCCGCCGTATCGAGGGCACGCTCTAGCTTTTCGACATGCGCCAGATCGACGGGAACCATTATTTTCGTGTACATTTCCCCTCCAGTTTGGTTTGCCTGATGACCTCTTCTCTTCTCCTTTTCTCGTGGTGAATTGCGGTTGCGGCTTTTGACCGCGTGTGGTCCACGCGCCGGCAGTTCTTGTATTGCAGTCCGGAAGATGTTGCGCAAAAGCCGGTGCGCGGGTCCGGAATTCAAGCGCCGGAGTTCCTGCTCGTGAGGACGCGCTGGCCACGCCTCTTGATGTCGTTTGCTCAATCTTAGGTAAGAATTTGCGTCGTCTCGTGTCGTCGTCCAGGCGACGGCACTGCGAGCAAATGCGACATTCCTGTCGCATTCCGCCTCAGAAATCGGGATTTCTTCGATGTTCAGCCTTCCCGGAACCGCAACTCAGCTACCGCCGGCAGCCCCGCGACTATGTCGGATTTCTGCGCCGGCGCCCGGCTTCTTGCCGAGGTCGCGACGATACTGCCGAAGCCGACGAGTATACCGTCGAGCAAGCGGAGAGCTGCGACTATTTCGCCGCCAGCGCAACGGCGATCTCGGCGGCGAGCCGGGCATTGTTCTCGACGAGCGCGATATTGGTTTCGAGGCTGCGGCCTTCCGTCATGTGAAAGAGGTTGTCGAGCAGGTAGGGCGTCACCGCCTTGCCGGAAATGCCGTCGCTTACGGCATTGTCCAGTGCGCGGGTGATGTAGATTTCCATCTCTTCGCGCGCAATCTCGCTTTCCTCCGGCACCGGATTGGCAACGAGCATTCCCCCGTCGACGCCGAGCTGCTCGCGCATGCGCTGGAAATTGGCGATCGCCGCGGGGCTGTTCAGCATCAACGGGCTCTTCAGGCCGGAGTCGCGCGACCAGAAGGCGGGGAAGGTTTCGCTGTCATAGGTGACCACCGGCACGCCCCGGGTCTCGAGCACCTCGAGCGTCTTCGGAACATCGAGAATCGCCTTGGCGCCCGCGCAGACGACGATCACGCTGGTGCGCGCGAGTTCGTCGAGATCGGCGGAAATATCGAAACTCAGTTCCGCACCGCGATGAACGCCGCCGATGCCGCCGGTCGCGAAAACGCCGATGCCGGCGCGTGCGGCGGCGATCATCGTCGCGGCAACGGTGGTGGCTCCGGTGCGGCGCTCGGCGATCGCGAAGGCGAGGTCGGCGCGCGAAAGTTTCATCGCCCCTTCAGTCTTGGCAAGCGCTTCCAGCTTCGCGTCGTCGAGGCCGATATGGAGCGTGCCATGGATGACTGCGATAGTCGCGGGCACCGCCCCCTGTTCGCGAATGATCGACTCGACGCTGCGCGCCATGTCGAGATTGCCCGGATAGGGCATGCCGTGGGTGATGATCGTCGATTCCAGCGCGACGATCGGCGCGCCGCGCGCCTTCGCGGCCGCGACTTCGTCGGAATATTCCATCGGCAGGGATGGGTTGGAAGGCTTCGTCATTGTTCTTCGCTTCTGATCGAGTGTTGGAGCAGGATACCGGGAGAGGGCCGCCGGCGGCTCTTCCCTTCGAGTGGCACTGTCATGACAGCATTCGCGGCACCGGCACAAGGGCCAGCGCCTCGCGGAGATTGTTTGCAGACATCTCCTCCGCAGCCGCACAGGGCGAGCGGAGCGCAATCATGGCGGCGGCCATGCCGTGCCGCAGGGATGCGGCAAGTTCCAGACCCGAGAGCCGGGCGGAAAGGAAACCGGAAGCCAGAGCGTCGCCGGCGCCTGTGACGTCGGCAAGAGCGGGCAGGGAAGGCGGCGAGGCGAGGCAGGCACTCGACCGGTCGAAGGCGACCGCCGCCCGTCCTCCGCGTGTCACCACGCCGCCGGAAAGGCCCGTCGCCCGCAGAAGGGAAGGCCACGCCTCGGCATCGGCGTTATCCGCTCCGGCCAGCGCGCGTGCTTCCGCCTCGTTCATGAACAGGAAATCGAGACCGGTGAGGCATTCCCGATATCGGATCACCTTGGCGGGGGAAACGGCGATGCCGGCGACGAGGCGACCGTCTCCGCTTGCGGCGCCGACCAGCGCCGCCAAGGTCTCCTGCGGGAGGTTGGCGTCCATCAGCACGAGGTCGCTTGCGGCGACCAGTTCGCGCGTTGCCCGCTGCAGCAACCGGCGCGGCGAGAAATGCGCATAGAGTTCCATGTCAGCGAGCGCGATGACGAGGTTGCCGTCGTTTTCCAGGATCGCCGTGTAGCTGGGCGTCTTGCGATCGAGGAAGGTGAAGGGGCAGTCGATCACCCCGGCCGCCGCCGCGGCCGCAGCAATCAGTTCGCCGGCCGCATCGCCGCCGCGCGGGCTGACCATGCGCACGCGATGGCCGAGGCGCGCGAGATTGCGCGCCGCATTGAAGCCGCCGCCGCCCGTCTCCTCGAACCAGGTTCCGGGATTGCTTGCGCCCGGCGCCGTCCGGCCACTGATGCGGCCCCGGCGGTCGATATGGGCGCCACCGAAAACGGCGATGCTATGCTGCTTCATGCGCTCACCTCGTCATGCGAATCGGACTGGCTCGGCAAGTCCTGGCGAAACTCCGCCCCGCTTCAGGAAAATGGCGTACAATGGCCCGTGAACAGGAATCGAACATATCTGGGATTACCCAAATGTTTCAATTGTTTGATGTGCCATTGCCAATTCGGAACAAAGCGTGTACAAAAACTCCTGCGGCGGCTTCATTGCCTCAACAGCTCCAATAACCTAAAGGTGGACCCAATGGCACAAAACTCTTTGCGGCTCGTAGAGGACAAATCGGTGGATAAAAGCAAGGCACTTGAAGCGGCTCTCTCCCAGATCGAACGCGCGTTCGGCAAGGGATCGATCATGAAGCTCGGCTCGAAGGATAGCGTCGTCGAGATCGAAACCGTCTCGACCGGTTCGCTTGGCCTCGATATCGCGCTTGGCATCGGCGGCCTGCCGAAGGGCCGCATTATCGAAATCTATGGTCCGGAAAGCTCGGGCAAGACGACGCTGGCATTGCAGACCATTGCCGAAGCGCAGAAAAAGGGTGGCATCTGCGGCTTCGTCGACGCCGAACACGCTCTCGATCCGGTCTATGCGCGCAAGCTGGGTGTCGATCTCGAAAATCTCCTGATCTCACAGCCCGATACCGGTGAGCAGGCGCTGGAAATCACCGATACGCTGGTTCGCTCCGGTGCGATAGACGTGCTGGTCGTCGACTCGGTCGCGGCCCTCGTGCCGCGCGCCGAAATCGAAGGCGAGATGGGCGACAGCCTGCCGGGCATGCAGGCGCGCCTGATGAGCCAGGCACTGCGCAAGCTGACCGCATCGATCTCCAAGTCCAACTGCATGGTGATCTTCATCAACCAGATCCGCATGAAGATCGGCGTCATGTTCGGCTCGCCGGAAACGACGACGGGCGGCAATGCGCTGAAGTTCTATGCATCGGTCCGGCTCGATATCCGCCGCATCGGCTCGGTCAAGGAGCGGGAGGAAGTGGTCGGCAACCAGACTCGCGTCAAGGTCGTCAAGAACAAGATGGCGCCGCCCTTCAAGCAGGTCGAGTTCGACATCATGTATGGCGAAGGCGTGTCCAAGACCGGCGAACTCATCGACCTCGGCGTCAAGGCGGGCGTGGTGGAAAAGTCCGGGGCCTGGTTCTCCTATAACAGCCAGCGTCTCGGCCAGGGCCGCGAGAACGCCAAGCAGTTCCTGCGCGACAATCCGGATCTTTTGCGTGAGATCGAAATGGCGCTCCGGCAGAATGCCGGCCTGATAGCCGACCGGTTCCTTGAGAACGGCGGTCCGGAGAGCGACGGCGAAGACGCCGCCGAATAGCAGGCAGAGCAAACGAGATTTCGCCCGGAGGACCGGCCCTCGGCATGAGCGGCCGGTTTTTGCTGCCGTCTGGACAGCGTGATATGCGGAAGATAAAAGCCTGTGGTTCCGATGGCAGCGGCCATCGGGGAGGGCGGCTACGAGCGATAGACGCGGGGTCGAAGATTACGGCACTTAAGCGCGGGAAACCTGCGCTCGCGTGCCGGAGTGTGCACAGATAGGACGCAAGATGAGCGGCGTGAATGAAATCCGGTCGATGTTTCTCGACTATTTCCGCAAAAACGGCCACGAGATCGTGCCGTCGAGCCCCCTGGTGCCGCGCAACGATCCCACGTTGATGTTCACCAATGCCGGCATGGTGCAATTCAAGAACGTCTTCACCGGGCTGGAACAGCGCCCGTATTCGACGGCGGCGACGGCCCAGAAATGCGTGCGCGCCGGCGGCAAGCACAACGACCTCGACAATGTCGGCTATACCGCGCGTCATCACACCTTCTTTGAGATGCTCGGCAACTTTTCCTTCGGCGATTATTTCAAGGAACGTGCGATCGAACTCGCCTGGAACCTGATCACCAAGGAATACGGGCTCGATGCGAAGCGGTTGCTCGTCACCGTCTATCACACCGATGACGAGGCCTATGACCTCTGGAAGAAGATCGCCGGCCTCGGCGACGACCGCATCATCCGCATTCCGACGAGCGACAATTTCTGGGCCATGGGCGATACCGGCCCTTGCGGCCCGTGCTCGGAAATCTTCTACGATCATGGCGAGGAGATCTGGGGCGGCCCGCCGGGCTCGGCCGAAGAGGACGGCGATCGCTTCATAGAGATCTGGAATCTCGTCTTCATGCAGTACGAGCAGGTGACGAAGGAGGAGCGTGTCGATCTGCCGCGTCCCTCGATCGACACCGGCATGGGGTTGGAACGGGTCGCCGCAGTCCTGCAGGGTCAGCACGACAACTACGATATCGACCTCTTCCGCGCATTGATCGCAGCATCGGAGGAAGCGACCGGGGTCAAGGCCGAGGGCGAACGGCGCGCAAGCCATCGCGTCATTGCCGACCATCTGCGTTCCTCCGCCTTCCTGATCGCCGACGGCGTGCTGCCGTCGAACGAGGGCCGCGGCTACGTGCTGCGTCGTATCATGCGCCGCGCCATGCGGCATGCGCAGTTGCTCGGCGCCGACGAGCCGTTGATGTGGAAGCTTCTGCCGGCACTCGTCGGCCAGATGGGTCGCGCCTATCCAGAGCTGGTCCGCGCCGAAGCGCTGATCTCGGAAACGCTGAAGCTCGAAGAGACCCGCTTCCGCAAGACGCTGGAGCGCGGCCTCAACCTGCTTGCGGACGCCTCGGCCGGTCTCTCCGAAGGCGATCGGTTCAATGGCGAAACAGCCTTCAAGCTCTACGACACCTACGGGTTCCCGCTCGACCTGACACAGGACGCGCTGCGTGCCAAGGGCATCACCGTCGATACGGACGCCTTTGCCGCAGCGATGGAACGGCAGAAGGCGGAAGCGCGGGCCAATTGGGCCGGTTCCGGCGAAGCGGCGACCGAGACGATCTGGTTCGAACTCAAGGAAAAACACGGCGCCACGGACTTCCTGGGCTACGACACGGAGGCGGCCGAGGGCGTGATCCAGGCCATCGTTCGCGACGGCACGGTCGTCGATTCGGCGAACGAGGGTGAAAGCATCCAAGTGATCCTGAACCAGACACCCTTCTATGGGGAGTCGGGCGGCCAGATGGGCGATACCGGCGTCATCACCACCGAAACCGGCAGATTGACCGTCACCGACACGCAGAAACGCGGCGAGGGGCTCTTCGTTCACTATTGCATGGTCGCGGAAGGCAGCGTGAACACCGGAGAAGCCGCGACGCTGACGGTGGATCATGCGCGGCGCACGCGCCTGCGCGCCAACCACTCGGCAACGCACCTGCTGCATGAGGCGCTGCGCGAGGTGCTCGGCACCCATGTGGCGCAGAAGGGCTCGCTGGTCGCACCCGAACGCCTGCGTTTCGACGTGTCGCATCCGAAGCCGATGACGGCCGAAGAGTTGAAGGTCGTCGAGGAGATGGCGAACGAGATCGTGGTCCAGAACACGCCGGTCACGACGCGCCTGATGAGCGTCGACGACGCGATCGCCGAAGGCGCGATGGCGCTCTTCGGCGAGAAATACGGCGACGAGGTTCGCGTCGTCGCGATGGGCGAGGGCGTTCGCGGTTCCAAGGCCGGAAAGCCCTATTCGGTTGAACTCTGCGGCGGCACACACGTCTCCGCGACGGGCGATATCGGCCTGATCCGCGTCGTCTCGGAAAGCGCCGTCGGGGCCGGTGTCCGCCGCCTCGAAGCGCTGACCGGCGAGGCGGCCCGCGCCTATCTCAACGAGCAGGACGAGCGGGTGAAGACGCTCGCGGCGGCACTCAAGGTCCAGCCGGCCGACGTTCTCGGCCGCGTCGAGGCGCTTCTCGACGAGCGGCGCAAGCTGGAGCGGGAACTGACCGAGGCGAAGAAGAAGCTGGCGCTTGCCGGCGATGGCCAGAACGGCTCGGGCGACGCGGCCCGCGAGATCGGCGGCGTCCGCTTCCTCGGCAGGGTCGTTTCCGGCGTCGAGCCGAGAGACCTGAAGAGCCTTGCCGATGACGGCAAGAAGACGCTCGGCTCTGGTGTCGTCGCCTTCGTCGGCGTGTCGGGTGACGGCAAGGCAAGCGCTGTCGTTGCCGTGACCGACGACCTCACGTCCAAAGTCAGCGCCGTCGATCTGGTGCGTGTCGCCTCGGCAGCGCTTGGTGGCAAGGGCGGCGGCGGTCGGCCGGACATGGCCCAGGCGGGCGGTCCCGACGGCGGTCGTGCAGCCGAGGCAATCGAGGCAGTGGCGCTGGCACTGGCCGGCTGAATCAAATCCGCATTTCAAGGAAGAGGGCGCCCGCTGCAGCTGCGCCCTTCTTTTCGTTATGCGGTCTTTTCGGCACGGATGGTCTCGAGTGCCGCCGGAACGGATGCCCGCATCAGGACGCGCGGCGGGCGGACGTGGTGCTGGTAAAGCGTGCGGCGGACCTGCGATCTGGCGCCGGTGATGATGAAGCGCACGCCGCTTCGCTCCGCCTTCCGAAGCGTCCCTTCGATGACATTGGCGGCGGTCGAGTCCATGAAGGGAACTTCGGAGCAGTCGAGAATGAAATTCCGGCGTTGGTCGGCGATCCGATCGAGAACGGTGCCCACCGTGGCAGCGGAGCCGAAGAAGAAGATGCCGGAGATGCGGTAGATGACGGTATCCGGGTCGTCCGCGACGACCGGATGCTCCTCTTCGCCATTTTCGCGCTTCAGAACCGCCAAGGGCGTGGTCTCTCCAACGGAAATGCTTCTTGCCATGCGATCGATGAACAGGACCGCGCCAAGGGCGAAGCCGATTACGATGCCCTCGGTCAACTCGCGGAAAACGACGATCAGGAAGGTGGCGAGCAGGACGACTGCATCGCCATAGGAGGATCGCAGCAGCGCCATGAAGGCCGGCTTCTCGATCATGTTCCAGGCAACGATAGAGAGCACCCCGGCAAGTGCGGCAAGCGGGATGTAGCTTGCGAGCGGCGCTGCGAGCAGCATGAAGAGAAGCAGAAAGACCGAGTGCAGCATGCCCGAGACCGGGCTCGTGCCGCCGGCGCGCACATTGGTTGCCGTCCGCGCGATGGTGCCGGTTACGCAGATTCCGCCGAAGAGGGCCGAAGAGAAATTTGCGATCCCCTGGGCGATCAGTTCCATGCTCGATCGATGCCTGCGGCCAGTCATTCCATCGGCGACGACGGCAGAAAGCAGTGACTCGATCGCTCCGAGAAGGGTGAAGGAGACCGCGTCCGGAAAAACGGCGAGCATCTTTTCCGGCGAAAGCGGCGGCAGGGCAGGCAACGGCAGACCCCGCGGAATACCGCCGAAGCGGGTGCCGATCGTCTCCGCCGGCAATTGCAGCAGGGCGACCACGGCCGACGCCGCGGCAACCGCGATCAGCATGCCGGGCCAATGGGGCCTCAGGCGCCGGAGCGCGAGGATGATGCCGATCGTAAGCGCCGCGGTCAGCACGGATGCCCAATTGACCGTGCCGGCTGACCGGGCAAGCGCGACGACCTTTTCGACGATCGGGCCCGGTTCCGTTCCCGGCAGGGAGAGCCCGAAGAGGTCGCGCAACTGGCTTGCAAAGATGATCACGGCAATTCCAGCGGTGAAGCCGACCGTCACCGGATAGGGAATGAACTTGATGTATTGGCCGAGCCGCAGATAGCCGGCGGCGACCAGCATAAGTCCGCTCATGGCGGTTGCCAGCAGGAGTCCGTCGACGCCGTGTCGCGCCACCGTCGCAGCGACGAGCACGATGAATGCGCCGGCCGGCCCGCCGATCTGTACGCGGCTGCCGCCGAGCAGCGAGACCAGGAAACCGCCGATGATCGCCGTGTAGAGGCCGCGGTCGGGCGTAACACCGGAGGCGATGGCAATCGCCATCGAAAGCGGCAGGGCGACGATGGCGACCGTCAGACCGGCAAAGGCATCCGCCTTCAGCCGCGCAAGATTGTAGCCCTCGGCAAAAACGCTGATGGTTTTCGGGACGACGGAATCGGGCATCGGGCGAGACTTTCCAGAATGCCGCCGCGCTGGCGCGGATCGAGCTTGACGGGCATCTTTAGCCTATCTGAGTCGCGATACCGCACAAGCGGGTCCGGGAGACTCAGGTCAGCAGGATTTGTCAAATCGTTCTGTGGTTTCACCTTGTGGAGCGAAGCGCGAAAGGATCGACATGGGTGACAGTGCATGGGCAAACTATGAGAAGCGGCTCCACCGCGTCTCGGCCTATATCAACGCGCATCTCGATGAGGAACTCGATCTTGATCGGCTCTCGGAGATAGCCTGCCTGTCCCCGCACCATTGGCACCGCGTCTATCGCGCGGTTCATGGGGAAACCCTTGCGGCGACTGTGAAGAGGCTGCGGCTGCAACGGGCTGCCGCCGATCTCGTCCAGACAGGACTCCCGGTCGAAGCGATCGCGCGACGCTCGGGCTACCCGAATGTACAATCCTTCAATCGCACCTTCAGGACGGTCTACGGCCAGCCGCCGGCGCGCTACAGGCGGGAGGGGAGCCACAAGGTGTTTGAAACTGCTTCGATGGAAGGAAATCCCGGCATGTATGATGTTACGTTACGAGAGATCGAGCCAATCGCGCTCGTCGGCGTGGCCCATTCCGGTTCCTACATGGCGATCGGCCAGGCATTCGAGACGCTCTACGGAACGTTGTTCGCGCGCCGCCTATTCCGACCGGATATGGAAATGATCGGCATCTATCTGGATGATCCGGAACTCGTGGAGACGGAAAGGCTCCGTTCCTTCGCCTGCGTCACGATCACGGGGGAGACCGCCGCGGAGGCGCCGCTGACGCCGCAGAAGATCGATGGTGGGCAATATGCGGTGTTACGGCACAAGGGCCCTTACGCCGATATGCCGAAGGCCTATCAGTGGCTCTACGGCACGTGGCTTGCGCAGTCCGGCCGTGAAATCCGAGACAACGTCATCTTCGAGAAGTATCTCAACAATCCGAGAGAGGTTGCCCCGACGGACTTGTTGACGGAGATCTGCTTGCCGCTGAAGTAGGTTCAGGTAGCAGATCGCGCGCCGCTGCTCGATAGAGGATCAGCGCAGCACACCCCAAAACCTCAGGGCTTCGATGACGCCATCCGCATGGCAACTCGGTGCCAGAAAATGCCGGCGGTGGAGCGATGCCGCGTCGCGGAGTTCGGCAAGAGCATTGGCGACCACGACGCCGCGGACATGCGGCATCTCGAACATTTCGCAGTCGTTGCCGCTGTCGCCGGCAACGACGACCTCGTCGAGCTCGATCGATAACCGACGGCAGATCCAGCCGAGCGCGCTACCTTTGCCGCCGGCCGGCGGGAGGATGTCGAGGTCGCGGCGGCTGGAATAGACAAGCTTTACCGCCAGTCCCGACGCGGCGAAGAGCCTGGCGATCTCGTTGATCGCCGTTTCCGGGGCGTCGGGTAGATGCCAGCTTATCTTGTGAGGGAGCTGCTGCAATTGCGGCTGGGGAACGGCCCCCTCGATCGACTTCATGACGGCGGCGATCGCTTGCGCCTCAAAGGGAGGGCCAAGCTCTTCCAGGAAGGCCTGCAGCGGGCCCGGTACCCCCATATCGGCGATCACCGTGCCGACACCGCCGATCACATAGTCTGGCCTCGGCAGAAGCCCTGCCTCGACCAGGGACAGCATGTCGTCGGCGGTGCGCGCGCTGTTATAGACGAGGAGCGGCCGCTCGTGCCTGTTCAGCGCATGCCAGGTGTGGCGGAAGCGTTCGGCTGCGGCCTCGTCGCCGAGCAGCGTCCCGTCTATGTCGGATGCCAGCATCCTCACCGGACCGCTTGTCATTTTTCCTTTCCCCATTCTTCATCAAATGGTCGGAAATTTGCCCCTTCGTTCCGCTGCCCGTCCTCCGCAGCAGCTGCCCAGGGTGTCCTTCCCCGGCCGGGAGAAAGCGCTGATGGCATCGCCTTGCCCCTCGCAAACGCGCTGTCGGATCGGCCGCTTTGCATTATAGCAGTCAAAATACAAGAAACCCGGCGCGAGGCCGGGTTTCCAGATCGTTGTCCATGCGGCTGGCTCAGGCGGCCATCGCCTTGCGGAGGTTCTCGTCAATCTTGTCGAGGAACCCGGTGGTCGAGAGCCAGGGCTGGTCGGGACCGATCAGCAGGGCGAGGTCCTTGGTCATGAAGCCCGCTTCGACGGTGTCGACGCAGACGCGCTCGAGCGTCTCCGCAAATTTTGCGAGGTCCGCATTGTCGTCGAGCTTGGCGCGGTGAGCGAGGCCGCGGGTCCAGGCGAAAATCGAAGCGATCGAGTTGGTCGAGGTTTCCTCGCCCTTCTGGTGCTGGCGGTAGTGGCGGGTGACGGTACCATGGGCGGCTTCCGCCTCGACCGTGTTGCCGTCCGGCGTCATCAGCACCGAGGTCATCAGGCCGAGCGAGCCGAAGCCCTGCGCGACGATGTCGGACTGGACGTCGCCGTCATAGTTCTTGCAAGCCCAGACATAGCCACCGGACCACTTGAGCGCCGAGGCGACCATGTCGTCGATCAGGCGGTGCTCGTACCAGATCTTTTCGACCTTGAACTGCTCGGCGAACTCTTCCTCGAACACCTTCTGGAAGATGTCCTTGAAGCGGCCGTCATAGGCTTTCAGGATCGTGTTCTTGGTCGAGAGATAAACCGGAACCTTGCGCTGCAGGCCGTAATTGAACGAGGCGCGGGCGAAGTCGGTGATCGATTCGTCGAGGTTGTACATCGCCATGGCGACGCCGGCGCCCGGCGCGTCATAGACCTCGTGCTCGATCGTCTCGCCGTCGTCGCCGACGAACTTGATCGACAGCTTGCCCTTGCCCGGGAACTTGAAGTCGGTGGCGCGGTACTGGTCGCCGAAAGCGTGGCGGCCGACGATGATCGGCTTGGTCCAACCGGGAACCAGGCGCGGCACGTTCTTGCAGATGATCGGTTCGCGGAAGATCACACCGCCAAGGATGTTGCGGATCGTGCCGTTCGGCGACTTCCACATTTTCTTGAGGTTGAATTCTTCGACGCGTGCCTCGTCGGGGGTGATCGTCGCGCATTTGACGCCGACGCCGTGCTTCTTGATGGCATTGGCCGCATCGACGGTCACTTGGTCGTCGGTCGCATCGCGGTTCTGGACGCTGAGGTCGTAATATTCGAGATCGAGGTCGAGATAGGGATGGATCAGCTTGTCTTTGATGAACTGCCAGATGATACGGGTCATCTCGTCGCCGTCGAGTTCGACGACCGGATTGGCGACCTTGATCTTTGCCATGAACATGCCTCGTGCTTTGCGGGACACCGGCTCGATGTCCCTCCGGTGGAAAAATCCAGAGCCCTATAGCACCGTGGGTCCGGAAGGCAAAGCATGCTTGGCCGAAACTTTCAATCTACGCGGACCGGTGGCAGAAGGACCCGTCCGGGAACGAAAGCAGCTTTAATTTTCGCGCCATTTGTGCGAGGGAGGCGCCGAAAGAAGACGAAGGCAAGGATGGCATGGCAGGGACCAACAGTGAGCGCGAACTCTTGACGGAAGGCCCCGCGATCATTCTCGCCTATCCGCAACTCGGCGAGAATATCGGCATGGTGGCGCGCGCCATGGCGAATTTCGGGCTGTCGGAACTGAGGCTCGTCAATCCGCGCGATGGCTGGCCGAACGAGAAGGCGCGGTCCGCTGCAAGCCGGGCCGACCACGTGATCGACAATGCCAAGCTCTATGGCTCGCTCGAAGAGGCGATCGCCGATCTCAATTTCGTTTATGCGACCACTGCCCGCGATCGCGACGGCTTCAAGCCGGTGCGCTCGCCAATCGTCGCGGCGCGGGAGTTACGCACACGCTTTAAGGACGGTGAGGCGGTCGGGATCATCTTCGGCCGCGAGCGTACGGGCTTGACCAATGAGGAGGTGTCGCTTGCCGACGAGATCGTCACGTTCCCGGTCAATCCTGCTTTCGCGTCGCTGAACCTGGCGCAGGCCGTGCTGCTCATGTCCTATGAATGGCTGAAGACAGGAATGGCCTCCGAGGACGAGACCTCGTTCCAGGCGATTGCGCAGCGTCCTGCCACGAAAGAGCAGCTTCAGGGCCTGGTCGACCATATGGAGGAGGCGCTGGAGGCACGCAATTATTTCCGTCCCGCCGACAAGAAACCGAAACTGATGGAAAACCTGCGCGCTGTCCTGACAAGACCGGGCTTCACCGAATCCGAAATCCAGGTGCTGCGCGGCGTCATCTCCTCGCTCGACCGCTTCACGCGGGAAAACCCGCGCGGTTCGGGCGCTCCGGACCGGGGCAGGAATGCACGGAGCGGCGGTGACGACGACTGAACCGAAACCCATTCTGGTCTTCGACAGCGGCATCGGCGGGCTGACGGTGCTGCGCGAAGCGCGGGTGCTGATGCCCGAGCGGCATTTCATCTATGTCGCCGACGACGCCGGCTTTCCCTATGGCGGTTGGGAGGAGGGCGCCCTCACGGAGCGCGTGATCGCGCTGTTCGGCAGATTGCTGGCCGAACACGATCCGGAAATCTGCATCATCGCCTGCAACACGGCCTTCACCCTGGTCGGGGCGGACCTGCGCGCCGCCTATCCTCAAATGACCTTCGTCGGCACGGTGCCGGCAATCAAGCCGGCGGCCGAGCGCACGCGCTCGGGAGTGGTTGCGGTTCTCGCCACGCCCGGCACGGTCAAGCGCGCCTACACCCGCGATCTCATCCAGTCCTTTGCCTCGCAATGCCACGTGCGGCTCGTGGGTTCGGAAAACCTGGCGCGGATGGCTGAGGCCTATATTCGCGGCGAAAAGCTGGAGGACGACGCCGTCCTCGCGGAGATCGCCCCCTGCTTCGTGGAACTCGACGGGCGGAAGACAGACATCGTCGTGCTCGCCTGCACCCATTATCCCTTCATGGGCAATGTCTTCCGGCGGCTGGCGCCGTGGCCGGTCGACTGGCTGGATCCCGCCGAGGCAATTGCTCGGCGTGCACGCTCGCTGGTGGCGCTGCCGAACGGCTTCGAGCCGCTCGCCGGCGAGGATCCGGCGATCTTCACCTCCGGCAAGCCGGATTTCGCCACGCGCCGGCTGATGCAGGGCTTCGGGCTTACCGTTCGTTCCCAGTAGGGCGCGACGTCAGAAGGCCGTTGCCATGGTTATGCGGTCAGGACATCCTCGATGTGGATCGGCAGGGAGCGCACACGCCTGCCCGTCGCATGGAATACTGCATTGGCTATCGCCGGTGCGGTACCCACCAGAGCGATCTCGCCGAGCCCTTTCACGCCAAGCGGGTTTACATGCGGATCGACCTCGTCGACGAAGTATGCCTCCAATTTCGGAACATCGAGATTCACGGGCATGAGGTAGTCGGCCATATGGGCATTGACCGGTCGGCCATCACGCGGATCTAGGACTGTGCGCTCCATCAACGCCATGCCGATGCCGCCGATCATGCCGCCCGTGCATTGGCTTCTGGCAAGCAGCGGATTGACGACGCGCCCGATGCCATATGCCCCGACGATACGACGCACGCGGATGGTTCCGACATCGGGGTCAATGGCGACTTCGGCGAACACCGCGCCGAAGGAATGCATCGAATAGCCTTCCGCCACTTCGGGATCGCGCTGTGCAGATCCCTCCGCCTCCACCGGCGTGCCGGTCCTGGCGATGATGTCCCGATAGGACATACCAGGCGAGGCATCTCCACGGCGCCGCAGGCGTCCTTCGCTCCACTCGAGATCGTCCACCGACGCTTCAAAGACCGGTGAGCCGCTATCCGCGACGGCCCGGCTTGCTGCCTGCGCCTGCGCCTCTACACAGGCCGCTCGAATTGCCGATCCCACCGACGCCATGGTCCATGATCCGCCATGCGACGGCGTCTGTGGATAGGCAGACTGGCCGAGCCTGAAGCGAACCTGCTCCGGTGGCAATCCGAGGAATTCCGCCGCGACTTGGGTCATGGACGTATAGGTTCCTGGTCCCATGTCGCTAGCCGCCGCCTCGACTTCGGCCAGACCGTCCGCGAGCAGCCGTACTCTGGCGCTTGCAGGCGCATGGTAGGCCGGATAGGTGGCGGTTGCGGCTCCCAGGCCGATCAGAAGACGCCCGTCGCGCATGGAACGCGGTTCAGGTGTTCTCCGAGCCCAGCCGAAGCGCTCAGACCCGAGCTCATAACATTGCATCAGTGAGCGACTGGAGAACGGCTTGTTTTCGGCTTCGTCGCGTCGAGGTTCATTTCGCCGCCTCAATTCGATCGGATCGATCCCGAGCTTATAGGACAGCTCGTCCATCGCACTTTCGAGCGCAAAGATGCCGCTTGCCTCACCAGGACCACGCATGTGATTGGGCGTGCTGGTGTCGAGTTGCGCCAGGCGGTACTGGGTGCGCACATTGGGGCAGGAATACAGGTAGGCGGTGGCGGCGGTCAGTGCCTCCGTGAACTGCTCGTAGCGGCTCGTTTCGCCCGTACCTTCGTGTATCACTCCGGTAAGCTTGCCATCCGGCGTCGCGCCAAGCGCAATCCGTTGAAGCGTGCGCGGCCGGTGGCCGGTCGTGAAGAACATCTGCTTGCGGCTCAGCACAAGCTTGACGGTTCGCCCTGTTTGGCGCGCGGCAAGTGCCGCCAGGGTGACATGCGGCCAGGTCCTCAGACTTGTTCCAAAGGCTCCACCAATGAAGGGGCAGATGACCTCCACATTCTCGACGGGCAGACCAAACACCGCGGCGATCTCGGCTTGCTCATTGACCAGGTACTGGCTCTTGCTCCAAAGCGTCAGTCGATCGCCGCTCCATGCAGCGGTCGTCGCGTGCGGCTCCATGGGATTGTGGTTTTCTCGGGCAATCTCATAGGCCTCGTCGATCATGACCGGTGCCTGCGTCACCGCGACATCGGCGTCGCCGCGTGATCCGTCGGCCGACTTCGGAGCTATCCTCTCTATGGTCCGGTCTGCATGGTCGACGAGCGGCCGCCTAGCCGCGTATGTGATACGCAGTGCGGCCGCAGCGCGCTCGGCGTGATCGAGGTTGTCCGCAACAACGATGGCAACGGGTTGACCGTAAAAGTGCACCTGGTCGTCCTGCAAGACATGAAGGCGCTCACCCACGGCCGGGTCTATGACCCCTTTATGCGGCAGATAGGGCAGCTTCTGCGCATTGCGGTGCGTTATCACGGCAACGACGCCCGGCATGCGCTCGACCTCGGTGCTGGCGATCTCCGTCACTCGGCCGAGACCGACAGTGGCGCTGACGATCACGGCGTAGAGCTGGCCCGGTTGGTTGAAGTCGGCGGCGTAGCGTGCCGTGCCGGTGACCTTGGCGCGACCGTCGACACGGGTCAGAGGTTTTCCGATGGAGCTCACATTCATGCCACTTCTCCCGCCAGTGCCAGCGCCCGGACGACCGTCCGCGGCAAGAGTTCGACTTTGAATTGGTTGTGACGCAACGGCCGCGCGCCCTGCCTGGCGAGCTGCGCAGCTTCCTCGAAGGCCCGACGCTCCGGTCTCGTTCCTACCAGTGCGGCTTCACAATCCCGCAGCCGCCACGGCCGTGTGCCGACCCCGCCGACGGCGAGACGGACTTCGCGGATCACGCCATCCTCGATCGAAAGCGCGGCGGCCGCCGAAACCAGCGCGAATTCATAGGAGGCGCGGTCGCGGACCTTCAGATACCGGGCCCGGCGGCTGTGTGGTCCGCCCGGCACACGGATTTCGACGATGAGCTCGCCCGGCAGCAATGTGTGTTCGAGATGCGGCGTGTCGCCCGGCAGCCGGAAGAGCTCTTCGACGGGGAAGCTGCGCTCGCCTTGCGGCCCTTTGACCCGCATCGTGGCGTCGAGTGCCACCAGCGCGACCGCAACGTCGGATGGGTGCGTGGCGACGCAGTGATCGCTCGTGCCGAGGATCGCATGACCGGAATTCAATCCGTCGATCGCGGCGCAGCCGGAGCCGGGTGTGCGCTTGTTGCAGCCGGCATCCAGCATTCGAAAATAAGGACAGCGCACCCGCTGCAGCAGGTTTCCGCCCATCGACGCCATGTTCCGCAGTTGCGGCGACGCGCCCTCGATCAGGCTTTCCGCGATCAGCGGTTGCAGGCGTTGGACGTTCGGATCTGCGGCGACCTCGGCCATGCGCGCCAGTGCGCCGATGACCAGATCTTCACCCTCTACGCGGATGCCGCCGAACGGAAGGCTGTTGATGTCGATGAGCCGATCCGGACACTCGACCTGCTCGCGCATCAGGTCGATGAGTGTCGTGCCGCCGGCAATGAAGCGCGCGCCGGAAGCGGCCGCCGCAATCGCGTCTTCGGTGCTACGAGGCTTCTCCAAAGTGAAGGGGAACATGGGTCAGGTCCTCCCGGCCGCGTCGGCAACGGCTGCGACGATGCCTGGATAGGCGCCGCAGCGACAGATATTGCCGCTCATCCAGAACTGGATTTCCTCCGGCGAGCCCGCGTGGCCTTCGGCAATGCAGCCGAGACCGGACATGATCTGGCCAGGCGTGCAGAATCCGCACTGCAATCCGTCGTGCTCCACGAAGGCTTCCTGGAGGGGATGAAGCGCGCCGTCCTTCTCGAGCCCCTCGATCGTTTCGATCCGGGCGCCGTCGTGCATGGATGCCAATGTGAGGCAGGAGACGATACGTTTGCCGTTCACAAGAACGGTGCACGCGCCGCAGGCACCTTGGTTGCAACCCTTCTTCGTACCGGTCAGATTGAGGGTCTCGCGCAGGACGTCCAGTACCGACTGGCGCGGGTCGATGGTCAGTGTGTGGGCACGCCCGTTCACGGTCATCGTCAAAGTCACGGTGTTTGCGGCAGCGGCATTCGTCGCCGCCACAGATGCTGACGGCAAGGCTGCCAGTGCCGCTGCCGCGGCTGTTGCCTGAAGCGCTTCCCGGCGCGAGATGATAGGACCGGGCGGATGCAGTTCTGATGGATTCTCGGCCATGAAGGAACATCCTCTTCAGCTAGATGATCGGGGCAGACAATAGAATCCATACCGCCACGTCACTGTCGCGATCTTTTGAAGTTGTTTCGATGTTGCGACGATCGACAGGCGCGGCTCGACAGACAGCCGTGCCGAACCAGGGCCTGATCTTCAGAGTCGCCGGCGGAACTCGCTCGGTGTGAGGCCCACCACCTTGCGAAAGCTCGCGGAGAAAGACGATTGTGTTTCGTATCCGACGATAAGAGCGATATCGATGATGCGCAGCGTTCGGTCCTTGAGCAGCGTCTTGGCATAGGCGATCCGCTGGCGGGTCAACCACCCATAAGGCGTATGCCCGGTAGCCGTACGGAAGGCCGTGCAGAAATGGAAGCGGCTCAAATTGACCAGATCCGCCAGTTCCTGAAGCCGGATATTCTCTGCGAGATGTTCGCGTATATAGGTCGTCACGCGCTTGACTTGCCAATTCGACAGACCGCGCCGCGGCCCCGGCGAGATCGGCACCGAAGTTGAGGAGTGGGCCCTGAGGAGCTGGAGGCAAACAAGATCGAGGAGTTGCTCAATGAACAGGTGCGAAATCGCATCGCCCGAACTGACTTCGTCGTTGATCAACCTCATGATCGTGAACAGTTTGGGGTCGCTGAAATGCACACGGCCGAGAAGGTCGGGTTCCCGACCATTACCCACCTGATCCGAGCAGGCGACAAGGCGACTACGCCCCAGGAAGGCGTTGGAGACCTCGACGGCACCATCCACGCGCCAGAATCCTTTATGCCCTCTCGGCCAGAACGTTATCATCCCGGACCTTGCCGGAGCAGAAATCGTTTGGCGGCCGATCTTGACCGAGGCGGTGCCGGTACCGGCATATGTCGCGGAAAGAATATGATCTTCGAGGGCCGGCAAATCGTATTCGAATGGCTTGTTATGCCAGCGGCCAACGAGCCGTGTGTCGCCGGAAAACGCCTCTGGAACGACAGGGGGTGATACGCCTCCTTGCAAACGGCGAACATGAACCGTCGTATCCGCAAGCGCATTTCCGCCCATGGAGGACATCTCCTATCGATCTGCAGGAGCCTATGTCTCCTGCGAGGCTTAGCATCTCTCGCGGCGATCGATAAGTAACACTTTTGTCGGTCGCTGCTGACGTGGGCATTCGCCCGTTCTTGTCGAGTGCGATGGCTCCGTTGGCCTGATTGCGAACGGAGCCACGGAGAAGGTTTCAGGCGGCTATCTCTTCCTTCGGGAAATCCGTGGAGAGCGCAAGTTCGCGCCACTCGGCAAGCTCCCTGGCAACATCGGCATTCTGCTCCTCGATCACGGCGACCGTGTCGCTTCCAAAGGGCATACGGAGCGGCGGGTTGGGCGCGTTGACCAGGGTGACGATCCCGGCGGCGAGCTTCGCCGGGTCACCCGGCTGTGCATGGTTCGCCTGGGCTGCAAAGTTGCGCATGTCGCCGGCCGGCGTGCCGATATAGTCGGGGATTGCCGCCGCACTGACCGACAGCGAGTTGTCGGCCAGAAAATCGGTGCGGAAGAAACCCGGTTCGACGATGGTGACCTTGATGCCGAATGGCTTGAGTTCCGCCGCAAGCGACTCCGAAAGACCTTCGACGGCAAATTTCGTGGAACCATAGACGCCCCAGCCGGGATAGCCGAAATATCCGCCGACAGACGAGAAATTCAGAACATGACCAGCACGCTGGCGGCGCATGTATGGCAGTACGGCACGCGTCACCTTCAGCAATCCGAAGACATTGGTGGCATAGAGCTTCTCGACTTCCTCTGCCGTCGCTTCCTCGACTGCGCCGAGCAGACCATAACCGGCATTGTTGACGAGGATGTCGATGCGGCCGAAACGCTCGATGGCCTTTGCAGCCGCTTCCTTCGCTTGGGCTTCGTTCGTGACATCGAGTGCGACGGCGAGAAGGTTGGGGTTGTCGCCAAACTGCTCGACGACGGTGCTTGAATTGCGGGCGGTAGCGACGACGGCGTCGCCGGCTGCCAGTGCTTCTTTGGTCATCAGCGCGCCGAAGCCACGGGATGCACCAGTGATGAACCAGACCTTCATGACACATTCCTTTAAGAGTCGATTCGGCCTTTCAAAGCCGATGTGGTTGTTCGCGTCCGCATCTCTGTGCTGACGGGCTAAATTTGACCCAAATCGTTCTGATGCATAAGATTTGTTATTTTCGAAACTATGATGAGTGATGTTCAGTAATGCGCGCCTCCGAGCTTTCCGAACTTGCAGCCTTTGCGGCCGTCGCCCGGCACAAGAGCTTTCGAAAGGCGGGCGAGGAGAGGGGCGTTACGGCTTCGGCAATAAGCCACGCGATCCTCAATCTCGAGAACCGGATCGGTGTTCGGCTCTTGAATCGCACGACGCGCAGCGTCTCGCTGACGGAGGCAGGCGACCTCTTGCAATCGTATCTCGATCCGGCTTTCGGCGAGATCACATCCGCGCTCGATGCGCTGAACAGATTTCGCGATACCCCGTTTGGCCGCATCAGAATCAATGTGCCGAACTCAATCGCGCCCTATGTGATTGGCCACGTCATCGGGCCCTTGCTCGCGAAGAATCCCAACCTTCAACTGGAAATCAGCGCCACCGATCGCTTGGCTGATATCGTCAAGGAGGGTTTCGATGCTGGAATAAGGTTTGGCGAGCGGGTGAGCGAGGGAATGATTGCACTCCGCATCAAGCCGCGGCTGCGCCTCGTCGTCGTCGGCTCGCCCGCCTATTTCGAGCGGCGATCGATGCCGATCACGCCGCACGACCTCAAACGCCATCTCTGCATCCAGAACATGTTCCCCTCCGGAGCCAGATATCCCTGGGACTTCCAGAAGGGCGGACAGTCGGTGAGTTTTCACCCTACCGGGCCGCTTTCGCTTGACGATCACGAGTTGATGATCGAGGCCGCGCTCAGCGGTGTGGCGCTTGCCTATGTCTGGGAAAACCGTGCGGAAAAGCACATTGCAGATGGTGAGCTCGTGCAAGTTCTGGACGACTGGTGTCAGCCGGAGGAGCCGCTTTACCTCTACTACCCCAGTCGCCGCCACTTATCTGCGGGTTTCCGTGCTTTGATCGATGCGATGAAGGGGGAAGCGTGAATCAATCCCTGCACTTTGCTTGCTGCGTCTTACCTTATCGACAATTGGACTACGCGGCACATTCCGTCAGGGGCGCGTCATCGACCGCAGCCATGAGACCCAGCAATACCGGGCGTCGGGCTTGAACCTCGTCATCGCGGCGTCGTCTATTGGAACTCGATCTATATGGCCGACGCCGTGGCGCACCTGCGGGCAAAAGGCGAAATTGTCCCAGCTGAGTATTCCTGTGGGTTGTTGCAATAGGCAGCGTCGCCGGAGGCGATCCGTGCTACTGCACGTCTCCTTGAATCGAACTCGATTCAAGGACAAAGACATGCAGAAATTCAAAGTGGTAGAGCGACCTTTGTGCGTCTGGTAAGACGCTCGGCGCTGCAGGTGTCGCCCGTTTTGACGACCCGGGCGGGATCACGAATCAATCTGTAGCGAAGAGGTGGCAATGAAAGTCGGCATCGACATGGGAACGACGTCCGAAGGGACCTCGGCCTCGCTCGATATCGAAGAGCTTCTGGCGACGCGTCTCTTGGTGCAGGGTAACTCCGGCTCCGGCAAGTCGCATCTCTTGCGTCGCCTGCTCGAACAGTCCGCGCCCTGGGTGCAGCAATGCATCATCGACCCGGAGGGCGATTTCGTCACGCTCGCCGACAGGTTCGGGCACGTGGTGGTCGAAGGCGAGCGCACGGATGCGGAACTGATCGGCATCGCCACCCGCATCCGCCAGCACCGCGTCTCCTGCGTGCTTTCGCTTGAGGGGCTGGACATCGAGCAGCAGATGCGCAGCGCCGGCGTGTTCCTGAATGCAATGTTCGATGCGGACCGGGACTATTGGTATCCAGTGCTGGTCGTGGTCGACGAGGCGCAGATGTTCGCGCCTTCCGTGGGCGGGGACGTATCGGAAGAGGCGCGCAAGATTTCTCTCGGCGCCATGACGAACCTGATGTGCCGCGGCCGCAAGCGCGGACTCGCCGGGGTCATCGCCACCCAGCGCCTGGCGAAGCTTGCGAAAAACGTCGCAGCCGAAGCGTCCAATTTCCTGATGGGACGGACCTTTCTCGATATCGACATGCAGCGCGCCGCCGATCTCCTCGGCATGGACCGGCGCACCGCGGAGATGTTCCGAGACCTGAAGCGCGGTTCCTTCGTGGCGCTCGGACCGGCGCTCTCGCGCCGTCCGCTGAAGGTGACGATCGGTTCGGTCGAAACGTCGGCGCGCTCGACGAGCCCGAAGCTGATGCCCTTGCCGGAAGCGCCGCAGGATGTGGAAGACCTGATCTTCACGCCCGATCCGGAGGAATTGGCCCGGCCCGTCATCCGCCGTGCGGCCCCGCAGCCGCGCCCGGCAAGCGACATCCTGGCCGAGTTGTCGCGCCCGCGGCCGGAACCGCTGGCGCCGCCGGAAATCAAGCCGGCACAGCCGGAAATGTCGGCGGAGGAGCGGGAGGCGCTGCTCGATGGCCTCTTCGCCGAAATCCTTGCAAATCCGGAGGCCGCCTTCCGCCCCGATGCCGAACTCTATCAGGACTTTCTCGTGCGCTGCCGTATACGCCGCGTGCCGGGGGCGGCGCTTACATTGAGCGCCTTCCGCCGCAAGATGGCTGTTGCGCGCTCCGGCGTCGATCCGGAGACGGCCGCGACCGAGACCTGGGCCTCTGCCGTCCAACTCGCCGAAAGAGTGACGGAGGACCTGCAGGCAGTGTTCCTGATGATGGCCCAGGCGGCCGTACGGGGTTTGCCGTGCCCTTCGGATGCAATGATCGCCCGCGCTTACGGTACGCACTCCGCGCGTCGCGCCCGACGGTTGCTCGGCTACTTCGAGGAGCAGGGGCTGATCGTCACCCATGCGGATTTTTCCGGAAAGCGCATCGTCGCCTTCCCCGACCTCGGCAAGGAGACCGCGCCGGGCAATGCCGACGCGCCCGATGCAGGAAATGCCGGACGCGCCGCGGCGGAGTGAGCCTTGCCGAAGACGGCCAAGGAAAATCTGCCGCCGGCGTCATATTCCGTTGACAAATCAGCGTCCTCTGCGTAAAGACCCGCCCAACGCCGGGCAGCGATGCCCGGTGTTTCATTTGACATGTCCCGTGGCTTCCTGGCGTTCGCGTGATCGCGAGAGGCCTGTCAGAACTCCGAAATCGGGTTCAGAGGAGGGCGTGTTTCCTTGACCGGTTTGGCAACAGACCGGCGTAACCGTTTGAAAGGAAATGCGATGAGCAAGCGCGAATCGTCCAAGTACAAAATTGACCGCCGCATGGGCGAAAACATCTGGGGCCGTCCGAAGTCCCCGGTCAACCGCCGCGAATACGGCCCGGGCCAGCATGGCCAGCGCCGCAAGTCCAAGCTCTCGGATTTCGGTGTGCAGCTGCGCGCCAAGCAGAAGCTGAAGGGCTACTACGGCGACATTCGTGAGAAGCAGTTCCGCGCGATCTTCGACGAAGCGTCCCGCCGCAAGGGCGACACTCCGGAAAACCTGGTCGGCCTGCTCGAGTCGCGTCTCGACGCGATCGTCTACCGCGCCAAGTTCGTTCCGACGGTTTTTGCTGCGCGCCAGTTCGTCAACCACGGTCACGTGAAGGTCAACGGCGTTCGCGTCAACATCGGTTCCTACCGCTGCAAGCCGGGCGACGTCATCGAAGTCAAGGAAAAGTCCAAGCAGCTCGTTTCGGTTCTCGAATCCGTGCAGCTCGCCGAGCGTGACGTTCCCGACTACATCGAAGTCGATCACAACAAGATGGTCGCGACCTATGCCCGCGTTCCGGTTCTCTCCGACGTTCCGTACCCGGTCGTCATGGAGCCGCACCTGGTCGTCGAATTCTATTCGCGTTAATCCGGGCCTTCGTGGCTGGATTTTTGGAACCGCCCGGAAACGGGCGGTTTTTCTATAGGGGAAGATCGGAACGGATCTCATAAGTTGGCGGGACGCGGGCGGGAAAAGATCCCGCGGGGTCTCTCCCACGCCAGCGCCGAGGAGTGCCGCATGCCGGAGCAGACAGCGCAACAGGATCTCCAGTCGATCCTCGACGACATCTATCGGGAGCTGGCGCCGCGCTTCGGCGAGGGCAAGGTTGCCGACTATATTCCCCAGCTCGCTCGGGTAAACCCGCGGCATTTCGGCATGGCGATCGTGACGACGGATGGCGAATTGCACCGCGTCGGCGACGCGGAGGTACCGTTCTCGATCCAAAGCGTCTCCAAGGTTTTCACCTTGACCCTGGCACTCGGGAAGCATGGCGAGAACATCTGGCACCGGGTCGGGCGCGAGCCGTCCGGCTCAGCCTTCAATTCGATCGTCCAGCTCGAACACGAGGGCGGCAAACCGCGCAATCCGTTCATCAATGCCGGGGCGATCACCATCAGCGATCTGATCCTTGCCGGCCACACGCCGAGGGAGCTGATCGGTGAGATCGTGCGGTTCGTGCGCTACCTAGCCGACGACGAGACGATCGTAATCGACCACGAAGTCGCGCGTTCGGAAACGGCAACCGGCTTCCGCAATTTTGCGCTCGCCAATTTCATGCGCTCCTTCGGACGGCTCGACCATCCGGCCGAGCATGTGCTCGGGGTCTATTTCCACCATTGCGCGCTGGCGATGACCTGCAGCCAGCTTGCCAAGGCGGGGCTGTTCCTCGCCGCCGGCGGCAGCAACCCGTTGACTGGGCATTCCGTCGTCTCGCGGCAGCGGGCCCGGCGCATCAACGCGCTGATGCTCACCTGCGGCCATTATGACGGCTCCGGCGACTTCGCCTATCGCGTCGGCCTGCCGGCGAAAAGCGGCGTCGGCGGCGGTATCATGGCGGTTGCGCCGGGCAGGGCCTCGATCGCCGTCTGGTCGCCGGGCCTCAACGAGAACGGAAATTCGCTGCGCGGTTCGCTGGCGCTCGAGATGCTGGCGGCGCGCACGGGATGGTCGGTGTTCGGGCCGTGATCATTTTCGGAGTTGCTTGCGGGAGGGGGTGAATCCTACCCTGAGCGCAGCCAGCGATATTCGCCGGCCGGTCGGCAGCGCCAACAAAGCCTCGCCTCGCCGGTCGCTCAAAGTTATTCAAATCAAGCATTGCCCGGCTTACCTGCACTGCAATGCTGTTGGATGAAGTCCGACAGGAAGTTTGAAGCGTGAACGCACCTGCGATGCACGGCGATCGCCTGAGGCACTTTCGAGAATGTCCCCTCAACAACGCGGAAGCCTGAATTCTCTTCGCAGAAACGTGACAGGGACTGGGTCAAGCCAGCAGCCGCATCGCACTGGGAGGATACAAGCATGTCCAGGGCGGAGGCGGGACCTTCGGTATGGAGGAGGATTGCATTTCTAACCTGTCGCTCAAGCTGTTTTGTATACGCAGCGGTTCTGGCTGCGGCAATGCGCACCCCTTCGACGTCGACATGCCCCACGCTGCTGAGCCGGCTACTGTCTGACACCAGAAAGCTGGCGGTCACCGTGGCATAGGGTGGCGAGAAGGAGAAGCTGTCGGCACGTGACGGATCGGAAGCAATGAACGCAACGTCCCACTCGTTGGCTTCGGCAGCCGCAAGAATGTCAGCAGCCGATCCGTATTGAACCAGCGACAAACCGCAGTCGAGTTCTGCCGCGAGTGCGATCGCGATCTGCGGGCTCGGCCCTGTTAGAGCGCCTGTCGCTGGATCGAGTTGGACAAGTGCGGCATTCGACATGTTGAGCGCCGCTCTGATGACCCCCGTCGGTGCGATTTCAGTGAGGAGCTCATCACGTTCCGGCATCGCGGCACGCTCCTTGCGATGCAAATCGTGCCGCGAGTGCTTCCGATCCCCTTGCCAGAACAGCGACATCGACACCAACGGCAGTGAATAGTGTTCCCAGCGAGATGCAGCGTGCCGCGAACTTCTCATCCGGGGTAAGAATGCCCGCAGGCTTGCCCAAGGCTTTCAGGCGTTCGATCGCGTCGACAATTGCATCGACCACCTCCGGATGGCTCGGTTGGCCCCTGTGTCCGAAACTCGCTGCCAGGTCTGCCGGTCCTACGAATACCCCATCCACGCCCTCTACCGAGGCAATCGACTCGAGGTTGCCAAGCGCTTCCCGCGTCTCGACTTGCAGCAACAGGCAAATTTCCCGTTCCGCATTTTGCGCATAGTTCGCAACCCGGCCAAAACGAGTGGCACGCGTCAGGGCGGAAACACCACGAATTCCATCCGGAGGATATCGCACGGCCGCGACTGCGGCTTTCGCCTCATCCGCGTTCTGAACGTAGGGAATGAGCAGCGTCTGAACGCCGATATCCAGGAAACGTTTGATCAGAACGGGGTCGTTGATGGCCGGGCGGACGACCGGGGAAACGTCGTATGGTGCGACTGCTTGCAATTGTGGCAGGACGGTCAGAACGTCACCCGGAGAATGTTCCGTGTCGAACAGGAGCCAATCGAAACCTGAAGGCGCGACGATTTCTGCGGCGTAGTTTCCCGGCAGGCCACACCACAGGCCGATCTGACTTTGACCAGCAAGAAGCTTCCGCTTGAACCGATTGACAGGATGTTCCATCCAGCACCTCACACGAACGACACGCCGATGGAGCCGACAGGGCCATAGTCGGCCTGAATGACATCACCTTTCGCGATATCGACAGGACGCGTGAAGGAGCCGGCCAGGACTATTTGTCCCTTCTTCAGGCCACCGCCCACAGCATGAAGTTTGTTGACCAGCCACGCGATGCCGGCTGCCGGATGTCCCATGATCGCCGCCGACACGCCCGACTCCTCGATGATGCCGTTCTTGGAAAGAGTCGCTCCGACCCAACGGATATCAATGTCCATCGGGCGAATTATACGGCCGCCAACGACGAGGGCGCCAAAAGCCGCGTTGTCCGCAATGGTATCGGTGATCGCTCGAGGGATTTCGGTCCGATAGTCGATAATCTCGAGCGCCGGGACGACGAACTCGGTCGCACGCATGACGTCATAGATCCTGGTGCCGGGGCCGACGAGATCCTCACCCATGACAAAGGCCAGTTCGACCTCGAGGCGCGGTTTGATAAACAAGTCAGCCCTGATCTGCGCTCCGTCGTTGTAAAGCGCATCGTCGAGAATGCAGCCGTAGTCCGGCTCCGTCATCTTCGAAGCCATCTGCATTGCGCGTGACGTCAGGCCAATCTTATGGCCGACGAATCGTGCGCCCTTGGCTACCCTCGCCTCTGCCCACAAAGCCTGAATTCGGTAGGCGTCCTCGAGTTCGAGGTTCGGGTAGGTCTCGCTGGGCTGTATGATCGGCTTGCGCTCGATTTCAGCTTTGAGCAGCGCGTCTGCTGCGGCCCGGCGTTCTTCTTCGGTGATCATATCGTTTGCCCTGCTGATCGTGATTTATTTGATCGGGGGACGCGGCAAAACGGCTTCGCCGGGCTCCATGACATAGGTGTAGTCGAGCGAGAACCACGGACCAGGAATGTCCGCTTCGGTCGGATGGGGCTCCTCATGACGAATGAAGTCGCCGGTCAG
Organism: Ensifer sp. LCM 4579; assembly: GCF_001854885.1. Lineage (GTDB taxonomy): Bacteria > Pseudomonadota > Alphaproteobacteria > Rhizobiales > Rhizobiaceae > Sinorhizobium. Next base: position 175,019 of record NZ_MDDV01000004.1, on the reverse strand, counting down.
CGCTGCCGTGACACCGAACTGAACATCGGAGTCGATCGTCGGGTCGCTGGGGTCGAAGACCTGGGAAATCAGCGTCTTGTATCCGTCCTTGAAGATCAGTGCGTGCAGGTGCGCTGGTCGGTACGGATGGCGTCCCTGAGCTTTCAGCAGGCGTCCGACCACGCCATCGATCGGTATCGGATAGCCGACCATCTTGACTGTCCTGAACCAGAACCGACCTTGCTCGTCGGTCATGAATTTGCCGCGCAAGTTCATCTCGGCCTGGTCCGGATCCTGGTTTTCGTAAAGACCGACGGGAGATGCATGCCATACATCCACTTCGGCGCCGGCGATTGGCTTACGGTCGCGGTCGACGACCCTGGCATGCACGAACAAGGGAGTGCCCGGCGTCTCGGATCGGATGATCGTCCCGCCATTCTCGACTCGCGGAGAGTTGAGGCGCCAGAATGGGCCCAACAGCGACTGGGAGGTCTCAGTCTGTCCGCTGTCCCCATTGTTCAGCAGGCAGACAAGTGAAGACACGCCAAGAGAACCGGCCATCAGCACAAACTCGTTGTGATGATCGGTATGCAGCTTCCCGATCTCGTTCAGCATGGCTGTCGCCTCCCGAAACTCGACCTCCGTCAGTCGAACCTTGCGCACGAAGGCATGAAGATGCGTGACCATCGCGACGAGGATTTCTCGCAGGCGGGGGTCTTCAGTGCGATTCATCACAGCGAGGACGGCTGGCGTCAGATCGCTTTCAGTTTTGATCACCATGTGGGGCTACCTCCCGATTTCCCTGACTATCCAAATAATCGATTATCTGTCAAGGCCGCCGCACGTTCTCGCGACGCCAATGAGCCGGGAGAAACAGGATATTAGCATGTAACGCATTGATATTGCGGCATAGTTTCTTCTTAAAGTGCTAAATTCTTGGCTTTTTGCAGATTTTAGCGCACTCAGGTTGACTTGAATAATCGTTTATAGTATCGATCATCGACAATTAACTTGAGGAGCCTTGGGAGGAACAATGGTGGCGGACGACGACGGCGCATTTGCTCCGACGACAGAAGATGCTCCATCGTCTTCTGGCTTTCTCGATGACGGCAAAAACACAATTGGAAGCCAGCTTGCATCCCGTCTCCGTGAGGCGATCATCTCCGGCGAGCTTCAGGCCGGCAGCAAGATCAATCTCGACAAGGCGCGCAAGACGTTCAACGTGAGCCTCAGTCCGCTGCGTGAAGGGTTGGCGCGGCTGATATCGGACGGTCTGGTGGAGTTCGAGGACAATCGCGGCTACCGCGTTTCACCAATTTCCTTGGCCAATCTGGAAGAGATAACCACCCTGCGCGAAGAGTTTGAAATCTTTGCGCTTCGCGAGTCCATGCGGGTCGGCGATGTCGAGTGGGAAGGCAACGTCATGCGCGCGCTGCATCGCCTGAACCGCACCGAGCGTGACGCGGCTCGGCCGGAGACGCTGGAGCGCTGGGAAGAGCTCCACCGCGAATTTCATCTGACACTGATATCCGGCTGCGGGAAGCCGATCCTGCTCCATTTCTGCAGACTGCTTCTCAATCTCAACGACCGTTATCGCCGGGTGTTTCTGACCCGCACGTCGGGCGACCGCAACGTCAACCAGGAGCACAGCGAGATCGCTCAGGGAGCCGTCGCGCGGGACCTGGACTATGCGTGCGACATGTTGCGCCAGCATATCCACCGCACGGGAACCAATCTGCGCAATCACCTCGCGACGAAGGGGATCTTGTGATGACCGTCGCGACGCCAGGATCGGGCCCTGAACTGGGCGTGGCGCATTTTTCATCCATCGCGCTGCCGCCCAAGGAATTCGCCGTGATGGCTGCTCGGGCGGGTTTTGCGTCGATAGGCCTGCGTCTGCACCCCGCCTTTCCCGGAGCCCCTTTCTACGAGTTGCCGGTGGGCAGCCGGAGTGCCCAGGAATTCAAGGCAGTTGCCGATGGCGAAGGCATCAAGGTGTTCGACATCGAGTTCTTCGTGATCGACGAGAGCTTCGTTGCGGCCTCCCATGAGGCGACCGTGGCAGCCGCTGCGAACATAGGGGCGCGCCGGCTGAGTGTTTGCGGCGATGATCGAGACCGCGACCGTCTTGCCACGAACCTTTCCGAGTTTTGCGCCCTCGCGGCGCGATATGGCATGTCGGTCGACATCGAAAACATGGGCTGGCGGACGGTAAGAACCTTTGGCGACAGTGTTGCGGTCGTGAACTCCTGTGGAGCGGAGAACGCCGGTGCCCTCGTTGACGGGATTCACTTCTTCCGAAACGGAGCCTCGCTCGACGAGCTTCGCGCAAATTCAGGGAAGGTAAAACACCTCCAGCTTTGCGACGTCCGCGGGCCTGCTCCCAAAACATCGGACGCAATGATCGCCGAGGCGAGAGGCGGCAGGCTCGCTCCTGGAGAAGGCGAATTGCCGTTGAAGGACCTCTGGGCGGCAACCGAACACGGTACTGCTATCTCCGTTGAAGTGCCATTCGTCGGGTCGGTGGACCCGGAGGCACATCTAAAACATCTGCATGACAGCGCACTGGGAAGTTTGAAACCGGATCAGTGATCCGGCGCCGACGCGGCGTGGGCCGGTCGGAGGGAGGAAGTCTTACATGACTTATAGGTTCGATTTCGGTGCGGTCCTCGACCGCGCCCCGGAATTGCTATGGGGTTCGCTTGGAACGCTTGGCCTTGCGTTGGCTGGGATGCTCCTGGCACTCGTCATCGGAATCCTGGGCGTTGTTGCAAGGACGTCCAAGAGCGAGATCACGCGCACTCCCGTGATCGTGTTCGTCGAGGTCGTGCGCAATACGCCATTCCTCGTGCAGATCTTCTTCATATATTTCGCCCTCCCTCTCATGGGCATACGGCTCAACCCGACCGTTACGGCGATCATTGCTCTCGGCATCAATGGTGGGGCGTACGCAATCGAGATCATCCGGGGCGGGGTCGAGAGCGTGTCGCGCGGCCAGATCGAGGCAGGTTTCGCACTTGGACTCCACAAGACGGACGTCTTCCGGCTCATCGTGCTCAAGCCGGCCCTGCGGGCGATTTATCCCTCGCTCACAAGCCAGTTCATCATGCTGACACTGACGACGTCTGTCTGCACGTCAATCGCCGCTTACGAACTGACCTCGGCCGCTCAGCGCATCGAGTCTGACACCTTCCGCAGCTTCGAAGTCTATTTCACGGTAACCGCTGTCTACCTGGTTATCTCGACGCTGATGATGGGCCTCTTTGCCCTCATTTCTCGCCACTACTTCAACTACCCGACGCGATAGGAGGCAGCCATGGGTCCCATCGGCGAAAATGAATTCTTCTTTTTGATGCAGGGCTTGAAGTGGACCGTGCTGCTCGCGATCGTGGGCTTCATCGGTGGGGGGATATTCGGAATCCTGATCGCGCTGCTGCGCACCTCGAAGACGAAAGTCGCCCGGACGATCACCGCAGGCTATATCGGCGTCTTTCAGGGCACGCCCCTTCTGATGCAACTCTTCGTTGTCTATTACGGCGTTGCGCTATTGGGCATCGAGGTCAACGCGTGGATCGCGGTCGCAATCGCCTTCACGCTCCATGCCAGTGCTTTCCTCGGTGAGATCTGGCGTGGCTCCATCGAGGCTGTGCCGAAGGGCCAGACGGAAGCCGCCAACGCCCTCGGTCTGCATTATGTCTCGCGGATGAAAGACGTGATCCTGCCGCAGGCCCTGAAGATCTCGATGCCGGCCACGATCGGCTTCCTTGTCCAGCTCATCAAGGGCACGTCGCTGGCAGCAATCGTCGGCTTCATTGAACTCACTCGCGCCGGCCAGATCATTTCAAACCAGACCTATCGTCCGCTGCTCGTCTTTGGGATCGTCGGCGCAATCTACTTCATCATTTGCTGGCCGCTCTCCCATGCCGGGAGTGGCCTCGAAAAACGGATGGCGAAAGCTGCCCGCTAACCGCTTCGCTCGAAGCAAAACTCTTGAGGAGGAGAATAAGCATGCAGAACAATCGCAGGAATTTTCTCGGACTTGCACTGGCAACCGTTGCGTTCGCAACCCTTGGCGCTGCCGCCGCCTCTGCGGCAAGTGTCGAGGAAATCAAGGCAAAGGGCACGCTTGTGGTCGGCATCCAGGGCGACAATGCGCCATGGGGGTTCGTCAACACAAGCGGCGTGCAGGACGGCTTCGACGCTGACGTTGCCAGCCTTTTTGCCAAGGAGTTGGGCGTGAAGGTTCAATTCCAGCCGCTCGCCGTTGCTAACCGAATTCCGGCGCTTACGACCGGCAAAGTCGACATCCTGTTCGCAACGATGGCGATGACGGAAGAACGCGCGAAATCAATTCAATACAGCAAGCCCTACGCCGCTAATACGATTTCGCTTTATGCCGCGAAGTCCGACATGGTCACGAAGCCTGAAGACGTTGCGGGATGGGAGATCGGCGTGCCGAAGTCCAGTTCGCAGGATAAGGCAGTAACGGACGCCGTCGGATCCACCGCAACGGTTCGCCGCTTTGACGACGACGCCGCAACCATCCAGGCTCTCATCTCCGGACAGGTAAAGGCGATTGGCGGCAACCAGTTCTATGGTCAGCGCCTGGACGCCGCGAGTGCCGGCACCTATGAGCGCAAGATTGACTTTCTGACGACCTACAACGGCGTCGGGACCCGTCTCGGCGAGAAGGACTGGAACGAAGCCGTCAACGCCTTCGTCGACAAGATCAAGGCCAGTGGTGAGCTTGCCGCCATCACGAAGAAGTGGATGGCGATCGATCTGCCGCAGTTCCCGGAATCCATTCCGAACATCCCGTTCACCGTCAATTAAAGCCCAAATGGAGAGTTCCGTGCTCAATTCCGCAAAAGATCAACCGACGCTGATTTCCCTTGAGGACGTGCAGAAGTGGTACGGCGCTTTCCATGCCTTGAAATCCATCAGTCTGTCGGTCCGCAAAGGTGAAAAAATCGTCCTCTGCGGGCCGTCAGGCTCTGGGAAATCGACGTTGATCCGCTGCATCAACGCCCTCGAAACGATCGAGGACGGCAAGATCGTCGTCGAGGGTCAGGTACTGGACGGAAGCGCCAAATCCGTCGATGCGATACGTCGCGAAGTGGGAATGGTCTTCCAGAGCTTCAATCTCTTCCCCCACATGACCGTACTTCAGAACTGTACACTCGCCCCGATGCGTGTTCGCGGCACAAGCCGCACTGACGCAGAGCGGTTGGCTCGAAAATTTCTCGAGCGCGTTCGAATCCTTGACCAGGCGGAAAAGTATCCTGCACAGCTATCCGGCGGGCAACAACAACGCGTTGCCATCGCTCGCGCGCTCTGCATGGAGCCGAAGGTCATGCTCTTCGACGAACCAACCTCTGCCCTCGATCCTGAAATGGTGAAGGAGGTGCTCGACACCATGATCGGGCTCGCCCGTGACGGCATGACGATGATCTGTGTCACGCACGAAATGGGGTTTGCCCGTCAGGTCGCTGATCGCGTCATCTTCATGGCCTCAGGAGAAATCGTCGAAGAGGCCGAACCGGAGGTCTTCTTCAAGTCTCCCAAGCACGAACGCACGAAAACCTTCCTCGGCGAAATCCTTGCCCACCACTGACGTTCGAGAGCGATACCAATGCACGACAAGAAATTCCTCGTGGGACTGATCGGTGCCGACATCCAAATGTCAAAGTCGCCCGCCCTCCACGAAACGGAGGCTCGACACCAGGGCCTCGATTACCGTTACGAGCTTCTCGATCTGGCCGAGCGAGGCCTTCCCGGCTCGGCGCTGCCGGACCTCCTGGACGAGGAAGAGCGGCGTGGTTTTGCCGGGAGCAACATTACACATCCCTGCAAGCAGACGGTGATCGCCCACCTCGATCGGCTTTCCGAGGATGCAGAGATGCTCGGTGCGGTCAACACCGTGGTCTTTCGTGACGGCGAGAGGATCGGCCACAACACTGATTGGTACGGTTTCTACGAGAATTTCCAGCGCGGCCTTCCAGACGTCGCGAAGTCGCATGCCGTTCTGCTTGGCGCCGGCGGCGCCGGTGTCGCCGTGGCGCATGCCGCAATCAAGCTCGGTATTGAGAGAATATCGATCTTTGACCAGGATTCGGAACGGGCAGAAACCCTGGCTGGGCAGTTGAACGATCGGTTCGCAAGGGATTGTGCTCGTGCCACGACGGATGTCGGCAGCGCCCTGCGCTCCGCGGACGGCCTTATTCACGCGACGCCGACGGGCATGAAGAGCCATCCTGGTTTGCCGATCGACCCGGAATGGCTTCTGCCACGGCATTGGGTCGCCGACATCGTCTATATGCCGCTCGTCACAGAGCTCCTTGCTCTCGCCGAAAGAACAGGCTGCCGGACCCTTCGCGGCGGCGGCATGACCGTCTACCAGGCAGCAGCGGCTTTCGAATTGTTCACCGGGATAGCACCAGACGCCGAGCGCATGTCCCGTCACTTTATGGATTTGTGCCGCCTGCCGGCTTGATGGGGAGATCCCAAATGCCGCATATCATCATCGATTACAGCCGGGGCGCAGGCGAGCATGTCGCCATGGACCTGCTGACGCTGACCGTGCATCGCTGCGTTCGCGATGGCGGCCTTGTGAAACCTTCCGCCGTGCGCACGCTTGCGCGGGAGGCGACATACTCCTGCGTGGGCGATGAGCATGTCGATAATCATTTCATCCAGATCATCGTGCGGATGGCACCGGGTCGTACTGCGGAGACCAAGCAGAAGCTTCTTACTGCCGTTCTCGATGCCGCGCGCGCGATCGCCGCGCCTGCTCTCGAAGCGGGAAGGCTCGGCTTGCGCGCAGATCTCTACGAGTCGGACCCTGCTTTTGCTGTTCAAGCAATCGCGTTCGTCTGACCAGGACGACGTGCTCAAGAAGGACACTATGCTATGAGCCTGATCTACGTTCTCAATGGACCAAACCTCAACCTGCTTGGCAAACGCCAGCCGCATATCTACGGGCATGAAACGCTCGCAGACGTCGAGGCGGACTGCCGCAAGCTGGCAGCCGAACTCGGCCATGAAATCCGCTTTCATCAGAGCAACCGGGAATACGAGATCATCGATTGGATTCATGAGGCGCGCGAGGACGGTGCGGGCATCGTCATCAATCCAGCAGCCTTCACCCATACCTCACTCGCCATCCTCGACGCTCTGAACACATTTGAAGGGCCTGTGATCGAGATCCACATCTCCAATGTGCACAAGCGCGAAAGCTTCCGACACGATTCGTTCGTTTCGCACCGCGCGGACGGCGTGATCTGCGGCCTTGGAACAGAAGGATACCAGCTTGGCATCCGGCGCGCGGCGACAATGATCAAGGCGGCGAGCAAGGGCTGAGGTGATCATGATCAGCGGGTTGAGCTGGCCGTACTTGGCGCGGGCCGGTAAGCGCCATATTCAGCACACCCTGGCCGCGAGCGCCTCGGTTCGGTAGACTTCGATCGCCTCCATGACCTTGAGCTGGGCCAGGCTTACATGCCGGCATTGGCCCGCTGCCACGCGGGGCCATAGCTACGAAAGATGTCGGGATCTCCAGCCTTGGCCGGAACGCTACTCCGTGTTTTCAGGTAACTGGGGAGGGCGCCACGATCCTGTCCTTCTCCCCCGCCAAAAACGGGGAGGGGGCCATTGTGCCGAATCACAGGGGCGGCGGTTCGATTTCCCCTTGATCTTCCGGGGCTGACCGGGCAAGTGCTGGTTCAGCCCTTGCCTTTGATGCCCTGCATATTCCGAGATTGACGCCATGGAAACCGCACGATCATCTGAGCGCGACAGGACGAACATCGCTGTCGATGAGGAAGAGACCGGATTCGACATCGGCAGCCATCCGCTGTTCTCGCGCATGCCGTCCTCCGTCTCCTTCAATAAGCTCCGCAAGCGTCTGCTCAGGCAAGTCCGCCAGGCGCTGGATGACTTTGCGATGCTGAAGGGCGCGAAGCGCTGGCTCGTCGGCGTATCGGGCGGCAAGGACAGCTACAGCCTTTTGGCATTGCTCATGGACCTTCAATGGCGCGGCCTGCTGCCGGTCGAGCTCGTCGCCTGTAACCTCGATCAGGGGCAGCCGAACTTTCCGAAGCACATCCTGCCGGACTATCTCGCCTCGATCGGCGTCGAGCACCGGATCGAGTACCGCGACACCTATTCGATCGTGAAGGAAAAACTGCCGACGGGGTCGACCTATTGCTCGCTTTGTTCACGGCTGCGCCGCGGCAATCTCTACCGCATCGCCCGGGACGAAGGTTGCGATGCGCTGGTGCTCGGGCATCACCGCGAGGATATACTCGAGACGTTCTTCATGAACCTGTTCCATGGCGGACGGCTCGCATCCATGCCGGCCAAACTTCTCAACGACGACGGCGACCTGATGGTGCTGCGTCCGCTCGCCTATGCGGCCGAGGAGGATCTTGCGCGTTTCGCGGCGGCGATGGCGTTTCCGATCATTCCCTGCGACCTCTGCGGCTCCCAGGAGGGGCTCGAGCGCAACGCCATGAAGGCGATGCTTGCCGATATCGAGCGGCGCATGCCCGGCCGCAAGGACACCATGCTTCGCGCGCTCGGGCACGCGAACCCGTCGCATCTCCTCGATCCCAAGCTGTTCGATTTCCAGTCCCTTTCCCCGGAGCCCCGAGAATGAGCCAATCCGTCGATATAGCCGCCCTTGCGAACCTTCTGCAGGAGGCGGCGGTGAAGGAAATCCTGCCGCGGTTCCGCAATCTTGAATCCGGCGATGTGCGGATGAAGACGGAAGCGATCGACCTCGTCACCGAAGCGGACGAAGCGGCGGAACGGCTGATCAAGTCGAGGATCGATGCGATTGCGCCGGGCTCCGTCTTCATCGGCGAGGAATCCGTCGCCGCCGATCCGGGGCTCCTCGAAAAGCTGGCGGATGCCGATCACGCCATTGTCGTCGATCCGATCGACGGTACGTTCAATTTCGCGGCCGGCATGCCGCTCTTCGGGGTGATGGCAAGCGTGGTCGCCAAGGGCGAGACGGTGGCCGGCATCATCTACGATCCGCTCGGCAATGATTGGGTCATCGCCGAGAAAGGTTCCGGTGCCTGGATGTGCCGGCCGAACGGCTCACAGGAAAGACTGTCGGTGAGTGCCAGCGTGCCCCTTCGAAATATGGTCGGCGGCGCTTCGACGGGTTTTTATGGCGAAGACGATCGGCGCATCGTCATGGGCAATCTCGCGAAGGTTCGGATGGCGACCAGCTACCGCTGCGCGGCGCACGAATATCGCATCTTTGCGGGCGGCCACCTGCACTTTCTGATGTATCAGAAGCTGATGCCGTGGGACCATCTCGCCGGCACGCTGATCGCCGAGGAGGCCGGTGCCTTTACCGCGCGCTTCGACGGGTCACCCTACCTGCCGGCGCATTTGAGCGGCGGTCTGCTGCTGGCGACGGACAAGGAAAGCTGGGACGCGCTGCGGCGCGAGGTGTTCACCGTCTGAGGCCGAAAAGGCCCTGCGTCGTCTCTGAGGCAGGGCCTTGCAGAACTTGTCATTACAGATGGCCGCCGTGGTCGTGAACCGCATCCTGATCCCCGGGATGGGTGAAAAGCCTTCCCTTTTCCGCCCAAAGCGTTGCGAGAATGGTCAGGAGCCCGAAGAGGGCGAAGCCGCCGAACAGCGGCTGCAGGGTGCCGTTGAAGAGTTGCCCGACCCCGCCGCCGAGCAAGGCTCCGCCCGTCGTCGAGACAAAGCCGGTGATGGCCGTCGCCGTGCCGGCAAGATGCCCCATCGGCTCCAGGCTGATGGCGGTGAAGTTCGTGGCGATGACCGCGAAGAACATCAGCAGGACCGAGAACAGGATATAGCTCACGACGAACGCGGGCGTGCCGCCAAGCGACACGGCATAGCCGGCGGCGGCCAGCGCCGTGAACAGGATCATCGCGGCATGCGAGATACGGCGCATTCCGAAGCCGCGGACGAAGAAGCCATTGGCGAAATTGGCGGCCGCGATGCCACCCGCCGTTCCGGCAAAAGCGATCGGCAGCCAATCGCCGAGCCCGTAGACCTCACCGAAGACTTGCTGGACGGTCACGATATAGGCGCAGATGACGGCAGTGAAGAGCGTCATGCCGATCATGTAGCCGCAGGTGACGCGGTTCGTCAGGACCGTCCGGAAGCCGGCGAAGACGGCCCCCGCCGAGAGCGGCAGGCGCTCCTCGCGCGGCAACGACTCCTTCATGCGCGTCAGCGCCCAAAAGAAGAGCACGGAGCCGATGCAGCCGATCAGAGTGAAGATCCACTGCCAGCTGGCATAGAAGACGACGAGCTGTCCGAACGACGGCGCGACGATCGGCACGATCATGAAGACGATCATGATATAGGACATGACGCGCGCCATCTCGCGGCCGCCGAAACAGTCGCGAACGATCGCCAGCGTCGTGATGCGGATGGCCGCGGCGCCGATCCCCTGGATGAAGCGCAGCGCGAGCAGCTGTTCGAAGCTCGTCGCCTGCGACGCGGCAAACATCGAGAGGATGAAGACCGTAAGGCCTCCCATCAGCACGACGCGCCGGCCGAAGGCATCGGACAGGCTGCCGAAGAAGATCTGCGAAAAGCCGAAGCCGAAGAAGAACACGCCGATGACGAGCTGCGCATCGTTGGCATTGGCGATATGGAACGACTGCCCGATGCTCGGCAGCGCCGGCAGCATGCTGTCGATCGCGATCGCAACGCTCGCGGTCATGAGGGCGATGGTGATGATGAATTCGGCGAGGCCCATGCGGATGCGGGCCGCGCCCGAAACCCGGTCGAGCGAATCTGTTTGTCCCGTAATGATAGACATTGTCGAGCGTCCGTATTTGAGCAACTGAAATGAGCAGTCCGGAAAGCGGCGCCCTGCGCTGAAACACAAGGCTACCGTTTGCTAGCCGGAGGGGTTGTGCGGCCTGAAAAGCTTGCCGCCCTCGGCGATCAGCACGAAGGCGAGCGCAAGGACGGCAATGCTGAAGGAGCCGACAGCCAAGGGGGTGACCGTGCCGTCGAAGGCCTGGCCGATGATAGCACCGATGAGCGCTCCGCCGACCGTCTGGGTGAAACCGAGGACGGAGGAGGCTGTTCCGGCGACATGACCGAGCGGCTCCATGGCCATGGCATTGAAATTCGCTGCCATGAGCCCGAACTGGAACATGGCCGCGGCTTGAAGGACGACGAAGAGCGGCAGCGGTAGCGGCCCCGTCAGCGACAGGCATAGCCAAGCGAAGCTCGTAAATCCGAAGCCGAGAAGAGCCGCATGCGAAAGTGCGCGCATGCCGAACCGCTGGACAAGACGTGAATTGACAAATGAGGCAACCGCCATCGCGCCGGCGAAGGTGGCGAAAACCGCCGGAAACCAGATACCGAGACCATAGATGCCGACGAGGATCTGCTGCGCCGAGTTGACGAAGCCGAAGAGGCCGCCGAGGAGAACCGATATCGCCAGCGTATAGGACAGCGCCAGCCGGTTCGTGACTACGATGCGGAAGCCGTCCAGGATCACCGCGGCCGTGAAGGCACGCCGATAGGCGGGATCCAGCGTTTCCCGCAGGCGAAGGGCGACCGGCGCCGAAACCGCCAGGCCGAAGAGCGCAATCACCACGAAGATCATGTGCCATTCCGCGAAGATCATGATCAACTGCCCGATGCTCGGCGCCACGACGGGGACGATCATGAACACCATCATCACCAGAGACATGATCTCCGCCATCTGACGGCCGCCAAAGACATCGCGCACGATCGAAACGGTTACGACCCGGGTCGCGGCCGCGCCGACGCCCTGGACGAACCGGAGGAAGAGGAGCGCCGTGAAGGTCGGAACGAAGGCGATCGCCAGCGCGCAGATGGCGTAAAGCGCAAGCCCAGCCAGAAGCGGTGCCTTGCGTCCAAGCCGATCGGACAGCGGGCCGAAGAACAGTTGCGCAAAGCCCATGCCGAACAGATAGGCGGAGATGATGTATTGGCGCTCGTTCTCGTCGGCGACGCCGAGGCTGGCGCCGATCTGCTGCAGGCCCGGAAGCATGATGTCGATCGAAAGCGCATTGATGGACATCAGCATGGCCATCAGCGCGATGAACTGGATCTTCGACAATCCGGAAAGGGCGGCGGTATGATCTAGCGGCTTTGTCATGGTCATGATACCTGAAGCGACACGCGCTCACGACTTAAAGTAGAATTCTGGCAACGCGCGGAAACCTGCTGTAAAGCGTATAAATTCAGTGTCTGGGACCCGCTCCGGACCTGCATGTTCGAGACGGCGGCGGCATCGGAACGTTTCGGCGGGTGTCTCATGAACGGCAGCCCGCCGAGGCAATGCTACGCAAGTAATCGGAAATTTGCGGCTTGCTCATGGAGCGCGTCGAAATTTAGACGATCGGCAGAAAGCGCCGGAATCAAAAAAGGCGGTCACCCGCCTTTTCGAGCCTGGCGAAATGCCGGACGTTCGATGTCAGGCGGCACCCTTGGCCGGGATCCCATTGTTCTCAAGGAGCGTCTGAAGCTCGCCGGCCTGAAACATCTCGCGTACGATATCGCAGCCACCGATAAATTCGCCCTTCACATAGAGCTGCGGAATGGTCGGCCAGTTCGAATAATCCTTTATGCCCTGGCGCAGATCCCCGTCGGCAAGCACGTTGATGCCCTTGTAGTCGACACCGACATAGTCGAGGATCTGGACCAACTGACCGGAGAAACCGCATTGCGGAAACTGCGGCGTGCCCTTCATGAAGAGAACGACGTCGTTGGTCTTGACCTCGTTGTCAATGAAATCGTGAATTCCGCTCATCTTGTCTTCCTTCTCGCGCCGGCTTCAAGGACCGGCTCTTTCCTGAGCCTAGATAGCATGCACGGGGGCATATTTCACCCACCCTGCCGCAATAAATATTGATGGTCCTCAAGATGCGGTGGGTAAAACGTGTGCTTCAGGCCGAACGGCGGCGAAGCTTGCTGCGGGCCTTCACTGTGCGGCGGCGGCTCACCTGCTTCTTCGCCGGCTTGCGGATTGCCGCCTCGAGGATATCGCCAAGCAGGCCGCCGCCCGAGGCGGTTTTCCGGGATCGGCGCTTGACCCGCCGGTTCGCGGTTCTGCGGCTGCCGGACTTTTTGAGGACTTCCTTTATTGCACTGTCGATGACGCCGCTGACGAATTCCTTGATCAGGTCCGCCATTTGCCTCAGTCCGGGGCGCTGGTCTGCAGGGCGAGGGCATGCAGCATGCCGCCCATATGTCCCTTCAGGGCATCGTAGACCATCTGGTGCTGTTGCACGCGGGTCTTGCCGCGAAACGCTTCGGCCACGACTTCGGCGGCATAGTGGTCGCCGTCACCGGCCAAATCGCGGATCGTGACCTTGGCGCCGGGAATGCCGGCCTTGATCATGTCTTCGATGTCGCCTGGTGCCATGGGCATGATACGCCAACTCCTTGTTATCGCGTGGGCGAAAGCACTGCTTTTCGCCATTCCTGAGTTCAGGGAACCACGATTCAGGGGCGGAAAGCAAATGCTGATTTGAGGCTTTTCGAGGGGCTTTCGATCAATTGTCCGGCGCGAGATCGCCACCCATGTAGGTGGGGAACCAGGCTTCATGGGCGGACCGCAGGTCCGCGACCGGCACTGCCTTTGCCGCGCCGAGCTTGACCGTATCGCCGCCGGTCCTGCCGATGACCGGCAGGGCGATGCCCGCTGCTTGCGCCCTTGCGGCGACCGCATCGACCGTAGAGTCGGCGGCGGTCACGACGTAACGGCCCTGGTCCTCACCGTAGAAGACCGGAATCGGATCGCGGCCCTCCGGCGTCGCGATCGTCGCGCCGATGCCGGACGCCATCGCCATTTCGGCGACCGCAAGCGCGAGGCCGCCGGACGAGCAATCATGCACGGCGGTTACCAGGCCGTCCCCGATCAGGGCGCGGACGAAATCGCCGACCTTGCGCTCATGCGCCAGATCCACATGCGGCGCCGGGCCGTCGGTGCGGCCGTGGATATCGCGCATGTAGACCGACTGCGCAATATGCGTGCCCCAGCCTTCGGGAGCGCCGGCGAGCAGGATCGTTTCGCCGGCTGCGGCAAAGCGGATGCGCGCCATCCTCGACCAGTCCTTGATCAGACCGACGCCGCCAATGGTCGGGGTCGGCAGGATCGCCTGGCCGTTGGTCTCGTTGTAGAGCGAGACGTTGCCGGAAACGATCGGGAAATCAAGGGCGCCGCAGGCCTCGCCGATGCCTTTGATCGCATGCACGAACTGGCTCATGATCTCCGGACGCTCCGGATTGCCGAAGTTCAGGTTGTCGGTCGCCGCAAGCGGCAGGGCACCGGTTGCCGTCAGATTGCGCCAGCACTCGGCAACGGCCTGCTTGCCGCCCTCGAACGGATCGGCCTCGACGTAGCGCGGGGTCACGTCGGAGGAGAAGGCGAGCGCCTTGGTCTCGTGACCGTCGACCCGGACGACGCCTGCATCGCCGCCCGGCAGTTGCAGCGAATTGCCCTGGATCAGCGTGTCGTATTGCTCGTAGACCCAGCGGCGCGAAGAATTGTTGGCGGATCCGACGAGCTTCAGGAGCGCGTCGGCGATATCGGCCTGCGGGATGTCGTTGGTCTCGAGCGGCGAGGCGCTCTTGGCCGGCGTCCAGGGGCGGTCATATTCCGGCGCCTCGTCGCCCAGTTCTTTGATCGGCAAGTTTGCGACTTCTTCGCCCTGGTGCAGGATGCGGAAGCGCAGGTCGTCCGTCGTCTTGCCGACGATCGCGAAATCGAGGCCCCACTTGACGAAGATCGACTTGGCCTCGTCCTCCTTTTCCGGGCGCAGCACCATCAGCATGCGCTCCTGGCTTTCCGAGAGCATCATCTCGTAGGCGGTCATCCGTTCTTCGCGGACCGGGACCTTGTCGAGGTCGAGCTCGATGCCGAGGTCGCCCTTGGCACCCATCTCGACGGCGGAACAGGTCAGCCCGGCCGCGCCCATGTCCTGGATGGCGATGACGGCGCCGGTCTGCATCAGTTCGAGGCAGGCTTCCAGGAGGCACTTTTCCGTGAAGGGGTCGCCGACCTGGACGGTCGGGCGCTTCTCCTCGATCGACTCGTCGAACTCGGCCGAGGCCATGGTGGCGCCGCCGACGCCGTCGCGGCCGGTCTTGGCGCCCAGATAGACGACGGGCAGGCCGACGCCTTCCGCCTTCGAATAGAAGATCGCATCGGTCCTGGCGAGACCGGCAGCGAAGGCGTTGACGAGAATGTTGCCGTTATAGCGGGCGTCGAACTCGACCTCGCCGCCGACCGTCGGCACGCCGAAGGAATTGCCGTAGCCGCCGATGCCGGCGACGACGCCGGAAACGAGGTGGCGGGTCTTCGCATGATCGGGGGCGCCGAAGCGCAACGCGTTCATGGCCGCGATCGGCCGCGCGCCCATGGTGAAGACGTCGCGAAGAATGCCGCCGACGCCGGTGGCCGCGCCCTGATAGGGCTCGATATAGGAGGGGTGATTGTGGCTCTCCATCTTGAAGACGACGCAGTCGCCATCGTCGATGTCGACGACACCGGCATTCTCGCCAGGTCCCTGGATGACGCGCGGCCCCTTGGTCGGAAGCGTACGCAGCCACTTCTTCGAGGATTTGTACGAGCAGTGCTCGTTCCACATGGCCGAGAAGATGCCGAGCTCGGTGAAGGTCGGCTCGCGCCCGATCAGGCTCAGGATGCGTTCGTATTCGTCGGGCTTCAGCCCGTGAGAGGCGATGAGGTCCGGGGTGATGGGGCGGGTATTGGAAATCGTCATCGTCGACCGTCAATCCTTCGGGCGGCGCGCAAACCCTTCCGGGAAGAATACGGCGCGTGCGAACCGCAGCAGATACTGAATTCAGAGTGCTGCAACGGCCTTTGCGTGTCCGATGGGACGCCCGGCGCTGCAGGGAGCGTTTCGCGGCTTCTTTAGCCTAAGCGAGGCCGCGGCGCGACAGAAAAATGCCGTCGATCAACAGTGCGCCGGATCTGGAAGGCGGGCGTGAGGTCGAGAACGAGCAGCGTCCTGGCGGACGCCTAGAACGTATAGCCGAGCATCAGGCCGGCCCGGGTGAGGCCGCCATTGGGGCCATCGCAAAGATTGGCATGCGAGTTGTGCTCGATGGTGGCCGACAGGTTCCAGTGGGCATCAAAACGATAGCCAGCGGCGGCATATTCGCGAAAGAGCACCCGGCATCCGAGCTTCGGCCCGTCGGATCCGTCGTCCTTGAGGTCGCCGTCATGAACCGTCGCTCCCGCACCCAGTTCGATGAAAAACCGATCGCTGATATCCGCGTCCCAGCTGAGCCCCCCATAGATCTGGTTGATGCCGCTGGATGAGGTCGCGACCGAGGCTCCCGCATGGATGCGCGGCCGCAGGATCTTTTCGGCAAGCGTGCCCGCGCTGTCGGCGCCAAGCGGGTCGAAGAACACCACGAAGGAGGGAAAGACGCCGCTCTCATGGTGCTTTCCACCGTCGACCGGGGCGGTGAGGCCGAACCGCATTTCGTCGAAGATCGCGCCATCCGCGTGAGCCGATGAAGCCGCGAGGCTGCTCATAAGCACCAGGCTGGCCAGAGCGGGCCGGAAGAATGGAGCGTCGAACAAAGCCGACTGGATCATGACCGAATATCCCTAGAAGCCGAATCAAGCAATCGGTGACAACTATAGATCGCCGATGTTTGGGCGAAAGCCGCTATGGAAATATATTCAATCGAAGCTGTCATAGCCGGCGCGCCCGCTGTCGAGCAGGCGGCGGAGAATCTGGAAGCCGCGCCCCACTTCCGACCGCTCGGCAGCAGAGGAGAAGCCAACCCGGATGCGGTGGAAGACGCGATCGGCGCGCCCGGCCTTGAACTCGTCCTCATCGTCGATGAGCACGCCCTCCTGCAGGGCAGCCTGTTTGAAGGTTCCCGAGAGCCAGGGGTCCGGCAGCTTGAGCCAGAGAAACGGCACCTTCGGGTGGGAGCTGAACTCGAAGCCGGAGAAGATTTCGCGCGCCATCTTTTCGCGCACGCCGATCTCCTCGACGCTGCGGCTGCGCAACGTAGCGGCGGCACCGGAAAGGACCAGCCGGGCGCAAAGTTCTGCGAGAAGGAAGGGCAGGCCGCCGCTGATCATCTTGTGGGAGATGCGGATGCGCTGGCTGAAATGCGGCGGGCAAGCGACCCAGCCGCCGCGCACTCCGGCGGCAACCGATTTCGACAGGCCGCCGACGAGGAAAGTTCGCTCGGGCGCGAGTTCTGCCAGCGCCGGCACCGGATCTCCCGTCATCGACCCATAGAGATCGTCTTCGATCAGCCAGACGCCGTAACGCCGGGCGATATCGGCGATCGCCTGGCGCCGGTCGAGCGGCATGATGGCGACGGTCGGATTCTGGGCGCTCGGCATCAGGAAAGCGAGCTTCGGGTGCTGCTGAGCGCAGACGCGTTCGAAATCTTCCGGCACCAGCCCGAACTCGTCGCTCTCCATCAAGGCTATGCGTCGACCGATCAGCCCGACGCTGCGGCTCACTTGCGAATAGGTCAAGGTTTCGAAGGCGACACGGTCGCCGGGCGAGGTCACCGCGGCGATCACCGCGATCACCGCGGCATGGGCCCCGAGTGTCGGCACGATGCGCTCCACCTCCGGCCGGAATCCGCCGCGTGCCAGCCATTGGGCACCCGCTTCGAACCAGTGATCGGGGAAATTGCGGGCATAGCTGGCAATGTCCGCATGATGTTCGCGGCTGATGTCGCCCAGCAGCCTCGCGAGAATCTCTCCCTGGCCGATATCCGGCGCCGCGGTGCTGTCGAAACGCAATTTTCCCGCCGGCGCAACGATCGGCCGTGTACCGGCGAGCGACGTGGTCAGGGGATCGGACTGTTCCGGGGGCCGGCTCTCCGGATGATCGAGCACATAGGTGCCGCGGCCGACCTCGCCGCTGACGAGGCCGCGCTCGCGCACGATATGATAGGCACGGCCGATCGTGCCGATTGTCACCCCGATATCGAAGGCGAGGTTGCGCTGCGGCGGCAATTTGGTGCCGGCGGGCAGCGTGCCATTGCCGATCGCCTCCTCGATCTGGTCGGCGATGCGCGCATAGATAGGGCCGCGGCCCTGCTGTATGTCAGGGAGCCAAGTTGTCATAGTGACAATTATCTATATTGCCTCAGATTTCCTGTCAATTATCACAGAGGAAAGGTGACAATTGATGCAGAGGTAAAGGTAATGGGTACAATTGGCACAATCCAATTGTTGCGCAAACGGGACGCTGGAGTTGCGGCTTCTGCTGCGAAGAGCAAGCCCGGTTCTTTTGGTGCCTTCCTGCGACTGTGGCGCGCCTATAGCGTCCTCGCCAGCAGGAGACGCAGCCGGCTTGCGCTCGGCGAACTCAGCGCCGAGCAGCTCAAGGACATCGGGCTTACGGAAGTGGAGGCGAGGCGGGAGGCGGCCGTGCCGTTTTGGCGGTAGGCGGCCGTACGATGCCGCGCGGGCGCAGCAGGACTGCGAAGGACGAACAGGCCGATGACGGGCGGTTTGCGAAGGGCCGAAGTGTCAGCTGCAGCCTTGATTGCCCGCCGCCCAGCGCCGTACGTCAGCCGACATGCGGGTGCCCACGGATTCGCTGAAAAGCGGCCCGAATGCTTCGAGGCGGGCAGGCTGTCCCTCCGCCTGGATGACGGCGAGGGGCCGCGCTTCGGGAGATCTGGCCGGCACGATCAGGATGCGCGGCCGGCCGGAGAAGGAGTTGAGTTCCGGCGCCAGGCGGTAGGCCTTGAAGGCCGGATCACCCGATTTGAACCAGCAACCGCTGGCGCCGAGGGCGATACGCTCCATTGTCGGCAGGGCGGCAGAACTTGCCGGCGAAGCGGTCGGGCGATTGGACTGGCAGCCGGCGACAAGGATGAGGCTTGCCGTCGCCAAGGCAAGCGCAAGGAAACGTCCGTAAGGCATGGGTGGGCTTGGCGCCTCGCACTGGTGAGATGGCCGCTTTCGGTTACCTGATGCCGGAGGCGTCGAAAGGAAACGAAGCAGGCAGTGGAACTGCTGGAGTAACGGTTGCGCGCCCCCGACAACGACGCGCGACGCGGCGTCAATCAGGCTGCGATTACGTCGAGCGCCGAGGCGAAGAGTCCGCGTCCGTCCGCACCGCCATGGGCCGTCTCGATCAGGTTTTCCGGATGCGGCATCATGCCGAGAACGTTGCCCGTGGCATTGATGACGCCGGCAATGTCGTTGAGCGAGCCATTCGGGTTTGTGCCCTCGGCATAGCGGAACACGACCTGTCCGTTGCCTTCGATCGCCTTCAGCGTTTCCGCATCGGCAAAGTAGTTGCCGTCATGGTGGGCAACGGGGCAGCGGATCACCTGGCCCTTCGAATAGGCGCGCGTGAACGACGTATCGGCATTGACGACTTCGAGCTTCACCTCGCGGCAGACGAATTTCAGCGAGGCATTGCGCATCAGCGCGCCCGGCAGAAGACCGGATTCGACTAGAATTTGGAAGCCGTTGCAGACGCCGAGAACGCGGACCCCCTGTTTCGCCTTGGCCTTGATCGCCTGCATCACCGGCATGCGCGCGGCGATCGCGCCGCAGCGCAGGTAATCTCCATAGGAGAAGCCGCCGGGGATGACGATGAGGTCGACATCTGGAATTTCGGTTTCGGTCTGCCAGACGGTGGCCGGGGCCTTGCCGGAAATCTTCGCGAGCGCCGCAATCATGTCGCGATCGCGGTTGAGGCCAGGAAGCTGAACGACGGCGGATTTCATGGACGTGGATACCTCGCCTTGTTCTCGCGGCCGCTATGGCGCGAGGCAGTTTCTATGCACTGGAGGCGCCGGCATGCCCCAAGGTCCGAGCCCGAGGCTTGCCGGCGCTACAGCGCCGCGCGTCTTTTCAGACGCGCAAAGGTCGCTGTAACTATTTGAAGCTGCGCATCGAGCTTTCCGAAAATCGGACACGGTTTTCGGGCCGATGCGCACGTCCCCGCCGTCAGGCGAGGGAGATGCTGTAGTTCTCGATCACGGTGTTTGCGAGCAGCTTTTCGCACATGGCCTTGATATCCGCTTCGGCCTTGGCCTTGTCGGCGGTCTCGAGCTCAAGGTCGAAAACCTTGCCCTGGCGTACATGGCCGATGTCATCGAAGCCAAGGGCGCCGAGTGCCCCTTCGATCGCCTTGCCCTGAGGGTCGAGTACGCCGTTCTTCAGCGTCACGGTTACGCGTGCCTTGATCACTTTGCTAATCCTCGAACCTACTTGACGAGCACCGGACCGGAGCCGCGCGGCGGCTCGTTCTCGTTGATGATGCCGAGACGGCGGGCCACTTCCTGATAGGCTTCGACCAGACCGCCCATGTCGCGGCGGAACCGATCCTTGTCCATCTTTTCCTTCGTCTCGATGTCCCAGAGGCGGCAGCTGTCCGGCGAGATTTCGTCGGCCAGCACGATGCGCATCATGTCGCCTTCATAGAGGCGGCCGCATTCGATCTTGAAGTCCACGAGCTGGATGCCGACGCCGAGGAAGAGGCCGGAGAGGAAATCGTTGATGCGAATGGCGAGCGCCATGATGTCGTCGAGTTCCTGCGGGCTCGCCCAGCCGAAGGCCGTGATGTGCTCTTCGGAAACCATCGGATCGTCGAGGGCATCGGCCTTGTAATAGAACTCGATGATGGAGCGGGGCAGGACGGTGCCTTCCTCGATGCCCAGGCGCTTGGCCAGCGAGCCGGCGGCGACGTTGCGCACCACGATCTCGAGCGGAATGATCTCCACTTCCTTGATCAGCTGCTCGCGCATATTGAGGCGGCGGATGAAATGCGTCGGGATGCCGATCTTGTTCAGATGCGTGAAGATGTACTCGGATATGCGGTTGTTGAGCACACCCTTCCCGTCGATGACGTCGTGTTTCTTCTTGTTGAAAGCGGTGGCGTCATCCTTGAAAAACTGGATCAACGTGCCCGGTTCCGGACCCTCGTACAGGATCTTGGCCTTACCTTCATAGATACGGCGGCGACGATTCATGGATTTGTCTCTGTGTTTGTTGGCGCGCTTGGGTCGCGCAATTGGAGTTGTCTCAGCGGGTCCATATCCGAAAAGAACGCATTTCACAATCGGCGTATCTTCACATCCCCCGAATTAGATTAGGGTATCATGAAAGTCAGCAAACACGAAAACGCGCATTGCACTTTCGGCGGCGTTTTGGTTTATGGCGATAACAACTTCCGGCAGGAAAGGGAGATTGATTGATGACCACCATGAAGGACCGCGAGAAGGCTTTCGAGGCAAAGTTTGCTCTCGATGAGGAGTTGAGATTCAAGTCCTTGGCGCGCCGCAACAAATTGCTTGGCCTCTGGGCCGCCGGTCTCTTGAACAAGTCCGATCCCGAGGGCTATGCCCGGGAAGTGGTAGCCGCGGATTTCGAAGAAGCGGGCCACGAGGACGTCGTGCGCAAGATCAAGGCCGACTTCGATGCTGCCGGCGTGGCACAATCGGAGGACGAAATCCGCGCGCGGATGATCGAACTCCTCGGTGAGGCGGTCGCACAGGTTCAAAACAGCTAATCATATACATTCGGAATCTGCCGCCGCCCGACCGGGTTGATCGGGCGGCTTTTTTTGAGCATCTTTCAAGCGGTGGCAAGATGTCAGCCGATCCACAACATCTTGGCTGACATCCAGATCGCCATGGCGACCATCATCAGGTTCTCGGTCAGCGATACGAAGCCGAGAGGGACGTTGCTCTTTCCGCCGACGCAGGCGCACTTCAGTTTACGTTTGTCGACATAGACGGCCTTGAAGACCGAGACCGCACCGACGGTTCCTATGAGAAGCGCCACCGGGGCCGCGATAAAGATCAGTGCACCGGCAATCATCAGGATTCCGGCCAAAGCCTCGCCGATCGGATAGAGGTAGGCGTATCGCACCCATCGGCGCGCCAGCAGGTCGTAGTTGAGGAACATTGTCGAGAAGCTTTCAACGTCCTGTAGCTTCTGCACGGCGAGGATGCACATGCTGATGGCGATGAACCATTCGACTGCCGGTATCGTGAAGATCGTCTCGAATGTGTACCAGCTGAAGGCGAGGGCCATCAAGAACGCGGTCGCGAAGATCGCAATGACCGGCCGATAGCTGGTCTCGTCTTCGTCCTTTACATCCTGTCCGAAATGCTCGCGCAGTTCGTCGTAGCCGCCGATGCGCTTGCCATCAATGAAGGTCTGCGGCGTCGTGTCGACACTATGTTCCTTCATAAACGCGTCGGTCTCCCCACGCGTTTTGAGGTGCCGGTCG
Organism: Ensifer sp. LCM 4579; assembly: GCF_001854885.1. Lineage (GTDB taxonomy): Bacteria > Pseudomonadota > Alphaproteobacteria > Rhizobiales > Rhizobiaceae > Sinorhizobium. The sequence continues at coordinate 152,784 of NZ_MDDV01000004.1, read as the reverse complement.
TCGACGGAGAACCCCTGTCTTTCCAGAAGGTCTTTTGACTTCAGCCCGTAAGGGCAAAGGTGGTCGGACATGACCATTCGGTAGAGTACGGCGCTCTTTTGGCGTTGATCCGGTGCCATGGCTTGGCCTCCTTCGCGGTGGCGGTGTCCGCAGACAATCAGCTCCCGCAGGCATAAAAGCCCCGATATCCGACGAGAAGTCCCCCATCGAGCTGAAAGACAAGCTCCGCATCCGCGCGCCAGTCGGCATCGTCGCCGAGAGGCCGGATAGTGACGGCGGTGCCGGGCGAGGAAAACGTGGCGGCGCCTGTTTTCGGGTCACCCGCTGTGTCGAGGGTGACGAGGACGCCATTCAACTTTACTGCCGCTCCGCTGCCGTCCCGAGCGGCCCAGAGGATCGGCTCGGACTCCGGACTGCGGTTGAAAGTGCAGCGGGCGTCCGCCTTGAGTACACGGTCAACCTCCGCCTCCGGCATTGGCGCGAGGTCGAGTTGGCTGATGAGAGTGTTCGAAAGAGCATCCTCGACGGTACCCGGCTCGGCGGGTGGGTCCTTGTAGATGCGATCCCCCTCATTGCCGGAGGAAGCTTCCGCGATGAGGTAGCGCATTTCGGCGATCTCGCGGCGCTGCGCCTCGATGATCTCGTCGGCGAGTTTCCGCACCCGCGGATCTCGGATCTGCGCACGCTCGGAGGTCATGATGGCGATCGAGTGGTGCGGGATCATCGCCCGCAGGTAGCTCGTTCCGGAGACTGTGGCCTGGCTGCGAACCAGCCACAGCGAAAGCGCAAACACGATCGCTGCTCCCGCGAAGATCGCAGCATTGAGCTGCTTGTCGGAATACATGCCCAGCATGTAGGCGAGCATCACGACCGCCATCGTCGCTCCCATCAGGCTCGCCATGTAAATACGAGTTTCCGAGAAGAAGACGTGCTCCCAGGCATAGGTGTTGAGATACATGAGGCCGAACATCAACACCGTGGAAGTGAGGATCATCAGGCCGAAGCGGACGTAGGACATGCGTGCTTTCCGTTCTTATGCATGGACTATTCGCCTTATGGCTCTGCGACTGGCGAGCCGTTGTGCCCATGGTCCGCGGCAGATGAAGGCGTCTCTTCCGCATGTCGTTGAGCGGCACCAGCGAGTCTCGCGTAATCGTCGGCGGTCAGCCCGGGAAGAGCCGCGACGAAGGTTGCGATTGCGTTGATCTCCTCGGCGGAGTGATGCTCGCCGTAGGCCGGCATACCCGTCGATTTAATGCCGTTGGAGACGATCCAGTGGATTTCCTCTCCCGTCCATTCCGTGGCAGCCTCCGTAAGGTGCGGCGGCAGGGGCTGCATTCCCCTGGACCATTCGTCGGGTTCCCGGCCCGGCGCGCCGTGGCAATGGACGCAGCTCTCCGCATAGTGCCCGGCGCCCTCGGCAACAAAGCTCTCGGGTGGATTTTCGGGGAGACCCGTGCCGCCGGCGCGGGCGGCCACGGAACGGTGCAGGGTGGTGTCGAAGGTCCAGCGCACGGCGTCGAAATGCTGATCGGAGGCGGCGACATTGTAGGCCCCCGTGTAGACGACGATCAACCATATGGCGATGCCCGCCAGGATGGTGCCGACGATCCCGCCGACCGCTCCAAGAATGGCCGGGTGCTTGTTCATGTCTGTCCTCCCCGCGTTCGGCAGAGGCGCAATATGCGTCGCCCATGTTCTCCGGTTCTTCCCCGAACCGACAGCAGCCGTCGATGTTCCTTGCAACATTCGAGTTCAAGCGAGATGAGATCATCGACCGATAAGCTCAAGGCAAGGGAGAGCGTCTTCAACGCCTGAAACTACGCGTAGTGCTTTCTGAACTCGGGGGCAGATCGCGGGTGAATACGGCAAGCTTATCGCTGCTGAGCCGGCACTCGTCGACTGGCTGCGGACACCATTCTTCGGCGCAGACCCGCATAGAAACGCGCCACGGCTTTACATTTCTTCACATTCGCCCGGAAGGCTCGAAACGTTGGCGCGTTAGTTTTCCGCCATCGCAGCAGGTGCTGCGGAGTCAAAGGAGACTGACCATGGCAAACGAGGACAACAACCTGTCGGGCCCGACCGGCGGCGATCCGGTTTCGAAAGGATGGGGGCGGCGCGCGGCGATCGGCGGGCTTGCCGCCGTCGCCGTTGTCGGCGCGGTTGGATATGCCGCTGCTCGCAGCGACGATTTCGGCTTCGGCATGGGCCGGTTCGGCGGCCATATGATGCATGCGCATATGGGAGGTGGCTTCATGGAACACCGGATCGGCTCCGTGCTTGACGAACTCGATGCGACGCCCGAGCAGGAAGACAAGCTTTGGGACATCATCGACAAGGCTCGCGCCGAGATCAGGCCGACCTTCAGGGACTTCCGCGAGACGCGCGAAGAGGTTATCGATCTTCTCGGCGCGCCGACCCTCGACCGCGCTGCCGCCGAGAAGCTGCGCAGCGAGCGCGTGGCGGCCATCGACGAAGCCTCGCGCAAGATGACGACTGCGCTCCTCGATGCTGCCGAGGTGTTGACACCGGAGCAGCGCGCCAAACTCGCCGAGCATTTGAAGGAGCGCAGGGGCCGCGGCCGGTGGTAATACCTGTTGCGTTAGACTTGAGTCGCCCGGGCGACTGAACGGAGCATGAGAAATGGCGGAACGGGTCCTGATTGTAGACGACGACACGCGCCTGTCCGCCATGCTCTCCGACTATCTCTCGGGAAATGGCTATACCGTGCACACTGCGGCAACGGCTATGGCGGGGCTTGCGGAGCTCGGACGCCTTGCGCCGGACGCGATCATCCTCGACGTCATGCTGCCGGACCTTGACGGCTTCGAGAGCTGCCGGCGCATGCGTGCGGTCTCCGACGTTCCGATCCTGATGCTCACGGCCAAAGGCGAAGAGACAGATCGCATCGTCGGACTGGAACTCGGGGCCGACGATTATCTGCCCAAGCCCTTCAATCCGCGCGAACTGCTGGCGCGGTTGAAGGCGATCCTGCGCCGCCGCAATGGCGGCTCGGCGGTTTCGCGGATATTGCGCTTCGGCCGGCTCGAGATCGATCCTGGATCCCGCTCGGTCAGAATCGACGGTGGCAACTGTGTGCTGACGAGCTACCAGTTCGACCTGCTTCTGGCGCTTGCCGAAAATGCCGGCCGCACGCTGTCGCGCGAACAGCTTCTGGATGCGGTGAAGGGCGAGGAAATGGAGGCCTTCGATCGCTCGATAGACGTCCATATCTCGCGCATCCGGTCGGCCATCGAGAGCGACCCCAAGCATCCGAGGCGCATCATCACCGTGCGCGGCGCCGGCTATGTGTTCGCCCGCTTCCAGGACGACGAAAGGTGATGCATGCCGCCCAAGAATGTGCAGCGGTTTTGGCATAACGTGCATCAAAACAGAGACCTGAAGCCATGCGCAGCCGGCTGTTCCTGAAAATCTACCTGACGCTGCTGGCAAGCCTTGCAGCGGTCGCCGTCGCCAGCGCGGCCTTCGTGTGGCTGGGGCGGGGCGAAGAGGATTCGGGCTGGCAGAGCCAACGGGCGCGGTTCATCACCGCGCTGATCCCGCCCGACCTGGACCGGCACTCGGTCGAAGCGACATTGGAGCGGTTTTCACGGGCCTTCGACGCCGACATAGCGGTCTATGATCGGCACGGCAGGCTGATTGCGAGCGCCGGTCGGCCGCTTCCACGCGATATTGCCAAGGGGCCGTGGCGCCATGACAGGGGCACCATGGTGACCGAATTGCCAGACGGACGCGCAGTCGCTGCACGCATGGAGCGGCCTTTCCGTCCGGTCGGCCGCAATCCGCTCGCCTATCTGGCGTTGATCGCCGGCGTCATCGGCCTCGCCGCCTATCCGGTGGTGCGTCACCTGACGCGAAGGCTCGAGCGGTTGCGCGCGGGCGTGGATGCCTGGGGCAGGGGCGATTTCGTGACCCGCGTGCCGGCGCAGGGGCGCGACGAAGTCGCCGCGGTGGCCAGAAGCTTCAACAAGGCCGCCGATCACGTGGAGCGGCTGATCAAGTCCCATCGCGCTCTGCTCGCCAATGCCAGCCATGAATTGCGCTCGCCGCTTGCGCGCCTGCGCATGGCAATCGACCTCTATGAGCAGGCGCCGGACGGCAACCGCAAGGAAGAGATCGTCCGCAACCTTGCCGAACTGGACACGCTGGTCGAGGAAATCCTCATGGCGAGCAGGCTCGACCATGTCGAGACTCTCGACGCTCAGGAGGCGGTCGACTTCCTCGCCCTGGTCTCCGAAGAAGGGGCCCGCAACGGGGTCGACGTTTCCGGCGCACCCGCAACCGTCTCAGGCGACGTCCGCCTGCTCCAAAGGCTCGCGCGCAACCTGATGCAGAACGCGTTGCGCCACGGCAGGCCACCGGTTACGGCCACCGTTTCGCTCGCCGACAGTCAGGTCGAGCTGAGGGTCCGCGACCACGGCCCGGGCATCGCGGATGGCGAGAGCGCCCGCCTGTTCGAGCCGTTCTATCGCCCCTCGGGGCGCAGCGAGGCGGCGGGCGGCTGGGGCTTGGGGCTGGCGCTGGTGCGCCAAATTGCCGAGCGCCACGGCGGCACGGTGCGCCACGAAGCTCCGCCGGACGGTGGCGCCTGCTTCATCGTAACGCTTCCGGCGCATCGGTCCGCCCAAAGATGAACTGACGTAGCGTAATGCCCTCTCCCTAAAGAAGTTAGATCCTCTGGATCCGCGACCAAGGGGCGTCGACCCATTGCGGAGTTTCGTTGCTGGCGGCACTGTTGGAGCGCCGTGTGTGTGATCGGACGCGCAAAGTGTTTTGAGTTTGCGCATCGCGCTTTCAGAAAATCGGGTACGGTTATCGGACCGACGCGCCAGACGCTGTTAGTGACAACGGAGGAGCATGATGACGATGGATGCCGCCGCGCTGCGCGCCAGACAGGCGCCGATCAAGGACCGCTACAGATCCAATCCCGAAGCGGCATACGTCACGCTTCGTGCGAATGGCAGGCTCGATGACCAGAACATCGCCTGCAAGGTCGAAACCGGCCGCGCGCTCGCGGTGGCGGGCCTCCATCCGGCAACGGGCGGGACCGGTCTCGAACTCTGCTCGGGTGACATGCTGCTGGAGGCGCTCGTCGCCTGCGCCGGAGTTACCTTGATGGCGGTGGCGACGGGGCTCGAGATCCCGCTGAAGTCCGGCACGATTTCGGCCGAAGGGGACCTCGACTTTCGCGGCACGTTGGGCGTCGACAAGGACGCGCCCGTCGGTTTTGCGCAAATCCGTCTTTTCTTTGACCTCGAAACGGAGGCACCGCAGGAGAAGCTCGATCAACTCCTGAAGCTGACGGAACGCTATTGCGTCGTCTACCAGACCATCCGCAATGGTCCGCCGCTCGAGGTCAGACTGCGCTCAAAACGCGCTTGAAATCGTGGGCGCGGTCGCGGTCGCAGCCCGTTATCAGGCCTGCAGGCGGCTTAGGAACTGGGCGAAGACCATGGATCCTTCCGGCCACGGGCCATGGCCGGACTCCGTGTTGATATGGCCCGCCTCGCCGGCGTCGATCAGCAGCGAGCCCCAGGCGTTGGCGATGTCGCCGGCGTGGTCGTAGGAGCCGAACGGATCGTTGCGGCTGGCGATCATCAGCGAGGGGAACGGCAATGGATCGCGCGGGTAGGGCCCGAAGGTCATGAAGTGCTTCGGGCGGACCTTCGGATTGGCTACCTCCGGCGGCGCGACCAGAAAGGCGCCGGCGATTTTCCGCTTGCAATGCGGAAGCGCATGGACCGCCGTCGGGACGCCGAGCGAGTGGGCGATGATCACCACCGGTTTCGTCGCGGCGTTGACCGCGTCGACCATGCGGTCAACCCAGTCCTCCCTGACGGGCTTCGACCACTCTGCCTGAACCACGCGGCGCGCTGTCGAGAGCTTGCGCTCCCAGCGGCTCTGCCAATGGTCGGGACCGGAGTTGGTGTAGCCCGGAACGATGAGGATATGCGCGCCTGAAACCTTCATGATGGCCGCGATTTGGCGATGAAAGGCGCCGAAGTCAAGGCGCAGGCGACAGGGCACGCATTTTCTGTATAATCGGAATCGGCGGTCGCGCTCGGCAGCGGCCCGTTTTTTATGTCGCTGTCCGTGAGTCCGTGGCCGCTCTGGTTCGTTGAGGAGTGTGAGCCATGACAACCTTCCATGTCCTCTCGGGATCGAACGCGGACGTCGTCCGTCCCGAGATACGAAAGATTGGCATTGCAGATGTATTCGACGCTCTGCGTCTCGGCCTCGAGGATTTCCGCGAGAAGCCGTCGCATTATGTATTTTTATGTCTCATCTACCCGGTTGCCGGCGTTGTCCTGATGACCTGGAGCGCGGGCGCCAACATGCTGCCCTTGCTCTACCCGCTGGCCTCCGGCTTCGCCCTCATCGGGCCCGTTGCGGCGATTGCTCTTTATGAGATCAGCCGGCGCCGCGAGCTCGGCATGGATGCGCGATGGCCGCATGCCATGCGTTTGCATCGCCACCCCGCAATTCCCTCCATCCTGGCTGTCGCGGGGCTTTTGTTTGTCATATTTGTCATCTGGTTGCTTGTCGCCCAGGCGCTTTACATTACGATTTTCGGCCCGACGCCTCCCGCGACGATCGGCGAGTTCTGGAACAATATCGTCGGAACGGAAGAAGGCCGGACTCTGATCATCGTCGGCAATACCGTCGGATTCGTGTTCGCGGTGATCGTGCTCGCGATCAGCCTCGTCACCTTCCCGCTCTTGCTCGACCGGGACGTCGGAGCTCTGGCGGCGATTGAGACCTCGGTCCGGGCGACGCTTGCCAACCCCATTCCCGTGGCGACCTGGGGCCTGATCATCGCCGCAGGCCTGCTCATCGGATCCATCCCGGTGTTTGTCGGACTTGCCGTTATCATGCCGATATTCGGCCACGCCACATGGCACCTTTATCGCAAGCTGGTCGAGCCGGCCCGACCGGCGCGATGAGGGTGAAAAGGGTGGCCGGGCTCATATGAGGCCGGTCACCGCATCTCCTCGCCACGGAAATACTTGTAATAGGACGAGATTTGCGCAGCCGTGTTCGAGGACAGGTTGAGCTTCACCCCGATCTTGTCGCCGCGGCACCAGCGCACGATGCCAGTCAGGCGACCGAGCTCATCGCTCTCGATCGTCACCTCCTGACCGGTGCAAACGCCGATGTCGAACAGAAGCTGGAAGCAGATACCCTGGGCGGACAGGTCTTTCACGATGCCGTTCGTCCATCCGGTCTTGCACGTGACTTTTCCGGTTATCTGTGTGTGATCGCGCGGGGACACGCGCCGAACATTATCCCTAAGAGCCATGGGCACCTCGAAGCTTGGACGGACAGGCTTCAAGTTTTTCACGTGGTGATTGAATATCCTGCTAAAAGAATCGCCCGCATTTGAGGAAAGTGCTCAAATACGGGCGATCTGTACCGTCGCGCGTGGCGCTATCAGGACGTGCCGAAAACCCGGCGGAAGATGGTATCGACGTGTTTGGTGTGATAGCCGAGGTCGAACTTCTCGCGGATGGCTTCCTCGGAGAGAGCCGCGCGCACTTCCGTGTCGGCAAGCAGTTCCTCAAGGAAGTCCTTGCCCTGTTCCCACACCTTCATGGCATTGCGCTGGACGAGGCGATAGGCATCTTCGCGCGAAACCCCGGCCTGCGTGAGGGCGAGCAGCACACGCTGTGAATGAACAAGTCCGCGGAACTTGTCGAGATTCTTCATCATGTTCTCGGGATAGACGACCAGCTTGTCGACGACGCCGGTCAGGCGGGCGAGCGCGAAATCGAGCGTCACGGTTGCGTCCGGTCCGATCATGCGTTCCACCGAAGAGTGGGAGATGTCGCGTTCATGCCAGAGCGCAACGTTCTCCATGGCCGGCACGACGAAGGCACGGACCATGCGGGAAAGGCCGGTCAGGTTTTCCGTCAGCACTGGGTTGCGCTTGTGCGGCATCGCCGAAGAGCCTTTCTGGCCCGGCGAGAAATATTCCTCCGCCTCCAGTACCTCGGTGCGCTGCAGGTGGCGGATTTCTGTTGCCAGGCGCTCGATCGACGAAGCGATGACGCCGAGCGTGGCAAAATACATCGCGTGGCGATCGCGCGGGATCACTTGCGTCGAGACCGGCTCCGGCTTCAGGCCGAGCGCCTTTGCGACATGTTCCTCGACGCGCGGGTCGATGTTGGCGAAGGTGCCGACGGCGCCGGAAATGGCGCAGGTGGCGATTTCCTCGCGGGCGGCGCGCAGCCGATCCCTGCAGCGGTCGAACTCCGCATAGGCGAGGGCGAGCTTGACGCCGAAGGTCGTCGGCTCCGCATGGATGCCGTGCGAGCGGCCGATCGTTACCGTATCCTTGTGCTCGAAGGCGCGACGTTTCAGCGCCTCGAGCAGCTTGTCCATATCGGCAAGCAGGATATCCGTGGCGCGGACGAGCTGCACGTTGAAGCAGGTGTCGAGAACGTCGGAGGAGGTCATGCCCTGGTGCACAAAGCGGCTGTCATGGCCGACAAATTCGGCGAGATGCGTCAGGAAGGCGATGACGTCGTGCTTGGTGACCGCTTCGATTTCGTCGATGCGCGCGACGTCGAAGGTCGCGGCTCCGCCCTTTTCCCAGATCGTCTTTGCCGCCTCCTTGGGGACAACGCCGATCTCGGCCAGGGCATCGCAGGCGTGTGCCTCGATCTCGAACCAGATGCGGAACTTCGTTTCCGGCGACCAGATGGCCACCATTTCCGGCCGGGAATAACGGGGGATCATGGGCTCTGTGCTTTCGTTATCTATGGAGGATGGCAGTGCGTCTAGCAAAGATGACGGGCAAGCTCAACGCTGTTGAGACCCATCGGACCGCGCCAGCCAGAGGCTGGCAAGGACAAGAGCTGTGGCACCGACCGGCAGGTAAAGTCTGACGCCCAGGACGAGGAACTGATAAAAGGCCGACACCGATGTAAACAGGAATTGCAGGAACCAGGTCGGCGTGCCCGGTGCAGCGTGCCACTGCGAATAGAAGGTCCGGTAATCAAGGGAAAAGAGGCAAGCCGTCACTCCGATTGTGCCCGCGATCAGGCACAGGAGAAAGGCGGCGAGGCGGGTGTCGAAGGCGCGGCCCCGAGCAAGCCAGCGGGCGGCGAACAGCGAAGGCGGCCATGCGAAGAGGCCGCCCATCGCGTAAAGCAGCAGGATTTCCCGCAGGTAATATGTGGCATCATGCTCGCGCAGCCACAGGGCGAACCAGGCCGAGAGCGCCATCGACACCGCCCAGAGGGGGCTGCCGACCGCAACCTCGCCCAATGTCGGAAGAGCCCGGACGATGCGGTCGCATGCCGACCGACGAATGAAGAGACTGACGATCCAACGGTTGGCCGGTGCCTCGTCCGTCATCGTCGGGGCCAGGTCGGGACCGCGATCCAGCGGCCGTCGGTCGTCCCCTCGAAACCGAGGGATTCGACAAGCACCATCACCACGTGCACTTGCGAGCCGTCGTCATTGATGTGGGTGACGACGCCGCCGATGCGATAGCCGGTCGGACAGCGGCGGCTCTCCGGTATGCGGGCGTCATCCTGGAGCACGTCGGATGCAGGCTCTCCGGCTTTCTCCGTCATCACGAGGCGGAAGCCTTTGATCTCTTTCAGAAAGGCCTTGCAGATCCCCCCCGCCGCGAAGCTCTTCTCCTCAAGTCGCAGCGAATAGGCCTTTCGAAAGCTCGGATCCGCCGGAACGGCATAGTAGCCGAGCGTGTGCTCCGCCGTATCCGCTTCCGTTACGGGATTATAGGCGGCAAGCAGGCCGGGCGTGTCGGGTAGGCGATAGGCATCGATCACCGGTGCCGCGCGCCTGCGTGCCTCGCGCCGGGCACTTGGCAGACTGCTGCCGTCGCTTTCGATGCGTGCCCGAACAGGCGAGCCGGGCAGGAACGTATCGGCCCGGGTGTCGAGCGCGAAGATCGTCGAATAGGGAAACCCGGACCCGTCCTCTATGCCGTATTCTTCGAAGGCGAAGACGGTCCCGTCGGACGAAAATCCAATCGGTCGAAAACTGGCATAGTCACCCGCGACGGCCGGAGACGTGGCCATCGCCGTTGCCGTCAGGAGCAGAGCCGCAATCGCCGACCGCCAACTCATCCGCGGCCGGTCTCCGCGGCCGCGCGGATAGCGGCAATGGCGCCGCGGTAGGCCTCGACGGAGCCGCCCTTGAAGACTGCCGAACCGGCAACCAGCACATTCGAGCCGGCCCCCGCGACAGCGCCTGCCGTTTCCGGCGTGACGCCGCCATCGACCTCTATCTCGATCGGGCGATCTCCGACCATCGCCCTGATCCGTCGGATCTTCTCCTCCATCTCGGCGATGAACTTCTGGCCACCGAAGCCGGGGTTGACCGTCATCACCAGAATGAGATCGACGGCGTCAAGCATATATTCGATCGTGCTTTCCGGCGTCGCCGGATTGAGCGAAACGCCGGCCCTCTTGCCAAGCGCCCTGACGGTCTGCAGTGACCGGTGCAGATGCGGGCCTGCTTCAGCGTGCACGGTCAGGATGTCGCAACCGGCCTTGGCGAAGGCCTCGAGAAAAGGATCGGCCGGTGCGATCATCAGATGGCAATCGAAGGTCGCGTCCGTATAGGGGCGCAGCGACTTGATGATGTCCGGTCCGAACGTGATATTCGGCACGAAATGGCCATCCATGACGTCCAGGTGAACCCAGTCGGCGCCGGCATCGACGACGTCGCGCACTTCCTGGCCGAGTTTGGAAAAGTCGGCCGCCAGGATGGATGGGGCGATGCGAATGGGATGGATCATGAAAAGCCTCCGCTCTTTTGCGCGGCCATAGCATCCCGTGGCGGCGCAAACAACATGGGAAGGCGATCGCCTTCTATGCGGAAGCCTGCGACCAGGCGGGCTTGATATCATTCTCCGCGGCGGCGGCGTCATGAACACCGCGCGCGATCGCCCGCGCCATGGTGGCAGCGGCGGCGATGCCGAGATCGATGTAATCCTCGAGAAGCGGTTTCTTGCCGCTGGCCCCGGTCGACAGCGCGAAGACGAGGTCGCCGTCAAGCGGCGTGTGCGACGGCCAGAGCGCCCGGGAAAATCCGTCATGGGCCGAAATCGCCAGTCGTTTCGCCTCGGCCTTGGTGAGTACCGCATCGGTGGCGATGACGGCGATGGTCGTGTTGACGGGTGCGGCCGGCGGATCGCGGAATTTGAGGCGTGGCAGCATCGCGTCCTCGGGCCAGGGGGAGGGCATGCCGGCGCCGCCGAATTCGCGATCCAGTTCGAAGGGAGCGGCCCAGAAATGACGGGTATTGCCGATCGTTGCCGATCCCAGGGCGTTGACGGCGACAAGCGCGCCGATGGTGATGCCGTTCGCCAGCACGGTCGATGCGGAACCGAGCCCGCCCTTGAAGGTGGCCGTCAGCGCACCGGCGCCGGCGCCGGCACTGCCCGTCGCGAAATTCCGGGCGGCGGCGCGTGCCGCCGCGTAGCCGAGATCGCGATAGGGGGAGAACCGTACCCAGTCCTTGTCCCCGCCATTCATCAGGTCGAAGAGGATCGCAGCCGGGACGATCGGAATGCGCAGCGAGCCGACCGGAAAGCCGCGGCCCAGATCGCGAAGTGCCGCCTGGACCCCGGATGCGGCATCGAGGCCGAAGGCTGAACCGCCGGAGAGCACGACGGCATCGACCGTCTGAACCGTATTGTGAGGGGCGAGCAGGTCCGTTTCGCGTGTGCCGGGGGCCCCGCCGAGCACAGCCACGGCTGCAGTCGCCGGCGGATCACAGAGCACCGCGGTGACGCCCGATTTCAGGCGCTGATCCTCGGCATTGCCGACGAGCAAGCCAGCGACGTCGGTAATCGCGTTGCTCTCTCCTTTGCGCATCATCCGCCGTCACCCGTGTTCGCGGCATCGACGAAGCGGCCGTCCTGCCATCGCATCAGCCTGTAAGGACTTTGGGCTCGTTCGTGCATGCTGTCGAAGCGGATCGGTCCCAGCACCGTCGGATAGGGACCCTTCAAGAGAGCATCCGAAAGTGCGCCGTCGTCCTTCTCCGCCTGGTCCTTCGCCTGTTCGAGGAGCGACGCCGCGGCAAAGGCGGGCAGGACATAGCCGTCCGGCTCCAGGCCCGCGGCACGCATCGCCTTGACGACCGGGGCGGCCTGCTGCGATCGCGACGCATCGGGAACCGTAACCGCCAGCACCCCGTTCTCGAGCGGCACATTGAGGTCGGCCGCCTTCAGCACATCACCGCCCATGAGCGTGATCGGAATGTTCTCGGCCTTCGCGTCGTGCGCGATGATCGCCGTGTCGTTGCGATCGCCGCCGGTGAAGACATGGGTTGCACCGCTTTTTGCCAGGCGGCGGACGAGACTGACCTGCTGCTCCTGGGCGGGACGATAGGTATCGGTGAAGACCGGGGTGATACCGATTTCCTCGAGCGCATTGCGCACGGCCTCGACGAGCTCGCGGCTGTGAATGGTGCCGTCGTCGATGAGCGCGAGTGGCTTGTCCCTCCAATTCGCGACGATCGTGTCGATGATTGCTCTCGCTTCGGCCTTGCCGCTCGGGGCAAGGCGATAGAGCGGCCACTTCTTCTTCAGTGCATCCTCCATGAGGATGTCCGAGCGCACGCTGAGGGTGATGGCGGGCATACCGGCTTCGGCTAGCGCCGGGAGTACCGCTTCGAGGCTTTCGGTGCAGAGGAAACCGATCGCCGCCTCCGCGCCGCTCGCGAGCAGCGCCTTGGCCAGTTCGTCGCCGCCGCCGGCGTCGCAGCTTTCTCCGATCGTGACGACTTCGCTTCCCCGGTCGCCGGCCTGAAAGGCGGCGCCGTCCAGAATCTGCTTTCCGAGTGCCGCGAAGGGGCCGTCGGTGGGGGCGACGACGGCCAGTTTCACTCCGGCGGCCAGTGCCGGCGGCGCCAGCGTCAGTGCGGCGACGAAAAGGCCCGTAACGATTGATTTCAGCATGCTTTTTTCCTGCTGTCGCATGCCATGTTTTAAGGCAGACGCCCCGCTGGTCAAAGGAAAAGATTGCTAAGGGGGCGCCCCATTGCTGTCTGCGTCATGTCCGTGCGCGGATCGGCAAGAATCTCCGGCCGCCGGGTTTCATATTTCATCTGACAGTCTATGTATGAGCGAGACCGATCCGGAGCGAGATGTGTTGGAGAAGACCCGGCTGGACCCGATAGCCTACCGCGACGCCATGAGTCGCATGTCCGCGCATGTGCAGTTGATTACCGCCGCCGATGGCGCCGAACGGCGGGGCGTGACGATCACTGCTTCGTGCTCGGTCTCGGACGATCCGCCGACGGTACTTGCCTGCCTCAACGCCGCCAATCCGCGCAACGATATCTTTTCGCGCAGCGGCAGTTTCGCACTGAATGTGCTGGGGGCACATCATCGTGTGCTGGCGCATGCTTTTTCCGGCCGGGACCAACTGGATATGGAGCGACGCTTCGCGTTGGCCCGCTGGACGCAGCTTGCCACCGGCGCCCCCATCCTCGCCGACGCCATCGTCGCCTTCGACTGCCGCCTCATCGAGATCAAGATCATGGCAACCCATGCGATCCTCTTCGGCGAAGTGGTCGATGTCAGGATCGGCGAGGCGCAGCCACCGCTCATTTATGTGGACCGGGAATACCGCTCGCTATAAGTTTTCTCCACGAGTGGAGGAAACATGGCGCGCCCGGAGACAGGAAGTATCCCTCAGTCCATCGACGAGACGGCTGCCATGCTGGAGGCGCAGGACTACCTCGCCGGAAGCGCGCTCGCGACCGTTCTCTTCCTCGCGCTCCGAATGAAGCGCCCGCTCTTCCTCGAGGGGGAGGCGGGAGTCGGTAAGACCGAGATCGCCAAGGTGCTGGCCCGCGCGCTGGACAGGCCGCTGATCCGGCTGCAATGCTACGAAGGGCTCGACGTCGCGTCCGCCGTCTACGAATGGAATTACCCGGCGCAGATGCTGGAGATACGCCTTTCCGAAGCGGCCGGAATGGTCGACCGGCAGAGGATCGAGAGCGACATCTTCTCCGAACGGTTCCTCATCCGCCGACCAGTGCTTCAGGCGATCTCGGCCAATGCGGGCCGCGCGCCGGTGTTCCTGATCGACGAGTTGGACCGCACCGACGAGGCCTTCGAGGCATTTCTGCTGGAGGTGCTTTCCGATTTCCAGGTGACGATACCCGAGCTCGGAACGATCCGCGCGAGCGAGCCGCCCATCGTCATCATCACCACGAACAGGACGCGTGAAATCCACGACGCCTTGAAACGCCGCTGCCTCTATCATTGGGTCGACTATCCCAAGGCGGCGCAGGAACTTGAGATCATCCGCCGCAAGGTGCCGGGCTGCAGCGAAACCCTGTCGCGGGAGATCGTCGCCTATGTGCAAAAGCTCAGGACGATCGACCTTTTCAAGAATCCCGGTGTCGCCGAAACGATCGACTGGGCGACGGCCTTGACCGAGCTCGATACGCTCGCGCTCGATCCGGAGACGCTTGCGGACACCCTCGGGACGCTTCTCAAATATCAGGACGATATCGCCCGGATCGAAGGCGCGGAGGGTAGAAAGCTGCTTTCCGAGGTCAAGGCCGAATTGGCGGCGCAGGGCTGAGCGCCATGAAGCCGCGTGCCGACAGCACCGCCACACAAGAACCGCCCGGCGAAGGGCGGCTCGCGGACAATATCGTCTTCTTTTCCCGCGCTCTGCGGCGCGCCGGAATGAGGATCGGTCCCGCCGCCATCGCCGATGCAATCGAGGCCGTCGCGGCGATCGGGATCGGATCGCGCGACGAGTTCTATGCGGCACTGCGATGCACCTTGCTGAAGCGGCATGAGGATCAGGCCCTGTTCGACGAGGCGTTTCGCCTGTTCTGGCGCAGGCGCGATCTGGTGCGCAAGATGATCGCGCTGATGTCTCCGGTGGCGCCGCCTCGCATGAGCGATGAACGGCGGCGGCGCGCGGGAGAGGCGCGCCTCGGCGATGCATTGTTCGGGGGCAGGGATGAAGCCCGGCCGCCGCGGGAAACGCCCGAGATCGAACTTGACGCACGCCACACGGTTTCCGGACGCGAGGTGTTCCACAAGGCCGATTTCGCGCAGATGAGCGCCGCCGAAATCGCCGAGGCGCGCAAAGCGCTGTCGTCGCTGCTTTTGCCGTTCGACCGAGTGAGGACGCGCCGCTTCCGCGCGGCGCACAGGCCGATCCGCATCGACCCGCGGGCGACCATGCGCGACGCCATGCGTCTCGGCGGCGATTTCATTCTGCCCAGATTCCGCGAACCGCGGCGCGTCCATCCGCCGCTCGTCGTGCTCGCTGACATTTCCGGGTCGATGAGCCAATACACACGGGTTTTCCTGCATTTTCTGCATGCGCTGACGGAGCAGAGGCATCGCGTTCACACCTTCCTGTTCGGCACGCGCCTGACGAATGTGACGCGGCAGATGCGCAACCGCGATCCCGACGAGGCGCTGGACGAATGCGTGGCGGCGGTCAAGGACTGGTCGGGCGGCACGCGAATCGGAGAAACGCTGCACGAGTTCAACCGGCGCTGGTCGAGACGCGTGCTCGGGCAGGGTGCCGTGGTCCTCCTGATCACCGACGGCCTCGAGCGTGACGACACGGATCAACTCGAGGTCGAGATCGATCGCCTGCACCGCTCCTGCCGGCGCCTCATCTGGCTCAATCCGTTGCTGCGCTTCGATGGGTTCGAAGCGCGGGCGCGTGGCGTCAGGGCGATGTTGCCGCACGTCGACGAGTTTCGTGCGGTGCATAATCTCGAATCGGTTGCCGAACTGGTGAAGTCCCTGTCCGGCCGGAGGACGCGCGACGCCGACCCGCGGCGGTTCCTGAAGGAGGGTGAAGCCGGTCGGTGGCGTTCGGGCGGTTTCTCACGGTGATCGGGATTGAAACGCGCGGCGATCATTCTGATCTAAGCAGACGAAGAGAGCATGAGATGACAAGCGAAGCGAATATCCTCGACCCGCTGCAGATTGCCGAAACCTGGCACAGGCAAGGCCGGACGGTTGCCCTTGCGACGGTCATCGAGACCTGGGGGTCGGCGCCGCGGCCGGTCGGCAGCCACCTGGTGATCGACGGCGAGGGCAATTTCCAGGGTTCGGTTTCCGGTGGCTGTGTCGAGGGTGCGGTCATCGCCGAGGCGGCAGACGTCATCCAGTCGGGTGCGCCGAAGATCCTCGAGTTCGGTGTCGCCGATGAGACGGCATGGCGGGTCGGCCTTTCCTGTGGTGGCCGGATCCGCGTCTATCTCGAGCGCGTCGACGGCTGACCATGGACATCGCCACTCTCCAAACACTCAATTCCGCACGCGCCGCCCGCCGGGCTTCTGTCGCCGTCACCGACCTCGCCACCGGCCGCACCCAAGCCTTTGTCGAGGGCGAGCCTCTGACGCCCGAATGGTACGCCGCGATCTCCGGTGCGCTCCGTTCCGGGCGGCCGACGCTCGCGGTGGTTGGCGAGCGCTCGCTCTTCATCAATGTGCATTTGCCTCCGCCGCGCATCGTCGTCATCGGCGCGGTCCATATCTCGCAAGCCCTGGCGCAGCTTGCACCGGTCGCGGGCTTCGATATGTCCATCATCGATCCGCGGACCGCCTTCGCGACGGAGGAGCGTTTTCGAGGGGTCGAACTCATCGCGGACTGGCCGGAGGATGTCTTGCCCGGGCGCCCGCTCGACCGCTATACGGCGCTTGCCGCCCTGACGCATGATCCAAAGATTGACGACTTTCCGATCCGAGCCGCCCTGGAGGGCGGCTGCTTCTATGTCGGCGCCCTCGGCAGCCGCAGGACACATGCGGCTCGCATGGAGAGATTGCGCCTGGCCGGTGTCGCGGCCGAAGACGTTGACAGGATCCGGGCACCGATCGGCCTCGACATCGGCGCGGCGAGCCCGGCCGAAATCGCCGTCGCCATTTTGGCGGAGATCATCGCGGCGTTGCGCAACCGGGAAGTCGGCTGGGGAAGGGAAGCATCATGAAATTCGGCCCGGTGGCCCTCTCTACCGCCGAGGGCGCCATTCTCGCGCATGCGGTGAAGACCGCATCACGGAAGCTGCCAAAGGGGCACCGTCTGACGGCGGCCGACCTTCGGCTGTTGGCCGAGGCCGATGTCAACGAGGTTATCGTCGCCCGGCTCGAGGCGGGCGATTTGACCGAGGACGACGCCGCGGCCCGAATTGCCTCCGCAATCGCTCCGAACCACCTGCGTTTTTCTCCGGCGGCAACCGGCCGGGTGAATATCTATGCCACGGTGGGAGGGCTTTTCGTCGCGAGCAGCAGCGTGGTCGATCGCGTCAACCGCATCGATCCCGCGATCACGCTCGCCTGTCTTCCCGACCACGTTTCCGTCGATGCGGGCGACATGGTGGCGACGATCAAGATCATCCCGCTGGCGGTGCCGGGGAAATTTGTCGAGGAGGCGGCAGCGGTGCTCCGCTCGCAGCCGGCCTTCGAGGTCAAGCCCTTCGCGCCGCGCCGCGTCGCCTTGATTGCAACGCAGTTGCCTTCGCTCAAAGTTCAAGTCATGGATAAGACGCGGGTCTTGCTCGCCGCGCGCCTGGCGCGCTCCGGCAGCGATCTCGCGACAGAACGGCGCGTGGCCCATAAGGAAGAGGCGGTTGCCGAGGCCATTGCCGCATTGAGGGAGGCGCACGATTTGATTGTCGTCTTTGGAGCCTCGGCGGTCGCCGATCCGGACGATGTCGTGCCGGCCGCCATCCGACGCGCGGGCGGCCGCGTCGAGCATGTCGGCATGCCGGTCGATCCGGGAAACCTGCTCGTTCTCGGGCGGCTTGGCGAGATCCCGGTCGTTGGTGCGCCCGGCTGCGCCCGCAGTCCGCGCGAGAACGGATTCGATTGGGTTCTCGACCGGCTGCTTGCCGGCGAATGGCCGAGCCCGATGGATATCACCGCGCTCGGCGTCGGAGGCTTGCTGAAGGAGATTCCCACGCGGCCGCAGCCGCGCGAAGCCGCCGTCGCGCCGCGCCGCGGCCCGGTGTCGATCGTCGTGCTGGCAGCCGGCCGGGCGAGCCGGATGGGGCCCGAGGGCAGGCACAAGCTTCTCGCCGAGTTCGATGGGGTGCCGCTGGTCCGTCGCTCGGTCGAAACGGCGCTTGCCGCCACGAACACTGGGGTCACGGACAAGGTCATCGTTGTCACCGGGCATCGGGAACCGGAAATCAGGGCCGCGCTTGACGGCCTGCCGGTGACATTCGTCTCGAACCCTGATCATGCGAGCGGCATGGCTTCGTCGCTGGTGGCGGGTCTTTCAGGGCTCGACGACGCAGCGGCAGGCATGCTGGTCATGCTCGCGGATATGCCGGGAATTACGGCCGAACACCTCTCCAGGCTGATCGATGCCTTCGACGCGGAGTCGGGCGGCGCGGTGGTGCGTGCGGTCGCCGAAGGACGGCGCGGCAATCCCGTCATCCTGCCGCGAAGTACTTTTGGCGCCGTGCGGCAGCTCGTGGGCGACGTCGGCGCAAGGCATATCGTGGAGCGGTGCGGTCTGCCCATTATCGATGTCGAGCTTGGCGCCGCCGCGCGTATCGACCTCGACACGCCGGAAGCGATCGCCGCGGCCGGGGGCGTTTTGAAGGAGTAACGCGATGGACAATGCGGCGATCGAGGACATGTTCGAGACGCTGGGACCCGTCACGATCCGCCGTATGTTCGGCGGCAAGGGCGTCTATTTGCAGGGTGTCATCCTTGCGGTCGAAGTCGACGGCGAGATCCTCTTGAAGGGCGACGCGGAAACCGCGCCGGAGTTCGAAGAGGCGGGTAGCCGACAATGGAGCTATGACGGCAAGGGCAAGCCGGTGAAGATGCCCTATTGGAGCATTCCCGAGTCGGCCTTCGACGATCCGGACGAGATGGGCCGCTGGGTGCGGATGGCCTATGCCGCGGCGCTCAGAGCGAAGAAATGAAGGCGGGGCGTCTTCTGCATGTCTCCTCAAATCGATCTCGGTTCAAGGCGCAGACATGCAGCCACTCAGGCTGCTAGGCGCTCTCGGCGCGCCTGAAAAGACGCGCGGCGTCACAGCCTGTTGGGTTCAGCCAAGCGCCCGCACGGCATCGGCCGCGAAGCGCGACAGCGGCTGGGGCAGGGCAGAGAGTTCAAACCAGCCGATCTCGGACAGCTTGTCCGGTTCCGTGAGGCGTGGTTCGCCGGAAAAATCGTCCGTCGCGTAAATCAGCGAGATCCAGTGCTGACGGTCGGCCGCGATCATCTGCTCGCTGACGCAGAGAAAGCGTGTCGAATGGATCGAGAGCCCGCTTTCCTCTTCCGCCTCGCGCCGGGCAGCGTCCTGCGCACGCTCCATATGGTCGACCTTGCCGCCGACGATGCTCCAGTGGCCCGCCTCCGGCGCCTTCAGCCGGCGGCAGAGCAGGATCTTGCCATCGCGAAGAACCGCAAGCCCGCAGCCAAGTCCTGGAAAATCGATGCCGGGGTACGCCATGGGGCCTGGAAATCAGGCCTTGCCGGCAACCAGCATGAAGGCTGGGATTTCGTCGCCGAAGCCGAGCGGCGTCGGGCCATCGTCGTGGTCGCGACGGTTGCGGCCGCGACGGTCGCGATTGTCGTCATTGGCCGGCGTCTGGGCGCGGCCGGGACGATTGTTGCGGCCGGCCTGGCTCTGCTTGTTGTCGGCGTTGCGTTCCGGTTTCACCGCTACCACCCTTTCCACGACTGATTCGAGTTCGGCCGCACTATCGCTGTGGGCGGTATCGGTTTTATGTTCCGCGCGCTCCTTGCCGGAACGTTCCACATCTTTTTTACGGTCCCTGCGACCATCGCGGCCCCGGCGGCCGTTGTCATGGCTCTCCATCGGTTCCGGCAGTTCCGAGAGGTCGCCGCTCAGCCACTCGACCTTTTGGCCGATCAGCTTCTCGATAGCGTCGGAAAATTTCACATCGCGCTTGGTGACGATGGTGAAGGAAGCGCCGGAGCGGCCGGCGCGGCCGGTGCGGCCGATGCGGTGCACGTAGTCTTCCGCATGGATCGGCACGTCGAAATTGAAGACATGGCTGACATCCGGGATGTCGAGGCCGCGGGCCGCGACGTCCGAGGCGACGAGGAGCTTGATGTTGCCGTCCTTGAAATTCGCAAGCATCGTCATGCGCGAGCGCTGATCCATGTCGCCATGCAGCGCGCCGACCGAGAATCCATGGCGATCGAGCGACCGGAAGAGCTCGGCAACGTCCTTCTTGCGGTTGCAGAAGATGATTGCGTTCTTCAGTTCCTCCTGCGAGCGGATGAGATCGCGCAGCATTGCGCGCTTCTCATAGTCCTTCGCATGCGACGCCACGAACCGCTGAGTCACGGTAATCGCGGTCGAAGCGGGGCGCGCCACTTCGACGCGTTCGGGGTTTTGCAGGAACCGGTCGGCAAGCTTCTGGATCTCGGGGGGCATCGTCGCCGAGAAGAACAGCGTCTGCCGGGTGAAGGGGATCAGCTTGGCGATGCGCTCGATGTCCGGGATGAAGCCCATGTCGAGCATGCGGTCGGCCTCGTCGATGACCAGGATCTCGACGCCGCTCATCAGGAGCTTGCCCCGCTCGAAATGATCGAGCAGCCGGCCGGGCGTGCAGATCAGGACATCCGCGCCGCGCTCCAGCTTGCGGTCCTGTTCGTCGAAGGAAACGCCGCCGATCAGCAGTGCGATGTTCAGCTTGTGGTTCTTGCCGTATTTGTCGAAGTTCTCCGCCACCTGGGCGGCGAGTTCGCGCGTCGGCTCGAGGATCAGGGTGCGCGGCATGCGGGCACGGGCGCGGCCCTTTTCCAGAAGCGTCAGCATCGGCAGCACGAAGGATGCGGTCTTGCCCGTCCCGGTCTGGGCAATGCCCAGAATGTCGCGGCGCTGAAGGGCCGGCGGAATGGCACCTGCTTGGATCGGGGTCGGCGTTGCATAGCCCGCATCGGCAACGGCGGAGAGAACTTTTTGGCTCAGGCCAAGATCAGCAAAATTGGTCAATGTGGAAACTGTTTCCGTTTCGTTCAATCGAACATAAGATCGGTCGGTGAAAAACCACCACCACGTGCCAGCGCTCTTAAGGCGGAAGTCGCCGAAAGTCAAGAAATCCAGCACGTTGATGCGTGTGGCGGTCAATAGAACGAAAATCTACCCCGTTTCACATCAAGTCTTGACCGTCCCGGCCCCCATTCAATCGATATAGTCGGCGAGTTTTGTCCCGGCGCTCAGGAACCGCATCGGATCGACGGCCTCGCCGTTCAACCGCACCTCATAGTGAAGATGAGGGCCGGTCGAGCGGCCGGTGCTGCCGGACTTGCCGATCACCTGACCGGCCTTCACGCGGTCTCCGACATCGACCAGAACAACCGCGAGATGCGCGTACCGCGTCGACACGCCGTTGCCATGGTCGATTTCGATCATGTTGCCGTAGCCGCCCGCCGGCCCCGCGGCCGTCACCGTTCCCGCCGCCGTCGAGCGGATGCGCGTGCCGGTCTGTGCACGGAAGTCGATGCCGGCGTGAAGCGCCAACCGGCCGAAGAACGGGTCCAGCCGGTTTCCGAAAGTGCTGGTGATGTCGTTTGCCGGCGCCGGACTTGCAAGCGGC
This sequence comes from Ensifer sp. LCM 4579, assembly GCF_001854885.1. Lineage (GTDB taxonomy): Bacteria > Pseudomonadota > Alphaproteobacteria > Rhizobiales > Rhizobiaceae > Sinorhizobium. The sequence continues at coordinate 131,196 of NZ_MDDV01000004.1, read as the reverse complement.
AGCTTTCGAGCCGCGGCGCGGGTCTGCTCCAGTTCGAGAAGGGCGCTGTCAAGTGCGGCCAGGGACTGCTCGAATTCATCCTCCCGTTGCGGCTCGACAAAGGGCCCACCAATTCCCGTCGCTTCGCCGGTTCTCAAGACAGCGGATGTGACGTCGGCCGTTTCATGATCCGGCAGGATGAACCCCGTCCGATCGACGATCGATCTGATGGCCTCGGAGACGCGAAGCGCGCCGTCCGTCATTTGCCGGATATGGGCCATCTGCTCGCGCGCGACACCTTTCAGGGACAGCGTCACGCTGGAAAAGATCCGGTCGGCGCGGTCGGATGTAGTCTCTCCGGCCTCAGCCGTGGTCGTGATCGGCGCAAAAGCTGCGGGGGCAGTGGGCGTGCCGGTGTTCGGCTCGGCCATGCCGATGATCTTTTCGATCGCCTTGAGCCCGCTTTTGGCGCCGGCGTGTTCCTCGTAAGGCAACGGCTCCGTCTTGGGCAGGGATGCATCGTGCCCGATCGGTACAACTGATTGAGGACCGACGCCCAGAGCGTCCAGCCGCTCGCCTCGCGACGAAATCTCGAGCTGCTGCTGCAGGAGTTTTTCGACCTTTTCCTCGACCACCTGCTGGTCCAGCAATTGCCGGCTCGTCACCCGGTCGACCTGCGCGCGAAGCGCGGTGATTCGGTCTTCATATTCGTGCTGCATGCGCGCCTGGCGGGCGATCGTGCCGCCGATCAAATCGTCGCGAAGCACGAGATAGGTGGTCGCGGCCAGATAGCCGATGGCGAAAGCGCCGATGATGGAGGTGGCGATGGCCACCATCCACGGACGGACGGTCACATGCCTGATCCTGTCGCCGCTTGCGAGAATCAGGACGTGGCTCTGCGATCGTTTTGCGAAAGCGCCGTTTGCCGGACGAACAGACACTCACTTGCCCCCACCAGTTGCGAAATAATCCGCGTTGCCCGGCGGCGATTACACTTTATTAGCGTTAACAAATCCTTGAGTGCAGCCTGTCTCAGATGCTGGTCGAGGCCGTCATCGATCTGTAGAAAGACGGCGTCATCCCTGCTTCGGCGCGCGCAATGTCATTGAATGGCGCCTTCAGGGGACCGCGGAAATTCGCCCGCACCAGCGCCTGGAAGGTCGCGGCGGGATCCTTTCGCTGCCGGGCACAGAGAAAACGGAACCACTTGGCTCCGACGGCGACATGGCCCTTCTCGTCCTCATATATGACTTCGAGAACGGCAGCACTCTCGTGGTCGCCGGTCTCGCGCATCTTCGCCTGCAGCGCCGGCGTGACGTCGAGTCCGCGCGCTTCCAGGATGAGCGGCACCACGGCGAGGCGGGCGGTCAGGTCGTTGCGCGTGTCGTGGGCGGCCTGCCAGAGGCCGTCATGCGCCGGCAGGTCGCCATAATCCGCGCCGAGATCGTTCAGCCTCTGTCGGACCAGGCGGAAATGCTTCGCTTCCTCGAAGGCCACCTGCATCCAACCATCGAAGAAGGAATGCGGGACCGGCTCGCCGGCGAAACGGGCGACGATATCGAGCGCCAGGTCGACCGCGTTCAGTTCTATATGGGCGATCGCGTGGAGGAGGGCGATGCGTCCTTTCAGGGAGCCGAGAGAGCGCCGCCTGACCTGCGTCGGCGGCGTCAGGATCGGCCTTTCCGGCCGACCGGGGCGCGCCGGAACGGAGCGGTCGAGCGGCGAGCGCAGCGACAATGTGCGCGCCTGCCAGCGCCGATGAGCCTCCTGTGCAAGTTCGGTCTTCACGTCGAGGTCCGCTGCCCGGACCGCTTCGACGGCCGCGCCGCGCAAGCTGTGGAAGTGCGGAAGCGTCGGCATCATCAGCCGGCGGCAAGCGCTTTTGCGGCGGCGAAGACCTCCTCGGCATGGCCAGGGACTTTCACCTTTTCCCAAACGCGATCGATCGTGCCATGCGCATCGATCAGAAAGGTGGTTCGTTCCACACCCATATATTTGCGGCCATACATGCTCTTTTCCACCCAGACGCCATAGGCATCGACGACCGCCTTTTCTTCATCCGCGGCAAGCGGGATCGTCAGCCCGTGTTTGCCGACGAAGCGGTCGTGGCTTTTGACCGAATCGGGCGATATGCCGACCAGCACGACGCCGGCGGCTGCGAACTCCTGCGCAAGCCCGGAGAAAGCGATTGCTTCCTGCGTGCAGCCCTTGGTGTCGTCCTTGGGATAGAAGAATAGGACGACCGGCTTTCCGCGCAGGGCAGAAAGAGAAAGCGAACCGCCGCCGTCGCGGGGAAGCTCGAAATCCGGGGCGGTGTCGCCGGACCGCAATAGTGCCATGATTGAGCCTTTCTTACGCCAAGTTTTCTGGACATCTCCCAGGTACTGCATGACGCCCCGGAACGGAACCGGCTGGGGAGAGTATCATGGGGTATTTCGAGCGCTTCAGCGATCCGGCCGTGGTGGCAAGGGCACGGCGTCGCAGGTTCATCGTGAATCGTGCCAGGCTTCCGGCGGATTTGTGATGGATCCTTGACAGGCGCGCGACGGGTTTTTGCCTTATGACCCGTGATCGCCGCACGGAATCGGGCTGAACCGCTTTCCGCTGCATGCGAAGCGAAGGTGGCTGGGTTTCGCGAATTGTGATCTAGTTGGGCACAAACAGGACCCGGGGCGGGCCCGACAGCGGGCATGACAGGGGAGACTCGATGCAGCATTCACGGGGAGGACGCCTGCGGAGATGAGCGAGATCCGCAGCGAAAGGATTTGCTTTCGCAAGGAAGACATCGTCGCGCTGCATGCGCTGCCCTCTGCGCAAGCCCATGATCCGGTCATCGTGCATACGCCGTCGTCCGGCGGTGCCGCGCGCCTGTGCGGCCAGATTTTTCTCTGCCTTTCGCTCGTCATTTTCGTCATCATTGCGTCCCTCGTCGCCGTCGTCGAAAGCGGGATCGCCGACGCCCCCCTGAATGCGCGCGCGCGCGAGGCTCTAAACGGCGCGCTTGGTCCCGCTTACCGTGCCGAAGTCGAGAGCACCGTCCTTCGCGTGACGGGCCGAGGCGCGCTTGCACTCAAGGCACGCGGAGTGACCCTGAAGGAGGGCGGGGCGGGACGTTCCGTCGTCAGGCTCGCGGCCGTGTCGATCGCACTCGATCCGGTCGCATTGCTGACGGGTCGTATCTCGGTATCCAGACTCGAAGCGGACGGGGGCGATCTCGACACTGGGCTGTTGCCGCGCGGCGAACCCGTCAATCTCGCAGCGGTTCGCATCGCCGATGTCGGCACCGCCCTCGAAGCGCTGTTCGCACATGTGGACAACATGTCGCGGCTGACGGTGACCAGCGCAACCCAGATGATTCGGCTTTCCGACTTCAGCTTGTCGGTGACCGGCGCGCGCGGTCGAACCGTCCCGATCCACATCGGGTCCTTGGACTTCACCCGCGAGCCGGACGGCTCCATCCGCGTCGACGGCGCGGTGGCTTTGGACGGTAGACAGACGCATCTGGAAGCACGCGCTTTCGGCGACGACGGGCGTGTCACCGGGCTGGAAGCCGCGCTGGAGGACCTGCCCCTTACACCCTTCCTCTATCATGAAAAAGCGGGAAACGAGGACGCCTTCGGAATAGACACGGCCGCCGGCGTCAGCCTGAAGGCGACGCGCGCCGCGGATGGCACGAAACCAACGCTCGCCGTCGCCGTCAGGACCTCCGAGGGACGCTTCCACGCCGGAGGGCTGGCCTCCACACTCAATCCGTCGGAGTTGAACATCTCCTATGACTTCGAGCGGTCCTCGGTGGAGATTCTGCCGTCCATGGTGCGGATCGGTCAGTCGACATTTCCTTTCACCGGCGCCCTAGTCGATCTCGACAAGGTCTCGACCGCCGGCAAGAGAGGTTTCGCCGTCGACCTGCTTCTGAGAGATGCCAATTCTGCTCCGGAAGACATGCCGGAGCGCCCGCTTGCCTTCGACGCCAAAGCGAACGGGAGATTCGAGGCCGACAGCAACCGGCTGATCTTCGACCGATTGATGATATCGAGCTCGCAGGGCTCGATGGCCGGTTCGCTTTCGGTCGCCTTCGGCAAGACCTCTCCGCAGATCAGTTTCGTCGCACTGAGCGATCAGATGCATTCGACTGCCATCAAGCAATTGTGGCCGTGGTGGATTGCCAAGGGTGCCCGGCGATGGGCCATCGGCAACCTCTTCGGCGGCACGGTCTCCGATGCGCGCATCGAAGTCTCGATTCCGGAGGGACGCATCGCCGCGAGCGGGGACGATCTCAGGCTCGACGAGCACGAGCTCAACATAAACTTCGCCATCGACGACACGCGCATAAACATCGCCGGTGAGATACCGCCGCTGCGTGACACGGCGGGCAAGTTCCGCTTGAGCGGCAAGCGCATGTCGGTAGCAGTCGGCAAAGGCGTGGCCTATTTCCCCTCCGGGCGGTCCGTGACCCTGAATGGCGGGGAATTCGTCATTCCCGACGTTCACACCAAGCCGCTGATGGCGGAGATGAAGATCGAGGTTGGTGGTCAGGCCGATGCCATCGCCGAGCTCGTCGCCTACAGGCCGATCCATGCGCTCCAGAAAACGCCCTTCGTGCCGGAGGATTTCACCGGGCCGGTAACCGCTCTCGTCGGCGCGCGGTTTGGATTGATCATGGATCAGAATCCGCCGCGCCCGCTTTGGCAAGCGGAGATGCGGCTACAGGACGTAACGATCAACCGGCCCGTCGCCGGTCGCTCCATTGCCGACCTGAGCGGCACGATGAGAATCGACAACAGCAAGGCAGTCCTTGATGCGGATGCCTTGATCGACGGCGCGAAAATGCGGATCGCCCTCACCGAACCGGTGGATCCGGCCGCCAATGTGAAGAGGACGCGCGACATTTCCGGAACGCTGGACGATGCCGCGCGACGCAAGATCGCCCCCGCCCTGTCCGGGATCGTCAGCGGACCGGTCAGGGCCGAGGTTTCGCTCGCCGAAGACGGAAGCCAATCCGTGAAAGCCGATCTCACGGGAGCGTCGCTGTCGCTGCCCTGGATCGGCTGGAGCAAGGGCGCCGGCATTGCAGCCAAGGCGGTATTCACAGTGAAGGCTACGGGCGGCGTCACGGAGATAGGGGATTTCCGTATCGCGGGCGACGGCTTCGGCGCAACGGGCGACCTGCGCGTCGATGATGCGGGCCTGGCTTCGGCACGGCTCGATGGCGTCAGCCTCGCCCATGGCGACGACTTTGCAGTCGACGTCGACCGCGGCAAGGGCGGATACACCGTGGCCCTAACGGGTCCATCGGCGGATATTCGGCTACCACTGGCGCGGGCGAAGGGCGGCGCGAACTCCGGCGACGACGGCAATGTGAAAATCAATGCGCGGCTCGACCGGGTTACCGGCTTCAACGGCGAGATCTTGTCCAATGTGAACTTTGCCTATTCGGCGCGCGGCCAGCAGATCGACAATATCGATCTGTCTGCCGTCACCGGAAGCGGTCAGGCAGTGGTCGCAAGGATGGTGAAGGCGGGGGCGGACAATACGCTCGAATTGACGACGAGCGACGCGGGTGCGCTCGCGCGCTTCGCCGACGTCTACCGCAATATGCGAGGCGGGCTCCTCAATCTCAGGCTGCGCGACCGCGGCGCTAGGTCCTGGCGCGGCGCGGTCGACCTCAGAAAGTTCTCTCTCATCGGGGAACAGAAGCTGCAGTCGATGGTCTCGACCCCGGCCGGGCAGGACGGCCGCAGTCTCAACCAAGCGGTGCGGCGGGATATAGACGTCAGCACGGCACGCTTCGAGCGGGGCTATGCACAGCTGCTCCTGGACCGGGGCATGATTCGGGTCGACGGTGGCGTCCTGCGCGGCGTCGATGTCGGCGCGACCTTCCAGGGCACGATTCGCGACGCCAACGGCCGCATGGACATGACGGGAACATTCATGCCCGCCTATGGCCTCAACCGCATTTTCGCCGAACTGCCGCTGATCGGCGGGTTGCTCGGCAACGGCCGCGACCGCGGGCTGCTCGGCATCACGTTCAAACTGACGGGACCATTCGATCAGCCGAGCCTGTTCATCAACCCGCTGTCGATCATCGCACCGGGCGTTTTTCGCAACATATTCGAGTTTCAATAGTGTGATGCGGCGGAACGGGATCCGACACCCTGTCCACGTCTCTGCCGAAGAGGGTCGGACGCACCCAGGCGCGCCCGCAGCACGGGCGCCCAGCGCTACGAGCGCTGAGCGCGGTCCTCAGACGGGCCGCACCAGCATGTGCTTCTTCTTGCCAAGCGAGAGCTTGATGACGCCATCTCCGGTGACGTCGGCGCTTCCGATGATCCGGCGTTCATCGCTGACTGGCTGGTCGTTGATCCGAACGGCACCACCCTGGACGTGTCGCCGCGCTTCGCCGTTCGAAGTGGCGAGGCCGGCGCGCACCACGAGCGTCAAAAGACCGAGGCCCGCCTCGAGCTCGGCGGCTGGGACCTCGACGGAAGGCAGGTTCTCGGCAAGCGCACCTTCCTCAAAAGTCTTGCGCGCCGTTTCGGCGGCCTGTTCGGCGGCGGGCCGCCCATGCAGCATGGCGGTGATTTCGGTCGCGAGGATTTTTTTCACCTCGTTGATCTCGGAGCCGCCGAGCTGCGACAACCGCGCGATTTCGGACATCGGCAGCGTCGTATAGAGCTTGAGGAAACGCGTCACGTCGGCGTCCTCGGTGTTGCGCCAGTACTGCCAGAACTCGTAGGGGCCGAGCATGTCTGGATTGAGCCAGACCGCGCCGTTGACCGACTTGCCCATCTTCGCCCCTGACGCCGTCGTCAGCAGGGGCGAGGTGAGGGCGTAGAGCTGCGGGGTGCCCATGCGGTGGCCGAGATCTATGCCGTTGACGATGTTACCCCACTGATCCGAGCCGCCCATCTGAACGCGGCAGTCATAACGCTTATTAAGCTCGACGAAGTCATAGGCCTGCAGGATCATGTAGTTGAATTCGAGGAAGGAGAGCGAGTGCTCGCGCTCCAGCCTCGTTTTCACGCTGTCGAAGGAGAGCATCCGATTGACCGAGAAGTAGCGTCCGACATCGCGCAGGAATTCGAGATAGTTGAGCGAGCGGAGCCACTCCGCATTGTTGATCATCAGGGCCGCATTATGGCCCTTCTCATAATCGAGATAGTTGGCGAAGACGCGCTTGATCGAGGCGATATTGCTTTCGATCGTCTCGACGGTCATCAGCTGCCGCGCTTCGTCCTTGAAGGACGGGTCGCCGACCATGCCGGTGCCACCGCCCATCAGCGAGATCGGCCGATGGCCGGTCGCCTGCAGCCAGTGCAGCATCATGATCTGGATAAGGCCGCCCGCATGCAGGCTCGGCGCCGTCGGGTCGAAGCCGATATAGGCCGTCACGATTTCCTTGCGAAACAGCTCGTCGAGACCGGCATCATCCGATGTCTGATGGATGAAACCGCGCTCGCTGAGGGTGCGGAGGAAATCGGACTTGAACTCGGACATAAGCTGTCTCTTTCGGCTTGATATGACGTCTGCGGCGGGCCTTTATCACTGTTTTGCCGAAAGTGCACGTTTTTGCTGGGACCGCGTTTTGCTATGAACAGCGGGCCGAGGGAGCGTCACGCGCCTCCGATTCTCGAGCTTCAATGCGGAGGAGATTCATTTGGGCAGGACTTGGACCGCAATCGGCCTGATGAGCGGTACGAGCATGGACGGCATAGATGTCGCCCTCATCAGGACCGATGGGGACAGCATCGTCGAACGCGGCCCCTCCGCGGGCTATGCCTATGATCCAGCCTTCCGACAGCGACTGAAGCAGGGGCTGGACGATGCGCGGGCGATCGAAGAGAGACGGGAGCGGCCCGGCATACTCGTCGAACTCGAGCGAGACCTGACGCTGCGGCATGCCGATGCCGTCAAGGCGTTCCTGCGTGAAAACAACCTGTTGTCGGAAAATGTTGATGTGGTCGGGTTTCATGGCCAAACCGTCCTCCATCGCCCGGATGAGGCTTTGACGGTGCAGATCGGCGATGGCGAACTGCTGGCACGGGAGACGCGGATCGACGTCGTCTATGACATGCGCGCAAACGACATGGCCCATGGCGGCCAGGGGGCGCCGCTCATCCCGGCCTATCATGCGGTGCTCGCGCGCGGTCTCGCCGAGCAGGAGGGGATCGGCGCACCTATCGTCTTCGTCAACATAGGCGGCATTTCCAATCTCACCTATATCGGTATGGGCGAGGAACTCGTCGCCTATGACAGCGGCCCCGGGAATACGCTCATCGACCAGTGGGTGGAGGCGCATGCCGGTATCCCTTACGACCAGGGCGGCATGATCGCGAGCGAGGGGGCTATTCTGCCGCAGCTCGTCGACCGGTACCTTTCGCATCCTTTCTTCACGGCGGAGAAGCGCCGATCGCTCGACCGCGGCGACTTTGCGCCGCCCGCGCCGAGCGATGCAAGCCTCGAAGACGGCGCCCGCACCCTGGCGCATGTGACCGCCGCGGCGATCATTCGCTCGGCGCGCCACCTGCCTTCCAAGCCCGCTACCTACATCGTCTGCGGCGGCGGCCGTCTCAATCCGGTGATCATGCGCGAGCTCGGCGCGCTTGCCGCCGAGGGGGGCGGGCGCGTCTTTGCCGCGGAGGCGCTGGAGCTTGACGGCGATTCGATGGAGGCCGAAGCCTGGGCCTATCTCGCCGTCCGCTCGCTGCGCGGCCTGCCCTTGACCTATCCCGGTACGACAGGCGTCGAACGGCCGATCAGCGGCGGACGGATGGCGGCCAAACCGGCAATCCCGCTGGAGTTCAAGCCTTGATATTCCGAGGCGGCTTAATGTTTTCTTCGTGCCCGGCCGTTAATCTGCGGTCCGTTGCGCAACAGGGCATTTTGCAGGTCGGCTGACCTGCCGCGAGGAGCTTTCGGTTCTGTCGATGGGTGGTGCAATTTCCCTTTTGGCGGTGAACTTCATCATTGCCCAGGTCTTCGTGGTGGCCTTCCTCGTCATTGCGGCAAAAAGCCGGGCAAGACGGCCGGCGATCTGGTGCGCCGCGGGCTTTGCAGTGGCATCCCTTTCGGCAGTGTTCGAAACCGTTCTGCCATTTACGCCGGTGCCGAAGCTTTTCGCGGTTGGCGCCTTTGCGAGTGTCCTTGGCGGCTTTCTGCTCATTCGCTTCGGACTCGGGCTCTTTTACCAGGTTCCAGCGAAACCGCCGCATCTCACTGTCTTCTTCGCTGCTTGCGTGGCCTTGGACCTGGCGATTTACGAACTGCCGCGCGGAACATTCCAGCACGCTTTCTTCTATCAAATGCCGTTCTGCCTCGTGCAGGCCTGGACTGCCGCGAGCGTGCTGCGATCCGAGCGCCGGTCGCAGGCGGACCGGCTTCTGTTCTGGCTTCTCGCCCTCAGTGCAATCTATTATCTCGTGAAGATCTATGCCGCGATCGCCGCCGGATCGGGCACGACTGCCGCGGATTACCTCACAAGCACTTTCGCGCTGATCTCGCAGGCTTTGGGGGCGATGCTGATCGTCGCGGCCGGCGTGGCGATGCTTGGCGTCATGGTCAAGGAGATCATCGACGAGGCTCGCGCCAGTTCGGAACTCGATCCGCTCTCCGGCCTCTGCAATCGTCGCGGCTTCCTGGAGCGCGCGGTCCCTCTTTTGCACGACGGCGGCGATGACGGTCCCGGCGCGCTGATTCTTGCCGACCTCGACCGCTTCAAGCTCGTCAACGATACATATGGCCACCATGCCGGGGACGAGGTCATCCGGCAGTTCGGCCGCGTGTTGCTCGACCTCATGCCGGGCCAGGCCGTCGCGGGGCGCCTCGGTGGTGAGGAGTTTGCCGTGTTCCTTCCGCGCGTGAGCCTGGCCGACGCCCGCGTGCTTGCGCATGGGATGCGTGCCGCGTTGGCGTCGAGGGGGATCGAGGGGCTTCCCGAAACGGTCGCGGTCACCGCAAGCTTCGGGGTTGCTGCAATCGCCGCGGAAGAGCTGTTGGAAATGGCAATGCGACGCGTCGACAAGGCGCTTTATGCCGCCAAGACAGGCGGCAGAAACCGGGTGGAGTGCGCCGATCCGCCGATGCGCATCGTCGCTTCCGCCGGTTCGCAGCGGATGCAGTCTTAGCGAGTAAGTCGCCTGCGCGTTCGCTTCTACAGCGCCGCGCGTCTTATCAGACGCGCAAAGGTCGCTGTAGCACTTTGAAGTGTCTTTGTCCTTGAATCGAGGTCGATTAAGGAGAGACATCCAGTAGGCGATGGAAAGCCGCCGTTGGTGCTCAGGACCTGGCCGGTATCAGGTCCTGAGCCCTGGGGATAAGTTGGCGTGGCTTGGCTCGCGGTACGACGCCTTCGTCTTGATCAAGCGCGCAGCGCGCGCTTTCCCGTATCGGGAGAGTCCGATCTTGATGCCGACCAGCACGGGAGCCGCGATTACAAACAGCAGGGCGACTGCGTTGAACGCCGTGTCGAAGGCGATAACAGTGGACTGACCCGTCACGACCCGGCCTAGCAGGCTCGTTGCCGCCCGGCTAGCTGCCGCTGGGTCCATTCCTTGCGTCGTCAGCATGGCTGTCGTGGTGGTCAGCCGTTCGATGACCGCGGGCCTTCCTGCGGTGACGTTGGCGCCGAGAACCGCGACATTGGCGACGACGTTATGGTCGATCAGCGTCTGGAGCGCGGCGACCCCCATAAGGCCACCAAGCTGGCGACCGGTATTGAAGAGACCGATGCCGGAGGCGAGGTTTCGGCTGTTTAGGTTGCTGAAAGCGATCAGCGTGATCGATAGAAACAGGAAGCCAAGGCCCAGGCCGCGCAACAGGATTGCCGCCATCATGTCGTCTGCGCCGCTCTCGCTGGTCGAACCGGACAGCACCCACATTGCAACCATGATCATCAGGATCCCAAAGGGCACCGTGGCGAATGGAGGAACGCCGCGGACCTGCATGAGAAAGGCAGCAATGAGGAGCGCGCCGATGAAAAGCGCGCCACTTGGCAGCAAGAGTAGGCCGGCGTCAGTCGGCGTGAAGGCGAGGACGGACACGGCAAACGACGGAATCAGGAACGCGCTCCCGAACAAGGCGGCGCCGGCGACAAAACTGACGATAAAGGCGAAGGAAAAATCCTCCGATTTGAAGAGGGTGAAGTCGAGCAGGCCCCGGCCTTTGGCCAGCACCTGTTGGCCGAGAAATGCCAGCAGAGTGGCCACGCCGATCACTGTCAGCCACAGGATGCGAGGTTCTTCGAACCAGTCCCATCGGGTGCCCCGGCTGAAGACGTAGGTGAGGCAGAAAAGGGCGACGGAGATCAGTGAGAAGCCGAGCCAGTCGAACGGACGGTGCGCCGTCCTGGCGGGCATCGGGCCGTCTGCGACCAACAGAAGTCCGGCAGCCGCCAATGCCACCGGAACGACGCTGAAGAATATCCACGTCCAGGATTGGCTGTCGAGCAACCACCCTTGAAGGGCAGGCGCGATGGTTGCGGGAGCGACGACGGACCCCATTGCAAACAGGGCTTGATGCATCGGCTGGTGGGATCGCGGATAGGTAAGAAAAATAATCGCCTGGCCCCCGACAAGCAGGATACCGCCGGAGAAGCCCTGAATAATGCGAAGCACGACCAGGAGTTCCAATCGCGCCGTGATGGCGGCAACGCCGCACGCCAGGCCCATAACCAGGGTTGAGCCGATGATCACATTGCGCGGATTGATACGGTTCATCAGCCAAGGCGCGGTCATGAAACCGATAAGCTTGAGAGCGGTATATCCGATATCCAGCCAGGCGAACTCATCAGGAGTCGCATATGTGTCGCCGATGATATCGCCGCGCCCGAGCGACAGGACCGTGCTGGCAATTGCCTCAGTCAGCGTGGCAAGCACTATTCCCGCCACAAGAAGGGCTCCTGCCGTCGATCGCTTGTGGCTCGGCGCGGCAGTAATGGCCGAGGTCATGAGCCGCTCCCCAGATTGATCTCGACTCGCGCGGACAGGCCGGGCACGAGGCGTCCCGGCAACGGATTGTTGGCAAACCGGATCTTCACCGGAACGCGCTGGACGACGCGAACGAAGTTCCCCGTCGCATTATCCGCGGGGAGCAAGCTGAAGGCAGAGCCGCTGCCGGGCGCAAAGCTGTCAACCACGCCGTCTAGCGCCGCGCTCGGGTAGCCGTCGATGGTGATGCGGACGTGCTGGCCGGGCCGGATATGTTCGAGCTGGGTTTCCTTGAAATTCGCCACGATCCACACATCATCGACCGGAACGATGTCGAGCAAGGCGGTGCCGGCCGCAACGAGCCGGCCGATACGGACCTGACGGTTGCCGACAACGCCGCCGACAGGCGCACGTACGACGGTGCTCTCAAGATCGATCTGGGCGAGATCGCGCGCGGCCTGTGCCTGCGCCACGGCAGCAATGGCAGCTTCACGCTGAGCGGCAAGAACGGCGATACGTTGCCGCTGAGCTTCTACCGTTGCCGATGCGGCCGACACGCCCGCCTCGGCTCTCGATCGCGCCGCCTCGCTTTCATCGACGAGGGCCTGGCTGATGGTGTTGCTACGGATAAGTTCGCGGCGACGCTGATAGGCCTTGGCCGCCAGATCCATCTCGGCCACGGCCGAACGTTTCTGGGCTTCGGCCTGCCGAATGAGGACATGCTGAAGGTCGGTCTCCGCATCGACATTGGCGAGGCGAGCTTGGGCAGCTTCGACATTGCTCACTGTTTGCGCAAGCCGCGCGCGATAGTCCCGGTCGTCGATGCGGAACAGGACGTCTCCCGCTCGGACGGTTTGGTGGTCCTCAATTTCTACCGCCGTGACGTAGCCTGCAACCTTTGGAGCGAGCGAAGTCACGTCCCCGCGGATATAAGCGTTGTCGGTCGACGCCTTGCCGCCCGAATGGGCCCAGGCCCATCCGCCGGCCACGACGACCACGGCGCCGAGGCATAGCAGCAAGCCAACTGTCTTATTCTTGTTGGTTTGCGCCATGGCAGCGCTGTTCGCGGAGTTTCCGCCGGTGACCATGGCGACCTTGTCCTCAAACGAGTCCATTTTCTCACTTCCTTGAATGCAGGTGGCCGCGAATGCGGCCCTGGCAGCAGAGTCCTCCAGCCAGAGCCACCCGCGTCAAAGCGCGTTCGATCGTTCACTCGCCTGTGGGCGTCGTCAGTTCCTTTTCGTCGGTGTCGACGACAAACACCGCCAGCAGCCGTGCAGGCTCGGTGTCGCTGGCATTCGCGCTTACTTCATGATGGGACCCCGGCTCTTCGTAGAAGTTTTCGCCAACCCTGTAGACCTTTTCCGGCGCTCCATTGACGCTGCTGCGGATCGCGCCCTCGAGCACCGTTGCATAGATGAAGGCGGAGTCCGGATGCGTGTGGGCGGGCGATGCGCCGCCCGGCTCGTATTCGACGAGCACGCCCTTCATGCTCTTTCCGGGAACGTTCGGAAGGGCGTGATCGAAGACGATCGTCACCTTGCCCGCGGGCCGGCCGCCGGCCGAGGCTGCCGTGAACGAGAGCGCTACCAAAGCAGCGGCTGAGAGAAATCGTCCAAACATTGCAATTCTCCTTGGTGGGTATCTGTGGTTAGGGCGCCGCCCGGCGGCGGTGCGACGCTTTCGGAATTGTCGGCGGCAGCTTCAATGCACGGCTTGCTGGTCGAGCCAGTCCTCGTAGCGGATCGCGCCGAGGCGCGGATTCTCGCGGGGGGTCAGCGATTGATCGTCGAGGACGGAGCCGAAGTAGCGCGCGTGGACGTCCGGCACGACCTTGCGCGCATCCTGTGTTGCACGCAGGAAGCGCCGGACCACTTCGTCGAGCGGGATCGCCTCGGGGCCGGCGACTTCGACCGTACCGTTTACCGGCGGTGCGGTCGTGACATCGGCAAGCGCTGCCGCCACGTCGTCGGACGCGATCGGCTGGAACAGCGCCGGCGACAGGCGGATCTCCTCGCCGACGGTGGCCGATTGGGCAATGCCGCCGACAAACTCGAAGAATTGCGTGGCGCGCAGGATGGTATAGGGAATGCCGGACGCCTTGATGAGGTTTTCCTGCGCGACCTTCGCCCGGAAATAGCCGTTGTCGGGAAGCCGTTCGCTGCCGACGATCGACAGCGCGACATGGTGGCGTACACCAGCGGCCGCTTCCGCAGCCAGCAGGTTGCGGCCCGACGTCTCGAAAAACTCGAGGACGGCCTTGTCTTCCCAAACCGGCGCATTCGCCACATCGACGACGATTTCAGCCCCATCCAGCGCTTCGGCCAGGCCCTCGCGGGTGATGGTGTTCACGCCCGTGTTGGGGGCGGCCGCGAGCACCTCATGGCCGCGCTCGCGGAGGTTCTTCACGAGTTTCGATCCGATGAGGCCGGTGCCTCCGATGACGACGATCTTCATGGCTTATCTCCGTTTCTCCCGACGGCAACCATTGCCGCCGATCTGCTTGGAGAGTGCCTGCGCGCCTCGGGGAAGTCCTTGCAGGCACCTTGAATTGCCATTCAGGGAAGCTTGGATATTTGTCCAAGACGCTTGCCTGATGGATGACCCTTACGGCAGACAGGCGAGCGAGCCACGGCAAGCCGTGCTATCAATGGACGGGATTATCCGCAGTTGCCCCGGCCAGCGAGCCGAGGCGCTAACCAGGTTCCGCACAAGCGTGCCACGGTTTTTGCGATCAGGACCTGCGGCAAACGAAAGAATCTGAGCAGGGGATGCCGACGTGCGGTTCATATTTGGAGACTACGTGCTCAACCCGGAACGCCGGGAGCTTACGCTGCGTGCGGAAGCCGTTTCTGTCGGGCCGCAGGTCTTTGACCTCCTGCTGCATCTCGTCAGGAATCGCGACCGCGTCGTCAGCAAGGACGACCTGCTGCAGGCAGTGTGGAGCGGCCGGATCGTCTCGGAATCGACGATCACCAGCCACATCAACGCAGTTCGCAAGGCCATTGGCGACAGCGGCGAAGAGCAGCGCCTGGTCCGGACGGTTGCACGCAAGGGCTTCCGCTTCATAGGCGAGATCACGGTCGATGAGATTGAGGAAGCGCGACAGCCCGGCGGACCAGCCGTCGTAGAACAGGAAAGGCCTCCGTCCCCGCTCGTCCTTCCGGACAAACCCTCCATCACCGTCTTGCCCTTCCAGAACCTGAGCGGCGATCCGGAGCAGGAGTATTTCGCCGACGGCGTGGTGGAGGAGATCATCGCCGCTCTTTCGCGCATGCGCTGGCTGTTCGTCATCGCGCGCAATTCGAGCTTCACCTACAAGGATCGGGCAGTGGATGTGAAGGAAGTCGGCCAGGAGCTTGGCGTGCGCTACGTGCTGGAGGGTAGCGTCCGCAAATCCGGGAACAAGGTGCGCATCACCGGGCAGCTCATCGACGCCGCGACCGGGACCCATCTCTGGGCGGAGCGTTTCGAGGGCACGCTCGACGATATCTTCGAATTGCAGGACCAGATGGCTGAAAGCGTTGTCGGCGCGATCTCACCGCAGCTCGAACGGGCGGAGATCGAGCGCGCCAAACGCAAGCCGACGGAAAGCCTGGATGCCTACGATTATTATCTGCGCGGCATGGCGAAACTGCATAGGGGGACAAGGGAAGCCATCGAGGCGGCGCTGCCTCTATTCTACAAGGCGATTGAGCTCGACCCGGAATTTGCGGCGGCCTATGGCGCGGCGGCCTGGTGTCATTTCTGGCGCAAGGTGAATGGCTGGATGACCGATCGGCCCCGGGAGATTGCCGAGGGCGTGCGGCTGGCGCGGCTGGCGGTGGAGCTTGGCCGTGAGGATGCGGTGGCGCTGACGAGAGGCGGGCACGCGCTCGGGCACCTCGCCGGCGACCTCGACGGCGGCATCGCGCTCATCGACAGGGCAAGGTTTCTCAATCCCAACTTCGCCCCCGCCTGGTTCCTGGGCGGCTTCTTGCGCGTTTTCCGTGGTGAAGCGGAGAGTGCGATGGAGAATTTCGTTCATGCCGTTCGCTTGAGCCCGCGGGATCCGGAGATTTTTCGCATGCAGGCCGGAACAGCGCTCGCGCATTTCTTCGCCGGGCGCTTCGATTTCGCCTCGGCCTGGGCGGAAAAGGCACTGGGGAACCTGCCCAGCCTCCTGGTCGCGGTCGCGGTGGTGGCCGCGAGCCGTGCGCTTGCCGGGCGGACAGAGGAAGCGCGGCATGCGATGCAGCGCCTGCGCACGCTCGATCCATTCCTGCGCGTCTCCAACCTCAAGGACTGGCTTCCGATCCATCGCCCGGAAGATCTCGCGCGGTTCGCGGAAGGGCTTCGACGGGCCGGGTTGCCCGAATGACAGCGGCACGGTTGTTCGCCAGTGCCTCGATAAATTCGCTGCTGCTGCTGTTGCCTCAGCGGATACGCTTTGCCGCCGGCTCCGGCACGAGTTCGCCGTTGAGGCGGCGGTCGAGATAGTCTTCGCATTCCGCCATCAGCGTTTCGACCTGGCCGTTGAAGAAGTGGTTCGCCCCGGCAACCGTCCTGTGCGTGATGAGAATGCCCTTCTGCGACTTCAGCTTGTCGACGAGGCCGTGCACATCCTTCTCGGGCGCCACCTTATCAGCATCGCCATTGATGATCAGGCCGGAAGACGGGCAGGGCGCCAGAAAGGAGAAGTCGTAGATATTCGGCTGCGGCGCGACGGCCAGGAAGCCCTCGATTTCCGGCCGGCGCATCAGAAGCTGCATGCCGATCCAGGCTCCGAAGGAATAGCCGGCCACCCAGCAGCTTTTCGAATCCGGATGCAGGCTTTGCACCCAGTCAAGCGCCGATGCGGCGTCCGAAAGCTCGCCGGCGCCGTGATCGAATTCGCCCTGGCTGCGTCCGATGCCGCGAAAGTTGAAGCGCAGCGTGGTGAAGCCGCGCTTTTGAAACATGTAGAAGAGCTGATAGACGATCTGGTTGTTCATCGTGCCGCCGAACTGCGGGTGCGGATGCAGGATGATCGCAATCGGTGCGCTCTTCTGCTTCGAAGGCTGGTAACGGCCTTCGAGGCGACCGGCCGGTCCGTTGAAAATGATTTCGGGCATTGGCTCTCCAGGGATGTTTCCGGTTCAAATCGTCGTTTCAGTGCCGATCTGTCTTGACGAAAGCACTCAGCTTTTCTAGAACCACTTTAGAACCGTTCAAAACTTCGGTGCGGACATTCCGCCATGTGCCTCGTCTCTTAAGGCAAGCGGCGCGGAAAATTCAAGAAAAATGCAACGGCACCGAGTTTGTGGAATGGCGAGCTCGTTTTGACGAAGGAAAGCATGCCGAGGGCGCGTATCTATATGGATTGGAATGCGACGGCGCCGCTTCTGAGCGAAGCGCGCGAAGCCGTTCTGTCCGCGCTCGACATCGATGGCAATCCATCCTCCGCGCACGGCGAAGGCCGGGCGGCCCGGACGATCGTCGAAAGCGCCCGTCGCGACGTGGCAGCGCTCTGCGGGGCGGAGCCGGCTGCAGTGACCTTCACCAGCGGCGCCACCGAGGCGGCGAACATGGTGTTGACGCCTGATTTCCGCATGGGCCGCACGCCGATCAAGCTTGGCAAGCTCTATGTTTCGGCGATCGAACATCCGGCGGTGCGCGAGGGTGGGCGTTTCGCGCGCGAAATGACGTGCCAGATTCCCGTAACGAGCGCCGGCCAGGTCGATACGGGAGCGTTGGAGGCCTCGCTCGGCGCCCATGATCGTCAGTCGGGCCTGCCTATGGTGGCCGTAATGCTCGCCAACAACGAAACCGGGATCATTCAGCCGATCGCCGAGATCGCCGCGATCGTGCGCACGCATGGCGGCCTTCTTGTGGTGGATGCGGTGCAGGCGGCGGGGCGCGTGCCGCTGTCGATCGGGGCGCTTGGCGCCGATTTCCTCATCGTCTCTTCGCATAAGATCGGCGGGCCGAAAGGGGCAGGCGCCCTGGTCGCTCGCGGCGAAGTCATGATGCCATCGCCGCTCGTCCACGGCGGTGGACAGGAAAAAGGACATCGCTCCGGAACGGAGAACGTGCCGGCCCTTGCGGGATTCGCGGCCGCGGCCCGACTGGCGGTCGGCAACATTGAGAGCCGCATGGGCGCCATCGCTGCGCTGCGCGACCGCCTCGAGACGGAGATGCGGAGCCAAGCGCCGGACGTGGTGATCCATGGCTCGGACGTCCCGCGGCTCGCCAATACCACCTTCTTCACCCTGCCGGGGCTGAAGGCTGAAACGGGCCAGATCGCCTTCGATCTCGAAGGCGTCGCGCTCTCGGCAGGTTCGGCATGCTCTTCCGGCAAGGTAGGACAGAGTCATGTGCTGACGGCGATGGGTAATGATCCCCGCCAGGGCGCGTTGCGCATTTCGATCGGCGAGAGCACGACGCAGGCGGAGATCGAGCAGTGCGCCGCCGTGTTCGCGAAAGTGGCGGCGCGCCGCCGGACGGCCGGGCAGGCGGCGTGAACTACAGCGCCGCGCGTCTTCTCAGACGCGCAAAGGGCGCTGTAGCTCTTTGAAGCTGCGCATCGAGCCTTCCGAAAATCGGGTACGATTTTCGGGCCGATGCGCTAGACAAGGTTTGGACGAAATTGCGGAAAAGCAATTTTCCGCTTGGCAAATGGGGTGAAAAGCGCCTTTTAGCCATTACATAAGCGGTGCGCAAAGTTTGCATCGAGTTGACAAGCTGCCGGACCTTGGATCCGGCAAGATTGGAGAACGACATGCCTGCCGTGCAGGAAACCATTGATCAGGTCCGTCAAATCGACGTGGACCAGTACAAATACGGCTTCGAGACGAAGATCGAGATGGACAAGGCGCCGAAGGGCCTGTCCGAGGACATCATCCGTCTCATTTCGTCCAAGAAGAACGAGCCGGACTGGATGCTCGAATGGCGCCTCGAGGCCTACCGCCGCTGGCTGACCATGGACGAGCCGAGCTGGGCGCGTGTCCGCTATCCGAAGATCGATTTCAACGAGATCCACTACTACGCCGCGCCGAAGGGCACGACCGGGCCGAAGTCGCTCGACGAGGTCGATCCGGAATTGCTCAAAGTCTACGAGAAGCTTGGCATTCCGCTGAGGGAGCAGGAGATCCTTGCCGGCGTCGAGAAGTCGAAGATCGCCGTCGATGCGGTGTTCGACTCGGTCTCGGTCGTCACCACCTTCAAGGAGGAACTGAAGAAGGCCGGCGTGATCTTCATGTCGATCTCCGAGGCGATGCGGGAGCATCCCGATCTCGTACGGAAATATCTCGGTACGGTCGTCCCGCAGTCGGACAATTTCTATGCGACTCTGAACTCCGCGGTCTTCACCGACGGTTCCTTCGTCTATGTGCCGAAGGGGGTGCGATGCCCGATGGAACTCTCGACCTATTTCCGCATCAACGAGAAGAACACCGGCCAGTTCGAGCGCACGCTGATCATTGCCGATGAAGGCGCCTACGTATCCTATCTGGAAGGCTGCACCGCGCCGCAGCGCGACGAGAACCAGCTTCATGCCGCGGTCGTCGAACTGATCGCGCTCGACGATGCCGAGATCAAGTATTCGACGGTTCAGAACTGGTATCCGGGCGACAAGGAAGGCAAGGGCGGCATCTACAACTTCGTCACCAAGCGCGGCGATTGCCGCGGCAAAAATTCGAAGATCTCCTGGACGCAGGTCGAGACCGGTTCGGCGATCACCTGGAAATACCCGTCCTGCATCCTGCGCGGCGACGGTTCGCGCGGCGAGTTCTACTCGATCGCCGTTTCCAACGGCCATCAGCAGGTCGACTCGGGCACCAAGATGATCCATCTCGGCAAGAACACGTCGAGCCGCATCATCTCCAAGGGCATTGCCGCCGGCGTCTCCGACAACACCTATCGCGGCCAGGTTTCCGCCCATCGCAAGGCGGAGAACGCCCGCAACTTCACCCAGTGCGACTCGCTCCTGATCGGCGACAAGTGCGGCGCGCATACGGTGCCCTATATCGAGGCGAAGAATTCGACGGCGCAGTTCGAGCATGAGGCGACGACCTCGAAGATCTCCGAGGACCAGCTTTTCTACTGCCTGCAGCGCGGTATTCCGGAAGAGGCGGCGATCGCGCTGATCGTCAACGGCTTCGTCAAGGAAGTCATTCAGGAACTGCCGATGGAATTCGCCGTCGAGGCGCAGAAGCTGATCGGCATCTCGCTGGAAGGCTCCGTGGGCTAACCCCACACGCATAATCGAACCGATGCGCAGGGACTTGCGCGAGAAGAGAACACTTCGTTTCCGAAGAGGACGAACAATGCTTGAAATCAAGAATCTGCATGCCCGTATTGCCGAGGACGGCACCGAGATCATCCGCGGCCTGGACCTGACCGTGAAGGCCGGCGAGGTCGCCGCCATCATGGGGCCGAACGGCTCGGGCAAGTCGACGCTCTCCTATATCCTTTCCGGCCGCGAAGACTATGAGGTGACCGAAGGCGACATCCTTTACAACGGCGAAAGCATTCTGGAGCTCGATGCCGCCGAGCGGGCCGCCAAGGGCATCTTCCTCGCCTTCCAGTATCCGGTCGAGATCCCGGGCGTTGCCACCATGCAGTTCCTGAAGGTGGCGATGAACGAGCAGCGCAAGTATCGCGGCGAAGACGAGCTCTCGACGCCGGAATTCATGCGCCGCGTCAAGGAAGCGGCCGCCGAACTGAAGATCGCACCGGAAATGCTGCGCCGTCCGCTGAATGTCGGCTTCTCCGGCGGTGAAAAGAAACGAGCGGAGATCCTTCAGATGGCGCTGCTCGAGCCGAAGCTCTGCGTTCTCGACGAAACCGACTCCGGTCTCGATATCGACGCCTTGAAGGTCGTGGCCGACGGCGTCAATTCGCTGCGCTCGCCGGACCGCGCCGTCATCGTCATCACGCACTATCAGCGTCTGCTCGACTATATCGTTCCGGACACGGTCCATGTTCTCTACAGGGGCCAGGTCGTCAAGTCGGGCGACAAGACGCTGGCGCACGAACTCGAAGCCAAAGGCTACGCGGATATCATCGAGGCAGCGGCCTGACGCCTGTTGAAGGAGGGTTCGAATGAATATGCAACAGGTCATCAAGATGACGGCAGCCGAAACGGCGCTGGTCGATGCCTATACCGCGCAGCTCGGCGACCTGCCGGGCAATGGCGCCGTACTCTCGCTTCGAGATACGCTGGTCCATGACTTGAAGACTGCCGGCCTGCCGACGCGGCGCGTCGAATCCTGGCACTACACGGATTTGCGCACGCTGCTGCGCTCCGTGCCTGCTGCCGACCCGAGCGCATTTTCGGATCGTGTCGAGGCCGTGGTGACGGGCTCTTCCGTGCTTTCGGTCCGCAATGGCGAAGCGGATATCAAGGGACTGCCGGACGGTGTTACGGCGCGCTCCTATACCGAGAGCCTGATCGACGGCTCGGCAGCTGCCGGCCTCTCGGTCCTCGGTTCGGACGATGCGATCGGCCGTATCAATGGCGGACTGGTTCGCGGCGGCCTCGAGATCGCCGTTGCCGAGGGCGTCGAATTGGAGGCGCCGCTGGAGCTGCAGGTCGTGCAGAGCCGCGGGCAGGCGCATACGCGTTTTCCGGTCTCTTTCGGCGCCGGCGCCAAGGCGACGGTTATCGAACGGCATCTCTCGACCGATGCGGAGCCGAGCTTCGTTTCGTCCGTGAGCGACGTGACGCTTGCCGAAGGGGCCGACATCATCTGGATCATCCTGCAGCAGCAGGGAACGGCCGACACCCATCTCGGCCAGATCCGCTTTGATCTCGGCAGGGATGCCAAGCTGCATCTCTTCGTGATCAATGCCGGCGGCAAGCTGGTGCGCCAGGAGATTCACGGCCGCGCGAGCGGCGAGGGCTCCGACCTGACGCTGCGCGCTATCAACCTGCTTGGCGGCGACAGCCACACGGACGTGACCTTTACGCTCAGCCATGACGTGCCGCACACGACGTCGAGCGAGATCATCCGCAACGTCGTATTCGACCGGGCAAAGGGCGTGTTCCAGGGCAAGATCCTGGTGGCGAAGGATGCCCAGAAGACCGACGCCAAGATGGCCTGCAACACGCTGCTCCTGTCCGACGACGCCGACCTTTCGGCCAAGCCGGAACTCGAGATCTTCGCGGACGACGTGCAGTGCGGCCACGGCGCGACGGTCGCCGATATCGACCACACGCAGCTTTTCTATCTGCTCTCCCGCGGTATCCCGGAAAACAAGGCGCGCGCGATGCTCGTCAACGCCTTCGTGGCCGAGATCGTCGAGGAACTGGAAGATGACGAGGCGCTGGTCGAGGCGCTCGAGGGCGTGATCTCGGCCTGGCTCGAAAAGCACGCCTGATTGGACAAAGACATGGAACATGTTGCGCCGGTGCCGGCCTATGACGTCGAGACGATCAGAAAGGATTTTCCGATCCTTTCACGGATGGTCTACGGCAAGCCGCTGGTCTATCTCGACAACGGCGCTTCGGCGCAGAAGCCGCAGGTCGTCATCGATGCCGTCGCCCATGCCTATTCACACGAATACGCAAACGTCCATCGGGGCCTGCATTTCCTCTCGAATGCCGCGACGGACGCCTATGAGGGGGCGCGCGAAAAGGTTCGCCGTTTCCTGAACGCCCCGTCGGCCGACAACATCATCTTCACCAAGTCCTCGACCGAGGCGATCAATACGGTCGCACATGGCTACGGCATGCCGAAAATCGGCGAGGGCGACGAGATCGTGCTTTCGATCATGGAGCACCACTCGAACATCGTCCCCTGGCATTTCATCCGCGAAAGGCAGGGCGCGAAGCTCGTCTGGGCGCCGGTGGACGATGACGGCGCATTTCACATCGAAGACTTCGTCAAGTGCCTGACCGAGCGCACCAGGCTCATCGCCATCACGCATATGTCGAATGCGCTCGGTACGGTCGTTCCGGTCAAGGAAATCTGCCGCATCGCCCGCGAGCGCGGCATCCCGGTGCTTGTCGACGGCAGCCAGGGCGCCGTGCATATGCCGGTCGACGTCCAGGATATCGATTGCGACTGGTATGTCATGACCGGTCACAAGCTCTACGGCCCCTCCGGCGTCGGCGTTCTCTACGGCAAGGCGGAGCGGCTCAAGGAGATGCGGCCATTCCAGGGCGGCGGCGAGATGATCGAGGAGGTGACGGAGGACTACGTCACCTACAACGATCCTCCGCACCGTTTTGAGGCCGGCACGCCGCCGATCGTCCAGGCGATCGGGCTTGGCCATGCACTCGACTACATGGAAAAGCTCGGCCGCGAAGCGATCCGGGCGCATGAGGCGGATCTGACCGCCTATGCTCGCGAGCGCCTGTCATCGGTCAATTCGCTCCGCGTCTTCGGCAACGCGCCGGGCAAGGGCAGCATCTTCTCCTTCGAGATCGCCGGCATCCACTCGCATGACGTTTCGATGGTGATCGATCGCGCCGGCGTCGCCGTCCGGGCGGGAACCCATTGCGCCCAGCCGCTCTTGAAACGCTTCGGCGTGACCTCCACATGCCGTGCGTCCTTCGGACTCTACAATACGAGGGCCGAGGTGGATGCGCTGGCGGATGCGCTCGAACATGCACGCAAGTTTTTCGCCTGAGCGGACGCGTGCCGGCGTCTGTTCAATTGTCGTTTGGTCGCAGGTTCTTGCCGCGAAGGTGTGAGACACTTTTGCAAACCTGCTCAAGGAGGCCGGGATGAGTCTCGAAACACAAGAGAAGGTCGATGTCCGCGAAGGCATCGTGCATTCGGCCATTCCCGCCGAGGAGTTGGCGCGTCTCAGCGACGACATCATCGCCGCATTGAAGACCGTCTATGATCCGGAAATCCCGGCGGATATTTTCGAACTCGGCCTCATCTACAAGATCGACATCGAAGACGATCGAATGGTGAAGGTCGAGATGACGCTGACGGCTCCCGGCTGCCCGGTTGCCGGCGAGATGCCGGGCTGGGTCGAGAACGCGGTCGGCGCCGTCGAGGGCGTTTCCGGCGTCGAGGTCACCATGACCTTCGATCCGCCCTGGACGCCTGACCGCATGTCGGAAGAGGCGCAGGTGGCGCTCGGCTGGTATTAACTCCAGCCACCTCATATTGATCCGTTAACAGACGGGCATTACATTGGATTCTGGAAAGCGCCGGGCCTTTAACCCGGCGACGCGAAGGAGAAAAAGCCGATGGGCTTTGCCGTAATGAGCCTGACCGATGCGGCCGCCGGCCGCGTTCGTTCGATCGTCGAAAATGCCGGCGGTGACGCCAAGGGAATTCGCCTGAGCATCAAGAAGGGCGGTTGCGCCGGCATGGAATATGCCGTCGACCTCGTCACCGAGCCCAATGCCAAGGACGATCTCGTCGAGCATCAGGGCGCCAGCGTATGGGTGGCACCCGAAGCCGTGCTCTATCTGCTCGGCACGCAGATGGATTTCGAGGTCACGCCGCTGCGCTCGGGCTTCACGTTCAAGAACCCGAACCAGACGTCCGCCTGCGGCTGCGGCGAATCGGTGGAACTGAAGCCCGCCGACCTGGCCGCGCTTGCGACTGAGGGCAATCCGGTGGTTCGGGCAAACTGAAACGTTATTTTTTCACTGCATTTTCATAAGGGGTCCGGTTTTTGTCGGGCCCTTTTTTGGTTTCATGGCCCTTCCACGGCGCTATGCGGACGAAGCGGCGTTTACCGCTGTCGATTCGCCCAGTTTGAAGGACCTGTGAGGACTTGAGGATGATTGCCATCTCGCATAGAGTTCAATCCGGGCGCAGGGCAGCAACTTTTTCGCGAGGGGAAAGATGTCGCCATTTGGACCGGATTCGACTGACGGCGCTGCTTCGAAGGTAAATTTTCACCGTCCGTGCCGTGCGCGCCTGTTGAGCAAGCCGTGACACCATGCCCGACCAAGTGACACGAAAGCACATCGATCTGGCGCTTCAGGGTGGCGGCTCCCATGGTGCTTTGACCTGGGGGGTGCTGGATCGGCTGTTGGAAGACAGTCGCATCGGCATCTGCAGCATCAGCGGGACGAGCGCCGGCGCGATGAATGCGGTCGTGCTTGCGGATGGCCTCGAGAAAGGGGGAGCGGTCGGTGGACGCGATGCGCTGGCGGCATTCTGGAAGGCGGTGAGCGACGCTGCGCGCTGGTCTCCGCTGCAGCGCACGCTTTGGGACCGCATGTCCAACAATTACAGCCTCGACAACTCCCCGGCCTATCTGTGGTTCGAACAGCTTACGCGCCAGTTCTCTCCTTATGAACTGAACCCGTTCGACATCAATCCGCTGCACGACCTGATCGCCGGCACGATCGATTTCGAAGCCGTCAATCGGTGCTCCAGCCTGAAAGTGTTCGTCACCGCCACCAATGTGCGCACGGGCCGGGCCAAGGTGTTCACGCAGCCCGACCTGTCGGTGGACACCGTCATGGCGTCCGCCTGCCTGCCGTACATGTTCAAGGCGGTCGAGATCGACGGCGATGCCTATTGGGATGGCGGCTATATCGGCAATCCCGCGCTCTATCCGCTCGTCGACGACCGCGCCACCCGAGACATAGTGATCGTCCAGATCAATCCGCTCGTCCGCGAGGAACTGCCGACGACCGGCCGGGCAATCATCAACAGGCTGAACGAAGTGACATTCAACGCAGCGCTCCTGAAGGAATTGCGTGCCATCCATCTCCTGCACGAGTTGATCGAGGCGGAGGGGCTCGAATCCGAGCGTTATCGGGACAGCTACGTTCACCTGATCCATGCGCACGAGGATACAGAGCTCCTTAGCGCCTCGAGCAAATTCACGGCCGAATGGAGCTATCTCCTATATCTGAAGGAGCGCGGACGGGCCTGGGCGGAACGCTTTCTCAACCAGCATTTCGATGACCTGGGCGTCCGCTCGACGCTGGACCTCGGCCAATTGTTCAGCGACAGTTTCAGGTTGCCCTGCGTGGGCGACGCATCATCTGACAGCGTCTCGACCGATTGACCGCTGGTTGCCATCCTTGTCCTTACCGTATGTCTCCTTCGATCGCCCCCGGTTCAAGGACAAACACAGGCAACAAGTGCTGCAGCGACCATTGCGTGGCGATAGTTGGGGGGCGTACCAAGGCACGCCCCGTCACTGATACATTTCACTCCGCCGCTTCCGCATAACTTTCGATCGGCGGGCAGGTGCAGACGAGATGGCGGTCGCCATAGACGTTGTCGACTCGGTTGACGGGCGACCAGTACTTGTCGACGCGGAAGGCTCCGGGCGGGAAGCAGGCCTGCTCACGGGAGTAGGGCCGGTCCCAGTCGCCGACGAGGTCCTCGACCGTGTGCGGCGCATTCTTCAGCGGATTGTTCGTCCGGTCCATCCGGCCTTCCTCGATGGCGCGGGCCTCCTCGCGGATGGCCAGCATCGCATCACAGAAACGGTCGAGCTCCGCCTTCGTCTCGGATTCGGTCGGTTCGATCATCAGCGTGCCGGCAACTGGCCAGCTCATCGTCGGCGCATGGAAACCGCAGTCGATCAGCCGCTTGGCGACATCGTCGACGGTGACGCCGGCGCTTTCGGCGAGCGGACGCGTGTCGATGATACACTCATGCGCGACGCGGCCCTTCGCGGATTTGTAGAGCACGTCATAGGCGTCCTTCAGCCGCGCGGCGACGTAGTTGGCATTGAGGATCGCCACCTTGGTCGCCTGGGTCAGGCCTTCCCCGCCCATCATCAGGCAATAGCTCCACGAGATCGGCAAGATCGAAGCCGAACCGAAGGGTGCCGCCGAGACCGTGCCGTCGTGCTTGTCGGTTGCCGGATGGCCGGGGAGGAAGGGAACAAGATGCGCCTTGACGCCGATCGGCCCCATGCCGGGACCGCCTCCGCCATGCGGAATGCAGAAGGTCTTGTGCAGGTTCAGATGGCTGACGTCCGAACCGATGTCGCCGGGCCGGGCGAGGCCGACCATGGCGTTCATGTTGGCGCCGTCCAGATAGACCTGCCCGCCGTGCTTGTGGACGATATCGCAGACTTCGCGCACATTCTCCTCGAAGACGCCGTGCGTCGAAGGATAGGTGATCATGCAGCAGGAGAGAGTGTCCGAATACTGCTCCGCCTTGGCGCGAAAATCGTCCATGTCGATCTCGCCGATATCACTCGCCTTGACGACCACGACCTTCATGCCGGCCATATTCGCGGAGGCGGGATTGGTGCCATGCGCCGAGGTCGGAATCAAACAGACGTCCCGGTGCGCATCGCCGTTGGCGATGTGATAGGCTCGGATCGCGAGCAATCCGGCATACTCGCCCTGAGCGCCCGAGTTCGGCTGCATCGAAATCGCGTCATAACCGGTGATGGCGCAGAGCTTTTCCGACAGGTCCTCGATCATATGCCGGTAGCCGAGCGCCTGATCGGCGGGGGCGAAGGGGTGAATCTCCGAAAATTCCGGCCAGGTGATCGGCAGCATTTCCGCCGTCGCATTGAGCTTCATCGTGCAGGAGCCGAGCGGGATCATGGCGCGGTCGAGCGCGAGATCGCGGTCTGAGAGGCGGCGCATATAGCGCGTCATCTCGCTCTCGGCGCGATTCATATGGAAGATCGGATGGGCCAGATATTCGCCGGTGCGCAGCAGCGGCTCCGGCAGCCGGTAACCGGGCTCGAACTCCTCGGCCTTGAAATCGCCGCCGAATGCGCGCCACACCGCTTCCAGCGTTACCGGCCGCGACCGTTCGTCGAGGCTGATGCCGATCTTCGTCGAACCGATCTTGCGCAGGTTCACTTCCTCGGCGACGGCCGCCTTCAGGATGACGCCCTGCAGCTTGCCGACCTCTACGGTGATCGTGTCGAAGAAGAGATCCGGCTCGACCTCATAGCCGAGCTTTTCAAGACCCATGGCAAGTCGCACGGTCTTCTGATGCACGCCCTGGGCAATTGCCTTGATGCCCTCCGGGCCGTGGAAGACGGCGTACATCGACGCCATGACGGCGAGCAGGACCTGGGCGGTACAGATGTTCGAGGTCGCCTTTTCCCGGCGGATATGCTGTTCGCGCGTCTGAAGCGACAGTCGATACGCCCGGTTACCGCGCGAATCGACCGATACGCCGACGAGGCGCCCGGGCATGGAGCGCTTGTAGGCATCCTTGACGGCCATATAGGCGGCGTGCGGCCCGCCATAGCCGACCGGCACGCCGAAGCGCTGGGTCGAACCGACGGCGATATCGGCGCCCATTTCACCAGGGGACTTCAGCAATGCCAGCGCCAGCGGATCGGCGGCCATCGCCGCTATCGCGCCCTGCTCGTGAAGCCTGGCGATCAGGTCCGAGAAATCGCGGACGTGGCCGTAGGTGCCGGGATACTGGAAGATCGCGCCGAAGACGGCGGCGGGATCCAGATCCTTGAAGGGATTGCCGATGACGAGCTGCCAGCCGAGCGGCTCCGCGCGGGTCTCCAGCAATGCGATCGTCTGGGGATGGCAGTTCTCGTCGACGAAGAAGGTCTTCGACTTGGACTTGGCGACGCGCTCGGCCATAGCCATGGCTTCCGCTGCCGCCGTCGCCTCGTCAAGCAGCGAGGCATTGGCGACATCGAGGCCGGTCAGATCGCAAACCATCGTCTGATAGTTTAGCAGGGCTTCGAGGCGGCCCTGGCTGATTTCCGGCTGGTAGGGCGTGTAGGCCGTGTACCAGGCCGGGTTCTCCAGAATGTTGCGCTGGATGACCGGCGGCGTGATCGTGCCGTAATAGCCCTGGCCGATCAGCGAGACGAGTTTCTCATTGCGGTTTGCCGTTTCGCGCAGCTTGTCCAACGCTTCGCGCTCAGTCATCGGAGCGCCCCAAGACAGCGGCGTTTCCTGCCGTATCGAGGCCGGGACGGTGTCGTCGATCAGCGCATCGAGGCTCGGATAGCCGACGACTTTCAGCATCTCCTCCATTTCGGCCGGGGAAGGACCGATATGGCGCCGATTGGCGAAATCGTAAGGCTTGTAGTCGGTAAAGGTGAAATCCTTTGGCATGCTCATCAGCCGACGAGCTCCTTGTAGGCCGCTTCATCGAGAAGGGCATCGGCCGAACTCGGGTCCGCGAGCTTGAGCTTGAAGAACCAGGCTTTGCCCTGCGGATCGCTGTTGACCAGCGCGGGGTCGTCGACGATCGCCTGATTGACGTCGACGATTTCACCATCGAGCGGACAATAGACGTCGGAAGCGGCCTTGACCGATTCGACGGTCGCACACGACTCGCCTTTGGAGAAGGTCGCACCAACCTCCGGCAGTTCCACGAAGACGAGATCGCCCAATTGGCCGGCTGCATGTTCGGTGATGCCGATCGTTGCAACGCCGCCGTCGATCTTCAGCCACTCGTGTTCCTCGGTAAATTTCAGCATGCGCGCTTCTCCTGGTCAGCGTTTGTAGGATTGTTCGACAAAGGGCAGGGCGGAGACCGTGACGGGCAGGTATTTGCCACGCACCTCCGCAAAGAGTTTCGTGCCGCTTCGGGCGTGGGCTGCATCGACATAGCCCATGGCAACGGGGGCATCGACGCTCGGACCGAAACCGCCCGATGTCACCGTGCCCGCGGCGACCTTGCCCTCCGGATCGGCAAAGAGTTTCACGCCACCGCGCACCGGCGCGCGCCCATCCGGCCTGAGCCCGACGCGGCGCCGGCTGGCACCGTTCGCGAATTCGGCAAGGATACGGTCGGCGCCGGGGAAGCCGCCGGCCCTTTCGCCGCCGGATCGGCGGCTCTTCTGGATCGCCCATTCGAGCGCCGCTTCGACCGGTGTCGTCCCGGTATCGATGTCGTTGCCATAGAGGCAGAGGCCCGCCTCCAGGCGCAGCGAATCGCGGGCGCCGAGACCGATCGGCATCACGTCCGGATGCTCGAGCAGACGTTCCGCCACGTCCACCGCCGAGGCTGCGGGTATGGAGATCTCAAAGCCGTCTTCGCCGGTATAGCCGGAGCGGGAAATGACGCAGCCGACGTCGTGAATATCCGCTTCGGCGACATCCATGAAGCGCATCGACGCGATGTCGGCCCAGAGCTCGGCGAGCACCGCCTCGGCTCGGGGGCCTTGCAGCGCTATGAGCGCGCGATCGTTCAGCATCGTCACGAGACAGCTGTCGCCAAGGCCGCGCTGCAAATACTCGAAGTCGGCCGCCTTGCAGGCGGCATTTACGATGAGGAAGAGATGGTCGCCGCGGTTAGCGATCATCAGGTCGTCGAGGATTCCGCCTTCGTTGTTCGTGAAAAGCGCGTAGCGCTGGCGGCCTTCCGCAAGACCCAACACATCCACCGGCACCAGTCTTTCGAGCGCCAGAGCCGCATCGGCAATCCGGCCGGAGCGGGGGCGGATGGCGATCTGCCCCATATGGGAGACATCGAAGAGGCCGGCGGCTGCGCGCGTGTGCAGGTGTTCCTTGAGTACGCCCTCATGATATTGCACCGGCATCTCGTAGCCGGCGAAAGGCACCATGCGCGCGCCCAGCGACAGATGGAGCGCGTGCAGCGGCGTATGTTTCAAGCGGGAGATACTTTCCAAAGTCCGGCCTCCAGGTCTGGCGCGCCATGCGCCGGCTCACACTACCGGCGTCAAGCGCCGACAAATTCGAGCCCCCTCTGTCCCTTTGCCTGAGATTGTTATCCCTTCGGCGAGCGTGAAAACGCTTCTCTCCAGAGTCCTTACCGGTGTCCCGTCGGTCCTTTGGCCTGAGAGTTTCCGGGGCGGTTGCTCCTTCGGCACCGGATTGAACCGGTTTCTCCCAACAAGATCGTATCCAGATAACGGCGAAGTCCGGATTTTGGCAAGGGACAATGTCGCGACCAAGCATATTTTTGTCGCCGTGGCCTTACCGGCCGATTCGCTGGCGCCGAGGCAGAGGGCGTCTGCGGCAATTCGGCTTTTGCATTTCCTGGCGGTTGTGGGTTACGAAGAGATCCTGTCGACGAGGCGATGATGAGCGGGCGTGGGGAAAATCTCGGGATTGCGGTGCGGCTGCTGGCAGCCTTCGCACTGCTTTTCCTTGCCTTCGCCCACAAGCCCGGCCTCGCGCAGCATGCAAGCCCGGCGCTCTCAGCCGAATACCGTCTTCCCGACGGAACTTTCGCGGATATCTGCTTCGGCACGCGTGGGGTCGACGGCGGCCCGCAGCGCGGGAAGGCGCCTGCCGTGGCGCCGGTGTGCGAGGCCTGCCGCCTCGCCGCATCGATCCTCTTGCCGTTGCCGCCCGAACAAAGCGGGCCGGCAGTAAACGGCAGTTGGATGGTATCCAGGGCGGCCGTTGCGGACCAGGTGACATCTGTCGCCCGACGCTTGCTGCCGCCATCGCGCGCTCCGCCGGCTTTTTCGTAGCTCTCCCCCAATCTAAACCTTAGTGCATTTCGCCGCCCGGGCGGCACCACAGAGCCCATGGATCAAAGGCGCGTGGTTCGGAGATTACGAGATGAACAGACTTACCCTTCTCACCGCCGGTATGACACTTGTCGCCGGCATGGCCCACGCGCATGCGACCTTCGAAGTGGACCAGGCGCCCGCCGAAAGGACCTTCAAGGCGGTTCTACAGGTGCCGCATGGCTGCGACGGCAAGGCGACGACCGAGGTGCAGGTCAAGCTGCCCGAGGGTTTCGTCTTCGCAAAACCGCAGCCGAAGCCCGGCTGGGAGCTTGAAATCATCCAGGGCGACTACCGGAAGACCTATGACAATCACGGAACAAACGTATCCTCCGGCCCGATCGAAATCCGCTGGAAGGGCGGCAATTTGCCCGATGCGTATTACGACACCTTTGTGATCCGCGGCAAAGTCTCCGGCTTCGACAAGGAAACGGTACTCGCCTTTCCGACGGTCCAGCTTTGCGGCGCCGATGGCAAGGTCGCCTGGGATGAGGTGCCGGCCGCCGGGCAAGACCCCCATTCGCTGAAAAATCCGGCGCCGACCGTAAGCGTGACGCTCACGGGCGGGGAGCATACCCATGGCGGGCACGGCGCAGTTCAGTCCTCCGGCCCCGTCGAGGCGGGGGATCTCGAAATCTCCGGCGGCACGGTGAAAGCCATGTTGCCGGGCGCCAAAGTCGGTGGCGGCGGTATGATCGTGAAAAACAACGGCAGTACCGACGATCGGCTGATTGCGGCGGAAAGCTCGGCCGCGGGCCGCGTCGAACTCCACGAAATGACGATGGAGAACGACGTGATGAAGATGCGCAAGCTCGAGGACGGTATCGTCATCCCCGCGGGCGAGACCGTGGACCTGACGCGCGGGCAGTTGCACCTGATGTTCATGGAGGTGAAGAAGCCCTTTGCCGAAGGCGATTCGGTCCCCGTTACGCTCACTTTCGAGAAAGCCGGCAAGGTGGAATATGCGCTGCCGGTCGGCAATGTCGCCGGCGAGGAGAACCAACACAAGCACAAGTAAACGCCAGTCGGACGGGAGCGGGTTCAGGCTCGCTCCTTCGGGTCATCCCCCTTGGATGAACTGCTCGAGCAAGACGGAGAACTCGTCGGTCTCCTGCTCCTCGTCCGTCTTGGGCTCAACCGGTCGGTCGTCTGCCTGGCCGCGGTCTCCTTCCTCGTCCTGCATGAATTCGAGGTAGCGACGCAATGTTTCCGCCGCACTCTCCTGCGGCGTTCGCCGTTCGGCGCTGATCAGCATCAGCGCCTGGCACAGGGCACCCTTGGTTTTCGCGATCGGCGCGGGCGCTACGTCTTTTCGCTCGACCGGTCGGGCCGAAAGCAGCGTGATCGCCTCGTCGGCGGGGCCGTCGCCGCGTATGCGCGCGGACGGCTTGACGGCTTCCGCCGCATAGGCCGCCGTCGTTGCAGACACGGTTACAACCTGGGTCACCTTTTCAACCCCGAGTTAGGTTACTGCTCCTCTATGCCAGATTTCCTTTGATGGCCTGTGAAACCTGGCGGTTGCATTTGATGCAAATACCGGGATTTGCGGAACCCGGCGCCGAGGCGCGGCGCTGTAGGGCATCGGTTGCACGCCCTCTTTCGACGGTCTGGGCGAACAGCGGCCCGGCATGTACAATCGCCTTGCAACGCCGGGCAATGACGCCGATCCTCTCCCCCGGGAAAGCGATGGGGGACCTCAGTCATTCCGGAAAGGACCAAGCTCATGCGGGCGATCATACTGCTGATGGCACTTGTAATTCTCGGCGCCTGTTCACAAACCGGGAGCCCGACGGTTTACCACCACTACCAGCCGGGCCAGGGCGAATACTATACGGGCATCGTGCCGCCGACGCCGATCTGAGCGGCGCCGTAAGCGCGGCCACGGCTTGCGCCTGGCCGCGCAGCCACCGATCGTCGACCCATGACGGTGCAACAGCCACTAGCCGACGGGCGTCTGCGCCTTATCTACTCTCCACTGCGTTTATATCTTTGCCAGGATGCATGCGGCAAAGAGCGCAGCAACCACGCGAGATTGGAGGAATGAGCCATGCAGTCGTGGACAAGGACGGCCGGAATCGTCGTAGCGCTGGGCTATCTCGCTGCCGCTTCGATCGGGTTTGCCGAGGAGATGAAGTTCAAGGCGGAACTCAAGGGAAGCGAGGAGGTGCCGCCGGTTGAAACCAGTGCGACGGGAACGGCCGACGTCAGCTATGATACGGAAAGCAAGAATCTCACCTGGACCATCGAGCATTCGGGGCTCAGCGGCGATGTCACCGCCGCCCATTTTCACGGACCTGCCGCACCCGGCGAAAATGCACCTCCCATGGTGCCGATCGAAGTGTCGGCGCTCTCGCAGGGTTCTGCGACACTGGACGAAACCCAGGCTGCGGCGCTGACCGAAGGTCGCATGTATGTGAACTTGCATACGGCGGCCCATCCCGACGGTGAGATCCGCGGGCAGGTCATGAAAGCTGAATAGGGAAAGCGGAGCAAGGATTGCCGACGGGGCGGACGCCAAGGCCCGCCCTTTCCCTTCCGACAGGTTTGCGGGAGGCGCGATCACGGTCATGAGATTTGATCGCGCCTTGATGCCAGAATATCAATGATCTGCAATGCGTTGGAGAGAACGATTCGATGCGCAAGATCATGCTGTTGCTGGCACTGGTAGCCTTGGCTGCGTGCCAGTCGGGAAAGGTTCACGTTGGCGGGGATGGTGAGTATTACGAAGGCATCGTCCCGCCCCGATGAACGGGTGGTTTTCTACAACGCCGCTCCCCGGCCGATATTCACCCTTGCAGATGATCCGGCCCACGGCGGCTGTTTCACGCCGACCGGTCGATGCGTGCTGCCGACCGCAAACAGACTGCATCCCGATCTGGAATCCGGTCGCCGCGATACCAATATCAGATCCACCATCATCGAAGCTGCTTTGACTGGAGGATCAAAGTGAACTGGTACCGCTTTTCCGACTTGGCCATTGACGACGATGAAATCTCGATGCTTCGACGCGTTCACATTCACGTCTGCTCCTTGAAGGATCTGGAGCCAGAGAGCGAGGGCGGCGCCGAGATCGGCAAGATGCTCTTCCACCTTTATCGGCAAGGTGTAAGGAGCGAGGTGGGCCTGATGCGGATGGTGATCGCGGATGAACCTCCTCCGGCCTTGGAAGCCGAGTGACGCCGGGCCACCGTCCCGCGGGCGGGACGTCGATCGCGCACGCTTCGGCCGCGATTTTGAACTTTTTGCGGGCGCGAATCGTTTCCCATTACCGCGCCACAGCGTGGAGGAGGTTACCATGCGTCGCGATATGCAGCGTTTCATGATGCTGGAGCTGATCGCGGTCATCGCCGCGCTCGCGGTGGTTTTCGCCATCACGGTGCTGACGCTGCTTCCCGGCTGACCGATCAATGCGGAGGGAACGCAGTCCATTGGTGCGCTCATGACCAAATTCGAAACAGATTTCGCCCCTGCAAATCGGTACGATGCGGACAGGCTGCCATTCGCCAAACGCCTTGAAGACCTGCGGCCGGGCGAATGCACCTGGCCGATCAACAGCGGCGGCCCCTATCTCTTCTGCGCGGCGAAGACGGACGGAAAGAAATATTGCGCGCACCACAAGGCGAGATTGCTCCAGAAGAAAAGCGGGCAGGGCGGTGAGTGAAGGCGCCATTCCCCGCTGAATGTCGCAATTGAATGGGCACATCGTCGAAAATGTGCGGCGCGTCCAGTCGATTTCTCCAACATTATGCGCCCGAACGGTCCAGCCTGGACGGGAACCTCATTTCAATTGCGGAACCCGGTTTCCGGCCGCCGACAGCAGGGAAGCGGCCACAATCGCTGCCCGACAATCGGAACCAGAGGGTTATACATGATATCCGACGCAGAATTGCACGCGCAGCGGCTCGATGCACTTGACTTGACCAAGAACGGCGCGCCTTCGCTTCCCTCGAATCCGTTCTTCGGGGTAGGGCCGATCACCGATGCAGCGACGGATGAGGTTGACAGCCGGCTTCGGCGGCTCGAGTTCGATCGCTGGATCGAAAGAACTTACCGGAAATTCGACGATACCGGCAAGGACATCGGCGCTTTCACCACTGCGGAGCTTTCGCGCAGCATGCATCGCGGTTATCCGGCGGACAAGATCCTGCTGGATATGATGCGGGCGATCCATCGCTACTTCGAATTTCCCAAGACCAATCGGATCGCCGTCGGCCTGGGCGGCGGCCACAGCGGCTACACCGTCTGCGTTCAGCATCTTCTGAACGCCAACGACGCGGACCAGCGCGTCTATGTGGACACGCTGCGCCCTGAAAGCGGCGGTGCCGGCGCGTCCGGCTTCTTCCGCCAATCCTGGGCGACGCAGCTTATCGAGATGCATCACTTCGCCGAGAAGGGTGACGAGAACAGAATCTATTTCGCGGAGAAAGAGGGCGCGATCCCGTCGGCGCGGACCCTTGCCAAGCTCGGCGTCTCGATCTTCGTCGGGGTTGGACACGAGACCACCGGGGCGAACTCCTATACCAACGAGGAGATCAACGAGCTCCTGACGTGGCTGGATGGCGATCCGGAGAACAGGCATGCCGTGTTCGACGCCACTTCCATGCTCGG
Source organism: Ensifer sp. LCM 4579 (assembly GCF_001854885.1). Classification (GTDB taxonomy): domain Bacteria; phylum Pseudomonadota; class Alphaproteobacteria; order Rhizobiales; family Rhizobiaceae; genus Sinorhizobium. Next base: position 95,353 of record NZ_MDDV01000004.1, on the reverse strand, counting down.
CGCCATGCCCTGGGAGCCGGAAGTCGTACGGGCCGTCATGGCGAAGTGCTGCCTCTTCATGCCTTTCCAGAAGGCAATCGGCGGCGTTTCCGGCTACTTTGTCGCGTCCTTCACGCCGGCCGCGCTCGCGCTGATCGAGCGCAACCAGAGCAATCCGTCCTGGGCCATTCCCCGTCAGTTGAAGATCGCGCCGCCGCTCGATCCGAAGCAGCCGCTCAGCAGCAAGCGCTCCGTCGATGCCGGCCCGTTCTACGACGCCCAGGAAGACAAGATGCTGGGCGGCGTCATCAACACCTACAGCGCGCTCGCCTTTGCCGAAACGACATTCGGCCTGCTGCAGACCGAACGGCGGATCGGCTCGGTCATCGAACTGAACAGGCGCTCCTCTGCGAACCGCGAAGTCATCAACGAGTGGGTTGCGAAGAACCCGCTGTTCAGCCTCGTGGTCGACGAGCGGGAGCGCCGCGGCGCGGCCGTCACCCTGCTCAAGGTCAATGACGGCGAGGTCTCGTCCTCCGACCTGCACGTCCGCATCATCGCACGCTCGAAGCAGCTTCTCGGCTATGAGGGCATCACCCACCCCAATGGCGATCACGAGACCGGACTCGACGCGGCGCGCTATGTCAACGCATTTCCGGGTACGCCGGGCGACTATCGCGCCTGGGTCGGCGGCATCCGCGAGCCCGCGGACATCGTCGCGCTCCTGGAAAACCTGAAATACGCCTATCTTCGCGCCAAGGTCGTCGTGCTGGAAGAAGAACTCGAACGGAGAGGCGGCAAGGTCGAATATGCCGAAAGCAGCGGCGCCTCCGCCGCTGGCCCGCGCGAAGGCACCTTCAAGGTACTGATCGCCGACGCAATCGGCCTGCGCTTCGATGCGGAAGGACGTCTCGACCACAGCGAACTCGCGGCCTATATCGGCGAAAAGGGATGCGTGTTCCACGAGGGCTCGGTCACGACCTCCGGCGCGACCGACGACGGCAAGGTCCACTTCTTTTACCAGCCGCACCTCAGCACCGCCGACGAAATCCTCGCCGAGACCGATCAGGGCCAATATGATGCGGTGATCGCAGCCGCGACCTTCATTCCCGCGGGAGCGAAGTTTCGTCTGGGCGGCGTCCGCATCGGCACCGGAACCGGCAATATGGGATCCGCCTCCTGGGGCGGCCCGAACGGCGAGGGAGGCGAGGCCCCCCTCATGAACACGCCCGGCATCAACAGCCGTGCGACGGCGCAGATGGCCGCCAAAGCGTTGCTCAAGGTTACGCCCGATCTTCCCGTGGCGGAACTGCACGCGCGGGTCGTGAATGGCGACTTCGACACCGGCAAGAACCTGGCCGAATACCCGACCGAGAAGCTGGAAGGCCAACGGATCGCCATCCTCGGCTACGGCAATATCGGCCGCGAACTTGCCCGGATCGCCAAGGCCTTCCACATGGATGTCGTCATCTATGCTCGTCCGGCTCATCGCGACAATATTCTGGCCGAAGGCTACGAGTATGCGGAGACGCCGGTCGCCGCGGCAAAGGGTGCCGATGTTCTGTCCGTCCACCTCGGTCTGGGCAGGCAGGATCCCGCCACCGGCGCATTCTCCAATGCGGGGCTGGTGAACCGTGAGGTCCTGTCCGCGCTGAACGTCCGGTCCGTGCTCATCAACTATGACCGCGGCGAACTGGTCGACGTCGCAGCGCTCGATGAGGCACTGACGTCCGGCAAGGTCCGGCATGCGGCCATCGATGCGGACATCTTCAAGGGTCCGGAGGGTCCGACCGGACCGATGAAGCCTTATCTGTCGCTGCTTCCCAAGCACGCAGACAAGCTCGAGCTTCTCCCGCATGCGGCAGCCGATACCGACCACCCGACCCGGGTCGCCGGTGCGAAGCAGGCCGTCGATCAGCTGCTCGACTCGATCCGCAACCGGGCTGTCACGAACCTGAAGGGCGATCTGCCGGAAGGCTATCTTTCGAAGGGAGCCAAGACGCCGCTCGGCGTCGGGCAGGTCACCCGTGCGGACGTCTTCCGGCTGGCGGAGAATTCGGAGCTCTTGGGCGAGCTTCGCAACCAGAGCGAGACGATCGCTTCGATCCTGGGTGCTCTAAACGCGGTTTCGGACGAGGCGCACCGGTCCCGCATCATCGAGCGCTATCGGGCGCTCCTCGCCGACAGCACGCTGAGACAGCACAACCTGCTGAAGGCCGCGGGACTGCTCGCTCCCGCCGCCAAGGAATAAGCCGGACGATCGTGCCTGGCCGGCAATCCGCCGGCCAGGCATAACTGTCGCGTGATTCCGTAGGCTTTTCAGCGCGAACTCGGCAGTCACGACTGAATATCCGCGGAAAGGCTTCTTGCTGCGCTGCTTCATCCATGCAATGTCGATAGGCACGGGTGGTCAGGCGTCGAACTGGACGTCCCGTCGCATGAGGACAAACGGAAATGAAAGACCCAGAGCGAGGTGGAAGAGCTGTCGCGGCCGATCGCAACCCTAAGGGGGGCATCGTCCATCAGACATCGAGAGCGCGCTCGAACTTCAGCTGCGATCCGTCGCCGGTCGGCAGGGCGCCCATCATGGTCTGGGGAAGTCGCCCGAAGCACCTGCAGACTCTGATCAATGTCGCGGGAAGCCTTTTTCTCGCCCCCGACGTACCGGTCATGGCGAAGTACGTTGCCGGAAAGATCTTCCACACGCTGATGAAACCGTCATCGCTCTACAGCGCCGGCGGCAATATATTGCCGGCCGCCGAACACCTGGCCGAAAGGCTGGCGGAAGCCGCCAGGCTCGGCGGAACGATCGGTGCCATGGGCGAGGCGATCCTCGCGATCGCACCGGAGTTGCGCTGGTACCGTTCGAGATCGGGACCGTTTGCCAGCGTCAATTTCGCCCGTGACCACGCCCATGCGTCCATCATCGGCCCGGGAGGCATCGAAGACCGCGACGACGTCCATATTGGGCTGACTGTCATGGGGCCTTACAGCCGGTTCCCAGACCACCGGAGAAAATTGCCGACCGCCTATCTGCCGCTTTCCCGTGTCGAAGTCCTGTCGGATGACGGCGACTGGACTGTCGCCGATCCCGGCCGGGCATTCTTCGTCGAGGAGGGAAGGGAGTTCGCGATGCGCTGCACCGGCAATCCGCTTCTGTTGCTTTGGTGCCAGCGGACGGTTGCCGAGACGTGAGCGAGGCGACTTAGAGCCTTTCGACGTCTACTTCCACATGCCCCGCATCCGGGCCGCGACATCGATGCGGATCTGCTTCGCGCTGCGCTCGGAGGCGGCCGGGCTGACGGTCGGCCAGGTTCCGCTCTCGAAGAACTGCAGCAGCGTCGCGGGGATGAAGCGTGTCCGGCTCGCATAGACATGGCGATCCCCCTGCGCGTGTTGGCCGCTGGTGAAGAAGCGCTGGGGCACGATCAGCGTCAGGCTGTCCCTGGCGCGCGTCATGCCGACATAGAGAAGCCGTCGCTCCTCCTCCAGATCGTGGCTCGTGCCCGTGCTGAGATCCGAGGGGATGCAGCCATCGACGACGTTGAGCATGAAGACGGAACGCCATTCCTGGCCCTTGGCGGAATGGATGGTGGAGAGCACGAGATAATCCTCGTCGAGCAGAGGCACGCCGGCCTGGTCGCTCGTCGCGTCCGGCGGATCGAGCGTCAGCTCGGTCAGGAAACGCTCGCGACCCGGATAGCCGGCGGCGATCTGCTCGAGCTGCAGGAGGTCGGCCTGGCGCGTCTCGGCATCCTCGTGCATCCGTTCGAGATGGGGTTCGTACCACGTCCGCGCCATCGCAATCTCCGCCGGCCATGCGGAGCCGGATTTGCTGAAGGCGAGCAGCAGCTCGACAAAGGAACCCCAATCCTGACCGCTCTTCGGTGGAGCGGGTATCTCGCCGAGTGCCAGCAGCGGCTCCGGATCGGCCGCGATCGCATCGAGGATCTTGCCGGCGGTCTGGGGGCCGATGCCGGGCAGCATCTGCAGCAGCCGGAAGCCGGCAACGCGGTCGCGTGGATTTTGCGCGAAGCGCAGCACGGCGAGCAGGTCCTTGACATGGGCGCTGTCGAGGAATTTCAGCCCGCCGAATTTCACGAAGGGAATGTTGCGGCGGGTCAGTTCCACCTCGAGCGGCCCGCTATGGCTCGATGTGCGGAACAGGACCGCCTGCTGCTTCAGCAACATTCCCGATTCGCGGTTGGCGAGGACCTGCTCGACGATGTAATTCGCCTGGTCCCTCTCGTCCTTCACGGTCAGGAGCTTCGGACGATCCGCCGATTGCCGCTCGGTCCAGAGGTTCTTGGTGAACCGCTCGCGTGCCAGCTCGATGACGCCGTTGGCGGCCGCGAGGATCGTCTGGGTCGATCGGTAATTCCGGTCGAGCGTGATGACATCGGCCGGCGGGGAGAAGGCCTTCGGAAAATCGAGAATGTTGCGGACCGTGGCGGCCCGGAAGGAATAGATGGACTGAGCGTCGTCGCCGACGACGGTGAGGCCGCGCCCGCCGGGTTTCAGCGCCAGCAGCACGGAGGACTGGAGCTTGTTGGTGTCCTGATACTCGTCCACCAGCACATGATCGAAGCGATTGCCGATGTCTTCGGCAAGCGACGGATCGCTCACCATCTGCGCCCAGTAGAGAAGCAGATCGTCGTAATCGAGAACGTTCTGCGCCTGCTTGGCTTCGAGATAGGCGGAAAAGAGCTGCTTCAACTGCTCTTCCCAACTGGCGACCCAGGGATACCAGTTGCGGAGCACTTCATCGAGCGGCGTCTCGGAATTGACCGCCCGCGAATAGATCGACAGACAGGTGCCCTTGGTCGGGAACCGGCTTTCGGTCTTGGAGAGCCCGAGCTCGTGCCGCACGAGGTTCATCAGGTCGGCGCTGTCCTCGCGGTCGTGGATGGTGAAATCCACATTGAGGCCGATCTGCTCGGCATAGATCCGGAGCAGCCGGGCGCCGATGCCGTGAAAGGTTCCCGCCCAGGTCAGCGCCTCCGTCATCGCGGCGGAATTCGCACCGAGCACCTGCGCGCAGATGCGCTCGACGCGGCGCGACATCTCGGCGGCGGCTCTGCGCGAAAACGTCATCAGCAGAATGCGGCGGGGATCGGCGCCATTGACGATCAGGTGGGCAACCCGATGCGCGAGCGTGTTCGTCTTCCCCGATCCGGCGCCAGCGATGATCAGCAGGGGCCCGCCCCCTGTCTCACCCGGTCCAACGCCATGCTCGACGGCGCTGCGCTGCCTGTCGTTCAGCTTTTCAAGATAGCTCGCGCTCATTCGCCCCCATCAACCGTTCCGTCATAAGTCCGGCCCTCTCCATACCCGATCACGGACGGTGCTTCACGGGGGAATGAGCCGATGAAGTAGGAATTCACGGGCAGGGGAGCCGGTACCCAACATCAATCGCGCGGCACCTGCAGCGCAGCAGCTCTTTTGCCTCCGCAATCCGCTTCAGCGAATCAGCAAACCCCCTCTTGTTCATCATATGTTCACACGAAAAGAAGACGCGTCAACTATCGTCTTGCGACTGGCGTGACCGTCGCCCACCATGGGGGGCACTATTTCGGGATCCTGCTTTTGATGCAAGGCAGTCCGAAAACCGCGCGGTAGCGAACCAAGGTGTGCTATACAATGACGATGACAGAGAACGACCAGAAATTTGAATTTTCAGAATTCTCCGGAGAATTCGTCGATGACGAGGTAACGGTGATCCTGCGCATCTACCGGCCTGCCGGCACCAACCTCGACTGGACGCTCGAAGTCTTCGACGAGGAAGGCAACACGACGATCTGGAACGATACTTTCGACACCGATCGGGACGCGTTTGAAGAATTTCTGGCAACCGTTCAGCGTGACGGCATTCGCAGCTTCCTGGATGAGCCGGTGCAAAGGTTGCATTAACGGCTTATCTCGCGGCCGACGCCGAGGTGTACCTATCCACATACCTGTTGGATGCGCACGACCTTCAAGACCATGGTGGCCGTTCGCTCATTGCTCCTCCACCGAACGTCAGGATTGGCCGGCCGACGCTTTAATGAAGTCGATGAACGCCCTCAGCGGCGTCGGCACCAGGCGTCGTCCGGGATAGTAGAGGAATGGCCCCAGTGACGTTCGCATCGCCACGCGTTCACCGAGTGTCGAGACGAGGCTACGCTGTGCCTTGATCATCGACGACAGGCGCGCCGCTTCGGCGTTCTTCTGCTTCGTCTGCGCGCGAAGACGATCCAGGGCCGAGACAAACTCGGAATAGTCCGCGTTGAGGACCGCTTTCTCGCGAAGCCGGATAGGCGGCGGGATTTGCTCCGGGAAGGTGATGTCAGTCGCTACCGCATCAGAGGAGGCTCTCTCGCCATCAGCGCTGAGTTTTGACGCCAGTGCGAAGGCGCGGTCACGCCGGAGAATTTCCGCTTCGAGCGCGGCAAGGCTGATGGACAGCATGTCGGCCTCGGCGCGCAGTTCGGTATCGTCGAGGTCGACGAGAAGGTCGCCGGCCTTAACCTCCTGACCATTGGTGACGGGGATCGATCGGACTTTGGCCGTTTCCAGCGATTGAATGACCTTCACTCGTCGGAGCGGCTGGATCTTCCCTTGCGACGTCGCGACGATGTCGAAGGTGCCGACCCAACTCCACACCAGCGACCCGGTCGCAAGCGCGCACAGAAGCCAGATCAACGATGCCCGGATTGGCGAGGCCGGCGTTTCGAGGATCTCGAGGGCTGCCGGCAGGAATTCGGCGTCCTCCCTTTGCCGCCGCGGCGTTCCCTCTGACCGCTTCCAGAACGAACTCCCGAACCTCATGCCTGCGCGGCCCCCGTCTGGAGCTGCCAGAGATGCGAATAGAGTCCGTTTGGCCGGGCAACCAGCGTCTCGTGCGAGCCTTCCTCGATGATTCGGCCGTCCCTCATGCTGATGATGCGGTCGCAATGGCGCACGGTAGCAAGGCGATGCGCGATGATGATGACGGTGCGCCCCTTCACGATTTCGCGCATGTTGGCGAGAATGATGCGTTCGCTCTCGTAGTCGAGGGCGCGGGTCGCCTCGTCGAGGATGAGCATAGGAGGGTTGGTTGCAAGCGCCCGCGCGATCGCCAGCCGCTGCCGCTGTCCGCCGGAGAGATTGGCACCGCGCTCCTCTATCTGAGTGTCGTAGCCGCGCGGAAGTTTCGCGATGAACTCGTCCGCGCCGGAGAGCCGTGCGACGCGCATCACCGCCTCGCGCGACATCGCCGGGTTGCCTTCCGCGCATAGTGGCGGACAGCGCTCCGATCTGGACGAGGTTGCCGAACCGATCGTAGAACGGCTGCTCGCGCATTCGTCGAGCCCAGTCCGCGGCGCCGGTCCATCCACTCTCGGCCATCAGGTCTGCCAGGCAGTCGCCGATATTGGTAGCCGCTTCAGGCCGTTTGGGTGGCATGCGGAACGCCCCGGCGAATTCCTTGCGAATGCCCACGATCAAGATACGGGACCGGTCCTGATGGATGCCGTAGTCCCTCGCGTTGGTACGGTGGATCGCGGTCTCGTAGCCTGCTCTGGAGAGCTGCCGTAGCGTATGGGCAAGATGCTCTGGATTCGGCCCCTGAACTAGGCCATAGATCCGATTGATGAGTTGCCGGCTGTTGCTATCTCTTGTGACGAGTTCGGCCCAAGAAGAGGTTTGCGAGATTGGAATGGCAAGATTTTGCTGAAGGTGAGAAGGCGGTTGAATCCTTGCTCGGCAAGCAAGAGACCTTAACACTAGAATTTAAGTCGGACCATCCGAACGAACCGATGTTCGTGAATGGTGAGTTGAGTACGAACGGTAGGAAAATCCTGGCCAAGGAACTCTCTGCCTTCGCCAATTCGGCCGGAGGGCTTATCGTCTACGGTATAGATTGCCGAAAGGTCAATGGTGTGGACGAAGCCGTGGATCTACGTCCTGTCGTGCACCTGTCTAAGGCCGAAACTTCGATTCGGAATGCGGCAAGCGAATTGCTGCAGCCGCGGCATTCCGACATTGAGGTGATGTCAATTCCCAGCGCCTCCGATGCCAACGCCGGGTTTATCGTCGTCAACGTTCCGCGATCCGAACGCCGGCCGCATCGCTCCGAGGCGAAAGGCCAAAAGGAGTATTTCAAACGCTCCGGCGCGTCCGCGTTCGCAATGGAACACTACGACATCGAAGATGCGTTCAAGCGGCAATCGTCCCCGCTCCTTTCTTTGAACTTCGATTTCCGTTGGGGGATGAAATCCGGGCAGAAATTCGGCATGCAATTGTTGCTTGGCGTTACCAACAGGGGCGAGGTGTCGGGCAAGTCGGTTACCTTACAGATTTGGAACCAACCGGAACTGATTCTTCAACCAATCAAGAGACTTACCAGCGTCAGTCAATTCGACGGGAGGATGACATTTGCTGCTGCGTCCGACTTCGTTGTTCATCCCGATCAGACAAGGATATTTGAGCAACTTGATTTTGAGTTAATTCGAGTTCCGGAAGGCCTTATGATTTCGGGCCGACCGCTTCTGCCAGGACGGATTGCCTTCGATTACTCGATTGGCGCATTGGACATGCGATCGCAGCAGGCTAGATTCGTACTTGACGAAACGCACATCAGGTCAATCCTCAAAAGCACGGAACGCTAGCTTCCACGGTCAGTGGCAGCAGGCAAGGCCACTGTGGTTCTATTGGGGGAACGGCCGGGAATTCTCGGTCGACTTCGGCCAAATCTACTCACTGTAAGCGAAGACTTCATCGCGATCCCAGGTATCTATCCAAATATCCAAACCAGTAACCGAACACTCAACGCGGTGCAGGCCAAAGCCCACTGCCGCGCCGCGGCCGCGACCGGCGGCGTCGGCCAAGTAAGATCCTGACGGTTTCTGTCGAAGGGGCAAACCTGGGAAAGGGCGCCATTTGTTAATAAATGGGCGTCATATCAAGAGCGCCGGCAGCGAGCTCGGCGGTGTTCCTAAGGCACCGACCTGACCCGCCGCCGGAAGCCTGAACGTGTTTGGGATGTTCAGGCGACAAAGCATCTAGCTTTATTGTGGTGAAGAGACGCCGTTTCGCGACGGCGTCTTTGCCCTCATTGTTCGATCGAATTCCCGCGGATGGAGCCACGTCTCCCTTACTGGATCGTACAATCCTGGAAGATCAAAGTAGGTGCCAACTACCGTCAGATCTTTTGTCTTGACCGCGGCGATCGGAATGCAGGTGGCCATCGAGGCCGCTGCCACCCAGGGATAATGTCCGTATGATGGTTCCTTCGCTTGCTGGTTCGGCAGCCACGTATGCCGCAAAGGGCCATGACCAAGGATTCGCGCCATTGCGCGGGCGATCTCGGGGTCACGGCCTTGCAGAATTTCGCAACCAGCCAAAAGCGCTTCGATCTGTAGCCGCAGACCTGACTCCCTTACGGCGTCTTTCCGTGCAAGCACATCGAGACCACGCTCGATGGTCAGGTAGGTGGCGAACGGTATCACGAGCTCCGATCGTTCAAAGAACTCCTGGATCCCAGCCTTGGGGCGGGGCTTTAGCCGCTCGCTGAAAAGGCACGCTGTCACAAGAAATTTCACTTCCATCTCCTTAGGATTCAACCGGTATCGACCGGTAACCAGAGACGTAGGGCGCCGCGGCGTCTAAAGTGTTAAAGGCGCCAAATCGTTCAATCTTTTTTTGTCGCGAATCTTTGTTAACTCATGGATTCGGCCGTGATTGTCGGTTGGTCCATCGCTCATGCCGGTAGCCGATCAAGGAGCTGAACCCACATCTCATCGAACGGAACTCCGACCGCTGGTGCACAAACGACAAAGAGCCTGGCCACGTTGGCGAGCCTGCGATCGCTCGACAGTTCGCGGAGCGCGGCTTCGATGTCTGCCGCAACACCACTCGGGTTGCGCAGCAAGAAGCGCTGTCGCTCGATTACGAACGTCCACTGCCTGATTATCATATGAAGGAATGGCGGGGACAGGAGCTCGACGGCAGTATCCTGAGCTACATGCTGCAACAGACGAACATCGCGTTGAAATCTCAAGGCTGGATCCGCGGCCAGTCGTTCATCGGCCACGCCTAATAGATATGCCACGGCATCCGTCTGCGAGGATGCGGAGGGAACGCCCCGCCTGCCTTCGAGCAAGTCGATTATATGCTCGCCGGACTTTGCTTCCCCGAACGCTTCTCGAGCGGCTTCGCGTAGTGCGTTCCAGAATGAGATGTCGAGCCGTCTTTGCTCGTTCAGCTTGAAAAAGAGGACGAAGTCTACGATGAGTTCGTCGAGCTTCTGATCGCCTCCGGGCATCGAGACCAGGACTGATAGGTCCGGGACGATTAGGGCCTCGGCAGGAATCCGCGCGGTCTGACGCTCGCGACTTATGTTTTGCCTGACGGTGAGCGCCCACAGCGCCGCGATTCCAGCCCGAAGCGCCGCCACAGGATCACCGGAGCGCACGGCGTTCTCGAACTTTTTCTGACGAAGCAGCAACTCCATGGCCAGCACCACTGACCCTGTCTGCATGCTTGCGGAGCGTGCTTCAATCCCGACGTCAAAGCATAGGCTAGCCTCGACTATCGCAAGAATGCGCATGTTGTCGGCGATCGTCGTTAGCGCTTCTTTGCTCGGCGGTTTCGTCTCGAATTCGATAATGGAGGCGTCTCCGAATTTCAGCGGCATTGTCGGATCAGGCGCCATTCCGGGCAGCTCGGAGAAGAAAAGCCCGACAATACCTCGCGCGATCTTGTGGGACCTGAGGGCTTGGAAAGACTCGTCGTCGGGCAGCAGCGAGAGCCGTTCAAGTGCGTTTCCAACGATCGCTAACGCACCCCGCCGATCGTCCGATCGCCAACGGATCAAAGCCTCTTCCAATAGTAGCCCAATCGCCAGAGCAGTCCTTCCTGAAACCTCCAAAATCGCAGCCTGCGCCCGATCGATCATCCGAAGGGCGTCAGGAAAGCGCCCGGCCCTCGCTGCCGAAACCGCACCGTCTCGCAACACAAGCGTGCGATCGAAGGGTGCCTGTGTCGCCAGGTCATCTTCTATCGGCAGCAGAATTTCCACAGCTTCGTGGTGCCTTTCCGCATGAGCTAGCAGCTTCGACTTCTGGCGGAGGAGAGCCTGGTTTCGTCCGAAGGTCGCGATCGCATCGTCGATGACAGAAATTGCGTCATCTGTGCGGGCCAGCCCTTCGTCCAGGATGACAGCTCTGGCGCAGATAACATCGAGCAGGAACCCTTCACGGTTCCATCCGGCGACCATCTCCTGGATCCGATCATAGATCGACAGCGCCGCTTCCATGTCGCCGCTGCTTAGCTGATCCCTGGACCACCCCGAATGAACGAAGACGCCGTCCCCTTCGTAGATCTTGCTCATGGCATCAAGAAAGCGGTTTCGCTCCTTCTGCGGAATCGCACCGAGCGCCTGGATGGCCTCGAGTTCATCGGACGAGCTATCGATGTGCTGGACGATACTAGAAAACAGGATGTCGGCCATATCCATCTCGTCGCCGAACTTTGGCGGCAGAAAGGTCTTCGGGTCCGGAACTGCGCCTTCGCCTAAGGCCAGGACGTGCGGCTCCGTTTCCCGTATCGCGAGCGCGTATGCAATGCGGTCCTTGGTAGCCAATTTTGCGGACTCGGCCATCAGGAATTTCGTCATGGAGGTATGGGAGATAAGTACACGAAGCTCCTCGGGCTCGATCGCGTCAAGTTCTTGAACAAGACGACGTGCGATCGTGGCGGCAAGCACCCCTTGCTCTGTGGCGTTTGCCACCTCAAACTGAAGCAGCCGCAGCTGAATCGACACCGCCAGGTTGGACGGAAGGAGCGGGTGCTCAGTCGTCAATGCAGTTATGGGAGAAAGCAGAGCTGCAGCGCCTCTAAGTGTCTCCGCCGCCATTGACGAGAGGCTCGCGCACAACTTCATTAGAACCCATGCGTGCCCGCCCCAGAAGGCGTTCCAGAAACACAGCGGTAGCGTTCTGGCGTCCAAGGTTCCGCTGCACACCCAATATTCTGCCGCCAACGACAAGTAGCTCTTCCGCTCTTCGTCGGCGATGTCCCTACCAAGGTCAGCCAGCAGCGGGGATATTCTGAGGTCGCCACACGGAAGCTCCTCGAGCCAAGAGCCTTTGAGGACCGCGAGAGCATCGCCGGCTGTGCGGAGCGCGGGAGAAGCATTCGCCAGTCTCCTTATGAGGCCTTCATCGACACGACCAAACACGCAGGAGACTCTCCGTAGAAGGTCCCCTGCGTCCAAGGACCGGGCAGCGTCCAGGGACGACAGATCAGAAAGTAGGGTTCGGCGCGCTTCCTCCCGCGTGACGCGCAAGGCCTCGCTGGGTTTCACGATGTCGTCGATAAGCGAGGAATCTGGCCAGCCCTGCGCGCGCAAGCTGGCCGCCTTTGCCGCAACCATCAGGGGATGGCCGCCATTGGTCGTGAGCTGTAGAAATTTCGCCCAGGGAATGACCATGTCCTCGGCCGGACGAGGGTCGCGATTCACGAGCTCGACAACGTCGGTTTCGCTAAAGTACGGCGCCTGGAACGAGCTGCCAGCCGAGGTGCCGCAATCGCTCAGAAACGCCGCGGACGGCTGATGATGAGACGTCACGATGAGGCGGCCGCCACGAGCCCCGAATGAACGAGCCAACGCGGACAGGCGAGAGCGTAACGCGTCAGCGGCGGCGCCGTCAAAGTCGTCTATGATGATGCCGTCGAAAGGCTCGGACAACGCGATCGCTCGAGTGAGTTGGCCCCATGCGGCAATCGATCCCTGCCTTTCGGTCTGGACAGGTCTTAGGTCGAGCTCGAGCCATCGGCCGCCGATCTTCGTCGCGGCAAGACGGGCAAGCGTGGATTTTCCGATTCCGTTAGAGCCGTGAATCCAGACGAGGGGCTGGCCCCGCGTTTGTGAAAGCACGGCGTCGAGTGCGTCACGTCGGCTCGCGGGTGAGGTAAACCACTCCAACTCCGACACAAGACTGCTGTCGACAAGAATCGGCGTCGAACTTGCCGGAACGCCCGCCAAAGCCTGCCCGACGAGATATGATCCGGCGCATTCTTCCAGGACCTGCTCGCGGGCGATTTTCGTGAGACGCCGGTAGTCCGCGTTCGGCTTCGATGCAGCTTCGAAAACCAAATCCATCAGAGACGCGACAGCGGACTTTGCAGAGCTTACCGGGAGATTTTTGCTGTGGTAAATTTCGCCGACCTGTTCCCTTAGCTGTGAAAGCAACTCATCGGCGGAAACGGCATCAAGTTCCCATTGCACCCTCCGGAGCAGGCGGTCACGCAGTTCCGCATCCGTCGGCCCAGATGCAAGCCATCGACCGAGCTTCGTGTCTCCAAGGATTGCAATAAGAGATGTCCGCAGGGGCGCCGTGTCGGCGTCGATCGCAGCGGCGCGCCAATATCGCAGGCCTGGCGCCTTGTCAGGAAACGCGTGATTGCGTTCGATTCCCGCTCCGCCGCGGGATATGAAAATTAATCGGCGCGGAAGCGCATCGGTTTCACTGGCCTCCCAGTATCGGTTCAGCGCGGTCAATATTTCGGGCGACTGGAGACTGAAGCTCGGCGGCCCCGAGGCCGCCTGTGAGTTCTTGACCTGAACGTCGTCGACAGTCTCCTTGGAAACCACAGTAAAATCTTCTGACACTTCAAGAAGAAGCTCTTCGCCCTCACGGAGCGAAAGCAGCGCTTGCACGGACTGAAGCAACTGGTATCGAAAGCCCGCCATCACATGCGACGCGCCCCGCACAGTGGGCCTACGGGATTGCGCTGGGGCTTCGGACCTGTGATCAGTCATGTGGAAGCACGCGCCTCCCATGGAAGGATGCGCGCTCCAGATTTCCGGGCTTGTCGATCGCTGGCCGAATGCTGGTCATCCAAACCGGCTATGCATGCGAACGGATGAGGTCGGCAATCTCCGCTGCAATCTCATCGGGTGTATGGGTGATAGTGCTTCTCGCCACTTTATCGACGAGTGAAGGACTGTATTTCATGACGTCCGCCTTCGACACCTTGTGCCAGATAGGTAGGAGCTGCTGCTCTCCGCTGACTGAGCGGGATACGATTCCATCGAGCTCATAGTTCGTCCAGCCTTTCTTGAAAAAGCTCTCGGAGAGAACAACGATGCCGAATCTGCTATTCGCCAGACCTTGGTCGATCTTCCTACGTAGGCTGTCGCCGATGCAAAGTGTAAACTCGTCATACCAAACTTTGAGGCCCTGTGCCTCGAGAGCCGTCACCAGCGGCCGGACAAATTCATCCTTGTCTTCCGACGCGTGCGAGATGAAAACGTCGTGTTCCGGAACCAAGTGGTCTGCGTCGTCGTATCCGTGAATAAGCGAAGGTACGGAAGACAGGGCGGTATCCTGCGCCGTAGGAAGTGGGCCGGGAAGCGTCCTAACGCTGGCCCTAGTTGCCCCTCGTAAACCTTGCATATCGACGGCCACGTGCCAGTGAGCCGTCCGAGGTACAGCAAGTCTTAGAGGCGACTGTCTCGCAAGTCCGCCTACAAAACGGTGGCCTCTGCCGTTTTTGTATGAGCTGAAGTTCGAGGAATCCATCAGCCGGACATTCGCCGCGGCTGTGAGGTTGATTTCGATGACCTCTCCAGAGCGCTTCTGGCCCAGGTCGAAATGGATATAATTCATGGCGTAGCCTCACGGTTCATTTTTCTGCGGGCGAATGCACTTGGAGCGAATTCTAGGGGGTTGCGTCCTGGAGATTGGCGGTTCGATGCTCAATACCTTGGAGATGTAGCGGTCTTTTGCCATTGTCTCGCGATACCTCTTTAGGTTGACGCTGTAGCGCTCCGCACCAACAAGCTCGTCGCAAGAGAGTAGTCTTGCACCGATCGCGAAATCCGGTGCCAAGATGTCAGGCTCTGGTGCGCGGCTCCTCAAGATCTGGCGACGCGGGTAGGCCAAGCTCCCTACGCGCGGCAGTGAACTGCATGTCAAGAAGTGCCAGCAGGCGTTCGCCGAGCGCTCTGGTTTCTCGATCGGCGTCAGACCATCGATAAAGGGTCCGATCTTTCAACGAGAGCACCGCGAAGTCGTCCGGCCGATCGTCAATGGGATACCGTGAGGCCACTGAACTCAGGACGGCTCTTACCAACCGGCTGTCGAGAGGATCCTTGGTATTCCAGAGGTGGACAGCAGTGCGTCTGTTGTCGATCTGCAGGAGGAAATCAGGGGTGAATTCCACCTTATACAGGCCGGCAGGACTGGTAAAGGTGAGGGGGGCCGCTGTCTCGAACTCGCCAGGGTGCTCGTCCTTCCATCGAAAAAACTGCTGCAGAGCCTGGCGGGCTGATTTCCGTTCCGGCTCTCGCGAGATTTGTTGCGTTGAGGCGAGCGCGGCCGCCCTGGACAATCCGCCGAAGGACACCTGCTGGACACGATAACGCAGGCTCTTGTGGAAATCATATCCTCCGGTGCTCGGCCCGCAGCGTTTGCGAATGCTGGTTCGCTGAGGACGGGGGTTGGCGTTGATGATCTTCAGAAATGCAGAGAAACCAAACTTCGGAACTGACATGCTATGACCTCGTGATGAGATAGCCGAGGAGACTATCAGCTTGATGCGGCGCATCGGGCAGATCGATAACTGAATACGAATACTCAAAAGTCGTTCTTCTGGGGCTATCGCACTCCTTGTTCAGACCGGATCGCGTAGGCCTCCTGCCACTTCGACATCGTAATGTTGCCCCGACAAATTCGGAGCGGAACTCCGGTGGCAGCCGCGAGGGCCTCCGGCTCGCTCTTGTAGCGGTAGGCTAGGTGAGGTGGAGCGAGAAAGTGACGGGCGAACATATCCGCCTGGTCTTCGATACTCTCGGTCGCCTTCATGTTTCGGATAGGCTGGACAGCCCCAGCGGGATCTTTGTGCATGGGCACGTCCTTCTCTCGGTGAAGGAGGAAATGTCCAAGCTCGTGCGCAAGGACCAGACGGGCCTCCGCGTTGCCGCCGTACGCAGCCACATAGACGGACTCCTTTACAGTGATCCTGTCCTTATGTGGCTCCGCCAGAGCGTCCTCCTTCATCTCGGAGTCGCGCTTAATCGCCAGCTTAAAATTCGGATACCGCTCGACCAGCTTGAATTCGAGTATGTCCACGATATCCACGAGTTCGACATGTTCCATGTCGAACTCGCGGCGATACTTCATCGCCTGAACCATCATCTCCGGCGTGGTCAGTCCTTTGGCTGTGAAGTAGTCTCTTGCCATGACTCTCTGTACCTCGCTATGTCGACGACGATTTCACGCCGGCCGTCATTGGACGCCGCTGCTCGGTTCGCAGCCTTGATCCTTTCGTTGCGAAGAAGCTTGCTGAAGACGTCAGGACCCAGACCGAGAAACTCGGAGATCCTTTCAATCGCGGCCTCGGACAGCGCCTCTCGCCCTTGTTCGAGATCGCTTAGCGCGGCGATTTCGATACCTGTTTTTTCGGAGACCTCGAGGAAGGACCAACGGCTGGCTTGACGCCGGCGTTGAACCATATCCCCAAAAATGGACAACGCGGCCCGCAGGCCGAGACTATCACTGTCATCGGACATTTCATTCCTCACTATGGTTCAGTCGAGGACGAGGCGCCGCAAGCGACGCCTCGCTCGCCTACTTGCGGCGGCTGGGCTCACCCTTGGTGTCGCCGTGACCTGATTTCGGGATCCGCTCGACCGTCGTCGTTTCGGGGCGGCCGGTCGCTTCCTTGACGGTAATGAACTGACCCGATCGGGAGTCTCGTCCAACGTCGAAGGTTTTCCGTTTACTCATTTTCCATGACCTTTCGGTTTGTGGATAATGATTGGCTACCTCGACAGCGAGTACCGAATCCTCCATAGTGCTTTTGCATAAAGGTAGAGGATTTCGGTTCTGCTGCCCTGCGAATGCCAATCTGTTGTTCGCAAGATGTCGTGGCCGAGGGCTCAATCTCGGTTGCGACATTGCGGAGATAAGCATCTCCAATCCCCCCCAATAAATCTCCTTTCTTTCGGGGTGATTCGCATCCTGAATATACGAAATTTTGCGTCTACATGGAAGCAAAAAACGCTAAAAATGCGTTTATTTTCAATGGTGTGAAAATTTCGATTGCATTGCCAAAGTAGGGCTCGCCAACACGTACTGTGTGGCCGTAGCTCCGAAGGCAATACTCGCTCGATGAACCTTAGCAGTCTTTCGAGGGCTCAAAAAAATTCGCTGCCCAGACGATTTATAGTTTGTTCTTACTTGTCGCAAAGTCCCAGGCGTGGCGCGCCTGGGACTTCAGTTCGTTTGCGCTTGCGGTCCCAAAATGGAGGGCGTCGGAGCGATCCTGCTTGGTTGCACCTGTGCGATGTGCGCCGCACTTGACAACCACTAGATGCAAAATGCCCCTTTTTCCCCCAATTTTGACCGGACCTATGTGCGCGTTACACACTCAGCCGTTTTCCCGCCCTTACGAGCACCCGCTCGTCGCACCGCACGTGTCGCACTTCTCGCAGGTGCCATTCCTGACCATGGTGAAGTTCTGGCACTCGGTGCACATGTTGCCGGTGTAGCCCTGCATGATCGAGCGGGCGCGGCGTTCGGCCTCGACCTTTTTCGCCTCCGACTTGGCGGCGGCGGCTTCTGCGGCGGCCTTGTCGGAGAAGAGGGCGGTTACGTCCGGTTCCGCTTCGCCGGCGACCTCTTCGGCGAGTTCGGCGGCGCGTTCCTCATAGTCGCGCTTGAAGGCCACGACTTCGGAAGTGGCGGCAGCCGTCGTGGGCTCCAGCTTGCGGGCGGCACTGCCGGCAAAGGAGGTGACGGTCGCGCCGCCGGAGGCGCGGGCAGGGGCCGCGGTCGAGGCGCCCTTGGGCTCGGAGCGCTCGCCCGAGCCGCCGACGAGGGTCGGCTTGTAGCCGCGGGTCCAGCCGGTCGAGACGAGATTGGTCTTGCCTTCCTGGATGCCGCGGCCGAGCGCCGTGTTGCTGAAGTCCGACGTGTCGACATGAGCGAGGTCGTGGCGGCCGAGATAGGAGACGGCAAGTTCGCGGAACACATAGTCGAGGATCGACGTCGCGTTCTTGATCGCGTCGTTGCCCTGCACCATGCCGGCCGGCTCGAACTTGGTGAAGGTGAAGGCCTCCACATATTCCTCGAGCGGCACGCCATATTGCAGGCCGAGCGAGATGGCGATGGCGAAGTTGTTCATCATCGCACGGAAGGCGGCACCTTCCTTGTGCATGTCGATGAAGATCTCGCCGAGGCGGCCGTCGCCGAATTCGCCGGTGCGCAGATAGACCTTGTGACCGCCGACGATCGCCTTCTGGGTATAGCCCTGGCGGCGGTTCGGCAGTTTCTCGCGGGCGCGCACCACCTTTTCTATGACACGCTCGACGATCTTCTCGGTGACGGCGACGGCTTGCGCGGCGGCCGGCGCCTGCATCAGCTCCTCGATCGCCTCTTCGTCTTCCTCGTCCTCGATCAGCGAGGCATTGAGCGGCTGCGACAGCTTGGAGCCATCGCGGTAAAGCGCATTCGCCTTCAGCGCCAGCTTCCAGGAGAGCATGTAGGCGTTCTTGCAATCCTCGACCGTCGCCTCGTTCGGCATGTTGATCGTCTTCGAGATCGCGCCCGAGATGAAGGGCTGGGCGGCCGCCATCATGCGGATATGGCTTTCGACCGAAAGGTAGCGCTTACCGATCTTGCCGCAGGGATTGGCGCAATCGAAGACCGGCAGATGCTCGGCTTTCAGGAACGGCGCTCCTTCGAGCGTCATCGCGCCGCAGACATGGATATTGGCGGCCTCGATATCCTTCTTCGAGAAGCCGATATGCTCGAGGAGGTTGAAGTCCATCGAGGCGAGCTGCTCGTCGCCGACCTTCAGCGTCTCCTTCAGGAAGTCGGCGCCCAGCGTCCACTGGTTGAAGACGAACTTGATGTCGAAGGCGGATTTCAGCGCCGCGTTGACCGCCTCGATCTTCTCGTCGGTGAAGCCCCTGGCCTTCAGCGTCGCCGGGTTGATCGCCGGCGCCTGGTTGAGGTTGCCGTGGCCGACCGCATAGGCCTCGATCTCGGCGATCTGGCTTTCCGAGTAGCCGAGCGTGCGCAGCGCCTCCGGCACGGCGCGGTTGATGATCTTGAAGTAGCCGCCGCCGGCGAGCTTCTTGAACTTCACCAGCGCGAAATCGGGCTCGATGCCGGTCGTGTCGCAATCCATGACGAGGCCGATCGTGCCGGTCGGCGCGATCACCGTCGCCTGGGCGTTGCGGTAGCCATGCTTTTCGCCGAGCTCGACGGCCTTGTCCCAGGCGCTCTTGGCATGCGCGATCAGGTCCTGGTCCGGGCAATCGGCATGGACGAGCGCAACCGGATCGACCGACAGGCCCTCATAGCCCGAGGTCTCGCCATGGGCGGCGCGGCGATGATTGCGCATCACGCGCAGCATGTTGTCGCGATTCGGCGCAAAGCTCGGGAAGGGGCCGAGCTTGGCCGAGATTTCGGCCGAAGTGGCATAGGCGATGCCGGTCATGATCGCCGTCAGCGCGCCGGCAATGGCGCGGCCCTCCGGCGAATCATAGGGAATGCCCGAGGACATCAGCAGGCCGCCGATATTGGCATAGCCGAGGCCGAGCGTGCGGTATTCATAGGAGAGCTCGGCGATTTCGCGGGACGGGAACTGCGCCATCATCACCGAGACTTCGAGCACCACCGTCCAGAGGCGAACGGCGTGTTCGTAATCGGCGATGTTGATCCGCTTCGTCGCCGCATCCTTGAACTGCATCAGGTTGAGCGAGGCTAGATTGCAGGCGGTGTCGTCGAGGAACATGTATTCCGAGCACGGGTTCGACGCGCGGATCGGGCCGGCGGCCGGGCAGGTGTGCCAGTCGTTCATCGTCGTGTTGAAATGCAGGCCCGGATCGGCGGAAGCCCAGGCGGCATAGGAGATCGACTCCCAGAGGTCGCGCGCCTTCAGGGTCTTCATCACGCGGCCGTCCTTGCGGGCGGTCAGGTGCCAATCGCCGTCGGCCTCGACGGCACGCAGGAAGTCGTCCTTGATGGAGACGGAATTGTTGGAGTTCTGGCCGGAGACCGTCAGGTAGGCTTCCGAATCCCAGTCCGTGTCATAGGTCTTGAACTGGATGTCCTTGTAGCCCTGGCGTGCGAACTGGATGACGCGCTTCACGTAGTTTTCCGGAACCGCGGCCTGCTTGGCGGCGCGGATCTCGCGCTTCAGGACCGGGTTCTGCTTCGGGTCGAAGCAGGCGTCGTCGCTGCCGTCGCAATTGACGCAGGCCTTCATGATCGCCTTCAGATGCCGCGCGACGATCTTGGAACCGGTGACGAGGGCGGCGACCTTCTGCTCTTCCTTGACCTTCCAGTTGATATATTCCTCGATATCCGGATGGTCGATGTCGACGACGACCATCTTGGCGGCGCGGCGCGTCGTGCCGCCCGACTTGATGGCGCCGGCGGCGCGGTCGCCGATCTTCAGGAAGCTCATGAGCCCGGAGGACTTGCCGCCGCCCGACAGCCTCTCACCCTCGGCGCGAAGGTGGGAGAAGTTGGAGCCGGTGCCGGAGCCGTATTTGAAGAGGCGCGCCTCCCGCACCCACAGATCCATGATGCCGCCCTCGTTGACGAGGTCGTCGGCGACCGACTGGATGAAGCAGGCATGCGGCTGGGGATGTTCGTAAGCGGACTTGGACTTCGTCAGCTTGCCGGTGAAGGGATCGACATAGAAGTGGCCCTGGCCGGGGCCGTCGATTCCGTAGGCCCAGTGCAGGCCGGTGTTGAACCATTGCGGCGAGTTGGGCGCGACGCGCTGGGTGGCGAGCATATAGGCGAGCTCATCGCGGAAGGCGGCCGCGTCTTCGTCCGTGTCGAAATAGCCGCCCTTCCAGCCCCAATAGGTCCAGGTGCCGGCCAGGCGATCGAAAACCTGGCGTGCGTCCGTTTCGGAGCCGTATTGCTCCTCCTTCGGCAGCGCCTTGAGCGCCTCCGTGTCCGGAACCGAGCGCCACAGGAAGGAGGGCACATCGTTTTCCTCGACGCGCTTCAGCTTCGCCGGAACGCCCGCCTTGCGGAAATATTTCTGCGCAAGGATATCGGCGGCGACCTGGGAGAACTGCGCCGGCACGTCGATGTTGTCCAAACGGAAAACGATCGAGCCGTCCGGGTTCTTGATCTCGCTCGTCGCCTTGCGGAATTCGATCTCGGCATAGGCGGATTGCCCTGCCTTGGTGAACCGACGTTCGATCTTCATTGTCCCGTGTCCCTTATTGCCTTCGCGCCGATTTGAGCGCAGTTAACCCCGCCCGGCCGCAAGCGTTCCGCAGCCAGTTCCAGCTTTCGTCCATTTTAGGAAACCCAAGCCCTGGGCAACCCTGTATCTAGTGATTATTCTGGCTGCAAACGCTAAATATAGTATTAACAGCTTGTTTACGCCAGTCCGAATATCGCTCCGGCAGCACCCGCAACCGCGCAAAGCTCCGCCATTGCCGCCTCACGGGGATTATCCGCTTGGCCGCTGGTCAGAACCGACGATTTGGGGGGATGAACCGGCCGCTTGACTACCCGGTCCGCCGCCGTCGCAACGTGAAATCCATTAACCGTGAATCGGCGCCTAGCGTCAAGGGGTGGTTTGTGACGGAAGTTTGGC
Organism: Ensifer sp. LCM 4579; assembly: GCF_001854885.1. Taxonomy (GTDB): domain Bacteria; phylum Pseudomonadota; class Alphaproteobacteria; order Rhizobiales; family Rhizobiaceae; genus Sinorhizobium. The sequence goes on along the minus strand of NZ_MDDV01000004.1, from coordinate 73,771 downwards.
CCCTATATCTTGTGTGGATCGCTTGTGGAAAACGGGGACATTAATCAAGTCGTTGAAAATCAGGCACTTCCGCCGGTTGTCTGCGCTGGCGGCGAAGCTGCAACCGGGAAATCGAATTTTTCAGGGGTAAAAATAAGGGGTAGGGAGACGGTGCAGCGCCACTCGCGATTGCACGCCGAGCCGCGATGTGATGCGCCCGATTCGCGACCGCCGCATGACGCGCGCCCATGACAGGCCCAGGCCATCCACTTCTCGGAAGAGCCCAGCCCGGCCCGTGGAGACATGCCGCAGGGCGGGCCTCAATCGACGCGCTTCTGCAACTCCCGCGCACCGTTCGGCGCGTTGACCTTGCCCGAACTGATGAAGAAGGCAAAGACGTCGCGCGGCCGGCTTTCCGCCTTTCGCTCCGGCGCGCTCTTTTCGAGACCGTCCGGCTCACGTCCCGCGGCAAAGGTCTGGAGCCTCTCGGCCCAAAGATCGAGGGCTTTTGCGGGATAGCAGGATTCCACGTCGTCGCTGCCCTTCTGCAGCCGGGCATAGACGAAGTCGGCGGTGACATCGGCGATCATCGGATAGTCCGCATGCTCGGCGAGCACCACCGCCACCTTGTACCTGTCGAGCATCTCGACGAAATCCGGCGTCTGGAAGGAGGGGTGGCGAACCTCGACCACGTGACGGAGCTTCAATCCATCCTGCTTCTCCGGCAGCAGCTTCAAAAATCTCTCGAAATCGTCGGGCTCGAATTTCTTGGTGGCGGCGAACTGCCAGAGAATCGGACCGAGGTGATTGCCCAGTTCCGTCAGACCCTGGGTCAGGAACCGCTGCATCGATTCGCCGGCCTCGGAGAGGACCTTGCGGTTTGTCACGAAACGGCTCGCCTTCAGCGAGAAGATGAAACCGTCCGGCACCTCCGAGGCCCATTTGGCAAAGGTCGCCGGCTTCTGCGAACTGTAATAGGTGCCGTTGACCTCGATGGTGCGCAGTTCCTTGCCGGCATATTCCAGCTGCCGCTTCTTCGGGAGGTCGGAAGGGTAAAAGCTGCTTTCCCACGGCTCGAAGGTCCAGCCGCCAATGCCGACGCGGATCGTTCCGGTTTCTGCCATCGTCTCCTCCTCAGCCCGCGGTGCGGGGGCAGTTATCTAGCAATTCAAAATGCGACAGCGATCTTTGCGCGTCTGAAAAGACGCGCGGCGCCATGGGCCTGAGCCACCGTTCATTCCGCCGCGACGGCCTTCTTCGTCGGCCGGCGTTCCAGAAGCTCCTTCAGGAACTGCCCGGTATAGGAGCGGGGTTCCTTCACGACGTCTTCCGGCGTGCCCCTGGCAATGACCTCGCCACCGCCGTCGCCACCTTCAGGACCGAAGTCGATGATCCAGTCCGCCGTCTTGATCACTTCGAGGTTGTGCTCGATGACGACGACAGAATTGCCTTGGTTGACGAGCTCATGCAAAACTTCAAGAAGCTTGGCTACGTCATGGAAATGCAAGCCGGTTGTCGGCTCGTCGAGTATGTAAAGCGTGCGCCCGGTGGACCGCTTCGACAGTTCCTTGGCAAGCTTCACGCGCTGGGCCTCGCCGCCCGAAAGCGTGTTCGCCTGCTGTCCGATCTTGATATAGCCGAGACCGACCTGATTGAGCGTCACCAGCTTGTCGCGCACCGCCGGGACGGCCGAGAAGAACTCGACGCCTTCCTCGACCGTCATGTCGAGGACGTCGGCAATCGACTTGCCCTTGAAATGCACGTCGAGCGTTTCGCGATTGTAGCGCTTGCCGTGGCAGACGTCGCAAGTGACATAGACGTCCGGCAGGAAGTGCATCTCGATCTTGATGACGCCATCGCCCTGGCAGGCCTCGCAGCGGCCGCCCTTGACGTTGAAGGAAAAGCGGCCCGGCTGGTAGCCGCGCGCCTTCGCCTCCGGCAGGCCGGCGAACCAGTCGCGAATCGGCGTGAAGGCGCCGGTATAGGTCGCCGGATTCGAGCGCGGCGTGCGGCCGATCGGCGACTGGTCGATGTCGATGACCTTGTCGATATGCTCGAACCCGTCGATGCGGTCGTGATCGGCCGGGTTCTCGCGCGCGCCCATGATGCGGCGGGCAGCCGCCTTGTAGAGCGTTTCGACCAGGAAGGTGGACTTGCCGCCGCCCGAGACGCCGGTCACCGCCGTGAAGACGCCGAGCGGGATCGACGCGGTAACATTCTTCAGATTGTTAGCACGCGCTCCTACAACGGTGATTTCCTTCTTCTTTTTGAGCTTTCGCCTTTCGCCTGGCACGGCGACGGAAAGCTCGCCCGAGAGATATTTCCCGGTCAGAGACTTCTGATTGGCCATGATATCGGAGGGCGTGCCTTCGGCCACGATTTCGCCGCCATGGATGCCGGCCGCCGGTCCGATGTCGACGACATAGTCCGCCGTCAGGATCGCATCCTCGTCATGCTCGACGACGATCACCGTGTTGCCGATATCGCGCAGGTGCCTCAGTGTGTCGAGCAGGCGGGCATTGTCGCGCTGGTGCAGACCGATCGACGGCTCGTCGAGCACATAGAGCACGCCCGTCAGCCCGGAGCCGATCTGCGAGGCAAGCCGGATGCGCTGGCTTTCGCCGCCGGAAAGCGTGCCGGAATTGCGCGACAGGCTCAGATATTCCAGTCCGACGTCGTTCAGAAAGCGCAGCCGCTCGCGGATCTCCTTGAGGATCCGCACGGCAATCTCGTTCTGCTTGACGCTGAGCGCATGCGGCAGCGCCTCGAACCAGTCGCGGGCCGCCCGGATCGACATTTCCGTGACTTCGCCGATGTGAAGCCTGTTGATCTTGACCGCCAGCGCTTCCGGCTTCAGCCGGTAGCCGGCACAGGCGGGGCAGGGCGCGGCCGACATGAAGCGCTCGATTTCTTCCCGCGCCCAGGCGCTGTCAGTCTCCTTCCAGCGCCGCTCGAGATTGGGCACGACGCCCTCGAAGGTCTTGGTGGTGTTGTAGGCGCGCGCACCGTCCTTGTAGTGGAAGGTGATCTTTTCTTCGGTGCCATGGAGGATCGCCTTCTGCGCTTCAGCCGAAAGCTCGCTCCAGCGGTTGCCGAGCTTGAAATCGAAGACCTGGCCGAGCGCTTCGAGCGTCTGATTGTAATAGGGTGAGGTCGACTTGGCCCAGGGCGCGATGGCGCCGTCGCGCAGTGTCCTGTTCGGTTCCGGAACGACCAGCGCCTCGTCGATCTTCTGCTGGCTGCCGAGGCCGTCGCAGGTCGTGCAGGCGCCGAACGGATTATTGAACGAGAAGAGCCGCGGCTCGACCTCCGGAATGGTGAAGCCGGAGACCGGGCAGGCGAACTTTTCCGAAAACAGCACGCGCTCATGCGTCTCGTTGAGCGACTTGTTGGCCGCGCCACCGGCCGCGGTTTCATCCGGCGGCAGCGGCCGGTCGGCGAACTCGGCGACAGCCAAGCCGTCGGCAAGCGTCAGGCAGGTCTCGATGCTGTCGGCCAGGCGCGTGGCGAGATCGGGCCTGACGACGACGCGGTCGACGACGACGTCGATGTCGTGCTTGAATTTCTTGTCGAGCGCCGGGACGTCGGCGATCTCGTAGAACTGCCCGTCCACCTTGACGCGCTGGAAGCCCTTCTTCATCAGCTCGGCGAGTTCCTTCCTGTACTCGCCTTTGCGGCCACGCACGAGCGGCGCCAGAATATAAAGACGGGTGCCTTCTCCGAACTCCAGCACGCGGTCGACCATCTGGCTGACCGTCTGGCTTTCGATCGGCAACCCCGTTGCCGGAGAATAGGGCACGCCGACGCGCGCGAAGAGCAGGCGCAGATAGTCGTAGATCTCGGTGACGGTTCCGACCGTCGAGCGCGGGTTGCGCGAGGTCGTCTTCTGCTCGATCGAGATCGCCGGGGAGAGACCGTCTATCTGGTCGACGTCCGGCTTCTGCATCATCTCCAGGAACTGGCGGGCATAGGCCGACAGACTCTCGACGTAGCGGCGCTGGCCCTCCGCATAGATCGTGTCGAAGGCGAGCGAGGATTTGCCGGACCCGGAAAGCCCCGTCATCACGATCAGCCTGTTACGCGGCAGGTCGAGGTCGATGCCCTTGAGATTGTGCTCGCGCGCGCCGCGAATGGAGATGGTCTTGAGTTCGCTCATCGGAAGCCAGCTTTGCAGGTCGTTTGAAGCCCCCTATGTAATGACGACTGCGCCCATGTCGAGGCGCAAACGGGAAAGAGGCCAATCAATTGCGATTCGGTTGACAGGATAATAGGCAATCGCTAGAACAAAAAAAGAACAAATATCAGCTGTGGATTACGCGCGGAGCGGGGCGTATCGACGGCGGCGGGCCGTTAAGATGCGCGCTCTTGAGACATCGGAAAGCCGGGCCGGCGGTTCGGCGGCAAGCACGGGAAAAGTGATATGGCTGGCAGCGTCAACAAGGTGATCTTGATCGGAAATGTCGGGGCCGACCCGGAAATCCGGCGCACGCAGGACGGTCGGCCGATCGCCAACCTGCGCATCGCAACCTCCGAAACCTGGCGCGACCGCAACACCGGCGAGCGCCGCGAGAAGACGGAGTGGCACACCGTCGTCGTCTTCAACGAGGGCCTCTGCAAGGTCGTCGAGCAATATGTGAAGAAGGGCGCCAAGCTCTACATCGAAGGGCAGCTGCAGACCCGCAAATGGCAGGACCAGAACGGCAATGACCGCTACACGACGGAAGTGGTGCTGCAGGGCTTCAACTCGACCCTGACGATGCTCGACGGTCGCGGCGAGGGCGGCGGGGCCAACCGTGGCGGCAGCGACTTCGGCGGCGGCGGCGGTTACGAGGAATACGACCAGCCGCGGCAATCCTCCGGCGGACGCGCCGGCGGCCAGCCGAATCAGGGCGGCGGCAACTTCTCGCGCGATCTCGACGACGACATTCCGTTCTGAACGGGCGGCGGCGCTGCCTGGTGTCTTCGGCGCCGCGCGTGCTTTCAAGCAGAATCCGTTCGGCCCGCTTCAAGCGGGCCGTTTGCTTTTCGCGAACGATCAGATGCCAAACGCAGCGCGCACGCCGTCGACGACGAATTGCACCGCGAGTGCCGCAAGGATGACGCCGAGCAGGCGGGTGAGGATCGCCCGGCCGGTGACGCCGAGAAAGCGGTCGACCCGTTCGGCGATCACCAGAGCCAGGAACAGAAGCGCCATCGAGACCGCGATGACCGTGAGAAGCTGCACGCGCTCGAGGACGGAGGGAAAGGAGCTGCCGAGCAGGATGGTTGCCGAAATCGCCCCCGGTCCGGCGATCAGCGGCAGGGCAAGCGGGAAAACGGCGATATTGTGGATGTGATCCCTGGTAACGGCAGCCTCGCCGGTCTTTTCCTTTCGCTCCTGGCGCCGTTCAAAGATCATCTCGAAGGCGATCCAGAACAGCAGCAGGCCGCCGGCGATCCGGAAGGCACCGATCGAGATGCCGAGCAGGCCGAGAATGCCGTCACCGAAAAGGGCGAAGGCCGCAAGGATGAAGAACGCGATCAGCGAACCGCGTGTGGCCACCTGGAAGCGCTGCTGCCGGTTCAAGCCGACGGTGAGGCTCAAGAAGATCGGCGCCAGACCCGGCGGGTCCAGCGTGACGAGCAGCGTCGTCAGCGCATTGATCAACAGGTCGATATCGAACATCCGTCCCCCCCCCTTTACGCCCCCGGCTGGTCCGGGTTGTAGAGCCGCATTGTTAGGCAAGCCACGCGCGCTTGGAAAGAGGCAGGCCAAGCGCCGACGAAAGGGACCCTCGGAGGCCGTTGCAGCGCTTTGAACCACCGGTGACTCCCGAAGTCGATTTCAGTGGCCAAGCGCACCACGATGGCTTAAACCGGCACGGCACACTTGCCTCGAAAATGCCCGACCCGGCGGCGAAAGACTGTTCAAAACCTCACGCCGAATTGGCGCGAAATTGGCGCGCGAAGCCGCATTCGGCTATAAAGAACCGACTGATTCTGAACAAAGATCGTGATCGACATTGACTGAACAAAGCACTCCCGGCGGCGGAAAGACTCCGCCAGGCATCGAGCCGATTTCCATCATCGAGGAAATGCAGCGGTCCTACCTGGATTACGCCATGAGCGTGATCGTCTCACGCGCGCTTCCCGATGTGCGCGACGGGCTGAAGCCGGTCCACCGGCGCATCCTCTACGGGATGAGTGAACTCGGCATCGACTGGAACAAGAAATACGTCAAATGCGCGCGCGTCACCGGTGACGTGATGGGTAAATACCATCCGCACGGCAACATGGCGATCTACGACGCGCTGGCGCGCATGGCGCAGGACTGGTCACTGAGACTGCCGCTGATCGACGGCCAGGGCAATTTCGGCTCGGTGGACGGCGACCCGCCTGCGGCCGAGCGCTACACCGAATGCCGGCTGCAAAAGGCCGCCCATTCGCTGCTCGACGATCTCGACAAGGAAACGGTCGATTTCCGCGAGAACTACGACGGCACCCTGCAGGAACCCGTCGTCGTCCCGGCGAAATTTCCGAACCTGCTCGTCAATGGCGCCGGCGGCATCGCCGTCGGCATGGCGACCAACATTCCGCCGCACAATCTCGGCGAAGTCATCGACGGCTGCATCGCGCTGATCGACGATCCGGCAATCGAACTGCCGGAGCTGATGCAGATCATTCCCGGTCCCGACTTTCCGACGGGGGCGCTGATCCTCGGCCGTGCCGGCATCCGCCAGGCCTATGAGACCGGCCGCGGCTCCGTGATCATGCGCGGGCGCGCCCATATCGAGCCGATGCGCGGCGACCGCGAACAGATCATCATCACCGAGATTCCCTATCAGGTGAACAAGGCGACGATGATCGAGAAGATGGCCGAGCTGGTGCGCGAGAAGCGCATCGAGGGCATCTCGGATCTCCGCGACGAGTCGGACCGGCAAGGCTACCGCGTCGTGATCGAGCTGAAGCGCGATGCCAATGCCGATGTCATTCTCAACCAGCTTTACCGCTACACGCCGCTGCAGACCTCCTTCGGCTGCAACATGGTGGCGCTGAACGGCGGCAAGCCGGAGCAGATGACGCTGCTCGACATGCTGCGCGCCTTCGTCTCGTTCCGCGAGGACGTCGTTAGCCGGCGAACGAAATACCTGCTGCGCAAGGCGCGCGAGCGGGCGCATGTCCTGGTCGGCCTCGCCATCGCCGTCGCCAATATCGACGAAGTGATCAAGCTCATCCGCCACGCACCCGATCCGCAGAGCGCGCGCGAGCAGCTGATGGAACGCCGCTGGCCGGCCCATGAGGTCGATGCGCTGATCCGGCTGATCGACGATCCGCGTCACCGGATCAACGACGACGGCACCTACAATCTCTCGGAAGAGCAGGCGCGTGCCATTCTCGACCTCCGCCTGCAGCGTCTGACCGCGCTTGGCCGGGACGAGATCGGCGGAGAGCTCAACAAGATCGGCGAGGAAATCCGGGATTATCTCGACATCCTCTCCTCGCGGCTCAGAATCATGCAGATCGTCAAGGACGAGCTTGCCGCCGTCCGCGACGAATTCGGCACGCCGCGCCGCACCGAGATCGCCGATGGCGGTCCGGACATGGACGACGAGGATCTGATCGCCCGCGAGGACATGGTGGTTACCGTGTCGCATCTCGGCTACATCAAGCGCGTGCCGCTGACGACCTATCGGGCGCAGCGCCGCGGCGGCAAGGGTCGCTCCGGCATGGCGACACGGGACGAGGATTTCGTTACCCGGCTATTCGTGGCCAACACCCACACGCCGGTCCTGTTCTTCTCCTCGCGCGGCATCGTCTACAAGGAGAAGGTCTGGCGGCTGCCGATCGGCACCCCGCAGTCGCGCGGCAAGGCGCTGATCAACATGCTGCCGCTCGAACCCGGCGAACGCATCACCACGATCATGCCGCTGCCCGAGGACGAGACGACCTGGGAGAACCTGGACGTCATGTTCTCGACGACGCGCGGCACCGTCCGCCGCAACAAGCTGTCCGATTTCGTCCAGGTCAACCGCAACGGCAAGATCGCGATGAAGTTCGACGAGGAGGGCGACGAAATCCTCTCGGTCGACACTTGCACGGAATTCGACGACGTGCTGCTGACGACGGCCCTCGGCCAATGCATCCGCTTCCCCGTCTCCGACGTACGTGTTTTTGCGGGGCGCAATTCGATCGGCGTCCGCGGCATTTCGCTCGGGGATGGCGACCGGATCATCTCGATGGCGATCGTCGCCCATGTCGTCGCCGAGCCTTGGGAACGTGCCGCCTATCTGCGCCGTTCGGCGGCCGAACGGCGGGCGACGACCGGCGAGGACGAAGAGATCGTACTTGTCGGCGAGGAGGTCACCAATGGCGGCGAACTCACCAACGAACGCTACGAGGAACTCAAGGCGCGCGAGCAGTTCGTGCTGACTCTCTCGGAAAAGGGATTCGGCAAGCGGTCCTCGTCCTATGATTTCCGCACCTCCGGTCGTGGCGGCAAGGGCATCCGCGCCACCGACACCTCCAAGACAGCCGAGATCGGCGAACTGGTCGCGGCATTCCCGATCGAGCACAATGACCAGATCATGCTCGTTTCCAACGGCGGACAGTTGATCCGGGTGCCGGTCCACGGCATTCGACTGGCAAGCCGCGCCACCAAGGGCGTCACGATCTTCTCGACGGCAAAGGACGAGAAAGTGGTCTCCGTCGAACGGATCAGCGAGCCGGAGGGTGACGAGGGGATCGAGGAAGTCGTGACCGCCGGCGAGGCCATCGTGGCCGAGCCTCCGGCCGACGCGGAAGATTGATCCCCATATATCAGTCGCGACAGGACGAAAAAGCCCGCTGTACTCGGCGGGCTTTTTTCCTTCGTCGCTCTCTTTCCGCCATCGGTGACGATCTGCCCGATTTTTTGGGCAAGCGGCGTCAGCCGTTTTGTTCGCGTATATATCTCTGCAGCCCCTCCGCCAGCGCATCGAAGGCAACGCGGCAGCGCGGAGTCGTGCGAAGGTTTTCGTGCATGACCAGCCAGGTTTCGAGAGCCATGTCGAAGCAGTCCGGCAGCACCTGTACGAGTTTCGGTTCGCGCGCGGCGAGCGCGTTCTGGCAGATACCGATGCCGAAACCCGCCCGGATGGCGGCGAGTTGGGCGAGATTGCTGTCGGACTTGAATGCAAAGCGCGCCGTCGGAAGGTTCGGTGTCCGCGCCAGGATCGCGCGGATCGCCGCTGTCTCCCTGTCATAGCCGATGAGATCGTGATGAGCGAGATCGTCAAGCGTTTCCGGAACGCCGCGACGGTCGAGATAGGAGCAATGCGCATGAAAGCCCAGCGGAACGGCGCCGATGTGGCGGGCGACGAGCGCGTCCTGCTCCGGCGCGACCATGCGCACGGCCATGTCGGCCTCCTGTCGCAAAAGATCTTCGACCGTGTCCGAGGCGGACAGTTCCATGTTCAGGTCCGGATAGCGCCGCCGCAGGTCCGCAAGGATCGGCGGCAGCACCTCGACGCCGATCACTTCGCTGGCGCTGATGCGCACCGTGCCACCGACCGTGTCCCGGGCGGCGGAAGCGGCACGAAACAGCGCTGCGGACGTGGCAGCCATGGTTTCCGCATAGGGCTTGAGTTCCAAGGCCCCTTCCGTCGGCAACAGCCCGTGCGGCGAGCGCGTAAACAGCGGAAATCCAAACGCCGTCTCCAATGTGTCGATGTGGCGGCCGACCGTCGGCTGTGTCAAGCCAAGCTCGCGCGCGGCAGCGGACAGCGATCCTTCACGCAGCACCATGAGAAATGTGCGATGGAAATCCCAACTCGGTTCGGACTTGCTCATAAATTTCAGTATAGCTGGGAAAGCTATTTCGACAATTCCGTTTATCCTGGATGTCGGTGATCCTTGGTTCATCGAACCGATGGAGACAGAGATGACCGATAGACAGGATAGAACGGTACTCGTGGTGGGCGCCACCGGTGGTATCGGCGGCACGGTCGCGCGAGGGCTGCACGCGCGCGGCTGGACAATCCGGGCCCTGCACCGCAAGGCGGCGGATGCAGCGAACAAGGAGCCGAACTTCCAATGGATCCAAGGCGATGCCATGGATGCGGCAGCCATGCGGATTGCGGCCGAAGGAGCATCCTTCATCATTCATGCGGTAAACCCGCCCGGTTATCGCAACTGGGGTCAGCTGGTGCTGCCGATGCTCGACAACACGATCGCCGCGGCGGAGGCGGTCGGCGCGCGCATCGTCCTTCCGGGTACGGTCTACAATTTCGGACCGGATGCATTTCCGCTCATCACCGAAGACTCGCCGCAGTACCCGCAGACAGGCAAGGGCGCCATTCGCCGGGAGATGGAAGCGAGGCTGAAATCCGCTGCAGGCAGGGGCGTCGGCGTCATCATCCTGCGCGCCGGAGATTTCTTCGGTCCGGATGCCGCGAACAACTGGTTTTCCCAGGGCCTGGTGACACCGGGAAAAACGCTGAAGGCGATCAACTATCCCGGCCGGAAGGGCATCGCCCACCAGTGGGCCTATTTGCCGGACGTGGCCGAAACGATGATCCGCCTGATCGAGCGGGCGGACAGCCTTCCGCGATTCGCCGTCTATCACATGCGTGGCGTTTTCGACGACGACGGTACGAAGATGATTGCCGCCATCCGCCGAGCCCTTGGACGACCAGACCTCAAGGTCCGGGCTTTCCCCTGGTGGCTCGTGGCAACTGCCTCGCCCTTCGTGCATTTCTTCCGGGAATTGAAGGAGATGCGTTACCTCTGGCGCGAGCCGATCGAAATGCGAAACGATCGGCTCATCACACTCTTGGGCGAAGAGCCGCACACGCCGATCGAGAAGGCTGTCGCCGAAACTCTCCGGTCGCTTGGTTGCCTGACGCCGGGGCGGAAGAATAATCTTGCCGGCAGCCGGCATGGCGTGGCGCTGGAGCGCATCGATCTCAATTCCTGAGCATCTGAACGCCCCAGGATTCACCGCCGAGACACCCGAAAAGGCACTTTCGCGAATCGACCGGTGCGCCTGTACGCGCCTGAGCAACATCGGCGGCTTCGGCAGCCAGCCGGACCGCGGGGCGCTTTTGCGGGACCTGCTCAGTTTAGCGCATCGGCCCGAAAATCGTACCCGATTTTCGGAAAGCTCGATGCGCAGATTCAAGCGTTACAGCGACCTTTGCGCGTCTGAAAAGACGCGCGGCGCTGTAGCGTTCGCAAGAATAGCCCGGCGCTATAAAGGACAGGTTTCGGGAACGGAACGGGCGAAGAAGACACGGCAGGCGGGCCAGTAGAGAGAGGGATGCGCCCGCCGTTTGAAGATAAGTGATTTCACCTCGGAACGAACGAAATCCCGCACATTGGTTCGGAAAAGGTCACGGTTCCTTGTTTGCGCAGCATCGGACCGTGCGTCGGCGAGCGGCTGGACGAGCCTGTGAAAATACGCATTTGAGATCCGGCTCCTGGAAAAACCCCGCGTCCCTACGGGCTGTCGACGGAAGATGTTAAGCCCGTCGTCGAGCCGCATCGTTACCTCGTTGCGAAAACATACCTTCGATGTTTTGCGGGCGCATTGGAGGAAATACATCTGGTCTTCCGATGACAGTCGCAAGCGCTCGTCGAAACGGACGCTCCCAAGGTCCCGCGCGTCGATTACCGTGGCCGAAATGTGCACGGGCCATGAAGTCAAGATGATTTCGAAGAAATCGGCGTCGAGGGCGAAAAGCCTGCCCTCGGCATCCAGCCCCCTGCCGAACTTGGTCAGGTGCGTCTGGGTGAGACGTGTCGAGCTGCGCGAAGGCCAGGTATAGTCAGCAAAATAGAATTCGTAGCCGCGCCCGAGCGCTTCGATGGCATATTGCAGATGATCTTGTGTCCAGACATCGTCGGAATCCAGGAAGGCGATATAACGGACCTCGGACGCAATACAGTCGAGTCCGGCGTTGCGGGCGCTTCCCGGTCCACCGTTCTTGCGCGAGATGATCCTTATGCGTGCACGCTCGCTCTCAGGACGGCACTCGACTTCTGCTGCTGGCGGCAAAGGACTTTCATCATCCACGACGAGGACGAGGACGTCTTGGTAGGTCTGACGGAATATGCAGTCCAGAGATCGCGTCAGAATACCGGTCTCGGCTTGATAAAATGGAATGATTACGGCGACGTCCATCATTCCACTCCCCTCTTGCGCAAGCACAACCAAAAGTAGATATCCTGCCCATCAATATATTAAGTTTACAAACCAGTCAATTCATGCGGTCAGTTCCTGAAGACGATGCAGGAGCCGCCGCTCCGGCGAATCGTGTCGCAGAGCGTATCCGCCTCGGCCCGGCTTTCGCGGCCGATCCGGGCGGCATAGCGGCTGCGCGCTCCGAAGCTGCCATTTCGCTCACGCACGAGGACCGCCTTCTCGCCGCTGATCGGCGCCGGCAACCTCTTGATGGCGTTCAGGAACAGACGCTTGGCGACGGATTTCTGAAAGTGCGCCGCCAGTTGAACGCCCCAGGGCGCCCAGGCGGCCTCGTCGGCCACGACCACGTCACGCAGCCGGCGGGTGCTGGCAAGCGCGACGCAGCCTTCGAGGAAGTTCTTGTGCTTGTCGAGCGCCAGGTCGAGCGATTTCGGCGGATTGTCGCGCCAATCCTCCACCGGATGCGCGGTGATCGCCAGGACGTAATCGCGCGTCTCATAGGGCAGCCGCTCGTCCTCCAGAAAGCGCTCGAGCCCGGCTTCGCCGGCATTGTAGGCGGCGGCGGCAAAACCGAGATTGCCATAGCGAAGCTTCAGTTCGCGCAAATATTCGGCCGACTTTTCCAGGGCGGCAATCGCATCGAAACTGTTGGACAAGCCCCGCAGCTTTGCCGTGCCCGGCATGAACTGGGCGATCCCCTCGGCCCCTTTGGGGCTGATCGCGTCCGGCTGGAACAGGCTTTCGCGCCAGATCAACCGCGCGAAAAACGGCGCCGGCAGATCGTTCGCCTCCGCATAATGCTCAATGATGCCGCAGACGTCCCGGGCGAAGCTCTTGCCGCTGATGCAGAGCGGGATAGATGGGTTCACCGCCGAAACACCCGAATAAAGGCACTTTCGCGAATCGACCGGCGCGTCGGTGCCCGCCTGAGCAACATCGGTGGCTTCGGCAGTCAGCCAGACCCCGATCACCAAGCAGAGATTTGCGGAGAAACGCCGAAATCTTTTCTTGGATTCCTTTGATTGCCGCAGCTTCTGATCGCAATACTGCGGGAAGCCTTTGCGGGACCTGCTTAGCGCCGCCCCGGCAGCGCGCGCGAGACGCCCGGCGCGGCTATCGCGGATGTGGTATTCCCCTCTGCCTTGCTCGACCATGCGGCTCCCCAGCGACGAACGAGCCCCTATTGATAACATCTTCGCCGACGACGAAAAACAGCAAAGGGGATCGTCACTCGATCGTCATTCCGGGGAGCCGGTGCGCAGGATCAATTGCATGAAGGTCAGGTCGAGCCAGCGGCCGAATTTCGTGCCGACCTCCTTCATATGACCGGTCCGGTCAAAACCCAGCCGTTCATGCAGGCGGATCGATGCGAGATTGCCCGACTCGATCCCAGCGACCATCACATGCTTGCCGAGCGCCTCGGCCCTTTCGATCAGCGCCAGCATCAACGCCCGGCCGATGCCGCCACCGCGCTGGTCCCGGCGCACATAGACCGAGTGCTCGACGGTGTGGCGGTATCCGTCGAAGGCGCGCCATTCGCCGAAGGAGCCATAGCCGACGACTTCGCTCTCGTCGGAAAGCGCGACAAGCACCGGAAAGCCCGCGGCCTTCCGCGCCCTCAGCCAGCCCGCTCGGTTGGCCACATCGACGAGCGTTTCGTTCCAGATCGCCGTCGTGTTCGCCACCGCATCATTGTAGATGTCGCAGATTTCCTGGAGATCGGTTTCGACCGCGTCCCGTATGTGCACGCCACCCTCCTTCGCTGCGCGCAGGCATGAAGCGCCCGCAAGACCGCTATCGCTGTAGCGGCTCAATTTGCCGGCCGCAATGCAAAAGGCCCCGCGAGCAACGGGGCCTTTCGGGCCAATGCGCTGGGCCGCCTCATGCGACCTGTTCGAGCGCCGGATAGTCCGTGTAGCCCTTCGCGCCGCCACCGTAGAAGGTTGCCTGGTCCGGCGTGTTCAGGGGCGCGTTGTTCTTCAGTCGCCGCACCAGATCCGGATTGGCGATGAACGGCTTGCCGAAGGCGATCAGGTCGGCCTCGCCATCTTCGACCGCCTTGATCGCCAGATCCCGGTCGTAGCCATTGTTCGCCATCCAGGCGGCCATTCCACCGGCCGCGGTGTAAGCCGAGCGAAGGGCCGCATAGTCGAACGGGCGCTCGCCCTGCTGATGGTCGCGCGGGCCACCCGTCGCGCCTTCGATAATGTGGATATAGGCGAGGGGATAACGGGCGAGCTTCTCGGCCACATAGGTGAAAAGCGGCTGCGGCTCGGGATCGTGGGCGTCATTGGCCGGCGTCACCGGCGAGATGCGAATGCCGACGCGGCCTGCTCCGACCTCGTTCGTCACGGCTTCGAGCACTTCGAACAGGAAGCGGGCTCGGTTCTCGATCGAGCCACCATAGGCATCGCTGCGTTTGTTGGAGCTGGAGCGCAGGAACTGATCTATCAGGTAGCCGTTGGCAGCGTGGATCTCGACACCGTCGAAGCCGGCGTCGACCGCAGCGCGCGCGGCCTTGCGATAGTCTTCGACAATACCGGCAATTTCGGTGAGTTCGAGCGCCCTCGGTTCCGAGGTTTCGGCAAAGCTGCCGGTTCCGTCCGCGTTGACGAGATAGGTTTTCGACTTGGCGCGGATCGCCGAGGGCGCCACAGGCTTGCCGCCACCCGGCTGCAGGGACTCGTGCGAGATCCGGCCGACATGCCACATCTGCACGACGATCCTGCCGCCAGCCTTGTGGGCCGAATCGGTGACCTTGCGCCAGCCCTCGAGCGCTTCGGTCGTGTAAAGGCCCGGCACGTCTGCATAGCCCTGACCCTGGTGGGTGATCGCCGTTGCCTCGGTGATCAGGAGCCCGGCCGAGGCGCGCTGCTCGTAATAAGTTGCGTTGAGGGTATTCGGCACCGCCCCCGGTGACCGGTTGCGGGTCAATGGCGCCATAACGATGCGGTTCTTGAGCGCGATGTCACCGACTTTGATCGGGTCGAAGAGAGAAGCCATGGCTTGTCCTTTTCGTTTTCGGTTGAGACCTGGGAGGAGAGTGGAAGGCGATCAGAGATCGCCGATGGCCTTGAGGAATTCGGTGATGGTGTCCTCGTTGCGCCTGTAGAAGATCCATTGGCCGACGCGGCGGGTCGTCACCAGGCCGGCGCGCTGCAACACCGCGAGATGCGCGGAGACCGTCGACTGCGACAGGCCGCATCGCTCGAACTGGCTGGCGCAGACGCCCATCTCAAGCGGATGTTCCTGCCCGGAGAAATGCGCCTGCGGCTCTTTCAGCCAGGTCAACATGTCCACGCGCGTGGGGTGCGCCAGCGCTTTCAATATTTCGCTTCTGTTCATCATATTTCGTAACATCGTGTTTTAACGATATATCTATCGATATTCATCGATATACAAGTCACGATCGCGTGTACACGAGGGTAAAAAAAAAGGGCCGCAAGAGAACTTGGGCCCTGTCAGTTGTGAAGGTTTGAAAACCTCCAGAGGGGAACGGCTGCTGCCGCGGCCGGGGAGGAGAAAGCCGCCAAATGCATCAGCCGAAAGAGATATGGGGCGGAGACGGCCCGCTTTCAATGGCCAACCCACCAGAAATCTCTACTGACAGGTGCACGAACAGCGAACAAAAAAAGAGGGCCGCAAGAGAACTTGGGCCCTTTATAGTTGTGAAGGTAATTAAAACCTCCAGAGGGGAACAGCTGCTGCGGTGGCACTGGGAGGAGAAGCCACCAAAGATGCATCAGCTGTGTGTGGTATGCTGTTTTTTTGGGCGGTGAGCAATCATTTAATATGCATGTCAGCCATGCCGTGCGCGCATCGCTGCCTAGTTTTGCGGCGCACAATGAAACGGATGCGGGGCGAAAACTCAACGGCGACGTAAATAACACCAAAAAAACAGCAGTTTAGCCTTCGTGCGGACCTGCGCCCAGAAATCGGGCATGTCCGGTCCGTCAAAAATTCCAATTCCGGGACTTGGCGACGATATAATCACGGAAGACCTTGAGCTTCGCCGAGTTCTTCAATTCGTCCGGATAGCAGAAATAGGTATCGAACGAGGGGATCTCGGCGCTGATCGGAAGCTGGATCAAGCCGGGGTCGCGACCGACTATGTAGTCGGGCAGCATGGCGATGCCGATTCCAAGCAGGCAGGCGCGCTTGATGGACGTCTGGCTGTTGATCTGCAGATGCGAGATGCGCGGATTGTCCGGATCGCGGCCGGCGATTTCCAGCCAGTTCACGTCAAGCAAATAGTTCGGCGCCGGCTCGCCGAAGGTGATGATGCGGTGGTTGTCCAGCTCCTCCAGCGAGTGGGGCTCGCCATGCTTGTTAATGTAGGACGGCGCCGCATAGACATGCATGTGCACCGTGAACAGCTTGCGCTGGATCAGATCCGACTGCTGCGGCTGGCGAAGCCGGATCGCGCAATCGGCATGCCGCATGTTCACGTCGAGCTCTTCGTTGTCGAGAATGAGCTGGACCTGCACATCCGGATAAAGCGTCATGAACTCCTGGATCTTATCGGTCAGCCAGCCCTGGCCGAGACCGACAGTCGTCGTGATGCGCAGCTTGCCGCTCGGCTTGTCGGTGGTCTCGCTCAGCTGCGCCTTGATGCTTTCGAGCTTCATCAGCACTTCATGCGCGGTGCGGTAAAGCATCTCGCCCTGTTCGGTCAGAATCAGACCGCGGGCGTGGCGATGAAACAGCTTGATGCCGACGTCCTGCTCGAGCGCACTGACCTGCCGGCTGATCGCAGATTGCGACAAATGGAGCTTATCTGCCGCATGCGTGAACGAGCCGGCCTCGGCCGCCGCGTGAAAAATGCGCAGTTTGTCCCAATCGAGCGCCATGTATAAACCCCCATAAAGGATCGCCGGAGGAACCGGGCGGCGTCCTCCGGGCGTCACCAATGCATCTGTTCCCACTCAAGGCCGAACCTACCGCATGTTTCCCAAATCGGCTTCGATCTGAGAACAAACATGCAGCAACCGAAGTGCCACAGCGACCTTTCGCGTGTCTGAAAAGACACGGCGCTCGCTGTAGGGCGTCGACCCCGATTTTGCAGCTTCTATTCGGCTGCAATTGCGACGGGCATATGACCCGCCAGATATTTCTCCGCCTCGAGGGCCGCCATGCAGCCCATGCCGGCAGCGGTCACGGCCTGACGGTAGATGTCGTCGGTGACATCGCCGGCGGCAAAGACGCCCGTAACATCCGTCGCGGTCGAATCGGGCGCGGTCCAAAGATAGCCGTTCGGCTTCTGGCGAAGCTTGCCTTTGAAGAGTTCCACGGCCGGCGCATGGCCGATTGCGACGAAGACGCCGTCGGTCGCCATTTCGGAGACATCGCCGGTCTTGGTGTTGCGGAGCTTCACGCCGTTGACGGAGGCGGGCATCGGCGGCTTTGCCGGTGCGCCGAGATATTCGGTCACCTCATGGTCCCAAACAACCTTTACGTTCGGCTTGGCAAAGAGGCGCTCCTGCAGGATCTTTTCCGCCCGGAACGCGTCACGACGGTGGACCACCGTTACCGTCTTTGCGAGATTCGAGAGGTAGAGCGCCTCTTCCACGGCGGAGTTGCCACCGCCGACCACGATCACGTCCTTGTTGCGATAGAAGAAGCCATCGCAGGTGGCGCAAGCGGAAACGCCGAAGCCCATGAAGGTCTGCTCGGTTTCGATGCCCAGCCACTTTGCCTTCGCGCCGGTGGCGATGATCAGCGCGTCAGTCGTCCAGTCGGCGCCGCCGTCCGTCCTGACGCGAAAGGGGCGGACGGAAAGATCGACATCGGTGACGATATCATTGACGATCTCGGCGCCGACATGGACGGCCTGCTTCAGCATCTGCTCCATCATCCACGGGCCCTGGACCGGATCGGCATAGCCCGGATAGTTCTCGACATCCGTGGTGATCATCAATTGCCCACCCTGTTCCATCCCAGCGATGAGTACGGGCGAAAGCATGGCGCGCGCCGTATAAATCGCGGCGGTATAGCCGGCGGGGCCGGAACCGATGATCAGCACTTTGGTGTGACGGGCGGTCATGCTCATGTCCTTCATTCGCCGGAAGACCTGACGGGCATTATCCGGTGGGTTCCGCAAGTGGCAAAAATATCGTCTTACTTTAGGTATTCACAGCCCGGACTTTCAAGGGCGCCTCCGCTGATACACACAAGTGCTTGCGCCTGCACCAGGAAATTGACACCAGATCAGGAATTTTGCCGGGTTTCCGCCGGGACTTCTCGATTGTGAGCGCACGACCGCCGCGCAAGGGAGGGGCCCGGCGAAGGTTTCTGTGCATGCCTCCGCCTGCGCGCTCGTTTCGATGTGCGGTTACGTGCTAGCGACACGACAGCGTCCGGTGGCGCGCCGGACGAGTGCCTTGTCGACGATTGCCGCTGTTTCCCTGCGCTCGCGACATCTATATGGGAAGAACGGGCCGGCGGCGGCGAGGCCGGCAGAGATTGGGGATATTGGGCAATGGTCATGCGCGTCGACCTCGATTCCATCGACATGAAGATCCTGCGGGAGTTGCAGGGAAACGGCCGGATGACGAATGTGGAGCTTGCCGAACGGGTCGGAATATCGGCACCGCCCTGTCTGCGCCGCGTTCGCAAGCTCGAGGAATCCGGCGTCATTCGCGGCTATCGCGCCCTTCTCAATGCCTCGGCACTTGGATACGACCTCGTTGCCTTTTGCATGGTCGGACTGAAGCATCAGTCCGACGCCAATCTCAAGGCCTTCGCAGCGCGCACCGCCTCCTGGCCGCTCGTGCGCGAGGCCTGGATGGTTTCCGGGGAATCCGACTTTCTCCTGCAGTGCGTGGCGGAGAACCTTGCGACGTTTCAAGATTTCGTTATTGAAGAACTCACCGCGACCGACAATGTCGACACGGTGCGAACCATGCTGACGATCCGCCAGGTCAAGGACGCCTGCCAGGTCGAGATCTGAGGTCTGTTGAGGCCTGCTCCATTCGAGCTTTGCTGGGCGGAACGAATTGAAACATCTCCAGGACAAAAGCCCGGATGGGCCGGGACAGGTGAGAAAGAGCTCCGGCATCGTACAGAAGCTCCCGCTCTCGGCTTTCATCATCTGCCTGAACGAAGAGTCCTATCTCGGCAATTGCATCGAGAGCCTCGAGCAATGCGCAGAGATCGTGATCGTCGATTCCGGCTCGGAAGACGGCACGGCGGCTCTGGTGCAATCTTATATCGACAGGGGCTGGCCCATCCGCTTCATGTACGAACCCTGGCGGGGCTATGCCGGGCAGAAGCAGTTCGCCCTCGAGCAATGCCGTGAACCCTGGTGCTTCAACATCGATGCCGACGAGCGCTTCGATCAGCCGCTCAAGGCTTTGCTGCCATCGCTTCTCGACGCCCCGGGCGACGTCGTCGGCTGGAGGGTGGCGCGCCGCCCCTATCTGATCGGCTATGGCTACACGCCCGAGAAAGTGCATGAACGCCGCAATCTTCGCCTGATCCGCAATGGGCGCGGCCGCTACGATCTCGGCCAGAAGGTGCATGAAGGGATCGTTCCGGACGGCAAGGTCGGCGCGGCCAGGGCCGGCAGCCTGCTGCATTACCGGCCGCTGATCATCGATGAGCAGATCCTCAAGGAAAACAAGTATTCGACCCTGAAGGCCGACCAGCATTACGCCGAAGGAAGGCGGCCGCGGCCCTACAAACTGTTCTTCGGCCCGCCTCTCTATTTCTATCGGCTCTATTTCCGCAACGGCCTGTGGCGCTGCGGCTTTCCCGGTCTGATCGAGGCAATGACCGGGGCCGTTTACGCGTTTCTGACCGCCGCCAAGGCTTATCAAAGGCATGCGCTGAAAGCGCATCCGAATGTTGACGATGCGCCTTCCCGCTGAAGGCTCCAAAAGGCGACAATATGAAAGTCATGCATATTCACTTCGGCAAGGAAGGGGGCGCGGAACGTTTCTTCGTGAACCTGGTCAACGCCCTGCATGAGAGGGGCGTCGAACAGCGCGCCCTGATCCGGCCCGGGCGCAGTTGGTACGACCAGATCAAGGGCAGCGCGAGAATCCATGAGGGCACGTTTCGCCGGATTTCGCTCTCGCGTTTCCTGCTGCAGTGGCGAATGCATCGCATTTTGCAGGACTTCCAGCCCGATGTGATCATGGCGTGGCAATTGCGTGCAAGCCGGTTCATGCCCGCCTACAAGGGGGCCTATCGGATCTCGCGCCTCGGCGACTATCCGGAACATCTCGGCTACTACAGCAATGTCGAGACCCTGGTGTGCATTACACCGGACATGGCGGCCAGGGTGCGCGCACTCGGATGGAAGCGGGACGTGGAGGTGATCGCGAATTTCACGCGTGCGGTCCCCGTCGCGCCGGTGGCGCGCTCGCAGATGGAGACGCCCGACGACGCCTTTGTGGTTGTCGGCATGGGGCGTTTCGTCAAGCGCAAGGGCTTTGACGGCCTTCTGCGCGCCGTGAAAAGGATCGACGGAGCCTATCTGTGGCTCATCGGCGACGGGCCCGAGCGGGAACAGCTGGAAAGGCTCACCGACGAACTCGATCTGCGCAGTCGCGTGCGTTTCGCCGGCTGGCAGACCAATGCCTATGGCTATCTCGCCGCCGGCGACGTCTTCGTCATCAACTCATTGCATGAACCGCTCGGCAATGTCTGCTTCGAGGGCTGGGGTGCCGGCAAACCGACGGTTGCTTCGCGAGCAGAGGGCCCTTCCTGGGTCATGACGGATGAGGCCGATGCATTGATGGTCGATTGCGGCGACGACGAGGGGCTCGCGAATGCGATCCGCAGATTGCGCGATGACCCCGCACTTCGCCAAAGGCTGAGCATCGGCGGCCGCGAGACGCTGCGCACGCGCTTCTCCGAGGAGGCGATCACCAACGCCTATCTCGAGCTTTTCGCCAAGGGTGTGGCACGCCGATGAAGGTGATGCATTTCCATTTCGGCAAGGACGGCGGCGCGGAGCGCTTTTTCGTCTATCTCGTAAACGCGCTCGCCGAACGCGGCGTCGAGCAGACATCCATTATCCGCCCCGGACGCATTTGGCGACGTGAGATCGAGGGTGCCACGAAGATCACGGAAAGCAATTTCCGCAACCTCTCGCTCGATCGCCTGCTCTTGCCGCGCAAAGCCATGCGCATGGCACAGCAGGGCAGACCGGACGCGCTCATGGCATGGGCGCCGCGCGCCAGCGAACTCATGCCGCCCTATGACGGCTGCATCAGGATTTCCCGGCTCGGCGACTATCCGAAGCACCTCGATTACTTCAAGAACACGGACTGTCTCGTCTGCAACACGCCGGGCATAGCCGACCACGTGCGCAATCTGGGCTGGAAGCGGCAAGTCGAGGTAATTTCGAACTTCACCGATACCGAGCGGGTGCCGCCAAAAAATCGCGCCGCACTGGACACACCGGTCGACGCCCCGCTGATCCTGTCGATGGGGCGCTTTGTCGAACGCAAGGGGTTCCACACGCTGATCGAGGCCGTTGCCAAATTGCTCGACGCCCATCTCTGGCTTCTGGGCGACGGCGAAGAGCGCGACAATCTGCAAGAGCTTGCGGCCGATCTCGGCGTTTCCAGGCGGGTGCACTTCGCCGGCTGGCAGGAGGATACCAGACCGTTCCTCGCCGCCGCCGACATTTTCGTGATGCCGTCCAGCCATGAGCCGCTCGGCAATGTCATTCTCGAAGCCTGGGCCCAGAAAACGCCGGTGGTCTCCAGCCGATCCGAAGGACCGCAATGGTTCATGCGCGACGGCGACAACGGCCTTATGGTGGACATCGGCGATGCCGACGGCTTCGCGCGTGCGATCGAGCGGATCGTCAATGATCCCGTGCTGGGCGCCAGGCTCGCCGAGCGCGGATACGAGACGCTGATCGGCCAGTTCTCCAAGGCGGCGATCACGGACGCCTATCTGAAACTGTTCGCCTCGAAGCGATAGGTTCAGCGCATCAGGCTTTCATAGATCGCAGCAATGGCGCGAGCCTCGCCTTCGATGGCGAAGTTCGAGGAGGCGCGCGCCAAAGCGTTGGTGCCCGCAGCGGCAAGCCGCGCCCTGTCGTCCATGAAGCCCGCCGCACCATCGACCATCGCTTTCAGGTCTCCGGCAGGGACGAGGACGCCGGTTTCCTCGGCCCCTTCCGCGATCAGTTCGGCAAAGGCGCCGACGTCGGTGGCGACGACGGGCACGGCCGTGGCCATGGCCTCGAGCGGCGTCAGCCCGAAGCCCTCCCAGCGCTGCGGCGCGATGAAGAGATCAAGAGCCCGGTACCAGTCCGGAATGTTGGTGTGCTCACCGACGAAGAGGATACGGTCTGCGAGCCCGGCCCTGGCGACGCGGTCCTTGAGTTCCACCTCGAAGGCGAGGTGAGGGCCCGTCGCCCGTCCGGCAACGATCGCGCACCAATCCGGCCGGCAGGGCAGGAGGGCGATCATGCTGTCGACGAAGAGGTCTGTTCCCTTCTGATGACGCACGCGGCCGAAGCAGCCGACATGCTTCTTCGAGGGGTCGAGGCCGAGCCCGCGTTTCGCCTCCGCCTTGTCGGCCGGCGGGTGGAACCGCTTCGTGTCGATCCCATGCAGGATTACCGAGTTCGGCACGTCCAGATAGGCCGCCGTCTTGCCGCTGGTGGCGATCACTGCATCCATCCGGCGGATGAGGAATTTGCTCCAGGCCGTATGCCGCCGCTGCGAAGCCGAGGTGAAGACGACCCGGATCCTCATGCGCAAGACGTCACGGAGCAGAATTGCCGGCAGCATCTCGACGTTGCGGCGCGCATGCCAGACGCGACACGGCCGCCCGGCCGGCGCGCTCCAGAGGTGGATCAGGTCGCGAAAGCCGATCGAGGGTAAAGTCGCCGGCAGGCCCGGGCCAAGGACTGCGATCTTCTGGCCCAATGCCCGCTGCACCGGGACCAGCTGGATGATGGTCGAGGTGACACCGGAGAGGCGCCGCTTGAAGTTGGGTGCAATGATTTCGATGTCCCGGATATCGGCCACGAAAGCACGCTCCTCGCGCATAGGGAGTCAATCTTCGAGGGAGACGTGGGGCGCAGCGACGGAATGCGCCCCAAGGGCTGATCAGCCCCAGTGGATGGCGAGGATTTCGTATGCCTTGGAGCCGCCGGGCGCGTTGACCTCGATCGAATCGCCGACTTCCTTGCCGATCAGCGCACGGGCGATCGGCGAGGAGATCGAAATGCGGCCGGCTTTCACGTCGGCTTCCTGATCGCCGACGATCTGGTAGGTCTTCTCTTCCTCGGTGTCCTCGTCAACGAGCTTCACCTTGGCGCCGAATTTGATCTTCGAGCCGGACATCTTCGAAAGGTCGATGACCTCGGCCCGGGCGATCAGGTCCTCGAGTTCCGAGATTCGGCCTTCATTATGGCTCTGCGCCTCCTTGGCGGCATGATACTCGGCATTTTCCGACAAATCGCCATGGGCGCGTGCCTCGGCAATTGCTTCGATGATACGAGGGCGTTCTTCCTGCTGGCGCCAACGCAGTTCCTCCTGCAGATTGACGAATCCACCCTGGGTCATCGGCACCTTGTCGACCATTCTACTATCCTTCATCAAGCACATGGCGCCGCCTTTCGGCAGCGCCTACGCAAAAGAAAACGGTCTCCGGTGCGATAACACCGGAACCGTCGAACATCCGAACCGCCCTTATAGCAGAAAGCCGTTCGGCTTTGCCAGATTTTTCAGCCGGGCGGATCGTGTCCGCGGGGGCTCGTCTATCAGCTGAAATAGTCCTGCAGAGGCCGAACTTCGAGGTTGCCGGCCTTCAGCGCCTTGATGGCAAGGGCCGCCGCTTCGGCGCCGGCCATGGTCGTATAATAGGGAACCTTCTGCATCAGGGTCGCACGGCGAAGCGACTTCGAGTCCGAAATCGCCTTATTGCCGTCCGTGGTGTTAATGACGAGTTGCACCTGACGGTTGCGAATCGCGTCCTCGATGTGCGGCCGGCCTTCCAGAACCTTGTTGATCTTGGTCGCCGTGATGCCGTGCTCGCCCAGATAGCGGGCGGTACCGCCGGTCGCCATGACCTTGAAACCGATATCTGCGAGGATGCGGATCGCCGGCAGCACGCCCGGCTTGTCTTCGTCGCGAACCGAGACGAAGACCGTTCCGTCACGCGGCAGGTCGACACCGGCACCGAGCTGAGACTTGGCAAAGGCGAGCGCGTAATCCGTGTCGAGCCCGATCACCTCGCCGGTCGAACGCATCTCGGGGCCGAGCAGCGTATCGACGCCGGGGAAGCGGGCGAAGGGGAAGACCGCCTCCTTGACGGCGATGTGCTTCAGGTTGCGCGGATCGGGCTTCTTTCCATAGGCGGCAATGGCCTCGTCCAGCGTTTCGCCCGCCATGACACGGGCGGCGATCTTCGCGATCGGCGCGCCGATCGTCTTGGCGACGAAGGGCACCGTGCGCGACGCGCGCGGATTGACTTCGAGAACGTAGATCGTGCCGTCCTTGATGGCGAACTGCACGTTCATCAGGCCGCCGACTTTCAGCGCCTTGGCAAGCGCCGACGTCTGGCGCTCGAGTTCCTCGACGATGTCGTTACCCAGCGTGTGCACCGGCAGCGAGCAGGCGGAGTCGCCGGAGTGAATGCCGGCCTCCTCGATATGCTCCATGATGCCCGACACGAAGACATCCTTGCCGTCGCACAGGCAGTCGACATCCACTTCGGTCGCGTTGGTCAGATAGCTGTCGAAGAGCAGCGGATTCTTGCCGAGCAGCGTATTGATCTGCCCGGTCTTATCGTTCGGATAGCGCTGCTTGATGTCCTCGGGCACCAAGCCCGGCACGGTGTCGAGCAGATAGGACTGCAGCATGCTTTCCGAATGGATGATCTGCATGGCGCGGCCGCCGAGAACGTAAGAGGGGCGGACGACCAGCGGGAAGCCGATCTCGGCGGCGACGAGGCGCGCCTGCTCGACCGAATAGGCGATGCCGTTATTCGGCTGGTTGAGGTCGAGCTTCATCAGGAGCTTCTGGAAGCGGTCGCGGTCTTCGGCCAGGTCGATTGCGTCCGGCGCCGTACCGAGGATCGGAATACCGTTCTTTTCAAGCGCTTCCGCGAGTTTCAGCGGCGTCTGGCCACCGAATTGAACGATGACTCCGTGCAGCGTGCCGTTTTCCTGTTCGGCGCGCATGATCTCGATCACGTCTTCCGCCGTCAGCGGCTCGAAATAGAGCCGGTCGGAGGTGTCGTAGTCGGTCGAGACGGTTTCCGGGTTGCAGTTGATCATGATCGCTTCATAGCCGGCATCCTTCAAGGCGAAGGCCGCATGGCAGCAGCAATAGTCGAACTCGATGCCCTGGCCGATCCGGTTAGGACCGCCGCCGAGAATGACGACCTTCTTGCGATCGGAGACCTGAGCCTCGGAGCGGGCAAGACCGACGAAGGGCGTCTCGTAGGTGGAATACATATAGGCGGTCGGCGAGGCGAACTCGGCGGCGCAGGTGTCGATCCGCTTGTAGACCGGGCGGACGTTGAGGGCGTTGCGCAGTTCCGCGACTTCCTTGGGGCGCTTGCCCGTAAGCGTCGCCAGGCGCGCATCGGAAAAGCCCATCGCTTTCAGCATGCGCAGGTTTTCGGCATCCTCCGGCAAGCCATGCTCGCGGATGCGCGCCTCCATGTCGACGATCGCCTTGAACTGGGCGATGAACCACGGATCGATCTTGCAGGCTTCGTGCACCTCCGCCTCGCTCATGCCGAGGCGCAGCGCCTGGGCAACCATGCGCAGGCGGTCCGGTGTCGGCGTGCCGAGTGCGGCGCGAATGGCGTTGTGGCCATCGCCGTTCTCGTCGTAGTCCGGAATGTCAATCTCATCGAGGCCGGTGAGCCCGGTTTCGAGCCCGCGAAGCGCCTTCTGGAGCGATTCGGCGAAGGTGCGGCCGATCGCCATGACCTCGCCGACCGACTTCATCGCGGTCGTCAGCGTCGGCTCGGCACCGGGAAACTTCTCGAAGGCGAAGCGCGGGATCTTGGTGACCACGTAGTCGATCGACGGCTCGAAGGAGGCCGGCGTCGCGCCGCCGGTGATGTCGTTTTCCAGTTCGTCGAGCGTATAGCCGACCGCAAGCTTGGCGGCGATCTTGGCGATCGGGAAGCCGGTCGCCTTGGAGGCAAGCGCCGAGGAACGGGACACGCGCGGGTTCATCTCGATAACCACGAGGCGGCCGTTTGCCGGATTGACCGCGAACTGGACGTTCGACCCGCCGGTCTCGACGCCGATCTCGCGCAGCACCGCGATCGAGGCGTTGCGCATGATCTGATATTCCTTGTCGGTCAGGGTCAGCGCCGGCGCAACCGTGATCGAATCGCCCGTATGCACGCCCATCGGATCGATGTTCTCGATCGAGCAGATGATGATGCAATTGTCCGCCTTGTCGCGGACGACCTCCATTTCATATTCCTTCCAGCCGAGCACCGATTCCTCGATCAGCACTTCGGTGGTCGGCGAAGCGTCGAGGCCGCTGGCGACGATGTCGAAGAACTCGGACCTATTATACGCGATGCCGCCGCCTGTGCCGCCGAGCGTGAAGGAGGGGCGAATGATTGCCGGCAGGCCGACCTCGTCGAGTGCCTGGGCGGCGATCGCCATGGCGTGATTGACGTAGCGCTGCTTGCGATCGCCTTCGCCGAGGTTCCACTGGTTTTCCAGTTCGTCGAGCGCCTTGTCGAGTTCGGGGCCGGAGAACCGGGCCTTGAGTGCCGTCCGCTCGGCCTCATGCGCCTTGCGATCATGGTCCTTGATGTCGGTGGCGTTGGCAAGATGCGACTTCGGCGTTTCGAGGCCGATCCGCGCCATGGCCTCGCGGAAGAGCGCGCGGTCCTCCGCCATGTCGATGGCCTCCGGCTTGGCGCCGATCATCTCGACATTGTAGCGATCGAGCACGCCCATGCGGCGCAGCGACAGGGCCGTGTTGAGCGCCGTCTGCCCGCCCATGGTCGGCAGCAGAGCATCGGGACGCTCCTTCGCGATGATCTTGGCGACGACTTCGGGCGTGATCGGCTCCACATAGGTCGCATCGGCAAGCCCCGGATCGGTCATGATCGTCGCCGGGTTGGAATTGACCAGGATGACCCGGTAGCCTTCTTCCTTGAGCGCCTTGCACGCCTGCGTACCGGAATAGTCGAATTCGCAAGCCTGGCCGATGACGATCGGCCCCGCACCAATGATGAGAATCGATTTGATGTCTTGGCGCTTCGGCATAGGCTTTCATCCGTTCTGGCTGCGCGAAAAGCCGGCCAGGGTGAAGGATCACCGGCCGGGGCGCGCAACAATGGTGTTTTCAGGCTAGAAGCGGCTTATAGGCAAATGTTTCTGCAAGCGAAACCCCGAAAATTCCGGAATCGACAATAAAGCGGTACCTATCATTCCCTCACGACTGCAAGCCCGCCTTTGGCGCACCCCACGAAAAGATCGGCACCGTGAAACCGGTACTGCAGCAAATGCGTTTTGCAACAATCGCGGCCGCGGCTACAACGGCTTCGGTTCTCGTTGGAGGAAAGAAGGTCATGGAGTGGAAAGGCCGCCGTCAATCCAGCAACGTCGAGGATCGACGGGGCGCAGGCCGGGGTCGCATCGGAGGCAGTCCGTTCGGCCGCGGCGGAGGCATTCGGATCCCGACCGGTGGTGGCATGCGGCGCGCGGGCGGCGGCCTGAGCATCGGCACGATCATTTTCCTCGTCGTCATCTATATCCTGTTCAGGGCCATGGGCATCGATCTGCTTCAGGTCATCGAAGGCGGGCCGGTGAACATGCCGGGGTTCGAGCAGAGCGACGGCTCGCAGGCGCCGCGCGGTTCGGCCGAGGAAGAGGAGATGAAGGCCTTCATGGCGACTGTGCTGGCCGAAACGGAAGACACCTGGCACGGGATTTTCCAGGCCAATGGAGAGGAATACCAGGAGCCGAGACTTGTTCTTTTCAGCGGCGCCGTGCAATCGGCCTGCGGCTTCGCTTCTGCCGCCTCCGGTCCCTTCTATTGTCCGGGCGACCGCAAGGTCTATCTCGACATGAGCTTCTTCGACGAACTGGCACGGAAGTTCGACGCCGCGGGAGACTTCGCCCAGGCCTATGTGCTGGCGCATGAGGTGGGCCATCACGTGCAGAACCTGATCGGCGTCTTACCGAAATTCAACCAGATGCGCCAGCGGATGAGCGAGGGCGAGGCCAACCAGATGTCGATTCGCGTGGAACTGCAGGCCGACTGCTTTGCCGGCATATGGGGCAAATACACCGAGCAGAAGGGTCTGTTGGAAAGCGGCGATCTGGAGGAGGCGCTGAATGCCGCAACCCAGATCGGCGACGACACCTTGCAGAAGCGCATGCAGGGCTATGTGGTGCCGGAAAGCTTCAACCACGGGACGTCTAAGCAACGGATGACCTGGTTCAAACGCGGTTTCGACAGCGGCAGGATGTCGGCTTGCGACACCTTTTCGGGTCCGGTCTGATCTTTTCCCGTGGTTCGATCACAGGAGACATGCAGCAGGCGCACCAAGCAGCGTGATCGCGCGCATCATCAAAATTGAATTGTTCATGCATTGTTCCCAAGTAGCTTGTGCGATACACCTTTTCTGGTGACATCGTTCATGTTTTGTCTGTGCTTCGGCTGACGCCAGCGAGGGGGCTTGATGCTCGACAAGCGTATCAGTCATCGCGGCCTGCTCCTCGTCTTTTTCATCCTGCTGCTCGATATCATCGGCATGCCATCATCGCGCCGGTGCTGCCGAGCCACCTCGCGAGTTGACGGGGGCGGAGATCGGCGAAGCGGGATTCGATCAATTTCCTTGATGGATCGATGAAAGTTTAGAGAGGGCATTGCTTGCTGCTGGCGCCCGTACCGGTGGTGCTGTAACCATCGCTCTCCTTCAACGGGTTTCATCACCGTCGCCGCCATCGAGCGAGGATTTCCATGCTGACCGCGACCAAAGATTGGGTACGGCCGCCGGCCGACAATTCGTGGAGCACGCATTTTCGTGCCAGCATCTCCCTCGGCGTTCCCTTCATCGGCGCGCAATTGGCGCAGCTTGCGATCAACGCCACGGATGTGCTGATGGTCGGCCAGCTGGGCGCAACGCAACTCGCCGCAATCATTCTTGCCACGCAGGCCTTCTTTACCGTCTTCATCTTCGGCAGCGGCTTCGCCCATGCGGTGGTGCCGATGGTCGCCCAGGCTCAGGGCAGCGGCGACAAAATATCCGTCCGCCGGGCCGTTCGCATGGGCATGTGGGTGGTGCTGGTCTACAGCGTGCTGACGGCACCGCTCCTCTGGTCGGCCGAGCCTATTCTGCTTTTCGCCGGCCAGGCGCCGGAGGTTGCGGAACTCGCCGGAAAATATCTGCGCATCGCGCAATGGGCAATGTTTCCGAGCCTGCTTTTCCTGGTGTTTCGGGCGTTTCTCGGCGGGCTCGAGCGGGCAGGGGTGATCCTCTACGTGACGCTCGCCACCCTGGTGCTCAATGCCGGCCTTTGCTACGTGCTGATCTTCGGCCACTTCGGATTCCCCGCATTCGGACTATCCGGCGCGGCGATAGCGGCCGTCGGCGTGGCGATCTTCGGCGTCGCCCTGACGATCGGCTACATCAACAGTCGCGCGGAACTTCACGCCTATCAACTGTTCGTCCGATTCTGGCGGGCGGACTGGCCGGTCTTCTTCGAGGTCATCCGTCTCGGCCTTCCGATTTCGCTGACGATCCTCGCGGAAGTGAGCCTCTTCACCGTGGCATCCTTGCTCATGGGAACGATCGGCACGATCGAGTTGGCGGCCCATGGCATCGCGCTGCAATTCGCTTCGATCGCCTTCATGATCCCGCTGGGCCTGGCGCAGGCCGGAACAATTCGCGTGGGGCATGCCTATGGGAGCGGCGACATGCTCGGCGTCAGACGTGCGGCGATTACCACGCTCGCGCTCGGCTGCGGTTTTGCCGCCGTCAGCAGCGCCGTTTTTGCACTGTTTCCGCGCGAATTGGCCGCGCTCTACCTGGACACGAGCCGGCCCGACGCTGCCAAGGTGCTTGCCTTCGCCGGCCCGCTGATCGTGATCGCCGGCGCCTTCCAGCTGATGGACGGGCTCCAGGCGATCGCTGCCGGGCTGCTGCGCGGCCTCAAGGACACGACAGTGCCGATGATCCTGGCGATGATCGCCTATTGGCCGATCGGCTTTCTCTGTGCCTGGGCATTCGCCTTCCCGCTCGCCTTCGGCGGCGTCGGCGTCTGGTTCGGCTTCGTGCTGGGGCTCGGGACGGCCGCCCTGTTGCTCAACTGGCGCTTCTTCCGCCTGCTCGGCTCGCGCACGCACGCCAGAGCCTAGCGCAGCGAGCCCGAAATCGTGTCCGGAAGACGCGCTCCGGAGAGCCGGCAAGAGAAAAGCCGGACGGGCAGGGGAGACCGTCCGGCTTGCAAGAGCGACCCCATCCGGGGAAGTAACGAGGCCGCTGTCACGAAACTTCCTGGCAGAAGTTTCGTGGAGGCATTTCAAATCGCCCTGCGTCAGCAGGTCGTCGTCATTTCCTTTTCGATCGAATGACCGCTGTGGATAGTGCGGTTGCACGGTCGCGGGCCTCGTCACGCAGAGCATGAATTGTCGCAAAGGTCATCGCGAAAAACATTGCCATCGAAAACAGAGCAAGTCCCATGGCCGTCTCCTTTCAGTCGCTACAACGGCACGCCCTCGAAAATGGTTCCGTCCAACGTTGGCCTACGCTACGACATCCGGCGTGAAATGAACTTGAACGTTGCGTTCATTTAGCATTCATTCTTTCGCTCTGGTTGTTTCCAGGGGAACAGCGGCGAGCCGCGCGCGCCCTTGCGGTTCGCCGCGGTCCATGACAAAAGGCTTCACCAAACGGAAACAGGCGCGATGACCACGGCATTCTATCCCGGTTCCTTCGACCCGATGACGAACGGGCATCTCGACGTGCTCGTCCAGGCGCTGAATGTCGCATCGAAGGTGATCGTGGCGATCGGCATCCATCCCGGCAAGACACCGCTCTTTTCATTCGAGGAGCGCGCGGAGCTCATCCGCCAGTCGCTTGGCGAGTCCCTGCCGGAAAGGGCGGGAGATATCGCCATCGTCGCCTTCGGCAACCTTGTGGTCGATGCCGCCCGCGAACACGGCGCAACCCTTCTGGTCCGTGGTTTGCGCGACGGCACCGACCTCGACTATGAAATGCAGATGGCCGGCATGAACCGGCAGATGGCGCCCGACATCCAGACGCTGTTTCTGCCGGCGGGAACGGCCTCGCGGCCCATTACGGCCACATTGGTCCGGCAGATCGCGTCCATGGGTGGCGACGTCAGCGCCTTTGTTCCAGAGGCGGTCTATCGGGCGCTGCAGGCAAAACACAAAGCCTGAGCCACATCACGCAAGGAGAACCCATGAAAATCCTCCATTTCGCTCTCGCCGGCGCACTGGCGCTTGCCTCCTTCACGGGCGGCGCGCTCGCACAGTCGAAGGACGACTACCTGACCATCGAACTCAAGGACGGTCCTGTCGTGATCGAACTGCGCCCGGACATCGCGCCGAAGCACGTCCAGCGAATGAAGGAGCTGGCGGCTGCCGGAGAATACGACAATGTCGCCTTCCACCGCGTGATCCAGGGTTTCATGGCCCAGACCGGTGACGTTCAGTACGGCGACATTGAGGAGGGCTTCCGGCCCGAGCTCGCAGGAACCGGCGGCTCCACGAAACCCGATCTGCCGGCCGAGTTCTCCGACGTGCCTTTCGAGCGCGGCACCGTCGGCATGGCCCGTTCGCAGGACCCCAACAGCGCCAATTCGCAGTTCTTCATCATGTTCGCGCCCGGCGACTTCCTTAACGGCCAGTACACGGTCGTCGGCAAGGTCGTCGAAGGTATGGAGAACGTCGACAAGATCAAGCGGGGCGACGAAGCCAACAATGGCGCCGTCAGCGATCCCGACCGGATGATCAGCGTCAAGGTCGGCAAGTAAATCAAAGAGAAGGAGAAACACCATGGCCGAGATCAAGGATCCGGAAAACACGATCATCATGGAAACCACCAAGGGCAGGGTGGTGATCGAGCTCATGCCGGACGTGGCTCCGGGCCATGTCGCCCGCATCAAGGAACTTGCGCGCGAAGGCGCCTATGACGGCGTGGTTTTCCATCGTGTGATCGAGGACTTCATGGCCCAGACCGGCGACGTGCAATACGGCAAGACCGGCGGCGACCAGTTCAATCCGGCGCGCGCCGGCATGGGCGGCTCCTCCAAGCCGGACCTCAAGGCCGAGTTTTCCGACGTCTCCCATGTGCGCGGCACCTGCTCGATGGCTCGCAGCCAGATGCCGAACTCGGCCAATTCGCAGTTCTTCATCTGCTTCACCGACGCTCCCTGGCTCAACAAGCAGTATTCGGTCTGGGGACAGGTGGTCGAAGGCATGGAGAATGTCGACAAGATCAAGCGCGGCGAGCCGGTGCGCGACCCCGATTCGATCGTGTCGATGCGGGTTGCCGCCGACGCCTGATTTGCGCTAATGCACAAACCCGCCCCGCTGGCCCGCCCTAGCGCATCGGCCCGAAAATCGTACCCGAATTTCGGAAAGCTCGATGCGCAGATTCAAAGAGTTACAGCGACCTTTGCGCGTCTGAAAAGACGCGCGGCGCTGTAGTCGCGCCGATGCCGCCGGGGCGGGTTTGCTTTTTGTCCGAATACAGAGATGCGCGTAGACCTGTTTGACTTCGACCTGCCGGAGACTTCGATTGCGCTGAGGCCCGCGAGCCCGCGCGACAGTGCACGCATGCTCGTCGTGCGGCCGCAAGGCGAGCCGCTTCTCGCCGATCGCGGTGTTCTCGATCTGCCATCGTTCCTGAAGGCCGGCGATGCACTCGTATTCAACGATACCAAGGTCATACCGGCCCAGCTCGAAGGTATCCGCAGGCGCGGCGAGGACGTGGCCACGTCGGTTTCCCTGACGCTGCATATGCGCGTTACGGCCGATCGCTGGAAGGCGTTCGCGCGTCCGGCCAAGCGGCTGAAAGCCGGCGACAGGATCAGTTTCGGTCACGGCGAAAACGTCTGCCTGCTTGGTGCACTCGAGGCTACGGTCGAAGAAAAAGGCGAGGCCGGCGAAGTCACGCTCCGGTTCGACCTTTCCGGACCTGCACTCGACGAGGCGATCATGAGCGTGGGCCACATCCCGCTGCCGCCTTATATCGCTTCGAAGCGCCCGGATGACGCCCGCGACCGGACCGATTACCAGACGATCTATGCGCGGGAAGAGGGGGCCGTGGCGGCTCCGACGGCCGGACTGCACTTCACCGATCGGCTTTTTACCAAGCTCGACCAGGCGGGCGTCGAGCGCCATTTCGTCACCCTCCACGTGGGCGCCGGTACCTTCCTGCCGGTCAAGGCCGACGATACCGAAGACCATGTGATGCACGAGGAAATCGGCCATGTGGACGCGGTAACGGCGGAGAAGCTGAACGCCGTTCGCGCCCGGGGCGGACGCATCGTCTGCGTCGGCACGACATCGCTTCGGCTCGTCGAAAGCGCGGCAACGAAGGAAGGCAGGATCAGTCCGTGGTCGGGCCCGACCGGCATCTTCATCACCCCCGGCTACCGCTTCCGTGCCGTCGACGCGCTGATGACCAATTTCCACCTGCCGAAATCGACCCTGTTCATGCTGGTTTCCGCTTTCGCCGGTCTCGACACCATGCGCGCCGCCTACACCCATGCGATTGCATCCGGCTATCGCTTCTATTCCTACGGCGATGCAAGCCTGCTTTTCCGGAAAGACTGAATGACCGACACGTTTCAATTCAAGTTGCTTGCAACGGACGGCAAGGCGCGGCGCGGCGAGGTTCTGATGCCGCGCGGCGCGATCCGGACGCCGGCCTTCATGCCGGTCGGTACCGTCGGCACGGTCAAGGCGATGTATCTCGACCAGGTCCGCGAACTCGGCGCCGACATCATCCTCGGCAATACCTATCACCTGATGCTGCGCCCCGGCGCCGAGCGCGTCGCGCGTCTCGGCGGCCTGCACAAGTTCATCCGCTGGGAGCGGCCGATCCTGACCGACAGCGGCGGCTTCCAGGTGATGTCGCTCTCCAGCCTGCGCAAGCTCAACGAACAGGGCGTCACCTTCAAGAGCCATGTCGATGGCGCGCTCTATCACATGTCGCCCGAGCGCTCGATCGAGATCCAGGGGCTGCTCGACAGCGACATTCAAATGCAGCTCGACGAATGCGTAGCGCTCCCGGCCGAGCCAGACGAGATCGAGCGCGCCATGGAAATGTCGCTGCGCTGGGCCGAACGCTGCAAGATCGCCTTCGGCGACCAGCCGGGGAAGGCCATGTTCGGAATCGTGCAAGGCGGCGATATTCCGAAACTCCGCGAGCGCTCGGCTCTGGCACTGAAGGATCTCGACCTCAAGGGCTATGCCGTCGGCGGCCTTGCCGTCGGCGAACCGCAGGAGGTCATGCTCGCCATGCTCGACGTCACCTGTCCGGCCCTGCCGCAGGAGAAGCCGCGCTATCTGATGGGCGTCGGCACCCCGGACGACATTCTGAAGTCGGTCGCGCACGGCATCGACATGTTCGACTGCGTCATGCCGACCCGCTCCGGCCGCCACGGGCTGGCCTTCACCCGCCACGGGCGGATCAACCTGCGCAATGCACGTCATGCGGAGGACATGCGGCCGCTCGACGAGCAGTCCGCCTGTCCGGCGACGCGCGACTACTCCCGCGCCTACCTGCATCATCTGATCCGCTCGAACGAATCGCTCGGCGGCATGCTGCTCAGTTGGAACAACCTTGCCTACTACCAGGACCTCATGGCCGGCATCCGAAAGGCCATCGAAGAGGGGCGCTATGCGGATTTCATGGCGGAGACGCAGGAAGGCTGGCAACGCGGCGACCTGCCACCGGTGTAAACGAGTTTCCGATCGGGCGTAATCGTCACGGGGCGCTGCGCCGGCGCGTGGCACCGCAGCAGATCCTGTAGGCCTTGCCGGAACCGCAGGGGCAGGGATCCTTGCTGCGGCGCTGCAGACGGCCCACGAGCGGCAGCATCAACGCGGATGGAAGCACTGCGGCAATGAGGACGGTGAGCTTGGACGCGAGGCCCGGGACGACGAGGCGGCGACCCGCTTTGAAGCCGCGCCACGCGCATTCGGCGACGTATTCCGAATCGAGCTTGGGCAGAACCTTGAAGAGCGCCGCCCTGTTGGCGCCGGATCGCTGCAGGAACTCGGTAGCCACCGGCCCCGGCGCCACGCAGGTGACCGTGACGCCGGTGCGGTGAAGCTCCTCGTGAAGCGCCTCCGAAAAGGAGCGAACGAAGCCCTTGCTGGCGTAATAGAGGGCCATGAACGGTCCCGGGGTGAAGCTCGCGACCGATCCGAGATTGATGACGCCGCCGCGGCCGCGCGCCACCATGCCCGGCAAGAAGCGGAGCGTGAGCGCAGCGACGGCGCGAATGTTGAGATCGACGATGCCAAGTTGATCTTCGACCGGCAAGACTGCCGCACTGCCGCGCAGGCCGTAGCCCGCGCTGTTGACGAGGACGTCGCAAAACAAGCCGTTTTCAGACAGGAATGCTTCAAGGCGGCGGTCGGCATTCTCCGCCATGAGATCCAGGGCAAAAACGAAGGCTTCCTCATCCGCCTTGCGCAGATCGGCAGCGACCGCCGCGAGGTCCGCCTCGGATCGCGCCACCAGAACGACGGTCGCGCCGTCGCGCGCGGCCACCTGCGCGATCGCTTTTCCGATGCCGCGTGAAGCGCCCACCACGACGACGGCAGGCCGCGGCGTCCGATCGTCATTCATCGCGCAGCGCCCCGCATCTCCCTGTCCACGGTCTCGCTTTCGGCCAGGCCGGCCAGCTCGGCTGCGACTTCGCCGTTCAGGATTTTCTCGAACCGCTCCAGCGCCCGCGCGACGTTGGCGCCATCCATGACCCTGTGGTCGTAATGTATCCGAACGGTCACCAGGCCCTCACCGCTGATCGGACCGTAGTTGAATAGCGTCGTCAGCGGCGTCAGCGGGTTCAGCGATTCGGCACCGAGTCCGGAATAGACGGACAACTGAAACGTGCCGAAATGGCGCGCCCGCTGGCGTCCGATATTGAGGCCCAGCCACATGAGCAGCCATCGGATCGGCGCGGGCGCGCGGGCAATTTTCAAGGCGCGCCGGAATTCCTTAATTTCGAGAACGGGCCGGGTGCGCGCTTCCGCCAGGGATGCGCCAAGCTCCTCGATCGTCCGCCGCTCGGGATTCTTGATGAGGCTCAAGAGGACGACACGCTCGCCTTCGTATTCGCGCTCATGCGCAACGGAGGCAATGTTTCCCGGATATTCATAGAGCTGCGGCCTGGGCAGCTTCACATAGGCACGCCGCAATTCCGGCGTCTCCATCGCAAGCAGCGCATAGCCCTTCAGAAACAGCGCCATCCATGAGGGTCTGTCCGCGGCCGAGTTCCTCGCTTGCTGAAGGGCCGCGAGATTCATCTGCCTCTGGACGCTGACCCGGGGAACCCCGATCGAAAATTTCATCAGGTCGCCTACGAGGCGGCGTGGCCCCGAGAGCTTGAGAGCGCGGCCTCGCATCGTACACCTCTAATATATGTAAGGGATGATCCGCTTGGTCTTTTCCATATAGGCGCGGTATTGCGAACCGAAGGTTTCGAGCATCATTCGCTCCTCTTCATCCACCCTCAGGAAGAACAGAACGGCGAAGCCCGCCAGGCCGGCGAGGCCGCCGACCCAGTTCGGCAGCAGGAAGGCCTGGCCGATGGCCATCAGCAGAAAGGAGGTATACATCGGATGGCGGACGAAGGCATAAGGACCGCTGCTTATAAGTTCATGCCGGTCCCGGATTTCAAGCGTAATGGACCAGTTGCGGCCGAGAGCCTTATGCGTTCTGCGAAACACCCACATGGCGGCGAGGAAGGCGACGGTACCGATCACCACGGCCCAGGGACGGGCGACATGGTCGGCCGCATCGGGGATGCCGGTCGCGACGTAGAATCCCGGGACGATTGCCAGGCCGAGCAGGGCCGCGGCAAGCCCGATTCTTTCCGAGGGAGAGCGGCGGTGGCTGACGACCTCGACACGCCTGGCGCGGCGCTCATGGGGCCTGCGAATTAGGTACCAGGCTATGATGCCCAGCACCCATAACGTCTTTCCGATGGCAGCTATCGACATTTTCACTCCACGCCAAGGCTTTCCGCGTTACGAACCAGCAAAGCGGGAAGAACGCAAGCAGATCGCGTCAGCCGCCATTCATCTGGCGCAGCTTTGTAATGAATTCCTGCGGTCTGAGCCAGATATTTGGCGTTTTATAGCCCATGGAGCGAGCAATTTCCGCAACAAACGCGTTGCAGTTGTAGAGCGAAGCGTGCCAGTAGCGAGCCTTGGCCTTCAGCTTGCGAATGTCGGCGACGACCTTGTTGTATTCCGCCTCGGTCAGCATGATGCGCCAGCTTGCCGACCTGTATTCTTCTTCGAGATCGCCGTCGCTCCACCCCGTCTCCGCCGGCACGGGGAGGAAGTGGCCGAAGACATAGGGCGCAGCATCGCTGCTCGCGGGAGCGAGACCTGCAACCTCGGGATTGATCATGGAGCCGTTCTCGTCGATGCGGCCGAAAATGACGTAGGTGTGACCATAGCTCAGCGCATAGCGCGAGCGGAATTCAATGAAATAACCCTGCTCTTTCGCTTCCGAAACCAGCTTGGCAGGGCCGTCGATCTTCGGGCTGCTCGATACGTAACGCGGTTGGGGTTTCTTGTCCTGCGTCTGGCAGGCCGTTGCAGCGAGTGCAACCAGGACGATTGCCAGTATACGGGTTCCTACACGTATCATCACGTCTCTACGCTTTGTCCCCGATCTATTCGGGCCAGAATTCGGACCGCCCCGTCATCCATAAATGTCTTTGAACTGTCAGCCGTGCTGAGCCAGCCCAGAAAAGCGCTGCGGGAAGGGGCTCCTCAGCTTCTCCCCGCAGCACAATTCAGTAATTACTTGTATATCGGCGCGGGCTCTACCGGCGCGGCCGCTACCGGCGGCGGGGCCTTGCCTTTACCTTTGCCGATCGTGCCGCAGGCGCTAAGGCCGACGACAGAAAGCAACGTAATCGTCAACACCAGAATTCTGCTCATCAAGTAGTCCTTTCCTCAATAGTGGGAACGGTTTTTCGAAGGCAACACTCCAAGTAATAGTGGCGATTCCCGCCGTGGCCTAGTGCATGAAAGACACAGTTGGCATCAGCTTTTTCGGTTTGGAACTGTTCAAAGGGACCTCACACACATGGCTCAAGCCATTTATACCAAATATGCGCAAAAACACCATCAGACGATCATGACTGGCGTGCCTACCGGGGCGCGGCTGTACAGATCGACGATATCTTCATTCGTCAAACGGATGCAGCCGCTCGATACGGCATGTCCGATAGTCCATGGTTCGTTGGTGCCGTGCAGGCGGAACATGGTGTCCTGCCCACCTCGATAGAGGTAGAGCGCAGCCGCTCCGAGGGGATTGTGGAGCCCGCCCGACACGCCGCCAGCATATTGGCGAAGGTGCGGCTTCCGGCGCATCATATTTTCGGTTGGGGTCCAGGACGGCCACTCCGCCTTTCGGCCGATTCTCGCCGGGCCTTTGATGGTGCGGCCTTCCTCGCCGACGCCGATGCCGTAGCGGATCGCCGATCCACCGCCCTCCACATAGTAGAGATAGCGCTGCTCGGTATCGACGACGATCGTTCCCGGCCCCTCAGGTCCCAGGTAAGCCACCTCCTGCCGACGAAAGCGGGGATCGGGACGCGGCCGGGCAGCGATGGCGCTCGCCCTCGGACGCTCGGTCAAACTGCAGCCGGATGCCAACAAACCCAGAGCGCCCAGCACGAGCATCCGGCGTGTAACGTGGTTTTTCCCCATTTTCACCTGCTGAGCAGTTGAGACTCGGTTACCATCCGTGTTTAACACCGCCGCGGGTGTCAGCCAAGCCTTGCATCCAGCACGGGACGAAAACCGGCAGAACCCGCCGATCAAAAATAGGCAAAGGCTGTATTCCATAGTGATCATAAACCTTTGTTGCAGCTTTCGAACAAAGGCGATCAGGCAGATTCGCCTCAGTCGGGAGCGAATAACGTCGCCGACGCCTGACGAAACGCATTGCACAGACCGTTCATGTCTGGTCGACTACCGCGCCACGCCCCGGCTCCGCGAGCCGAAGTCGGCTTGAGGAGACTTGCAGCGGGGAAGAGAAGAATATGGAGGCACGATGAAACAACGCTTCGGGGGGAAAGTGGCGCTCGTGACCGGCGCGGGCTCCGGGATAGGCGCCGCCGTTTCAAGGCAGCTTGCAGGCGAGGGGGCCGAGGTCGTCATCGCCGATATCAATGCCGATGCGGCCCGGAGCGTGGCGGCCGAGATCAACGCCGGCGGCGGCAGGGCGCGTGACTTCGCCGTCGATATCACCGATGCAGATGCGGTCGAGCGGCTGATCGAATTCGCGTCGTCGCTCGGCGGCCTGCACCTGGCGGTCAACAATGCGGGCACCGAAGCTCAGCGCTGGCCCACGGCGAATTACCCGCTCGACGAATGGCACCGGGTGATGAATGTGAACCTGCACGGCACCTTCTACTGCATGAAGCACGAGATCGCGGCCATGCTGACGCGACGGGAAGGCGCCATCGTCAACATGACTTCGATTCTCGGATCGGTCGCTTTGCCGACGGCTTCGGCCTACACTGCGGCCAAGCACGGTGTCGTCGGCCTGACCAAGGCGGCTGCAATCGAATATGCCAGACTGGGCATCCGCATCAATGCCGTCGGTCCCGGCTGGATCGAAACCCCGCTTCTGTCGGAATATGCGGAACTCGCGAAGACGCGCCGCATGGAGGCCCTTCAGCCCATGGGACGGCGCGGAACGCCGGAGGAGGTGGCCGCCCTCGTCTGCTTCCTCCTTTCCGACGAGGCCTCGTTCATTACGGGGAGCTATCATCTCGTCGACGGGGCCTATACGGCGCATTGATGCATGCCACCCGCAAGCGTGCAACGGGTTTCGGACGACGAGCACGTCGCACGAAGGCAGCAGGCGCGGCCGCACACCTTGCCAATCGGGCAACCATCGCGGTGCCGCCCTATGGCGGCCCCCATCGAGGCGGCACGACGTAGTCTCATCGATCAGATCTCTCCGCCATCAGGAACGCCGCCAGGACAGAGGACAGCAGGCCAAGCATCCATGGCAAACCCTGCTCGGCCAGGCGCAATATGCCGCCCGCGAATACGCGGCCGCCGTCGAGACACTGCGCAGGGACGAGACCTACCGCACCAGCTCACGCCGTTTCCTGGCGGCAAGCCTGGCTCAACTCGGCCGCCTCGACGAAGCGCGCTCGGAGGCTGAACTGTTCCTCGTCGGCAACCCCGATTTCACGATCCGCCACTGGGCCGCGACGGAGCCATTCCGCGACGCCGCGACACTCGAGCTTTTCCTCGACGGCTACCGCAAGGCCGGTCTTCCGGAGTGAAGCGCCGGCGTGAGCTCTCCTTGACCGCACCAATGCGCGCTGGAGCTAACACCTCGATCTCGCACGGCTATCGCTACTTGCCGGAGTTCACCTCCACCGTCAGATGGGCGAGTTCGTGAACATGCGCGAGGCGGGCCTTGTAGTGGTCCGGCTCCTTCGGCCGGGTCGAGACGAGCGATACGATCGCCGCGTAGTGTCCGGGGCCAACCTGCCAGACGTGCAGGTCCGCGATCCGGTCGCCCTCGACCTCTATCTCCTCGCGGACCTCTAACTCGATGCCTTCCGTAGCGGGTACTCGATCCAGCAGGACGCCCCCAGCGTCGCGCACGAGACCCAGCGACCAGCGCGCAATCACCAGCGCACCGACAATGCCCATCAGCGGGTCGGCCCACAGCCAGCCATAGCTTCCTCCAACCAGCAGTGCGGCGATCGCCAGGATCGAGGTCAATGCGTCGGCGAGGACATGCAGATAGGCTGCACGGAGATTGTTGTCTTGGGCATGCCCGAGTTGGTGATGGCGGCCGTGTTTTTCTCCATGTTCATGATCATGGCCATGATGGTGGTGTGCGTGATCGTCCTTCAGCAGCCAGGCACTCGCGAGATTGACGACCAGGCCGACAGCGGCCACCGCAATTGCCTGCTTGAACTGGATCGGGACGGGACTGACGAACCGAAGCAGGCTTTCCCAGCCGATGAGGAGAGCGATGAGTGCCAGGACGATGGCGCTTGCAAAGCCTGCAAGATCGCCAAGCTTCCCCGTTCCGAAGGTGAAGCGAGCGTCTCGGGCATGGCGGCGGGCATAGGAATAGGCGAGGGCAGTGATCAGCATGGCGCCAGCATGGGTGGACATGTGCCACCCGTCGGCAACAAGCGCCATCGACCCGTACACCGTGCCGGCAGAGATTTCGACGACCATCATGACGGCGGTGAGCGCGATGACCAGCCAGACCTTCCTCTCGTTGCGCTGATGATCGGCGCCGAGGAACACGTGCTCATGGGACAGACGCGAGAGGGATGCAGCCATGGAATGTCCTCGCCAACCTTCACTTCAGGCCGGACTACTTCAGGCCAGACTACTTCAGGCCAGACTACTTCAGGTAGGTGCGGATGACCTCGATCATTTCCTCCGCCCCTTCACGTCGGTCCGTCTCGCTGTCGGCGTGAAGGACGTGGCCCCGCAGATGATCCTCCATCAGTTCCGCCGTCAGTCCGCTGACGGCGCCCCGTATGGACGCCAGC
Organism: Ensifer sp. LCM 4579; assembly: GCF_001854885.1. Classification (GTDB taxonomy): domain Bacteria; phylum Pseudomonadota; class Alphaproteobacteria; order Rhizobiales; family Rhizobiaceae; genus Sinorhizobium. Next base: position 31,898 of record NZ_MDDV01000004.1, on the reverse strand, counting down.
TGGCGCAGCACCTCGCCGCAGGCGACTTCGGCCGCCAGGGCCTTTTCGACGCCATCAAGCTGCCCCTTCAGCCGCCGGACACGCGCCATCAGCTTTTCCTTTTGTCGGATGGTGTGTGCCATGGTCTCGCCCGGTAAACTCATATACCATACCCCCCTATACTATATGTCGAGGTAGAGGGAAAGCCATGCGGCCGGGCGACACGCTGATGGAATGGGAGGTTGAAGGAAAAAGGTTCAACATCGGCGTGAGCCGCCTCGGGGCCGGGCCGGTGCTCCTTCTTCTGCCGGCACTCAGTTCCATATCGACGCGGTCCGAAATGCTCGGCCTGCAGCAACTGTTGGCGGCCACCTATTCCACGATCGCGGTCGATTGGCCGGGTTTCGGAGATCAACCTCGACCAAGGATCAGGTGGAGGCCAGAGCATTCTCGGGCGTTCCTGCGCGTCCTAATCGGGAGGATCGGCCGCCCTGCAGTTACGGTCGCCGCCGGACATGCCGCCGGTTATGCCCTGTCTCAGTCGGCTGAAGAGGCGGGCAGCCTGGGGCGCCTTTGCCTTCTGTCACCCACCTGGCGTGGCCCACTGCCGACGATGGCCGGCCGGCGGATGAGGTTCTTCAGCGCAGCGGCAAGCGCGGTGGACTTTCCTCTCCTTGGCTCAGTGTTCTACCGGCTGAACGTCAACCGTCCGGTTATCGGCATGATGGCGCGGGGCCATGTCTATTCGGATCCCGACTGGCTGACAGGCGAGCGCATGGCACAGAAGCGCGCGGTGAGCGAAGCGGCGGGTGCCCGCCATGCCTCCTTCCGTTTCGTCACGGGCGTGCTCGACCCATTCCACGAGCGGCAGCAGTTTCTGTATGCGGCAAGACGGGCGGGCGATATCCTTCTTGTCTATGCGCGTCAGGCACCGCGCAAATCGAAGGCGGAGATGCTCGAACTGGCTGCACTCGACAATGTACGGGCTATCGAACTGCCGACAGGCAAACTCTCTTTTTATGAGGAATTTCCGGAGGAGACGGCAAGGGCGATGCTGCCGCACCTTGCCGCAGACTGAATGACTTCACCGCTTGTGATGCAGCAGCATCGCCACGACGAAGAATGCGCCGATCGAACTCGTCACCACGCCGACGGGTAGCTCCTGCGGCGGCAACAGGGTACGGGCGAGCAGATCGCTGCCGAGCAGAAGTGCGGCACCCAGCAGCCCGCAAGCAACGGCAAGGCGGGCGTGCAGCGGCCCGGCGAAGGCGCGGGCCACATGCGGGATCATCAGGCCGATAAACCCGATCACGCCGGCGATGGAGACGAGGAGCGCCGTCGAAAAGCTGGCGACGAGGAATGTGACCTTGCGCAGGCGTGTGACCGATACGCCGAGGCTTTCCGCCGTCTGCTCGCCACCCAGCAGCGCATCCAGCTGCCGATGTCGCAGCAGCGCGTAGAGCATGACAATCAAGGCCCCGAGCATGCCGATGCCGATGTTCCGCCATGTTGCAAGCCCGAGGCCGCCCATCGTCCAGAAGAGGACCGAATGCGCCGCCCGCTGGTCGCCGGAAAAGACCAGATAATTTGTCAGCGCGGTGAAGAGGAAGGACACCGCCAGACCCGCGAGAACGAGCCGCTCCGGACCGTAACCCTGGGCACGCCTGATCAGAACCAGGACGACCGCCGTTGCGCACATGCCGCCGGCGAAGGCCGCGATCGGCAGCGTCAGGATACCGAGGCGATCGCCGATGCGGGTGATGACGGCGACTGCGCCCGCCGCCGCCCCTGCGGACAGGCCGAAGAGGAAGGGATCGGCAAGGTCGTTGCGCGTCACCGTCTGGAGCAGCAGGCCGATGACGCCCAGGCCCGCGCCGACCGCGATCGCGAGGATCGCACGCGGCAGTCTAAGATCGACGACGATGCGGTCGACCGGCGTGATCGCGGCATCCTGCACCCAGCCGATCGCGCGCCCGATCGAAAGCAGGACCTGCGATAGCGGAATGACGGTCGATCCATAGGCGACGGAGGCGCAGGCCAACGCCGCGACGGCGGCAAGGGCCGCCGTGACGCCGAGAGCGAAACGGCTGTTCACGCTCAGAAGGCTTCCGGATGCATGGCCTTGGCGATCTTGCCGATGGCGGCGACATTGTCGGGTCCGGGGGTCAGTTCCTCATAGCGCAGCGCCACGAAACGTTCGTTCTTCACCGCATCGGTTTCCTTCATCGCGGGATGGGCCTTCAGGAAGTTGAGGAGCTTCGCGTAGCCGGCATCGTCCTGATAGTCGAGAAGGACGAGGAATTGCGGATTGCGTGCGGCGACTGTTTCCCAGTCGGTGGTGCCCCAGCTCGTTTCCATGTCGGCCATGATGTTCCGGCCGCCGGCAGCGGCAATCATCGCCGTGGGAATGGCGAACCTGCCGGCGGTGAAGGGCTTGTCCTCGCCGGAGTCGTAGAGGAAGACGCGTATGCCGGTTTCCGCCCCGACCCTGGCCTCGATGCTGGCCAGTTCAGACTTCCAGCCCTCGACGAGCTTGGCGGCTTCCGCCTCTTTGCCGAAGATCCTGCCGAGCTTTTCGATGTCGCCGTAGAGCAGGTGCATGGAGGCGGCCGGGCGGTTCCTGTCGAGATGGACGCAGCTTTCGGTCAGCACCAGCGTCTTGATGCCGTGCGGGGCCAGCGTATCGGGGGTGACGTCGCCGCCCGGCTTCATGCCGTAATACCAGCCGGCAAAGAAGAAATCGGGATTGGCCGCCAGGAGATTTTCCATCGTCGGATATTTCGGGGCAAGCTCGGGGATGGAGCCCTGCTGCCTCTTGAATGCGTCGTCCAGCTTGTACCAGCCGCTGATGCCGCTGACGCCGACGATAGACGGCTGAAGGCCAAGCGCGAAAGCCATCTTGGACATGTTGATGTCCTGGATAACGGCGCGCTTGGGGGCGCCGTCGAAGGTCAGCGCCGTGCCGCAGCTGTCGACGGTCACCGGAAAGGCGAAGGCGGAGGTGGCACCGAGCGAAAGAAGCAGGGCGAGGGGGATGGTCTTCATGGGTGATGGACTCCGATGTCATTGGTAACGGGAATGTCGAAAACGGTGATTTCCCTGTCCTCGTGCGGATGGGGAAGGCGCAGCAGGTCTATGCCGAAAACATCGCGGACGGTGCTGCGCGAAAGGGCGTCGCCTGCCGGTCCACAGGCGACGAGGTCACCCTGCTGCAGGATGGCAACCTTCGTGGCGAAGCCGGGAACGAGATTGAGATCGTGCAGCACGGCGATCACGGTCAAGTCCAGTTCCGCCACCAGCGCCAGCAGCGTTCCGCGGGCGCGTGGATCGAGATGATTGGTGGGCTCGTCGAGGAAGAGAATGCGCGGCTCCTGAACGAGCGCCCGGGCAATCTGCGCGCGCTGGCGCTCGCCGCCGGAGAGCGAGCCCATCTCGCGATGGGCAAGGGAGGCAAGCCCCGTACGCTCCAGCGCTGCGCCGACCAATCTTGCCTCTTTGTCGCGCGCAAGACTGGCTCCATGCGGAATTCGGCCCAGTTCGACATAATCGCGCAGGCGGATGCGCCGGTCGGGCTGATCCGCCTGGCCGACGACGGCCACCTGCCGGGCGCGCTCGCCCGGACGCATGGCGGCGATGGGCTGTCCGAGCAGGCTGGCCGTGCCCGAGGTGGGTCGCGCCATGCCGCTCAGAAGCTGGAGCAGCGTCGTCTTGCCGGCCCCGTTGGGGCCGACGATCGCCAGCCGGTCTCCAGCGCAAACATCGAGCGAAACGTCGTGAAGAATGCTGTTGCCGGACGCGGTCGTAAACCCGAGACCGCTCGCCGTCAGGATTGGCCTGGTCATCGCGACAGTCCTTCGAGCCCTGCGATGAAGGGAATGCGCGCCAGGGTCTTGCCGCGCAATCCCGCGGGCCGCTCACTTTCCCGGCACCAGCCATCGGAGAGGTCGCGGTAGAGCCGGCCGAAGGAAACAAGGGAATCGGCATCGGCAACGGGATCGATATCGCCAAACAGGAAAGCCGCCTTGGCCGGCGCGGTGAAGGCGACGGCAAGCGGCCGCTCGCAGCCCGCAAAACAGACGACGGTTTCGACGCGGAAGCCTTCACCGGGGCCGAGCGGCATCAGGTGGGCCGCCAGTTCCGCGCCCGGTTGGCTGGCACCACCGCAGCGGTTGCAGACAGCTATGGCAAAAACGGATTCGGTCATGTCACCCTTCGGCAAGCGGAGCTGAAGAAGGATGAGAGACCGGCCGCAGCGAAACGATACGGGAAGGCGTCTCAACGCTTCCCGAAACACCCCGTCCGGTTGCTACGTCAGATGACGGCAGGTCTCCTGGCTCGCGGGTCGAAGGTGTTGCCGGCCTTCCCGGTCTTTCGACCAGTGGCCCGGATGGCAGAACCTCACCGCTTACAGTTGCGGGGGCAGCCACGGTTTCGGCCCCATTCGGGTCATCCTCACCGTGTTCCCTATTATTCCCTCCGGCTTGGCCTCGGGAACCGTCGGCTTCAGTTAGTAGCCGGGCTGTCCCCTGTCAAGCGGCATCACGTCCTCGTCGGACCCGACGATGAGGACCATGTCGAGGCCGACATCGCCGAATTCATTGACGATGACCGCAAGCCTCTTGCCATGCGGCTCTGTGAAAATGCGGTTCAAGAGCGTGGTCGCCGCGCCGAGATATCCCGTAGGCACGCCGACCGGCGAGGGCTCGGCCTTCTGGAACATGTTCGATCTCCTGGATTGACCGGTCTGATGCAGGGTGATTGCTCACTCTGCGGGGCTCGCTTGCCGCTCCATCCGGTATGTTATTTCGTAACATTTCGTTTGACGAACGTAATAACGTTACCTATGCAGGAGCTATCAATCCCCAAGGACGCGATGAACGACATCTGTCCGGAATTCGGAAATCTAAAATCGCAATTCGACACACACCGGAGAAGATGATGCGTAAATTGAAGACGCTTTTCCTCACGCTTGCCCTCGGTGGATCCCTATCCGTCAGCTCGGCTTATGCAGAAACGCTGAAGGTGGCGGGGCCGTGGGAAATCACCGGTATCGAGCCGGCGCAGACGGGCTATGTCTTCAGCAGGCTTCAGGTCGCCGAAACGCTGGTGACGACCGACAAGCAGGGGGGCCTCGTTCCAGGTCTTGCGGAAAACTGGTCGGTTTCGGACGACGGCCTCGCGTGGACCTTTACGCTCCGGGCCAACGCCGTCTTCCATGATGGAACCCCGGTCACAGCCGAGACGGCCGCCGCCAGCCTCAAACGAGCGCTCGCGGGTGTCGGTGTCCTGTCCCAGGCACCGATTGCCGAGATTGCCAGCGACGGCAGCGCCGTCCGGATACGGCTGACCAAGCCCTTTTCCGCCTTGCCGGCCTATCTCGTGCATTTCAGCACCATCATCCTTGCTCCGTCCTCGTTCGATGGCGCGGGAAAAATCACGCGGATCGTCGGTTCCGGACCCTACAAGGTCAAAAGCCTGATGCCGCCGGCACGGCTCGAATTGGAAGGATCGGGCAACTGGTGGGGCGGAAAACCCGGCATCGAGGAAGTAAGCTACCTTGCCGTGGGGCAGGGGGAAACCCGTGCGCTCATGGCCGAAAGCGGCGAAGCCGACCTCGTCTTCTCCATGCTGCCGGTTTCGGTCGATCGGTTGAAGGCCGATCCAAAGCTGGACGTCTGGATCGCCACCATACCCCGCACCCGCATCCTGAAAGTGAATGCGGCCTCGCCCTTCTTCGATCAGGTCGAGGAGCGGCAGGCAATCAGCGCGGCCATCGACCGCATCGGCATCACAAAGGTCATCCTGCGCAATCCCGACCTGGCCGCGACGCAGCTTTTCCCGCCGGCCATGAAGGGCTGGAATGTTTCAAGCGTTCAACCGCTCGAGCGAAACGTCGAAAAGGCGAAGGAACTGCTGGCGGCCGCCGGTTGGATGCCGGGGAGCGACGGCATCCTGGAGAAGGACGGCAAGCGCTTCAGCGTGACGATGCTCACCTATTCCAGCTGGCCGGAACTGCCGCCGATCGCGACGGCGCTTCAGGCTCAGCTCAGGCAGTTCGGCATCGATGTCAGGGTATCCGTCGGCAACAGTTCGGAGATCCCGGCCCGCCACAAGGATGGCACCCTGGAGATGGGGCTGATCTCGCGGCTCTATTCGATCGTGCCCGATCCGGTCGGCACGCTGCTCCAGGACTATGGCCCGGGCGGTAGCGACTGGGGCTCGACCGGCTGGGACAACAAGGAGATGCAGGACATCGTGGAAAAGTTCGCGGCAACGAGCGACGCGAATATCCGCGTTCCGCTTCAGACCCGCGCGGTCGAAATCCTGCAGCAGGAATTGCCGAGCATACCCGTCACCTGGTCCGAACTTGCTATCGTCTCCAGCAAGCGCATCACCGGCGTCGAGGTCGATCCTCTCGAGGTGAACTACGGCCTCTCGTCGATCCGCTGGGCAGAATAACGGGAAGGGCTATGAAGAAGTTCTTTTTTGCTCGCCTTCTGCAGGCTGCTGTCGTTGCGATCGTGGTGGGAGCGCTGTGCTTCGTGCTGATGCGCGTGCTGCCGGGCGACGCCGCTATGCGCATTGCGGCCGGCCGCTACGGGCCGGACGCGCGGATCGCCGAGGCGGCCGAGAAGGTGCGGCTCGAACTCGGCCTCGACCGGCCGATCGCCGTGCAGTTCATCGATTGGCTGGGCAGCCTCGCGCGATTCGATCTCGGCCATTCCCTGGTCACGGGACGCGCCGTTGCCCATGAATTGCAGGTGCAGCTCGGCGCTTCGGTCTGGCTTGCGGCAGCAGCGTTGCTGCTGTCGCTGCTGATCGGTCCGATCGTCGGGCTTTTCGGGGGCCTCAAGCCGGGTGGCGTCGCAGATCGGGTCGGCCTCATGGGCGCCGTCACATTCCGCGCCATTCCGCCTTTCGTGATGGGCCTCATCCTGATGCTGGTCTTTTCCCGGCAGCTCGGCTGGCTGCCGCCGGCCGGATTCGGTTCTCCCCGGGAGATCCTGTTGCCGGCGCTGACGCTGGCGCTCGGGCTCGCGGCGATGTCGAGCCGCGTTACCCGCAACGCCGTCGCGGCCGTCGCCCGGGCGCCCTATTTTGCCTTCGCTCGCTACAAGGGGCTCTCGGAGCCCGTGGTGGTGCGACGGCACGGGCTCAGGAATGCGGCCATTCCGGTCGTCTCCTATCTCGGATTGCAGGCGATTTATCTGATCGAAGGGGTCGTGGTGGTGGAATCGCTCTTCGCCTATCCGGGCATCGGCCACGCGCTGGTGCATGCGATCGTCGAGCGCGACATCCCGATGGTGCAGGGGACGGCACTGATGATGGGGCTAATGTTCGTCGCCATTGGCGCGGCCGTCGATCTTGTCACCCTCTGGCTCGATCCGCGCATGAGGAGAACGGCATGAGCACCTTCGACAATATCTCATTCAAGAGACCGAAGACGGGCATCGGATCGGCTCGCCTGGCGGGCGCCGGTCTGCTGATCCTGCTCGGCGGCTTTTCCATCGTCGGCCCCGTGGTCATTCCGTCCGACCCGGCCGCCCAGGATTTCGGCGCGAGCCTTGCGCCGATCGGCGGCGACTATCTGCTGGGCGCCGATCATTACGGCCGCAGCCTCGTCGCGCGGCTTGCCCACGGCGCGCGCCTCTCCTTCGCCATGGCCTTTCTCACCATGCTGGCTGCAGCCTTACCCGGCGTCCTGCTCGGCCTTCTCGCGGCATGGAAAGGCGGCTGGACGGAGCGCCTGCTTGAATTCGTCGCGACTGTCGTCCTGGCCTTGCCCGGCCTTATGCTCGTGCTTCTGCTTCTCGCCTTTGCGCCCGGCAATTATGGGCCGCTCTTTCTCGGGCTGGCGCTGACCCTTTGGGTGGAGTTTTACCGCGTGACGAAAACGACGACGAGAACGGTGTTGGCTCAACCGCATATCGAGGCAGCGCGCATGCTCGGTTTCGGCTCGCGCTACATCTTCGTCCATTATGTCCTGCCGGTCATCGGGCCGATGATCGCCACGCTTTCCGCATTCGCCATGGCAACCGCCATCATCGCGGTATCGACGCTGAGCGCGATCAGTGTCGGTCTCCAGCCACCCACGCCGGAACTCGGCAGCATGATCGTGGAACTCCTGCCGTACTATGCCGAGGCGCCGATGCATGTGCTGCTTCCCGCCACGCTCATCTTCCTTCTGGTTCTCGGCCTGCAACTGCTCGCGCAGGGAGATCGCGCATGAACATCCAGGTCCCATCCGACGTCTCGGTTTCCGGTCTGTCCATCCACTCAGCCGAGGGTGCGATCGTTTCGGATGTAACGCTTGCCTTGGGCAGAGGTCAGCCGTTGACCCTTCTCGGCGAAAGCGGCTCGGGAAAATCGCTGGTCGCGCAGGCGATCATGGGCAATCTGCCCCCGGAACTGCGGGCGACGGGGCGCGTGCTGTTCAAGGAGGCGGATCTTCTCAAGGAAACGCCGGGCCAACGTCGCCGCCGGTGGGGCCGCAGCATCAGCCTGCTGCCGCAGGAACCGTGGCTGGCGCTTGATCCGACCATGCGCGTGGCCCCGCAGGTTGCCGAGGTCCATCGCTACGTGAAGGGCAGGGCGGCCGCCGAAAGCGCAATGGCTGCGAAGAAAAACCTCTCCGAAGTGGCTCTTTCCACCGCAGAAGGGCTCTATCCGTTCCAGATTTCCGGCGGCATGGGACAGCGGGCGGCCATCGCCATGGCGCATGCGACAGACGCCGAACTGCTGATCGCCGACGAACCGACCAAGGGGCTCGATGCGGCGCTCAGGGACTCGGTGACGGCCCGCCTGAGACAGGAAGTGGAACGGGGACGCCTGCTCCTGACCATCACCCACGACGTTGCGGTGGCCAGAGCGCTCGGCGGAACGATCGGCGTCATGCGCGATGGTCGGCTCGTCGAATATGGGCCGTCCGAAAGGCTGTTGACAGCCCCCGAACACCCCTACACCAAGACACTTCTGGCGGCCGAGCCATCGCAGTGGGAGCGGCATCCGGGCATGACGTCGGACAAACCGGTTGTCGCGGGCTGCGGGCTGGAAAAGAGATACGGTGACAAGGTCCTGTTTTCCGGCCTCGACATCACCGTGGCTGCGGGCGAGATCGTCTCGATCGCCGGCGCCAGCGGATGCGGCAAGACGACGGTCGGCAACATCCTGCTTGGCCTGACCAATCCTGATGCGGGCTCGGTCGAACGCAAGGCAGGCCTCTCCTCGTCACGCTTCCAGAAACTCTACCAGGACCCGCCTGCAGCGTTCGCGCCGTCCCAGACGATCCGCAGGGGATTGCGGGATCTGACGCGGCTGCATGGCAAGGAATGGACCGATGTCGAGCGATTGCTGGACCGGTTGCGCTTGCCGGGAGCCTTGCTCGACCGTCTGCCCGGACAGATTTCCGGCGGGGAATTGCAGCGTTTCGCGCTGTTGCGTGCCCTGCTGCTCGATCCCGCCTTCCTCTTCGCCGACGAGATGACCTCGCGGCTGGACCCGGTCAGCCAGAAAGAGGTGATAACGTTCCTGCTGGAGATCGTCAGCGAGAGGCGCGTTGCCGTGTTGATGGTAACGCATGACCGGGACCTTGCCGACCGTGTTTCGACACGGGTCGTTGAGCTTGGGCATGCTTTCACGTGCTAGACCCGCCAAGCGCCACAGTCGAGCTGAATGGGAGCGGTAAGCAGCGCTACCCGGCGATTGCCCGTTCCCGTTCTGTGCTGAACGAATAGCATAAGGTGTCGTCTGGCACGACATTTCCAGTACACCGCTTCGACGCCCGGCGGCTTGAAAGCCTCGTCGAATGTGGATCCAAGGCAGCCTCAACCCCGGAGGTCAGGCAGATTGAAGGCCTGGCGGAAATAGGAGCGGAATGCGGTCATCGCCGGCGTGAATTCAACATCCTTCCGCCACGCAAGGCCCACATCCATGGCCGGGACCGAATCGCGGACGTTGATCGTCTCGATGCGTCTGCCCTCAAGAGACCATGGCCGGTGCACCATGTCCGAGAGTATGGCCACGCCCTGGCCGTTGGCGACAAGCGAGCGCACGGCTTCCACAGACGAGGTTCTGAGTATGATCCGCGGCTGGTAGCCGCTGTGGCTCCAGTATTTCAACGAGGAGTGGGCCGCCTCGTCGACGGTGAGCATGATATAGGGTTCCTCGGCAATCTCCTTGAGGCCGACGGAATCCAGCGCCAGTAGATGGTGTTGTGCCGGTACCCAGAGCCTGCGTATGGAACTGAGAACCTTCTCGGTCGTCAGCGACGGGTTGAGGATGTTGGAGGTGAGCAGGACCGAAACGTCATAGCGGTTTCCCAGCAACCCTTCTTCGATCGATTCCCGGTTCAGTTCAAAGAGCTGAATCTCGAGCCTGGGAAAGAGCCGCCGCAACCTTTCGATATGCAGCGGCAGAAAATAGCCGATCACCGTATAGGTCGCCGCCACCGCCAGCGTGCCCTCGACGTCGTTGCTGACGACCTGCATGCGCGCCGCCTCATCGACTTTTTTCAGGATATCGTAGGCATGCGACAGAAACTGCCGGCCGGCGCCTGTCAGCTCCATGCCATGGGGCGAACGCAGAAAAAGGGCGGCTCCGACGACCGCTTCAAGTTCCTTGATCGCCGTCGTCACCGCCGATTGCGAGATCGAGAGCTCCACCGCCGCCTGAGAAATCTGCCCCGCCTCGGCGGTTGCAATGAAGTAGCGTAGCTGCCTGAGGCTGAAAGACATTGTCCTAGACCTTTCTGAAATTCGAAGACGACTCTTCTGAAAAACCGAAACACTGCCTTTTCGACTGGCATTCTCTTTGCCGTCGCCGAGGCAGATCGTGCCAAGGCCTTGAACAAACTGGCCTTTGTCGTGACTACCAAATCAGCGGCGAGTTCTGTTTTTTCGATATCGATGCACAGAATATTGTATTTTTCAAATGTCATTTTTCCCCCTAGCATTTTCAAGGCTCGGGAAGCGAGCGACTTTGGATTGCCCGAAGAGAAGGATCCGGCATTGCGTGACGTTGTCGACATCAACTGCGATATGGGCGAAGCTTTCGGGCGTTGGCGGATCGGCGATGCCGATGATGCGGCACTGATGCCCCTAGTCAGCTCGGCCAACATCGCCTGCGGTTTCCACGCGGCAGATCCGAACCTGATGGACGACACCGTGCGCCTTGCCGCCGATCACGGCGTCGCGATCGGCGCCCATCCTGGCTTCAACGATCTGCAGGGTTTTGGACGGCGCAAGATCGCGGGCACGGCGAAGGAACTCGTCAATGACGTCGTCTACCAGATCGGAGCCCTGAAGGAGTTCGCCCGACGCCACGGAGCGCGTCTCCAGCACGTGAAACCGCACGGCGCGCTCTACATGGAGATGGCCGCCAATCCGGAACTCTCGCAGATCTTCGTGCAGTACATGCGCAAGGCGGAACCTGACGCCTTCATCTTCTGCATGGACATCTCGGCGACCTATACGGCTGCCGTGGAGGCCGGGCATCGCGCAGCGCGCGAATTCTATGCGGACCGCGACTACGACGACAGCGGCTCGATCGTGTTTACCCGGGATGCCGGCCGGCCGGATCCGGCAGCGATCGCCCGCAAGGTCGTGCGTGCCTGCACGGAAGGCAAGGCGAGGGCGGTGACCGGCAAGGACATCGACATTTCCTTCGAAACCATCTGTTTTCATTCCGACACGCCGGGGGCGCTCGATATCGTCCGCCACATGCGCGAGGCGCTGACGGCGGAAGGCATCCGCATCGCGCCCGTGTCGGATATCGTCAGCCGCTGACCTACCAACCGGAGAGTGACATGAGCAAAACGGAAATCCGATCCCCCCTCCCAGGAACCTTCTATCGCTCTCCGGCCCCCGACGTGCCCCCCTTCAAGGCGGATGGCGACAGCGTCGCCGCGCCTGACACGATCGGTATCATCGAGGTGATGAAGACATTCCAGGAACTGTCGGCCGGTGTGGAGGGCAGGGCCATCCGCTTTCTGGTCGACAACGAAGAACCGGTCATGGCCGGACAGGTGATTGCCGAGGTCGAGGCATGACGATCCGATCGCTCCTCATAGCCAACCGCGGCGAGATTGCGGTCCGCATCATCAAGGCGGCCAAGGCCCTCGGCATCCGCACCGTACAGATTTACAGCGCCGCGGATGCCGACATGCTGGCCGTGAAGCTTGCGGACGAAGCGGTCGAGGTCGGGCCGCCGGCTGCCAGGAAGTCTTATCTCAACATCGAGGCGGTCGTGACGATGGCGAAAGCGGCGGGCGTCGATGCCGTTCATCCGGGCTACGGCTTCCTGTCGGAAAATGCGGATTTCGCCGACGCGGTCGAAGCCGCAGGCCTCACCTTCATCGGGCCGAAAGGGGATGCGATCCGGCTCCTGGGCGACAAGGTGGCGGCCCGCGAAGTTGCCGCTCGTGCCGGTGTCCCGACCGTGCCGGGCAGTGCCGGGCGGATCGACAGCCTTGAAGAGGCGACTGCCGTTGCCGAGAGGACCGGCTATCCGGTGATGATCAAGGCGGCCGCAGGCGGCGGCGGACGCGGCATTCGCGTGGCGGCCAACCGTGCCGACCTGGAGCGGCATTTCCCCCAGGCGTCGGCCGAGGCGCTCGCTGCCTTCGGCGATGGCGGACTCTATATTGAAAAGGTCATCACCCGCGCCCGCCATGTCGAAGTGCAGATTCTCGGTGACGGGGAGAATTTCATCCACTGCTACGAGCGCGAATGCTCGCTCCAACGCCGGCGGCAGAAGGTCTGGGAGGAGGCACCGTCCTTCCTGCTGCCACAGGATGCACGCGAAAAGCTCTGCGCAAGCGCCGTCGCGCTCGCAAGCGAAGTCTCCTATCGGGGCGCGGGAACGGTCGAATATCTCTATGACGACGAGACTGGCGAATTCTACTTCATCGAGGTCAATACCCGCATCCAGGTCGAGCATCCCGTCACGGAGATGATCACCGGCATCGACCTTGTCGCCGAGATGATCAGGATCGCCGGCGGCGCCAAGCTGTCGATCCGTCAGGACCAGGTGAAGATCGCCGGCCATGCGGTCGAATGCCGGATCAATGTCGAGGACCCGGTCCGCGGCTTCCTGCCGACCCCCGGGAGGATCGATCGGTTGGTGGTGCCGGCAGGCGAAGGCGTCCGCTTCGACACCATGCTCTACGAAGGCTATACGATCCCGCCTTTTTATGACTCGCTCGTCGGCAAGCTGATCGTTCATGCCGAGAACCGGGACGTATGTCTTGAGCGGCTTGCGCGGGCGCTCGCTGACCTTACGATCATCGGCCCGCCGACCACGATCGGCTTGCATCAGGCGCTCGCGGGCGACCCCGCCGTCAAGCGCGGTGCCTTCCATACCCGCTTCCTGGAGCAGTGGCTTGAGACCGAATTTGCCGGACAGACCGGCAGGACCGCGGAGGTTGCCTGATGACGACCCGATACAGCTTCGGAGGGGATGAGCACCTCTTCGTCGAATGCAGCGAGGAAATGTCGCTCGAGGCATTCTTCAAGAGCCTGTCCATGGTGAACGGCGTTCGCGAGAGCGGCATCAGGGGCGTGACCGAGATTTGTCCAGCAAACGCGTCCTTCCAGATCAAGTTCGATCCCGACACCATCCACCCGGATGATCTCCTGAAGGAGGTGCGGGCAATCGAGGGCGCCGCGGAAAAGGCCGAGCCGGTCATCAAGACGCGTATCGTCGAGATTCCGGTGTTCTACAACGATCCTTGGACCCACGAGACGCTGATGCGCTTTCGTGAGCGTCATCAGGATCCAAACGGCACCGATCTCGAATACGCCGCTCGCATCAACAACTACGCCTCGGTCAGGGAGTTCATTGCCGCCCATTCCGGCTCGCCCTGGTTCGTCTCCATGGTCGGCTTCGTCGCGGGCCTGCCCTTCATGTACCAGATGGTCGAGCGCCGGCGGCAGATCGAGGTGCCGAAATACTTGAGGCCGCGAACCGATACGCCGCGCCTGACCGTCGGCCATGGCGGCTGCTTCGGCTGCATCTATTCGGTGCGCGGTGCCGGTGGCTACCAGATGTTCGGCATCACCCCGATGCCGATCTTCGATCCGACCCAGACGACCAGCTATCTCAGCGACTTCATGGTGTTCTTCCGGCCCGGCGACATCGTGAAGTTCAAGTCGATAGACCGTGAGGCCTATGATCAGGCGGTCGAGGACGTCGACCATAGCCGCTTTGCGCCACCGATCCGCGAGGTGAGCTTCGACCTTGCCGAGTTCCACAAGGATATCGACGGCTATAACGCCAAGCTGGAGGGCATGCTTTATGGCGGTTAAGGTGCTTCATCACGGTCTCGCGACCACCGTCCAGGATCTCGGCCGGCCCGGCTATTTCCATCTCGGCATTCCGGTCGGCGGCGCGATGGACCGCTACTCCATGCGAGCGGCCAATCTCCTCGTCGGCAATGACGAAGGCGCGGCGGGTCTCGAAGCGGTTTTCCTCGGCCCCAAGCTCGAGTTTACCGAAGACGCACTTGTTGCGGTCACTGGTGCCGACATGCCGGCAAAGGTCGATGGAGTCCTCCAGCCCGGCTGGACGGCCTTCAAGGTCGAGGCAGGACAGGTTTTGAGCTTCGACTTTCTCAAATCCGGCGCCCGTATCTGCATCGCCGTTTCCGGCGGCATCGACGTGCCGGTGGCGCTCGGCTCACGCTCGACCTATCCGATCGGCGCTCTGGGCGGCTTCAAGGGACGGCCGATCGCGGCTGGAGACGTACTTCCCGTTGGGCCAGGAAGCCTTGCCAGTGAAGGCCGGACAGTGGCCGAAGAGCTTCGCCGCAAGCCTGGCACGCCTGCCGAATTGAGAGTCATTCCGGGTCTTTATTGGCATAGGCTGACGGCGGAAGCCCAGCAGAACTTTTTCGCCGACGAATGGAGGGTCGCGCCCGAGGCCGACCGCATGGGCTATCGCTTCCGAGGCGGGCGCAAGCTCGAGTTTGTCGAGCGCCAACAGCCTTTCGGCGCCGGCTCCGATCCGTCGAACATCGTCGATAGCTGCTACCCCTATGGCTCCATCCAGGTGCCGGGCGGGACCGAGCCGATCATCCTGCACCGGGATGCTGTTTCGGGCGGCGGCTATTTTATGGTCGGTACGGTGATCTCCGCCGACATGGACCTGATCGGACAATTGCAGCCGCATACGCCGACCCGGTTCGTGGAGGTGACGATGGAGGAGGCGCTCGCCGCTCGCGCAGAACAAGCAGCTCTCTTCGAAAAACTGCGACGAAGCATGAACTGGCAGTAGTTCCAACACGAACAGAGGGAACAACGTTATGACGATGCTGCGAAACATGGTTTCGCCATGGCGGCGCATGCGCTCGTCGCGGCAAATTCGGTATCCGCCGTCGTGAGTTGCCGAAAATGATGCGACAGTCAGGAAGATGTGCGCTTCCTAATAAAAGTTGAGTCGCTGTAAACCAATCAGGATATGCGCCGTCGCGCTATATTCCGCACCGGCCGATAAAACAAGTAAAAATTTCCACGCGGCATCCGAACCTGGCCGTTAGAGGGCCGCAAGCAAACAAAGGGGAACAATTAATGAAATCGACTCGAGGTTTTACTTATCTACTCGCTGCACTTCTTGCAAGCTCTGCTCAGATTGCGCAAGCGGGTGACATCTGGCCATTCGACGTGGTCAGCGTCGATGGAGGCAAGCCGCAAACGGTGGCTTATACCGGCCTGGAGAAGGCAGAGAAGCCATGGAATATCTGCGTTCTGTTCCCGCATATGAAGGACAGTTACTGGATCGGGGTCAACTACGGCATCGTTGACCAGGCGCGCAAACTCGGCGTGCGTGCCACGATCCTCGAGGCCGGCGGTTATACAGAGGCGGCCAAGCAGGTCTCGCAATACAACGACTGCCTCGCCAAGGGGGCGGACGCCATCATCATCGGTGCGATTTCTGAAGCCGGCCTTGCAAAGAGCGTTGAAGAAGGCAAGCGGAAGGGCGTGGTGCAGGTCGGTGTCATCAATCCGCTGAAAAGCCATCTGGTCGATGCCAAGATCTTTGCCAATTACGACGACGCGGCCGAGGCCGGCGCCAAATTCATCGTCGATCTGGCGGTGGGCCAGCCCATGAAAATGATTCATTTCCCGGGACCGCAGGGTTCGGGCTGGGCCGAAGCCTCGACTGAGGGCGTGAAGCGTGCGGTCGCCGGCTCCTCGGTGGAACTGCTCGAGGCGAAATACGGAGATACGGGCAAGAGCGAGCAGCTCCGTCTCGTCGAGGATGCGCTGCAGGCCTATGACGACGTGAATGTGATCTTCGGCACCGCGGTTACGGCCGAAGTGGCGGGCCAGGCGCTCGAGTCCGCTGGTATCGAGGATGCGGTGGTCGCCTCCTATTACTCCAACGAAGGGATCGTCGATCTGATCAGATCCGGCAAGGTGACCGCTACGGTCACGGAGTCGCCGGTGATGGAGGCGCGGATCGCCGTCGATCTGGCCGTTCGCATTCTCGAAGGCAAGGAGCACCCTAATCACCTCTCGCCGACAATGACCGTCGTTACATCCGCCAATATCGGTGACTTGGATTTGACCCGCACATTCGCCCCGTCCGACTGGTCGCCGGTCTACTCGGTGGAATGATGCCGGTGCTGTCGCTCGATACGACATTGCCTTGCGAGCCTGGCTCGCAAGGCAAAGCGGCTCGGCCGCTTCTGCAACTTGACGGAATTTGCAAGTCCTTTGGAGGATTTCAGGCGCTGACCGATGTCACCTTCGATCTCCGACCGGGCGAGGTGCATGTTCTGTTCGGCGAGAATGGCGCCGGCAAATCGACGCTGATCCAGATTCTGTGCGGCGTTCAGAAATTCGATTCTGGCCGGTACGAACTCTTCGGCCAGGATATCGCCGGCCTTTCTCCCGCCGAGGCGCGACGGCGTGGCATCAGCGTGGTGTTTCAGGAATTCAGTCTTATTCCCGAGATGACGGTGGAGGAGAACCTCTACCTTGGACACGAGTTGACCCGTGCCGGTCGCCTGGACAAGTCGGAGATGCGAACACGGGTGCGCGTGGTGCTCGACCGCCTCGGCTTCGACCTTTCGCCGGCCGCGCGCGTGTCCGGCCTTCGGCGCGCCCAGCAACAGATGGTCGAGATCGCCAAGGCGCTGCTTCTCGAATGTCGCGTGCTCGTATTGGACGAGCCCACCGCATCCTTGACCGACCACGAGGCTGGCCAACTCCTGGCGATGGTCGAGCAGCTTCGCGGCGAGGGGCTCGGCATAATCTATGTCTCGCATCGCATGGCCGAGATCGATCGCCTCGCCGACCGAATCACGGTGCTCCGCGACGGTCGCCACATCGCCACCCTGCCGCGCGAGCGCGCCTCGCACGGCGAACTCGTCGAACTGATGACGGGTAGAACCTTCGAAAAGTTCTACCCGGAAATCAGGCGCGACCCCGGTCCCGTGCGCTTGCGGATCGAAGGCCTTTCGCTGCCCCGCGGTCTGGCGAAGAATGTGAGCTTCGAGGTCCGCGGGGGCGAGGTGCTGGGGCTGGCCGGCCTCGCCGGCTGCGGCAAATCCGAAGTCATCCGTGCCGCCTTCGGCCTCGAGAAATCCAGTGGCGGCAAGATCGAAATCGGCGGCCGGCGGCTGTATCACCATGGCCCGCGCGAGGCGATTGCGGCGGGCATTTGCTACCTTCCGTCCGACCGGAGCCGCGAGGGACTGGCAATGCACCAGTCTATCGGCGCCAATGCGACGATGGCCGCACTCGACGTGCCAAAATTCTCGCGTCGGGGCTTCGGCCTACGGCTTAAGGCGGAACGGGCCTTCACAAGCGAGATCGTCGACAGGCTGAAGATACGCACTCCCGATCTGGATGCCACGCCCGACCAGTTGTCGGGCGGCAATAAACAGAAGGTCATGATCGCCCGCGGGATGTCGCGCGACTTCGACATCTACCTGTTCGACGAACCGACGGTCGGCGTTGACGTTCAGGCAAAGCTGCAGATCTACGACGTGATCAAAGCGCTCGCCGAGAGCGGTAAGGCCGTCGTGGTGGCCTCTTCCGAGCTGGCGGAGGTGCTGCATCTGTCGCATCGCCTCCTGGTGATGCGCGAAGGTCGGATCGTTGGTTTGCTGGAAGGCGCCGAAGCCACCGAGGACGCGGTCCTGTCGCTGTTCTTCGACAAGAGAGCGGCAAAGGAGGAAAGGGGGATCAGATGACAAGCCTTGCTTTATTTCGGGGACGCACCGCCGTCCCGCTGGGATTGGTTGCCGGCCTGCCCCTGATGCTGGTCGCCGCCTGTGTCCTGACGGCTTTGTACGAGCCGCGGTTTCTCAGAGCCGCCAATTTGATGAACGTGTTGCGAAACGCGTCGTTCCTGAGCGTCATCTCCGCCGGGCAGATGATGGTGATGATCGTCGGCGGCTTCGATATTTCGGTCGGTGCGGTCGTGGCCCTGACCAGCGTCGGCACCGCGACCGCATTGGTGTTTCTGGCGGGTTGGGGGTTGAGCGGTATAGGCTTGCTTGTGCTTGGATGTCTTGCCGGGCTGGTTCCCGCCTTGCTGGTCGGTCTCTGCAACGGGCTGCTTGTCAGCGTGGGACGAATCTCTCCCTTCATGGTCACGATCGGGACGATGTCGATCGCGAGCGGCCTTGCCGCCCATTTCACGGGCGGCAGCCCGATCTATGGTCTGCCCCCGTTCTTCTTGGAGACCCTCGGAAACGGGCGGCTTGCAGGCGTTCCGGGCGTCGTCTTCTTCGCTGCCGCGGTCGTGCTCGCGCTCTGGTATCTGCAGTGCCAGTCACGCGGCGGTCGATACTTCAACGCCGTCGGCGGTAATGAGAAGGCGGCCCGCCAGACCGGCATCGACACGCGCACCTATATCTGCGCGGCTTATGTGATCAGCGCTCTCCTGGCCGGTCTGACCGGCATTCTGCTGACGGCACGAGTCGGATCGGGCGAGGCAACACTCGGGGCCAATCTGATGCTGCAGAGCATTTCGGTCGCTGTCATCGCGGGCGTCTCGCTCAAAGGCGGTGTCGGCAAGGTGCAGAATATCGTTCTGAGTTCGTTGTTCCTGTCAGTCCTCAGCAATGCCATGAGCCTCGCCCGCATCGACAGCAAATATCATGTGATCGTGTTCGGCGTAGTCGTGCTGATCGCCGTGTGGGCCGAGGCCCGCGGCACCCGTGCGGAGGGGTCAGATGCCTAAATCGTTGGAACACACACCGATCCGGCAGCGGGATGCGCTCCTGCAACTGGCGCTGCCGGTGATTACACTCGGGATGTTCGTGGGGTTCGGGCTTGTGGAGCCTGCGATGCTTTCAGCCGCCAATGTCGCCAACGTGCTGAAGCAGGGCGCTCTCTTCTTCTTCCTCGCTGCGGCACAACTGGTGGCGCTGATCACCCGCGGCTTCGACCTGTCCGTGGGCGCATGCGTCTCCCTTGTTTCGGTTGTCGCCTCGATGGCGATGACCACTGTCACCGTGGCGGCCGGGCCCATTGCCGGCGTCGCGGCGGGGATCGCCACGGGCTTGTTGGTCGGCGCTGTGATCGGCGCGATCAACGGGGCCCTCGTTGCCTATGGGAAGATCAATCCCTTCGTGGCCACGCTTGCGACCATGAGCATTTTCGGCGGTCTTTCCACCACCATCTCGGGCGGTTTCCCGATCTTCGACCTGCCACGGACCTTCACTTTCGCGTTCAACGAGGCATGGTGGCTGTTCCTGCCGGCACCGGTGACGATGGCCGTCCTTGTCGGAATGGCGCTTCATTTCGTGCTGTCCTCGACGGCTCCGGGACGCGTTCTCTACCTTTTGGGCGACAGCCCGGCAGCGGCCCATGCCGCGGGCCTCAGGGTCCGGCTCCATTTGTGCCTTGCATATGTGGCAAGCGGCCTGCTTGCCGCGCTCGGCGGTTTGTTGATGACGGCGCAGATCGGCTCCGGAGAACCGAATTTGGGTACCAACCTGGTGCTTGGCAGCATCGCCGCTGCCGTGGTGGGAGGCGCGTCCCTTCGTGGCGGAAAGGGCACGGTGCTGGCACCTGCTCTCGGGTCCTTGCTCGTCATCGGCCTGTCCGTCGGCATGAACCTGTTGCAGATCAACGGCCAGCTTCAGCCGGTGGTCATCGGAGCCATTCTGATCCTCGGCGCCGCATTCGACTTGTTGCGCGCCCGCACGCGCTGAACCGGAAGCTGCGGCCGCAAAGCGTCGGCCGCAGCGCCATCAGGGGACCGGTGGGCGTGCGTGGCAAAAAGATTATACGTTTTTGACCAAGCAAATCCGCCTGGCGGGTGTAAGGTCATGAAGAAAGAAACCGGCGTAGATCGGTCGTCAAGAGGGGTGAACATGAAGTACGTCGTTGATAATGGCGGGATAACCAATCGGGGCGCGGATGCCTGGCAGCAGGCCGTTACCGAGACCTACTTCCCGCTCGATACCGAATATCGCAACCGCGCCGAGTTTTCGGGCAGCCTGGATACCTGGTCGCTCGGCATTGTCGGTCTGTCCAAGATGCGCTGTGACGGGGTCCTCTATCGCCGCCACCGCCGCCATTTCCTGAATGAGCGCGACAGCAGCATCCTGATCACGATTCCCGAGCTGGACGAGGTGAACTTCTCGCAGGGGTCGCGCACGGCAAGATGCAGGGTTGGCGGTTTCCTGGTGGAACGGGGCGATGCGCCCTACGAGTTCTGGCACGGCAAGACGAATTCGCTTTGGGTCCTCAAGGTGTCCTCGGCCAGCGTGCGCTCACGCATCGGATCGGCCGAGCGCATCGGGGCACTGATATTCGACGCGACCGCGGGCGTGGCGTCCTATTTCATCGATACGGTCAAAACGACGGTCGCGCATATCGATCACATCGGCGAGGCGGCGCGCGAGGCCGCGGGAATGCACATACTGGACTTGCTCTGCCTTGCGATCCGCAGCGACGATCGGGTTCTCGACAGCACGGTCTCGCCCATTCGGGCGGCGCATCTGCAGCGCGCCGAGCAATATATCCGTGATCATTTGAAGGATGCCGAGCTGCGGCCGCAATCCGTTGCGGATGCGTGCGGAATTTCGTTGCGCTATCTTCAACGGCTCTTTTCGGACAGCGACGAGTCGATCAACAGCTTCATCAGGGACAATCGCCTGAACCGCTGCGCCGAGGAGCTCGCCGTGACCAGCAGCAAGCGATCCGTTGCCGAAATCGCCTATCGCTGGGGGTTCACCGATCAGTCCCAGTTCTGCAAGCATTACCGGGCGCGCTTCGGCATGACGCCAACCGAGGCGAGGAGACAGGCCCTGGCGGCGGCATTGGCGCAAGACTGAGCCGACCAAGCCACTGATCCCACCCCATGAACCGAACGCGACGGGCATTCCGGCGCAGGGCGGAGCTTTGCCTGCGCCTCACATATCAGGAGCCAACATGAAGAAGACCAGAGTTGCAGTCGATGTCGGCGGAACATTTACCGATATCTGCATCATGGACGAGGATAGCGGCGCGATCCGCATCGAAAAGACCTCGTCCACTCCCGACGATCCGATGGTCGCGATCCTGAACGGCGTCGAGCAGGGGGGGATCGATCTCAGCGAAGTGTCGATGTTCTCGCACGGCACGACCGTGGCGACCAACGCATTGATCACGCGCCGCTTGCCACGGACCGCCATGGTCTGCACCGAAGGGTTCCGTGACGTGGTGGAAATACGCCGCGCCAACAAGGAGGATCTCTGGGACACCTACAAGGACGTCGCAAAGCCTTACATTCCGCGTCGCGATCGCCTGACCGTGCGCGAGCGCATCGATGCCGAGGGAGCCGTGATCGAGGCGTTGAACGAGGACGATGCCCGCCGCGTAGCGGAGGTCTTGAGGAAGCGGGACGCGAAGTCGATCGCCGTCTGCTTCATGAACTCCTATGTCAACGGCGCCAACGAAAGGCGGATGCGCGAAATTCTCAAGGAAGCGATGCCGGACGTGCCCGTCTCCATCTCCTCGGAGGTGATGCCCGAAATATTCGAGCATGAACGATTTTCGACGACCATGGCCAATGCGGTCTGCGCCCCGGTCGTCGTGGACTATGTCTCCCGCCTGAGCGAAAAGCTGGCGGCGGCCGGATATGAGCGCGACCTTCTGCTGCTGCATACCGGCGGTGGCGTGATGACCCCCGGAAGCGTGAAGGACTTCTCGGCCCGCCTGGCCGGGTCAGGCATTGCCGCAGGAGCCATTGCCAGCCGGTTCATCGGCAATCTCTGCGGCTATCCCAATTCCATCGGCTTCGACATGGGGGGGACCTCGACCGATGTTTCCCTGGTCTTCAATGGCGAGCCGCGGATCACCAAGGACTGGTACATCGAATACGGATATCCGATCCGGTTTCCTTCGATCGAGGTTCTGACGATCGGCGCGGGCGGCGGCTCGCTGGCGTGGCGCGACGAGGGCGGTTCGCTTCGCAATGGTCCGCAGTCGGCGGGCGCCTATCCGGGCCCGGCCTGCTACAAGAACGGCAACACCACTGCGACCAACACCGACGCCAACGTCGTGCTCGGAAGGCTGGGGACAAGTCTCGCAGGGGGAAAGATCACCCTCGACCCGACACTCGCCGAAGCCGCAGTCAGAGAGACGGTTGCAAAGCCTTTCGGCATGAGCCTGCACGAGGCTGCCGAGGCCATCGTCGCCGTTGCCAATGCCAATATGGCCAATGCCGTGCGGTTGCTGTCGATCAGCCGCGGTTACGACCCGCGTGATTTCGCGCTGATCGCATTTGGCGGGGCAGGGGCGCTGCATGGCGCTGCGGTCGCCAAGGAACTCTCCATTCCGACGGTCATCGTGCCGCCCAATCCAGGCGTCACCTCGGCGCTCGGCTGCCTCCTCGTCGACATTCAGCACGACTTTTCCGAAAGCTTCATGGCGAGCGCTGCGGCAACCGATCCCGGATCGATCGAGGAAGCCTTCCTGCGCATCGAGAAAAATGCCGTCGAACGTTTGGCCCATGAGGGCGTGTCCGAAGCCGAAATGATCCTGCAGCGCAGCGTCGAAATGATGTACCAGGGCCAGTGGCGTTCTCTTGCAGTTGCCGCCCCCGCGCGGATCGACCGCGTATCCGATCTGATCGAAGCGTTCCACGCCGAGCACGAGCGTGAGTACAATTTCCGTCGCGACGAGGCTCCGGTGTCGATCTTCCGGATCGCCGTGAAAGCCATCGGCACAGTACCGAAGGCGGCCATCCCGGAATATAAGGCGATCCCCTATCGCCCCGATCCTCAAAGCCGGCGAAAGGTCTGGTTCGACGGCAAGGCCCACGATGCCTGCATCTATCAACGTGAAGACCTCGTTGCCGGCGCCGAACTGTCAGGACCGGCGATCGTCGAACAATTCGACTCTACCACCGTCATTCCTGCCGGCATGAGCGCTGTCGTCGACAAGTTCATGAATATCCTGATCCGTGTGAAAGGCTGAGAGATGAACAAGATGATGAAGCCGAGCCTTGACCCGGTGACCTTCGAAGTGCTGAAGAATTCCTTCATTTCCTCGGTCGATCAGATGGCGGAACGCATGCTGCGTACCTGCTATTCCTTCGTGATCTACAATCGCGACTTTTCGAACGGCCTGCATGACTCGGATGGGAACTCCGTGGCGCAGGGCAACCAGGACATCGCGGTGCATGTCGGAACGCTGCATTTCACCTGCAAGGATGTGATCCGTGCCTTCGAGGGCAATATGCTGCCGGGTGACGTCTATGCGATCAATGACCCCTATGCCGGCGGAACCCATTTCAGCGATGTCCGTCTGATCCGGCCCATTTTCGACGAGGACCACCTGATCGGCTTCTCGCAGTCGAACGGCCACTGGTCCGATCTCGGCGGCTCGGTACCCGGTTCCTTCGACGTCGCTGCGCGCGAGATGTTCCGGGAAGGGATGCGGATCACTCCGGTCAGACTGTTTCACGGCGGACGGTTCTGCGCGGACGTGGCGAACATGATCGCCGCCAACACGCGCGATCCCCAATCGATCATCGGTGACATTCATTCGCAAGCCCAGGCCACCCAGGCCGCAGAAGGCGATCTGCTCCGTCTGGTGAAGAAATACGGTCGCAGTCAGGTCATGCAAGGCATGCAGGAAGTGCAGGATTACGTCGAGCGCGCAGTCCGGCGGCGCATCGCCGCCCTGCCGGACGGCAGCTGGGAGACCGTGGACTACATCGACCGCGACCCCGCTGGAGGCGAGGGGATGATACCGATCCGGATCAGGATGACGATCAAGGGTGACGGTATCCATTACGACTTTACCGGAAGCCATCCGACAATCGGTTCGATCTACAATTCGGCGCCGGGCGCGACCTTCTCCGCCGTCGTGGCGGGAATGAAGACCTTCTTCCCCGACCTGCCCCTGAACAGCGGCTTCTATCGGATGATCGAAGTGACTGCGCCGAGGAACAGTGTGGTCAGCGCGGAATGGCCGGTCGCGGTGACCGGCTTCCTGATGCCCTTCGAGAAGATCATGAACGCCATCTTCGAGATGTGGTCGAAGATCATGCCCGAGCGCGCAATCGCCTGCGCTTTCAACCTCGAATATCTCCTGGCCGGCGGCCGTGACGCGCGCAAGGAAGACAAGCCGATCTTCATGTTCTACGAATGGCTTCCCGGCGGCTGGGGCGGACGGAACGGCAAGGATGGCGCGGACGTGACCACGGCCGCATTCGGGACCGGCCTGATGTCGCAGCCGAACGAGGGCAACGAGCGGGTAAACCCAACCCATACCGTCGAGTTCCAGATCCTGCGGGATTCGGCGGGTCCCGGTAAGTGGCGCGGCGGCACCGGCGTTCAAAAGACCTCGGTTCTACTCAAATCGGAAAATGCAGTGATGTCCTACATCTGCGACCGCGAGCGGGCCGTGGTCTGGGGGGTGGAAGGCGGGCTTCCTTCGATGCCGCATGGCCTGTCGATCAAGCGCTCTGGCAGTGACGAGGAAATCTGGCTCGGTTCGGTCTTTTCTGACTATCCTGTGCAGACGGGCGACCAATTCGCCCGTCCGACGGCCGGCGGGGGCGGCTTCGGCGATCCGCTCGAACGCGATCCCGCGAAGGTGGTCGCGGATGTCATCGACGACTACGTCTCGATCGAGCGCGCCGCTCTCGACTATGGCGTCGTCATCCGGGCGATCGACCCCGATCTCTGCCAGTATGAGATCGACACCGACGCGACCGAGGCACGTCGCGCCGAGATCCGCGCCAAGCGCAAGGACTGGGCCCGGATGGATCCCGAAGAGGTCAGCCGCCTCTACAAGGCGGGCGAGCTCGGAAAGCTGGACGTGCTCAGACGTCACGCGGTGATCCTCGACTGGGAGACGGGCGAGGTGCTGGCAAAGACCACGGCGCAGTTCCGCGAAAGCTTCGAGAAACGCACCGTCGCTCATTGGGGCTGAGCGACGGGCCGGGGATGCCACGCCGCTGGCATCCCCGATCACTCCAACATCGAGGACCGAGGCGATGCCCGGCATTGCAGAAGAGCGGCTGATCGTGGCCGAAACCATTGAAGATGCGCGCGATGCGCTGCGACAGGGCCGCGCTGTGCTCGCCGGGGGAAGCTGGGTGATGCGCGCGCCGGTACGCGGGCAGGCTCTGCCCGAAAGGCTGGTCTCCGTGGGCCGTATCGCAGCACTCGGTCGGGTCGAGGTGGAGGAAAACGGATACGTCATCGGCGCCGCCGTCACCCACATTGCATTGACTGAGGCCCTACGGGGTATGCCGCAACTGACTGGTCTCGTGACGGCTGCGGCGACGTCGGCCAATCCTGCCGTCCGGCGGGTGGCGACCGTGGGAGGCAACCTCTGTTGCGTCGATTTCGCCGCATCGGATTTCGCGCCCGCGCTCCTGGCCTGTGGCGCCCTGGTGTACTTGGAGACCGCCCAAGGCCCGGTCACCCTGCCGATGACGGAGTTCCTTGCGCGTCGCGCCGAGGTTCTGCCACGCGCGCTGTTGACCGGCGTGCGAGTACCGCGTTCGGTCCGGGCAAGTGCCCACCAGCGGCTCCCGATGCGCAAGGCCGGGGACTACCCGGTTGCCATCGTATCCATGGCGATATGTGGCGGCGAGCTTCACATCGCAGTCGGTTCGGTCGAGCCGGTCGCGCGGCGCTGGACGGCGCTGGAACAGGCGCTGGATAGGCGGGCGCTTGACCCGGAGCGTGCCGGGGGGCTTGCCGAAACCCTCAACGATTTCAACGGCCGCGACGGGATCGAGGCGGACGGCTGGTATCGGCGCGAGGTCCTCCCGGCGCTCGTGCGCCGCTGCACCGCCGCGCTGCTGTCGGGAGAAAGCAGATGAGCACGACCTTTCAGCTCAATGGCGAAACCTGCCGCTTCGACGGCGATCCGATGACGCCGCTCGTCGACCTGCTGCGCCGCGACAGGTTCATGACCGGGACCAAGGCAGTCTGCCGCGAGGGCTTCTGCGGCGCCTGCACCGTTCATGTGGAAGGCGTGCCGGTGCCGGCATGCCTGCGCCCCGTGGGTCTCCTGGAGGGACTGTCGGTCACGACGATCGAGGGCGCCAGCAGGTACGATGCCGAGGCACGACGGCTTCAGGCCGCTTTCGAGAGGGTCGATGTGGTGCAATGCGGCATGTGTTTTCCGGGCATGGTCATGAACCTTTCCCAATTCCTGCGCGAGAACCGCAGCGCCGACCGTGACGCCGTCAAGCACGCCATGGTCGGCAACATCTGCCGCTGCACCGGATATGAACGGATCGTCGACGCGGTGATGGAATGCCTTGCCGAGGCCCATTCTCCTGGAGGCACCGATGTCTGAGACCGAGCGGACCATCATGAACCTGCCCCGCCGCGATGCGCCCGACAAGCTGCGCGGCCGGACGAAATACACGAATGACCGGATGGATGCGACGACGCTTCATGCCGCGCTTCTGCGCTCGCCCGAACCGGCGGGCCGGATCGTCCGGCTGGACGTCTCGGGCGCGCTGAAATGCCCCGGAGTACGCGCGGTGGCAATGGCAGCCGATGCACCGGGCCTTTTCGGCATCGGTATCGCCGACCATCCGTTATTCGCCTCGGACACCGTTCGCTACATCGGGGAACCCATCGCGGCGATTGCCGCCGACACGCTGGAGCAGGCCCACGCTGCCGTCGCCGCCATCGAGCTCGAAATCGAGCCCGCCGTGCCCGTCCTCACGATGGAGGAGGCCTTAGCTCCAGGGGCGCGGCTTGTCCATGAAAACTGGCGCCATTACGAAATCCTGTTCGAGGGCGGCAGCCGGCGCGGCAATATCGCCTGGGAGGCCAAGTCGGTGCGCGGCGATGTCGATGCCGCCTTCGCCCGGTCCGATGTGCGGATCGTCGAAAGCACCTTCCGCGTCGGCCGCCAGAACCACGTGCCCTTCGAGCCGCGCGTGGCCATTTGCACCTGGGAGGACGACCGCGCGCATATCCAGACCTCCACGCAGGTGCCCTGGACGGTGCGCAATGTCACCGGCAAGGCCATGGGATTGCCGCCGGGCAGGGTGCGTGTGACGGTGCCGCCGGTCGGCGGCGGTTTCGGACTGAAATTCGATGCGACGATCGAGCCGATCACGGCGGTGCTTGCCCGAAAGACGGGCCGGATCGTCATGCTCGAGAACAGCCGCTTCGAGGAGACGACGACCTGCCTCTGCCGCGAGAATGCGGATATCCGCATCCGCTCGGCCGTCACCGCCGATGGCGATATCGTCGGACGCGAGGCGACCGTGCTGATGGACTGCGGAGCCTATGGCGGAGAACAGATCTTCCTCACCACAATGACTGCGCATACGCTCGGCGGCAACTATCGCCTGGGTGCCGTCCGACTCACGAGCCGCGCAATCTATACCAACACGCCGCCAAACGGCGCCTTCCGGGCTTGCAACGGCGTCTACAACACATTCGCGCTGGAGCGGCATACCGACGAGATCTGTGCCGAACTGGGCTTCGATCCAATCGACTTCCGCCGCCTCAACGTTCTCGGTGACGGCGATCTCGGCGCCACCGGGCAGGTGTTCGACGGCGACGTGCTGGGGCCTATGCTGGATCGGATGGAGCGCCTGCGCGAAAAGGTCGGCTCCGCACGCGAGCGGGCGGCGGGGAGGCTTTACGGTCGTGCCACCACCGTTGGAACCTGGTTCATCTTCGTCGGCCCCTCGTCGGCGACGGTGAACCTCAATGCCGACGGCAGCGCCACATTGGTCACCTCGGGCGTCGAGATCGGTTCCGGCACCATGATGCAATCGCTGCCGCAGATCGTGGCCGGCCAACTGGGTCTCGATCCAAGCGACGTGATCGTGAAGCAGGCCGATACCGATGCGGCGGGGCTCGATGTCGGGGTCGGCGGCGGGCGAACCACGGTCTCGATTGGTGCTGCCAGCATCGAGGCCTGCGTTCCGATCCGGGAGAAGCTGCTCAAGACGGCGTCCGAGATGCTGCAGACACCGCCCGAACGGCTGACCCTGCGCAATGGCCGGGTCGAGATCGCCGCGATTCCGGGCTCCGGCGCGACCGTTGCGGAGGTGGTGCAGCGGGCGCAGTCGATCGGCGGGCCGGTGACGGGAACCGGCTCGTTCACGGCGAAGAACGTGCCCGCCATGGCGGGCTGTGCCATGGGCCATTTCATCGAAGCGATCGATATCCCCGTTTTCGCCGTCCATGATGCAGAGGTCGCCGTCGACCCGGAGACCGGCCATGTCGAAGTGCTTTCCTACAGCGTCGTCCAGGATGTGGGCCGCGCGCTCAATCCCCGCGCCATCCATGGGCAGGTGCAGGGCGGCGTTGTGCAGGGACTCGGCTATGCGCTGCAGGAAGAAGTCACCCTTGGCGACCAGGGCGAGATCCGGCAATCCGGGTTCGAGAGCTATCGTCTGCCGCTGGCCACCGACGTGGTGCCCGTTGCAATCGATCTCTACGAAGGGGCGCCGTCGATGGGGCCGCTTGGCACGAAGGGCGCGGGCGAGGTGCCGATCCTGAACACGGCGGCGACCATCGGCTGCGCGGTGGCCAATGCAATCAAGCGCCCGGTCCGGCAGATTCCTCTGACCCCGCCGCGCGTCCTGCGAATCCTGCGCGGCGGCGAGCCCGAGCTTCCGCATCCGCATATTTCCTCCGACTGGGCGCAGGACACACTGGATTGATGGCTTGCCTCGCTCCGGGCCGCTTCCGCAGCGTGTCGTCCGCAGTGCCGGGCGCATGGCCGGATTGTCCCTTCGGATGAGCTAGGCCGTTGATTATCAAATGACACACATCGGAAGGCGGCTACATGACCATTTCGCAGACACTCAAATCAAGACAGTCAAACGCCGTCGTGGCCGGCGTGGCAACGAAGGGCATCTTCGTCGAGCGTGCCGAGAATTCGGAGCTGTGGGATGTCGATGGACGGCGGTTCATCGATTTCGCGGCGGGCATCGCAGTGAACAATACGGGCCATCGGCACCCGCGCGTGATGGCTGCCGTTGCCGAACAAGCTCGGCAATTCACCCATACCTGTTTTCACGTCGCGCCCTACGAGAGCTACGTACGCCTAGCGGAGCGTTTGAACGCAATGGTCGATACCGGCGAGGAAAACAGAACCATGCTGGTGACCACGGGTGCGGAGGCGGTAGAGAACGCGATCAAGATCGCCCGCGCCCACACGGGACGCTCGGCGGTCATCGCGTTTTCCGGCGCTTTCCACGGGCGCACCATGCTCGGAATGGCGCTGACGGGCAAAGTGGTGCCATACAAAAAAGGCTTCGGACCTTTCCCGGCCGATATCTACCATGTTCCCTTTCCAGGGGCGTTCTCCGGGGTGTCGGCCACGGACTCGCTTTCGGCTCTCGACAGCCTGTTGGCGTCCGACGTCGATCCCGAACGAGTCGCCGCTTTCATAATCGAGCCCGTTCAAGGGGAGGGCGGCTTCAACGCGGCGCCCACTGAACTCCTGCGGGGCCTGCGCCTGCGCGCCGATAAACATGGCATCGTCCTCATCGCCGACGAGGTGCAGGGCGGCATGGCGAGGACCGGAAAGATGCTCTCCATCGAGCACTCAGGCATCAAGCCGGACCTCGTCACGCTCGCGAAGGGATTGGCCGGCGGCTTTCCGCTTTCCGCGGTCGTCGGCAAGGCGACCGTTATGAATTCCGCACATCCTGGTGGTCTCGGCGGAACCTATGCCGGCAACCCGATTGCGGTCGCGGCGTCGCACGCCGTCCTCGACATCATTGAGGACGAGAACCTTTGCAAGCGCGCCAATTGGATCGGGGAAACGATCAGTGCCCGTCTGAAGACCATCGCGCGGCGCCAAGGCATGGAGCGTATCGGGGACATACGCTGCCATGGAGCGATGATCGCCTTCGAGCTGGTTGACGACCGGGACGGTAAAATTGCGGCGCCGCTGTTGACCACGCAAATCGTGGCTGAAGCAGAGCAACGAGGGCTGATGTTATTGTCCTGCGGGACACGCTTCAACGTCATTCGCCTGCTCCCCCCGTTGACCATACCCGAATCCGTTCTCGATGAAGCACTCGACATCCTCGAGGCTTCCCTGGAGTCGGCGTTCTCCAAGATTGGCCCGGCAGAAAATGCAAGCTAACCGCCGGCGGGGCGTCGCGAGCCGAGCCATCATTCCTGAATCGACGGCGCGGTCGAACGCCGACTCATTGCGCTTCGACGGGTTACAAGTCGTGTAGAAGCCGATCGGAGATGCGGCGCCGCCAGCCAGTTGGGCACGCCGATCGGATCGCGGCATCAACCAGAGAAAACAGCCGCCTAATCCAACTTAAGCGGCCATCGTTGAGACCCGTGAAAAACGGTCACGATTTCGACGACGTCGGGCCTCACCCGGTAAGCGACAATATAGGGGATATCCGCAAAGACGTACTCGCGGGTACCCCTGATACGTCCGACGCGTCCCATGGCCGGCTGACTCGCCAGATTGTCCACGGCCGAAACGATTCGTGCGACGACGCGGGCGGCAGCCCCGGGATCGTCCTTCGCGATATAGCTACCGATTTGGTCGAGCCTTCGGACAGCTCTGCGCGTCCAGCACAATTGGCGGCTGCTCATGCTTTGCGAGCGGCCTTTACGTACTTTGCCACCACACTGGCCAACTCGTTCGTGCTGGCAAACTCGCCGCGATCGGCCTCATCTGTTCCAGCTTGTATCTCGGCCAACTGCCATTCCTCTCTTGCCACAAAGTCCTCAATGGCCTGGGCGGCTAAATAGGCACGGGAGCGATCAGAAAGCGCGGCTATCCTGTCAAGCTTTTCAGCAATTTCGTCTTGCACGCGCACGGTGAAAGCAGCGGTCATTGTATTAACCTCATTGGTTCATAGTGAATAATGGTGAACCATCTTAGTTCGTCAAGGGTAAGGACAACGCGGCCAGTTGTCCACATGACGACCCCGAACGCTCATGGTCTCAACCACGCTTCACGTCGCCAGTCTTCCTTCCAAACGTTGACGTTTGACCAGCATTCCAAGAGGCGACGACTGTCGCATCTCTAACTGGCTCATATGTCGCATCTCTAAACTGCCGTGCAATTGCGGGTGGCGGCTGAGCTTGCGCAGGCGGCGCCGACGCTCCTTGGAGATGTCGTTGGCGATGCCGCCGTAGTAGCCGCTGTATTCCGGAAAGTCGGCATCATGAAAGGTATTGCGCTTCAGTTCACGATAGATCGTCGAGCGATGGCGCCCGAGTTGGCGGGCGATCTCACCGACAGGAACCTTGCGTTCCATCAGCTGATGCAAACGTCTGCGATCGGAAAGGGTGAGCTGCGAGTAGCATTGCGACATCCAAAAATCTCCAAGGGCAAGCCTTTGTTTTTATTGGCATGTCGCACTTGAAAATAGAATGTACCCGGCTACATAATTTGTGGCGGCCAGGTTGAAATGTCCGCTGTAGCGCAAAGTAGAAATGTCACTTCAGGCTGCCGCACCGCACGACGACCAGCCCCGATCTGACCGGC
>NZ_MDDV01000003.1 GCF_001854885.1 Ensifer sp. LCM 4579 | reverse complement strand
AACAGCCCCTCCGGATCGGCACCGGAGAGGGTGAAATCGTCGGTGTGGCAGATGCCGGTCGCCTTGATCTCGACGAGCACCTCGCCGGCCTTCGGCCCCTCGAGTTGTACCGTCATCACTTCCAGCGGTTTGCCGGCCCGAACCGCAACGGCGGCGCGTACGTCCATTCTTTATCTCCCTAGATTCGCAAACACATTTGGCGCTACGATTCAATCGTCAATACGGCGCGCGGAACGCGTAAGTTGAAAATCGCAATATCTAGTCTTCTTCCTGATCGGCGCGCTCGATTTCCAGCTCGAGCGTTGCAATGGCTTCCCCTGTCTGCGCGTGCAGTTTCTTGATGAGATCGAGTTGCTTGCGTAGTTGGTTCTGCGGTGGCTCCGCGGTCTCTTCATCCGGTCCGCGCCCGACTCCAGCAATCAGCCAGACGGGCGTTACGCCAAGCACGCCGGCGAGCATGAAGAGCCGGTTGGCTCGGGGCTCGGCGCGGTCGCGCTCCCAGGAGGAGATCGTTTCGCTACGAACGCCGAGTTTGCTCGCGAGATCCTTCGTCGAAAGCTTCGCCGCGTCCCGTGCTCTCCAGATGCGGCCGCCCAGCGTATCGCCGTCCCCTGCCTGATGCAGACGCGCAATCGCGGATTCGGTGGATACGTGCATGATAGCTCCTTTCGCCTGTTATCGTTGTCGGGGCGCAGGAAGCGCCCTTGACTGCCCGCTGTGGGGCGAAGGTGAGATGAGCTTATAGGCTTTTAAGTACGGCCGGGGCAATCCGAAGCGGCAAAAAGAGGGCCAAATGCGCCTGATCGCCGCGGCGGTGAATTCTGCTTCGAGTGTTTCTAGCCGTTATCCGTCCGCGTGGGACCGAAGACCAGTTCGAAAGACTCCCTGAGCCGGATATCGACATCCGTCATCATGACCGGCAGACCAAGATCGACGAGGCTCGTCACGCCGTAGCCGCGGATGCCGCAGGGTACGATACCGTTGAAGTGATCGAGATCCGGGTCGACATTGAGCGAGAAGCCGTGGAAGCTCACCCATCGGCGGAGCCGGATGCCGATCGCCGCGATCTTGTCCTCGGCCATGGATCCGTCCATCAGCGGCGGTTTCTCCGGCCGGCGTACCCAGACGCCGACGCGGTCTTCGCGGCGCTCGCCCTTGATGTTCATCGAATCGAGCGTGGCGATGATGACGCCTTCCAGCGCCGCGACGAAAGCGCGGACATCCTGCCGACGTCGCTTCAGATCGAGCATGACATATGCGACCCGCTGCCCGGGGCCGTGATAGGTATATTCGCCGCCGCGGCCGGTCGCAAAGACCGGGAAACGGTCCGGCATCACGAGATCGGCGGAATCGGCGCTCGTGCCGGCCGTATAAAGCGGCGGATGCTCGACCAACCAGACCAGCTCGTCAGCGGTGCCCGCCGCAATCGCCGCCGCCTCCCGCTCCATCGTTTCGACCGCCTGTGGGTAATCGACGGGGGCAGGGGCGATGCGCCACCGCACGGGCGGCGATCCCGGCGGAGCAAACATTTCTTTGCTGAGGTTTTCACGCTGCATGGCGGTCCGTATTGCTGTTTTTGCCACTTGTACATGGGACGGACGGCGGCAAGAGTCCAGCGTTTCCAGTGCTTTCAGCGGGGCTCGTCGAAATTGTTCGGTTTGCCGTGAAATTTCTGTCGCGATGCCCTTGTGCACCCCAAATGCTTTTGCTACATGCAGCCCCGCCGACGCAATCGGCACCTACCACGATGCGGTCGTGGCGGAATTGGTAGACGCGCAGCGTTGAGGTCGCTGTGGGGCAACCCGTGGAAGTTCGAGTCTTCTCGACCGCACCAAAACTTTCCGGCATCACGCTGGGTAAGTAATTGTTTTTCCTTCATCATATTTCGACTGAAGTAGACACATCCCGCAAGGCGGGGGCCTGTCGCGTTGGCGAGCCGCCCTACAGAGCCGCGCGTCTTTTCAGGCGCGCAAAGGTCGCTATCACTCTTTCAATCTTACATCCTGATGCCGGTCGAAGCAGGAGGTGGAGCAGTATTTAGCAAGCTGAAATCTGGGGAGATCCGAAAGTTGGCCGCGACAGCATAAAGCCCACCCGGAACCGGCCGAGGCGCAGGCGCGCCTCGGCCGGACTCGTAAGCGGATATCCGATGCCAGCGGTCTTTGTGAGCCGCTGATGCGCTATTGATCGATCTCAGGCTCGACAAGCCTTGCCAGATTTCGCAGCGACTCCTGCCAGCCGAGATAGCAAGCTTCGGGTGGGATGACGTCCGGCACGCCTGTCTGCTCGATATCAAGCTCGGTGCCGACCGATACCTTCTTCAAGGTCACAGTCACCTGCATGTCGCCGGGAAGGTTGGGGTCGTCGAACCGGTCCGTGTAGCGCAAGCGTTCGCCTGGGACGAGTTCGACATATTCGCCGCCAAACGCGTGGCTTGTACTCGTTGTGAAGTTCCGGAAGGACATTTTGAATGTGCCGCCGACTTTGGCCTCCAGGTGATGCACAGTGCAAACGAAGCCGTTGGGCGGAAGCCACTTCGCAAGCGCGTCTGCTTCGAGGAATGCGCGATAGATTTTGTCCGGGTTGGTGGCCAGAACGCGGTGCAAGCGTATGGTGCTGGGCATAATCGTTTCTCCTTACGAATTGACGGAACGCACTGATGCATTGCCGATCCATGCGCCGAGGACGAACGAGGCTCTGCCAGTCCGACGTTGGATCCAACGTTTCCTGGAGCCGGGAGTTTGCCGACTGCCGCATTACGCCTTTCGGCCAAGCGCGCCACTCACGAAGCGACAGCCGTACACGATAATGTTGATAGTTAAATTCGCGGAATCCTAAAAAAAAAGTCGGCGAACGGGCAGGGATTAGTTATGATTCATTTTGTCATGCGGATTCGCGTAAGGCGACCGCGATGATGGGGTGACAGAGCGACGAGTCTTGCGGAGCGCGCCTCGAATTCAAAAGAGGCGCCGATCGGTCGGTCCCGAACTGATGTGCGGATGTCGTCGTTAGCTGCTGCTTCGGCATCCAATTCCAGTGCCGGTTATAAAGAAGGAACTTTGAAGTCAGGAAACCGTTCACTTGAAGCAGAAGCCGACAGGCAGCTATCCCGTTTCAACCAAGCGGCCTGCCGCGGGAGAGCACGATGCAAAGGAGTGAATCTGACGTCTTCGACCTCTTTTCGGAGATCTATACGAGTGCAGCGCAAGAAGAGATAAGCCTACAGGAATATCTTCTCGCATGTCGTGACGACAAGAGTATGTACGCCACCGCTCAGGAGCGGATGGTGGACGCCATTGGAGAACCGGTTCTCGTCGATACAAGCGCTGACGAGCGCTTGGGACGGATTTTTGCCAATCGAACCATCAAGATCTATCCGGCGTTTTCCGATTTCTTCGGCATGGAAGACACGATCGAGCGGATCGTCGGCTATTTCCGTTACGCTGCCCAGGGTCTGGAGGAACGCAAGCAGATTCTCTATCTCCTGGGGCCGGTCGGCGGCGGCAAATCCTCGCTTGCCGAGCGGCTGAAGAGGCTGATGGAACAGCGGCCGGTCTACACGCTGATGGTCAACGGACAGATCAGCCCGATCTTCGAATCGCCCCTCGGCCTCTTTCATCCCGAGCGCATGGCCGATCTTCTCGAGGACAAGTACGGTATCGCCCGGCGAAGGCTGACCGGCCTGATCTCGCCCTGGGCGGCGAAGAGACTCGACGAGGTCGGCGGCGACATATCGAAGTTCAGCGTCGTCAAGCTGACGCCGTCACGGCTGCGCCAGATCTGCATCGCCAAGACGGAGCCCGGCGATGAAAACAATCAGGATGTCTCCTCGCTCGTCGGCAAGGTCGATATCCGCCAGCTCGAGAACTACAGCCAGGCAGATCCCGACGCCTATTCCCATAGCGGCGGGCTCAACCGCACCACTCAGGGCCTGCTTGAATTCGTCGAGATGTTCAAGGCTCCGATCAAGGTCCTGCATCCGCTGCTGACGGCGACCCAGGAGGGCAGCTATAACGGCACGGAGAATTTCGGCGCCTTTCCCTATCAAGGCACCATCCTTGCGCACTCCAACGAATCGGAATGGCTGCAGTTCAAGAACAACCGCAACAACGAGGCGTTTCTCGACCGCATCCTGGTGGTCAAGGTGCCCTATTGCCTGCGCGTGACCGAAGAGAAGATGATCTATGAGAAGCTTCTCCGCGAAAGCGAACTGGTAAGCAATCCGTGCGCGCCGGAAGTCCTGGAGATACTGAGCCGGTTCACGGTCTCGACCCGTCTCGTCCCGCACGAGAACTCTTCGCTCTATACGAAGATGCGCGTCTATGACGGCGAGAACCTCAAGGACGTGGATCCGAAGGCACGTTCGGTCCAGGAATATCGCGACGCGGCTGGTGTCGACGAAGGCATGACCGGCGTCAGCACGCGCTTCGCCTTCAAGGTCCTTTCCGAGACCTTCAACTACGACACCAAGGAGGTCTCCGCCGATCCGGTACACCTCATGTATATCATGGAGCAGGCGATCAAGCGCGAGCAGTTCCCGAAGGAATCCGAGGCGGCCTATCTCGATTTCATCAAATCGGAACTGGCCACACGCTATGCGGAGTTCATCGGTCACGAGATCCAGAAGGCCTATCTGGAATCCTACAGCGAATACGGCCAGAACCTTTTCGACCGCTATATCGCCTATGCCGATGCCTGGCTCGAGGACCAGGACTTCAAGGATCCGGATACGGGGCAGATCCTCAACCGCAAGATACTGGACAGCGAGTTGTCGCAGATCGAGAAGCCGGCGGGCATTGCCAATCCGAAGGATTTCCGCAACGAGGTGGTCAAGTTCACGCTCAGGGCGCGCGCCAGGAATCACGGGCGCAATCCTGGCTGGACCAGCTACGAGAAGCTGCGCGAAGTCATAGAAAAGCGCATGTTCGGTCAGGTCGAAGACCTGCTGCCGGTGATCAGCTTCGGCTCGAAGAAGGACAGCGCCACCGAGAAACAGCATGCCGAATTCGTTCAGCGGATGAAGGAGCGCGGTTACACAGAACGGCAGGTACGCAGGCTCGTCGATTGGTACATGCGGGTAAACAAGGCGGGTTAGGGATGCGCGACGCAGGGGTCAGTCAATGCCGAATTTCATCGACCGCCGCCTCAATCCGAAGGACAAGAGTCTCGGCAACAGGCAGCGCTTCCTGAAGCGTGCGCGCGAGGAACTGAAGCGCGTCATCAAGGAGCGGGTAAAATCAGGCAAGATCGCCGACGTCGACGCCGAGCACAACGTGTCGATGCCCGCCCGCGGTGTCAGCGAGCCGAGCTTCCAGCCCGACAGGCATAGCGGTGAAAAGCAGTATGTCCTGCCTGGAAACCGTGAGTTTGCGCCTGGGGACCGTCTCCCGAAGAAGGGTGGCGGCGGAGGGGCGAGAGGCGCGGGCGCCGGGACCGGTAAAAGCGAGGACGATTTCCAATTCGTCCTCTCGCGCGAAGAGGTGCTCGACCTCTTCTTCGAAGACCTGGAACTCCCGGACATGGTGAAGCTCAACCTGAAGGAGTCCGTCGCCTTCAAGCGGCGCCGCGCCGGCTTTACCGCAAGCGGCTCTCCCACGAACATCAATGTCGGGCGGACGATGCGCAACAGTTTCGGGCGCCGTATTGCCTTGAGGCGTCCTTCGCGGCGGGAGGTCGAGGAACTCGCCAGAGAGATCGCCAAACTCGAGGCGGCGCCGGGTGCGCAGACAAAGAACAAGCAGCGCCTCGAGGAGATGCGCCAGACCCTCGACAGGCTGGAACGACGGCGCCGGCGGATCGCCTATGTCGATCCGGTCGACATCCGCTTCAATCGCTTCGAACCGCAGCCGCTGCCGAATGCAAGCGCGGTGATGTTCTGCCTCATGGATGTTTCCGCTTCGATGGGCGAGCGCGAGAAGGATCTCGCCAAGCGCTTCTTCGTGCTGCTGCACCTTTTCCTGAAGCGGCGTTACGAGCGCATCGATATCGTCTTCATCCGCCATACGGACGAGGCCGGCGAGGTCGACGAGAACACCTTCTTCTACAGCAAGCAGAGCGGCGGCACGATCGTGTCCACCGCGCTCGAGGAAATGCTCCGCGTGATCCGGGAGCGCTATCCCGCGCGCGAGTGGAACATCTACGCCGCACAGGCCTCGGACGGAGAGAACATTTCCGGTGATTCGGAGCGTTGCGCTTCGCTGCTCCAGGACGAGTTGATGCGGCTGTGCCAGTACTACGCCTATGTGGAGATCATCGACGAGCGCGAAACCGAGATTTTCGGCACCACCGACAATGGGACGTCGCTCTGGCGCGCCTATCGCACCGTCGACGACGAATGGCCTAACTTCCAGATGACCCGAATAGCGAAGCCGGCGGATATCTATCCGGTGTTCCGCAAGCTCTTCGGCAAGCAGCAGACCGTGCAGCTGCACAAGTGAAAGGCGATGATGATGCCACAGGGCGCGGCCTCAAACCTTCTGTTTCAAGGCTCCGACTGGAACTTCGAGACGCTCGCGCGCACCTATGACGCCATCGAGACGATCGCGATCGATGAGCTCGGGCTCGACGTCTATCCGAACCAGCTCGAAATCATTTCCTCCGAGCAGATGCTCGACGCCTATTCATCCGTCGGTATGCCGCTGATGTATCAGCACTGGTCCTTCGGCAAGCGCTTCGTATTCGAGGATCACCTCTATCGCAGGGGGCGTCGCGGCCTGGCCTATGAACTGGTCATCAACTCCAATCCCTGCATCACCTATCTGATGGAGGAGAACACCATGGCCATGCAGGCCCTGGTGACCGCTCATGCCGCTTTCGGCCACAATCATTTCTTCAAGAACAACTACCTGTTCCGGCAATGGACCGATGCCAGTGCGATCCTGAACTATATGGATTTCGCCAAGAAATATATCGCCAAATGCGAGGAGCGCCACGGCACGGCCGCGGTGGAATCCATTCTCGACTCCGCGCATGCGCTCATGGACCAAGGCGTCTTCCGCTATCGGCGGCCCCCGCGACTCTCTTCGGAAAAGGAGCGGGAGCGAACGCGCGAGCGGCTGGAATATGAGGAGCAGACCTATAGCGATCTGTGGCGCACGCTTCCGCCCTCAAGCGAAAACAGCGATCCCAGCGAGGTTGAACGGGACGTAACGGAGCGTAAAAAGGCGCTGAACCTGCCCGAAGAGAACCTGCTCTATTTCCTGGAGAAGACCAGCCTGATCCTGGAGCCCTGGCAGAGGGAAATCCTGCGCATCGTCCGGGTTATTGCGCAATATTTCTATCCGCAGCGGCAAACGAAGGTGATGAACGAAGGATGTGCGACCTATGTTCACTACACCATCATGAACCGGCTGTTCGATCGGGGTCAGATCAGCGAAGGCGCCATGCTGGAGGTTCTGCAGAGTCATACCAATGTCGTTTTCCAGCCGGCCTTCGACGACCCGCGCTTCCCCGGTCTCAACCCCTATGCCCTCGGATTCGCGATGATGCAGGAAATCGAGCGCATCTGTGTCGACCCGACGCCGGAGGATCGTGACTGGTTTCCGGAGATCGCGGGGACGGGGAACTGGCGAGAGACGCTGCTCGACGCCTGGGCAAACCACCGCGACGAATCCTTCATCCTGCAATATCTGAGCCCGTCTCTGATACGGAAGTTCAGGCTGTTCCTGCTCACGGACGAGGCAGACGACAACTTTTGCGAAGTCGCTTCCATCCATAACGAGCGGGGTTACGAGGCCATCCGCACGGCGCTTGCCCGCAGCTACGATATCGGCGCCAACCAGCCTGATATTCAGGTGATGGACGTGGACCTTCTGGGCGACCGCCATCTGCGGCTGCAGCATAACGTCAAGAATGGCGTTCTGCTCGAGGAGGACAGCCGGGACGACACACTGCGCCATGTTCGCCATCTCTGGGGATATGACGTCAGCATCGCCGGCGTCGATAGCGAAACCGGGGAGACTCTCTACGAATGCACGACGGCGGACCTGTCAGGCGAATGACCTGAGTTCGGCGAGCGTCGGTCTCCCGGCCGCCATCGGCGATTTTCGATTGTTTGCCGCTCAGTCGCCCAGGCTGTCGACGACGCTGCGGCGAATGAGTTTGTAGGTGTGATCTGCCTGGACTTCGTAGGTCTCGTAGACGTATTTGCCCTGGTGCAGGAACCGGTTTTGAATCTTGGTGCCGGGCGCGGCCTGGGTTTTGCGGGAGGAGGCCGTCTCGCCATAGGTGAGGCTGCCGGGAAGCGGCTCCAGATCGGGCGTCGCCGTACAACCGGCGAGTGCCATGGCGCAAAGAAGTGTCAGGCGCGTGAGTTTCATTGCATATCCTTCGCTTTGATTTGGAGCTCGTGCGGTCGGCGCGATCGCATTGTCTGCCGGTCCTACAACGCCGCGCGTCTCATCAGAGGCGCAAATGCCGATGTAGCACTTAGACTTGCCGCATGTCTTTGTCCTGAGGTCGATTAAAGGACAAAGACATGCAGCAGCGCTCAGGGGAGATCGGGCGAGCGCGACCTCTTGCGTGGCTGTAAGGACATGCGGCGCCGCAGGCCGTTCAATGACCCGCAGCGTCGCGCAGCTTCTCGAATCGCTTCGCCGCACGCTCCCGCTTCAGCCGCGACAGCCGCCGGATCCAGAACAGGCCATCCAACTGGTCGATTTCATGCTGAAGACAGACGGCCATCAGACCGTCGGCCTCTTCCTCCCGCCTTTCGCCCGAGAGCGTCTGGTACCGGACGCGGATACGCGCCGGCCGTTCGACATCCTCGGAAATGCCGGGCATCGAAACGCTGCCCTCGCTGTGGCGCGCCGTCTCGTCGGAGCGCCAGACGATCTCCGGATTGACGAAGTGGCGCGGTGCTGTCTCCCGGTCGAGCTCGATGACGGTCAACCTCGTGAGGATTCCGATATGCGCCGCCGTGATCCCGAGGCCCGGAGCGGCGCGCATCGTGTCTAACAGGTCGCCGGCAAGCCGTTGCAAGTCATCGTCGAATTGACTGACAGGTTCGGTGGCGGTGTTCAGCGACGGATGCGGGAATTTGATGATTGGTCGGATTGCCATGCGGAAGCTCTCTCTGCGTTGCCATCGATTGCAACAGCTTGGTTAAATCGTCCAGAGGCGCCGCGCCTCACTGTAGACCTTCGTAGTGGTTTGCGTTAGCACGGCTACTGCATGTCTCCTTCGATCGATCTCGATTTGAAGACAAAGACATGCAGCGATTCAAAGCGCTACAGCGACCCTTGTGCGTCTGATGAGACGCGCGGCGCTGTGGAGGTCGTTGCCTGCGGGCAGGGCATCGAAAGTGGCATGTCTCCTCCGGGTCTACAAGGCTGCGCGCCCTTGCCGGGGGCTATTCGAGGGCTGGTCCATGAGCAACACAGATGACGACCGTGATTTCGACGAAGTCACCGCCTTTGACGGCTCGGACATCTATGCCGACGATGGCTCGGTGCGTTCGGATTTCCTCATGCATGTCGGTGCCGCGATTGCCGATCGCGACACGATCTACCTGCGCCAGCATGTTGCTGGACTGCATGCGTCCGAATTGGGCGATCTCCTCGAAGCGATCCAGCCGGAGCAGCGTCTCGCGCTTGTGTTGCTGCTAGGAAAGGAGTTCGACCTCGCGGCCTTGACAGA
Source organism: Ensifer sp. LCM 4579 (assembly GCF_001854885.1). Classification (GTDB taxonomy): domain Bacteria; phylum Pseudomonadota; class Alphaproteobacteria; order Rhizobiales; family Rhizobiaceae; genus Sinorhizobium. The sequence continues at coordinate 215,666 of NZ_MDDV01000003.1, read as the reverse complement.
GGTGGACGAGGCGATCCGGCTCGACATAGTCGATCATCTGCCGAACGAGCAGATCGCCGAAGCGATCGGCGAAATGGACTCCGACGACGCGGTCTATATTCTCGAGGACCTCGACCAGGAGGATCAGGAAGAGATCCTCGCCAAGCTGCCGTTTACCGAGCGCGTTCGCCTGCGCCGTTCGCTTGACTATCCGGAGAGCACGGCCGGCCGGCGCATGCAGACGGAGTTCGTCGCCGTCCCGCCCTTCTGGACCGTAGGCCAGACGATCGATTACATGCGCGAGGACGAGGATCTGCCCGACAGCTTCACGCAGATTTTCGTGATCGACCCGACCTTCAAGCTGCTCGGAGCCGTCGATCTCGATCGCGTGCTGCGCACGAAGCGTTCCGTGAAAATCGACGCGATCATGCGCGACACGAGCCATGCCATCCCGGCGGAGATGGACCAGGAAGAGGCGGCGCAGCTTTTCGAGCAGTATGACCTGCTGTCGGCGGCCGTCGTCGACGACAATGGCCGCCTCGTCGGCGTGCTGACGATTGACGACGTAGTCGACGTGATCCAGGAAGAGGCCGAGGAGGACTTCCTGCGCATGAGCGGCGTCGGCGACGAGGAATTGTCGGACACGATCACCGACGCATCACGATCACGCATCCCGTGGCTGTTCGTCAATTCGATGACCGCCTGCATGTCTGCCTCGGTCATCGGCCTCTTCGATGCGACGATCCAGCAGATCGTGGCGCTTGCGATTCTGATGCCGATCGTCGCCGGCATGGGCGGCAATGCGGGTTCGCAGACCATGACGGTTACCGTGCGTGCGCTGGCGACGCGCGCACTCGATACCCATAACGCGCCGCGGATCATTCGCCGCGAGGCGGGCGTCGGTCTTCTGAACGGCCTGGTCTTCGGCGCCTTCATCGGCGTCGTCGCGGGCCTCTGGTTTCAGAACGTCCACATTGGCGGCATCATCGCCGCCGCGATGCTGATCAACATGATAGCGGCGGCGCTTGCCGGCATTCTGATCCCGATCGTTCTGGACAAATCCGGTGCCGACCCGGCCGTCTCCTCTGCCGTCTTCGTCACGGCGGTCACCGACATCACGGGCTTTTTCAGTTTCCTCGGTCTGGCGACATGGTGGTTCCACGTCACGTGAGTGGTAGATTTGACTTTTACGTCAAAGTCAATGATAGTGAAAGCGCTTGAATTGGTGGATTGATGGCGTGAACAAATATTATAGCATCACGGAACTGACGCGGGAATTCGGCATCTCGACCCGAACGCTGCGCTTCTACGAGGATGAAGGACTCATTCATCCGGAGCGCCGTGGTCGCACGCGTCTGTTTCGGCCGGCCGATCGGCACTTGATCAAGGAAATCCTGCGCGGCCGGCGCATCGGCTTCACCATCGCCGAAATTCGCGAGATCATTCAGGTTTACAAGGACCCGCCGGGCGAGATGGGGCAGTTGCAACTCCTGATGAAACGCGTCGAGGAAAAGCGTGAGGATTTGCGGCAGAAGCGCAAGGACATCGAGGATACGCTAGCCGAGCTCGACAATGTCGAGGAGGCCTGCCTGACCCGTCTGGCCGAGATCGGCGTCGGCACCTGATAAAGCTCGGCGTGCCGGGCGGCGGACTTCTTCGCCGCTCCGCACGCTTTTCCGTTCAAGTCTATCGCCTATTCAGATCCACCGCGTCGTGTGGCGGCAATAGCGTTCGAACTCGAAGCCAAAACGGGAGAGCAGGTGGCGCTCCTCGTTGCGGACGGCAAACAGCGTCGTCACGGCAACGGCAAGGACAGCCATGATGAAGAACCACGGGTTCAGGGTCATGAGTCCGGCGCCGGTCATCACCAGGGTATAGCCGAGATAGATCGGATTGCGGGTGAAGCGGAAGGGACCGCTCGTCACCAGGCAAGTCGCGCAACGATGCGGCAGGACCGCAGTGTGCCGGTCGAGAAGCGCCTTGACCGCCCAGAGATCGAGAAAGATTGCCGAGAGGATCAACGCGCCGCCGACGAGCCAGGGAATCCAGCTCTGCCCGTTCATGACCGGGATCGGGTAAACGCGGGTCAGGACCAGCGCAATCAACGCTGCCGTGCCATAGATGAGCGGCGGCCATGGAAAACTCAGCGGCTTGGCACGATAGGCATTCATGTCCTAGTCCCCTGATCGTGCATCCATTGTGCATTGATTGGCGATTCGCGCAATGCGTTCATCCGTGGCCACGTCGATCTTACCCAGGTTTAAATCGTCGAACAGGTTCTGCTGCTTGAGCTGGGCCAGCGTACAGCTGCAAAAGCTGCTGCAGGAGACACCGGCACTGTTGAGGCCACAGGCTTGCTCGCAATTCAGCCGATAAACCCGTTCCGCATCCAGGACAGGGGCGGGGACCGCGAGTGAGAAGGCATAAACGAGCCCGATCAGCAGCGGCTGGTGGATGAGGTATATGGCCAGACTGTGACGCCCCCCGCAGGCAAGGAGTCTTGTCCACGGTTTCGGCTCCTTGCGGCCCGTGTCGGAGCGGCGGGATGCAATCATCGGCTGAAGCAGTTTCGCGGTACCTAGGCCGGCGAGAAACGGGGCCAGCCAGGGAAGCAGCGGCACGTAGTCGTTCGATCGCGGCACCGTTTCGGAAAGCCCAACCCACCAGAGTGCGGGTATGTCGAACAGGGCCGAACGCAGATAGAGCGGCGCGAGAAAGGCGGCGGCCGCGGCGAGAAAGGAAACGAATGCGGGAAGGCGGAGGAACAGCAGCCCGACGAGGCTTGCCGCAGCGATGGCGTGGAGAATGCCGAAAAAGATGAAGGAACCCGGAAAGGCGAACCAGGTCGCGATAGTGATGAGTGCCGCTGCACCTGCGATTCTGACGAAACGACGCGCGAAGGCCCGGGGGCGGAATTGCGCGGCATGGCCCAGCACCAGGCTATAGCCGGCGAGGAACAGGAAACTGCTGGCGATCAATCGTGCAAAAAGCCGCCAGCCGCCGGTGCCGGCGGTACCGGCCGCAACATAGCCGAAAAACTCCAGATCCCAGACGAAATGGTAAAGTGCCATGGCGACGAGCGCGAGCCCGCGAAGCGCGTCCAGAAGCGCGATCCGTTGGATTTTATCCGGCTGCAAGATTTGCGTCTGCGGAATGGTGGTCGCGGGGCTACTGGACATGGCGGCGCCATCCTGTTCAGGCGAGTGGTGGTCGTCCGGCTCCTGCATGTTTCCTTAGACCGAAACGGGTCGAATAGCAAAATGCAGCAGCGAACGGGCCTTTTGCGGTGCGTTGCGTGCCCGCTTCGGCTCAGAGGCACCACCCGTGCCAGACGCGTGGTGATTATGTTGAAATGAAGGCGGCACGCCTCTCCGCGTTCAAGAGACCTGCTGCGCTCGGGATCGGCCTGGCCTAATGCCCTTCGGCGAGCAGCGCTTCCCGGGCTTCGGAGAAAAATTGCCGGCGAGTGAGCACGAAGATGACAAAGCCGGTAAGCACGATAAAGACATAGGGACCGACGAACCAGCCGAGATAGCCGATCGACAGGAAGATCGCCCGGAGCCCGGCATTGAAGTGTTTGGCTGCCATGATGTTCATGCGGATGGCGCGCTCTGCTGCCTGCTCGGCCCGCTGCCGATCGCGCGACATGTCTGCCGTCATCGGTATGCCGCCCATCAGGATGGAGCAGTAGTTGAAGAGCCGGTAGGACCAGCCGAACTGGAAGAAGGAATAGCCGAAAAGACAGGTGAGTCCCCCCACCTTCAGTTCGAAGCCCGCCCGGCCGCCGCGAAAGACGTGCGGCAGGTCGTTGAAGATCATCTGCACCTGCTCGGTCGCGCCGAGCAAAGCGAAACAGCCGCCGAGCGCGAAAATGGTCGTGGATGCGAAGAAGGCGGTGCCGGCTTGGAGACCCGCGATGATTTGGGTGTCGATCATCTTCAGGTCGCGGTTGAGCGAATTGCGGATCCAGCGCGCCCGGTGCTCGTTCATCAAGCGCGTCAAATTGACGCGTTTGAAATTGCGTCGGCCGTCGGTCGCCCAACTGAACCCGCCCCAAAGCAACAGGAATATGCCGAGCGCAATGTAATCTTCGATGGTCATGTGCGTCTTTTCGCATGGCCGCATGAAAAAGCAAGATCGCTTCGGTGTGCGCCGGCATCAACCAATATGGCGACATTGCGGCTGCACTGGCGGAGCGCCAAGGCTGGTTTTCAAGCCTTGCCGCCACCCTGCCGGGAGCGTGCCTGCGCGAATTGCGGTGTATGACATGCTTTCGCCACATTTTGGCATTGCGCATTTACAATTTCTTCAGTATGCATCGGCCCCAGAAGCGAACTTGCCGCTTTTAGACCCTCGGGTATTCGGAGAAATCATGGACAGCACAATACAGAAGTCATGCTGGGGCGTAACCATTCGCGCCGTGGCTGGTTTCGCTGGCGTTCTCGTCCTGGCTTACCTCTTCGGTAGCTTCTGATAGCAAACGCCTTGCTTCGGCTGGCGTCTGCTGACGCCGCCGTCTCTTCACCTCCATTTCGATCGCTACATTGCTGACAGCGCCGCGCGTCTGTCGGACGCGGAACGCCGCTGCAGCAGGCGCGTTCTGTCCCAGAATCGGAAACGCGCAGCAGGTTTTAGCGATGTCGCATCGAAAGAATCCGATGTCGGTGGATCACCTGATCGGCTGGCATGGGATCGCATAGGTTTTTACCCTATATATGGAGCGGATCCGCATTGCCGAACCAGTTCGGGTCCGGTGTTTTCATCGGCAAGGCGCTGAGCGCCCTGCCACGATCTGGTCAGGCATCTATGTTTCTTTCCGTCTTCGACGTCTTCAAGATCGGTATTGGTCCCTCGAGCTCGCACACGATGGGGCCGATGTCGGCGGCCAACAGGTTCCTCGACCTCATTCTGTCCGACGAATGGCCGCGGCCGTCGAATGTGGCGGTCAGCGCCATCACGGTCAGCCTGCATGGCTCGCTGGCCCATACGGGGGTCGGCCACGGAACGGGCAGGGCGGTGATCCTCGGGCTGATGGGCGAGCGCCCGGACCTGGTCGATCCCGATCGGATGGACGCGATCATCGACGAGGTGGAGCGTAGGGGCCGCGTTTCGCCGCCGGGTCATCCTGAATACCATTTCCAGCCCAAGACCGATCTCATCTATGACAAGAAGGTGCCGCTGCCGGGCCACGCCAACGGCATGTCCTTCTCCGCCTTCGACCGCGACGGCCGGCTGCTCTTAAAGCGCATCTATTATTCGATCGGCGGCGGCTTCGTTGTTACCGACACGGAGCTCGAAGCCATGCGTGCGGCAAAGAACAGACCGGCCGGCGTCAAGGTACCTTATCCATTCGCGACGGCGGCGCAGATGCTCGACATGGCGGCGCGTTCCGGCCTTTCGATCGCCCAGATGAAGCGGGCGAACGAGGAATGCGCCATGGCCAGGGAAGAGCTCGACGCTGGCCTCGATCGCATATGGGCGGCGATGAACGCGTGCATCGACCGCGGCCTCAGCCAGGACGGAATCATGCCGGGCGGACTGAAGGTGCGCCGGCGCGCGCGGGCAATCCACGACAAACTGCAGGAGGAATGGCGGTCCAACAAGGTGAACCCCTTGCTCGCCAATGATTGGCTGAGCGTATATGCCATGGCTGTCAACGAAGAAAATGCCGCCGGCGGAAGGGTCGTGACGTCGCCGACGAACGGTGCGGCGGGCGTGGTCCCGGCAACGATCCGCTATTATCTGCACTTCCACGAAGATGCCGATCAAGCAGGCATTCGGGACTATCTGCTGACCGCGGCCGCGATCGGCGGCATCATCAAACACAACGCCTCCATTTCGGGCGCCGAGGTCGGCTGTCAGGGCGAGGTGGGCTCGGCCTCTGCGATGGCGGCCGCGGGCCTTGCGGCGGTGATGGGCGGCACAGCTGAGCAGATCGAGAATGCCGCCGAGATCGCGCTCGAGCATCATCTCGGCATGACCTGCGATCCCGTCGCGGGTCTTGTGCAGGTGCCTTGCATCGAGCGCAATGCGCTCGGTGCGGTAAAGGCCGTCACTGCGGCATCGCTTGCGCTGAAAGGGGACGGCAAGCATTTCGTGCCGCTCGACGCCTGTGTGGAGACGATGCGGCAGACCGGCCTCGACATGAGCGAGAAATACAAGGAGACCTCGACCGGCGGCCTTGCGGTCAACATCGTCGAATGCTGAAGCCTGCAAAGAGCTCCGAAACCGCGGTGCTTTTGCGAATGGAATCGTTTTCGGCGCTTGACCTAGACCGGCCGCCGGGTGTTCAAGCATTGCCATGGCCTTGCATCTTATCAAGCTCTGTGTCGGCGCCGATTCCGTCGAAGACTTGCGCGAATGGGTAGCGCGCCGCTCGCTGGCGGCGATTGCGGCCGGGCAGCAGCCGCACTCGTTCCATACCACTCGGATGGTGCCGAAACGCGCGGAAGAACTTCTTGCCGGCGGGTCGCTCTATTGGGTGATCAAGGGATTCGTGCAGGCAAGACAGCCGTTGATTGGCATCGAGCCCTTTACCGACGGCGAGGGGATAGGCCGTTGCCATCTCATACTCGGCCCGGAGGTGGTGGATACGGAGCCCCAGCCGCGTCGGGCATTCCAAGGATGGCGCTACCTCAAGGATGAGGAGTCCCCGCGCGACCTCGCGTCCTTGGCCGCGGCGGATATGCCGCTCGAATTGCGGCGGGAACTTGCGGAGCTGGGCCTTTTGTAGACGGGCCAATATCGCCCCGAAGATCGAGGGACCGGCGCTTTTGCGTCAGCCTATCCGTATTCTCAAGGGGCGGTTTCGACCAGATGCCGTGACATGCAGATGGATTTCCGCTCGCGGTTGGGTCGAGCGCCAGGCCCGCGCCCCATGGGTCAGGAGCAGGCCGACAAGGTCTCGGGTTTTCGCCTTTGACCGGTTGAGGCCGACATCGGCTATACGCATGGCTGCCTCGTGCAGCGGATGCAGCCGAAGACCCGGAGACCTCGTCTTTTTCCGGGGTGCCACGGGGATGCCGGGAGCATTCTCGTTCATTGCCATGACTGACCTCGTTTACGATGTACAAATCCGAGGAAACAGCCGGAAGAGACGCATCCGGCCGTCGATGTCGTATGCGCTTACTGCTGGCTCGCCCAGCAGGCAAAGCCCTTCTTTTTCAGGAACTTGCATGCGTTGACCGCTTTGCCCTGGTCGTCAAATCCACCGAAGCGAGCGCGGTAGACCTGGGCCGAGCCGTCGCCGAATGCGACCGTGAAGGGCGTCGCGTCCCGCAAAAGCTTGCCGCCCTTTTCTTTGGCATTGTCGAGCAGGGTCACGGCTTGCGCCCGGTCCGGCGTCGCGCCGATCTGAATGACCCAGCCCTGCGGCACCGCCGTCGCTTCAGCCCTCACCTCGGCCTCGGCTGCCGCACCGGACTTTGCGACCGAATTGGTCACCTGGGCGTCGACTTCGCGCGAGGTCGCGGACTGCCGGGCGAGCTTGGCACTTTGAGCGTCTAGGGTGTTCGGTGCGATCTTGCCGGAGAGGATAGGATTGTCGGAGGCAGGCTTTGTTTCCGCATAGGCCATCTCGACGCTTCCCTCGGCTTCGCCGCTATAGCGGAAGTCCGGAACCGGGCCGGTATGCGGCAATTCCGTCGCAGCCCGGTCGGAGGCCTGCGGGGCGGTTTCCGCGACGGTAACCGGAGCCGCCGGCGTCTGTGCGATCAGGTTGCCGCTGCCGCGACGGGATGCCTCGGGCATGTACTTGGCTACCAGTTTGCGCATCTGCGCGTCACGAGCGCCGCCGGACGTTCCGCCCATGACGACCGCGACAATGCTGCGTCCGTCGAGTTGTGCCGAAGTGACCAGGTTGAAGCCGGAGGCGCGCGTGTAACCCGTCTTGATGCCGTCGACGCCGCGTACATTGCCGAGCAGACGATTGTGGTTTCCGATCGTCTGCTTGCCGAAACGGAAGCTGCGTGTCGAGAAATAGTCGTAATATTGCGGGAAATGCTGCCGGAGCGCGAGACCGAGACGCGCCTGGTCGCGCGCGGTGGTGAGCTGTTCCGAATTCGGCAGGCCGTTCGCGTTGCGGTAGGTCGTACGCGTCATGCCGAGTGCACGCGCCTTGTTCGTCATCATGCGGGCGAAGCGCTGCTCGGAGCCGCCGAGAAGTTCGCCCAGGGCCGTTGCAGAGTCGTTGGCTGAGCGCGTGACGAGCGACAGGATCGCCTGTTCCACGGTGATAGATTGGCCGGCCCGCACACCCAGCTTCGATGGCGGCTCCGACGCGGCATTTTTCGAGAAAGGCACCGGCGTGGATTTGCTGATGCGCCCGGCTTCAAGCGCCTCGAAGGTCAGATAAAGCGTCATCATCTTTGTCAGCGAAGCCGGATAACGCAATTCGTCGGCCGAATCGCCGTATAGCACCTTGCCGGTTTTGGCATCGACGACGATGCCGGCATATTTCGGGTTGGCGAGGGCGGCTGTCGAGAGAGCCGAAACGGCAAGTATGCCGGCAAGGATAATTCTCCCAACGACTTTTGCAAGAACGCTTGACGGACGCTTCGCGCGATCAAGAAAAACGGAATGAGACACTGCGCTGCTCTTCACTCTTATTTCGGGGGTGCCGTCCGGACGTCGTTTCCTGAAACGACCGTTCCCGGCACTCTAGCGGGATAGCGTTACCAATCGGTTTATGATGAATGATTGGTTTGCGGGGGATGATAGGTTGTCCGGTGGCGGGACCGGCCGGCCTTCTCGGCCGGCAGCTTGCCTGCAGCACGACTCTTGGACAAAATCACGGCACGAGCCGAGCCTGAATGAAAGACTCCACCGATTCATCGATTGCTTGCCACTTGGGCAGCAACTTCGCCGAGAAACGGTAGATAACGGTTAGATCCTTACCGATGTGGACGTCGCGCTGGCAATCGGCACTGGAGGACGCGGTCTCGCTCTCCGGCACGAGGCAACGCAGCACATAATCGGGGCGCCCGGGGCGAGTGGCGGTGAAGAAAGCCTCGCCCGCATATCCGGAATTGGGTTTGGCTTCATATCTCATGAGGCCGGCGGGGCCGGGGAGAGCTACGTCTTCGAGGACATGGCGATAGATGGGCTCAAGCCGGCCCGACATGTCGCGCGACATTGTGCTCTGCGCGACCTGGAGGAAGATCAGCTTCTCCGGGTGGCTGACATCGTTGAAGAAGCGCCGGGTCTCGTCGCTATAGCCTTCGAGCGCGGGCCAGGTGAGGTAGAGATCGACACGCTCCGCGATGCGTGTCACCCGTTGGCTTTCGAAGCGGATAATGTTGGCGGGCAGGCGCAAGTGGTCCTGTCCTATGAAGATGTCGTAATTCTGTCGGCTCGATGTGTGTCCGGCGAGCGCGAGATTCGCTCCTAGGCGTTTCCCGGCGAAGGAAACGGCAAGCGCCAGTGCCGCCAGCAATGCAATGACGCCGGCAAGCTTGTAGACGAAGCGCGGCGAAAGAAGAGGCAGAAATTCCGGCTCGTGGGCTTCCGGCGTGTTCATGAGGGCCGTCGGTAGGGGTGACTGGTCTTGAAATCACGCTCGCCGGTCCGATTGGCGTCGTGCTTCCGGCTAAAATCGCCTTACGACGTTCGTCGAATAGGGTTAATTTTGACTGAAGGTCTGGGGCGCGGCTCGTCGGCCAAAAAATGGAGAGGCCGGTTCCGGGGACAATCGGAACCGGCCGTGGGCTTGGTCGCGACGGGGACGACGAGGATCTGACCGAAGCCCGGAAGGAGGCACCACCGCCGGCGGCGGTGGTGAATGCGTTACCTATTCGGTGCGCACGGTGCCGACGGCAACGGCGCGGCCGTCCTGGAGTTTCACCCAGCGGCCGGCATGTTCCGAGGATTGGCGCTTGAGAAAGGTATATTCGGTCTCGGACCAGCGGAGCACCTTGTTGCGCATGTTATCGAGGATGAAATCGCCGCGGTCGGTACGCACGGTCAGCACGGCGTGGCCGTCGCCGTTCGGCTGCAGGACGACGGTGATCAGCAGATCAGCGGGGGAAAAGCCGCTCTCGATCAGCTTGCGGCGTTTCAGAAGCACGTAGTCCTCACAGTCGCCGACTGCATCCGGATAGGCCCATCTTTCTTCCACGCCGTAGATCTCCAAGTCCGTCAGTGGCATGATGGACTGATTGACCTCGTGATTTACGTCCAGAATGGCCTTCCATCCGGCACGCGTCAGTACGGCCGGCCCGTGATCGGGGCCGATCGGCCCGCACTCGGAGGCGTGGCTCTTGCAGAACTCGTAATGACCGACAGGGGGATTGGTCGCGCCCCCGACGATCATGTTTGCCGGAAGGGCGAAGGCGGGGCACGCCAGAAAGCCGGCCACGGCAGCGGCGATCGTCTTCGTGATCATCTTGTGCATGTTTGTCTCCCCGTTGTGGTTCGACATTGGCACAGAGTTTTTTATTGCCGACGAATGTCGGTGGTAAAAACAAGTACAAATTTGGCCGTTATTCGAATAAATCAAGTATAAAATTTGAATTGCATTCAAGTAAAATGTGATTCAAATTTTAGTCGATCTCGCCGCGGCTGCGCATCGCGGGCAACCATGCACCCTGGAATGACTTGGAAAATAAGGAAAAAATGGCTCGTCCTTAGAGTCCTGATCCTTTTGGCCCGGGATCAGGAGGTCCCTGCGGAGATCTCCGGCCTCAATGTACCGGAGTGGGAATGCCTGTAAGGATCGGTTTACCAGAAGGTATTTCTTTCTGGTGCACGTAATTATACCGAACGAGATCTCACAGCGCCATGGTGGGACAGGTACCCAGCTGCCGGATCGCGGAAGTTCGGCATCTGTCGACGTGACGCACGGGATTGTGCCGTGGGGCGAGGCTGGTTCGATCGACAGTCCGTTCGCCTTACCGAGTGACGGGCCGCCGCAAGCGGCGTCAATGATGATCGTCGGTCAAGCAGATGCGTCGGCAGGGAGATCGCTGCCCACGCGCTTGAGCAGCGCCGCGCGTCTTTTCAGACGCCAAAGGTCGCGTAACTCTTGAGGGGCCGATGCGTTTGCCGCAGTTCGCGACGGTTCGTGTCAAAGGAACTCGGTGAGAGCTTCGCGGGACTGGACGCCGGAGAACTCGATGGCGACGCCTTCCTGGAAATGGCGGACGATCCGGCCCCGCATATGACTGCCGAGCGTAACGGGCGTGCCGATGGCGGGGCGAAGTTCGATGTCGACCGCAGCCCCGGACAGGGAGAGGTCGATGATCCGGCATCGGAATTTCTCGCCGGTATCGACCGTGAGCTCCGTCACTGTCTTGCGCGGCGCAAGCCGGTCGTGGCGCCGATCCTCGGGCAGGCCGAGTTCGTGCTTGTTGGCGATCCAGGTGAGCTGCGCCGCGAGCTTCTCGCGCTTGCGCTCCGTGGCGTTGAGCTGGATGACGAATGCATCCTCGGCAAGCTTCGCAACGGTGCCTTCGAGCCGGCCGAGATGATCGATATAGGCAATGATACGCTCGCCGGCGCGCGGCCGCGCCGCCGTTGAAAAGAGCACGTCGCCGGGCGACATATCGATGACGGTGCAATCATATTCATCGCGGTTGGCAAGCATCAGCCGTCCCGAAAGATTTACCGATACGCGCTGGAAGGCGCTTTCCTGGTGTGGTTTCGTACCGCCGTTTTGTGCGTGCTGAAACGAGAACATGGTCACTCTGCGATCAACGTATCCTACACGCGTTAGTATGGGCACAGCCGGTTAATAGAAGGTTCGCCGCAGACTCGATTCTGTACAGATTCAGTCGCAGCGGCCGCCATCGAGGACACGCAGATGCAGCACACGACCCCGGACACACCCGCCCTCGCTACCAATGTTCGCGGCGGCAGGGGGAGTGTTCACGTCTTTGCGCGACACATCGTTATCGCGATGGAGAACGCTGAGGCCGCTTGTGGCGAGCGCCGTGATTGGCGTCATATGCAACCACCGCGGGCGGGTAAGCGGCGAAAGGTTCCGAGCACCCGGTCATTCTTGCCGTCCGCGGAGGCGAGCGGTGCAAGCAGCAGTTCCAATTCGAGCCTGTCGCCAGCGGCCGTCCTGCCGAAGGCAGAAACAAGCATGGGCGTGCATTGCGCCATGACCCGCCCGGCAACCCGGTCGAGCTCGGTCATTTCCGTCTCCTCCCAGAGCGCCGAAAACGGCTGATCACGCAGTTCGCCCCCGAAAAGCGTGCAGATGCGGGTGCCGGCGAGGCGGAAGCGAATGGTACCGTCAACCTGCCTTTGCAGGATGAAGACGTCCGGCAGCAGCAACCGAATGTCGCCGGGCGAGATTTCGTCGCGCCGGGGAAGATTGCGATCACCCCGAACGGCGTTCCAATAACGGAACAGGTCCACGGACGTTCTGCTGCGCATATCGTTATGTCCTCGTGACGTGGGAGGCGTGCTGTCTCAAAACGATACAGCCGCCCGCCTCGGGCGCGACCCTGCAGAGAGCGAAGCGATTTTCATGCCAGGTGGAAATTAAGGTTAATGACTGGTTGCGATTGCAAGTCTCGCCATGCGTTGGCATTGCTTGGCCATCACTTCACGAAGCGTTGCTTCGGCACATCGATTGGAGCCCGGTGATTGGGGCAGGCCGTTCAGCTTTTTTGCTGGACGGCCATTTTTCCTTTGCTTATGCCTTTGCCTGCCGTCGGACGGACGCATCGCCGCTGCTCCGGTCAGCCGGCGTTTTGATAGGAAGAGAAGTCATGCAACGAGATCAGTCGGCAACGCCGGTCGAAGCGGATGCCGAGCGTGCGCCCGAACGCCATCGCGAGCCTGCCTTCAATCTCCCGGCGAGCCTGACCGGCATTCTTCTGTTTCTCGTCGCGGTGCACGCGTTGCGGACCTATGTCCTGTCGGCTGCGGTGGACGAGGAAGTGATCCTCAACTTTGCGTTTCTCCCGGCGCGCTACACGATCCCGCTCGACGCCCAGGGACTTGCCTGGCTGTGGACGCCTGTGACCTATTCCTTTCTCCACGGGAGCTGGGAGCACCTGATCTTCAACATCTTCTGGATGGTCGCCTTCGGCGCGCCCGTCATACGCCGCATCGGCCCCGCGCGGCTGGCCGTGTTCTGGTGTCTCTCGGCGGCAGCGGCTGTTGCCCTGCACGTGGTCTTCCATTGGGGGGAGATGGTCGTTGTGGTCGGCGCTTCCGGGGTCGTCTCCGGCTTCATGGGCGCGGCGGTGCGCTTCGTGTTTTCGCCGAGCGGGCGCGTCAGCCGCCAGTTCGCGCATCTCAACCGCCGCCTTTCGCTGACCGAGACGCTTGCCAATCGCTCGGCACTGGTCTTCACCGGTATCTGGTTTCTCACCAATTTCCTGGTCGCCCTCGGTCTGTTTTCCGCGGGCGGCATGGGCAGTATCGCCTGGGAAGCGCATATCGGTGGCTTCCTGTTCGGCTTCTTCCTGTTCGGGTGGTTCGACCCGCGCCGCTGAGATTGCCGGCAGTTTTGCACAGGCGCAGCGCGACGCCGGTGCGCGGGGGTCCATCGGCCGGCCGGAATTTGCCGGCCTATCTCGCGGCGTCGAGCCGGTCGATCGCCTGGACATTGGCTGCAGACGGCCCGTTCGGGTCGAATTCGGCGGCGAGCCAGATATCGACGATCGATTTCGCCAGTTCCGGTCCTATGACGCGGGCACCCATGGTGATGATCTGCGCGTTGTTCGACTTCGCGGCTCTTTCGGCTGAATAGGTGTCGTGGGTCAAGGCTGCGCGAATGCCAGGAATTTTGTTCGCCGAGATGCAGACGCCGATGCCGGTTCCGCAGATCAGGATGCCGCGGTCGTTTTCGCCGATCGCGATCGTCCTTGCCAGGTTCTGAGACAAATCGGCGTAATAGCCCGCCTGGCTGAGATCCCTCACCTGAAGATCACTCCGGCCAGCGAGATGGGCGGCGATAACGTCGAGCAATGGCTTGCCGGCACTGTCTGCTCCGATTGCGATTTTCATCGGGTGTTCCTTTTCAACGCTTGTTCAAGACATCCCTCGAACGGCTTCTCAGATCGCTCTGGCAACCCGTCGCAGAATGTCGAGGTAGCCGCCGGCGTCCCATGCTGCACGGCCGATGAAAAGGCCGTCGATGTGAGGTTGGACGATCAACTCCTCGCAGTTCCCGGGATTGACACCGCCGCCGTAGAGAACCGGCACGGCGACTCCGAGCGTCGCCTCTGCCACCTCGCTTATCCTCCGGTGGCGCTCTTCGGCGTAGTCGGCAGTGGCTGGAACCCCATCCGTGCCGATTGCCCAGACTGGTTCGTAGGCAAGCAACACCGGTGCCGCCTTCGCAGCGCCATCGAGTAGGGCGAATGCGGCCTCGACCTGTCGCGAAAGCACGTGATCAGCCTCGCCGGCCTGGCGTTCGGCGAGCGTCTCGCCGATGCAGATCAACGGAATGAGCCCGTGCCGGACCGCAGCCGCCGTCTTCAAGGCAACGGTGCGATCGGTCTCGCCGAAATGCGCCCGGCGTTCGCTGTGGCCGAGTTCGACGATGTCCAGGCCGCAGTCCTTCAACATCAGCGGTGAGATTTCGCCGGTCCAGGCGCCGGCATCCTCCCAGTGCATGTTTTGTGCGCCGACCTTGACGCTCGTCGCCTTCAGCCTCTCCTTCACTTGCCGGACCGCCGTGAACGGCGGAACGACGAAGCGCTGGACAAGGACGTGGCGCTCCGCATCGGCGGCAGCGAGACCCTCCGCGAAAGCCATGGCTTCCGCCAAGGTTTTGTTCATCTTCCAACTGGTACCGACCCACAGCCGCGAATTGCTCATGGCTAGACTGCGGCTTTCCGGCTGATGGCGCCTGCGTGGCGGGCGGCGGATTCCTTCGAAGTCTCGCTCCTCGGTCCCTTCAGGAACCGCAGGGCAGCCCGAGTTGCCAGCGCGAGCGAAATCGCCCCGGCATCCGGATGCCCCATGCTCTTCTCTGCCAGCGGGCGGGCGCGGCCGAGCTTCGGCGCCAGACTGGATGTGGCATCGGCGGCCGCCTGTGCCGCCCGCGCCGCTGCGTTCCAGGCGTCGACGAGCGGCTTGCCCGCATCGGCCTCTCGCTCAAGCGTCTCGACAAAGGGCACCAGCGCGTCGACCAGGGTTTTGTCGCCGACACGAGCGCCGCCGAGGCGGATCACGCCATCGAGCGCGAGACGAGCGCCCTTCACGATCGGCGCGTCACTCACCTTCGCATCATCACTGAAGGCATTGCTCCAGGATCGCAATGCCACGCCCCAGATGGCGCCAGACGTGCCGCCGGCGCGGTCCGCCCAGGCATCGCCCGACGCGGCCAGCACGCTCGCGGCTCCCGCACCTGCAGCAACGGCGGCCTTGGCGGCTTCAGCCGCCGCGGCCGAGCCGCGGCGCATGCCCTGACCGTGATCGCCATCGCCAGCAAAGGCATCGATGCGGCCGAGTTCGTCTTCCGCCTCCTTCAGCGCGTCGGCGATGCTACCGATCAGCCGCGCGATGCATCTGCCACTTTCCTGCGATGCCTCGGAGGCTGGTTCGAAGGTCATAGGTCCATCGACGTCGATGAAGATGTCAGTCGCCCGCTCGGCGGCAATGGCCGCACCCTTGCGCAGGACCGGCGCATCGCAGGGCGCGCGCCAGAGCGCTTCCAACTCGTCGTTGAGCCAAAGAAGCGTGAGCGAACAGCCCTGCATGTCGAGACTGGTGACGAACTCACCACATTCGGGATCGATCACCTCGAGACCCGCCCGGGCCAACTCCCTGGCAATCGCCGTCCAAAGCACGAAGAGTTCCTCATATTTGGTCGAGCCCAAGCCATTCAGGACCGCCGCCACTCTTTTGCTGCCTGCCGGTCGTTCGGAAAGCAATTTGCCGGTCAAGAGCCTGGCAAGATCGCTCGCCGTCGCGACCTTCTCTTCGCTGATGCCGGGCTCTCCGTGGATCCCGAGACCGAGCGCCATCCGACCCGTCGGCACGGTGAAGAGCGGGCCTGCAGCACCGGGCAAGGTGCAGCCGCCGAAGGCGACGCCGAACGAAACCGTCCGGTCGTTGGCGAGGCGCGCCAGTCGCTCGACCTCGTCCAGCGACTTGCCGGCCTCGGCCGCGGCACCCGCGACCTTGAAGACGACGAGGTCGCCGGCAATGCCGCGGCGCCTGGCCCGCACCTCGACGGACGCGCTCGCTACATCATCGGTCACATGCAGCACGCGCACGTCGATGCCCTCGGAGCGAAGCCTCTCGGCTGCCAGTCCGAAGTTCAAGACGTCGCCCGCATAGTTGCCGAAGCCAAGCAGCACGCCGCCGCCCTGGTCCACATGGCGGCATACGCGCGCGACGGCGGCCGTCGAGGGTGAGGCGAAGACGTCGCCGGCGACCGCCGCGTCCGCAAGACCCGGCCCAACATAGCCCGCAAAGGCGGGATAGTGACCGGAGCCGCCTCCGACCACGACGGCGACCTTGCCCTTCGGTACCTGGGTTGAGCGGATGACGCCACCATTCACGGGGCGAACGTTCCGCGCATGGATCGAGCAGAAGCCGGCGAGCGCGCTGGTGGCGAAATCTTCCGGAGCGTCAAAGATCGTGGTCATCGCTTCAATGTCCCTGTTCGCGAGGCAGGATGCGCCTCAGGTAATCGCGGTTGGCGGCGCTGACGGAGAGGCCGTCGCCGCCGTAATGCTCGCAGAGGAAGGGGCTCTCAAACCCATGCGCCAAGGCCATGCGGATTGCCGCACGATAGTTGATGAGGCCGTATTCGAGCGGGGCGGGGTGGGTGACGATGACGCCAGACGCCTCATCCTCCGTGCGCGTGTAATTCTTGACGTGCCAGTATTTGGCGAAGGGCGCGACCTTTGCCATCATCTCCAGCCAGTGTTCCACCGGCCGGTGCAGGCGGATGAGATTGCCGAGATCTGCATTGATCCCGACATTGGCGAGGCCCACTTCCTCGACGAAGCGGACTGAACTTTCTGCCGTCCCGAGATAGGTGTCCTCATACATTTCGAGCGCGACTTCGATACCGAGTTCTTCCGCATGCCGTCCGAGTTCGCGAACGCGGGAAACCGCTTTCTGCCAGGTCGCTGCATCGTCGGGATTCTTCTCGCCGTCGACGGTCCAGAACCAAAGCGCTTTCTTCTGCGCCTCCGTCAATGGGCCGAAGAAGCCGAAAGACACGGAGCGCGCACCTACGGCGGCGACGGTCTCGATGACCCTATGCCCATAGGCGAGATAGGCTGCGCCATGTTCAGGATCGATGAGGCTGCGCCTTGAGGTCGAGATCGCCGGGATCGTGAGACCGAGGGATCGTGTGAGGGCGACGAACTCTTCGAGCCGATCGCGCGACAAATCGGCAAGGCGGATCCAGCTATCGGTCGGATCGAGTTCGCTAAAGCCGGCATCGGCGACATCGCTCAATGTCATGGCCCATTCTTCCACAGACTGGTCCTGCACCGACCGCCCGTCCGGCAGCATGTTCGGATATTGGATCATTGCAGCCGCGATCGGCCAATTGTCGCGGTTCCATTTGCGTGGCGCCATGGCGAACTCCTTCAGGATTGAATGAACTGGATCAGACCGCCGAGCTGCCGTCGCCATGCTCAGCGACGTCATGCTTGCGCTCGAGCAGCATGCCGATCAGCCAGAAGGCTAGCGGGGAGAGAAGCAGCGCCATGCCGAGGGCCATGAGCGCGGAAACGAGCCCGTTCGACCAGAAGATGCTCAGGCTGCCGCCGGACATCAGCATCGACTGGCGGAAGGCGTCCTCCGCCTTGTCGCCGAGCACCATGGCAAGAACCAGCGGCGCCAGCGGATATTCAAGCTTCTTAAAGATGTAGCCGAGGAGGCCGAATCCGATCACCAGCAAGATATCGGAGACGGAATTGGCGACCTGGTAGGCGCCGGAGAAGATCACCGCGACGATAATCGGTCCGATGATCGAGAAGGGCACGCGCAGGATCGAGGCGTAGAGCGGCACGGTTGCGATTACCAGGAAGACGGCGACGACATTGCCGAGATACATCGACGCGATCAGACCCCAGACGAAGTCCGGACGGTCGGCGAAAAGCATCGGGCCGGGCGTCAGCCCCCAAATCATCAGGCCGCCCATCATCACCGCTGCGGTTGCCGAACCCGGCACGCCGAGTGCGAGCATCGGTAACAGCGCGGAGGTGCCGGCGGAATGGTCAGCGGTTTCCGGCGCCACGACGCCGCGCGGATCGCCCTTGCCGAACAGCGACTTGTCGCGCGCCGAGCGGCGGGCAACGCCGTAGCTCATGAAGGAGGCGGCGGTCGGGCCGGCGGGCGTGATGCCCATCCAGATGCCAATGATCGTCGAACGGGCGATCGTCAGCCAATAGCGCGGGATTTCGAGCAGCGTCCGACCGATCTCGCCAAGCTTGACGCGCGCCTTGATGCCCTCGAAGCGAAGGCCTTCCTCCGTCGTCAGGAGCAGCTCGCCGATGCCGAAGAGGCCCATGACGGCGATCAGGAAGCTGACGCCCTTGATGAGTTCGGGAATATCGAAAGTAAGGCGCAGGTTACCGGAGATCGTGTCCATGCCGATAGAGGCGAGCGCGAAGCCGAGCATTATCGACACGAGCGTCTTGAAAGGCGATTGGGCGCCCATGGAGATGAAGCTCGCAAAGGCGAGGAAATAGACAGCGAAATATTCCGGCGAGGAAAAGCGCAGTGCGAAGTTCGCGACCCAGCCCGATAGCAGCGTGATCATGATGACGCCGGCGAGCGCTCCAAGACCCGCCGAGACGAAGGCAAGCGTCAGCGCGCGGCTCGCCTGCCCGGCCTTTGCCATCGGATAGCCGTCGAAGGTGGTGGCGACGGACGACGGTTCGCCTGGAATGTTGAACAGGATCGACGTGGTCGAGCCGCCGAAGAGTGCGCCCCAATACATGCAGGACAGGAGGATGATCGCTGAGATCGGATCCATCGAAAAGGTGAGCGGCAGCAAGAGCGACACGCCGTTTGGCGCCCCAAGGCCCGGTAGCACGCCGACGAGGATGCCGAGCGTGACGCCCAGCATCATCAGCAGGATATGGTTCCAACTGAGGATGTGGCCGAAGCCATCGATCAGCAGACCGATATTTTCCATGTCATTCCTCCCGCAGGCAATGGCCTTTCGGCCGGATCAGTAGATCCCGAGCCAGGCCTCGACCGGTCCCTTCAGAAGCGGAACCTGGAAACAAATTTCGAATACGACGAAGAAGAAGAGTGAAACGCTTAAGCCCGCGGGCAGTGCGATCCACCATCTGTACCGCCCCTGGAAGAGCATGGTCGCGGCGATATAGAGCGCCGTTCCGACATAAAGACCCAGCCAGACGGATACGGCGGCGAAGGCCATGAGCGGCAGCAGGAAGGAGGCGACCACCTTGGCGCGGCCGGCATCCAGAAAGACCTCTCCCGTTCCGCGATACTTGAAGAACGCATGCACGATATTGGCGGCGCTGCCGACGAGGATGAGAAGGCCGATATAGAAGGGGAAATAGCCCGCATCCGGGCCCATGTCGGTCCAGCCGGCACCGATATCGAGCGAGCCGTAGCAGACGGCGACGCCGAAGGCGCCGGTCAGCGAGGCAACGCCAAGTTCCACCGCGAATCGGGAGACTCCATTCGCACTGTTCTCACTCATGATCGTGACCCTTCCAGGAAAGAGACGGGCGCCCGAGCCGGATGAGAGACTGGAAGCGGTCTGCGCCCGCATCGTCCTCGCACGCTTCAAGCGCCCGCACCTCTATTGAGCTTAGTTGGCGAGCCAGCCTTCGCGTTTCAGCACCTCGCTGACCGAAGCGACGTCCGACTCGATCGCCGCGCTCAATTCATCCCCGGTAAGGTAGGAAGAAGACTGCGAGGTATCGGCGATATACTTCGCCCATTCCGGCGTCTCGGAAACCTTGCGCAAGACATCCGCATAGAACTGGACGACATCCTGGTCGACGCCGCCCGGCAGCCAAACGGTTCGCGGCATCGCATAGTTGTCGATCGGGATGCCGGCTTCCTTGCAAGTCGGGATATCGCTCCAGCCCATATCGCCGGTGACCTTCGCATCGCTTGCAAATTTCGCGGTCTTGAAGACGCAGAGCGGCCTGACCATGCCTGCCTGCCACTGGCCGACATTCTCGCTCGGATTGTTGACATTGGCGTCGATATGCTCGCCGGCAAGCTGGACGGCCGCCTCGCCGCCGCTCTTGAACGGGATATAGTTGATCTTGGCGCCGGTCGCTTCGTTGATCATCGAGGTCAGGATCTGGTCGGCGTCCTTCGACTGGCTGCCGCCGATCTTCAGGCCCCCTTCCTTCGCCTTGGCGACGAAGTCGGCAGCTGTTGCATAGTCGGCTTTGCCGTTGACCCAAAGAACGAACTCGTCAGACGCTAGGGCTGCGACCGGTTCCAAGTCGTCCACCTTGTAAGGGACCTTGGCGCGCACCGGAAGCAGGTAGGCGTTGTTGGTGCCGAAGGCGATCTTGTAGGCATCGCCCTTGTGGCCGGCGGTATAGACAAAGGCTTCCGCCCCGCCGGCATTGCCCTTGTTCGTGACAACCACCGGGGCCTTCATCAACTCGTACTTGGCGATGATCGCCTGGATGGTGCGGGCGAAAATATCGGTCCCGCCACCGGGACCGGCAGCGACGATGAATTCGACCGGACGATTCGGCTCGAAGGCCGAGGCCGGCGCAGCGACGCCAAGAGCGGCGACCGTGATACAGGCGATGGAGACGGATTTCTTCATGCGTGGTCCTCCCGTTGAGTTGGATCCGGCGCAAGACCTCCCCTTAACGCCGGTATTCTTGGAAAGCGTGCGAATTCAGGCAGCCGCGGCAAGGGCTTTCTTTCTCTTCGCCATGCGTGCCGCAAGCAGGATCGCCTCGCGGCTGGCGCCGACATCGGCAATACCCTTGCCGGCGATATCGTAGGCCGTGCCGTGCGCGGGAGTGCAGAGCGGGAACGGCAAGCCGCCCATCATCGTCACGCCCTTGTCGAACCCCATGAGCTTCATCGCGATCTGGCCCTGGTCGTGATACATGGTGAGCACCGCATTGAAGCCTTCCTTCAGCGCCCGAAGAAACACCGTATCGGCCGGTAACGGCCCTTCGACGTTGAATCCGATCGCCTTGGCCCTCTCAACGGCCGGTTCGATGATATCAATCTCCTCCATGCCGAAGCTGCCACCGTCGCCAGCATGCGGATTGAGGCCAGCGACCGCGATCTTCGCCTCGTCATGGCCGGCATCCTTGAGACAGGCCCGGGTCAGTTCGAGTTCCGCCAGGATCGACTCCACCGAAAGGTGGGACGCCACCTCCTTGAGCGGAATGTGCGAGGTGACGCGGGCGTTCCATACCTTTTCGAGCACGTTGAACTCGCGCACCTTTCCGGTGAAGGAAAGCACATCGGCAACGAAGCGGATCTCGTCATCATAGCCAGGATAGGCGAAACGCATCGCCTTCTTGTTGAAGGGCGTGAAGCAGACCGCGTCCGCATTGCCGGCACGCGCCAACTCGAGTGCCGTGCGAAAATTGCGAGTCGCAAACGTGCCGCCGGCAAGCGTTGCCTCACCGCGCACCACATCGGCCGGATCGAGATGGGCCAGATCGACGAACACATGGCGTGACGTACTGGCCCTGTCGAGCGCATCGAGGGATGCCGCTTCGAGGTCGAGCGCAACGCCCGCGACTTTCGCCCCCTCGTCGAGAACACGGCGGTCGCCGATGGCGATGATATGCGCCGCCTCGCGAATCTCGGCGAGAGCAAGTAGCCGCGCCGTCAACTCCGGGCTGATCCCCGCCGGATCGCCCATGGCGAGCGTGATGACAGGACGCGGCTCCTTCGTCCCGGCCGCACCGATGGTCGTCATATGAGATGTCCTCCGCTTCATGCTTCGTATGCCGTCATACGTTATTCAAAGTTCTGCATCAAGTCTTTTGTATTCTGTATGCAGCATTTTCTGTTGACGGCGACGGGACCAGTCGCCATGCTTGAAAAAGGCACCGCTGATTCAATCGGCAGGCATGGGAATGCGGCCGGTCCCGCCGGTCGAAAGCGCAGAACGAGAAAAATGAACGAAATCACATCATTGGAGCGGCGGCCGGAGGGCGGCCCGGGGCCGATCCGGCGTACGGCGCTGCACGACACGCTGGTGAGCCACCTGCGCGACATGATCATCGAGGGCGATCTCGCGCCGGGCACGCGCCTGCACGAGGGCCAACTCGGCGAGCAGCTCGGCGTATCGCGCACGCCGCTGCGCGAGGCGATCAAATATCTGGCAAGCGAGGGCCTGGTCGAGCTCGTGCCGAGCCGCGGCGCCGTCGTGAAGCGCTTCAGCGCCAAGGACGTCAAGGACATGCTGACGGTGCTGCAGGCGCTCGAGGAACTCGCCGGCAAACTCGCCTGCGATGCAGCAAGCGACACCGGAATAGCGGAAGTGCGGGCGTTGCATGACGAGATGGTGCACCGTTACCGGGCAGGCGACCGGATGCAATATTACAAACTCAACCAGCAGATCCACACGGCGATCGTCCAGCTTTCCGGCAACGCCGCTCTCGCCGACATGCATGGCGTACTGCAGACACGGCTGAAGCGCATCCGCTTCATCGGTCATGAAGGTCCGGAAAAATGGGCGGCCGCCGTCGCCGAGCACGAGGAAATGATCGCCGCGCTCGAAGCCCGCGACAAGGCCAAGCTGTCCGAAGTGCTGGGCCGGCATCTGGTGAATGCCTGGGAACGGGTGCGCGACTCGGTGTGATCGCCCGCCTCAAGGCAACCCACCGCGTCGGCGAACCACTTGGCTGCGTCACTTGGCGAGTGCGGTGAGCCCGGCCACGAACTGGTCTATGAAGAGCGTATAAAGGATCGAAACCGGGATGCTGGCGATCAGGGCGCCGGCGAGCAGCGATCCCCACCGGAATACGTCGCCCCGCACCAGTTCGGAGGGCACGCCAATACTCACCGTCTTCTGCACGGAGTTCTGCACGAAAGCCAGTGCATAGATGAACTCGCTGGTCGACAGGGTAAAAGCGAATACGACGACCGTGAGGATGCCCGGAACGGCAAGCGGCAGAACCGCGTAGACGAATGCTCCGAGCCGGCCATACCCGTCGACCATCGCCTGCTCCTCGATGTCCCTCGGTATCGCCTTGAAAAAGCCGAGCATGAGCCAGGTGCAAAACGGCACGGTGAAGGTCGGATAGGCCACGACCAGCGCCCAGAGCGAATTTTGCAGCCCGAGGAAGGCCATCACCTTGGCGAACGGCAAGAACAAGAGCGTCGGCGGGACCAGATAGGTGAGGAAGATGCCTATGCCGAGCGTTTCGCCCCAACGGCCGGCAAGCCGGGCAAGGCTGTAGGCGGCGGGGATCACCAGAATCAGGGTGATGATGACGACGAGGGCGCCAACCAGGAAAGAGTTGAGGAGCCAGGTCAGGAACTTGGTGTTGCCGAACAGAAGATCGAGATTGGCCATGGTCGGCGCCTCAGTGAACCAGAACGGATTGTTCTGCGGGTCGTAGAGGTCCGATTCGCGCTTGAAGGCGGTGATCAGCATCACATAGAAGGGAAGTGCTGAGAACAGCGTGAATAGCCCGATCCCCGTATAGGCCGCCGTGCGCCAGCCTGCCTGCCTTGATTGCGCCCGGACATCCATGCGTCAAACCTCCCGCCGACGGATGAGCATCAGGACGATCGCCGACAATGCCGTCAGCACCGGAAACATGAAAAGCGCAACGGCAGCGCCCTGTCCCAGCGAACCGCCTTGCACCCCGGTGAAGAAGGCGAGGGTGGTCAACACGTGGGTGGAATTGGCCGGTCCGCCGCGAGTAAGAATGTAGACCAGCACCATATCGGTGAAGGTGAATACGAAGGTGAATAGAACGGCGATGCCGAAGATGGGCAGCATCATCGGCAAGGTTATCTGAAACAGGCGCCGGAAATAGCCGGCCCCATCGATGAGCGCCTGTTCCTCGACTTCCCGGGGGATGGAATTGAGGCCGGCAAGCACGATCACGGTGCCGAGCGGCAGGATACGCCAGACATTCACCAGGATTATGGAGGCCATGGGCAGCCCCCCGCTGCCCAGCCAGTATAGATTGGTGGCCGGGCCGAGCAACGCCCCCGGATGCCCGAGCAGCCCGGCCTCGCGAAGAGACCAGTCGATGGGGCTGAAGATGGAATCGAACATCCACAGCCATCCGATCACGCTGAGCGAGACCGGCGCTGTCCACGGCAGCAGAATGAGGAACCGCACCAGCCACTTGCCGCGGAAAGACCTGATCAGGAGCTCCGCCTGAATCGTGCCGAGCACAAGCACGACCACGAGCGTCATCCCGGACAGCAGGAAGGTGTTGTAAAGCGTCTGCTGAAATGTCGGATCGCCGATCAGCGCGCGGAAATTCGCGAGCCCCACGAAAGGGGCATCCGTTCCGCCGGTCGTGACGTCGCTCAAACTGTAATAGATGGAAAGGACAAACGGCACGCCCATCAGCGCCACGATATAGATGATCGCGGGCGCAATCAGGACGCCGGCGAGCAGCCTGTCGGAGTTAAGCAGCCGCTGCCGCGTTCCGTATTCCTCCAGGACCTCTGTCGCCATCATTCAGTCCTTCCGCAGGCCCGTTACCGGGTCGAAGTGGCGTATGGCCGGGCGCGGAACCTCGAAGGGGTATTCCGCTCCTTCCGCGATATAGCCGCTCACCAGGGCCGTTGGCAGCGTCGCGAGCACCTCCGGCGGCGGCTCTCTCTCGTCCTCGGCGACGTAGCCGTACACGAGGACTTCGCTACCGAGCTCCTCGACCTGGACCACGCGGAATGTCAGCTGCTCCATATCTTCCGAGTTCGGCCCCCGGCCGCGTGGAAAAAAGTCTTCCGCGTGGAAACCGATCAACGTTCCGTTGCGCAGAACGAGATTCATGGGCGGCGATCCCATGAACTGAGCCACGAAGGTGTTGACCGGGTTGCGGTAAATATCGAGCGGCGCGCCGATCTGCTCGATGCGGCCGGCATTCATCACTGCCACCCGTTCGCCGAGGCCCATGGCCTCGACCTGGTCGTGCGTCACGTAAATGGTGGTCACGCCCGTTTCCCGGTGCAGGCGCTTCAGTTCCCGGCGTGCCGAATGCCGCAGCTTGGCGTCGAGATTGGACAGCGGTTCGTCCATCAGAAATATCGCCGGCTCCCTGACCAGGGCCCGTGCCAAAGCGACGCGCTGGCGCTCGCCCCCGGAGAGTGCCCGTGGCCTCCGGTCCAGGAGGTGGCTGATGCTCAAAAGATTGGCTGCCCAGGTCACGCGGGAGCGGATCTTGTCCGCCGGCATGTGCGAAGCCTGCAGCGGGAAGGCGATGTTCCTGTATGCCGTCTTGTGGGGGTAGAGGGCATAACTCTGGAAGACCATGGCAATGTTGCGGGTCTTTGGAGGCAGGCGGTTTGCCAGCCGCCCGCCTATGAAGACGTCGCCCGATGTGGGCTTCTCCAGGCCCGCGATCGTCCGCATCAAGGTGGTCTTGCCGGAGCCGGATGCGCCAAGCAGGACAATGAACTCGCCGTTTTTCACGTCGAGATCGACGCCGTCCACCGCCCTGACTTGGCCGAAGTGGGTATGAAGGTCGCGTGTCTCGAGCGTAGCCAATGCTCTTCTCCTGTCCCGCGGTCGCAAACAGGCTTTCCGGGGTCAGCCGCCCTGGACCAGTCCGCGGTTGCGCCACGCCTCGAAGACCTTGCGGATCTGGGCGGCGGCATCCTTGACCGCCTCTTCCGGCGCGATTTGCCCGCGCGCAACATTGGCCATCATGTTGGGGATCACGAAGGTACTGAAGACCTCCCCGATGGCCGGATTGGCGTAGCCGGGATGGCCCAGATTGGTCGTCCACTCGGCAGCGGATTTCAGCCCTCTGAGCTTGCCGTCGGCCTCGTCCTCCAGCTTGAACGGATCGTTGTCGAACCAGGCCGCTGTGAGGTCGTTCAGGGTCTTCGCTTCGGCCACCGCAGCATAGCTGCGCTGGCCGCTCGCGATCGGCGCTTCCGGGAAGCTTGGCGAATTGTAGAGCTTGCTCTGATACATGGCCTCGTCGTAGTTCGCGACCAGGTGGGCGATGAACTGCTTGGCCGTGTCGGCGTTGTCCCCGGCGAAGGTGGGAATGACGTAGTTGTAAAGTACGTGGACATTGCCCCAGCCGGTGCCGCCGGGTCCCTTCAGAGCCGGTGTGAAGAAGATGTCCTTGGCGATATCGGGCCGGGCTTCCTGGGCCGAGCGGTAGGCCGATATAGAATTCAGGATATAGGAAGCGCGGCCGGCAATCAGCGCCTGATTGTTGGAGGCCGCGTTCCAAGAGAACACCTCCGGCGTCAGCGCTTTGTCGTACAGGTCCTTCATGTACTTCACCGCGTCAACGGTGCGTTTCAGATTCTCACCCTGGTCGAGGACAATGGTACCGTTCTCGTCCTGCAGCGACGTATCGAAAGACCACAGCACGGCGCGTGCCGCCATGTTGGAATCGATCTCTTGCGACAGGCCGATGCCGACTTGCACGCCTTGCTCGTTCTTGATCTTCGCTCCGACGGTCAGAAGGTCTTCCCAGGTCACCGGTCCGTCGGCCATGCCGGCCTTCTCCCAAAGTGATTTCCGGTAATCGCCGGGATCGATCGTCCATCCGTGACAGAAGGCGTAGTGCTTCTTCGTCACTGGATTGTAGCTCACTCGCTCGGCAACGCCGAAAGGCTTGCCGTATTTGCTGGCCATCTCCTGGTTGATGTCCGCCATGTCGATCAGGCTCGGCTCGAACTGGGCGGCCTCCGGCCCCAGTTCGATCAGGTGATGGCCGGAGCCGGCCGAAATCTCGGAGGCGGTCGTCGCGGCAAGATCGGCAATGTTGATGTAATCCACGCTCACCTGAACGCCGTTCTCTTCCCCCCATTTCTTGGCAAAAGCATCGAACCAGGTGTCGTATGCGGGCACGAAATGGCTCCATTGGAGAATTCTGAGGGTCTTGTCCTGGGCTCTGGCGCTCGTAATGACCCAGGGGGCGACCGCCGCGGCTACACCGAGCGCGCTGCCGGCTGCGACAAAGGTCCTTCTGGTGATGCGAGCGTCCTTGCCCGTGCGGGACCGCCTGCGGTGAGATTGTTCATGTTTTGTTCCACCCATGGTCGTCCTCCTCGCGTCGTGCCTTTTTTGTGAGCGACGCTGTAGCGGGATACAGGAATCCCGACATTGATATTCCTGTCTTATTTTTACGCCACTTGGGCACCATTGGCCAGTTGTCAGTCAATTGCGACGCTTTGCTCTCCCTGTCCTGTCGTTACGGGCGGCGTTATTTGCAAGGCATGTAGCGTCGAAACCGACAAAGCCGCAGTTTCGCGCCATGCATTTGCCCTATGGGCGGGGCTCAGAGGGCTTCCCGTACCCGGACTGGGATATTCGGCTGTTACAACGCCGAAATTTTCATGGTGGCCCGCTCTTGCGAAGTGCATCGAGGCAGCCGGGGCAGGCTTGATTTCCCGAGCCTGCCGGAGCACCATTCGTGTCGGTCTCTGGCGCCAATGGTGCGGTGGCCGCTGAAAGGCCGGGTGTCGGTGCGATTTCGATCAGGAGGGTGCGAAATTGCACGGGCGTCGGAAACAGGCACGGATTCTTGCGGCCGGCTGCATGGATGTCATCGCGACCTTTTTTGTGATGGGCAGGCGTGCGTCGTCTCGATGCGGTCAGGACCTCTTTCCGTCTGCCCGGCATGATCGTAACGGGAGATGTGTGCATGTCAGTACGAGCAATCCTTAACGAAAAAGGCCGCAATGTCGTGACCGTCACCCCGCAGGTGACGGTGCAGGAAGCGGCGACTTTTCTCCACGACAATCATATCGGCGCCGTGGTCATCCTCGATCGGGACGACCGTATCGTCGGCATTCTCACGGAACGCGACATCGTCGCCGCGATTGCAAAATACGGTGCCCCCTGTCTCGACCAGCCGGTTTCGTCCGTGATGTGGGAAAATGTCTATTGCTGCCGTGAGGAGATGACCGTTCAGACGCTCATGGAGATGATGAGCAAATTGCGCGCGCGCCATCTGCCCGTTGAAATGGAGGGGCGTCTCGCCGGCATCATTTCGATCGGTGACGTGGTCAAATACCACATCCGCGCCATGGAGCGCGAAACCGAGGAGATCAAGGCCTATATCGCAGGGTGACGAGGAGGGGCGGCCACGGGCCGCCCCTTCGTCGCAACATCGGCAGCGCGAAGTCCGCGGCAGCAGTTTCCGTATGCTTCCTCAATTCGTGTGGATATGTGGTAGCGCGTCTGAAAAGACGCGCGGCGCTGTCGCCGGTCAGCGGATCAGGGCTTCCTGCATGCGCTGGATTTCGGTCAGTCTGGCCTTTGCCTCCTGGTAACCGCGATCGATCGCTTCGCCCGCGCGATGAAACTCCGAAAGCCCTATGTCGTTCAGCTTCGGGTGGAGGGCGAGATCCGGCGGATCGCCGGCAAGCCGTGCCCGGGAGATGCGATCCTGGATAATGTTGAAGGCCTGAACCATGGCGCTTGTCATGCCGAGGCGCGCCGAATGGTGGCCGTTCGCCTTGGCCGGCTCGTCGGGGGTTTCCATGCCCGCATTGTGCTTGACGACGGCCGAGCGGCCATAAAGATCGTAGTTCAGATTGACGGCGACGACCAGCTGCTGCTCGTGGGCACGGCAGACCGAAACGGGCACGGGGTTCACCAGCGCCCCGTCCATCAGCGTGCGGCCATTGGCGTGGATCGGCTCGAAAATGCCCGGCAGCGCATAGGAGGCGCGAATGGCGGTAATGAGCGCGCCCTTCTCGAGCCATACCTCGTGGCCGCTGTGAACCTCCGTCGCGACGGCAACGAAGGGACGGTCGAGAGCCTCGATGCTGAGATCCTGCAGATGCTCCTGCATGCGCTTGGTGAGCCTCAGGCCGCCGAATAATCCGCCGCCTCCGATCGCGAAATCGAGCAGGCCGGCGATGCGGCGTACCGTGAGCGAGCGGGCGAAGCTTTCCAACTCGTCGAGTTTCCCGGCGAGATAACAGCCGCCGACGAGGGCACCGATCGAAGTTCCGGCGATCATTCCGATCTCGATGCCTTCCTCGTCGAGCGCTCGCAACACGCCTATATGGGCCCAGCCACGGGCCGCGCCGCCGCCAAGCGCGATTGCAATCCTTGGTTTTTTCGCTTGAGGCATCGGTTCCGGAGGAGTGGTCGTCAGTGATGTGCCATCCGGGCCGGAAAGATCGGTCAACTGGTTGCTGCGCGTAAATGTCCAGTTCAACATCCGGCACCTCCAACGCCGAACAGATCACCCAAATCGCGCGTCTTGTTGGGAAGCCCTGCCAAGCCGGCGACGATGCCGGTCTTGTCTGAATTCATCGCTGAAAGACTGGCACCACAAGAGATTTATAACACCGAACCTGTCGCGCGTGCGGCGTGCCCGGTAAACATTGGATACAGCCTGCAATACATCTCGGATCGCTACAGTGACTGCAGGAACCACTTGCATCAATAATGATTAGGCGCCCGTTTGGTTTCTAAAAAATGAATATAACACGGAAGTGAAGCAAGAAAATGCAGAACCCTGCCACGGACCTATCCTTGGCCGTAGATATCGGCCGGATCGAAGTTCCGGTGGTCGTCGTCGATCGACACCGCCGCCTTGCCTCCCTCAATGCCGACCGTGCGGTAGAAGCAGGAACGGCGTCCGGTGTGGCAGGTGGCGTCGTGGCCGGCGACCGAGACTTTCAGCCAGACGGCGTCCTGGTCGCAATCGGTCCTGATCTCCCGGACCGTCTGCACATTGCCGGAGCTCTCGCCCTTCTTCCACAGGCGGTTGCGCGAGCGGCTGTAATAATGGGCGATGCCGGTTTCGATCGTCAGCGCCAGCGCTTCGGCGTTCATGTGTGCGACCATCAGCAACGCGCCGTCATGGGCGTCCGTCACCACGGCCGTCACCAGCCCCTTCTCGTCGAAACGCGGCGTGAATGCCGAGCCCGTCTCGAGTTCGGCCTTGTCATTGGAAGGAGGGGCGAAGGTGAGCGGCATCGGCAAGGGGCTCCACACAGCGCGGCACGGCTTTCGGGCGCATGGGCGGCGCTGTAGCAGTTTCGAGGCGCCGCCATCTCGAAAGGATGGCGGCGAGGGGGCTTACTTGAAGCCCCTCAGCAGGGTCATGAAGCGCGCCTGTTCGGCCGGATCGGTTTTGAAGGCGCCGGTGAAGGTGGTCGTGAGCGTCGTCGCGCCATGCTTCTTGACGCCGCGCATCGCCATGCACAGGTGCTCGGCCTCGACCATCACCGCCACGCCGCGGGGCGCCAGCGTTTCGTCGATCGCCCTGGCGATTTGCGCCGTCATTGCTTCCTGCGTCTGCAGCCGGCGGGCATAGATATCGACGGCCCGGGCGATCTTGGAGAGACCAAGCACGCGCCCGTTCGGCAGATAGGCGACATGCGCCTTGCCGATGATCGGAACCATGTGATGTTCGCAGTGCGAATAGAACGGGATGTCCTTCTCGAGCACGATGTCGTCATAGCCGGAGACCTCCTCGAAGGTCCGGCCGAGCACGTCTTCGGCAATGAGGTCGTAGCCTCCGAAGATCTCGCGATACGACTTGACCACGCGCTGAGGCGTATCCCTCAGTCCTTCTCGGGTCGGGTCTTCTCCTGCCCAGCGCAACAATACGCGAACGGCTTCCTCGGCTTCCTTCTGCGACGGTCGACCGCTGGTGTCGTCGAGCACAGGGAAATTCTTTACGATGGCGTCCATATGGCCCCTATTTGCAAGCAATGCGAGATTGCTGACGTTTTACCTTTCGGACAACTCGCCACTGGCCATTCGCCTAACCCTGCAGGCTTGGGTTCCGTTGGCGGGCTCCGGGGCTTTCGGGTCCTGGCTCAGCAGTGCACTGGACCGTCCGGCACGGTTTCCCAAACAACAGGCGACACTTATCCCCTTGCGGAACTGTCGCCCCAACACGACATAGCATATAGTATGGTGCCACATGGATGAAAGAGGCAGGGCATGCCACGCCGTGCTTTTTTCCCCTCTAACGGAGAAAATCATGCGCCGATCACCCAAAACCGCGAAAAATCAGTCGGATCGCGCCAGATGATGGATGACATTTACAACAGCCGGATTCTCGAGTTCGCCGGCAACATTCCGCGCATCGGAATGCTCGCCGATGCCGATGCGGAAGCCGCGGCGCATTCGAAGCTCTGCGGTTCGAAGGTCAGGGTGTGGCTGAAGATGGACGGCGACGTCGTCACCGACTTCGCCCATGACGTCAAGGCCTGCGCACTGGGGCAGGCCTCGTCCTCGATTATGGCGCGCCAAATCGTGGGAGCGAAGGCGGAGGAAATCCGCAAGGCCCGCCAGGATATGCTGGATATGCTCAAGGCCGATGGCGAGGGGCCGTCCGGTCGCTTCGAGGACATGCGCTTCCTGATGCCGGTCCGCGACTACAAGGCCCGCCATGCCTCGACGATGCTGACCTTCGATGCGGTCGTCGATGCGATCGGCCAGGTCGAGGCAAGGCGGCTCGCTGCCGCGGTATGAGCGATGTGCGCCCGTCCCGAGCATGAGCAGGATCTCGTCGGGTGCAAGGATCGTGCTGGCGGCAGGGGACGGAATTGGTCCGGGCCGTTTCGCAAGACGCCCGCGCGGCTCCTCGGCATGGGCCTGATCCGCTTCTATCAGCTGACGCTGTCGAGTATCATCGGCAGCTCCTGTCGGCACCTGCCGACCTGCTCGGAATATGGTTTCGAGGCCATCGCACGGCATGGCCTCTGGGCAGGCGGTTGGCTGACGCTTTTCCGGGTCGTGCGCTGTGGCCCGGGAGGGACGTATGGTTTCGATCCGGTGCCGGACGCCCTTGCGCCGCGCCAGCGCTGGTATGCGCCCTGGCGCTATTGGCAACGGCATGGCAAGGAGGCCTGACGCGTGACGATCCCGATGGAGTACCGGCGGGCCTCGGCCGATTTCGACCGCTTCATCTTGGACGCGCGCGACCTCGCCGCACTCCAGACGACCAACCAGGCCTACACGATGGTGCAGGCGGTGCTTCAGACCTTTCGCCGGCGCATCGAGATTTCCGACGCGTTGCTGTTTGCCAACGCGCTGCCGCCGGTCCTGCGGGCGATCTTCATCGACGACTGGGACCTGGAAGAGCCGATCGTGCCGTTTTCCGGCCGTGTCGCCATGACGCGTGAGGTGCAGGCCTTTCGCGGTGATCACAACGTGTCGCCCGATACGGCGATCGCTGACGTGGCCGCGGCGCTGCGCCGCAACGTGGATGAAGCGGTGCTCGACCGGGTTCTGGCGCGGCTGCCGCAAGGCGCCGTCGACTTCTGGCGGGCGTGAGCGGGTGCGCGGATGAACAGCTATGTTGCCTTGCTTCACAGCATCGTACTCGGCCAAGGCCGCCGCGTGGTGATGGCCGACTTGCGGGCAATGGCGGAGCAACTCGGCTATGTCGCGCCACGGACGCTTGTCGCCACCGGCAATCTGGTTTTCGAAGCACCGGAGACGCCGCCTGCGGAAATCGAAGGCAGGCTCGAATCGGCCTTCGCGGCGACATTCGGGCGCCACGTGGACATCGTGGTGCGCTCGGCTGGCGACTGGCTGCGGCTTGCCGCCGGCAATCCCTTCGCGACCGCCGCCAAGGAAGATCCGACGCACGTTCACGTCCGGATCATGCGTGCGCCGTTGCCGCACGCCGTGCTTGATGACCTCCGGGCGTATTGTTCAAACGGCGAGCGTGTCGAGATCATTGGCGACGATCTCTGGGTCGACTTCCAAGGCCAGGCGAGCGCATCGAAGCTGCTCGGCGCACTGACGGCGAAACGCCTGGGCGTCGGGACGGTACGCAACTGGAACACGGTCAGGCGGCTCGCCGCGATGCTGGTGCCGTGAGCAACCCGACGCGCCTTTACTCCCTTGCCAAAAACCTTTATCAGGCCCGCGTCTATTTGCCGGTTGATCCGGGCAACCACACCACCCGCATTCGTTGGCGGGACTGGATAGGAGATGATAATGTCACATGCAGTTTCCCTGACATTCCCTGATGGCTCCGTGCGTGAATTCGCCGCCGGCACGACCGGCCGTGACGTCGCCGAGTCGATCTCGAAGTCGCTCGCCAAGAAGGCTGTCGCGATCGCGCTGGATGGCGAGTTGCGCGACCTGTCCGATGGCGTGACCCCAGGAAGGATCGAGATCGTCACGCGGGAAGACAAGCGCGCGCTGGAACTGATCCGCCATGATGCCGCGCATGTCATGGCGGAGGCAGTGCAGGAATTGTGGCCGGGAACGCAGGTCACCATCGGTCCGGTCATCGAAAACGGTTTCTACTACGATTTCGCGAAGAACGAACCCTTCACACCCGATGACCTGCCCGCCATCGAGAAACGGATGAAGGAGATCATTGCGCGCAACAAGCCTTTCACCAAGGAGGTCTGGTCGCGCGAAAAGGCGAAGGAGGTCTTTGCCGCCAAGGGCGAGACCTACAAGGTCGAACTTGTCGATGCGATCCCGGAAGACCAGGACGTGAAGATCTATTACCAGGGTGACTGGTTCGATCTTTGCCGCGGTCCGCACATGGCCTCCACCGGCCAGATCGGCACAGCCTTCAAGCTGATGAAGGTGGCCGGCGCCTATTGGCGCGGCGACAGCAACAACCCGATGCTGACGCGGATCTACGGCACCGCTTGGCATTCGCAGGAAGAACTGGACCAGTATCTGCACGTGCTTGCAGAAGCCGAGAAGCGCGACCATCGCCGCCTTGGCCGCGAGATGGACCTCTTCCATTTCCAGGAGGAAGGCCCGGGCGTCGTCTTCTGGCACGGCAAGGGCTGGCGCATGTTCCAGAGCCTCGTCTCCTATATGCGTCGCCGGCTTGAGCGCGACTATCAGGAAGTCAACGCGCCGCAGGTGCTCGACAAGTCACTCTGGGAGACGTCCGGCCACTGGGGCTGGTATCGCGACAACATGTTCAAGGTGACGGTCGCCGGCGACGATACGGACGACGATCGCGTCTTCGCGCTGAAGCCGATGAACTGCCCTGGCCATATCCAGATCTTCAAGCACGGGTTGAAGTCCTATCGCGAACTGCCCGTGCGTCTTGCGGAATTCGGCGCCGTGCATCGCTACGAGCCGTCCGGCGCGCTGCACGGGCTTATGCGCGTGCGCGGCTTCACCCAGGACGACGCGCATATCTTCTGCACGGACGAGCAGATGGCGGCGGAATGCCTGAAGATCAACGACCTGATCCTCTCGGTCTATGAGGATTTCGGCTTCGAGGAGATCGTCGTCAAGCTGTCGACGCGACCGGAAAAGCGCGTCGGCTCCGACGAACTCTGGGACCGTGCCGAAGCGGTGATGACCGACGTGCTGAAGACGATCGAGGCGCAGTCGGAAGGCCGCATCAAGACCGGCATCCTGCCGGGCGAGGGCGCCTTCTACGGGCCGAAGTTCGAATACACGCTGAAGGACGCGATCGGCCGCGAATGGCAGTGCGGAACGACGCAGGTCGACTTCAACCTGCCGGAACGCTTCGGCGCCTTCTATATCGACAGCGAATCGGAGAAGCGCCAGCCGGTGATGATCCATCGCGCCATCTGCGGCTCGATGGAGCGTTTCCTCGGCATCCTGCTCGAGAACTTCGCCGGCCATATGCCGCTCTGGATCTCGCCCTTGCAGGTGGTGGTCGCGACGATCACCTCGGAAGCGGATGATTATGGTCGCGAGGTCGCAGCGCGTCTGCGTGAGGCGGGACTTACCGTCGAGACCGATTTCCGCAACGAGAAGATCAATTACAAGGTCCGCGAACATTCGGTGACGAAGGTTCCGGTGATCGTCGTCTGCGGCAAGCGCGAGGCGGAGGAGCGTTCGGTGAACATCCGGCGACTCGGATCCCAGGCGCAGACGCCGATGTCGCTGGAGGAGGCGGTCGCCTCGCTCTCGTCCGAAGCGATGGCCCCGGACCTGAAGCGCCGAGCCGAGAGGGACGGCCGCCGCTGAAGTCGGTCGGCCAGCTTCCGAACCAGCTCGAAGTGATGGCGGCCGGCGAAGCATTCGCTGGCCGTCGATTTGATTGATTGGTTCGGATCGAGCCGCCGTGGGTTGACGTTACGTTACGTCCTTCCGCGGTGTCACCCGGGAATTCTGCCAGATCCTGACCCTAATCCTGCGCTTCGGCGGCCGCTGCTTCATCGGGCGCGTCGTTGCCGTGCAACAGCACCTCGACATCCGTATTGACGCCGGCCTTAACGGTGAAGTCACGCTGGTAGATCTTGTCCTTGTTGCGCGCCACGGCCGTATAGCCGCCTTCGGCGAGGACGAGGGTCGGAAAGGCGCCAACGCTTTCACTGACGACGTCGCCGGACGAGGTCAGGATCGACCAGGCGGTATCGGCGATCGCCTCGCCGCCCGGTTCGGAGACGAGCTTTAAGGTGAGCTTCGCGGCGCGGTGCTGGATCGTTGCTTCGGTGAGCTTGCCGGCCTCTACCTGGATGTCGGCGCGGATCACTGCATTGACCGAGCCGTAGTCCGAAACGACGTGGTAGGTTCCGGCGCTGAGGCGCACCACCGTGTCGGGTTTCACATCGGCGACGATCAGTGCGCGTTCGCCATCTTCCTTTACGTCGGAGGAATAAATCGAAAAGCTGAGTTCATTCGGCGGAATGCGCACGTCGCTGCCGGAAACGGCGTTCAGCATCACGCCGCCGGCGTCGAGTATCAGCACCTGTTTGTCGATCGTGCCTTGTTCCGGCACGCGGATCTTACGGGTCGCACCGGCGCGACCGAAGGCGACATTGACGAAATATTCGCCGGGCACAAGATTGAAGGCCGTAGAACCGCCTTCGGACGTGGCAAGCAGCGGGAGTTTTCCGTCGCTGTCGGGAATGGGGCTGAAGACGCGCCAGGTCAGGCCCGATTCGACCGCAGGGCCCTCTGTCGTCAGCAGTGCTTCGACCTTTACATCCTTCAGTTCACCGTTCTGGGTCGGATCGGTGCTGATCGTGCTGAAGCCCGTCAGCTTCGGCATCTTGCGGCTGAGGGAAATCGACGGAAAGCTCTTGAAGGCGTCGGTCGCGTCTTCTGCCAATGCTCTCTCCGCACCGGCGCCAGCGAGTGCGATCGCCAGGGCCGTTTTGAGATGGATGCGAAAGCGGATGCGCATGAGAGCAGTTGACTTCCTGACTTGGTGACTCCACTTGAGACGCCGGTATGGCATTTTCGTGGCTGTCGGTCCGGCGGCAAGTTAGTGGAATTCGCTCGATATGAAAACTGAAATAAAACTCGTCGACTATCTCGCTTCCCGCAGGTCCATCCCGGCCTTCCAGATGGGGGCGCCGGGTCCGAGCAAGACCGAGGTGGAGGAGATGCTGAGGCTCGCCTCGCGCGTGCCCGACCACGGCAAGCTGTCGCCGTGGCGTTTCATCGTCTACCGTGGCGAGGAGAGGGTGCGCATCAGTGCCCGGTTGAAGGAGATGGCGCTCGCCGCAAAGCCCGATCTTTCCGAGGAAATGATAAGGGTCGAGGAGACGCGGCTGACGCGTGCCCCTGTCGTCGTCGCTGTGGTCAGCAGGGCCGCTCCGCATTTCAAGATCCCCGAATGGGAGCAGGTGATGTCGGCGGGTGCCGTTTGCCTCAACCTGCTGATGGCCGCGAACGCACTCGGCTATGCGTCCAACTGGCTGACGGAATGGTATGCCTTCGATGAAAAGGCGTATCCGCTGCTGGGGGTGGAGCCGGGCGAGCGGATCGCCGGATTCATCCATATCGGCACGGCGATGGTGCCGCCGACCGAGCGCCCGAGGCCGGAACTCGCGGAAATCGTTACCTGGGTCGGGGGAGGTGCTTGATGTTCTACGAGACCGCCTCGAACAGGCATGGGCTGCCGCACGATCCGTTCAAGGCGATCGTGTCGCCGAGGCCGATCGGCTGGATCGGCACGCGCGCCGCTGACGGCTCGCTGAACCTCGCCCCCTATTCCTTCTTCAATGCGATCAGCGACCGGCCGAAGCTCGTGATGTTTTCCTCGAGCGGGTACAAGGATTCGGTGCGCAACATTGAAGAGACCGGGGAGTTCACGGCGAGCTTTGCCAGTCGCAATCTGAGCGAGGCCGTCAATCTCACCTCGGTGGCGGCGCCGCACGGCGAAAGCGAGTTCACAATTGCGGGTCTGACGCCTGTGGAGGGGACGCTCGTCAGAGCGCCCTTCGTCGGCGAGGCCTTTGCCGCCCTCGAATGCCGGATGACGGAAATCCTTCGCCCTAGGGGGCTCGACGGCACAGTCTCCGACAGTTACGTGGTCTTCGGCGAGGTCGTCGGCATCCATATTCGCGAAGAGGCGATTCGCGACGGCCGCTTCGACGTGGCAAGCGTCAAGCCGCTCGCCCGCCTCGGCTATATGGACTACTGCGACGGCGGAGATGTCTTCGCGATGATGCGCCCGAAGCGATAGATCGGCGCGAGGGAACAAAAACCGGACCCGATTTCGAAAAGCGCACGACGCCGCAGCGTCACCCACCGGCGGCGGGCGCTCCTGCCGCGGCAAGCAGTTCGATCTGTCGCGCCGAACGGAGAGCCGGGGCCGAGAAGCCGTTCTCGACGCTGTTCGTCCAAAGCCGCTGCACGACCCACTCGTCGAGCGCATCGGCGGGCAACATCTCGTAGGCTGCAAGCCCGGCCTCCCGCGCCCTCAGGATTGTCGTCGCACGGCCAAGCCTGACGACGGCCGGTACATCGCCGGTCCCAGTGACGCGCTGCAGCCCGCAGGCTTGCGCGAGCGCTGAGGCATCGAATATCAACGCCGAAAGACGCGGCGAGGCATCGCCCAGCGGGTGGGGAGAGAGCACGCTCGCGGGCACGCTGGCATATTCCGCCAGCAGCGCTGTCTTGCCTTGCTCGAGTCCCGCCGCGGCCTCGGCCACCTTCAGCATGACGTCGGTCTTCTGGATATCGGCAGGCCCACGGCACCCGGCCAGCACGACGCCGTCGATCCGATTGGAAAGCAGCAGGCCGAGATCGGCCTCGTTCAGGTCGTCCGCCGGTCCGATCCGCGCAAACAAGGCACAACTCCGGTCCGGCCTGTCGGCGGCAGCGGAAAGCATCTGCCTCGCGCCGGCATCCGCAGCGTCGACGACGACGGCTCTTATGGCGCCCAGCCTTTCCGGTGCCGGGAGCGGCTCGGCTGACGCAAGGTAAAGCAGCGGCTTCATGGTTTCCTGAGGGTTAATCGGCATGGTGAACCAATCTTAAACCTTTAACCGCTAATATTCCCGACATGGGGGATGCTGGGTGTCTAAGCAGGCTTGCGTTGGCAAGCCAACGCTTCGTCCGCTTAGCTCTTTTTTTGACGCAGGTTCTCGCCGGAAAACCGTGTGACACTTTTCCGGAACCTGCTTAGAGAGGCGCAGGTGATCATACAAGCATTTCTTCGGTGGGTGGAGACGGCGAAAATGAGCGATCGCGCACGCGCCGCGTCTGCACTCGCCCGAGCCTACGCCAAGGCCGATATGAATGGCATCGACCGGCATGCCGCCGAAATGGCGATGACCTATCTGCTCGACGATCCCTCGCCGAAGGTGCGCCTTTCTCTAGTCGAAGCCCTGGCCGACTGCCCGACCGCGCCGCGAACGGTGATGAAGGCGCTGGCGGAAGACCAGCCGGCGGTCGCCTATGTGGCCATCTCCCGTTCGCCGGTACTCTCGGATGAGGATCTCGTCGACATCGCAGCCCGAGGAACAGCCGAAACGCGCGCCCTGATCGCAGCGCGCGACACAGTCTCCTGCTCCGTTGCGGCCGCCATCGCCGAAATCGGCGACGAGGAGGAGGTGGCGATTCTGCTCGAAAACGACGGAGCCGTGCTGCCGCAGCGCTCGCTCTTGCGGATCGTCAACCGGTTTGGTCATATCGCCGACCTTCGCGAGCGGCTGCTCGCGCGGGCCGATCTGCCGAGCGACGCCCGGCAATTGCTGGCCGCAAGATTGGGCGACGCGCTCGCCTGTTGCAGCCTGGTGCAGGCGACGATCGGCGCCGCGCGGGCGGAACGCGTTTCGCGCGAAGCCGGGGATGTTGCGGCTCTTGCGATGGCGACCGCAGCGCCGCCGGAAGACCTCGCCCGGATGATCGCGCATTTGCGCGAGACCGGCCGCCTCACTCCAGCCTTCCTCATGCGGGCGCTCTGCGGCGGCGCTGGTGAGCTTTTTGTCGCTGCGATCGTGGAGCTTTCCGGCGTGGCGCCGAGGCGTGTCCGCTCGATCATTTCCGGCGGACGTGTCCACTCGATCCGTGCGCTCCTGGAGAGCGCGGGGCTCGGACGCGATGTTGGCGAGATCTTTGCGGAAGCTGTGCTGCTTTGGCAGGGGCAGACCAGGGACGGGGACGACGCGTTGCCCGCGCCGATCACGACGCGCCTTCTCGGCCGGCTCCGCAGCCGGAAGACGCCTTCGAATGCTGCGGCCGCCATCGCCGAACTCTTGGAACGTCTCGCCTTCGCCGAGAAGCGGCAGCTTGCGCGCGACTACGCCGTGCTCGCGTCGCTACAGGCAGCGTGACTGCCCGTCATACCAAGTCTCGATGATAGGATCCGATAGGATGGCCCATGGCTGATCGTGGGCTAGGCGCGGTGTGCGGAGCGATGGTCGCATCCTCGGGTTTAACCCGAGGATCAAGCATCGCAACGACGCCCACGATCAGCCCTGGGCCACCTACGGCCGGTTTCTCGGGCTGTCTGGCGTCGTCGAGTCCCTTGATCCTCGGGTTTAAACCCGAGGATGCAAAAGCATCGTCCTGCGAGCCTCTCCTAGCCAGACAGTCCGATCGAGCCGGTCCTATCGGTTCCTATCATCGAGACTTGGTATCAGTCCTCGAACCGGCGCGCCACCCAGGAGTATCCGTCTTCCATGTAGTGAACGGGGGCGGTTACGATCGCCTTCAGTCTCTCGCGATCCGGCACTGCGCCGCCGAGCCAGGCGAGTGCACGCTTGGGCAAGCCCGGCCGCGCCTCTTCGGTTGTCGGCGGCGTCGCCACTTCCTGCGGCACGGCCGGCAATGGCGTCGCCGTTGCCTGCGGCGTCGCCGACGGTGCGATCTCCGGTCCGGGCTCGATCGAAGTCACCATATCGTGGCCCGAGGTCTCGCAGACGGCGACGACCACCGGATAATTCTTGTTGGAGAATTTCGGCAGTTCCTTTTGCGATTCGGTGTCGCATTGCGCGATTGAAGGCCAGCTTCCGTTCACGGTGGAAATATAGTGGCACTGGCTGACATTGTCGTCGCAACCGAGAATGGTCATGACGATCAGGGCGGTTTTCATGGTCTCTCTCGTCCGTCTTTTTGAAGTGGCTGCTTTTATGATCGTTTGATTCGCGCCGATGTAGGGCAAAATGGCTGCATCGCGAAACAATTTATTTCCTGCTGTTACTCGGATTGATTGCAGGCCGACCTGCGCCATTCCGCGTATTGGCTTGATCGACATTCGCCGTTACGTTCGCCGGCATACAGCCCCGAACGAACGGGCCAGGATCTGGATGACAGCCATTACCATCAGCGAAGAGCCGCCACGCCAGCCGACCATCATCCGTCTGCTCGAACTCTCCGATGCATATCTTGCGTCGCTTTATCCGACGGAGAGCAATCACCTGGTCGATATCTCGGCGCTGGAGAAGCCGACCGTGGTCTTCTTCGTCGCCCGACGCGCCGGAGAGATCGTCGGCTGCTGCGCGCTGGTGGAAGCGGGCGACGGCACGGCGGAGATCAAGCGCATGTTCGTCGATCCTGAGGCGAGGGGACTGAAGATCGGTAAGCGGCTTCTTTCGGCAGTCGAGGAAAAGGCGGTGAAGTTGGGTTTGATGGCGATCCGCCTCGAAACAGGCATTCACCAGCCGGAGGCGATCGGGCTCTATCGGGCGGCCGGATACGTGGAGCGCGCACCCTTCGGTGACTACCTGCCCGATCCGCTGAGCCTGTTGATGGAAAAGCGGATGGGCGGCTCGGCGCGAGAGGCAGGGCCAGCAAGGTCGCCCGTCGCAGATGATCCTGGGTAAACCCGCGAGTGTCTGCTTAGGAGAAGGTCACGGCAGCGGCACGAGGGAGTCGCTCGGTCAGATATCCAGATTGTCTGCAAAGACCGCCCGCTCCTGAATGAAGCGGAAGCGGGCGTCGGCCTTGGTGCCCATCAGACTGTCGACGGCCTCGCGCGTGCCTTCGAAATCGACGTCATCGATCTCGACCTTGAGCAGGGTGCGGTTGGCCGGGTCCATGGTCGTTTCCTTGAGCTGCGCCGGCAGCATTTCGCCGAGCCCCTTGAAGCGTCCGATCTCGACCTTGCCACGCCCGTTGAACTCCGTCCGCATCAATTCTTCGCGATGCGCGTCGTCGCGGGCATAGAGTGTCTTTGATCCCTGGCTGATCCGGTAAAGCGGTGGCACGGCGAGATAGAGATGGCCGCTGCGGATGAGTTCCGGCATCTCCTGATAGAAGAAGGTGATCAGCAGCGAGGCGATGTGAGCGCCGTCGACGTCGGCGTCGGTCATGATGATGACGCGCTCGTAGCGCAGGTCCTCTTCCCGGTATTTCGAGCGGGTGCCGCAGCCGAGCGCCTGGACGAGATCGCCGATCTGCTGGTTGGCGCCAAGCTTCTCGCGGCCGGCACTCGCAACGTTCAGGATCTTGCCGCGCAGCGGCAGAATCGCCTGGTTGGCACGGTTGCGTGCCTGCTTGGCCGAGCCGCCGGCCGAATCGCCTTCGACGATGAAGAGTTCCGCTCCTTCCGCCGTGTTCTGGGCGCAATCGGCGAGCTTGCCGGGCAGCCGCAGCTTGCGCACCGCCGTCTTGCGGCTGACTTCCTTTTCCTTGCGCCGGCGGACGCGCTCCTCGGCGCGTTCGACGACCCAGTCGAGAAGCTTGGCCGCTTCCGCCGGATTGTCGGCGAGATAGTGATCGAAGGGATCGCGAAGGGCGTTTTCGACG
This sequence comes from Ensifer sp. LCM 4579, assembly GCF_001854885.1. Classification (GTDB taxonomy): domain Bacteria; phylum Pseudomonadota; class Alphaproteobacteria; order Rhizobiales; family Rhizobiaceae; genus Sinorhizobium. The sequence goes on along the minus strand of NZ_MDDV01000003.1, from coordinate 173,755 downwards.
ATGCGTTGCGCTTCGACGGTCGCGAGCTTGTCCTTCGTCTGGCCGACGAATTCCGGTTCGCGTATGAAGACCGAGAGCATGCCGGCAGCCGAGATCATGACGTCGTCGGTGGTGATGATCGCCGCACGTTTGTTCTGCGTAAGCTCCGCATAGTTCTTGAGGCCCTTGGTGAGCGCGATGCGCAGGCCCGCCTCGTGCGTCCCGCCCTCCGGCGTCGGGATCGTGTTGCAGTAGGAATGAACCTGCTGGTCGCCGCCATACCAGGTTACGGCCCATTCGAGCGAGCCGTGGCCGCCGGCCTTCTCCGATCTGCCGGCGAAGATCTCACGGGTGACGGTGAATTCCTTGCCCAGCGTCGCGGCGAGATAGTCCTTGAGGCCGCCGGGGAAATGAAAGACGGCCCTTTCGGGGATATCCGAGCCTTCCGGCAGGAGCGACGGATCGCAGGACCAGCGGATTTCGACGCCGCCGAAGAGATAGGCCTTGGAGCGGGCCATGCGGAAGAGCCGCGCCGGCTCGAACCGGGCGTGCGGTCCGAAGATCTGCGGATCGGGATGGAAGCGGACTTTCGTGCCGCGGCGATTGTGCACGTCGCCGAGGTCTTCGAGACCGCCCTGGGGAATGCCGCGGGAGAAGCGCTGGCGATAGAGCCTGCGATTGCGCGCGACCTCGACTTCGAGCGCGTCCGACAGCGCGTTGACGACGGAAACGCCGACGCCGTGCAGGCCGCCGGAGGTCTCATAGGCCTTGCCGTCGAACTTGCCGCCGGCGTGCAGCACCGTCATCACGACCTCGAGCGTCGACTTGTTCGGGAATTTCGGGTGGTTCTCGACCGGGATGCCGCGGCCATTGTCGGTGACCGTCAGGAAGCCTTCTGCGTCGAGGCTTACGTCGATGAAATTGGCGTGGCCGGCGACGGCCTCGTCCATGGAGTTGTCGATCACCTCTGCAAAGAGGTGATGCAGCGCCTTCTCGTCCGTCCCGCCGATATACATGCCCGGGCGCCGGCGCACCGGTTCCAGCCCTTCCAGGACCTCGATCGCCGAGGCGTCATAGTCGCTGCCGTCGCTGCTCCGCGGAGCCGGCTGCGGGGCATCGTTGCCGGCGGCGGGCGTCACAGGTTTGCTCGGCGTGGCATCCGCCGGCTTCGGCTGTTGTGGACTTGCGGAAAAAAGATCGCTGCTGTCGTCCATGGATCGGTTCAAATCGTTCCTGTCGTCTCGTATCGGCGGCATGCCTGTCCTCAGATCGGATGCGATTTGAGGAGACATGCTTGCAGGCCATAGCAAGAGCTCGGCGCCGCCGCCATCCTCGCCGCGCGAATCCCCCACGAATTCTGCCAGAGTCTCGTGCAAAGCGCGAACAAAAGGTGAATGTCCATGGCTTCGAAAGGGCGAGAAACCCGAAAACGCGGCGAATTGCCGGCTTCAGTGTTGCGTGCCGGCAGTGCCGATGGCAAGGCATGGGCCGAACAAGGGAGCCCGCCGGGTGTCTATGTCCACAGTTGTTTTATCCATGCGTTGGCCGATCGCGGCGCTTTTCTTCATCGGCCTCGTAACGGCTTCGGGTGCTGCGGGGCTACGGCCCTTCAAAGACGACCTCTTCGCCTATGGCCGGGTGCTCCGGCAGGAGGACGGCGGCGACTTTCGGATCGTCGACTATCAGGAACTGCGGGATATCAACGGGCGGGACGAGGTTCCGGAGCGGCGCGTCAAGCAGGCCTATGTGTCCCTGGGGGTGAGGCAGGCGCAGGTCAACGAGACGCTCGACTTCGGCGATCGGTCCCTCGACGTCACACGCATCGGGCCCGAGCGCGGCGCGGCTTTCACGGTGATCTTCATTCACGGCCGCGGTGGTGACCGGCGCCTCGGCGCCAATGATTTTTCCTTCGGCGGCAACTTCAATCGCATCAAGAATCTCGCCCTCGCCAATGGTGGCACCTACTATGCCCCGAGCGTCCGCAGCTTCGACGCGGCGGGCGTAGCGGATGTCGCGGCGCTGATCCGCTTTGCTTCAGTCAATTCCGGCGGGAGGCCGGTCGTGCTCTCCTGCGCCTCGATGGGCAGCTTCATCTGCTGGGGCATCGCGCGCGACGGGGCGGCCGGAGCCGCGCTCGGCGGCATGATGATCATGGGCGGCGCTGCGGATCCGGATTTCCGGAAGAGCGCCGCATTCAAGGCCGGGCTGCCGATCCATTTCAGTCACGGCAGCCGCGACAATGTCTATGCGGCCGAAGCGCAGGTCGCGTTCTATCGCACGCTCAAGACCAAAGGCTACCCGGTGCGCTTCGTCCTGTTCGAAACGGGATCGCACGGGACGCCCGTGCGCATGACCGACTGGCGCGACGCGTTGAACTGGATATTGGATCGCTAGCCGTGCAGTCCCTGGAGCCGATGCGCCGATGAGTCTCAACGGGTTTGAAAGCTGGCGATGGCCCGCACCGGAAAGTGCGCGAGTGATCTCGCCGGATGATTACGAGGAGCGCCTCGGCGCGCTGGAGCCGATGGCCTACCTGCCGGTCGGCAAGGCCCTGAGCTATGGCGACAGCTGCCGCAACAGCCTGGGAACGCTGATCGACAGTGCTCGGCACAACCGCATTCTGTCCTTCGATCCCGGGACAGGCGTGATTGTCTGCGAGGCCGGCGTTACGCTCAATGAGGTTCTCGCCAGGGCAATCCCGCATCGCTTCTTTCTGCCGGTAACGCCGCGTACCGGTTTTGCCACGATCGGCGGTGCCGTCGCAAACGACATTCACGGCGACAATCACCATGCGCGCGGGACCTTCGGAAATCACATCCGGCGTCTGACGCTGATGCGCTCCGACGGCGAGCGACTGACCTGTTCGGCCGTCGAGAATGCCGAGGTTTTCGCGGCGACGATCGGCGGCCTCGGCCTGACCGGCCTCATCCTCGAGGTCGAACTCAGGCTTATGAAGGTGCCGTCGCCGCATGTGCAGCAGCACACCAGCCGCTTCGAGGACCTCGATGACGGCCTTCTCCTTCTCGACCGTGCCTGTGAGGAGCATGAATATGCCGTCGCCTGGATAGACCAGCTGTCGTCCGGCCGCCGGGCGGGTAGGGGCGTTCTCTGGGCGGCCGATCATGCGGACAGCTCCTGTGAGTTTCCGGACATTCCGAAGCGGCTCACGCTTTCCGCTCCCTACGCGCCGCCTTTCAACATCCTGAACACCGCCGCGCTTCGGGTCTTCAACGCATATCGCTTCCGCAGGGTGCCGCCCCGGGAAATGGTCTCGACCGAGAAATGGACTTCCTATTTCCATCCGCTCGACCGGTATACGGCTTGGAACCGGCTCTACGGACCTCGCGGCCCATGTCAGCACCAGAGTGTCTTTCCCGTCGAGAAAGCCCGGGAGACGACGCTTCGTCTGCTGGAAACCGCCCGCCGGGCTGGGCACGCCTCCTTCCATACGGCGTTGCATTGCTTCGGCGAAAAAGCAGCACGAGGAGTGCTTTCCTTTGCGCGGCCGGGCTTCAGCCTGACCCTGGATTTCGCCAATCAGGGTGAGGCGACCGTGAAACTGCTTGGTGGGCTCGATCGGATTGTCATGGAGGCTGGCGGCGTGGTCAATCCGGCAATGGATTTCCGCATGGGGCCCGAGATTTTCGAGGCTTTTTTCCCGGCGTGGAAGAAGCTCGAGGCCTTGCGTGACCCGGCATTGGTATCGGATTTCTGGCGGCGCACGGCGCTCGCGTTGAAGCACCGAAGACCGTCAGCGCCGTAAACCCCTGATGTTCATGTCGAAGCGGACCACGTTGGAATAGATGGGTGTACCGACGTCCATTCCATAGGGAGCGCGGCGGATATCACCGCGGATGGTGAAGCGGATCGAACTCCGGCCCCAATCCGACAGAGTTACGGCGAAACGCTCCGTATGCGTCTTGCCGCGCGCGGTGAGCGCGCCCTCTACGGTTGCCGTGCCGGGACCGGTCTGCGCGACGCTGGTCGAGCGGAAGGTCACCGTCTGGAAATTCGCCGTGTCGAAGACGGCGCTGGAGCGCAGGAAATTCTCGATCCGCCGTTCCCGCGCCCGCACACTTTCCGGATAAAGCGTGAATTCCACGGAAGACCGCCCCACATCCCGGCCGTCTATCCGGAATGTGCCGGAAAACCTCGCAAATTCGCCGGCGATTCCGCCGCCGCCGCCAACCTGCGGAACGAGGAAACGAATACTGGAAGAACTGGCGATGCGATAGCTGCCGGCCGCTTCCGCGAGCGTCGGCGCTTGGGCGTCCGCGGCCCCTGCCACGAGAAAAAGGGCGAGCGGAAGAGTGGCTTTCAATACGTTTCGTCCCGAGACGGGGCAATGGGCGATCATGGTTCATCTCCTCACGACATTCTCGTCGTCCCGGGCCTCGGTCGCTCGGTCGCTCGCACCAAAACTCGAGTGCAGCATGCGGGTGAGAACGGCGTCGCGCCGGACGATATGATGGAAGAGCGCCGCCGCCGCATGGGCGGCGACAAGGCCGAGCATGACATAGGCGAGTGCGGCATGCGCGAAGGCCCAGAATGCCTCCGCTGCCTCCGACTTCGGCAGCGGCAGGTGCGGGATGACGACGAGGTTGAAGTAGAAGCTCGGAATGTCCAGCGTCGAGGCGGAGGCGACCGCCCAGCCGGCAAGCGGCACCAGGAGGCCGATGGCGATGAGCGCCCGATGCATCAGCCGCGAAGCCGAGCGCTCGAGAGGACCGAGGCTTGCAACCGGCTGGGGATGCCGCTCGACAAACCACCAGGCTGCACGCAGGATCGCCAGCCCCATCGTGGTGAAGCCGAAGGACTTGTGCCACTGATAAAGCGAGAATTGCAGTGACGGCTCCATCTCGATTCGCCGCATCAGGAAACCGATCACCATGAGGCCGAGGATCAGTGCGGCGAGCGCCCAGTGCAGTGCGATGGTGACCGCTCCAAACCCGTCTTCGCTGTTGCGCAGCATGCTCGCCTTCCTCGATTGTTTCGCCCCGGCTTCTGTTCTCAACGTGAGACGCCCGAGGCGCTTGCTTTATTCGCCGTCGTCGCGCCGTTCTCGGTGTCCGCACAATCGATCATGGGGAGCTTTCAATTGGCCGGGCGATTTGCTAGGCCGCTTGCCCGAGAGGAATATCTTGTCCGGAGGAAAGTTCATGACGCCCGATATCCGCCCGCTCGTTGCCGGAAACTGGAAGATGAATGGTACGCGTCAATCGCTGGACCAGATCAAAGCGATCGCGGAGGGCGTCAAGGGCGAGCTGGCGGCGAAAGTGGAGACGTTGATCTGCCCGCCCGCGACGCTGCTCTATGTCGCGACGGCGCTTTGCGAGGACAGTCCGCTCGAGATCGGCGCCCAGGACTGCCATCAGAAGCAGTCGGGCGCTCACACCGGCGACATTTCCGCCGAGATGGTCGCGGATTGCTTCGGCACCCATGTCATTATCGGCCACTCCGAACGCCGCACCGATCACGCCGAGAGCGATGCGCTTGTAAGGGCCAAGACCGAGGCGGCCTACGCCGCCGAACTCGTGGCGATCGTCTGCATTGGCGAGACAGAAGCGGAGCGGAAGAGCGGCAAGACGCTCGACATTCTGAAGCGCCAGCTTGCCGAAAGCCTGCCGGACGGGGCGACCGCCGCAAACACGGTTATTGCCTACGAGCCGGTCTGGGCAATCGGTACGGGATTGACGCCCACCGTCGCCGACGTCGAGGAGGCACACGCTTTCATGCGTCAGGAGCTCGTTGCGCGTTTCGGCGCGGAGGGTAGAAAGATGCGCATTCTCTATGGCGGGTCCGTCAAGCCGTCCAATGCCAAGGAATTGATGGGCGTCGCCAATGTCGACGGGGCCTTGATCGGTGGCGCCAGCTTGAAAGCGGATGACTTTCTCGCCATCTACGGCGCCTATGAAGAATTGACGGCATAACCGACGTCGGGATCTACGGCGCTGCGCGTCTTTGCGGACGCGCAAAGGGCGCTGCAGCACTTTGAATTGCTGCATGTTTTTGCCCATGAATCGGATGCGGTTCAGGGAAACATCCAGTGTCGGGGGCTTGGAATAGCCGTTGGCTTGGTATAAAGAGGCGCCAAATTTACGCGCGGCCCGTTCTGCGGCCGCGATCGTTCGATTCGAATGCCCCGCAAAGGGCAGGACTGGAAGCTGATGCAGACCGTACTACTCGTCATCTATCTCATGGTCGTCGTCGCCCTGATCGGCGTCGTTCTCATTCAGCGTTCCGAAGGAGGCGGCCTCGGCATCGGCGGCGGCTCGGGCTTCATGTCGGCCCGCGGCACGGCCAATGCGCTGACCCGCACCACGGCCATCCTTGCCTTTCTCTTCTTTGCGCTGGCGCTTGCCATGGGCATTCTCTCGCGCTACGAGCCGCGGGAAACCGATATTCTCGAGCGCATTCCCGGCACGGGCGCCAACGGTGGCGTGCTTGATTCGCTTGGCGGCGGCCAATCGGCGCCGGCCGGCGGAGCCACCGAGGCTCCGGCCAACGGCAACGGCGTTCCCGCGGGCGGCGCGCAAGCTCCTGCTCAGGCACCGGCTGCAGCCGCGCCCGAGGCGCCTGCTGCCGGCGCGAATGGCAATACGGGATCGCAGGTTCCGAGCGGCCAGTAACGCCGCAGGCCGAAAGTACCCGCCGGCGGATGTTTCATCCGCCGGTTTTGTTTTGTGTGAAATCTGCCGCGACGAACAACGGAAAAGTTCTGGAAGACGAATTTTTCGGTGGCGGAATCGTTTATGAGAAGGTATCCGGTGACTCCCATGGCGCGATATGTATTCATCACTGGCGGCGTGGTTTCCTCCCTCGGAAAAGGCATCGCTGCGGCCGCTCTTGGAGCGCTGTTGCAGGCGCGTGGCTATCGGGTGAGGCTGCGCAAGCTCGACCCCTACCTCAATGTCGATCCGGGCACCATGAGCCCGACCCAGCACGGCGAGGTGTTCGTTACCGACGATGGTGCGGAGACGGATCTCGACCTCGGTCACTACGAGCGCTTCACCGGGCGCTCGGCGACCAGGACCGACAACATCACCACCGGCCGGATCTACAAGAACATCATCGACAAGGAGCGGCGCGGCGACTATCTCGGCGCGACGGTTCAGGTGATCCCTCACGTCACCAACGAGATCAAGAATTTCGTCACCGAGGGCAATGAGGACTATGATTTCGTCATCTGCGAGATCGGTGGTACCGTTGGCGACATCGAGGCGATGCCCTTCATGGAGGCGATCCGACAGCTTGGCAACGACCTGCCGCGCGGCACGGCCGTCTATGTCCATCTGACGCTGATGCCCTACATCCCCGCCGCCGGCGAGCTGAAGACGAAGCCGACCCAGCATTCGGTCAAGGAGTTGCAGGCGCTCGGCATCCATCCCGACATCCTGCTCGTGCGCGCCGATCGCGAAATCCCCGAAGCCGAGCGCCGCAAGCTGTCGCTCTTCTGCAATGTCCGCCAGTCGGCGGTGATCCAGGCACTGGATGTGGCGTCGATCTACGACGTGCCGATCGCCTATCACAAGGAAGGACTCGACAGCGAAGTGCTTGCCGCCTTCGGCATCGAACCGGCGCCGAAGCCGCGCATGGACGCCTGGGAAGAGGTGGCCCATCGCATCCGCACGCCGGAAGGCGAGGTGACGATCGCGATTGTCGGCAAATATACGGGCCTCAAAGATGCCTATAAGTCGCTGATCGAGGCGCTGTATCACGGCGGCATCGCCAACCGTGTGAAGGTCAAGCTCGAATGGATCGAGTCGGAAGTCTTCGAGAAAGAGGATCCGGCGCCTTATCTGGAGAAGGTCCACGGCATTCTCGTGCCCGGCGGCTTCGGCGAGCGCGGTTCCGAGGGCAAGATGAACGCCGCGCGCTTCGCGCGCGAGCGCAAGGTACCCTATTTCGGCATCTGTTTCGGCATGCAGATGGCAGTGGTGGAGGCAGCGCGCAATCTCGCCGGTATCGAAAGAGCCTCTTCGACGGAATTCGGCCCGACCAAGGAGCCGGTCGTCGGCCTGATGACCGAATGGGTCAAGGGCAATGAACTCGAGAAGCGGTCCGCCTCCGGCGATCTTGGCGGCACCATGCGCCTCGGCGCCTATCGTGCGGCGCTGAAGCCGAGCACCAGGATCGCCGAGATCTATGGTTCGAACGACATTTCCGAGCGCCATCGCCACCGCTACGAAGTCAATGTCGACTATAAGGACCGGCTGGAATCCTGCGGTCTCGTCTTTTCCGGCATGTCACCGGACGGCGTCCTGCCGGAGACCATCGAGTATCCGGACCATCCATGGTTCATCGGCGTGCAGTATCATCCGGAGCTGAAGTCGCGTCCGCTTGATCCGCATCCGCTGTTCGCGAGCTTCATCGAAGCCGCGCTGGAACAGTCGCGCCTCGTATAGTGCGACCCTGCGGCGCGGCGCGTCTGTCGGACGCGCAAAAGGTCGCTGCAGCACTTTGAATTGCTGCATGTCTTTGTTCCTTATCGAGGTCGCTTGGAGGAGACATGCAGTGGGGCCGGCCGCTGGCATTTGAGGCCTTGGGAGACTCCCCGCGCTTGCAATCGTCCTGCAAAAATTGCAAACAGCGGCTAACCGGTCATCCAGGGATTCTGCCATGAACCTCGCCACGCGAACCGCCCGCCCGCTCGATCATCTCGTGTTGCCGGTGGCCGATCTTGCCCGGGCAAGGCGCCGCCTGACTGATCTCGGCTTCACCGTCGCCGAGGATGCCCGTCATCCTTTCGGCACGGAAAACGCCTGCGTCTTCTTCTCGGACGATAGCTATCTGGAGCCCCTTGCAGTCGCTTCGCGCGAAGAATGCGAGGCGGCTGCGCTTGACGGCAACGTCTTCGTCGCGCGCGATCAGGCATTCCGGTTCCGCCAGGGACCCGAAGGGTTGTCGGCGGTTGCGCTCGGGACGCCGGACGCCGCCGAGGATCACATCCGCTTCCGCGCGCACGGCATCTCCGGCGGCGACATGCTGGAGTTTTCCCGGCCCATGCGCATGGCAGACGGCCGCGAGGGTTTGGGATCCTTCCGTCTTGCCTTCGCCGCCGATCTGCGCGCCCCGGATTTCTTTCTTTTCTGCTGCCAGCGCCTTCGCGCGCTCCCCGTCGACAGCGCGGCGCTGCACCATCACGAGAACGGCGTTCTCGGCATTGCCGAGGTCGTCCTGTCGGAGCCGAATCCCACGGACTTCCAATACCTGCTGCAGGAGGCTGTCGCCGAACGCGAAGTCGCGGCGCATTCCTTCGGCATGGATATCCAGGCGGGTAGCGCCAAGCTCTCCGTTCTCAATCCCGCAGGCATGGAAGCGTTTTTCGGGCGGACGGTCAGCGCCACCGAGCGAGGCTTGCGCGGCCGGGTGGTCGTTTTCCGTGTCGCGAATATCGAGGCGACCCGGGCGCTGTTTGCGCAGAACGATATCGAATTCGCAGAAATGTGCGGACGCCTCGTTGTCCCGGAAGTGCCGGGGCAGGGGGTGATTTTCGCGTTTGGAGAGTAAGAATGGAAAGCAATACTAGGGTGGTCGTCGGCGAGGGTGCCGGTCGGGTGGTGTTCTCCCAGAGAGAGCGGCTGACGCTGGTCGCCGGCCCCTGCCAGATGGAAAGCCGCGAGCATGCCTTCATGATCGCCGGCAGGCTTGTCGAGATCTGCAAGTCGCTCGGTCTCGGTCTCGTCTACAAGTCCTCCTTCGACAAGGCGAACCGCACGTCGCTCTCGGGCAAGCGTGGTATCGGCCTCGACAAGGCGATGGAGGTCTTTGCCGATCTCAAGCGTGAATTCGGCTTCCCGGTCCTGACAGACATCCACACCGAGGAGCAATGCGCGATGGTCGCCGAGACGGTCGACATCCTGCAGATCCCGGCCTTCCTGTGCCGCCAGACCGACCTGCTCGTCGCGGCGGCGAGGACCGGGCGCGCCATCAACGTCAAGAAAGGCCAGTTCCTCGCACCCTGGGATATGAAGAACGTGCTCGCCAAGTTCATGGCGAGCGGCAATCCCAACGTGCTTCTCTGCGAGCGCGGCGCCTCCTTCGGCTATAACACGCTCGTCTCCGACATGCGCGCGCTGCCGATCATGGCGGGGCTCGGGGCTCCCGTCGTCTTCGATGCGACCCACTCCGTGCAGCAGCCGGGCGGCCAGGGCGGTTCGACCGGCGGCCAGCGCGAATTTGTTGAGACGCTGGCGCGGGCGGCCGTCGCCGTCGGCATTGCCGGTCTCTTCATCGAAACACACGAGGATCCCGACAATGCGCCGTCCGACGGGCCGAACATGGTGCCGCTTGAAGATATGCCGCGGCTTCTCGAAAAGCTGCTCGCCTTCGATGCGATCGCCAAGGCCTGAGCGACGTTGATTTTCTTTGAAGTGCGATGCCGCGCCGTCGTTCGACACCAATAATCAGACCGGATTGGGGCGGAAGAGACCGCATGCACTTTCTCCCATCTCACTCTGGCGTCATTGAAAATTCGAGGTCATGAATTAAGACTGGCCCGATAAACCGCCGCCCTAACCCGAGGAAAAGATCATGACTGCAATCATCGACATCATTGGCCGAGAAATTCTCGACAGCCGCGGCAATCCGACCGTGGAGGTCGATGTCCATCTCGAGGACGGCAGCTTCGGCCGGGCGGCCGTTCCGTCCGGTGCCTCGACAGGTGCCCATGAAGCGGTCGAACTGCGAGACGGCGGCACCCGTTATCTCGGCAAGGGTGTCGAGCGCGCCGTCGATGCCGTCAACGGCGAAATCTTCGAAGCGATCGGTGGCCTCGATGCGGAGAACCAGATCCAGATCGACAGGACCATGATCGAGCTCGACGGCACGCCGAACAAGGCGCGCCTCGGCGCCAACGCCATTCTCGGTGTTTCGCTCGCCGTCGCCAAGGCCGCGGCCGAAGCGAGCGGCCTGCCCCTCTACCGTTACGTCGGCGGCCCGAACGCCCATCTCCTTCCGGTTCCGATGATGAACATCATCAATGGCGGTGCCCATGCCGACAATCCGATCGACTTCCAGGAATTCATGATCATGCCCGTCGGCGCCGAGACGCTTCGCGATGCCGTCCGCATGGGTTCGGAGGTCTTCCACACGCTGAAGAAGCAACTCGCCGCCGAGGGCCACAACACCAATGTCGGCGACGAGGGCGGCTTCGCGCCGGGCCTCGCTTCGGCGCCGGCGGCTCTCGACTTCATCATGAAATCGATCGAAAAGGCGGGCTACAAACCGGGCGAGGACATGTATGTCGCGCTCGACTGCGCCTCGACGGAATTCTTCAAGGACGGCAAATACGTGCTCGAAGGCGAAGGCCGCACGCTCGAGCCGGGCGCCATGGCGGAGTATCTGGCCGAACTCGCCGCCAAGTACCCGATCATTTCGATCGAGGACGGTATGGCCGAGGACGATTGGGATGGCTGGAAATCCCTGACCGATCTCATCGGCAACACGTGCCAACTCGTCGGCGATGACCTGTTCGTCACCAATTCCGCACGGCTGCGCGACGGCATCAAGATGGGTGTCGCCAACTCGATCCTGGTCAAGGTCAACCAGATCGGCTCGCTCTCCGAAACGCTCGATGCCGTCGAGACCGCGCACAAGGCACGCTACACCGCCGTCATGTCGCATCGTTCCGGCGAGACGGAGGATTCGACGATCGCCGACCTCGCGGTCGCAACCAATTGCGGTCAGATCAAGACCGGCTCGCTGGCGCGTTCCGACCGGCTTGCCAAGTACAATCAGCTGATCCGCATCGAGGAGCAGCTCGGCCCGCAGGCGAAATATGCCGGCCGTTCGATTCTGCGCGGTTGACGGTCGGAGATTTGTTCCCGACCTCTCATTCGGCTGCCCGTCCTCCGCAGTTGCGTAGCAACTGCGGAGAGTGGACGGGCACCTTCTCATCTCGCAACGGGGAGAAGGGACACGCGGTGCACCCCACAGCGCCGCGCCTCTTACCAGACCCGGCACTTTAGGGTGAAAACCTAACGGTTGGTCCCCAGGGAGCGAGCGCCGGAAATCGATGCACTCAGGAAGCGCTCACTCATCTGGGGCTAGCCTATGCCGCCGGTGGGCGATACCGAATCGACTTTGCCTTTCCCAAGGCTTCCATCGTATCCTCGACGCTGAGGAGGACAGTGGTCTCGAAAGAGCTAACTGCGCCCCCTGCGCCGATAGCAAGCGCGACGGCTGCCATCGATACGTTATCAGGCGCCTCCCACAAATTCCAACCATCATGCTCGCCAAAGGCGTACCAGAACCCATGAAGCTTTCCACCCACGGATTCAATGTACGTGCGTGCAGCCTCGCGGCGATCCTCGGGGTTTTCGATCATGCGCGCCCATGTCTCGGGCGTATAGCTGAAGCGCGTGAGATACATGACCATGTTGTGGGTCCTCCGTCAGGACAAAGTAGTTAACGCTCAAGTCGGGAAGAACGCGAGTCACTTTCAATGTCCGCGGATTTGTCCTGCGATGTTTTAATTTAGCCGTTTCCTCTGCTGCGGCGGTATGATCTGCATGGCTCGCGCCAGAAGCGGCAGAGGGCCGCTCCCCACCCGACCGGATGCTTTATGACGGGTACCAAATGACGGGTACCAAGCGCTAAATTTCATCCCAGGGTGTGGGGCATCGGAGACATCACCAGAGCCAATCTTGCGTCCAAACCCGTCTGCCTCGCTGGCGGGGGCCTTTTCCGGCCATTCATGGTCAACGGTCGGTTAATCAATCGGCGATAGTGTCTGCTTTCGTATTGCGTAGCGGGACACAAGGGATGTGGACACGGCATCACAAGAAGCGCAGGCTCGGACGGCTGGTCGTGCCGCTGTTGGCGGTCGCCTTTCTGTCTTACTTCGGCTATCATTCCATTCATGGCGGTTACGGCCTGAGGGCGACGGAGGAGTTCGATCGCCAGATCGCCGAGCGTCAAGCGCGGCTGGATGCGCTCACGCAGACTCGAAAAACCCTGGAGCGGGAGGTCGAGCTGATGAGCGACGGCTCGCTGGAAAGGGACATGTTGGATGAGAAGGCTCGGCTCGCGCTCAACATGTCGCGTAGCGACGAAATTGTTATTTTTCATTTTCCTGCGAATTAACCGGAAATTCGTTAATTCAAATTTCACCTGAAAAAACAGTAGCTTGCGCGGAATATTAGCCATGCAATTATGGCATTGCTGCGGCGCTCTTCTTTCCCTATGGTAGCCGGCGAAGGCTAACCATTGGGAGGAATGAATGGCTCCGCGAAAAACCGCGTCCGTTTCCAGCCGCAAGACCGCCGCCAAGCCGTCTAAGAAGGACTTCGCCGGCGGCACGATCGCCGAATTCTCCAAGGAAGACGACCTCAAGGCCTATCGCGAAATGCTGCTGATCCGGCGTTTCGAAGAAAAGGCCGGCCAGCTCTACGGCATGGGCTTCATCGGTGGTTTCTGTCACCTCTACATCGGCCAGGAGGCGGTCGTCGTCGGCATGCAACTGGCGTTGAAAGAGGGCGATCAGGTCATCACCGGCTATCGTGACCACGGCCATATGCTCGCCTGCGGCATGAGCCCACGCGGCGTCATGGCGGAGCTGACCGGACGCCGCGGCGGCCTTTCCAAGGGGAAAGGCGGCTCGATGCACATGTTCTCCAAGGAGAAGCACTTCTACGGCGGCCACGGTATCGTGGGTGCCCAGGTGTCGCTCGGTACGGGCCTCGCCTTCGCCAACAGGTACCGCGGCAACGACAATGTTAGCCTCGCCTATTTCGGCGATGGTGCCGCCAACCAGGGCCAGGTCTATGAGAGCTTCAACATGGCCGCGCTCTGGAAGCTGCCGGCGATCTACATCGTCGAGAACAACCGCTATGCGATGGGCACGTCCGTATCGCGCGCCTCGGCCCAGACCGATTTCTCCCAGCGCGGCGCTTCCTTCGGCATTCCCGGCTATCAGGTCGACGGCATGGATGTGCGTGCCGTCAAGGCGGCCGCCGACGAGGCCGTCGACCATTGCCGCTCCGGCAAGGGTCCGATCATCCTCGAAATGCTGACCTATCGCTACCGCGGCCACTCCATGTCCGACCCGGCGAAGTATCGTTCGAAGGATGAAGTGCAGAAGATGCGCTCGGAGCATGATCCGATCGAGCAGGTGAAGGTCCGCATTGTCGAGAATGGCTGGGCCAGCGAGGACGAACTGAAGCAGATCGACAAGGAGGTTCGCGACATCGTTGCGGATAGTGCCGATTTTGCCCAGTCTGATCCGGAGCCGGCTGTATCCGAGCTCTACACCGATATCCTGCTTTGATCCGGGGAGGGAAAAACATGCCAGTAGAAATTCTCATGCCTGCGCTTTCCCCGACCATGGAGGAAGGCACGCTTTCCAAATGGCTGAAGAACGAGGGCGACAAGGTCGCCTCCGGCGACGTGATCGCCGAGATCGAGACCGACAAGGCGACGATGGAAGTGGAAGCGGTCGACGAGGGCACGATCGGTAAGCTGCTGATTGCGGCCGGCACCGAAGGCGTCAAGGTCAACACGCCGATCGCCGTGCTGCTGCAGGACGGCGAAGCTGCCAGTGACATCAACCTCAAGGCCGAGGCGCCGAAGACGGRGGCACCGAAGCCAGCCGCCGCTGAAGCCCCCGCATCTGCGGCACCGGTAGCGGCTCAACCGAAGGCGGAAATTCCCGCCGATCCGGCAATTCCGGCCGGGACGGAAATGGTGACCATGACCGTGCGCGAGGCGCTGCGCGATGCGATGGCGGAAGAAATGCGCGCCGATGACGATGTGTTCGTCATGGGTGAGGAGGTCGCCGAATACCAGGGCGCCTACAAGGTCACGCAGGGCCTGCTGCAGGAATTCGGTCCGCGTCGCGTGGTCGACACGCCGATCACCGAGCATGGCTTTGCCGGCGTCGGCGTCGGCGCGGCGATGGCCGGGCTCCGCCCGATCGTCGAATTCATGACTTTCAACTTCGCCATGCAGGCGATCGACCAGATCATCAACTCCGCCGCCAAGACGCTCTACATGTCCGGCGGCCAGATGGGCGCCCCGATCGTCTTCCGTGGCCCGAACGGCGCGGCAGCCCGCGTCGCAGCGCAGCACTCGCAGTGCTATGCCGCCTGGTACAGCCAGATTCCGGGCCTGAAGGTCGTAATGCCCTACACGGCGGCGGACGCGAAGGGCCTCCTGAAGGCTGCCATCCGCGATCCGAACCCGGTGATCTTCCTCGAAAACGAAATACTCTACGGCCAGACTTTCGAGGTGCCGAAGCTCGACGATTTTGTGCTGCCGATCGGCAAGGCCCGCATCCACCGTGTCGGTAAGGACGCGACGATCGTCTCTTTCGGCATCGGCATGACCTATGCGGTGAAGGCCGCAGCGGAACTCGAGGCGCAGGGCATCGACGTCGAGCTTATCGACCTTCGCACCATCCGCCCGATGGATCTTCCGACCGTCATTGAGTCGGTCAAGAAGACCGGCCGCCTCGTCACGGTCGAAGAGGGCTATCCGCAATCCTCCGTCGGCACGGAAATCGCCACCCGCGTCATGCAGCAGGCCTTCGATTATCTCGATGCGCCGGTGCTGACGATCGCCGGCAAGGATGTGCCGATGCCCTATGCAGCCAATCTCGAGAAACTCGCTCTGCCGAGCGTCGCCGAAATCGTCGATGCGGTAAAAGCCGTCTGCTACAAATAAGGGGGTCGTTCGATGCCAATAAACATCACCATGCCGGCCCTTTCTCCGACGATGGAAGAAGGCAATCTTGCCAAGTGGCTGGTCAAGGAAGGCGACAAGGTCAAGTCCGGCGACGTGATCGCCGAGATCGAGACAGACAAGGCGACGATGGAAGTCGAAGCCGTCGATGAGGGCACGGTCGCCAAGATCGTCGTGCCGGCCGGCACCGAAGCCGTCAAGGTCAATGCATTGATCGCCGTGCTGGCGGAAGAGGGAGAGGACGTCGCCACCGCCGCCAAGGGCGGCAACGGTGCCGCCGCCCCGGCATCCGCAGCCAAGGCGGAAGCGGCTCCGGCGGCTGCGGCTCCCGCGCCCGCCGCGGCACCGGCACCCCAGGCAGCGGCCCCGGCTCCGGCTGCAGGGGACGGCAAGCGCGTCTTCTCGTCGCCGCTTGCCCGCCGTTTGGCGAAGGAAGCAGGGATCGATCTTTCCGCACTCGCCGGTTCCGGCCCCTACGGCCGCGTCGTCAAGAAGGATGTCGAAGCCGCCGTTTCGGGCGGTGCCGCCAAGCCCATTGCGGCTCCCGCACCGGCTGCAGCAGCGGCCGCGCCTCAGCTCGCCAAGGGCATGTCGGAGGACGCGGTCCTCAAGCTCTTCGAACCGGGCTCCTACGAGCTCGTGCCGCATGACGGCATGCGCAAGACGATTGCCAAGCGCCTGCAGGAATCGAAACAGACGATCCCGCATTTCTATGTGTCGATTGACTGCGAGCTCGATGCGCTGCTGGCGCTGCGCGCCCAGCTCAATGCCGCTGCCCCCGAGAAGGACGGCAAGCCGGTGTATAAGCTCTCGGTCAACGACATGGTGATCAAGGCGCTGGCGCTGGCGTTGCGCGACGTTCCGGACGCGAACGTCTCCTGGACCGATGCGAACATGGTCAAGCACAAGCATGCCGATGTCGGCGTTGCCGTCTCCATTCCGGGCGGCCTCATTACCCCGATCATCCGGCAGGCGGAACTGAAGAGCCTGTCCGCCATCTCCAATGAGATGAAGGATCTCGGCAAGCGCGCCAAGGAGCGCAAGCTGAAGCCGGAAGAGTATCAGGGCGGCACCACGGCCGTTTCCAATATGGGCATGATGGGCGTCAAGGACTTCTCCGCGGTCGTCAATCCGCCGCATGCGACGATCCTGGCGGTCGGTGCCGGCGAGGAGCGCGTCGTGGTCAAGAACAAGGAGATGGTCATCGCCAACGTGATGACCGTGACGCTTTCCACAGACCATCGCTGCGTCGATGGCGCGCTCGGCGCCGAACTGCTCGCCGCCTTCAAGCGCTACATCGAGAACCCGATGGGCATGCTCGTGTAATACGATCCGGACCGGCGCTTCAGCCGGTCCTTCCCCACTGACAGGCGAGTAGGCAGATGAAGACAGTCCTTTGCTATGGTGACAGTCTGACCTGGGGCTATGACGCGAGCTCCTCGGGCCGGCACGCCTTGGACGACCGCTGGCCGAGCGTGCTCCAGAAGGCGCTGGGCCCCGATGTGACTGTCATCGCCGAAGGGCTGAACGGCCGAACGACCGCCTATGACGACCATCTTGCGGATTGCGATCGCAATGGCGTGCGTGTGCTCCCGACGGTTCTCCATAGTCATGCGCCGCTCGACCTCGTCATCTTCATGCTCGGCTCCAACGACATGAAGCCGATGATCCATGGTACCGCCTTCGGCGCCGTCAAGGGCATAGAACGGCTGGTCAATCTCGTTCGCCGTCACGACTGGCCGACGGTGGCGGAAGAGGGGCCGGAAATCCTGATCGTCTCGCCACCGCCGCTTTGCGAAACGGCCGACAGCGACTTCGCCGCAATGTTTGCCGGCGGCGTCGAGGAGTCGGCAATGCTGGCCTCGCTTTATCGCGATCTTGCCGACGAGCTCGATTGCGGCTTCTTCGATGCGGGTTCCGTTGCCCGGACGACGCCGCTCGACGGCGTCCATCTCGACGCCGGGAATACCCGGGCGCTCGGGCGCGGCCTCGAGCCGGTCGTGCGGATGATGCTCGGGCTCTGACGATGGCGGCTCGAGCGAACCTGAGAGCGGCGGAGAAAAGCGAGGCGGCGGAGCTCGCGATCCTGATCGACATTGCGTCGCACGGCTTTGCCTCCTGGCTGTGGTACGGCGGCGTCCTGAGAAAATCGGCGGAAACCGCCTTCGAGCACGGCCGCAACAGGCTGCGGCAGGATAGCGGTCTCGGCACCTGGCGCGATGCGGTCGTGGCCCTGCTCGAAGAGGAGATTGTCGGTGTCTCGGTGTCCTACGGGCTGGATGAGTCCGTCCTCGATGTCGAGGCGACACACCCGGTGCTCGTGCCGCTGGTTGCCTTGCAGAAGCAGGTGGTCGGCCATTGGTTCATCGACAGCCTCGGCGTCTATAAGGCCCATCGCGGCATGGGGATCGGTCGCGCTTTGCTTGATCACGAATTCGGTCGCGCCGGTTCGGCGCCGGTGAGCCTGATCACCGAAAGCCACAATGAAAAGGCGCAGGCGCTCTACAGAATGAATGGCTTCGAGGAGGTGGCGCGTGCGCAAGCCGTGCCGCTTTTCGAGGACATGCGGAAACATGACTGGGTGCTGTTCACCCGCAAGGTCGCTTGAAACAAAGGTAGGAAACATATGGCTGAGAATTACGACGTCATCGTTATCGGTTCGGGCCCGGGCGGCTATGTAACCGCCATCCGCTCGGCGCAACTGGGCTTGAAGACGGCGATCGTCGAGCGCGAGCATCTCGGCGGCATCTGCCTCAACTGGGGCTGCATCCCGACCAAGGCGCTCCTGCGCTCGGCGGAAATTCTCGACCATGCCAATCATGCGAAGAATTACGGACTGACGCTCGAAGGCAAGATCACCGCCAACGTCAAGGACGTGGTCGCCCGCTCGCGCGCAGTTTCCGCGCGGCTGACCGGCGGCGTCGCCTTCCTGATGAAGAAGAACAAGATCGACGTGATCTGGGGCGAGGCGAAGCTGACCAAGCCCGGCGAAATCGTCGTCGGCGCGCCGTCAAAGCCGGCGGTCCAGCCGCAGAACCCCATTCCGAAGGGCGTCAAGGGCGAGGGCACCTATACGGCCAAGCACATCATCATCGCGACCGGCGCCCGGCCGCGGGCGCTGCCGGGCATCGAGCCCGACGGCAAGCTGATCTGGACCTATTTCGAGGCGATGAAGCCGGAAGAACTTCCGAAATCGATGGTGGTCATGGGTTCGGGCGCGATCGGCATCGAGTTCGCGAGCTTCTACCGTTCGATGGGTATCGACGTTACCGTCATCGAGCTGTTGCCGCAGATCATGCCGGTGGAGGATGCGGAAATCTCCGCCTTCGCCCGCAAGCAGCTCGAGAAGCGCGGGCTCAAGATTTTCACCGACGCCAAGGTAACGAAGGTCGAGAAGGGTGCCAATGACGTGACCGCCCATGTCGAAACGAAGGACGGCAAGGTGACGCCCATCAAGGCGGATCGCCTTATCTCCGCCGTCGGCGTCCAGGGCAATATCGAGGACCTCGGGCTCGAAGCACTCGGCATCAAGACCGATCGCGGCTGCATCGTCACCGACGGCTACGGCAGGACGAATGTCGCCGGCGTCTACGCGATCGGCGACGTTGCCGGCCCGCCCATGCTGGCGCACAAGGCCGAGCACGAGGGGGTGATCTGCGTCGAAAAAATCGCCGGCGTTCCGGGCGTCCATGGGCTCGATAAGGGCAAGATACCAGGCTGCACCTATTGCGATCCGCAGGTCGCCTCGGTCGGCCTGACGGAGGCCAAGGCGAAGGAACTCGGCCGTGACATCCGCGTCGGCCGCTTCGGCTTCGGCGCCAACGGCAAGGCGATCGCGCTCGGCGAGGATCAGGGCATGGTCAAGACGATCTTCGACAAGAAGACGGGTGAACTCCTCGGCGCCCACATGGTCGGCGCCGAAGTGACCGAACTCATCCAGGGCTTTGTCGTCGCCATGAATCTGGAGACCACGGAGGAAGAACTGATGCACACGGTCTTCCCGCATCCGACGCTTTCGGAGATGATGAAGGAAAGCGTTCTCGATGCCTACGGGCGCGTATTGAACGCCTGATGCGGAGCCGCCGGCCGGAACTTTCGACCTTTTCGCGCATTGCTTGCGAGATATCGGCAATGCGTGGAGGTCGTCATGAGCCTGAACGGAGTGGGTCTTCTGGCCGCAATCATCATCGGCGGACTTGCCGGCTGGCTGGCCGAGCAATTCATGCACAGCCAGATGGGGCTGGTCGCGAATATCGTCCTGGGTATCATCGGCGCCTTGGTGCTGAACTTCATCCTGGCCGCCTTTGGCATGGCCTATACCGGCTGGGTCGCCTATCTCATCATCGGCTTTATCGGCGCCTGCCTGCTGATTGCGGCGGGGCGTGCCGTCAGAGGTTAGCACCTCAGTCGCCATTCACTTGCGGTCAGGCTGCCATGCAAATGGCGGCCTGACTTTTTGCGTCCAGCCCGTTATATAAAACGACACGGTGCGAACGGCCCGGCCGCTTGCTCGATACGATGAAGGAAGACAGATGGTAACGGTTTTCGATGCGGTCTCGGATCGGGCTGAGCGGGTTCGCCATCCGGAAAAGGCGCACAGGCCGGACACGGAGGTCCTGCGCAAGCCCGACTGGATTCGCGTGAAGGCGCCAACCTCCAAGGGTTACCTGGAGACACGCTCGATCGTGAAGGGCAACAATCTCGTCACGGTCTGTGAAGAGGCCGGCTGCCCTAATATCGGCGAATGCTGGGACAAGAAGCACGCCACCTTCATGATCATGGGCGAGATCTGTACGCGCGCTTGCGCCTTCTGCAACGTCTCGACCGGCAAGCCGAACGCGCTCGACCTGGAAGAGCCGGCCAATGTCGCGAAGGCGGTCAAGCAGATGGGGCTCAGCCACGTGGTCATCACCTCGGTCGACCGCGACGATCTTGATGATGGCGGCGCCGCGCACTTCGAGAAGGTGATCTTCGCGATCCGGGAAGTCTCACCGGCAACCACGATCGAGATCCTGACGCCTGACTTCCTGAGAAAACCCGGCGCACTGGAGCGCGTCGTCGCCGCCAAGCCGGACGTCTTCAACCATAATCTCGAGACCGTTGCCTCCAACTATCTGACGGTGCGGCCGGGCGCGCGTTATTTTCATTCGATCCGCCTGTTGCAGCGGGTGAAGGAGCTCGACCCGTCGATGTTCACCAAGTCCGGCATCATGGTCGGGCTCGGCGAGGAGCGGAACGAGGTCCTGCAATTGATGGACGATCTGCGTACCGCCGACGTCGATTTCCTGACGATCGGCCAATATCTGCAGCCGACCCGTAAGCATCACAAGGTCGAATGCTTCGTCACCCCGGAGGAGTTCAAGTCCTACGAGACGGTGGCCTATACCAAGGGCTTCCTAATGGTCGCGTCGAGCCCGCTGACCCGCTCCTCGCACCATGCCGGCGACGATTTCGCGCGCCTGAGGGCGGCGCGGGAGAAGAAGCTGACGGCGGAGTAGGCGGCGACCGGTTGCTTGCAGAAGTACGATCGAGATAGTAGATCGCAACCTCCGAGCGTGTCTGTGGAGGCTTCGATGCAATCTGCCGAGGTTGGTGCCTGCTGGGAGGGGAATGCCGAGAACTGGACGAAGTTCTCGCGCGCTGGTTACGATATTTACCGCGATGCGCTGAATACCCCCGCATTCCTGGACACGATTCCGCCTGTCGCCGCCTTGCGCGGGCTTGATCTCGGTTGCGGAGAGGGGACCAACACCCGCCGTCTCGCCGAACACGGGGCATTGATGACGGCGATCGACATCGCGCCGACCTTCATCCGCCATGCGCGGGAACAGGAGGAGGATGATCCTCGGGGTATCCGCTATGTGGTTGGCGATGGGCGAGATCTGCCTTTCGAGGATGATGCGTTCGATTTCGTGGCGGCTTTCATGTCGTTGATGGACATGCCCGACCAGGCTGGCGTCCTGCGGCAGGTCTTTCGGGTGCTGCGCCGAGGCGGCTTCTTTCAGTTCTCGATCCTTCATCCCTGTTTCGTGCCGCCGCATCGCAAGACCATCCGGGACGAGAACGGAGACTGCCATGCCGTCGAAGTCGCGGACTATTTTGACGAGACCGATGGGCGGATCGAGACTTGGCTGTTTTCGTCGATGCCTTCGGGCGAGCGGGAGAATGCGACGCCCTTTCGCGTACCCCGCTTTCACCGGACGCTCAGCACCTGGGTGGCAATGATCACTGCGTCGGGTTTCGTCCTGGAGGAACTGCGCGAGCCGATGGCCTCCGAGGAGGCGGCCCGACTTTGTCCGACAGTCGCCGACACGCGCGTGGTCCCGATGTTCCTTCACCTTCGCGTCAAAAAACCCGCGTAAGGCACGGCGCTCGCGGAGACTCTCTATCGTTCGGAAGAAAAATGTGTCTGCAGATAGCGAAGGATCGCCTCGCGCGTTTCTTCGTCCTGGTCGGGCATGCCCTGTTCGCGAACCATCCAGTCCCACAGGTAATTCCATCGCTCGTCGGTGAGCCGCTGTTGGGTCACCAGTGCGATCGAGTGGCAAGCCGAGCAAAGGTAGTAGGTGTCTTCGGCGCCCGGAGCTTCCGGCAGGCCACCGAGTTCGGGGTTGCCCGGCGGCGCTGGTTCGCCCCGCGGGGTGGGTCTTCCGATGCCTCGTCGCATCGGGTCGTATCCGGGCGCGCCGCCCTGTTGCGCCAGTTGTATCGAGGGTTCCGTTGCATGTGCGGCCGGGGTGCTTATGCCGCCGACAAGAAGACAGGCGGCGACACTGACGAGACATATCCCGCCGCTTGCGTTGAAGCGGCGGGAAGGAAAGGCTCTCCTTGCGAGCTTGCCCTGGGCCGTCATTGCGCAAACAGCGCGATCCGGTGGATCATGTTGTTGCCGTAGCCGCGCGGGTTCCAGCCGGGCGTTACCGGCGGCTGCATGATGTCGTTCATGTCGGTCGCTCGTGCCCAAACCTCGTAATAGCCCTTTTCTGGCGGAGTGACGTTGGCGCGCCAGCGCTGCCAGGCAAACTTGTTGCGCGGAGGCTCCAGCGTCGCTTCCTGCCAGCTTTGCCCGAAATCGAGCGAGACATGCATGGCCTTGACATCGCCACTGCCCGCCCATGCATGACCCCGCACTTCCGTCGCCTGGCCGGCCGGAACATTGGAGCCGGTTGCGGGTGCGGTCACGATCGACTTGACCGGCATGACGGTGAGGATCTCCATGTCCTCTTCCGGCACCTCCGTTCCCGGAGCGACCGGATAGGCGGGCAGGCGATAGGAGTGCCCGCCCATTTTCTCGCCGTCGTGAACTTGATCGCGGACCCAGATGCGGGTCAGAAACTTCTGCGAGGCTGAACCCGGATATCCCGGAATGACCAGCCGCAGCGGAAAACCGTGGAGCGCGGGCAGGTCCTCGCCATTCATCGCCCACACGATCAGGGTCTCGGGCTCCTTTGCCTTTTCGATCGGAACGCCGCGGGAAATCACCACTTTGTCCTGGTCTCCCGAAATGTCCACATCATTGCCATAGTGGCCGGTGTAAACGGCCGACGGTTTGACGCCGGCCTTTTCCAGGACGTCCCGCAGGCGCACCCCGGTCCATTCCGGGCAGCCGACGGCGCCGACCGTCCACTGATTGCCGGAGGCGCCCGGCTCGAAAAAGGCGCGGCCGTTGCCCGCGCATTCGAGCATCAGCGCCAGCGTCACATTCTCGAAGTCGTTCTTGAGATCGTCGAGACTGAGTGAAAGTTCGCTCTCCACCTCTCCATCGATCTTGAGGGTCCAGCCCTCGGCATTCTTGTCGAGCGCCGTTTGAGGGATAAGCCCGTTCGAACGAATGAAAAGTCGCGAATACGGCGTGAGATCGTCGTCGAGGAGATGCGCGGGCGTCTCGGCGTTGAGAGGCCGATCGGCCAAGACCGTCAGCCCGTCCTTGTCCTTCATAAGCTCGGCGCCGGTGTCCTGGGCAAAGGCAATCGGCATCAGCCCGGCTGGAAAGTTGCGGTGGAAAGGCATCGCCGCGCCGAGCGCGGCACCTAGCGCCGCAAGCCCTGCATTCCGTAGAAAGCCGCGCCGGTCCGGGCAAGAAATGCGCCCAAACAGTTTCTGTTCGGCCCCTTCGGGATCCTCATGGTAAGTCGTGCGGATATCCGCGCGCGTGAGGATCTGCTCGACCTGGCCCTTCTGTCCGTGAACAGCCATTCGCTCCTCCCTGCGTTCATCATTATTTTCTTGGGTATAATGTTACAGGATACCACCACGGCGCCCCCGGGGCAAAAGAGCGAGACTTGTCGTCCCACAAGCGGTGATGCCAGCAGGCCCACGGGTACAAGAACCCGGGACAAATGCACGCGCTCCTTGATCTTCCTTGCGCGCGCGCTTAACTCAAAATTCATGCCACATTTCGAAACCAACCATGTCGTGAACCATTCGGCCGAACAAATGTTCGACCTCGTCGCCGATGTCGAGCGCTACCCGGAATTTCTGCCCCTCTGCGAGGGCTTGAGCGTGCGCTCGCGCAAGAAGCGTGACGGCAAGGTGCTGCTGCTGGCGGATATGACGGTCGGCTACAAGGCGATCCGCGAGACCTTCACCACGCAGGTCCTGCTCAACGGGGCGGAGCGGATGATCGACGTGAAATATATCGAGGGACCCTTCAAATACCTCGACAATGTCTGGCGCTTCGAACCGGTGAACCAAAGCCAGTCCATCGTTCATTTCTACATCGATTACGAGTTCAAGAGCCGCATTCTGGGCGCGCTGATGGGATCGATGTTCGACCGCGCCTTCGGCATGTTCTCCGAGGCCTTCGAGAAGCGGGCCGACGTGATCTACGGCTCCTGAGCGACTTCCCGGAGAAGGTCGAGCGCGGTGGCGACCGTTGCCAGTCGCACGGCGCCCCGACCGATGTCGCCATAGCGCATTTCCCGGTGAAGAAGCCGGCCTGTTCGGGTGGCCGCCGCGAGGTGAACCAGGCCGACCGGCTTCTCGGCCGAGCCGCCGCTCGGGCCGGCAATGCCCGTCACCGCCACTGCCAGATCGGCCTGCGAGTGCTCGAGGGCGCCTGTCGCCATTTCGATGGCGGTTTTGCGCGAGACGGCGCCATGCGCCGCGAGCGTTGCGGCAGCGACGCCGAGCATCTCGACTTTCGCCTCATTAGAATAGGTGACGAAGCCGCGCTCGAATACGGAGGACGAGCCCGCAATCTCCGTCAGTGCCCCCGCAATGAGCCCGCCGGTACAGGATTCTGCCGTTGCGATTTTCAGGCCGCGCCTGGTGAACTCGGCGATAATTGCGCGCGCCCTTTCCTCGATCGCGGCCGACCACATCAGTTCTTTCTCCCGGGTGCATAGACGACGGTCGCGGTCGCGATCGCGGCAATGCCCTCCTTGCGGCCGACGAAGCCAAGCTTCTCGTTCGTCGTCGCCTTGATCGAGCAGCGGTCGAGATCGATGTCGAGCATCGCGGCGAGGTTTTCGCGCATCTGTTGACGATGGGGGCCGACCTTCGGTGCTTCGGCGATCAGCGAAATGTCGGCATTGGTGATCCTGCCGCCTTGCGCGCGCACGATCTTAGCCGCGTGCTCCAGGAAGATGCGCGAGGGGGCGCCCTTCCATTGCGGATCGGTCGGCGGAAAATGGTCGCCGATATCGCCGGCGCCGCAGGTGGCAAGCAGCGCATCGGTCAAGGCGTGCAGGGCGACATCGGCGTCGGAATGGCCTGAGAGCTTGCGCTCATGCGGAATGAAGACGCCGCAAAGCGTCACGCCGTCGCCCTCGACGAGCTGATGCACGTCATAGCCGTTGCCGGTGCGCACGTCCGGAACGGCGTGGCGGGTCAGCCTTTCATCGGCCATCGATAGGTCCCTCTTGAGGGTGAGCTTGACATTGTCGACCGCGCCTTCGACGAGAACGACGGGAAGACCCGCCCATTCGGCGATGGAAGCGTCATCGGTGAAATCGCTTCGGCCGCTGGCGCTCGCCCGGCGGTGGGCGGTCAGGATCTCTTCCAGGCGGAAGCATTGCGGCGTCTGCGCGGCGTAAAGCCCGGTCCGCGGGACCGTCTCCTCGACAAGGCGGCCGTCCGTCGCGCGTTTCAGCGTATCGGCGACCGCGATTGCCGGCAGCACAGCCCCGGCTCCGCCCTCCAGCGCCGCGCGACAACGGTCGAGCAATGCATGGTCTATGAACGGGCGCGCGGCATCGTGGATCATGACATGCCGCGGACCGGTTCCGGAAAGCGCTTCCAGCCCCGCAAGGACGGAGAGTTGACGGGTTGGCCCGCCATGCACGACGGACAGATCGGCCTGGCTCGACAGGCGCATCCGGGCGGCCGCAAAGAGAGGCTCGTCGTCCGGATGAATGACGACGACGATGGGGCCAGCGCCCGGCCACGTCGCGAAACTGTCAAGTGTATGCGCGATAACCGGACGATCGCCAATGATTCGGTATTGCTTCGGGCCTTCGGCCGATTGGCCCGCGCGCTCACCGCGGCCGGCTGCGACGATGACGACGCCACAGGAGAACTGTTCTTCCGGTTGCATCTTCTGTATGGGGTCCCGCATTCGCCAATCTTTGCAGTCATGTACCGCGAAGGTCCCCTCTTTGCCACCCGTCGGAGGAATTTTGTCGAGCGTGTGGAAATCGCTTGGCAAGCCGATGAAGTATGGCTAAAAATAGTGCAAGACTTGAATGTGCCTGAAAGATATGCATTTGCCCCCCACGGCCCTCTCATCGTCACTCCGGATCGGGAAAGTCGAAATCCGTAACCGGGTGGCGCTCGCGCCCATGTCCGGGGTGACCGATCTGCCCTTTCGTATGCTCGCCTGGCGCTTCGGCGCCGGGTTTGTCGTGACGGAGATGGTGGCAAGCCGGGAGCTCGTCTGCAATGCCGCCGAATCCTGGGCGCGCCTGAAGAATTCCGGCATCGATCCACACATTGTCCAGCTTGCCGGCCGCGACGCGCAGTGGATGGCCGAGGCGGCGCGGATCGTCGAGGCCAATGGGGCCGATATCGTCGACATCAATATGGGCTGCCCGGCAAAGAAGGTGACCGGGGGCTATTCCGGTTCGGCGTTGATGCGTGACCCGGATCATGCCCTGTCGCTGATCGAGGCGACGGTCAAGGCAGTCGACGTGCCGGTCACGCTCAAGATGCGGCTTGGTTGGGACGAGAATTCGATCAATGCACCACTGATCGCCCGCAGGGCCGAAGAGGCGGGCGTGCAGGCGATCACGATCCACGGGCGCACGCGTATGCAATTCTACGACGGCAAGGCTGATTGGTATGCGATCCGTGCGGTTCGCGACGCCGTGTCGGTGCCGCTGATCGCCAATGGGGACGTGGATACCATTGCCGATGCCCGCGAGATACTGCGCCGCTCGGGTGCCGATGCGGTAATGGTCGGCAGATCGGCTCAGGGGCGGCCATGGCATCCAGCGGTGCTGGCCGGTGCCGCCACGCATCCGGACGCGGCGGCGGTCGCGGAAATATTCGCCGAGCACTATGCAATGATGCTCGATTTCTATGGGACCGAAGTGGGGCTTCGCGCCGCGCGCAAGCATGTCGGCTGGTATCTCGATCGTTTCGTGCCGGCTTTTCCGGTCGAGGAAAAGGCGGCGATACTGACGTCCAAGGACGTGAAGCTGGTGAGCGAGCGCGTAGTAGGTGCGATCGCTTGCTCCGGCGTGGAGACGGCCAGGGAGGGAGTGGCGGCATGAGCGAAAAGGCAAGAGTGCCGGAGCCCGCGGGCGGCGTAAACGACCTTCCCATGGCGGTTCTGAACGCGATCCAGAATCCGGTGATCCTCGTCGACGAGAACAGCCATGTCGCCTTTGCAAATTGGGAGGCCGAATCGTTTTTCGGCGTGAGCGCCAACCATCTCGCCCGCCACACGATCGACGCCTTCATCCCCTTCGGCAGCCCGCTATTGACGCTGATCGAGCAGGTGCGCGACCGGCGCGCGCCGGTGAACGAATATCGGGTCGACCTGAGTTCGCCGCGGCTTGGCGCCGACAAGCTCGTGGATCTTTACGTCGCGCCGGTACTGTCGCAGCCGGGATCGGTGGTGATCGTCCTTCAGGAACGCTCGATGGCCGACAAGATCGACCGGCAGCTAACTCATCGCGCCGCTGCGCGATCCGTCACCGGGCTGGCCTCGATGCTGGCGCATGAGATCAAGAACCCGCTTTCGGGGATCAGGGGGGCGGCGCAACTCCTTGAAACATCGGCCACGGACGAGGATCGCGCGCTGACGCGGCTGATCTGCGAGGAGACGGATCGGATCGTGTCTCTCGTCGATCGCATGGAGGTGTTCTCCGATGAGCGCCCGATCGATCGCGTGCCGCTCAACATCCATTCGGTCCTCGACCGCGTGAAGGCAATCGCCAAGGCCGGTTTCGCCCGCGGGATAAAGATATCCGAGAACTATGATCCGTCCCTGCCGCCGGTCTTTGCCAATCGCGACCAGCTCGTTCAAGTCTTCCTCAACCTCGTGAAGAATGCCGCAGAGGCGATCGGCGATCGGCCCGACGGCGAAATCCTGCTGACGACCGCCTATCGCCCGGGCATTCGGCTTTCCGTTGCAGGGACGCGGGAGAAGATATCACTGCCGCTCGAGTTCTGCGTGCACGACAACGGGCCGGGTGTGCCGCCCGACCTGCTTCCGCATCTTTTCGACCCCTTCATCACGACGAAAACGAACGGGTCCGGTCTCGGGCTGGCGCTCGTTGCCAAGATCATCGGCGGCCATGGCGGCATCGTCGAATGCGACAGCCAGCTCAGCCGCACGACTTTCCGCGTTCTGATGCCCGCATCCAAGGGACCGACGGCGGATGACGTATTTCCGATGACAAAAGGAACCAATGCATGACCGGCGCAACGATCCTCGTCGCGGATGACGACGCTGCCATTCGCACCGTGCTCAACCAGGCGCTCAGCCGTGCCGGATATGATGTGCGCATCACCTCCAACGCGGCGACGCTCTGGCGCTGGATCTCCGCCGGCGACGGCGACCTCGTGGTCACCGATGTGGTGATGCCGGACGAGAATGCCTTCGATCTTCTGCCGCGGATCAAGAAGGCACGCCCGGATCTTCCCGTCCTGGTCATGAGCGCGCAGAACACCTTCATGACGGCCATAAAAGCGTCGGAGAAGGGCGCTTACGACTATTTGCCGAAGCCGTTCGACCTGACCGAGTTGATCGGCATTATCGGCCGGGCACTGGCGGAGCCGAAGCGCCGGCCCTCGAAGCTGGACGACGATACCCAGGACGGCATGCCGCTCGTCGGGCGCTCCGCCGCCATGCAGGAGATCTACCGCGTGCTCGCGCGGCTGATGCAGACCGATCTGACGTTGATGATCACCGGCGAATCGGGCACCGGCAAGGAGCTTGTCGCACGCGCATTGCACGACTACGGCAAGCGGCGGAATGGGCCCTTCGTGGCCATCAACATGGCGGCAATTCCGCGCGACCTGATCGAGTCGGAGTTGTTCGGCCACGAAAAGGGTGCCTTCACCGGCGCCCAGATGCGATCGACCGGCCGCTTCGAACAGGCGGAAGGCGGAACTCTCTTTTTGGATGAGATCGGCGACATGCCGATGGATGCACAGACGCGTCTCCTGCGTGTGCTGCAACAGGGCGAATACACGACCGTCGGCGGGCGCACGCCGATCCGCTCGGACGTCCGGATTGTCGCCGCGACCAACAAGGACCTGAAGCAGTCGATCAATCAGGGCCTCTTTCGCGAAGACCTCTACTACCGCCTCAACGTCGTGCCGCTGCGTCTGCCGCCCCTGAGGGATCGGGCCGAAGATATACCGGATCTCGTGCGCCACTTTGTGCAGCAGGCCGAGAAGGAAGGTCTCGATGTGAAGCGCTTCGATCAGGAGGCGCTGGAACTGATGAAGGCGCATCCGTGGCCGGGCAATGTGCGCGAGCTCGAGAACCTCGTGCGGCGCCTGACGGCACTTTATCCACAGGATGTGATCACTCGGGAAATCATCGAAAACGAATTGCGCTCGGAGGTGCCCGACAGTCCGATCGACAAGGCTGCCGCCCGCGACGGCTCGCTGTCGATTTCCCAGGCGGTCGAGGAAAACATGCGGCAGTATTTTGCGAGCTTCGGCGACGCTTTGCCACCGTCCGGCCTTTATGAACGTGTTCTTGCGGAAATGGAATATCCGTTGATTCTCGCGGCCCTGACCGCAACCAGAGGTAACCAGATCAAGGCCGCCGACCTGCTGGGTCTCAACCGGAACACGCTGCGCAAGAAGATTCGGGAGCTCGGCGTTTCGGTTTATCGCAGCTCGCGCAGCGCTTGACTGCCGTGCAACACCGTTGCATTTTCGCCACAATACATTGTTGAACGTCCTCCACGCGTCGAGTCGCCGGCAGGTCTGCCGTTGAAACGACGCATTGGCGCCGTACCGGCCACCGAGGTGCGTTCAGTTCTTGATCCGGAATTGAAGCGCGTGCCGGTGCCGTAGGGGCGCCGGTTTGGGGGAAACTTTATTCATGGTGGACGGAATGGCCTTGCCATTGGGCACGGAGGAAAGTGTCACGGCCCAGGATCGGCGGGCCTCCTTCGCGCTGCCGGGACTGATGCTTGCGACAGGCGCGCTGGTCTGCGCCACCCTGTCGCTGCTCGTCCTTCTGGGGCTCACCCCCGTTCGCCCGGAGCGGAACATCGTCATCGCCTGTGCCGGCGTCAATGGCGTTTTCGTCGTCGGCCTGATCTATCTCATCGCCCGCGAGATCATGAGGCTGCTCAGGGCGCGCAGCAAGGGCAGGGCTGCGGCACGGCTGCACGTGCGCATCGTCGCGCTGTTTTCGATCGTCGCCATTACGCCGGCGATCCTGGTGGCGATCTTCGCCAGCATCACCCTCGATGTGGGCCTTGATCGCTGGTTTTCGTTGCGCACGCAGGCGATCGTTCGCTCGTCCTTGAACGTGGCGCAGGCCTATGTCCTCGAGAACGCCAGCTATCTCCAGGGGCAGACGGTCTCGATGGCCAATGACCTGGAGCGCAACCGCCAGCTCTACAGCCTCGACCGCACCGGTTTCATCGAGCTGATGACGCGGCAGGCGCGGGGGCGCGGCATGCTTGGGGCGTTTCTCGTCCGTGCCGATGGCAGCCCCATTCTCCAGGCGAATATCTCGACCGACCGGCCGCTGCCGGCCATTCCCCAGGACGCGCTGAAAAGCACCGTCGCCGGTCAGCCGACGCTCATTCCGCCAGGGGTTACCAACCTCGTCGGCGCCGTCATCCCGCTTGACAACATACCCGATACCTACCTCTACACCGTCCGCAACGTCGATCCGGAAGTCATGCGCTCGATGCGGCTGATGGAGGAAAACACCGCCGAATACAAGGCTTTGGAGGCGGGTCGGACCTCGCTGCAGATCGCCTTCGGCGTCCTCTATATCGGTTTCGCGCTGATCGTGCTGCTTGCCGCAATCTGGACGGCGATCGCCGTCGCCGACCGCATCGTGCGGCCGATCCGCCAATTGATCGGCGCGGCCGACAGCGTCGCCTCCGGCAATCTCAACGTCGTCGTGCCCGTGCGCGCCGTCGACGGGGATGTCGGCAATCTGTCGCGCACCTTCAACAAGATGGTGAGCGAGATCCGCACGCAGCAGGAGCAGATCCTGGAGGCGAAGGATGAGGTCGACCAGCGTCGCCGCTTCATCGAGGCGGTGCTTTCCGGCGTCACCGCGGCGGTCATCGGCGTCGGCAAGGATCACCGCATCACCATCGTCAATCCCTCCTCCGAAGGCGTTTTGAGGAACGGCGCGCCAGGCCTGATCGGTGCGAGCCTCGGCGAAGTGGCCCCGGAAATCGAAGCCGTGCTGGTTGAGGCCGAGAGCCGCTATCGCAACGAGTATCGCAAGCAGATAAACACCATGCGCGGCGGTACGGAGCGCACGCTGAACGTGCAGGTGACGCGCGAGGAGGGCGATGGATCGCACGGCTCCTATGTCATCACGATCGATGACATCACCGACCTGATGATTGCTCAGCGCTCCACCGCCTGGGCGGACGTCGCCCGGCGCATCGCCCATGAGATCAAGAACCCGCTGACGCCGATCCAGCTCTCGGCCGAGAGGCTGAAGCGCCGCTACGGCAGGCAGATAGACCAGGAGGATAAGGCGGTCTTCGACCAGTGCACCGATACGATCGTGCGCCAGGTGGAGGACATCGGCCGCATGGTTGACGAATTTTCAGCCTTTGCGCGGATGCCGAAGCCGACGAAGGAGAAAGCCGATCTGCGCGCCATCCTCAAGGACGCCGTCTTCCTGCGCGAAATGGGCAACAGCCACATCACCTTCATTCGCGACTTCGGCGATGATCCGCTCGACGGCCAGTTCGACGGCCGGATGCTCGGGCAGGCCTTCGGCAATATCGTCAAGAATGCGGTGGAGGCGATCGAGGCGGTGCCGGCCGAGGTGGCCCGCGGCGAACCGAGAATTATGATCCGATCCCGCCGTGACGAGTCGAGCGGCCGCTTCGTGGTCGACATTGTCGACAACGGCAAAGGGCTTCCGACGGAAAACCGGCATCGAATTCTCGAGCCGTATATGACGATGCGCGAGAAGGGCACGGGGCTTGGTCTGGCGATCGTCAAGAAAATCATCGAGGACCATGGTGGACAACTGGAGTTGCATGACGCACCGCCCGATTTCGACGGTGGCGTCGGGGCAATGATCCGCGTGATCCTCCCGCCCGCCGGTGAAAGCACGGGCGGCGATACTTCCAAGGACAAGGGCAATACCAATGGCGGCTGATATTCTGGTTGTGGACGATGAGGAAGACATCCGCGAGATCGTCTCTGGCATACTGTCGGACGAGGGCCATGAGACGCGGACGGCATTCGACAGCGACAGTGCGCTTGCGGCGATCAATGACCGGGTGCCGCGGCTCGTCTTCCTGGACATCTGGATGCAGGGCAGCCGGCTCGACGGGTTGGCACTTCTCGACGAGATCAAGGGCCGTTATCCGGATCTGCCGGTGGTGATGATTTCCGGCCACGGCAACATCGAAACCGCTGTTTCAGCGATCAAGCGCGGCGCCTATGACTTCATCGAGAAGCCCTTCAAGGCGGACCGTCTGATTCTCATTGCGGAGCGTGCGCTCGAAAATTCCAAGCTCAAGCGTGAAGTTTCGGAACTGAAGAAGCGGTCCGGCGATCCGGTGGAGCTGATCGGCACCTCGGTGGCGGTCTCGCAACTGCGCCAGACGATCGAAAAGGTGGCGCCCACCAACAGCCGAATCATGATCCTTGGCCCCTCCGGTTCCGGAAAGGAACTGGTGGCGCGGATGATCCACCGCAAGTCGACGCGTGCCGCCGGGCCCTTCGTGGCGCTGAATGCCGGCGCGATCACGCCAGACAGGATGGAGATCGCCCTCTTCGGCACGGAAGGGACGGCCGGCCAGCCGCGCCGAACCGGCGCGCTCGAAGAGGCGCATGGCGGCATCCTCTACCTGGACGAAATCGGCGAGATGCCGCGGGAGACGCAAAACAAAATCCTGCGCGTCCTCGTCGATCAGCAGTTCGAGCGGGTCGGCGGCTCCAAGCGCGTCAAGGTGGACGTGCGCATCATCTCATCCACCGCCTATAATCTCGAGAACATGATCGCCGAGGGGCTCTTTCGCGAGGATCTGTATCACCGCCTGGCCGTCATCCCGGTGCGCGTCCCCGCGCTGGCCGAGCGCCGCGAGGACATACCCTTCCTGGTCGACATGTTCATGCGCCAGGTGAGCGAGCAGGCCGGCATCCGGCCGCGCAAGATCGGCGAGGATGCGCTTGCCGTGCTGCAGGCGCATGACTGGCCGGGCAACATCCGGCAGTTGCGGAACAATATCGAGCGTCTGATGATCCTCGCCCGAAGCGACGGACCGGAGACGCCGATCTCCGCCGACATGCTGCCGAACGAAGTGGGCGATACGCTTCCGAAAATTTCCGCCCAGGGCGATCAGCACATCATGACCTTGCCATTGCGCGAGGCTCGCGAAATGTTCGAGCGCGATTATCTGATCGCCCAGATCAATCGATTCGGCGGCAACATCTCGCGCACCGCCGAGTTCGTCGGCATGGAGCGCTCGGCGCTGCATCGCAAGCTGAAGTCCCTGGGCGTCTGATCCCGAAACCAGGGTGGGACGTAGTAGCTCCGTTCCCCGTGGGGCGGTGCAAAGGGGCATTCCGCATGCGGCTGCTCCGGATGAAGGAATAAGGATGAAGGTAATCATTTGCGGGGCAGGGCAGGTCGGCTTCGGCATCGCCGAGCGGCTGTCGCAGGAGGACAACGACGTCTCGGTGATCGATACGTCGGCCGAGCTCATCGCCCATATCACCGAAACGCTCGACGTGCGCGGCTATGTGGGGCACGGCGCGCATCCGGACGTGCTCGCGCGGGCCGGTGCCGACCAGGCGGACATGATCATAGCCGTGACGCTCTACGACGAGGTGAATATCGTCGCTTGCGAAGTGGCGCATGCGATCTTCAACGTGCCGACGAAAGTTGCCCGCATCCGCGCCCAGAGCTATCTCGCGCCGGAATATTCCGACCTCTTCTCGCGCGAGAACGTGCCGATCGACGTCTCGATTTCGCCGGAGATCGAAGTCGGGCGTCTCGTCTTGCGCCGCATCTCCTTTCCCGGCGCGACCGATGTGGTGCGCTTCGCCGAGGATCGCATCGCGATGATCGCGATCGAATGCATGGAGGATTGCCCGGTCGTCGACACGCCGCTGCAGCAGTTGAGCCAGCTTTTCCCGGACCTCATGGCAACCGTTACCGGCATCTTCCGCCACGGCGAACTGATCATTCCGCATTCGTCCGACCAGTTGCAGACGGGCGATCTCGCCTATGTCATTTGTGACCGCGATCACGCCCGCCGCACGCTCGCGCTCTTCGGCCATGAAGAGCAGGAGGCGCGGCGGATCGTCATTCTCGGCGGCGGCAATATCGGCTATTTCGTTGCCCGCACGATCGAGGAGCAGCAACCGCGTATGAGGGTCAAGCTCATCGAGAGCGACCGCGGCCGCGCCGTGCTCATTGCCGACAAGCTGAACAACACGGTTGTTCTGCAGGGCTCGGCGATGGACCAGCGGATCCTGACGCAGGCGGATGTCCAGGATGCCGACCTCGTGGTGGCGCTCACCAACAGCGACCAGATCAACATTCTCGGCAGCATGATGGCAAAGCGCCTGGGAGCGAAGTCGACCCTCGTGCTGATCAACGAACCGGCCTATCAAGGTTTCTCCACCGCAGCCGGCGTCGATTCCTATATCAATCCGCGTGCGGTGACGATCTCGCGCGTCTTGCAGCATGTGCGGAAAGGGCGCATCCGCTCGGTCTATGCCGTGCAAAACGGCGTGGCCGAGGCGATCGAGGCGGAAGCGCTGGAGACCTCGCCGCTCGTCGGCAGGGCTCTGCGCGAGCTTGAACTTCCCGGTGGCATCCGCATTGGCGCGCTTTACCGCGACAGGATGTTCATACGACCGGACGGCAACACGCGGATCAAGGCGAAGGACCGCGTTGTCCTGCTTGCCGCGGCAAGCGCGGTGCGCGACGTCGAGCAGCTTTTCCGCGTAAGCATCCAGTATTTTTGAGGCGGCTGCCGGATGCCTAGATTTGCCTATGTCAACGGTGCCTATGTGCGCCATCAGGCGGCGGCGGTCCATGTGGAGGATCGCGGCTATCAGTTCGCCGACGGCGTTTACGAGGTCTGCGAGGTGCGGCACGGCTTCATCGTCGATCTTCGCCGCCATCTGGATCGCCTGGACCGGTCGTTGAATGAGCTCCGCATTGCCTGGCCGATGAGCCGGATGGCGCTGGTGCAGGTTATTCGCGAGGTGCTGCGCCGGAACCGGGTGCGCAATGGGCTCTTCTATCTGCAGGTGACGCGGGGCGTCGCACGCAGGGACCACGTCTTTCCGGCAAGGGACACGCCGCCGTCGATCGTCGTCACGGCCAAGCGGACGGACGCCGCCGCCATTGCCCGAAAGAATGCCGAGGGCATTTCCGCGATTACCGTGCCGGAAAACCGCTGGGACCGGGTCGACATCAAGACCGTGGGCCTCCTGCCGAATGTGCTTGCCCGTCAGCAGGCCAGGGAGCAGGGCTCGCAGGAGGCGATCTTCGTCGACGCCGACGGTATGGTGAAAGAGGGCGCGGCAACGAATGTGTGGATCGTCGACGGCGAGGGTATCCTGCGCACCCGGCCCGCGGAACACGGCATCCTTCGCGGAATTACCCGAACCACCCTGATGGAGGTTGCGAAGACACTCGGCCTGAAGGTCGAAGAGCGAGCGTTCTCGGTCGAGGAAATGCTCGCAGCGCGCGAAGTCTTCATCACCGCCGCTACGAGCATCTGCTTTCCCGTCGTGGCGGTCGACGGGAGGAGCATCGGCAATGGCCACCCCGGAAATATAGCACAGAATATACGTGACGCTTTTTTCGCCGTTGCGGAAAAGACATTGATTTGATACCAAACTTGATGAGGCTTCGGGGAAGAGCACTGTGACGCCTCAATGAGCAGAATTTAGCAAAAATGCACCGGTGCCAGGCCGGCAAATAAGAAAGAAGCGGCGCGATGGCGGAACGTTCTCAGAACCTGCAGGATCTTTTTCTCAATACGGTCCGCAAGCAAAAGATTTCATTGACGATTTTCCTGATCAACGGCGTCAAGCTGACGGGTGTTGTAACGTCTTTTGACAATTTCTGCGTCCTTTTGCGCCGCGACGGCCACTCTCAGCTCGTCTACAAGCACGCCATCTCGACGATCATGCCGGGCCAGCCCCTGCAGATGTTCGAGAATGAGGAAGCCGCATCCTGACGGGACGTAAGGAACATTACTAAGCGTGAGTCCAAATCGTCGTCGATCATCCCGGAGCTGGAAAGGCGCCGCGATGACATGCGCGCGGTCGTCGTCGTTCCCGTCCTGAAGAAGTCGGGAAAGGGCGCGGGCGAAACGCCGTCCGTAACGACGACCCGTTCCGATGAAAGCCGGCTGGAAGAGGCGACAGGACTTGCGCTTGCGATCGATCTCGAGGTCGTCCATGGCTCCATCGTTCCCGTTGCCCAACCGAAACCCGGCACGCTGCTCGGCAGCGGCAAGATCGAGGAAATCGGCCATGTCCTCAACGAAAAGGACGCGGGTCTCGTCATCGTCGATCACCCGCTGACGCCGGTGCAGCAGCGCAACCTCGAGAAGGAGTGGAACGCCAAGGTCATCGACCGCACCGGACTCATTCTCGAGATTTTCGGTCGGCGCGCCTCCACCAAGGAGGGAACGCTCCAGGTCGATCTTGCCCATCTCAATTATCAGAAGGGCCGCCTCGTTCGAAGCTGGACCCACCTGGAGCGCCAGCGCGGCGGTGCGGGCTTCATGGGCGGTCCGGGTGAAACCCAGATCGAGGCGGACCGCCGCCTGCTGCAGGAAAGGATCGTGCGGCTCGAACGCGAGCTGGAGCAGGTGCGGCGCACGCGCCAGCTTCACCGCTCGAAGCGCAAGAAGGTGCCGCATCCGATCGTGGCGCTGGTCGGCTATACGAATGCCGGCAAGTCGACGCTGTTCAACCGGATGACCGGGGCGGGAGTCCTCGCCGAAGATATGCTCTTCGCGACGCTCGACCCGACGCTCCGGAGGCTGAAGTTGCCGCGCGGGCGCATGGTCATTCTGTCGGACACCGTTGGTTTCATCTCCGATCTGCCGACGCATCTCGTGGCGGCATTCCGCGCGACGCTGGAGGAGGTGCTCGAAGCCGACCTGATCCTGCATGTGCGCGACCTCTCCGACCCGGACAACCAGGCGCAGTCGAGCGACGTGCTGCGCATCCTTGCCGATCTTGGCATCGATGAGAAGGAAGGCGCCGAGCGCATCGTCGAAGTTTGGAACAAGATCGACAAGCTCGAGCCCGAGATGCGCGAGGCGCTGATGAAGAAGGCGTCGAGCACCGAAGATACCGTCGCCGTCTCCGCGATCACCGGCGAGGGGGTGGATGACCTGCTCGCCGAAATCGGCCGGCGCCTTTCCGGCGTCCTGACCCAATGCACCATCGCGCTCGGCCTCGACCAATTGCAGATGCTGCCCTGGATCTATGAGCACGCGATCGTCGACGGCCGCGAGGACCTCGAAGACGGGCGCGTCAGCCTGGACCTGCGCCTGACGGAAGGCGAAGCGGCCGAGCTCGAAAGAAGGCTCGGCAACGGACCGAAACAGGTCGAAGAGGACTGGTGAACTGGTGACGTAACGGCATGCCGCTACGTCAATTGCCGTTCGATCGCCTTCGCCGCCTGCCAGAGTTCCTCCATGCGATCGAGCGAAGCGGCATCGAGCGTTTCTCCGCCCGCCTCCAGTTCCCGCTCGATATGGCCGAAACGGCGCCGGAATTTGGTGTTGGTGCCGCGTAGCGCCATTTCCGGATCCGTGCCGACATGGCGGCCGATATTGACCAGGGCGAAGATGAGGTCGCCGAGTTCGTCGGCGACCTTACTCCGGTCGCCGTCGTGAAGCGCTTGCCGCAGCTCGGCGACCTCCTCCTCGATCTTGTCGAGAATAGGCTCGGGCTCCGACCAGTCGAAGCCGACCTTGGCGGCGCGTTCCTGCAGCTTCAGGGCTTCGACCAGCGCCGGGAAGCTGCGCTGGATCGAACCCAGATGGCCGCTCCCTGCCTCCTGAGGCATGCCGCGCCGCAGACGGCGCGTATGGCGATCGGCTTTCTCCGCCTGTTTGATTTCCTCCCATTGCAGCTTGACCGCCTCGGGCGTATCGGCACCGGAGCGGGCAAAGACATGGGGGTGGCGGCGGATCATCTTGCGGGTGACGGCTTCGACCACGTCGCCAAAGGCGAATTCGCCGGCCTCCTCCGCCATGCGCGCGTGGAAAACTACCTGGAGAAGCAGGTCTCCGAGCTCGTCGCAGAGATCGTCCATGTCGTGGCGCTCGATCGCATCCGCGACCTCGTAGGCTTCTTCGAGCGTATAGGGCTTGATCGTCTCGAAAGTCTGGACGATGTCCCACGGGCAGCCGGTCTCCGGGTGGCGCAGAGCGGCCATGATGTCGAGCAGGGTTTGAATGTCGCGGGAAGGTTCCATCGGATCAGTTCAGCGGTATGTCGTTGTTGTCCTTGCCCGCCTGATAGGTGTCGGACAGGCGGTCGTAATGCGCGCGGATGCGGGCGTCCTGTGACGCGAGCCGCTTTCTTGTGTCCGGATCGGCGTCTTGCGCCAGCTCCCTGATCGAGGCCGAGGACCAAAAGGCATTCTTGCGCGCATAGCCGCCCGGTTCGAGCCGGAAAACCTCCTTGAGGATCTTCAGGTCATGCGGGATGGAGAATGCATCGCGCGAATCCTCGTGGCTGAAGAAATAATAAAAATTGTCGAAGCCGGACCAGGTGATGGCCGAGAGGCACATGGAACACGGTTCGTGCGTCGACAGGAAGATCAGGTCGCGCGTGTCTGGCTTTTCCGCCATCTCGTAGAAACGTTTCAGCGTGTGGACTTCGCCGTGCCAAAGCGGGTTTTCGGTCTCGTTGTTGGTCTCCGCCAAGACGAGCGAGAGGTCCGATTTGCGCAGGATTGCGGCGCCGAACACCTTGTTGCCGGCCGCGACGCCCTTTTCGGTGAGCGGCAATATGTCCTTCTCGATGACCGTCAGCAGTCGCTCGGCCAATTCATGTCGCTTCATGGCTTGAGTTCTCCCGTGCCACCCGCCGGCATTTAACGGAGGTCGGGGCCGTGGCGCAATGGCGGCCGCGGCTGCCGGAGATATTTGCTCAAAAAGATTGGCTGTCGAGCAAAACAATACGTGCCTGCAAAGCCATAGAAATTTCTGTTTCTTCAATTGTCCGCGGCTATGAGGGATATTCGCCGCAGCCTCCAAGCAGGTTCCGCAAAAGTGTCGCACGGTTTTGCGATCAGAATCTGCGGCAAACAAACGAATCCAGGCAGACAATCGTGGGCTTTCCCACGCTTAGAAGGAGCCATCCTCTCGTTATGTCGCAGCAACTGTCCGTTTTTCCGGCATTCTTTTGGGTCGCGCAGAAGCGCGTGGCGGTGTTCGGTAATGGCGACGAGGCGTTTGCCAAGGTGCGGTTGCTGTTGAACACCGAGGCGCAGATCGTTGCCTATTCGGACCAGCCGGAGCCGGCTTTCGACAAATTCCTGAAAGAGAGGGGCATCGACACCGTTTGTGAGCCCTTTGCCGCCGATCAGGTGAAAGGCGCCGCGCTCGTCTTTGCCGCGACCGGTGATACCGCTGCCGACCGGGTGATCGTGACCGCTGCCCGGGCTGAGAGAATTCCGGCGAATGCCGTCGATCAGCCGGACTATTGCGACTTCCTGACGCCCGCGCTCGTCAATCGCGCGCCGGTTGCCGTTGCAATCGGCACCGAGGGGGCGGGGCCGGTCCTGGCGCAGATGATCCGCGCTCAGATCGACCAATTGCTGTCCCCGTCGCTTGGGCTTGTCGCATCGCTGGCTGCGACCTATCGCGAAGCGGTCGACCGCCTCGTGCCGCGCGGCGTCGCGCGGCGGGTATTCTGGCGGCGCTTCTTTTCGGGGGCGGTCTCCAATCACGTGGCCGCCGGCGATCTTGCTGCCGCCAGCCGCGAGGCCGCGCGCCTGCTGAATGCGGCCGGAGATGTGCCCGGCCATGTCTGGCTGGTCGGTGCCGGACCCGGAGCGGAGGATCTGCTGACGTTGAGAGCGCAGCGCGTCATGATGGAGGCGGACGTCATCGTCTATGATGCGCTGGCCCCGCAGGCGATCGTCGACATGGGGCGGCGCGACGCCGAGCGTCTGTCCGTCGGCAAGCGCAAGGGGTGCCATACCAAGTCGCAGGACGAGATCAATCACCTGCTGGTGAAGCTTGCCGGCCAAGGCAAGCGCGTGGTGCGGCTGAAATCCGGCGATCCGCTGATCTTCGGCCGCGCCGGAGAGGAAATGGCTGCCTTGCGCGAGGCCGGCATCAGCTACGAAATCGTGCCGGGAATCACCTCGGCCTTTGCTGCCGCGGCGGATTTCGAACTGCCGCTGACCCTGCGCGGCGTCGCATCCTCGCTGGTCTTCACCACGGGACACGACCTTGCCGGCGACGTTCTGCCCGACTGGGCGCGGCTTGCTGTTTCCGGCGCGACGATTGCCGTCTATATGGGGCGCACGGTGGCCGCTTCGGTGGCGGGCCGGCTGATGAAGGCGGGGCTTGCACCGGAGACGACGGTGGCGGTGATCGAGAATGCCAGCCGCCCCGAGCGCCGGCTGTTGCACGGGGTTCTTGGAGATCTTCCGGACCTCGAGAACCGTGCGGAGCTCGACGGTCCGGTGATGGTGATCATCGGCGACGCCGTCGCTGGCGCGAATTTCGAACGCTCGGAGCCGCTGGTTGCCGCCAAGCGCCAGCTTTTCGAGGCGGCGAAACGCGCAGAACAGATTGGGAATTGAGGACGACGCGATGGTGGACAAGGTTTTGACGGCGAATCGTTTGGGCGACGGCATATCCGTCTGGCTCGACGCTTCCGGCAAGTGGGTGGAGTCGCTCCAGGACGCGTTCATCGCCCGCCATGCGGAGGCGGTCGCTGCGCTCGAGACGACCGGCAAGCGAGCCTTCGATGCCAATGAGGTCGTCGACGTCAATGTCGTCGACGTCGAGGAGGTCGACGGTGTGCTCCGCCCGCTGCGCATGCGCGAGCGCATCCGCGCCGAGGGGCCGTCGATTGCCTATGCGCCTGGATATGACGGGCTTGCCGGCCCCAAGAATGTTGCTGCCTGAGGACCCGATCACCCATGTATCGCTACGACGAATTTGACCACGCCTTCGTATCCGCACGGGTCGAGCAGTTCCGCGATCAGGTCCAGCGGCGGCTTTCCGGCGAGCTCGCCGAAGACGCCTTCAAGCCACTGCGCCTGATGAACGGCGTTTACCTGCAGCTCCACGCCTACATGCTGCGCGTCGCCATCCCCTACGGCACGCTGTCGAGCGGGCAGATGCGCATGCTCGCCCATATTGCCCGGAAATACGACCGCGGCTACGGGCATTTCACCACGCGCCAGAACATTCAATACAACTGGCCGCGCCTTTCCGATACGCCCGACATCCTGGCGGAGCTTGCAAGCGTCGAGATGCATGCGCTGCAGACCTCCGGCAATTGCATTCGCAACGTTACGGCGGATCATTTCGCGGGTGCTGCGGCCGACGAGGTCGCCGATCCGCGGCCCTACGCCGAAATCCTCCGGCAATGGTCGAGCGTCCATCCGGAGTTTTCCTTCCTGCCGCGCAAGTTCAAGATCGCCGTCACCGGCGCCGAGCGCGATCGCGCCGCGATCCAGGTGCATGATATCGGCCTCCATCTGAAGAAGGACGAGAATGGCAAGCTCGGCTTCGCCGTCTATGTCGGGGGCGGGCAGGGGCGTACCCCGATGATTGCCAAGAAGATCCGCGACTTCCTGCCTGAAGAGGATCTTCTCTCCTACACGACGGCGATCATGCGCGTTTACAACCTTTATGGCCGTCGCGACAACAAGTACAAGGCGCGCATCAAGATCCTGGTGCACGAGACGGGTGCGGAGGAATTGGCGCGTCAGGTCGAAACCGAATTCGCCAGCCTCAAGGACACCGAATTGAAGCTGCCCGACGCCGATATCCAGGCGATCGCCGCCTATTTCGCGCCGCCGGCACTGCCGGAAAGGCAGGAAGGCTGGGGCAATCTGGCCCGCTGGAAGAAGGCCGATCCGGCCTTCGATCAATGGGTGCGCCAGAACGTGCAGCCGCACAAGCACCCGGATTACGGCATGGTGACGATCTCGCTGAAGCCGATCGGCGGCATTCCGGGAGACGCGACCGACGCGCAGATGGAAGCGGTTGCCGATATCGCCGAGGAATACGCCTTTGACGAGATCCGTGTCAGCCACGAGCAGAACCTGATCCTGCCGCATGTAGCGCTCGCCGACCTCGAGCCGGTCTATCGCGCGCTCGTCGCCGCCGGTCTTGCGACGGCCAATGCGGGGCTGATCACCGATATCATCGCCTGTCCCGGCCTTGACTACTGCGCGCTTGCCAATGCACGTTCGATCCCCGTTGCGCAGGAGATTTCGAGCCGTTTTGGCGCGCCCGAGCGGCAGGCCGAGATTGGCGAACTGAAGATCAAGATTTCCGGCTGCATCAACGCCTGCGGCCATCACCATGTCGGCCACATCGGCCTGCTTGGTGTCGAAAAGAAGGGCGCGGAACTCTATCAGATCACGCTGGGTGGTTCGGGAGACGAAAACACATCGATCGGCGAGATCATCGGGCGCGGCTTCGAGCCGGAGAAGGTGACTGACGCGGTGGAGACGATCGTCGACACCTATCTCGGCCTGCGCCGGGACAAGTCCGAAACCTTCCTCGAAGCCTATCGCCGTGTGGGGCCGCAGCCGTTCAAGGATGCCCTCTACGGCGGTGGCGCCCAGGAAGCCGCGTGACGGAAACCGCTGAACAGGAATGAAGCAATGACGAAAATCTGGAAGGAAAGCGGTTTCGTGAACGATGATCCCTGGGTCATCGAGACCGAGGAGGCAAAAGCGGGCTCGAACGAAAAAGCGATCGTCGGCCTCGACGCATTCTTGGAGCAGGCCACGGCCGGCGCCTCGGGCCTGGGCGTATTGATTTCGCCCGCGGACGACGTGACCCGCGTGGCGCCGCATCTCGACCGTGTCGCGCTTGTTGCTGTCGCCTTTCCTGCCTTCAACGACGGCCGCGCCTTCAGCCATGCCTCGTTGCTGCGGACGCGGCTTGGCTATGCGGGCGAAATCCGCGCCGTCGGCGACGTTCTGATCGACCAGATCCCGCTGATGCTGCGTTGCGGCATCGAGAGTTTCGCGGTCACCAATGCGACGGCGCTCAAGCGGCTAGCGGAAGGGAGGCTGCCGGGTATATCCAACCACTACCAGCCGACGGCAAAGCCCAGCGCGAACGCCAATTCCTACAGCTGGCGCCGGGTCTCCTGAAAAAATCGGCCCGCGACAGAGTGAAGCAAGGCGAAATCCTCCAAAGCGGCCTATATTTGGAAGGGAATTGCTTTCAATCGGCCGAGCCTTGGAATATCCGCTTGGACTTGATAGAAAGCGTCACCATTACAGGACTGAAGCCATCATGAATGCTCCGGCAAAAAAGGAAGATTTCGCGGTCCAGGCCCCGGCTGGCGTCTTCTTGGAAACGGTCACGAGCGTCGAGCACTACACGGACCGGCTCTTCCGCTTTCGCATGACGCGCCCGCAGGAGTTCCGCTTCCGCTCCGGTGAGTTTGCGATGATCGGGCTTATGGTCGGCGACAAGCCGATCTATCGTGCCTATTCCGTTGCCAGCCCGGCATGGGATGAGGAACTTGAGTTTTTCTCGATCAAGGTGCCGGACGGCCCGCTGACCTCGCACCTGCAGAAGATCAAGGCCGGCGACCAGGTGTTGATGCGCAAGAAGCCGACGGGCACGCTGGTGCTCGACGCCCTCGTGCCCGGGCGCCGGCTCTACATGTTCTCGACCGGAACCGGCATTGCTCCCTTCGCGAGCCTGATCCGCGACCCGGAAACCTATGAGAAGTTCGAGGAGGTCATCCTCACGCATACCTGCCGCGACGTGGCGGAACTGAAATACGGCTTCGACCTCGTCGAGGAGATCCGCAATCACGAATTCCTGAACGAAATCGTCGGCGACAAGCTGCGCCATTACGCCACGGTGACGCGCGAGGATTACCCGTTCAAGGGCCGCATTACCGATCTGATGACCAACGGCAAGTTCTTCGCCGATCTCGGCCTGCCGCCGCTCGACCCGGCAATCGACCGCGGGATGATCTGCGGCTCCACGGCCATGCTGAAGGACACGAAGGAAATCCTCGAGGCCGCCGGCCTGAGCGAGGGCGCCAACAACAAGCCGGCCGAATTCGTCATCGAACGCGCCTTCGTCGGCTGACCGGCGAGCGAAAGCCTGCAATCAGCAAAGAGGCGCATCCCCGATGCGCCTCTTTTGCATTGTGGGCTCGGCACGCGCCTGTTGGGCCGATCCGACGGCTGTCACTGCGGGTAGGTGACCCGTGATTGCGTGAGCTGACCGCCATGGGCGCGGACGGCAATTCGAGGCCGGCGCCGGCAGCAAGAAAAACGGCCCGCCCGGCGAAGGCGGGCCGTTCTGTCTCGATTCTCGGTCTGGATTCAGTGCAGGATCTGGCTGAGGAACAGCTTGGTACGCTCGTGCTGGGGGTTGTCGAAGAATTCGGCCGGCGAATTCTGCTCGACGATCTGACCCTGGTCCATGAAGATCACCCGGTTGGCGACCTGACGGGCAAAACCCATTTCAT
This sequence comes from Ensifer sp. LCM 4579, assembly GCF_001854885.1. Taxonomy (GTDB): domain Bacteria; phylum Pseudomonadota; class Alphaproteobacteria; order Rhizobiales; family Rhizobiaceae; genus Sinorhizobium. The sequence goes on along the minus strand of NZ_MDDV01000003.1, from coordinate 128,773 downwards.
GGGTGACACAGAGCATCGTCATGCCTTCTTCCGCGAGGCCGACCATGGTGTCGAGCACTTCCTTGATCATTTCCGGGTCGAGCGCCGAAGTCGGTTCGTCGAAAAGCATGATCTTCGGATTCATGCAGAGCGAACGGGCGATGGCGACGCGCTGTTGCTGTCCGCCGGAAAGCTGCCCCGGATATTTGTGCGCCTGTTCGGGGATCTTGACGCGCTCGAGGAAATGCATCGCGACTTCCTCCGCCTCTTTCTTCGGCATCTTGCGTACCCAGATCGGTGCGAGCGTGCAGTTTTCCAGGATCGTCAGATGCGGGAAGAGGTTGAAGTGCTGGAACACCATTCCGACCTCGCGGCGCACTTCGTCGATCTTCTTGAGGTCGTTGGTGAGCTCGATCCCGTCGACGACGATCTTGCCCTTCTGATGCTCCTCGAGGCGATTGATGCAGCGGATCATCGTCGATTTGCCGGAGCCCGACGGGCCGGCGATGACGATGCGCTCGCCGCGCATGACCTTGAGATTAATGTCGCGCAGCACGTGGAAATCACCGTACCACTTGTTCATGTTGGTGATCTCGATCGCCACGTCCGTCGCCGAGACGGTCATTTTCGAAGCAGTGGCATTATTTGCCATATGTTTTCCCCTTTTTATCGTCGGCTGGTATCGAGTAGGCGTTCCATGAAGCCTGAATAGCGCGACATGCCGAAGCAGAAAAGCCAGAAGACGAAGCCCGCGAAGATGAGGCCCGTCAACGGCGTGACCGCGGACGACCAGTTCGCATCGGCGAAGTTCAGGCGAACGATGCCGAGGAGATCGAACATGCCGATGATCGAGACGAGCGACGTGTCCTTGAACAGGCCGATGAAGGTGTTGACGATACCCGGAATCACCAGCTTCAGCGCCTGCGGCAGCACGATGAGGTTCATCTTCTGCCAGAAACTGAGGCCGAGAGAATCGGCGCCTTCGTATTGACCCTTCGGAATGGCCTGCAGGCCGCCGCGCACCACTTCCGCCATGTAAGCGGAGGCGAAGAGCGACACACCGATCAGGGCGCGCAGGAATTTGTCGAAGGTGACGCCCTGTGGCAGGAACAGCGGCAGCATGACGCTGGCCATGAACAGGACGGTGATGAGCGGAACGCCGCGGACGAGTTCGATGAATGCCGTGCAGAGCATCTTGATAACCGGCATGTTCGAGCGCCGCCCGAGTGCCAGCAGAATGCCCAAGGGCAGTGAAACCGCAATACCGACGAAGGAAAGGACAAGGGTGACCATGAGGCCGCCCCACAGCGGTGTCTCGACATAGGTGAGGCCGAGCCAGCCGCCGGGAAGCAGAATCGTCGCGATGATCGGCAACACGACGAGCAGCAGCAACGCGTTCAGTCCCTTGTATGGAATTTTCGGTATCAGCATCGGTACGAGGAACAAGACGAACAGGATGCCGACAAGTGCCGGGCGCCAGCGTTCATCGAGCGGATAGCGGCCGAATAGGAACTGGGAGAATTTCGCGTTGACGAAAGCCCAGCAAGCGCCGCTCCAGCCCTCGGGCTGCGAGCCGCCCTGGGCGATCGTGGCGCAAACGCCGCGGCCGCCGCCCGTCCAGGCGGCATCGATGAACAACCATTCAAGAGCCGGCGGCACCAGCCATGCCAGGATGAGCAGACTGATGATGGTCAAGGCAGTGTCTTTCGGCGTGGCGAACAGGTTTTTCTTCAGCCAGAAGGCAATACCGCTTTCCCGCGCCGGGGCAGGTGATGCTTCGATTATCGAAGCACGTACGAACGATGTTTGATGCGTGCTCATGATCCTACCGCTCCACCAGCGCCATGCGGGCATTGTACCAATTCATGAACAGCGAGGTCGCAAGGCTCAAGCTGAGATACACGATGAGCCAGATGCTGACGACTTCGATCGACTGCCCCGTTTGGTTGAGGATCGTACCGCCGACGGCGACGAGGTCGGCATAGCCGATGGCAACCGCCAGCGAGGAGTTCTTGGTGAGGTTGAGATACTGGCTGGTCAATGGAGGGATGATGATGCGCATGGCCTGCGGAACGACCACGAGGCGCGTCGTCAGCCGAGGACGGATGCCGAGCGCATGGGCGGCCTCCGTCTGCCCCTTCGAAACCCCGCGGATGCCGGCCCGGACAATCTCCGCGATGAACGCGGCCGTGTAGAAGGACAGTGCGAGGTAGAGCGAAAGGAATTCCGGCCCGATGACCGATCCGCCCACGAGGTTGAACCTGCCTTCGACGGGCACGTCGAAGGAGAGCGGCGAGCCGGTCGCCAGGAATGTCAGCACCGGCAAACCGATGACAAGACCGAGCACGGGCCACAGCACGGGAATGCGCTGGCCGGTCGCCATCTGCCGTTGCCGCGCATAACGGGCGAAGACGAAACTCGCCGCGACGGCGATGAGCAACGCCAGGATCGTATACTGCGACCCTTCTTCGAATATCGGCTTCGGGAAGGTGAGGCCGCGATTGCTCACGAAGGTATTGAAGGGCAGGGTGATCGCGTCGCGCGGCTGCGGCAATATCGACAGCACGCCGCTGTACCAGAAGAAGATGACGAGAAGCGGCGGGATGTTCCGGAACACTTCGACATAGGTCAGCGACAGCTTGGCGATGATCCAATTGTGCGAAAGGCGCCCAATCCCGACGATGAAGCCGATGACGGTGGCGGTGATGATGCCCGTGATCGCCACCAGCAATGTGTTGACGAAGCCGACCACCAAAGCGCGACCATAGGTAGAATCGCTGCTGAACGCAATCAGCGACTGCCCGACGTCGAAACCCGCGCGGCTGTTCAGGAAACCGTAGCCGGATGCGATATTCGCGCGCCTCAGGTTTTCGATCGTGTTGTCGGCGATCCAATAGACGAGGAGCGCTAGGATGATGACAGTGAGTGCCTGGTAAAATAGTCCGCGCACATGGGAATCGTTTAAGATCGATCCCGAGGATTTGCGTTTTTCAGGCGCATTCGTAACGCCAATGGCCATGCAATGCCTCTTTCCCCAATCCGCCCTTTCCGGGCGTTCTTATCGTTGCAGCGGAGGAGCGGCGAGCCGCTCCTCCGCGATGTCCAAAAGCGATCAGCGAACCGGCGGCGCGTACTGGATGCCGCCCTTGTTCCATAGAGCATTCAGGCCGCGCTCGATTTTCAGCGGGCTGCCGGCGCCGATGTTGCGGTCGAAGACTTCGCCATAGTTGCCGACGGCCTTGATGATGTTTACCGCCCATTCGTTGGTGAGCCCGAGGTCGGTCCCGATCTTGCTGTCTGCTTCGACGCCGAGGAAGCGCTGGACGTCCGGGTTCTCCGACTTCTTCATTTCCTCGACATTGGCCTGCGTGATGCCGAACTCCTCGGCCTGAACCAGCGCGTAATGAACCCAGCTCACGATATCGAACCACTGGTCATCGCCCTGGCGGACAGCCGGGCCGAGTGGCTCCTTCGAGATGATTTCCGGCAGGATGATGTGATCATCCGGGTTGGAAAGCGTGAGACGCAGCGAATAGAGGCCGGACTGGTCTGTCGTGTAGACGTCGCAGCGGCCGGCGTCATAGGCTGCGTTCACTTCCTCGAGCTTCTCGAAGACGACTGGATTGTACTGCAGGTTGTTCGCCTTGAAATAATCGGCGAGGTTCAACTCGGTGGTGGTGCCGGTTTGCACGCAAACGGCTGCGCCGGAGAGTTCGAGAGCCGACTTCACGTCGAGGCTCTTGCGAACCATGAAGCCCTGGCCGTCGTAATAGTTGACCGGGCGGAAGTTGAAGCCGAGTGCCGTGTCGCGATTGATGGTCCAGGTGGTGTTGCGAGCCAGGACGTCTACTTCACCGGATTGCAGCGCCGGGAAACGCTCCTTTGCGGAGGTGGGCGTGTACTTCACCTTGGAGCCGTCGCCGAAGATGGCCGCCGCAATGGCCTTGCAGTAATCGACGTCGAAACCGCTCCAGTTGCCGGCAGCATCTGGTGCCGCGAAGCCGGCGAGACCCGTGTTCACGCCGCACTGGACGAAGCCCTTCGACTTCACGTCGTCAAGGGTAGCGGCCGATGCGACATTTGCGCCAATCCCCGCGACAGCAGCGCATACCAAGGCTGTCAGAATTCTTCTTGCCATTTTTTTGAACCTTTTCGGTTGTTAGTTCCCGTCTGCACGGTCGTGCGCTCATAGCGCGTGCAGCCTCAGCCACCCTCCTGGCTTGAGTGCGGTCTATCTCATGCCCAAAATCCACAAGGGTCAAGAGATGACGCCGATTTTCCGCTTTTTCATGTGAAAAACATGAAACCCGCCAGAAGTTTAGGCAGATTTGACGGAAAAGCCGCAGGTATTGCGCAAAAAGCTGCCACTTGCACGTTTATCGGGATTCGAAGGCTCATCGCCGAATTTCCCCCTTGACCCCGCAGGTGCGGCATTCGATGAGTTGCCGTGGCGAATTTCAACAGCGGATGTTTCGAATGGCAGACAAGACCAGCGCAGTTCGCGAGATGGGGGTCAACACCCGCCTTGCGCACACCGGCAACAATCCCTCCGACTTCCATGGATTCGTCAATCCGCCAGTCGTACACGCTTCGACCGTGCTGTTTCCAAACGCGAGAACCATGGAAACGCGGGCGCAGAAGTACACCTACGGTACGCGCGGCACGCCGACGACCGATGCGCTCTGCGACGCCATAAACGATCTCGAGGGAGCGGCCGGAACGATTCTCGTGCCCTCGGGGCTTGCGGCGGTCACCGTGCCGCTCCTTGCCTATCTCTCATCGGGCGACCACGCCCTCATCGTCGATTCGGTCTATTTCCCGACGCGCCATTTCTGCGACACGATGCTGGCCCGGCTCGGTGTGACCGTCGAATACTACGATCCGATGATTGGCGCTGGAATCGACGCCTTGATCCGGCCGAATACGCGGCTCGTTCATACGGAGGCGCCGGGTTCGAACACGTTCGAGATGCAGGATATCCGGGCCATTGCCGCCGCTGCGCATCGCCATGACTGCATCGTGACCATGGACAACACCTGGGCAACGCCGCTCTACTTCCGGCCGCTCGAGCATGGCGTCGACATTTCCATCCATGCCGCCACCAAATATCCGTCCGGCCACTCGGACGTCCTGCTCGGAACGGTTTCCGCCAATGCGGCGCATTGGCCGGCCCTGAGCGAAGCGATGGTGACGCTCGGCGTATGCGTGTCGCCGGACGACAGTTACCAGATCCTGCGCGGCCTGCGCACGATGGGCATTCGCCTTGAGCGGCATCAGGCAAGCGCTTTTGAAATCGCGCGCTGGCTCGAGGGCCACGAAGCGGTCGCGCGCGTGCTGCATCCGGCCTTGCCGAGTTTTCCGGGCCATGAACTGTGGAAACGTGACTTTGACGGCGCAAGCGGCATTTTCTCGTTCGTGCTGAAAGCCGAGCCGGAGAAGAGCAGGGCGAAGGCCCATGCCTTCCTCGACGCGCTCTCCATCTTCGGCCTTGGCTATTCCTGGGGCGGCTTCGAAAGTCTTGCGCTTCATGTGAACCTCTCCGACCGGAAGGTGGCGAAGGCACCTTCGGAAGGCCCGGTAATCCGTTTGCAGATCGGACTGGAAGACGTTCAGGACATCCGCCGCGACGTCGAGGCCGGCCTTGCGGCTGCGAGAGCCGTCTGACCGCGCGACAGACACCGAAGCGACGAGTGGCGCTCCAGCGCCGCGCGTCTTTCCACACGCGCAAAGGTCGCTCGTGATTTTTTGAATCTGCGCGTCGAGCTTTGCGAAAATCGGGTACGATTTTCGGGCCGGTGCGCTATCGTCCCCGAGCGCCGTAGCCGTAAAGCCAGTCGAGATCGGCAGCCAGCATTTCAGGGCTGCGCAGCGCCAGAACCGCATTGCGCACCACCTGGATCGACCCGCCGGCATGATAGGCGAAGCGGTTGAAGGCGCCCCTCCTGCGGACACGGGCAATGCGCGGCCTGCGTGCGGCCTCATATTGGCGGAGCGCGGCGGCAACGTCGTCGAATCGCTTGAGGCATCGGGCGAGTTCCTGGGCGTCCTCGATTGCCATCGCCGCGCCCTGAGCGGCGAAGGGCGTCATGGCATGCGCGGCGTCGCCGATGAGAACGATGTCGCGCCCGTTGTGCCACGGGCCTTCACCGACCGTGCACAGGGGCCAGTAGGTCGCTGAAGCGGCGCTGTCGAGCATCGAGCGCAGGTCGGCGTTCCAGTGCCGGAATGCCGCAGCAAGTTCCCGTCGCCGCTCTTCGGAATTCTGGCCGATCCATGTCTCGTTTGCGGGCCTTCCACCGATGATCGCGATCAGGTTGAAGCTGTCCGTCTCCCTGATCGGGTAGACGACCAGGTGAGCGTTCTCTCCAAGAAAGGCCGTGACGCGATTGTCGGAGAGGCAGTTCGCCGCCCGTGCGCGCGGTACCATCAGGCGCCAGGCGACATCGCCGGTAAAACGCACTGTCCCCCCTTGCGGGAGGGCGGCTCTGACCTGCGACCTGATACCGTCGGCGCCGATGGTGACCGACGGCCGCCGGCCGATTGCCGCCATGACCGCCGGGACGGGATCGCCTTCGATCCGGTGTCCGAGATGGATCCGGCAGCGCGGTTCCGACTGCACGGCATGAAGCAGGATTCGCTGGAGACTGGCACGGTGGAGCACGCCATAGGGCGCCGCCCAGCGGCTGCGGGCGTCGGCACCAGCCGGCACGCGTGCCAGCGTCCGCAGCGACCGTCCGTCGGCAAGAGCAATGGAATCCGGTTCGCTCCAAACCGCCCGAAGCGCGTCGAGCAGCCCGAGTTCGATCAGTATACGCGACGCGTTCGGCGAGAGCTGCAGCCCGGCGCCGACCTCCTCGAGCGTTTCCGCCTGTTCGAAAACATCCGTGTTGAAGCCTTGGCGCGCAAGGCAGAGCGCCGTCGTGAGGCCGGCAATGCCGGCGCCGACGATTGCGATCGGGTCCGCGTCTGGCATCGGCGCCGCGCCGACGCCGATCAGGCGGCTTTGTTTTCGAAGAGACAGCCCGGCGGGATCGTCTCCGTCGCCTTCAGCGACGGATTATAGCGATACAGGGTCGAGCAGTAGGAGCAGACTTTCTCGTTGTCATCGCCCATGTCGATGAAGATATGCGGGTGGTCGAAGGGAATGGATGCGCCCGTGCACATGAACTCCTTCACGCCGATCTCGATTACCCGGTGCCCGCCGTCGTTCTGGAAATGCGGGATGCTGTGGCCGGCCATGCTTGAGACTCCGATGAATGCAAATCTTGGCTGTTTGATTTTGCCGGCACCATAGTGAGCTTTGTTGGAAATGTGTAGAAGCAAACATGATGCGCCTGTGGTTTTTGGGGTGCAGGGGTCTTCGGCCAAATTCGAACAATTCGCCAGGAGCAGAAATGGATCTGAATCCGCCGCAATTCTCCCGCTTCGTGCATGACGGACTGGAAATCGCCTATTTCGACGTGGGAAACCGTTCAGGGGATCCGATCCTGCTCATCCATGGCTTCGGCTCGAGCGCTAACGTCAACTGGGTGTTTCCGGGCTGGGTGAAGGCATTGGGCGAAGCAGGCTACCGGGTGATCGCGCTCGACAATCGTGGTCACGGCGCCAGCAGCAAGCCCTACGACCCTTCGCTTTATCACCCGCCGCAAATGGCGGGTGACGCGGTTGCACTTCTCGGCCATCTCGGCATCGGCGATGCGCATGTCATGGGCTATTCCATGGGCGCGCGCATCTCCGCCTTCCTCGCCTTGGGGCATCCGCACCGCGTCCGTTCGCTCATTTTCGGCGGGCTCGGGATTGGCATGGTGACAGGCGTCGGGGACTGGGATCCGATCGCCGGCGCGCTTCTTGCGCCATCGCTCGAGGACGTGACGCACGAACGCGGCCGCATGTTCCGTGCCTTTGCCGATCAGACGAAGAGCGATCGCCAGGCGCTTGCCGCGTGCATTTCCACCTCGCGCGATCTGCTATCGGTGGAGGATGTCGGGCGCATCGAGGCGCCGGTGCTGATCGGCGTCGGGACAAAGGATGATATTGCCGGATCGGCTCAGGAACTTGCCGCGCTGATGCCGCATGCCGCGGCGCTGGACATTCCGGGGCGCGACCATATGCTGGCGGTGGGCGACCGGGTATTCAAGAAGGCGGTTCTCGAGTTTCTCGCAGAGGTCGGCCGGAGATAGGCCGCCGCGGTCTTCCATCGATGCGCGGAGAGCCCATTTATGTGGACGGGGAATTGCCCTATATATATGGCCGATTGACGGTGCAGGAATCTGATCGGAAGGAGCGCGGCCATGGTCGCAAAGACCGAACTTCGTCATGCGGAATCGCTAAAGGCGGTCGATCCCATCTGGGATAGCCTGCGCGAAGAGGCGCGCCTGGCCGCAGAGCGCGACCCGATGCTCGCCGCCTTCCTGTATTCGACGGTCGTCAACCAGCATTCGCTGGAAGAAAGCGTGGTCTACCGGATTTGCGAGCGGTTGGATCATCCGGATCTGCAGGCAAACCTGCTGCATCAGACCTTTTCGGAGATGCTCGATGACTGGCCCGAATGGGGCACGATCCTGCGCGTCGATATCCAGGCCGTCTATGATCGCGATCCGGCCTGCGCGCGGTTCCTCGAGCCTGTCCTTTATTTCAAGGGTTTCCATGCCCTTCAGACGCATCGTCTCGCGCACTGGCTCTGGAATCGCGGAAGGAAGGATTTCGCGCTTTATCTGCAGAGTCGCTCCTCGAGCGTCTTCCAGACGGATATCAATCCGGCCGCTCGCATTGGGCGCGGCATTTTCCTCGATCACGCGACCGGCCTGGTGGTCGGCGAAACGGCCGTTATCGGCGACAACGTCTCGATCTTGCACGGTGTCACGCTTGGCGGGACCGGCAAGGAAGGCAGCGACCGTCATCCGAAGATCGGCGACGGCGTGCTGATCGGCGCCGGCGCGAAGATTCTCGGCAATATTCACATCGGCCATTGCTCGCGCGTGGCCGCGGGTTCGGTCGTGCTGAAGCCGGTGCCGCCGAAGACGACGGTTGCAGGCGTTCCGGCAAAGGTTGTCGGCGAGGCGGGCTGCTCGGAACCGTCGCGTCAGATGGACCAACTGCTCTCGAGCTTCGATATCTGAGACAGGCGGCGGCGAACGGCGGGGCCCGCTTTCGTGGCCGCGCCCGCGTCACATGAATACCCTCCTGTTCAGGGGGTTGATGGAGAATCTGACAGTCTCCACAGGCGGCAGGCGCCGGAGTGGGTTTACACCCGGCGCCATCGCATGCGAGAAGCGCCCGAAATCAACCGGCTACGGAGAGTAGATTTGAAGCCCGAAGAGATCCGCAAGCTTGAGGCCTATTTCAAGCGCACCTTCAATCAGTCGATGGTCGTCAAGGCTCGTCCGAGGAAGGACGAATCCGCTGAAGTCTATCTCGGCGACGAATTTCTCGGCGTCGTCTTTCGCGATGAGGAGGACGGCGAACTTTCCTACAATTTCTCGATGGCGATCCTGGACATCGATCTGTAAGGGCGGACCGGGGACCGGCGCGTGTGGCTTTTGCACCCACACGCCCGCATCGTGGTCCGAGTGCCGCAAAAATTCCGATTTTGTCTGATACCCGGTGCCATCAGCCCGATATTTCTTCATAAGTCGTATTTTTTGGGTCGCCGTCACAGAATTCTACTGAAAAGGGCGGCGCTTTCACAAAGCTGTTGCAGGATTTGCATGCTATTGCAATGCACAACATAACTTGACTTTTTGTGCATTGCACATAGATTTGTACCGCACTCTGCCCCACGCAAAAAGGAGACGCCCAATGTTTAACTTCGATGACGCGAATAAGAGAAGCAAGGAAGTGATGGATGTGGCCGTCAAGAGCTACTCCGCCCTGACCAAAGGCTTCCAGGCAATCGCGACCGAAGCCACGGATTATTCGAAGAAGTCGTTCGAGGATGGTATCGCCCATCTCGAAAAGCTGTCCAATGCCAAGAGCCTCGAGGCAGCTTTCGAACTTCAGACGAACTATCTGAAGGCGAGCTACGAAGGTTTCGTCACGGAAGCGACGAAGATCAGCGAAATGTATGCCGATCTCGCCAAGGACGCCTACAAGCCCTACGAGGCTCCGGTTGCCAAGGCCACCGCGCAGGTCAAGTCTGCCGCAGCCGCCTGACGACGAAGGCGATCGCATCTTTTATAAAGGCCGGTCGCGGGCTCGCGGCCGGCCTTTCTTCGTCATTGGAGGGGCGGACAGGCCTGCGAGCTTGATTCCTCCGGATGCGGGAGGCGCTCGACGGTGAGAGAATTTCCCATCAATCTGTGCTTCGCCATGCGAATATGATTGCAGTGCGTCTGTTCGGCCTTAAAATCCAAGAACGAACCATTAGATAAGGGCAATAAAGCCGTGGCCATGACCCGTGGATTTGCGGCTCTTGAGGGAATGAAACAGAATGATCGCCATGCCGGTCCGGATGCAGCAGGGAAGCGAAGGAGACGGAGGCGGCCCCACTCGCGGCACCTCCGTAATCACGCGCACCAAGCCGAAGACCAAGAAGCCGAGTTTGTACCGCGTCTTGCTTCTGAATGACGATTACACGCCGATGGAGTTCGTCGTTCACATTCTGGAGCGTTTCTTCCAGAAGGACAGGGAAGAGGCAACCCGCATCATGCTCCATGTCCATAATCATGGCGTTGGAGAATGCGGCGTCTTCACCTACGAGGTCGCCGAAACCAAAGTGGCGCAGGTGATGGATTTCGCCAGGCAGCATCAGCATCCGTTGCAATGCGTCATGGAAAAGAAATGAGGATCTAACGTGCCAACATTTTCGCCCAGCCTTGAAAAGGCGCTGCATCAGGCACTGACTTTTGCCAACGAGCGCCATCACGAATATGCGACGCTCGAGCACCTGCTGCTGGCATTGATCGATGATCCCGACGCGGCAGCCGTTATGGGCGCATGCAACGTAAATCTCGACACGCTTCGCAAGACCGTGACCGACTATGTCGACAACGAACTGTCGAACCTGGTCACCGGCTATGACGAGGATTCGAAGCCGACCGCCGGCTTTCAGCGCGTCATCCAGCGCGCCGTGATCCATGTGCAGTCCTCCGGCCGCGAGGAAGTGACCGGTGCCAATGTGCTCGTCGCGATCTTCGCCGAGCGCGAGAGCCATGCGGCCTATTTCCTGCAGGAGCAGGAGATGACGCGCTACGATGCGGTCAATTTCATCTCGCACGGCATCGGCAAGCGGCCGGGCAGTTCCGAGTCGCGGCCGGTGCGCGGCGCCGAAGATCAGGAATCCGAACAGAAGGCTTCGCGCGAAAGCGAGGAAGCCACGCCGAAGAAGCAGCAGGATGCGCTTACCGCCTATTGCGTCAACCTCAACGAAAAGGCGAAATCCGGCAAGATCGATCCGTTGATCGGCCGCAATGCCGAGGTTAACCGCACGGTCCAGGTGCTTTGCCGCAGGTCCAAGAACAATCCGCTCTATGTTGGCGATCCCGGTGTCGGCAAGACGGCGATCGCCGAGGGTCTGGCAAAACGCATCGTCGAGAAGCAGGTGCCGGAGGCGCTTCAGGATGCGACGATCTTCGCGCTCGACATGGGAACGCTCCTTGCCGGGACGCGCTACCGCGGCGATTTCGAGGAGCGGCTGAAGCAGGTGGTCAAGGAACTCGAAGAGTATGCCGGAGCCGTGCTCTTCATCGACGAGATTCATACGGTGATCGGCGCGGGCGCAACCTCCGGCGGTGCTATGGATGCGTCGAACCTCCTGAAGCCGGCGCTTTCCTCCGGCTCGATTCGCTGCATCGGATCGACGACCTACAAAGAGTATCGCCAGTTCTTCGAGAAGGACCGGGCGCTCGTGCGTCGTTTCCAGAAGATCGACGTCAACGAGCCGACGATTGCCGATGCGATCGAGATCATGAAGGGGCTGAAGCCTTACTTCGAGGGCTATCACAACCTCAAATACACGAATGACGCGATCCGGGCTGCCGTCGAGCTTTCCGCCCGCTATATCAACGACCGCAAACTGCCGGACAAGGCGATCGACGTCATCGATGAATCGGGTGCGGCCCAGATGCTGCTTCCCGCCAGCAAGCGGCGCAAGCTGATCACCGAAAAGGAGATCGAAGCGACGATCGCCACGATGGCGCGCATTCCGCCGAAGACGGTGTCCAAGGACGACGAGGCGGTGCTCGCCAATCTCGACAAGGAGCTTAGGTCGGTCGTCTATGGCCAGGATCTGGCGATCGAGGCGCTTGCCTCGTCGATCAAGCTCGCACGCGCCGGCCTGCGCGAGCCGAACAAGCCGATCGGCTGCTACATCTTTTCCGGCCCGACCGGCGTCGGCAAGACGGAGGTGGCCAAGCAACTGGCCGTGTCGCTCGGTGTAGAACTGCTGCGCTTCGACATGTCGGAATACATGGAGCGGCACACGGTTTCCCGTCTGCTCGGCGCTCCTCCCGGCTATGTGGGCTTCGACCAGGGCGGCCTTCTGACCGACGGCGTCGACCAGCACCCGCATTGCGTGCTGCTTCTGGACGAGATCGAGAAGGCGCATCCGGACCTCTTCAACATTCTGCTGCAGGTCATGGATCATGGTTCGCTGACCGATCACAACGGCAAGAAGATCGACTTCCGCAACGTCATTCTGATCATGACCACGAATGCTGGTGCCTCCGACATGGCAAGGCCGGCAATCGGCTTTGGATCGACCAAGCGGACAGATGAGGATATCGAGGCGCTGAACCGCCTGTTCACGCCGGAATTCCGCAACCGTCTCGATGCCGTGATCCCGTTCAACTCGCTGCCGACGCCGGTCATCCATCAGGTCGTGCAGAAGTTCGTCATGCAGCTCGAGACGCAGCTCGCCGAGCGCAACGTCACCTTCGACCTCGCGCCCGACGCGATCGCCTGGCTGGCGGAGAAGGGATACGACGAGAAGATGGGTGCGCGGCCGCTGGCGCGTGTCATCCAGGAGAACATCAAGAAGCCGCTGGCGGATGAAATCCTGTTCGGCAAGCTCAAGAAAGGCGGCGTCGTCAAGGTGACGATTGGCACTAAGGAGGACGGCAGCCAAGGCCTGATCCTCGACGCGGTGCCGGAGACGGCTCCGATCAAGCCGAAGGCGGAGGTATCGCGGCCGGCAAAGAGCGCCAAGTCGAAGAAGTCGGAAGAAAAGGAAACCGTCGCCGCCGAGGCGGGCCCGAAGGCAAAACCGAAAAAAGCCGCGGCCAAGGCCGCTTCTTCGGATGGCGCCCCGCTGAAGGGACGGACGGTTCCGAAGGTTCCGCGCAAGAAGTGACGCGGCCACGCGAGGTTGCGTATACCCCCCTCTGCCCGGCAGGGCAGAGGGGGGTATGCCGAGGCACCAAACCTCAACCGCAGCTGTAATGACATTCCCAACCGATTCCCCCCGAGGCATTCATGGAAGATGTCGAAGACGAACGGTCGTCCCTTGCCTGGTTCCTGAAGGGCGCGCGAGGGATTTGCAGCGTTCCGGCCGTGATCCTGATGCTGTCCTTCGTCGGCTTTTGCGCGCTCACGGTCCAAGCGGGCATCCCCCCGGAGCAGGTCGTCTTCATGACCGGCGCTGTCTGGGCTTTGCCGGCGAAGGTCATCCTCGTCAGCTCGGTACTCGGCGGCGCCAGCCTCGCCACGGCGTTCCTTGCCGTTACTCTGTCGTCGGTCCGGCTGATGCCGATGGTTGCGGCGCTCGTTCCAGAACTGCGTGGGCCGAGAACGCCGACCTGGGTACTCCTGGTGCTGTCTCATTTCATCGCGATCACCGCCTGGGTCTTCGCGATGGAGCGCATCCATGAGGTGCCGCGCAACCGCCGCGTCACGTTCTTCGCGGGCTTCGGCATCACGCTGGTTGCCGCCAATATGGCCCTGGTCGGGGTCGTCTATCGTCTCGTCGCGGAATTCCCGCCGATCGTCGCCGGCTGCCTGTTCTTCCTGACGCCCGTCTATTTCCTCGCCTCGATCTGGCATTCGGCGCGCCACCCCGTCGTTTACGTGGCGCTTGCCGCCGGTCTCGTCGCCGGGCCGCTGTTCTACTGGATCGCTCCGGAGTTCGATATCCTGCTTGCCGGCGTCGGCGGCGGAACGGTCGCCTGGGCCGGCGAACGCCTGTTGCGCTTGCGGCGGGAGGCGGGCGCGTGAACTGGCTGGAGGGGTGGTGGGCCTATGCCTTCATCGCGATTGCCGGCTGGCTCGCCACGGATATCTGGCGATGGCTGGGCGTGATTGCCGGCAAGCAGCTCCGCGACGATTCCGAGGCATTGAACTGGGTGAGGGCGGTTGCGACGGCGCTGGTCGCGGCCGTGATCGCGAAGCTGATCCTCTTTCCGACCGGGGTGCTCGCGCAATCGCCGCTGTGGCTGCGGCTGAGCGCCATCTTTCTCGGCGCCCTTGCGTTTTTTCTCGCCCGCCAGAAGCCGATCGCCGGCATTGCGACGGCGATCGCGGTTCTCGCCGCCGGACTCTGGCGGCTGGGATTCTGACCCTACAGCGCCTGTCGGATCTTCTCCGCGTTCGCGGCCAGCACGTCGCCGTCTTCCATCTGTCCGGAATGCGGTTTCAGCGGAACGCCCGCGCGGCGCGGAATGACATGGAAATGCAGGTGGAAAACCGACTGGCCGGCCGGGGCCTCATTGAACTGCATGACGGTGACGCCGTCCGCGTCGAAGGCCTGCTTCGCCGCGATGGCGACCTTCTGAACCGTTGCGATCAAGGCGGGTAAGGTGGCGGGGTCCGCGTCGAGAAGGTTGCGGGACGGGGCCTTCGGCAATACCAGCACATGCCCTTCCGCCTGCGGCATGACGTCCATGAACGCCACGGTCGCATCGTCTTCATAGACCCGATGGGAGGGGATCTCGCCGCGCAGGATCTTGGCAAAGATATTGCTGGTGTCGTAGCCGCTCATGTCATTTCCTCTTGTTGGTGCGCGGCGGATATTCCGGTGCCGCTCTTCGTCTTATTGTCGTTCGCCTTTGCGGAAGGGACCGTGTTCCGCAAGGAATTCGCCAGTCTCTTCCACATCGCGGCGTTCCCGTTCAAGGTAGTCCGCGACCGCCCGCGCCAGTCCGGGATGGGTGATGAAGTGGGCCGAATGGGTCGTCACCGGCATATAGCCGCGCGCCAGCTTGTGCTCGCCCTGCGCTCCGGCCTCGACGCGCTGCAGGCCCCGGGCGATCGCAAAATCGATCGCCTGGTGATAGCAGACCTCGAAATGCAGGAAGGGGTGATCCTCGATGCAGCCCCAGTGTCGTCCGTATAGCGCTTCGCCGCCGATGAAGTTGATCGCGCCGGCGATGTACCGGCCGGCGCGCTTGGCCATGACCAGCAGGATGTCGTCAGCCATCCGTTCGCCGATCAGGGAATAGAAGTCGCGCGTCAGATAGGGACGTCCCCATTTGCGCCCGCCCGTGTCCATGTAGAAGGCGAAGAACTGGTCCCATATGTCTTCGGTCAGGTCGCTGCCGGTAAGCCAATCGATCGTGATTCCATGTTCGACGGCAGTGCGGCGCTCCTTCTTCAGCGCCTTGCGTTTTCGCGACGCAAGGGTCGCGAGAAAATCGTCATGCGAGCTGTAGCCCGCATTCATGAAATGAAACTGCTGGTCCGTCCGGTGCAGGAAACCGGCCCGCTCGAAGGCCGGCATTTCATCGGCAGGGACGAAGGCCACATGGGCAGAGGAGACGCCGTGTCGGCGCGTGAGTTCCTTGAGGCCCGCGGCCAGCGCCTCCCGCACCGGCCGTGGATCGGCGCCGTCGGCCGCCAGCAGGCGCGGTCCCGTGACCGGCGTGAAAGGCACCGAACACTGCAATTTCGGATAATAGCGACCCCCCGCCTGTTCGAAGGCATTCGCCCAGCCATGGTCGAAGACATATTCGCCCTGGCTATGGTTCTTCATGTAGCAGACGAGAGCGCCGGCGAGGGATCCATCCGCATGCTCCATCAGGAGATGCTGCCCCAGCCAGCCTGTATCCGCCGTCGCCGAACCGGATTGCTCCAGCGCCGACAGATAGGCATGCGAGACGAACGGGTTATAGGCCGTGCCGAAATGCTCTTTCGAGGCGCCGGCAAGGCGATTCCAATCCGCCGGCGGAATCGCGGCGAACGAGTGCTCGATGCGGATGGTGATCGCGTCTGACATTTTCTTAAGAAATCATGGTCTCCCGTGGATCGAAACCCTCGAATGTCATTTGATCGGCATGGGCGAAGGTATGTTCCTGCGCCCGCCGGTCTCGCACGGTCCAGGTGATGACCGTGTAGCCGAGGGTGCGCTCCTTGGTGATGAACGGGTTCGGGAGGTCACCGTAGAAATAGGAAATGAAATCAAGGCCGAGCTGCATCGCTTCTTCGTGCACGAAGAATATTTCCGGCCTGGAGCCTTCGGCGGTCAGCCCGAGCGGATACGGTGCGTCGAGCGCCTTCAGGTCCTTGAGCAGACAGTGGTCGAAGCTCATCAGCGCCACGGGACCCTTATAATTCTCCAGTGCTTCGAGTACGGCCGCCGCGAAGCCTTCATCATCGCCCTTCCGGCCCTTGAGTTCGAGCACGAGCGGTACGCGACCGTCGACGAGGCGAAGGAGTTGCGACAGTGGCGGCACCTTGTCCCTGGTGCCGCCGACGGAAAGGAGGCCGAGTTCCGCGGCTGTTTTCGCTCGGACATCGCCCTTCAGCCCGCAGAGACGCTGCAGGTCGTCATCATGAAAGACAACCGGTACGCTGTCAGCCGTATATTGCAGGTCGCACTCGATCGCGAAGCCCGCCTCGACGGCGCGGGCGAAGGCTGAGAGCGTGTTCTCCCAGACCTCGCGGTTCATGTCGTGATAGCCGCGATGCGCAATCGGCCGGGCCTTGAGAAAGGACGTGTCCTTCATGAACGGCGTCCCTGATCAGGCGATCTCGAGGATGGCGTCGATCTCGACCGCCGCATTGAAGGGCAAGGCGGCCATGCCGACGGCGGCACGCGCATGCTTGCCGGCTTCGCCGAGCACAGTCGCCAGGAGGTTCGAGGCGCCGTTGATGACGAGGTGCTGTTCGGTGAATTCCGGCGTGGAGGCGACGAAGCCGTTGATCTTGACGAGGCGACGAATGCGCCCGAGATCGCCGCCGAGTGCGGCCTTTGCCTGCGCCAGGATGTTGATCGCGCAAAGTTCGGCGGCCCGTTGCGCCGCGGCGACGTCGACGTCCTTGCCCACGTGACCCGTGACCGCAACCTTGCCGGCTTCCATGGGCAATTGCCCCGAAATGAAGAGTGTCGACCCGGTGACGACGAAAGGTACGTAATTCGCGACGGGCGCGACCGCCTGCGGAAGGACGATGCCGAGTTCGTCGAGGCGCGTTTCGATCTCTGCGGACATGGGAGGCTCCATTGTTGTCTTTTGTGATAAAATCCGTCATGCAGGCAGGATGGGCTCGATCCAGGTGGCGTCGCCTTGTTTCTGCCGAACGTTTGTTTAACGCATCGCCGCCGAGTCCAACAGGAGGAAACGGATGTTTCGTAAAGGCTTCGGCCTCGTCGCTCTCTCGGGCGCCTGGCTCGCTGCGGCGGCCGCGGCCAGCGTGGCCAATGCCAGCACGCTCGCACCTCACCGCGCCGTCTACGACCTCGAACTGAAGGACGCCTCCGAACGTTCCGGCATTAGCGGAATGTACGGGCGCATGGTCTACGAGTTCAACGGTTCCGCCTGCGAAGGATACACGGTCAGCTTCCGCTTCGTGACCCAGGTGGACACGGGCGAAGAAGTTCGCCTGACGGATCAGCAGACGACCACCTTCGAGGATATGAGAACCGGCAGCTTCCGATTTCTGACGCGTTCCTTTACCGACGAGAAGCTGGACAAGGAAGTGCGCGGAAGTGCGCATGAGGAGACGTCCGGCGTCAAGGTGGAACTGACCGTACCCGATAGGCGCGAAGTGGCGCTGGCCGCAAGCCGGTTTCCGACCGAGCACATGCTGGAGGTCATCGAGCGGGCCAAGAGGGGCGAAACCTTTTTCGAGGCCCGCATCTTCGATGGCTCAGATTCGGGTGACAAGACGCTGATCACCTCCACCTTCGTGGGCAAGGCCCGTAAGCCGGAGCCGAACGACGTGGACGCCGGCAGGGCCGGCGAGCTCGCTGGCGAAAATTACTGGCCGGTGACGATCTCCTACTTCAACGATGAAGCGACGGGCGATGCCGTGCCCATCTACCGCATGTCCTTCAAGCTCTACGAGAATGGCGTCACCCGCGATTTGACGATGGACTACGGAGACTTCGTCCTGGCCGGCAAGCTTGCCGATCTCGAAGTCTTCAAGGCGGAAGAGTGCAAATAAGGCAGGTCGCCGCAAAAGCAGATAAATGCGACGCGCTTCAGGGCAAATCGGACTTCCTGTCTTGATTTGTCGGACGGTAGCGGCTAAGGGGCTGTCCATTCCACACGTGAGGCATGGGATGATCCGGGAGAAATCCGGATCGTTCCGCCGGTGGGCGCAGTGAGATGCGTTCGACGCCTTGCGGAGGTTCAACCGGAAAAGGAGAATAAGGGCATGGCATTGCCTGATTTTAGCATGCGCCAGCTTCTCGAAGCAGGCGTCCACTTCGGTCACCAGACGCACCGCTGGAACCCGAAGATGAAGCCGTATATCTTCGGCGACCGCAACAACGTTCACATCATCGACCTCGCTCAGACCGTACCGATGCTGTCGCGCGCTCTCCAGGTCGTCAGCGATACCGTCGCCAGCGGCGGCCGCGTGCTCTTCGTTGGCACCAAGCGCCAGGCTTCGGAGATCATCGCCGACGCTGCAAAGCGCTCGGCCCAGTACTATGTCAACGCCCGCTGGCTCGGCGGCATGATGACCAACTGGAAGACGATCTCCAACTCGATCCAGCGCCTGCGCAAGCTCGACGAGATTCTCGCTTCCGAAGCTTCCGGCTTCACGAAGAAGGAGCGCCTGAACCTCGAGCGCGAACGCGAAAAGCTGAACCGTGCGCTCGGCGGTATCCGCGACATGGGCGGCACGCCGGACCTGATGTTCATCATCGACACCAACAAGGAATCGATCGCCATCGAAGAGGCCAAGCGCCTTGGCATTCCGGTGGTTGCCATCATCGACTCCAACTGCGATCCGGACCAGATCGACTATGCGATCCCCGGCAATGACGACGCTTCGCGTGCGATCGCCCTTTACTGCGATCTCGTTGCCCGCGCGGCGATCGACGGCATTGCGCGTCAGCAGGGCGCTGCCGGCCGCGATCTCGGCGCCTCCGAAGAGGTTCCGGTCGAGCCGGCTCTCGACGAATCGTCCGAAGCCTGATCGGGAGGCCGGCAGCTTTTGCTGCCGCATCCCATGAATTGTTCGGACGAGGCCGTTTCTGATGGAAATCTGAACGGCCTCGTTCTTTTCAGCCCGGGAATGGCGCGGCTTTATTCGAGAAGTTTCCCGCACCGCATCATGATGGCGACGTCATCACGGTGTCACATCGACAGGCCATTCCCTGCCAAACCTTCTGGCACGGCGCCACTTGCGGTTGGCGCGCCAGCGAAACAGACGAAGAGGCATGAAGATGACTGTTACTGCCGCGATGGTGAAGGATCTGCGCGAGAAGACCGGCGCAGGCATGATGGATTGCAAGAAGGCGCTTGCTGAAACCAATGGCGACATGGAAGCCGCGGTCGACTGGCTGCGCGCCAAGGGCATCGCGAAGGCCGACAAGAAGTCCGGCCGCACCGCTGCCGAAGGTCTCGTGGGCATCGCCAGCGCCGGCAACAAGGCCGTTGTCGTCGAAATCAATTCCGAGACCGACTTCGTCGCTCGCAACGATGCCTTCCAGGACCTCGTCCGCGGCGTCGCCAGCGTCGCGCTCGGCACGGACGGCAGCGTTGGGGCCGTTGCCAACGCGACCTATCCGGCCACCGGCAAGTCTGTGGAAGAAACCATCAAGGACGCGATTGCAACGATCGGCGAGAACATGACGCTGCGTCGTTCCGCCCTGCTCGCTGTCGAGGATGGTGTCGTCGCGACCTACATCCATAATGCCGCCGGCGATGGCATCGGCAAGCTTGGGGTTCTGGTCGCGCTGAAGTCCACGGGCGACAAGGAAGCGCTGAACGCCATTGGCCGTCAGGTCGCCATGCATGTCGCGGCGACCAACCCGCTTGCCGTCCGCCCGAGCGAGATCGATCCGGCGGTTGCCGAACGCGAGCGCAATGTCTTCATCGAGCAGTCGCGCGCCTCGGGCAAGCCGGACAACATCATCGAGAAGATGGTGGAGGGTCGCATGCGCAAGTTCTTCGAGGAAGTCGCGCTTCTTTCGCAGGCTTTCGTGATGAACCCCGACCAGACCGTCGAAGCAGCCCTCAAGGAGGCCGAAAAGAGCGTCGGCGCGCCGATCGAGGTCACGGGCATCGCTCGCCTGCTGCTCGGCGAAGGCGTGCAGAAAGAAGAGTCCGACTTCGCAGCCGAAGTGGCGGCTGCCGCCAAGGGTTGATTTCTTCTTCCCGATTGGGAAAAGCTGGAGGGCATCGCGTGACAACGCGGTGCCCTTCGTGTATCCGGCATTCGTCATTGCGTCGGGCCCGCTGGAATGTACATCGAGGCGGTCGACACCACGCAAGCGGATTTTTCCTTGTTGCCGCCGTGCGCGCCCTTCGCGCATGCGTGCCGATCTGTTCAGGAGTGATGATGTCGGCCAAGCCAATCTACAAGCGCGTTCTTCTCAAAGCCTCTGGCGAAGCCTTGATGGGGAGCCAGGGCTTCGGCATCGATGTGACGGTTGCCGATCGGATCGCATCGGACATCGCCGAGGCTCGGGCCATGGGCGTCGAAGTCGGCGTCGTCGTCGGCGGCGGGAATATCTTCCGCGGCGTGGCGGTCGCCTCCAAGGGCGGCGACCGGGTGACGGGCGATCACATGGGCATGCTGGCGACGGTGATCAATGCGCTCGCCCTTGCAACATCGCTGCGCAAACTCGACATCGATACGGTGGTGCTGTCGGCAATCGCGATGCCGGAGATTTGCGAAAGCTTTTCGCAGCGCGCGACGCTTTATCATCTTTCCCTGGGTCGTGTGGTGATCTTTGCCGGCGGTACCGGCAATCCCTTCTTCACGACCGATTCCGCGGCGGCGCTTCGCGCCGCGGAAATGGGAGCGGAGGCGATCTTCAAGGGAACGCAGGTCGATGGAATCTATTCCGCCGACCCGAAGAAAGTTCCTTCTGCGATCCGCTTCGATCGGCTGACCCACAGTGAGGTCCTCGAAAAGGGATTGGCCGTGATGGACGTTGCGGCGGTGGCGCTCGCGCGGGAAAATGCCATTCCGATCGTCGTTTTCTCGATCCACGAGAAAGGCGGGTTCGCAGAGATATTGACCGGTGGCGGTCGCGCCACCATCGTGACGGATAATTGATAGTCTGCGGAGGCCCGGTGGGCCGCCTAACAGAACGGGAGCTAGTATCATGAGTGAAGGTGTGGATCTGAAGGAACTAAAGCGCCGGATGGACGGGGCGATTGCCGCTTTCAAGCACGACATCGCGTCGCTTCGTACCGGCCGCGCATCGGCAAACGTTCTCGATCCGGTGACCGTCGAGGCCTACGGATCGCGCATGCCGCTGAACCAGGTCGCCAACGTCACGGTTCCGGAAGCGCGCATGCTGTCGGTTTCGGTCTGGGACAAATCCATGGTCGGCGCCGTCGAGCGGGCGATCAGGGAGGCAAATCTCGGCCTCAATCCGATCGTGGACGGGCAGAATCTGCGCATTCCGCTGCCGGAACTGAATGAGGAGCGCCGCAAGTCGCTGGTCAAGGTCGCGCATGACTATGCCGAGAAAAGCAAGGTAGCGGTGCGCCATGTCCGCCGCGACGGTATGGATGACCTGAAAAAAGCCGAAAAGGATGGCGAGATCGGCCAGGATGAGAGCCGCGCCCAGTCGGAACGCGTGCAAAAGATGACCGATGAAATGATCTCCGAGATCGACCGCTTGCTCGCGGACAAGGAAAAGGAAATCATGCAGGTCTGACCCGTGGAATTGTGAGTCTCTATTTTTCGGACAGCCCATGCCAGATATTACCTTCACAAACGCACCGGCTCACGTCGCCATCATCATGGACGGCAACGGTCGCTGGGCGAACGCGCGTGGACTGCCTCGCACGATGGGCCACCGCAAGGGGGTCGAGGCTGTTCGCGGCGCGGTGAAGACGGCTGCGGAACTGGGTATCCGTTATCTGACCCTGTTTGCATTTTCATCGGAGAACTGGAGCCGGCCCGAGGATGAGGTCAGCGATCTCATGGGCCTGCTCAAGTCTTTCGTGCGAAGGGATCTGGCGGACCTGCACCGCGAGAACGTCCGCATCCGCGTTATCGGCGACCGTACGAATCTGAGCGGCGACATACTGCCGCTCTTGCTCGAGGCGGAAGAGACCACGATCGCCAATACGGGGATCACGCTGGTGATCGCCTTCAATTACGGGGCGCGGGACGAACTGGCGAGGGCGATGCGCCGGTTGGCCGAAGAGGTGGCCGATGGGCGTCTTACGCCGAGCGACATCACGGCAGAGCGGATCGCAGAAACGATCGACACGGCAGGCATTCCCGACCCCGATCTCATCCTTCGGACGAGCGGAGAGGAGCGCCTTTCCAATTTTCTGCTCTGGCAGGGAGCCTATTCCGAATTGCTGTTCATTCCAGAACTGTGGCCGGATTTCACGCGTGAGACTTTCATCGCGGCGATCGAGAAATATTCCGGCCGTGAACGCCGCTTTGGCGGGCTGCCGCAACCGACTTTGGCGGTCGGCTCCTGATGCAGAGCGAACTGAAGCTTAGAATCGCCTCCGCGGTCGTGCTCGCCGCCATCGCTCTGGGCGCCACCTGGGCCGGAGGTTTCGCATTCCAGCTTCTGGCCGTCGCGATCGGCCTTTTGGTCTATTACGAGTGGTCGACGATCACGAAGCTCGCCGATCGGGATTTCCGAGGCAACGCCTTCGGCTGGCTCACGCAGGCGGTCGTCGCTGTTCTGGTGCTTTTCGACCACATGCCGTTGACCCTGCCCGTGCTTGCGGGCTCGATCGCGGTTGCGGCGCTATGGGTGTCTTTCAGGAAGGCGAGTTGGTGGCTGCCTGGCGGTATCGCCTATGCCGGCCTGACCGGCATTTCCCTGGCGGCCATTCGCGGGGCGGATTATCTCGGCCTCATCGCCATGCTTTTCGTCTTCGCCGTCGTTTGGGGGACCGATATTTTCGCGTATTTTGTCGGTCGGGCGATCGGGGGCCCGAAGCTGGCCCCGTCGATTTCGCCGGGCAAGACCTGGTCGGGGGCCATCGGCGGTACGATCTGCGGCGTTCTTTCGGGCGTCGCCATCTTCATGGCGCATTTTTCGCTGCAGGACCTTCGTATCGTGGCCATCGCCCTCACGCTTTCGATCGCCAGCCAGATCGGCGACCTGTTCGAATCCTTCATAAAGCGGCGCTTCGGTGTGAAGGACTCGAGCCGCCTGATACCGGGGCATGGCGGCGTCATGGATCGGGTCGATGGGCTGATTTTCGCCTGCGGTGCGGCGTTGCTTCTCGTGTTGGGCCAACTCCTGTTGAGTGGCGGCCGGGAGTCCGACTTCGGTTCCGTGCTGCTGGGCCTTTAGGCTGGTTGCGACGGTGGGCGGCGTTCAGAACCGGAGGTGCTGGAGCCTCACAGTTTCGTCATTGTCCCGTCGGTGTTTGCATAGTTTCTTAAAGCCCCAGGAAAATAAGAGTAGGATGGTGCCGCATTACAAAGTCTGAAAGCGGCCATCGCCACAGCGGACGCGTTAGGAACTGAAATGAGCCTTCTGCTTGACAATCTCCAATACACTATCCCCACTTTCCTGTTCCTCCTGACCCTGCTGGTCTTCGTTCATGAAATGGGGCACTACCTGGTCGGCCGATGGTCCGGCATCCGCATCGTGGCATTTTCCGTCGGTTTCGGGCCGGAACTTTTCGGCTGGACGGACCGCCACGGCACCAGGTGGAAGTTCTGCATCATCCCGCTTGGCGGCTACGTCAAGTTCTTCGGCGACCAGGACGCGGCGAGTTCGCCCGACTACGAACGGCTGGAGAAACTGGCCCCGGGCGAGCGCGACAGGACGTTCCTTGGCGCAAAGCTGTGGAAGCGTGCGGCAACCGTAGCCGCCGGACCGATCGCCAATTTCCTGCTGGCAATTGCGATCTTTGCCGTTCTCTTCTCCATTTACGGTCGCGCGGTCGCCGATCCGGTGGTCGCCTTCGTCGCACCGGGCAGTGCAGCGGAAGAGGCGGGCGTCCAGCCGGGGGACAGGCTGATCTCCATCGACGGGACGCCGGTCGCGACCTTCGATGATGTGCGCCGCTATGTTGCCGTCCGCCCGGAACTGCCGATAAATGTCCGAATCGAGCGTCGGGGCGCCACGATCGATTTGCGCATGGTCCCGCAGCGCACGGAATCCGTCGATCCGCTTGGCAACAAGGTCGAAGAAGGAAAGATCGGCATCGGAACGAACCAGGAGGCGGGCAACTTCCGGATCGAGACCTACGGCCCCGTCGAGGCTGTCGGCCAGGGCGCCTTGCAAAGCTGGCGGATCGTGACCGGAACCTTCGACTATCTGGCGAATATGATCGTTGGCCGGATGAACGCCGATCAATTGGGAGGGCCGATCCGCATCGCGCAGATGTCGGGGCAAATGGCGAAGCTCGGCATCGCCGAAGTGCTGAATTTTGCAGCGGTGCTTTCGGTGTCCATAGGATTGCTTAACCTGATGCCCGTGCCGGTGCTCGATGGCGGGCATCTCGTGTTCTATGCGGTCGAGGCCTTGCGTGGAAGGCCGGTTGGCCCGGCCGCACAGGAACTCGCATTCCGCATCGGCTTTGCAATGGTGCTGATGCTGACGTTCTTCGCGGCCTGGAACGATATCAACTGGCTCTTCGGCTAGCGCATTTTGCAGTCAGGCGGAATCGCCTAACGTCGCACAAATGCGGCGCAAGCAAACAGATAGAGCGGTAGCGCGAACGTATGTGAGCGCATCCCGCTCTAGAGCGTCGGCCCGTGATCGGGAACCCGCGGCAAAGCCAAGCAACCGAAGACAGTCGCGGGGCAATCCGCGAGTGTTTGCCGAGCGCCAACGTCCCCGGGGATCGAGGGGAGAGTGCCTGGGAATTGTCCGAGCGACCGGTTCCGGTCACTTGTTTCGCAACCATTTGTTTACGATAAGGCGACGCCGTAGTGGCTGTTAAGCCACGGTTCGAATTGAAGTAAACAGAAATTAACGAGCCGACTTGCTTGTATGGGAAAAGCCGGTAAAACGGCAACCGTGACCGGAGTCGGTACGGAACTGCCGCGGTACGTTGGAAAAAGGTTAGAATTGACAATGAAAGCTGGTTCAAGGTTTTTGAGCGCGGTCTCGGCGTTTGCGCTGTCTGCGAGCATGGTTGCGACAGGAACCGGTGTCGGGTTGATTGCTGGTACGTCGGTGGCTCAGGCCGCAGTGATCAACCGTGTTGAGGTGCGTGGCGCGACGCGTGTGAGCCCGGAAACCGTTCGGGCGAACATCACGATCGTTCCCGGCAGGAACTTCAGCAATGCCGACATCGATGCTTCCGTTAAGCGCCTTTATGCGACCGGCTATTTCTCGGATGTCAGCATCAGTGTTTCCGGCGGTACGCTGGTCGTCAACGTCAGCGAAAATCAACTGGTGAATCAGGTCGTCTTCAACGGCAACCGCAAGATCAAGGACGACAAGCTGCAGGCGGTCGTGCGCACGCAGCCGCTTGGCCCCTACAGCGAAGCGACTGTCGAGAACGATATTCAAGCGATCAGGGATGCATATGCCGCGATCGGTCGCAGCGACGTCACTGTGACGACGCAGGTCGTTCCGATCGCCGACGGGCGCGTAAACCTCGCATTCGTCATCAACGAGGGCGAGCGCACCAAGATCACCCAGATCAATTTCGTCGGCAACGAAGTTTACAGCGACGGTCGCCTCCAGTCGGTGATCGCGACGAAGGAATCCGGCATCTTCTCGTTCCTGACGCGCAAGGACGTCTACAATCCGGACAAGCTGCGAGCCGATGAGGAACTGCTGCGGCAGTTCTACTACAACCGCGGCTATGCCGACTTCCGTGTGATCTCGTCCGACGCGGCGCTCAACGAGGCGACCAACGAATATACGGTGACGATCACGGTCGAGGAGGGGCCGCGTTACGCCTTCGGTCCGATCAACGTCGAATCGACCGTCGAAGGTATCGATGCCGAGGAATTGAGGGGGCTGGTCCAGAGCCGCGAGGGTTCGGTCTACAAGGCCAAAGACATCCAGGACACTATGAGCGCGATCTCGAAGCGGGTTGCTTCGGCCGGCTATCCCTTTGCGCGCGTGACGCCGCGCGGCAACCGTGACCTCGCCAACAACACCATCGCCGTCGATTACCTCGTCGACCAGGGCGAGCGCGCCTATGTCGAGCGCATCGAAATCCGCGGCAATACCCGTACGCGTGACTACGTCATCCGCCGTGAGTTCGACGTCGGCGAGGGCGACGCTTTCAACCAGGAGATGATCGCGCGCGCCAAGCGCCGGCTGGAGGCTTTAGGTTACTTCTCGTCGGTGAATATCTCGACCGCGCCGGGCAGTGCCGCCGATCGCGTGATCGTCATTGTCGATGTTCAGGATCAGGCCACGGGCTCGTTCGGCATCGGTGCCGGCTATTCCGCCGGCAGCGGCGGCGGCTTCCTTGTGGAAGCCTCGATCGAAGAAAAGAACTTCCTTGGTCGCGGGCAATATATTCGTCTGGCCGCCGGCCGGGGCGAAGACAGCAAGACCTACAACGTCTCCTTTACGGAGCCTTATTTCTTGGGCTATCGTTTGGCGGCCGGCTTCGACGTGTTCAAGAATGAACATGACTTCGACGACGATCACTACAGCTATAACGATCAGGGCTTCAGCCTGCGGGTAACGGCGCCGATCACGGAAAGCCTGTCGACGACGCTTCGCTACAACTATACCGAGCTGAAGTATTTCGGTGACGAGGACGAGCTGTCTTCACCCTATGACCGGGTCATCGACGGCAGCCCGTGGACCCGGTCTTCGATATCCCACTCATTCACCTACAACACGCTCGACGATGCGCAGCTGCCGCGCGAGGGTGTCCTCGCGTCGGTCACGCAGGAGTTCGCCGGTCTCGGCGGTACCTCCGATTTCTACAAGATCTCGGGTAAGGCCAGGTGGTACTACACCTTGAACGACGAGGCGGATCTCATCGGCTCGCTCGCCGGTAGTGCGGGTCACCTGGTGAATACCTCCGGATCCATGGAGGTCTTCGACCAGTTCCAGTTGGGCAGCAACGACATCCGCGGCTTCGAGCGCAACGGCATCGGTCCTCGCGTCAACAACGGCGACGCCCTGGGCGGCACGACCTATTTCACCGCCTCGGCGGAAGCGTCGTTCCCGCTGCCGGGAATTCCGCGTGACAGCGGCTTCCGCGGCGCGTTCTTCGTCGATGCCGGGACCCTTTATGGCAATGATGTCGAGCTCACCGGGGCCGGCGAGTTCGCCCGCGGCACCGATGCATCCCTGCGCGCCTCCGTCGGCGTCAGCCTGATCTGGGCTTCGCCTTTCGGGCCGCTGCGTGTCGACTATGCCGTGCCGGTCGCAAAGGAAGATTTCGACAAGGTCCAGAACTTCAAGTTCGGTATCAACTCTTCTTTCTGATAAGAGCAGTCCGGAACTGCCAGACAAACGTTCTGGAGTGTCTATGGAACAGAATCGGTTCTTTCCGCCCCATGAAGGGATTCGCCTGGGCGACCTGGCGGATCAGATCGGGGCGGAGCTCTCGGATGCGGCCGTCGCCGATCAAGCCGTTCATGCGGTGGCACCTGTCTATCGCGCCAAGCCGGGCGACATCTGCTACATGCTTTCGCGCAAGAGTCGCGATGAACTGGAGAGCTGTCACGCTTCCGCGATCATCTGCGACAAGACGATCGCTTCGGTCGTTCCGAGCCATATTCCCGTATTGCTGACGCCAAAACCGCACACGGCGTTCGCGCTTGCCGGCACGTTGCTGCACAGCGAGGCGATGCGTCCTTCCTATAATACGAGTGAGCGCGGCATAGCACCGGGGGCTTTCATCGATCCGACGGCACGGCTGGAGCCGGGAGTCGAGGTGGAGCCGACGGCAGTGATCGGAGCCGGTGCCGAGGTTGGCAGCGGCACGCGGATTGCGGCCGGTGCTCTCATAGGGCCGAACGTCCGCATTGGTCGCGATTGCACGATTTCCGCTGGCGCAAGCATTCTTTGCGCTTTGGTGGGCAACAACGTCATCATCCATCCCGGTGCGCGCATCGGCCAGGACGGCTTCGGCTATGCACCGGGTCCGACCGGCGGCATGATCAAGATCGTCCAGGTCGGGCGGGTGATCATTCAGGACCATGTGGAGATCGGCGCCAACACCACGATCGATCGCGGCACCATGGACGATACCGTAATCGGCGAAGGCACGAAGATCGATAATCTCGTGCAGATCGGCCACAACGTCCGGATCGGCCGCTATTGCGGCATCGTCAGCCAGGTCGGCATCGCCGGTAGCGCGCGCATCGGCGACGGAGTGATGATCGGCGGCGGCACCGGGGTGAATGGTCATATTACAATCGGAGACGGCGTGCAGATTGCCGCGATGAGCGGGGTGGCGAGCGACGTACCGGCTGGAGAGCGCTACGGCGGAATACCGGCGCGTCCGATGCGGGATTTCCTGCGCGATGTCGCCGAGATGGCCATGCGGGCAAGCGGAAGGCAGAGGAAGAAGGGTGGCAAGGATGAATGAGGCTGCGACAGTTCTCGGCACGGCGGATATTCAGGAGATACTCAAGCTTCTTCCTCATCGCTATCCGTTCCTAATGGTCGATCGCATCATCGAGATCGATGACGACAACTCCGCGATCGGCATCAAGAACGTGACGGCGAACGAACCGCACTTTACCGGGCATTTTCCGGAAAAGCCGATCATGCCCGGCGTATTGCTGATCGAGGGCATGGCCCAGACGGCAGGCGCGATCTGTGCGCGCAAGACGGGCATCGGCAGCAATCTCGTCTACTTCATGACGATCGACAACGCGCGTTTCCGAAAGCCGGTGGTGCCCGGCGATCGCGTGGAGTTTCACGTCGTCAAGCACAAGCAGCGGGGCAATATCTGGAAATTTCATTGTGACGCAAAAGTTGACGGGCAACTGGTCGCGGAAGCTGATATCGGCGCGATGATAGTCAGCAAGGAAGACGCCTGAAAATGATTGCACCAAATGCGAAGATCCATCCGTCGTCGGTCATCGAAGACGGGGCTGTGATCGGCGAGAATGTGGAGATCGGCCCGTTTTGTCACATCGGGCCGAACGTCGTTTTGGGAGACGACATCGCGTTGTTGAGTCATGTCGTCGTGATCGGGCGCACGACGATCGGCAAGGCAACGAAAATCTTCCCCGGTGCCGTGATCGGCGGCGATTCGCAGAGTGCGCATCACAGTGCGGTGAACACCAAGCTTGTGATTGGCGAAAATTGTACGATCCGCGAAGGCGTGACGATGAACACCGGCACGGTCGAACATGGCGGCAGCACGGTTGTCGGCGACAACAACCTGTTCCTCGCCTATTCGCATGTCGCCCATGATTGCCGTCTCGGCAACAACATCATCCTGTCGAACAACGTGATGCTCGCCGGCCATGTCACGGTCGAGGATCGGGCCATCCTCGGCGGCGGTTCGGCCGTACACCAGTTCACCCGCGTCGGCCGGCAGGCCTTCGTCGGCGGGCTGTCGGCGGTGAGCTACGACGTCATCCCCTATGGCATGCTGAACGGCAATCCGGGTGTGCTGAGCGGTCTCAATGTGGTCGGCATGACGCGCGCAGGGATCGACCGCCAGACGATCCACGCGGTGCGGCGGTGCTACAAGCAGATTTTCGAAGGGCCGCAATCCATCCGAGCCAATGCCGCGGCAGTTCGCGAGGAGTATCTCGATTGTCCGCCGGCGATCGAGATCCTCGATTTCATCGCTGCCGAAAGCGATCGCGCGCTATCGTCGCCGAATCGCAGCAGCAAGGGCTGATCGCAATGGCGATGCATGGCCTGCCGCAGGCGAAGGGCAGGCTCGCCATCATAGCCGGCGCCGGCGCGTTGCCGCACCATGTCGCCGAAGCGGCGCGCAGGCAGGGGGAGGACCCTTTCATCATCGCTCTGTCTCGCGAGGCGGATGCCGATTGGACCGGTTTCGATCATTCGACGCTCGCGATCGGCGATTTCGCAGCGATCAGCCGAACTTTTGCGACAGAAGGCATCGATCGCGTGGTGCTTTCCGGCGCCGTTCGGCAGCGTCCGGAATGGCGCGACATCCGGCCGACGCTGAAGACGCTCGCGAAGGTCCCGAGCGTCCTCAGGACGTTGGTTTCGGGCGGCGATGACGCGGTGCTGCGTATGGCAATGCAACTCATCGAAGTGAGCGGCGCCCGTATCATTGGCGCTCATGAGGTGGTTCCGGATCTGCTGGCAGACGCGGGTCCGATCGGCGCGCATGCGCCGGCCGACAAGGATCGTCGCGACATAGCGGCCGGCATGGCCGCCGCCGAAGCATTGGGCGCGCTCGACGTCGGGCAGGGCGCCGTCGCGGTCGGCGGAAGGGTGGTGGCGCTCGAGGGGGCTGAAGGAACCGACGCCATGCTCGAGCGGGTCGCGACGCTCAAGGCAGGCGGCCGTGTGTCGGCGCGACGCCGAGGCGTCCTCGTAAAGCTCTGCAAGCCGCAACAGGACGAGCGGGCCGATCTGCCGGCGATTGGTCCCTCGACCGTCGCGGCCGCCGAGGCAGCAGGTCTGGCCGGCATCGCGGTGGAAGCCGGGCGTGCACTCGTCGTCGAACGCTCAGAGGTGGTCGAGGCCGCGAATCGCAGTGGCCTCTTCATCATCGGCATCGAGCGCGAAGGTCGTGGGGGCCGGCCGTGACGGTGCGCCGTTACAAGCTGGCGGTCATTGCCGGAGAAGTGTCGGGGGACCTGCTCGGTGCTGACCTAGTCCGCGCGCTGCGCGGACGTGTCGCCGGAGCCGTCGATCTCGTCGGCGTCGGTGGTGAGGCATTGGAAGCCGAAGGCCTCGGCTCGCTGTTCGACTACTCCGAATTGTCGATCATGGGATTTTCGCAAGTGCTCGCCCGGCTGCCGAAGCTTCTTCAGCGCATCCGCCAGACCGCGCTCGCCATCATCGCCGCGCGCCCGGACGCTTTGGTGATCATCGACAGCCCCGACTTCACCCACCGGGTGGCGGGGCGGGTGCGTGCCGCACTGCCGGACCTGCCGATCATCGACTATGTCTGTCCGAGCGTCTGGGCATGGAAGCCGGAACGCGCGCCACGGATGCGCGCCTATGTCGATCACGTGCTCGCGGTACTGCCCTTCGAACCGGAGGTGATGCGGAACCTCGGCGGTCCGCCGACGACCTATGTCGGGCACAGGCTGGCCTCGGACGCCAACGTGCTCGCGGTCCGGCAAGAGCGGCGCGCGAGGCAGCGATCGGGGGAGGCCGGCGCCTGCAAGACCTGCCTTTTGCTCCCTGGCTCACGCGCCAGCGAGGTCAGCCGCCTGCTGCCGATCTTCCGCGAAGCCGTCGAGGAACTGGCGGAGCGCCACCGGGACATGCGCTTCCTGCTGCCGACGGTTCCTCGCCAGGAAGGCCGCGTGCGGGCGTTGACGGCGTCCTGGAAGGTCCAGCCGGAGATCTCCGTCACGGCGGACAGGAAGTGGCAGGCCTTCGCCGAGGCGGACGCTGCGCTTGCCGCATCAGGCACCGTTATTCTCGAACTGGCGCTCGCCGGCGTTCCGGTCGTGTCGACCTATTATGCGGATTGGCTCGTCACGCTGCTGCACAGCCGGATCCGGATTTGGACTGCGGCACTTCCGAACCTGGTTGCCGATTTCCCCGTCGTCCCGGAATATTTCAACAGGGCGATCCGTCCGGCGGTCTTGACGCGGTGGTTCGAACGGCTGTCGGCCGACACGGCTCAGCGGCAAGCCATGCTCGACGGTTTCGCGATCGTGCAGGAGCGCATGGCGACGGCTCGACCGCCGGGCGAAAGCGCGGCGGAGATCGTCTTCGATTATCTCCAGGGCAAATAGCCCGGCCATTTCTGACCGGGCTCTTTGATCTGAGCGGCGCTACAGCGCCGTGCGTCTCTCGCCTGTGCTCAGCGCTTGGAGAGCGGCACGTAGTCGCGCAGTGACGCGCCGACATAGAGCTGGCGCGGTCGGCCGATGCGCTGTTCCGGATCCTCGATCATCTCGTTCCACTGGGCAATCCAGCCGACGGTGCGGGCAAGGGCGAAGAGCACCGTGAACATGGTGGTGGGGAAGCCCAGCGCCTTGAGCGTGATACCGGAATAGAAGTCGATGTTCGGATAGAGCTTCTTCTCGATGAAGTACTCGTCGGTAAGCGCGATGCGCTCGAGTTCCATCGCGACCTCGAGCAGCGGATCGTCCCTGTGGCCGAGTTCCGCCAGGACCTCATGCGTCGTCTTCTGCATGATCTTGGCGCGCGGGTCGTAATTCTTGTAAACCCGGTGGCCGAAGCCCATCAGGCGGAACGGATCGTTCTTGTCCTTGGCGCGCGCAATATATTCAGGGATGCGGTCGACCGAGCCGATCTCGGACAGCATGTTGAGTGCGGCCTCATTGGCGCCGCCATGGGCCGGACCCCAAAGGCAGGCAATACCGGCGGCGATGCAGGCAAACGGATTGGCGCCCGACGAACCGGCAAGGCGCACCGTCGAGGTCGAGGCGTTCTGCTCATGATCGGCGTGCAGAATGAAGATGCGGTCCATGGCGCGCGCCAGCACCGGGTTCACCACGTATTCCTCGCAAGGCACGGCAAAGCACATGCGCAGGAAGTTCGAGGCATAGTCGAGATCGTTCTTCGGATAGATGAACGGCTGGCCGACGTGATACTTGTAGGCCATCGCCGCGATGGTCGGCATCTTCGCGATCATCCTGAGCGACGCGACCATGCGCTGGTGCGGGTCGGTAATGTCGGTGGAATCGTGGTAGAAGGCCGAGAGAGCACCGACACAGCCGCACATGACGGCCATCGGATGGGCGTCGCGACGGAAGCCGGTGAAGAAGCGCGACATCTGCTCGTGAACCATCGTGTGGTGGGTGACGCGGTAGTCGAAGTCGTCCTTCTGCGCCTTGGTCGGCAGTTCGCCGTAAAGCAGCAGGTAGCAGACTTCAAGGAAGTCACCATGCTCGGCCAGCTGTTCGATCGGGTAACCGCGATGAAGCAGCACGCCCTCGTCGCCATCGATATAGGTGATCTTGGACTCGCATGATGCCGTCGACGTGAAACCCGGATCGTAGGTGAACATCTTGGTCTGCTGGTAGAGCGAACCGATATCCACGACGTCCGGGCCGATGGATCCCGATCTCACTGGCAGGTCCGCTGCCTTTCCATCGATGGTTACCGTGGCGTTTTTTCCTGACATGGGACCCTCCGTCTTATGGCGCCGCGGCATATGCCTATGCCACGAGATTGACCGTTGCGAATTTGCTATATGATTTACTTTCGGCTGCCAAGCTGTACGAAAGGCAAATGGTGCGATGCGAAAATAGGCATATGGCGACGCAACAATCGCATCTTACGGCAACATGTCAAATGAGATCAACGATCGCGAAGCTGATAGTGCGGTACCATTCTTTATAGTATTGCCACTTTTTTAGGCGGTTAGTCTCCCGGTTGCAATGTGACTTCCTGGGTTGCAGGATCGGTCCCGACGGCCAGAAAGGGCAGCGAACGAAATGGGGGAGGGGCGGGCACGGACGGCGATGCGCGATGCGGAGCGCCTCGCATGGCGCTTGACGGATCGCCTATCCTTCGTTCGGGATGGCGAACTGCCTGAGAATTGGGCCGATCCCAGCCCTCCATCGAGACGCAATCATTCATTCGCCGTCGATCGCGGCCGTTCGATAGCCGCATCAGCCTCCCGTGGCCTGCGCGCCACTATCGAGCGGGAAGCGGAATTTGGCCATGGCTTCGCACTGATACCGGTGCTGCTCGCGCTCGGCTGCCTCGCATGGTTCACATCGGCGGAAAGCATCGAAATTGCCAAACTTGCAGCGCTGCTCTGCGTTTTCGGCATATCTGCGCTCCTGTGCCGTGGCCGCTTCCGCGTGCTGCGGCCACTCGCGCTGGCGCCTCTCCTTTTCCTCGCCGGCATGCTGTTGGCCGCGATGGAAACGGCCCGGCTGGAAACCGTCATTCTCGATGGTCCGGTGACCACCACCCTTCGCGGGACCGTTCTGTCGCGGGAGCAGGACGACAAAGGGCGGTGGCGATACCTGATCGAGATCGGCGAAACATCCGAGCCGCGGTTGCGCAGGCCTCCGTCCAGGGCGACGCTCATGGCGCGCAGCCGCCACGAAGCGTTTCCGGTCGGCTCGATCGTCGAGGGCAGGGCGCGTCTCTCGCCACCTTCCGGCCCGGCATTGCCAGGGCTTAACGATTTCGCATTCGTTGCCTATTTCAACGGAATCGGCGCAGTCGGGTTCTTCTACGGCGCGCCCCAGGCGTTCGCGGAGAGCAATGATGCCGAGGGCGCAAACGTCGCCACGTCGTTGCGGACCTATCTTGCGGTGGCACGCGAAGAGCTGGGCAACCGTTTCCGTTCGGCGATCGGCGGCGATGCCGGCGCAATCGCCGCCGCACTTGTGACCGGTGAGAAGCGCGCCATCAGCCGTGAGACGGTCGAAGTAATGCGCGCCGCCGGCCTGTCGCACATACTTGCGATCTCGGGGCTCCACATGGTGCTGGCGGCAGGGACCTTCCTCGTCGGCGCGCGGACGCTGTTGAGCTTGATTCCCGGCTTTGCGGAGAAGCGTTCCATCAAGAAGATCGCGGCCGGCGGCGCGCTTCTGATGGCCTTTCTCTACATGCTGATCTCCGGCGGCGCCGTGTCGGCATTGCGCTCTTGGATCATGATCTCGATCATGCTCGTTGCCGTCTTTTTCGATCGTGTCTCGGTCAGTCTGCGCAATGTGGCGCTGGCGGCCCTCGTCATCATTGCCTGGACGCCCTCCGCTACGGCCGGTGCCGGATTTCAGATGTCCTTTGCGGCAACGCTTGCGCTGGTCGCCGGTTATGCCCGCTGGCGCGACCACAAGCTGCGGCAGCGGGAGAACAAGGAGCGCCACGCATCTTGGGGGGGAGTGCCCGGTTTCATCGTCGCCACGACTGCAACCTCTCTCATCGGCGGCTTGGCGACGGCCATCTATGCCGCGTCCTATTTTCACAGGCTGCCGGCCTACGGGCTGCTCGCCAACGTCGTTGCGACGCCGCTGGTCGGTATCCTCGTCATGCCGTTCGGTCTGTTCGCAATGCTGCTCATGCCCTTCGGGCTCGAGCGCTATCCCTTGATGGTCATGGGGCAGGGCCTGGACTGGATGATAATGGTCGCGCGATACGTCGCGGCGCTGGACAGCGAATGGGTGACGGGCCGCATTGGCGCGGCCGGCTTCTTTTTGATCGCCTTGGGCGGTGTCCTGCTCTGTGTGCTGAGGACACGATTGGCGCTCGCCGGTGCAGGGCTGGTTCTCCTGGGTGGAGCGGCCATCGCGCTGGAACGCCAGGCGGAACTGCCCTCGATCGTGATATCGGAGGACGGTCAACTGGTCGGCCTTCTCGCCGAGGGCGCAATCGCCACCAACCGGGCGAGGCCGCCGGAGTTCATCTTCTCGCAATGGCAGCGGGCGCTCGCTCTCGACCGCCATGTGCCGCCGACGGATCTCTCCGCTCGCGCCGCTTCCGGTGATGGCGCTGCGCCGAAGCCGGCCGTTGGAGGAGGAGGCTTGAACGTAATGGCGAGTGCCGCCGAGGCTGTGACGGCGCTCTCGGCGGCGAAGCCCGGCACTTTCTCTTGCCGCAAGGATGAGTGGTGCATTGGCCGAAGCCGGGAGGGCTGGGCAGTTATCGTCATCGACGCCGCGGAACTCTTCCCGGCCTTGTGCGGACGCGCCGATCTGGTGATCGCCGCCACGCGTCGGCCGCTCGCTCAGTGCCCATCGGGTCGCGCGCTGGTCGTGACGGGCGATACGTTGCGGCGGAGCGGCGCGATCGAGATCCATGCCGATCACGCCGAGCCTGGCGCATCGCCACAGATGCGCGTCGTCAATTCGTTTCGGTCCACACAGCGGCCGTGGGAGCGTCATCGCCGTTACGATTGGCGCAGCGGCACCTTCTTTTCCGAGCAACTGGCTCCTTGACGAAAGCGCCGGAACGATCGCAACGCCGCATCCAAGCCTGTGTCATTATTCTTGATGATTTTACTCCACTAATTCTTGTCATCGCCCTGCGGTTTGTCGTAAGGACGTGCCAATGGATGGTGCTCGCGTCCGTGATTGTGGGGGCAGGCGCAGGCAAAATGAGGAATGAGATGTCGAACCGGAGCCGACCGATGTTGAACGTCCTGATCGCGACGACGCTCGCCATTCTCCTGGCCGGCCCCGCCACGACAGGATTGGCGCAGACGGTGCCGCCCGCGCCGGTCGGCAAACAGCCGGCACTGCCCGCCGCCCCGATGCCGAATGTGCCGCTCGGCATCCAGACGGTCCAGGCGCCGGCTCTTCCGCACGACCTTTCCCCGATCGGTATGTTCCTTGCAGCCGACGTCGTCGTTAAGGGTGTGATGATCGCCTTGGCGCTTGCCTCTGTCGCAAGCTGGGCGATCTTCCTCGCGAAGACGCTGGAACTGGCGCACGCGAAATCGCGGCTGACGCGCTCGGTGCAGGTCCTGACTGTGGCGAACGGGCTGGCGGACGTGAAGATGGACCTTGACCGCAGGGCCGGCATTGCTGCGGATATGGTTTCTGCAGCGCGCGACGAGATGGCCCGCTCGGAGCCGGTGCTCGACCATGCGCCGGCAGCCGGCGTCAAGGAGCGCGTATCGTCGCTGCTTAACCGCATCGAGGTTCGCGCCGGCAAGCGCATGAGCGCCGGCACCGGCATCCTGGCGTCGATCGGCTCTGTCGGTCCCTTCGTCGGCCTCTTCGGGACCGTCTGGGGAATCATGAATTCCTTCATCGGCATCAGCAGGGCGCAGACGACCAATCTGGCGATCGTCGCGCCCGGCATTGCCGAAGCGCTGATGGCCACCGCGATCGGTCTGGTCGCCGCCATTCCGGCGGTGCTGATCTACAACTATTTCGCGCGCTCCGTCGGCGGCTATAGACTGATCCTTGCGGACGCGGCTGCCGCCGTCGAGCGCCTGGTGAGCCGGGATCTCGACCATCGTCAAAGCCGCAAGGTGCAGCCGCACCGGCAACAGGGTTATGCCGCTGGCGCCGACGCCGCATTCGCCAGAATCGGATGACGGCCATGGCGGGAAGGATTTCCGAAGGCGGCGGCGAGCTTGAAGAGAACAGCGAGATCAACGTCACGCCCTTCATCGACGTCATGCTCGTTCTCTTGATCATCTTCATGGTTGCAGCCCCGCTCGCAACGGTCGACATGAAGGTCGATCTGCCGCAATCGGCGGCTGCGCCGGCGCCGCGCGACGACAAGCCGGTCTTCGTGACGCTGAAGGCCGATCTCACGCTGGCGATCGGCAATGAGGAGACGGTCCTGGAGGCCTTCTCCTCCGAGCTCGACCGGATCAGCGGTGCGAACAGGGAAAGACGCGTTCTCCTGCGCGCGGACCGGCTGGTCGATTACGGCGAACTGATGGCGGTGATGAACCTCATCCAGCGGGCCGGCTACAGCAGGATCGCGCTGGTCGGTCTGGAGGCGGCGCCTGCGCCCTGACGAACGACGAGGTGCCTTGCACGCTCTCGCAATGCCCCTGCGGCTGCTAAAGTTCCTTTTTCTATCCCGAAACGCCGCGGTCGCTTGAAACCGGCGGTGCGGCGAATTATGAGCTTAGCCAGGGCTGCGGGGCAGCCAGGCTGAAGACAGTGCGGGCGCCCGGCCAAATGGCGCCGCGCCCATGGGACACGAGGCAGTATCATGAACTTCGAAGCAGCGCGCACTAAGATGGTGGACAACCAGATCCGGACGACGGATGTGACGTCCCATTCGGTCCTCTCTGCCTTCCTCACGGTGCCGCGCGAAGAATTCGTGCCCGCGAAGATGCGGGAACTCGCCTATATCGATGCCGATATTCAACTCGTCGGAGGAGCCGCGCCGCGCTACATCATGGAGCCCTCTCCGCTGGCAAAATTGCTGCAGCTTGCCCAGATTTCCAAGTCCGACGTCGTTCTGGAGATTGGTTGCGGCACGGGCTACGCCTCGGCTTTGCTGTCGCTGCTGGCTGGCTCGGTGGTGGCGCTGGAGGCCGATGAAGCGCTTGCCGCGACCGCAACGGAAACGCTCTCACGCCTCGGCTACGACAATATTGCCGTTGTGACCGGCGATCTCGCCAAGGGCTATCCCGCCGAGGCGCCTTACGACGTAATCTTCATCAATGGTGCGGTCGAGGCGATGCCGGCCGGACTGTTCGAGCAGTTGCGCGATGGTGGGCGCCTCGTGGCCGTTGAAGGGTTTGGTAACGCATCCCGTGCGAAGCTTTACATGCGCGAATCGGGAAGGACGTCCGAGCGGCCCGATTTCAATACGTCCGTGAAACCTCTGCCCGGTTTCCGCCGTGAGCAGACATTTGTTTTTTGATGGCTCCTCCCATTGAGGTGTCTCAGTATATGAGCATCGGCGCAAAAAAGTCGATGTTGCCGATTGGCAACGTGTTGCCTGTTTCTTTTTGAAATGCTCGGGTCGAGTGGTGGTGCACAGTTGTCGCAAAGCCGAATCCGGGGTTCATAGAGTAAAGAAGCGGTGATTTGCCTGCCGGTGCGTGGCTTTGCGCGCCATTACTGGTTGAGCGAATCAATCTGTGGGGACTTGCTACTAACTTGCGGGCGGCAACGCCGCCCGGCTGATCGGAGGTAAGATCGTGTCGTTTGTTCGCAAAACAGCCTTGTGGGCGGCTGTTTCAACCAGCCTGTTGTTTGCGCCGCACGCCGCGTCCGCCGAGTCGATCTTCGGTGCAATGGCCAAGGCCTACGCGAACAACCCGGATCTGAACGCGGCGCGCGCCGGCCTGCGCGCAACCGACGAGGGGGTTCCGATCGCAAAGTCCGGCTATCGGCCGCAGGTATCCGCCGCGGCGACCGGGACGCTGTCGCGCATCGATAGCGAGGCGACGGGCACGCGTGACCTTCATAGCGGGCAGATCGGCATCTCGATCACCCAGACTGTTTTCGACGGGTTCCAGACCCTGAACAATGTCAGGGCGGCAGAGTCGACGGTCTTTTCGAGCCGCGAGACGCTGAAGGCCAATGAAATCCAGATCCTTCTGGCGGCCGCACAATCCTACGCCAACATCGCCCGCGACCAGCAGATCGTCTCCATCCGCCGTCAGAACCTGGCCTTCCTTCGCGAGCAGTTGAACGCCGCCCAGGCGCGCCTCGACGTCGGCGAAGGCACCCGTACCGATGTGAGCCAGGCGCAGGCGGAACTCGCCAATGCCCAGTCGCTGCTCGTTGCGGCGGTCGCCCAGTTGAAGCAGAGCGAAGCGGTCTATGTGCAGATCGTCGGCGCGGTTCCGACGGGCATCAGGCAGCCCGGCCCGGCAACCAAGGCGATGCCGAGGTCCCTCGATCAGGCCGTCGCCACGGGCCTCAGAGAAAACCCGCAAATCCTGGCGGCGCAATATGCGGTCGATTCGGCCGGCTTTCAGGTGAAGTCGGCCGAGGGCACCATGTTGCCGGGTGTCGTCCTCCAGGGCGCGGTTACCCGCAACACCGGCAACGTCTCCGCTGACAACACCACCGCCAGCATCACGGCCCGGCTCGAAGTGCCGATCTATCAGGGCGGCGCGGAATACGGCCAGATCCGCCAGGCCAAGGAACGGCTCGGCCAGCAGCGGATCCTCGTCGATTCGGCGCGCGCATCGGTGCAGCAGACCGTCGTCTCCGCCCATGCTCAGCTTGAGTCGGCGCTCGCCCGCATCACGGCCAGCCGGTCGCAGATTTCCGCCGCCAACCTGGCGCTAGAAGGCGTCGTCGAAGAACGCAAGGTCGGCCAGCGTACGACCCTCGACGTGCTCGACGCGCAGCAGGACGTTCTGAGTGCGCAGGAGTCTCTTGCCAGCGCTCAGCGCGACGCCGTCGTGGCGAGCTACGCCCTGTTGGCGGCAATGGGCAGGCTGACGGTAAAGACTCAAGGGCTCCAAGTGGCGGAATACCGCGCGGAGGAGCACTACGAGGCCGTCAAGGACAAGTGGTTCGGCCTGCGCACCGTTGACGGACGATAAGCCAAGTCGCTGACCGTTGGTCAGCTGAAGAGAGTAGAAGCGCTTCGCATCCGATTGGAATGCGAAGCGTTTTTGCGTTGTGCCTTCCTTTGAAGCATTCGGCGTCTGCCGGGAAAAACAAATCTGTGCAAGAATTTCCAAGCGTGATTCGCGGCGTTTGTTTCGATCGTGAACTCACTTAAGGTTTTTGCGGAATCGGGTTCCGGAGCCTCGGCCCGGGCCCGTCCGCGGAGCAAACGAGGATTGAAATGGCACAGCTCAACGTCGCACGAGAACCTTCGATGGATGAGATTCTCGCATCCATCCGAAAGATCATCGAAAGCAATGAGACGGGGCCGGCTGCCTCTTCTGCTCAGCAGACGTTCGAAGACAGCGCAGACGACGACATCGAACTGGCGATCGATTCGGAAGTGCAAGCCGCCGTGTTCCGGTCGGCCGAAGAAGAAGACGCGACGGTGCGGCAATCTCCGGCGGATCCGGCAGAGGAACTGGTTGCCGCCGGGACGCAGCACGCCCCGCCGCCATCGCCGCTTTCGCTCGCGGACGTCGCGGCGCGCGTCAGAGCCGCTTCCGAGCGCCATGGGGCAAGCTACGCCGGACGAGAGCCGCCCATGACGGAAGCACGCGAACTACAGGACAGCCCCGTGCTGACGTCACGGATGGCTGCCGTCGCCTCCTCCGCCGGAAACGCGCCGAGCGCCTCTGTTGAAACGGCCGGGCATGCCGCTGTGTTGCCGGACGCTGCGAGGGGGTCAACAAAGGCGGCCTCCCAGACCGAAGTCGCCGAGCAATCGACGACTGCCGATTCGAACTCGGAGTCCGAAAAGACCGGCGGTGCCATCCTTTCTCCGGCGGT
Source organism: Ensifer sp. LCM 4579 (assembly GCF_001854885.1). GTDB lineage: Bacteria > Pseudomonadota > Alphaproteobacteria > Rhizobiales > Rhizobiaceae > Sinorhizobium. The sequence continues at coordinate 87,655 of NZ_MDDV01000003.1, read as the reverse complement.
CGGCCGGCAGGTCGCGCGCGCTTTCGACGATCTCGCGCATGCGGTGGAGCAGGGGCCGAGACGCTCCTTCGACGAGATCGCCGAAACCATGCTTCGCCCGATGCTGCAGGAATGGCTGGACGACAATCTGCCGACGCTGGTCGAAAGACTTGTGCGCGAGGAGATCGAGCGCGTAGCGCGGGGGCCCAGGCGCTGACCGCCGGAAGAGGGCGCCTTGCGGCTCCCGTTTACGGCGTTCTGAACAACGAACCAAGACGCTGTAAGTGAAACACCGCGACGGTTCGCGCCGGTGAGGCACGCCTGCGGGCTTTTTTCCCGTTTGTGTTGACTTGCGTCGGCCCTTCCGGTTTACAAAACGCTGACATCAATCTTTGAAAATCGGCCCCACACAATGCTTGACAAGACCTACGATTCCGCCGCCGTCGACCCGCGCATTGCCAAAAAATGGGACGATGAAAACGCGTTTCGTGCCGGCGCGGGCGCAAAACCCGGTGCAGAGACCTTCTGTATCGTGATTCCGCCGCCCAACGTCACCGGTTCGCTGCACATGGGGCACGCGCTCAACAACACGCTCCAGGACGTCCTGGTGCGTTTCGAGCGCATGCGCGGCAAGGATGTGCTCTGGCAGCCGGGCATGGACCATGCCGGCATTGCGACCCAGATGGTGGTCGAACGCCAGCTCGCCCAGCGCCAGCTGCCGGCTCGCCGCGATATGGGCCGTGAGGCCTTCGTCGAGAAAGTATGGGAATGGAAGGCTGAGTCCGGTGGCCAGATCTTCAACCAGCTGAAGCGGCTTGGCGCCTCGTGCGACTGGTCGCGCGAGCGCTTCACCATGGACGAAGGCCTGTCGGACGCCGTCATCGAGGTTTTCGTCAGCCTCTACAAGGAGGGGCTGATCTATCGCGACAAGCGTCTCGTCAATTGGGACCCGAAGCTGCAGACGGCGATTTCGGACATCGAGGTGGAGCAGGTCGAAGTCAACGGCCATCTCTGGCACTTGCGCTATCCGCTGGAGGAGGGCGTAACCTACCAGCACCCGGTCGCCTTCGACGAGGATGGCAATGCCACCGAGTGGGAGACGCGCGACTATCTGGTCGTCGCGACCACGCGTCCGGAAACGATGCTCGGCGACACCGGCGTCGCCGTGCATCCGGAGGACGTCCGCTACAAGGGCATCATCGGCAAACACGTCATTCTGCCGATCGTCGGTCGCCGCATTCCGATCGTTGCCGACGAGTATCCGGATCCGACGACCGGAACGGGCGCGGTGAAGATGACGCCGGCGCACGACTTCAACGACTTCGACGTCGGTAAACGTCAGGGGCTGCGGCTTGTCAACGTCCTGACGGCGGACGGCCGCATCACGATCAAGAACAATGAGGATTTCCTGGAAGGCCTCGGCCATCCGGCAGCCCTTCACGGCGCCTGGGACCAGCTTGAGGGCAAGGACCGGTTCGAAGCGCGCAAGCTGATCGTCGAAATCCTCGAGGCCGCCGGCCTCGTCGATCACATCGACCCGCACAAGCATATGGTGCCGCACGGCGACCGCGGCGGCGTGCCGATCGAACCCCGGCTGACGGAGCAGTGGTATGTCGACGCCAGGACCATGGCGAAGCCGGCAATTGCCGCGGTCAGGGAGGGGCGGACGAGCTTCGTCCCGAAGAACTGGGAAAAGACCTATTTCGAATGGATGGAGAATATCCAGCCCTGGTGCATTTCGCGCCAGCTCTGGTGGGGTCACCAGATACCGGCCTGGTACGGTCCCGACGGCCAGGTCTTCGTCGAAAGGACCGAGGAAGAGGCGCTGCATGCGGCGATCCAGCACTACATCGCCCATGAAGGCCCGATGAAGGCCTATGTCGAAGACCTCCTGGAGAATTTCAAGCCGGGCGAGATTCTGACGCGCGACGAGGACGTGCTCGACACCTGGTTCTCCTCCGCCCTCTGGCCGTTCTCGACGCTCGGCTGGCCGCAGGAAACGCCGGAACTCGAAAGATACTACCAGACCGATGTCCTGGTGACGGGTTTCGACATCATCTTCTTTTGGGTCGCCCGCATGATGATGATGGGCCTCCATTTCATGAAGGATGCGGACGGCACGCCGATCGAACCGTTCCACACCGTCTATGTCCATGCGCTCGTCCGTGACAAGAACGGGCAGAAGATGTCGAAGTCGAGAGGCAACGTCATCGACCCGCTGGAACTGATCGACGAGTACGGCGCCGACGCGCTGCGTTTCACGCTGGCGATCATGGCGGCGCAGGGGCGCGACGTGAAGCTCGACCCGGCGCGCATCGCCGGCTACCGCAATTTCGGCACCAAGCTTTGGAACGCGACGCGTTTCGCCGAGATGAACGGTGCGACGAGCAGCGCGGGCTTCATTCCCGAGGCGACTTCGCTGACCGTCAATCGCTGGATACTGACGGAGCTTTCGCGCACGATCCGCGATGTGACCGAAGCGATCGAGAATTACCGCTTCAACGAGGCGGCCGGAAGTCTGTACCGTTTCGTCTGGAACCAGTTCTGCGATTGGTACCTCGAACTCTTGAAGCCGGTCTTCAATGGCGACGATGAAGACGCCAAGCGCGAAGCCCAGGCCTGCGTCGCCTATGTGCTCGACGAAACCTACAAGCTCCTGCACCCGTTCATGCCCTTCATGACCGAGGAGCTCTGGGAGAAGACGGAAGTCCCCGGCCGCCAGCGCACGACGCTCCTCTGCCATGCCGAGTGGCCGGCCGCATTCTATGCGGATGACGCTGCCGCGGATGAAATCAACTGGCTGATCGATCTCGTCTCGGGCATCCGGTCCGTCCGTGCGGAGATGAACGTTCCGCCCGCGGCGCTGGCGCCGCTGGTGATCGTCGGCGCCAAGGGTCTGACGGGCGAACGCCTCGACCGGCATGCCTCGGCGATCAAACGGCTGGCGCGGGTGGAGACGATCGAACACGCGGCGGCCGCGCCGCGCGGAAGCGCCCAGATCGTCGTCGGCGAGGCGACTGCCTGCCTTCCGCTCGGTAGCCTGATCGATCTCTCGGCCGAGAAAACACGCCTCGAAAAGGCGATCGCCAAGGTCGATGTCGAACGGCAAAGGATTTTGGGCAAGCTCGCCAACGAGAAGTTCGTCGCCAATGCGAAGCCTGAACTGGTCGAGGCCGAGCGGGAACGGCTGGCGGAGCTCGACCAGCAGAGGGACTCGCTCGGTGTCGCCCTGAGCCGCGTATCGGAAGCAGGTTAATTCGTCCTTCCCCGGACTTCAGCGCATTGGCCCGAATATCGGAGCCGATGTTCGGAAAGCTCGATGCACCGCTTCAAAGATTTGCAGCGACTTTTGCGCGTCTGAAAAGACCCCCGGCGTTGAAGACACGATCCGCGGCAGCAATGCCGCGGAATTTTGTCGTTCGATACGACTTCGAACCGAACGGGCGATCCGGATCGCCACTACACTCCTTGGTTTTGTCGACCGTCTTCCTTGGGTGATACTCGGAACAGGCCTGCCAAAAAGCAATATTGTTGTTGCTGCGTCACACTTTGCTGATTTGTTGGAATTCCATTCCCGAAATTAGAGATGCCGCCCTTGAAGTTGGAATCCTGTTCCTGTTTTCTCCAATTGTGACCGAATCGTGAAATTCTTACGTAAATTCGGTAGCCGATCTGGTCGGGTACAGCGCCGGGGCAGTGTTTGCCATTTCACGCGATCGTGAGGAATATCTCGCCGCAGCGGCATGGGGAATGGTCGCTTACGTGAAAGTGCAGGGGAGGAGCTGTATGGCTCGAAATGGTCTGAAAAGAGCTGTTCTCGCGACGGTGGCCGGATTGCTTGCTGCGTCGGCGGCACAGGCTGGGGGTCTCGAGCGCGGCGGCTACAATATCGATCTGCTGTTCGATCCGTCGGATTATGTGGTGGAAGGAACCGCGACCTATGTCAATCCGCAGCGCGAACTCAGGAACGTGGAGGATACGGATACTGCGGACACGGATATTCTCGGCGAGACGTACGGTGGTGGCGATCTGAACGATCGCCCGAACCGTGCGGACGACACCGATAGCTATTGGGCGCCCCGCATCGGCTTCAAGGCTGCCGTGGGGAACAGTGTCGACTGTATGGCGGACTACTCGCAGCCTTGGGGCGCCCACACTAATCCAGGCACGAACTGGGCCGGTGCCAACAACAATATCGAAACGAAAGTCGAGAGCGATAATTATGCGGCGACCTGCTCCTACAAATGGAGCATGGGCCCAGGATACATGCGCATCATTGGGGGCGTGTTCTACCAGGAAGTCGGCGGCTTCAAAGAAAGGTTGGTCCAGGATTATACGGGCACGGGCCTTGCTGGCGTTTTTTCGGGCATCGGCAGGCTTGAGCTCGAGGACAGTGGCTGGGGCTGGCGAACTGGCGTAGCCTACGAAATCCCCGAATATGCGATGCGGGCGAGCCTCGTTTACAATAGCTCCGTCGATCTGGACAACCTGTCCGGCTTCATCGACCTGCGTCAATTGGGTTTCTTTGTACCAAATCCGGGCGGCGGCGCCCCTATCCTGGTTACTGGCACCAAATATGACGTCAGCGGATCCGCGTCGATGCCGGATTCACTGGAGTTAAAGATACAATCGGGCATCGCCCCAGGCTGGTTGGCATTTGGTTCGGTTAAATGGACTGACTGGAGCCAGTTACAGGTTCTCAGGTTCTGCCCGGCAACTGAAACGAGTGCCACGCCTTGCACTAGCCTCGACCTCCTTTATCGCGACGGTTGGACCATCACCGGAGGTATTGGTCACAAGTTCAATGACCAATGGAGCGGCGCAGTTAGCTTGACCTGGGATCGGGGCACCAGCCATGGTTATGGCGCGCAGACGGACACCTGGACGGTCGGCACCGGCGTCTCCTATACGCCCACGCAGAATATTGAGCTCCGGCTTGCCGGCGTCGTCGGCATCATGACTAGCGGCAGTTCCGGGGCCGTCAGCTACCAGGGAGAGACCTATGGCGACGACGTCTCCTACGACTTCGACAATGATTTCGTCGGTGCCATCTCGACATCGCTGAAAGTCAGGTTCTGATCTCTTCCATCAAAACGCTCGAGGCCCGGTCATTGCCGGGCCTTTTGCTATGGGTCACGCGCTTCGCTTATGAGCGCTTTCGAATGTGACGATTCAGCAACACATTTATGGCTATGATTTTGCTAGTATCGGTCAGGGGACATTATGTCCATTTCCCGCCACAAAATGAGAGCACCCATGGTAGCGACAATCGTGCGGAACCGAGTGCTGTGCTTGCGTTAAAGGTAAACTGAGTTTGTGTGCTGTCGTGACATCCCCTGGCAATTCGCGTCTGGAGCGCAGTCGGCGTAATGTCGGCCGCGGGGAGGCGGATGTTTGCCGCCTGCCGGCCGGGCTGTCGGGATTGGCCTCGGTGAAGGCTCCGACGACGGCGCTCCGGCTCAAGGCGGTCGCAGCGCTGGTGGGTTCGGCGTAGACGCGTGGAACGAAAGAAGCTGATTGTGATGTGCGGGAGTGAATTCAAGTCGCTGAAGGTCGCGGTGCTCGGCATGTCGCTGGCGGTCGGCGCGGCTGCGGCGGGGCCGGCGAGGGCCTTCGATCCGGGCGCCGGCGTGACCAAGGAGTCCGGGCCGTTTGCGCTCTTCAAGTTCGGCTTCTCGGCCTACAAGAGCGGCCGAAAGGACGAGGCGGTCGAGGCCTATCGCTACGCCGCCGAAAAGGGGCACACGGGCTCCCGCTGGGCACTCGCCAACATGTATGCCTATGGCGACGGCGTCGCCGAAAACGATCTCGAAGCATTCAAGATCTACAGCGAAATCGCCCAGCAGGGGGTGGAGCCGGGGTCGGAAGACACCGGCTATTTCGTCAATGCGCTGATCTCGCTCGCCGGCTATTACCGGCGCGGCATTCCCGACACCCCTGTGCATGTGGACCTGCAGCGGGCGCGGCAACTCTATTTCCAGGCAGCCTCCGCCTTCGGCGTTGCCGAGGCGCAGTTCCAGCTTGCGCGGATGCTACTTTCGGGCGAGGGCGGCAGCGTCAACGTCCAGCAGGCCAAGAAGTGGCTGAACCGCGCGCGCAAGAACGGCCATGCCGGCGCAATGGGTGTCTTCGGCAGCGTCCTTTTCGATGAAGGACAGAGCATTCGGGGTCTCGCCTATATGACCGCCGCACTCGACCAGTGTTCGCCAAAGGACAGGCCCTGGCTCCAGTCCATGCAGGAGCAGGCCTTTTCCCTGGCATCCGAGGACGACCGCCGCGTGGCGATTGCGATGGCGCAGAACTTGCACCTGGGGCAGGACGACTGACCCTCTACAGCGCCGCGCGTCTTTTCAGACGCGCAAAGGTCGCTGTAACTCTTTGAATTTGCGCATCGAGCTTTCCGAAAATCGTGTGCGATTTTCGGGCCGATGCGCTAGTTTCGATTTCACGCGGCTTCGAACGAGAACTCGGCGGCGACGGGAACGTGGTCCGACGGCTTTTCCCAGGCGCGGACATGCTTTTCGATCGATGTCGATACGAGCTTGTCGGCCGCCTCCGGCGAGAGCATCAGGTGGTCGATCCGAATTCCGAAATTCTTTTGCCAGCAGCCCGCCTGATAGTCCCAGAAGGAATAGAGCGGCACCTCGTCCGAGGTCGCGCGCACCGCGTCGGTAAAACCGAGATTGCGCAGGCGTCGGAAAGCCGCCCGGGTTTCCGGCAGGAAGAGGGCGTCGTTCTGCCAGACCTTCACGTCCCAGCAATCATGGGGCTCGGGAATGACATTGTAGTCGCCCGCGAGAATCACCGGTTCCTCGAGCGCAAGGCGCCGTTCGGCAAACGCCGCAAGACGTTGCATCCACTGGAGCTTGTAGGCGTATTTTTCAGTCCCCACCGGATTGCCGTTCGGCAGGTAAAGGCAGCAGACGCGAATCGCGCCTCCCTTGACGGAAAAGACGCCTTCGATGAACCGCGACTGTTCGTCGCTGTCGTCGCCCGGCAGACCGCGGTTGACTTCGTCCGGCCGTGGTTTCGCCAGCAGGGCAACCCCGTTGAATCCCTTCTGCCCATGCGTTTCCACGTGATAGCCGAGCGCCTCGATTTCGCTGCGGGGAAAGGCCTCGTCAACCGACTTGATCTCCTGCAGGCACGCGATATCCGGATTGGACGCCTTGAGCCAGGCGATCAGGCTGTCGACACGCGCCTTGACGCCGTTGATGTTCCAGGTGGCGATCTTCATGGGATAGGGCCTGCCTTTCTTTCTCTCCGGTGATCCTTGCCGCGATTCGTTGTAGCGGCTAGCGCGCCGCGCGTCCAATCACGGCTGAAGCGTGGCGCAGCAAACTGGAACTCCTGCTTGAATCTGCGTCCAACTCGATCTCTGCTGCAGCCTTGGGTGGCGGAATTGATTCCGGTCCCGGTCTGTCTATAGTCCCGCGCATGATCGCATTCATCCAAGAATACTGGCCGCAATTTCTTGCACTCCTGTCCTTCGCGCTCGGTGCGCCGGCGATCATCCACGCGGCGATGACGAAGGACGATGTGCGTGCCGCCGCGGGCTGGGTGGGCGTGATTCTCCTGTCTCCCATACTAGGCGCCGTCATATATGCGGTGGCGGGCATCAATCGCATTCGCCGTTCGTCGCTGAGCCTGCAACGCTCCCTGTTGCGCCTGAACGGTCCCGATCCATTCCTGCGTTTCGACGTCACGAATGATCACGTGGCGGTCCGCTTCGGCCATCGGTTCGCGGCGATGAAGATATTGGGGGACCGAGTTTCGCGATTTGCGATGTCGACGGGCAATCGCATCACAGTGCTGGAAGGCGGCGACGACGTGTATGCGGCGATGCTGGAGGAAATCGCCGCGGCGCGCCGGAGCATTTTGATCGAGAGCTATATCTTCGATCGCGATCGGATCGGACTTCGCTTCGCCGATGCCCTGATTGCCGCGGCAAAGCGCGGGGTCGACGTGCGCGTGCTGATCGATGCCGTCGGCGCGCGCTACTCCGTTCCGAGCATCGTTGGGTATCTGCAGGAAGCGGGCGTCCCGACGGCCGTGTTCAACGGCAACATCATCATGGGCCTGAGGCTGCCCTATGCCAATTTGCGGACCCATCGCAAGATCATCATCATCGACGGGGAGGTGGCTTTCGCCGGCGGTATGAACATAAGGGCGGGATTTTCGACGGAGATCGCGGGCGGAGAAGCCTCCTTCGATACCCATTTCCGGGTTGCCGGGCCGATCGTCGCCGATATCTTCCAGGTTGCCGCCGAGGACTGGCAGTTCGCGAGCGGCGAGATTCTTGCGGGCGAAGCATGGCGGGTCGTCGAACCGGAGGAACTGGAGGGTACGCCGTCCGTCCTGATGCGCGCCGTTCCCTCAGGCCCCGACAACACCAACGAGACCAATCACAAGATGTTGATGGGGGCCTTTTCGATCGCGCGGAAGCACATTCGCGTGATGTCTCCCTATTTCCTGCCGGACAAGGAACTCATCAGCGCGCTGGTCACCGCTGCGCGCAGGGGAGTCGAGGTCGATATTGTCGTGCCGGCAGTCAACAACCTCACTTTGGTGGATCGAGCCATGACCGCGCAGTTCGATCAGGTGCTGAAGGGGCACTGCCGCGTGTGGCGAGCAAAGGGTGCCTTCAATCACTCCAAGCTGATCGTTGTCGACGGCCATTGGGTCTATGTCGGCTCGTCCAACCTGGACCCCCGCTCGCTACGGCTCAACTTCGAATTCGATCTGGAAATTCTCGATGACGCCATGGCGCAGGCCATCGGCGAGAAAATCTGCGCCCTCCGCACGAATGCGGAAGAGGTGACCCTCGAAAGCCTGGATGCGCAGCCGCTCCTGAACCGGCTGGCGAATCGGATTCTCTGGCTCGGATCGCCCTATCTGTAGCCCGCAGGGGCTCTGTTTCCACTTGAGCCCGCGAGGCTCTTCAGACCGAAAAGCTCGTGCCGCAGCCGCAGCTTGCGACCGCGTTCGGATTCTTGATCTGGAACGACTGGCCGAGCAGGTTGTCGACGAAATCAATTTCGGAACCGCCCATATAGACGAGCGAAAGGCTGTCGATCAGGACCTTGGCGTTGTCCTTTTCGAGGACCAGGTCGTCTTCGTTTTCCTTGTCGACAAGGTCGAATTTGTAGGAGAAGCCGGAACAGCCTCCTCCTTCGACGGAGACCCGCATGGCAGTCTTGTCCTTTTCCGCCTGGAGAATGGCGGCAATGCGCTTTGCGGCTGCATCCGAAAGGATCACTGTGTCCTGCATGTTTCTGCCTCCTGCCGGGATCAAGGCCCGGAGAGATTTGTTGTCATCCGAAAGCGCCCGTGCATCTGCATGGCGCAGAAACGCCTGGGCCTTCGTTCCGCGCAAGAATTCTGGCGGGCGTGCACGGCTTTCTTGTAGCACATACTATAGGTATGAAGGCGTGAATGTCCCGTCAATGGATGACCCGACAGGTGTGAAATGACTTTTGACAGACAGGCCCTCGGCTTCGGCTACGGCGAGCATGCGATCTTTGCCACGAATCCATGGGCTTCGCGCGGCCGGCTCTATCCGGAGACCGCCAGCCCGACGCGATCCGACTTCCAGCGCGACCGCGACCGCATCGTGCATACGACCGCCTTTCGCCGCCTGAAGCACAAGACGCAGGTCTTCATCGCCGCCGACGGCGACCATTATCGCACGCGGCTCACGCACACGATCGAGGTTGCCCAGATCGCGCGCGCCCTGGCACGGGCGCTGAAACTCGATGAAGACCTCGCCGAGGGCGTCGCCCTTGTCCACGATTTCGGCCACACCCCATTCGGCCATACCGGTGAGGACGCATTGCACGAGGTCCTGGAGCCCTATGGCGGCTTCGACCACAATGCCCAGTCGCTGCGCATCGTCACCAAGCTGGAGCGGCGCTATGCGGAGTTCGATGGCCTGAACCTCACCTGGGAGAGCCTCGAAGGCCTGGTCAAGCACAACGGCCCGCTGATGACGGCCGACGGCAAGGGGACCCGCGGCCCGGTGCCGCAGCCGATCCTCGACTATTGCCAGCTTCATGATCTCGAGCTTGCAAGCTTTGCGAGCCTCGAGGCGCAGGTGGCTGCCATCTCCGACGACATCGCCTACAACACTCACGATATCGACGATGGTTTGCGGGCAGGCTATCTCACTCTCGGCATGCTCGAGGAGGTTCCGTTTCTCGCACGGCTGATGCGTGAGGTCGATGACCGCTATCCCGGCCTGGAGACGAGCCGCTTTACACATGAGATTATGCGTCGGCAGATCACCGCGATGGTCGAGGATGTCATCGGCGTTGCGCAGGCCCGCCTGCGCGACCTCCGGCCCCAGAGCGTGGAAGAGGTGCGAAGGGCCGGCATGGCGATCGCGACCTTTTCCGAGGAGATGAGCGAGACTGATCGGCAGATCAAGAATCTGCTGATGACCAGGATCTATCGGCATCCGGAAGTCATGCGCGTGCGGCAGGGGGCGGCGTCCATCGTTACCGATCTCTTTCAAGCGTTCATGGCCGATCCGCGATTGATGCGGGAGCACCACTGGGTCGATCAGATCGCCGGGATGGCGGAGCCCGCCCGCGCGCGCCACGTGGGAGACTATCTCGCGGGTATGACCGATACTTTCGCCATCAGCGTGCATATGCGTTTGTTTGACCATACGCCCGATTTGCGGTAGTGACGCCCCCGCGCGGAGGCTCGAGGTTCCCCACGAACCCGGCCTCCTTTTGAATTTGCGCTACAGCGCCGTGCGTCTCGTCAGGCGCAAGGAACTGGAGCACTGTCCAGTTGGGCTGGGAATAGCGGACGGATCAGATGAATCTTTTCACAGACTTCGAATCAAGAATTAAGAACATTCTGGAATCGCTTGATATCGTTCGTGAAAAACGATCTGATCTCGACTTCGGACGCATCAGTATCGAGCCGCCGCGCGACGCGGGTCATGGCGACGTGGCGACGAATGCGGCGATGGTCCTTGCAAAGGCGCTGGGCACGAATCCACGCGCCCTTGCCGATCTCATCATCGACAAGTTGCGCCAGGATCCGGAAGTGGCGGAGGTGTCGGTCGCCGGCCCGGGATTCATCAATGTCCGCCTCTCGGTCTCCTATTGGCAGAAGCTGCTTGCCACGATGATCAGGATCGGCACGGATTACGGCCGCAGCACCGTCGGCGCCGGACGCAAGGTGAATGTGGAATATGTCTCCGCCAATCCAACGGGGCCGATGCATGTCGGCCATTGCCGCGGCGCCGTGGTCGGCGATGCGCTTGCCAATCTTCTTGCCTTTGCGGGCTATGACGTCACCAAGGAATACTACATCAACGATGCCGGCTCGCAGATCGACGTGCTCGCCCGCTCGGCGTTCCTGCGTTACCGTCAGGCCCTTGGAGAGGACGTGGGCGAAATTCCCCCAGGGCTCTATCCCGGCGACTATCTCATCCCGGTCGGCGAGGCGCTTGCCGATGAATTCGGCACGAGCCTGCGGATCATGCCCGACGAAAAATGGATGCCGCTCGTCAAGGAGCGTGTGATCGATGCGATGATGGCAATGATCCGCGAGGACCTCTCGGCGCTCAACGTCAATCATGACGTCTTCTTCTCCGAGCGGGCCCTGCACGACAATGGCGCGGCGCGCATTCGCACCGCAATCAACGACCTGACCTTCAAGGGACATGTCTACAAAGGCACGCTGCCGCCGCCGAAGGGGCAGTTGCCGGAGGATTGGGAAGACCGCGAGCAGACGCTTTTCCGCTCGACCGAGGTCGGGGACGACCTCGATAGGCCGCTCATCAAGTCCGACGGCACCTATACTTACTTCGCGGCAGACGTTGCTTATTTCAAGGACAAGTTCGATCGCGGCTTCCACGAGATGATCTATGTGCTCGGCGCCGACCATGGCGGCTATGTCAAGCGGCTGGAGGCGCTGGCACGGGCGATCTCGGACGGAGAGGCAAAGCTGACGGTTCTGCTCTGCCAGCTCGTCAAGCTTTATCGCGGCGGCGAGCCGGTGAAAATGTCCAAGCGTTCGGGCGATTTCGTAACGCTTCGCGACGTGGTCGATGAGGTCGGGCGCGATCCGGTCCGCTTCATGATGCTCTACCGAAAAAGTTCCGAGCCGCTCGACTTCGATTTCGCGAAGGTTACCGAACAATCGAAGGACAATCCGGTCTTCTACGTGCAATATGCGCATGCGCGCTGCTGCTCGGTGTTGCGCCAGGCTCACGAGGCTTTCCCTGATCTTGATCTGTCCTCGATCGATCTTGCCGGTGCGGTGATGGGCGCGATCGTTGATCCTGCGGAAATGCAGCTCGTCGCCAAGCTCGCAGAATATCCGCGTGTCGTCGAGGCGGCGGCACTCTCACAAGAGCCGCACAGGATCGCTTTTTACCTGTATGATCTTGCCGCAGCCTTTCATGGACTCTGGAACAAAGGTAAGGAAAATACGGAATTACGTTTTGTTAACGATAGGAACAGAGAATTAAGCATTGCCAGACTCGGGCTGGTGCATGCTGTCGCCTCGGTATTAAGGTCGGGTCTGTCCATAACGGGCACCTCGGCGCCGGAAGAGATGCGGTAGGTCGTGTCACCAATTCCCCACAATGCACTGGCAATTCAACGCAGGCAGTTGTGAGTGGAGAGAATGGCAGACAAACAATTCGCACGAAGCGGGCCGGCAGAGTTCGATTCCTTGGCCGATGACGATCCGTTGAGCGAACTTGCCCGCATCGTCGGTTACGATGCTCGGCCGGCCGTTCAGCAATTGCAGGAACTTCAGCGCCATCAGGAGTCGATCCGGCGCGATCCGGCCTTCGATCTTGAAGAAGAGCTGCTTCGTGCCTTCGACAGTTATGATGCTCCGCGCGCCGAAGCGGTTCATCCGGACAGTGGGCTCGTCGAGCATCCGGTGGCCCAGGCCGCCGCGGAGCCGGTCTCCGGGCCGGCCGATGAGGTCGATGCTGCGCCCCCGGTCGAGCTGCATTCCGGTTCGCACCTGTCCGCACCCGATCAGAATTCCGGCGAAGTGGTTTCGCTGCGTCCGGCCTCCGAGGAGGTCGCTTCGGTTGAGCCGGCCGTTGAAGCGTCCGCCGAGGCGGTAGCGGCCCCCGTCGAGCCGCAGGTCGAAGGCCCGGCGGTGGACGTCGATGCTTCGTTCGACCTTGAGCGCGAGCTCGAGCTTTCGCTCGGCCACGACGACCTGGCGCCCGAACCGGCGCCGGCGCCGAGCGAAGACGCGGCGCAATTGACCTCGCCTTTCGGAGCGGAAGACGTTCCAACCTTCGCCGATTGGGAGGAGCCGCTTACGTCAAGACTGAACGCAGCCGGTGATTTCCGCGCGCAGGGGGATCTGTCGGAGCCTGTCTATGCCGAAGCCGTCTATGTCGACATGGCGGACGGTGGCGCCGGGCAGCACGAGGATGTTGGCGAAAACGCCACGGCGATCGTCGAACAAGCGGCGGACGGCGTCTCCGAACCCGATGCTTCCGAGCACCTCGATCGACTGTCGGCAGATGTTGCGTCTTCCGACGTTGCGGCGACCGTTGCGGCCCCGACCGTCGAGCAGCCGCCCGTCCTGCCTGCTGTTGAGCCGGTCGCAAGGAAGAGCAGCTATCCCTTCACGCCCATGTTCAGTCGCGCAACCCCGGTCGCGTCCGCAGCCGGTGTCTCCGAGCAGCGCGCCTTCGCCGCGCCGCTCACGGCGCCCGTTGTCGCCAAGTCTCCGGTGGAACCGGCTCTTCTGTCCCAAACCGCGCCAGCCGTATCCGATGAACTGGTGCGGAGCGAACCGGTCGAGGCGGAGGCGGAGCCGAGCATCGACATCGAAGATTTCGAGCTCCAATTGGCCGATATCGCGCTCGACGTGGGCGACGAGGCCAAGGGCGCCGGGGACAGCGGCGAGGAGGTCGCGCCCGCGGCCGTGACGAAGGCCGCACCCGTCGCGCACCCGGCGCTGGTCGAGCCGATCGCACAACCTTTCCTTCAGGCGCTGGCGACGCAAGCCGTGCCGGAAACTTACAGCCAGGAACTGCCTGACGAGACTAACGGCGTCGAGAGCGTGTCGGCCGATAACACGCTGCCTTTCGACCCGGCAATGATTGCGGAGACCGATACCGGGGTGGCGCCGATCGCCGAGTTGGATGTGCCGCAACTGCCGCACGTCGAGGCGGAAGAAAAGCCCGCTTCCTTCGCAGCCGACTACGATCTGGACATCGATGCAGAGATGGCGCAACTCTTCGGCACGCCGGGACGTGCCGCCAAGGGCGGTTCCTCCGCTGCGGGACCGGCCTCGCACGCCGATCCGGCAGGCGACAGTGCGGTGTCGCTTGCTTCCATCAACGATTTCGACGAATTCGAAAGGGCGATGGAGGAGGATTTCCGGCGTTCGATGGAAGAGCGGCGCGGCGAAGCGCAGGACGTCGACCGGCTGGCGGCGCTGCCGCGCACCAGTGACGACTACGCGGGCGAAGAGGGCTATGGCCGCCGCTCGCAGCGCACCATGCTGTTGGCGGCAAGCGTAGCCGGCTTCATCATTCTCGGCGGCGCCGGCGTCTATGCCTGGATGGGTGGCAGCAGCGCTTCGCTCACCGGCGACGGTCCGAAGATCATTCTGGCGGACAAGGATCCGGTGAAGATCGTCCCCGAGGAGAAGGGCGGCAAGACCGTGCCCAACCAGGACAAGGCCGTCTACGACCGTGTGGCCGGCGCGCGGAGCGATACACCGCGGCAGGATGCGCTGGTGTCCACGACCGAGGAACCGGTGGACGTGGTGCAAAAGACGCTGACGCCGGAGACGCTGCCGCTCGAAGGCAATGATTTTGATGATTCCTTGCCGGGCGTCTCCTCTTCGGAAGGCGAAGAAACGGCGCGGTTGCTGCCAGGCGAATCCACGGCCGATCCGGCAGCCGAGGAAGAGAGGGCGCCGGCCGTCATGCCGCGGAAGGTCCGCACCATGATCGTCAAGCCGGACGGCACCCTGGTGCCGCGCGAGGGGCCGTCGGCCGAGCCGGAGACGAGGGCCGTGGCTGTCGCGACACCGCTTCCGGCGACCGCTTCGGCCGAGGCGGGTGCTTCGGGTACCGAGGGCCAGGCCGCGGTTGCCGTGGCGGAAACCGAGATCAAGGGGGCCGGGCAGTCGGCTGGCAGCGAACAGGTCGCGCTCGCGACGCCAACTCAGGCGTCCACGGACGAGCTTACTCCGGTTCGAAGCGTCAAGACGACGACCATCGCAAGTGAAGCGACCGCGGTGCCGCAGGCACGGCCGGAAGCCCCGGCAAAGCCTGCGGAGAACAAAGTGGTGGAAAACCAGGCGGTGACGGAAACGGCGGCCGCCGATCCGTCCGCAGCGCTTGCCACGGCCACCGTGCCGCCCGGTAGCTATGTCGTCCAGATCGCGTCGCTTCCCTCCGAGGCCGATGCACAGAAAAGCTATAACAATCTCTCGCGGAAGTTTGCGGATGTCATCGGCGGTCGCGGCGTCGACATTCGCAAGGCCGAGATTGCCGGGAAGGGCACTTACTATCGCGTCCGCATACCGGCGGGCACGCGGGAAGAAGCAAACGCGCTCTGCGCTCGCTACAAGAGCGCCGGTGGAAGCTGCCTCGTGACCAAATAGCCGGCAGCGCGATCGTTTGCGGGAATGGCGCGGCAGCGATGCCGCGCCTGTTCTTTTTCAGCGAAGCTGTGCATGAAGGGCGAAGATACGGTTTGCCGCTTCGCGCTCGCACCACAGGGCACTATGATTCTCGCATGAGCGAATCAAAAGCATTTATCTCCGGCTGCAAAGGCTTGGCCCTGACGGCGGAAGAGCGCAGCTTCTTCGCCGATGAGCGTCCATGGGGCTTCATCCTCTTCGGGCGCAATATCGGCGAGCGCTCGCAGATCTGCGACCTGGTCGCCGCCTTGCGCGACAGCGTCGGTAATTCAAAGGCGCCGGTCCTGATCGACCAGGAAGGCGGGCGCGTGCAGCGCATCCGGCCGCCGCTCGTGCCGCAATATCCGAACGGCGCGGCGATCGGCGAGCTCTACCGGCGCGACAAGGATCTCGGGCTGCGGGCCGCCTGGCTCCTCGGCCGCCTCCATGCCTTCGACCTGACGTCCTTCGGCATCACGGTCGACTGCCTGCCCGTTCTCGATGTGCCGGTGCCGGGGAGCCATGATGTCATTGGCAACCGCGCCTATGGTCATGATCCCGAGACCGTGACGAATATCGGGCGGGCCCTGGCCGAGGGGCTGAAAGCCGGCGGCATGCTGCCGGTGATGAAACACATGCCCGGCCACGGCCGGACTCTGGTCGATTCGCACCACAGCCTGCCTGTCGTCGATTCCAGCCTGGAGGTTCTGACGGCGAGCGACTTCCTGCCCTTCGTCGCCATGAGGGACGAAGCGATGGCCATGTCGGCGCATATGGTGTTCACGGCGATCGATCCCGACAATCCGGCCACGACATCGCCGAAAGTCGTGCAGGAGATCATCCGGGGCCATATCGGTTTCGACGGCCTGCTGATGTCGGACGACGTCTCGATGAACGCGCTTGCCGGTGACATGAACGCGCGGGCGCGGCGGATTATCGCCGCCGGCCTCGATCTCGTCTTGCATTGTCACGGTATTATGGAAGAAATGAAGTCCGTCGCAGATGCCGTGCCGGTACTCACTGGCGATCGGTTGCGGCGGGCGAATGCGGCGGAGGCGGCCTTCCGGGAACCGGACAATTCGGATGAGGAGGCGCTGCGCTCCGAGTTCGATGCGATGTTCGCCTTGGCTTGAGAGGGTCGTATCCGGCTCGACAGGGCCATGAGTCCCGTCGGGCGCGCAAGCGAATGCAGTTCGTTGGCAGAGGTGGCGTCGGCGGGCGCTGAAAGGGCGTGGTAGTGTCGGGTTCGGAAAGGCAGGGACAGCCCCAGGCAAAGGCGCCGATGGATCCCCTGTGGCAGGAGGATCCTGCCGACCGCGGCCTGCATGAGGAGGCGCTCGTCGTCGACCTCGCGGGCTTCGAAGGGCCGCTCGACCTGCTCCTGCACCTTGCCCGGAGCCAGCGCGTCGATCTTTCCCGCATCTCTGTCCTGGCTCTGGCCGAGCAATATATCGCCTTCATCGAGCGGGCCCGCTCCATCCGCATCGAACTTGCGGCCGACTACCTGGTGATGGCCGCCTGGCTCGCCTACCTGAAGTCACGACTGCTGATCCCGCAGCAGGCGAGGGAGGAGGGGCCCTCCGGTGAGGAGATGGCTTCCGCGCTGGCTTTCCGGCTGAAGCGGCTGGAGGCGATGCGCGACGCGGCAACGAGGCTCGTCAATCGCAACCGCCTCGGTCGCGATGTCTTTGCGCGTGGAGCGCCCGAACACATCGTTGCCGAGAAGAAGTCCGGCTACGACGCTTCGCTCTACGACCTGCTGAGCGCCTATGCCACATTGAGGCAGCGCCAGTCGACGACCCAGGTGACGATCGAGAAGCGCCATGTCTGGTCGCTTGCGGATGCGCGCCTGATCCTTGCCCGTCTGGTGGGCGGTCTCGACGATTGGACGGCGCTCGACCATTTTCTCATCCGTTACATGACAAGTCCGAAGGAGCGGGCGACCGTGATTGCAAGTTCCTTCGCCGCGTCCCTGGAAATGGTCCGGGAGGGAAGGCTCGAAATCCGGCAGGAGAGCGCCTTCGCTCCTATTTATCTGCGGCGCGGGCCAAAGCCAATCGATGCCGCAACCCTGGCGGAGATGGAGGCGGCGCGTGGCTGAGGCGCAAAGATACTTGCCCGGGATGCCCGACGACGAGGAAGCAATCGATGATGTATTCATCGATCCGGGGCTGGAGCAGGAGGCAGAACGGATCGCGGAGGCGCTTGTCTTCGCCTCGGCCCAGCCGGTTCCGGAAAGCTATATCGCCAGCCGCATCCCGCGTGGGGTCGACGTCGGGCGGCTGATGTCCCGGCTGAAGACAGCCTATGCCGCTCGCGGCGTCAATCTTGTTCAGGTTGCCGACCATTGGGCCTTCCGCACCGCCGCCGACCTTTCCTTCGTCGTTCAGACGGATGAGCAGGCGGTCAAGAAACTTTCCCGAGCCGCACTCGAAGTCCTGGCGATCATTGCCTATCACCAGCCGGTGACGCGAGCCGAAATCGAAGACATTCGTGGTGTACAGACCTCGAAGGGCACGCTCGACGTGCTGATGGAGGCGGGCTGGGTGCGGTTTCGCGGCCGCAGGCGCACGCCCGGCCGTCCGGTGACATTCGGGACGACACGCGACTTCCTCGATCATTTCGGGTTCGAGGAGATCCGCGATCTTCCGGGCATGGAGGAATTGAAGGGGGCAGGACTCCTCTCCGGCCGCGTGCCCTCCAACCTGCACATTCCCGTTCCCGCGGGAGAGGACGAATTTTCCGACAACGAGGATCCGATTACCCAAATGGACCTCGAGGAACTCGGCCTCTTGACTCCGAAGGCAGAAGAAGACGATTAAAATCCTGAGTAAGGATATCGGCTTTAAGGCTCACGCGGCTTAGACCGAGTGCCTTCGGGGCAGGGAATGCAGACCATGGTTTCAGATTCGCTCAGCGGCACCGTCGCAACGACGAGGCGGCCTGGAGTGTCGTTCGCGGCGAGCCTTGCTTTCGAGAACATCAGCCACCGTTATCACTCCAAGGATACGATCAAGGGCGTGTCGCTGAAGGCCGAGGCCGGCGAAGTGCTCTGTCTGCTCGGTCCCTCCGGATCCGGCAAGACGACCTTGCTTCGGATCGCCGCGGGAATAGAGATGCAGACGGGCGGGCGCCTCCTCCTGAACGGTCGGGAGATATCGGGGCCGAGCGTGTTTCTTCCGCCGGAAAGGCGCGGCGTCGGCCTGATGTTCCAGGACTTTGCCCTCTTCCCGCACATGAGCATCCGCGACAACGTCTGCTTCGGACTGACCGCGCTGCCGAAGAAGGAAGCGCTCATTCAGGCCGAGGCGGCTCTCGACCGCGTCGGTTTGCTGCACTATGCCGACCGCTATCCGCATGTACTTTCGGGTGGCGAGCAGCAGCGCGTGGCGCTCGCCCGAGCGCTTGCCCCGCGACCGGCGGTGATGCTGATGGATGAACCCTTCTCCGGCCTCGATTCCCGGCTCAAGGACTCCATTCGCGCCGACACTCTTGCAATTCTTCGTGAAACCCGCGCGACGGCGATCGTCGTGACGCATGACGCGGAAGAGGCGATGCGCATGGCCGACCGGATCGCGCTTCTGAAGGATGGCAGCCTTGTCCAGGTCGGAACCGCCGACGAAATCTATCGCAGGCCGCGTGATCTCTTCGCTGCCGGGTTCTTCTCCGAGATCAATGTTTTCGATGCGCGCGTGCGCGGCGGTCTCGTCGAGACGCCGCTTGGCACGGTGTCCGCGGGGCAATTCGGCGAAGGACAGCCTCTGAGCGTCGCCGTCAGGCTCTCCGGCGTTCATCTGCAGGAAGAGGGTGGGGCCATCCCCGCGCGTATTGTCTCGCGGCGGTTCCTGGGTGTCGTCGAACTCCTCGAACTTGCGGTTCCGCAGTCGGAGCGCACCGTTCGGGCACGCATACGCGCCGACCTGTTGCCGCAAGGATTGCGCGACGTCACGCTTTGCGTTAACGAGCGCGACATATTGGTGTTTGAAAAAGACACCGCGACATCCTAGGTTCCGTCTAGGACTACAGCGCCGCGTCTTATCAAACGCGCAAGGGTCGCTGTAGCACTTTGAATTGCTGCATGTCTGTGTCCTTTGATCGAGGTCGATTAATGGACACATGCAGTGGGCGCGCTTTTCGGCCCGCCTGAAAAATGACAACGTGATGGCCTTGAATATTCAGGGCATCGAGGGAGTAAGTGGATGGGTTCCTTTAGCATCTGGCACTGGCTGATCGTCCTGGTCGTCGTGCTGCTGTTGTTTGGCCGTGGCAAGATTCCGGAACTGATGGGCGATCTGGCCAAGGGCATCAAGAGCTTCAAGAAGGGCATGAGCGACGACGACGACGCCGTTTCGGCCGACAAGTCGATCGACGGGAAGACTGTCGAACACAAGTCCGACGAAGTCCGCTGACGATCGGAACATGGGCGGAATCGGGTGCGTAGCCGTGCCCGATAGGCTGCGTTACGGGTTTTTAGGACGCGTCGGATGCTTGATATCGGCTGGACCGAGCTTGTTGTCATCGCAATTGTCTTGATCGTTGTCGTTGGTCCGAAGGATCTTCCGCCGATGCTGCGGGCCTTTGGACGAATGACGGCGAAGATGCGCGGCATGGCCGGCGATTTCCGGCGACAGTTCGACGAAGCATTGCGCGAGGCCGATCTCGACGACGTCCGTCGGACGATAAGCGATGCCCAAAGCCTTAATCCGACGACCGCGCTGCGGGACGCGATGAACCCGCTGCGGCAGTTGGGCAACGAAATCAAGTCCGATCTGCAGAAGGCCGCAACGCCCGACAAGGCCGCGCAAGCCGAACCGGACTCGGGCCCTGTGTCGGCGAATACGGCCACGCCAGCCGTGGAACCGGAAAAGCCGGGAGAGGCGGTCGCAGCGACCGCAGTCGAAACCGCACCCCGCGAGACCGAGCATTCGGCACCGGCGGCAACGCAGGTGGCCGACGCGAAGCCGAAGCGCGCAGCCAAACCCAAAGCCGAGTCCAAAGCCGAGCCGAATAAGCTCGCGGCCGCAAAGCCGGCCCCGAAAAGAGCCTCCGCTGCCGCGGCGGCGAAGAAGTCAGCGGCAAAGAAACAGGCTGCCGGTTCGGCTGAGGCCGAAGCGAAGAGTGGAAAGACGCGCGCGGCTTCGCGCAAGAAAGGTGACGCATGAGCGGCGATATGGAGGACCGGCCGCAGCCGCTGATGGAGCACCTGATCGAACTGCGCGCGCGCTTGATGTGGGCGGTTGGAGCGTTCTTCGTCGCCTTTCTCGTCTGCTTCTATTTCGCCAAGGGATTGTTCAACCTGCTCGTCCTGCCGTTCAAGTGGGCCGTGATCTGGGCCGGGCTCAGCCATCGCAATATCGAGTTGATCTACACTGCGCCGCAGGAGTTCTTTTTCACCCAGATCAAGGTCGCCATGTTCGGCGCGTTGGTCATCGCCTTTCCGGTCATTGCCTCCCAGATCTACAAGTTCGTCGCGCCGGGGCTCTACAAGAACGAACGCGCGGCCTTCCTGCCGTTTCTGATCGCTTCGCCGGTCCTGTTCCTGATCGGCGGCGCGCTCGTCTATTTCTTTTTCACACCGATGGTGATGTGGTTCTTCCTGGCCATGGAGCAGGGCGGCGGCGAAGGGGAGGTGTCGATCCAGCTCCTGCCGAAGGTCTCGGAATATCTGAGCCTGATCATGTCGCTGGTGCTCGCCTTTGGCCTCGTATTCCAGCTGCCGGTCATCACGACGCTGCTCGCGCGTGTCGGTTTCGTCACTGCGGATGGGCTGGCCGCGAAGCGGAAATATGCAATCGTCATCGCCTTCGTGGTTGCTGCGGTGCTGACCCCGCCTGATCCCGTTTCCCAGATCGGTCTTGCGCTACCCGCCATCCTTCTCTACGAAATTTCCATCTATACGGCGCGACTCGTCGAGAAGAAGCGAGCAGCCGAAGCCCTCTCGACCGAGTTGGCTTCTTCGCAGGAACGTTCTTCCGAGACGGCTGGCCCTGCCAAGGGCTGACCGTCCGACGATTCCGCGCCGCGTCCTGCAGTAACCGTGCCCGTCCGTACACGCGCCGGTCGTTGTAGCACTTTGAAATCGCTGCTGGTTTTTCGCCTGGACCGAGGCGGTCCCAGGACTGGCGGCACCAACGCGTGGAACGATTATGCTCGATATCAAATGGATCCGTGAGAATGCCGCCATGCTCGACGACGCCCTGGCGAAGCGGGGTGCGGAGCCATTGTCGGCGTCTCTGATTGAGCTTGATGAACGCCGCCGCGCCATCCTTTCCTCGCTGCAGGAAATGCAGGCGCGCCGCAACGCTGCCTCGAAGGAGATCGGCGCGGCCATGGCGCAGAAGAACGGCGAACTCGCGGAGAAGCTCAAGGCCGAGGTCGCAGAGTTGAAGAACGCCCTGCCGGCGGCAGAGGACGAGAGCCGTCGGCTGGAGGCCGAACTGACGGATGCCCTGTCGCGCATCCCGAACATACCGCTGGACGACGTTCCTGTCGGCCCGGACGAGACCGCCAATGCGGTGACGCGGATCGTCGGCTCGAAGCCGCAGTGGAACCACAGGCCGCTCGAGCATTTCGAGATCGGCGAAGCGCTCGGTTTCATGGATTTCGAAGGCGCGGCGCGCATAGCCGGCGCACGTTTCACCATTCTGAAGGGCCCGCTTGCGCGCCTCGAGCGCGCGCTCGGACAATTCATGCTCGACCTGCATACGCAGGAGCATGGCTACACCGAGGTTCAGCCGCCGCTCCTCGTCAGGGACGACGCGATGTATGGAACGGGTCAATTGCCGAAATTCGCGGAAGATCTCTTCCGGACGACCGACGGACGTTGGTTGATCCCGACGGCGGAGGTGCCGCTGACGAACATGGTCCGCGAGCAGATCCTGGAGACGGAGAAGCTGCCGTTGCGCTTCACGGCATTGACGCCCTGCTTCCGCTCGGAGGCCGGTTCCGCTGGGCGCGACACTCGCGGCATGCTGCGCCAACATCAGTTCAACAAGGTCGAACTGGTTTCGATCACCGATGCCGAAAGCTCGATCGACGAACATGAGCGAATGACGGCTTGCGCCGAGGAGGTGTTGAAGCGGCTCGGATTGCATTATCGGGTCTTGACGCTCTGCACCGGCGATATGGGCTTCGGAGCGCGCAAGACCTATGACCTCGAGGTCTGGCTGCCGGGGCAGGACGCCTATCGTGAAATCTCGTCCTGCTCGGTCTGCGGCGACTTCCAGGCGCGGCGGATGAACGCGCGCTATCGCCTGAAGGAGGACAAGGCAACGAAATTCGTCCATACGCTCAACGGTTCGGGCGTGGCGGTCGGGCGTGCTCTGATTGCGGTCATCGAAAACTATCTCAACGAGGACGGTTCCGTGACCGTTCCGGACGTTCTGGTGCCCTATATGGGCGGACTGCAGCGGATCGAAAAGGCGGCGTAAGGCACGCGGGACGAGCGAGAGAGGCGGCATGCGCATCCTGCTGACGAATGATGACGGTATCCATGCCGAGGGGCTTTCCGTCCTGGAACGGATTGCGCACTCGATTTCGGACGACGTCTGGGTCGTCGCCCCGGAAGTGGACCAGAGCGGCCTTGCGCACTCGTTGACGCTTTCGGAGCCGCTGCGCCTGCGCCAGGTCTCGGAGCGGCGCTTCGCGCTTCGGGGAACGCCAACCGATTGCGTGATCATGGCGGCGAGAAAGATCCTGGACCGCAAGCCCGACCTCGTTCTTTCGGGCGTCAATGTAGGGGCAAATCTCGCCGATGACGTCACCTATTCCGGCACGGTCGCCGGGGCGATAGAAGGGACGCTGCAGGGCATCCGCTCGATGGCGCTGAGCCAAGCCTATTCCCACTCGGTCGGGGCGACGGTGCCCTGGGACGTGGTGGAGGCGCACGCGCCGGCGCTGATTCGCCGGTTGATGCAAGTCGACCTGCCGAACGGCACCTTGGTCAATCTGAATTTCCCCAATTGTCCGGCGGATGCGGTTGCCGGCGTGGAAGTCACCTCGCAAGGCAAGCTCGAGGTGGGGCTCAGCATCGACGAGCGCCTGGACGGCCGCGGTTTTCCCTATTTCTGGCTGCGCTTCGGCGAGCGCTCCGGCGACTTCCGCTCCGGCACGGATATTCGGGCCTTGCGAGACAATCGGATTTCGGTGACGCCGCTGAAGCTGGACATGACCGACTACACGGTTCAGGAGCGGATCGCCCGGGCATTGCTGAAAGGGTCTGCTGCTTGAGCGGGCGTATCGCGCAGCAGGAAGGGCTTGCGGCGATGGCGCTTCGCCTCCGCGCAGCCGGCGTCGTGAACAACGATCTGCTGAAAGCAGTGGAACAGACGCCGCGCGGCCTGTTTTGTCCGGCGCCCTATCAGGAGGATGTCTATTCCCGGAGGCTGATACCGCTCGATTGCGGTTCCTTCATGGAGGGATGCGATTTTGCGGTCCGGCTCATCCATTGCCTGAATGTCAAGCCGGGGCAGCGCGTGCTCGAGGTGGGCACAGGCAGCGGCTTTACCGCCGCTGTGATCGGGCGCCTCGCGGAGCGGGTGTTGACGATCGATCGCTATCAGACCCTGGTGGGGACCGCGCAGAAGAACCTCGAGAAAGCCGGCATCCGCAATGTCGTCGTCCGACATGCCGACGGCAGCGCCGGGGCGCCGGGCGAGGGCACCTTCGACCGTATTCTGATCACCGCGGCTTTCAACAGTCTGCCGCGCATGTATTCCGATCACCTCGTATCGGGCGGCACCTTGCTGGTTCCGATCATGATCAACGAAACGCGGTGCCGCATCGTTCGCGTCAACCGCACGGGAAGCCGCTTCGATCGGGAGGACCTGTTCGAAGCACCTTACCTCCCGATCATCCCGCAACTGGCATCCTTCCTTTGAGCAGGTAGCGATGGCCGGTGCGTCGCCAATAGTCGATTCGCACACGCCAGCTTGAAGCCCGGCTCCTGCTTCCGGCCCCGGAAGCATTGTTCTCGATCAAGTGGTTAACGCGTTGTTAACCCGCCTCCAGTTTCGCGCAAGCTTGTCGCCATAGCCCGAAAGGGCACGATGGTCATGGCGCGCTTGAGCTGTGATTTCTGCGTTGTTCGTTCGGGTCGTGCAAATGATGGAGACGGCAGATGCAGATTGCGAACAGGTTGACGGGCGCTGCGACGGGCGATGGCCTGAGCAATCTCGCCGGGCGGTCGGCGGGCGAGGTCGGGACCACCGGCAAGGAAGATGCGAGCGCGCAAGCGGCGCAGGCGGCATTCTTCGATCCGACGCCGCGCATCTCCCTTTCGGTCGACGCATTGCTTTATCTGAGCCGCACCAAAAAGACGCCGGAAAAGGCGCCGCCCTTGACCGCGGACGAGTGGAGCAACCGGCTCTCCCCCCAACTGGCGGCCCGGGAGCACCAGGCTTTCGGGAAGTTCGCCGATAGCGGCGACTACAGGGCCTATTACCGAGCCTTCATCGAGTACTACGATACTCTCCGGCCGGAGGATCAAAACAGCCTGCGCTATTTCGGTACGCGCGAAGCGTCGGTCGCGGGATTGCGGTCGCTCGAATACGACGCCGAGAGCGGTCTCGATAGCGATTCAAGTTTCAAGAGAATCGTCAGCGTGTTTCTCGATGAGGATAAGACCGTCTCTTCGGCTGCTCCGCTCGATCCAGAGCCGGCCGACGAGCGATTTTTGGGCTGGGACGCGTCCAATATCAGCTATGAGACGGAAGCGCCGGAATCGCGATCGCTTTCGGAAATCGAGCGCCTCTATTCGGAACTCCTATAGGGCCGATCAATCCCGCACGGCTCGCCGCCGGGGCGGCATCATGGTTAGCGTTTCGTCAAATCGCCGCCGCCCTTAACCGGCCGGTAACTCTAATGCGCTTTAATCATTCCACAGCGAGTTGCGTTCGGAGTGGGTAAGCGTCATGCGTCAGTTTTCATCTCCCGGTGCAGGGAAGTCCTTGATCCGCCTGTGTGCGGCGGCCTTGTTGGCAAGCGCCGCGGCAGGTTGCAGCTCCGGTGTAAGCCGCTTCGATGGGCTCTTTTCAAGCTCCGACGCCCTGACGACGGGCTCGATCCCGCGCAACACGACTCCCGTTCCGCGAGGCGATATATCGGGCGGCCAGAGCGTCGCCCTCGGTCAGGCTTATCCGGATGCCGGCGGAGCCGGGTCCTACGGTCAGGTGAATGCCGTTGCCGCGCCGGTGTCGAGTGCTCGCGCAGCCTCGACGCCGATGAATGTACAGCGTACGGCCCTGGCCGAGCCGGTTCCGGCCATTCCTCGCCAAGCGCCGGAGACCGCTGCCGCCCGCCAGCCGCAGCCGGCTCTCGCAAAAGCCGAGCCGCTACCGGCCTCTTCCAGGGAGCGTTCCGGCAAGGGCGGTTGGAGCACGGAAAATGCGCCGACGATCATGGTGCGCCCGGGGGATACCGTAGCCGTGCTGGCGCGCCGCTTCGGTGTACCGGAAAAGGAGATCCTGAGGGCCAATGGCCTGAATTCCGCCGGGCAGGTAGAGCCGGGCCAGCGCCTCATCATTCCGAGCTTTGGCGGTGGAAGCAGCGCCGCGAAGGCGGCGGCGTCAAGTTCGATCGCCGATATCGAGGGTGGCAACAAGCAGCCATTGCCGTTGCCGGCTGGTCAGCGTGAAGTCGCGATCCTGCCGGGGCAATCGCAACTGCGCGAGAAGGGTGAGGAGCGCGCGAACGTTGCAAGCGGAAAGGTCGATGCTGCCGGCGAGGGCGGTGGCGCAGGTGGCCTCTACACTGTCAAGGCGGGCGACTCGCTCAACCGGATCGCCAAGGCCAATGGCGTGTCCGTCGCTGCTCTCAAGCAGGCGAATGGGCTGACGACCGAATCGATCCGCATTGGACAGAAGCTGAAACTGCCGGGTGGCGCCGTCGCTAGCGACGCGACCGCTTCCGTTGCTTCGAAGAGGGCGGAAACGAAAGTGGCGTCGCTCGATCAGAGCAAGCCGACGGAATACAAGCCGCCGGTCGCCAAGGAGAGCGTTTCGGAGGCGGCAGCTAAGTCCGACGTCGACGCGGAGTCGCCGAAATCGACCGGAATCGGCAAATATCGCTGGCCCGTCCGCGGCGCGGTCGTTGCCGGCTATGGCGCCAATGTCGACGGCAATCGCAACGACGGCATCAATATCTCGGTGCCCGAAGGGACGCCCATCAAGGCGGCCGAAAACGGCGTGGTCATCTATTCCGGCAGCAGTCTGAAGGAACTCGGCAATGCCGTGCTGGTCCGCCACGACGATGGCACCGTCACCGTCTACGGCAATGCCTCGGAGCTCAATGTTCAGCGGGGGCAGAAGGTCCAGCGGGGCCAGACGCTCGCCTCTTCGGGCATGACCGGCCGCGCCACCCAGCCGCAGGTGCATTTCGAAGTCCGCAAGAACGCGACACCGGTGAACCCGGCAACCTACCTCGAATAGCCGTCGCGGCACATGCTGCATGCCTTGTCCTTGAACCGAAGCCGGCTAAAGGAAGCCTGCAGCAAGTATAAGGCGCGCCCCGTGTCCCGCCGTCATGCGGGGTCGCGCAATGACCGGCGCAGGCGCCCCGCAAGATCCTGAATGAACTGCCAGGCGACGCGGCCGGACCTTGCCCCCCGTGTCGTCGCCCACTCGAGCGCATCGGCGTGAAGGGTTTCCCGCTCGACAGGCAAATCGTAGTAGCGGGCGTAGCCGTCGACCATGGCGAGATAGTCGTCCTGGCTGCATTTGTGGAAGCCGAGCCAAAGGCCGAAGCGATCGGAGAGGGAGACCTTTTCCTCGACGGCCTCGGACGGGTTGATCGCTGTCGACTGCTCGTTTTCCATCATGTTGCGCGGCAGAAGGTGCCGTCGGTTCGATGTCGCGTAGAGCACGACATTGGCCGGGCGCCCTTCGACGCCGCCGTCCAGAACGGCCTTCAAGGACTTGTAGGACGTGTCGTCGTGGTCGAAGGACAGATCGTCGCAGAAGACGATGACGGGCATCGGCGCGACCTTGAGGATTTCCATCAGGGCCGGCAGCGTCGCAATGTCTTCCCGGTGCACTTCGACGAGTTTCAGTCCGGCACCGGTATTGCGGGCCACCTGCGCGTGGACGGCCTTGACGAGCGAAGACTTGCCCATGCCTCGCGCACCCCAGAGCAGCACGTTGTTTGCCGGATAGCCTTCGGCGAAGCGAAGCGTGTTGTCGAAAAGTATGTCGCGAACATGATCGACGCCGGTGATCAGCGCGAGCTCGATCCGATTCGGCTTCTCTACCGGCTGCAGATGCCGAGTCGCCGGAGCCCAGACGAAGCATTCTGCGCGAGCCCAGTCGTTGACCGCTTCACCCGGACCGGCAATCCGTTCGAGGGCTGCGGAGAGTTTCTGTATTTCGTTGATGAGGACGTCGATCTTGCTTTGGTGCATCTGCTTGTCTCCGGATCGCCGGGTCTACGGCTCGCCGCGGGCGTTGCGCGGCCATTCGTCGGTGTGTCCCGTCACGCCGCTATCAGCGGGTTCTTGCGAAGGCTGCTGGCGCGATTTTCCTCGCTAGCACGGTGGTTTGCGCTGGAAAAGCCCGGGCGCGCGTGCGCGAGGGGTTCTCCTATCGCGCAATTTGTGTCAGAGGCAGGAGCAACGGAGCAGGGTACCGACTTTATTGTCGTGAAATCATTTCCCATATTCCGGCGGATTTCGCGCGGGAGAGCAACCGCGCAGCTGAACTCAAGGAGTGATCGATGTTCATTACCGAAGCTTTCGCGCAGACGTCTGCCCCGGCCGCTGGCGGCGCCGATATCCTGATGTCCATCCTGCCGTTCATCCTGATCTTCGTGGTGATGTACTTCCTGATCATTCGGCCGCAGCGAGCCCAGATGAAGCGTCGCGAAGAGCTCTTGAAGAACATTCGCCGCGGCGATCAGGTGGTCACCGGCGGCGGCATCGTCGGCAAGGTGACGAAGGTCGTCGACGATTCGGAACTCGAAGTCGAGATTGCCGAGGGCCTGAAGGTGCGTGTCGTGCGCAGCGGAATTTCCGAGGTCCGCGTCAAGGGCGAGCCCGTCAAGGAATAAGAGACGGCGCGAGCCCTGACCAGCTGCTATGTTTTCCGACGACTGTGCAGCAATCTTCGCGCGTCTTAAGGACGCGCGTCGCCCTGGGCCTGGCGATGGAGCATTCGACGCATGCCCAAATTCTCGCCGCTGAAGAACGCCATTATCTGGCTCGTCGTTCTGGCCGGTTTTGCCTTCGCTCTGCCGAACTTCCTCCCGAAGGGTGAGCTCGCCGGTTGGCCGAACTGGCTGCCGCATCGCCAGGTTCCGCTAGGGCTCGATCTGCAAGGCGGTGTTGACATCACGCTGAAGGTCAGCCGCGAGGACATCGTAGCCGAGCGGCTGGATGCGACCATCGATGCGATCAGCCGGGCGCTAAGGGCCGCGGATATAGGTTTTACACACCTTTCCGGAAGCGGTCAGGCCATTCAGTTTCGGCTTCGCGACGCCGCGAAGCTGCAGGACGCACGCGAAGCCCTGCGCGCATTGACGGCGCCGGACGATGAGGCTGAACTTTTCGCGGAGCCGTCGACGACGGCGGGATCTCTGCGCTTCCGCCTGAGAGATGAGGCTATCGATCGCCGCCTGGCCGAGGCGGTGTCGCACGCCGTCGAGGCCATTCGCCGGCGTGTTGGCGAGGTCGTCGCCGTGGAGCCCTCGATCGCGCGCCGCGGCGGCGACCGCATCAGGGTGCAGGTGCCGGGTTTGGATAACCCGCAACGGCTCAAGGATGTTTTGGGCCAGCGCGGGAACGTCAGCTTCCAATGGCTCGATCTGTCGATGCCGGCTGAGCAGGCGGTCGATCAGCGTCCGCCGGCATCGTCCGAAGTTCTTTACTCGCTCGACGATCCGCCGATCCCCTATTTGGTCGAAAGGCGCTCCCTTGTCGGTCCGGAGGACTTTCTCTCGGCGCAGCCGATTTCTGATCCGTCAAGCGGGGAGCCCGCCGTCGACGTCACCCTCAAGCCAGAGGCCCTGTCCCGGATTGCACCGACGCTGCAGGCGGATGCGGAGCGGCAGTTCGCAATCGTGCTCGACGGCCAGGTGATGTCGACGTCCACCATCGCTGATGCGTTCAGCGGTGATGCAACCCGTATCTCAGGCCCTATGTCGGAAGAGGGAGCGAACGATCTCGCCGCAGTGCTGCGGGCGGGCCCGCTGCCGGTTTCTCTGACGGTCATCGAGGAACGCACCGTTGGGCCCGAGTTCGGCATGGACGCCATCGAAAGCGGCCTTGAAGCAGGACTGATCGCTGCGCTGGCCGTTGCGGCTTGCATGGTCGGCTTCTACGGGTTTTTCGGAGTCGTCGCCGTGGCGGCGCTCGTCGTCAACCTCGTGCTGATCATCGCCCTCCTGTCCCTGCTGGGCGTGACGCTGACATTGCCCGGAATTGCGGGAATCATCCTTACGATCGGCATGGCAGTCGATTCGAACGTGCTCATCTATGAGCGGTTGCGGGAGGAGGCGCGCAACAGCAGCGAACCATTGCGGCAAACGCTCGACAATGGCTTTTCGCGTGTGCTGAGAAGCATTTTCGACGCAAATCTCTCGATATTTGCCGCCGGGGCCATTCTCTTCCTGCTCGGTGCCGGCGCCGTACGCGGTTTTGCGGCCACGCTTGCCATCGGCAGCATCACCACGATTCTGACGGCGCACAGCCTCACGCGTCGCCTCATTCGCGGCTGGTATCGGCGCCGCCGGCCGAGGCGCCTGCCGAGAGGCATTCGCACGGGCTTTTTCGCTGAAGCCGATATGCGCTTCATGGCGATCCGCAACCCGGTTTTCATTCTGATGGCGGCGCTTTCACTCTCGGCGCTTGTCGTCCTCGTGGGCGTCGGTCTCAATATGGGTGCCGACTTCAAGGGCGGTTCGCTTGTCGAGCTGCGGGCGAAGACGGATGCCGCAGACATCGCCGACATTCGCGCGCGTCTCGACGACCTGAATCTCGGCGACGCCCGCGTCCAGCTGCTCGACTCTCCGCGCGACGTCCTCGTGCGCATTCCTTCGCACGAGGCTGGCGACAATGCCGAACAGACCGCGGTCGATCTGCTGCGCGCCGAACTCGAGGATGATTATCTGCTTCGGCGCGTGGACGTCGTCGGGCCGGCGGTTTCCGGGGAGTTGACGCGGGCGGGAACGCTTGCCGTCGCAGCCGCGATGCTCGCCGTCGTCCTTTACGTCTGGCTCCGCTTCGGCTGGAAGTTCGCTACCGGCGCCATCGTCGCAATGTTCTCAGACGTGCTCCTCACCCTGGGTTTCCTCGCCGTCACGGGGATGGAGTTCAATCTCGTGAGCCTTGCCGCGCTGCTTACGACCGTCTGCTACTCGCTGAACGATACGATGGTAGTCTATGATCGCATCCGCGAGAATCTCGTGCGCTACCGCAGAATGCCGCTTTCGGTCCTGATCGACACGTCGATCAATCAGACCCTTTCCCGTACCGTTCTGACGGCACTGACTACGGCGCTGGCGCTTGCCGCCCTCTATCTCTTTGGCGGCAGTCGTCTTGTCGAATCCTTCAGCGCGATCCTCCTGTTCGGCGTGCTTGTCGGCACTCTCTCCTCGATCTATATCGCGGGGCCGGTGCTTATTCTCTTCGGCCGCCGCAACAATCGGGTCGACAGCGAGTTGGGAGAGCCGGACGCGACGCGGGAACAGACAGTAAAGGGTGCATCCTGACATGGCAAAAGGCATTGAAATGCGCGAAGCGCATTTTCCGGGACGCGCGCCGATCGATGCCTACGGCGATGGCGGTTTCCGTTTTGCGGACATGTCGCACCGCGGCTCGGTGCTGATGCTGCCCTCCGGCGTCTACGCCTGGGACATGGTGGAGGGCGACCCGCTGGCGATCGCCAAATTTCAGCGCATCCTGCAAGAGGCGCGTGAAATCGAAGTGCTGCTCGTCGGCACGGGGCGCGAGGTCCGGCCCTTGCCCGCGGATCTGAAGGCGGTTCTCAAGGCCGCCAACATTTCCTCGGACCCCATGAATACCGGTGCGGCGGTCAGGACCTATAACGTCATGTTGGCGGAATCGCGTGCTGTCGCCGCGGCGCTGATCGCAGTTTGACGAGGGCGAAGGAAGTCCGAGCCGTGCAACAGCCTGATGCCCAGATTCTCGCAACGCTGCGGGATACCGACCGCGATCGCTACCTGGCCTGCCTCCTCTCGCCCCCGGAGAAACGGCATGCCCTGGCGGCCCTCTACGCTTTCTACGCAGAGATTGCGCGGGTTCGCGACGTCATTCGCGAACCCCTGCCGGGCGAAATCAGACTGCAGTGGTGGCGCGACGTGCTGGGCAATGAGCAGTCGACAGGCGAAGGGCATCCGGTCGCCGTAGCACTGCTTGCCTGCATCCGCGACCATCGCCTGCCGGTCGCCGTTCTGCAGAACATGATCGACGCGCGGATTTTCGATCTCTATGACGATCCCATGGAGGACCGGTCGGCTTTGGAGGGCTATGCCGGCGAAACGGCATCCGCGTTGATCCAGCTCGCCTCCCTGATCCTCGATCCCGAGAATGCAGCCGCATCGGCGGAAGCCGCCGGCCATGCCGGCGTTGCCCAAACGATTGCCGGCCTGCTGCTGCTCCTGCCGCTGCACAGTCGGCGCGGACAAGTCTATATTCCGAGCGAGATCATGCGTGCGACAGGCCTCGATCGGGAGAGCCTGCTCGAGGGGCGCGACGAGGATGCGATCGCCCGGGCCGTGCGGGCATTCTGCGGTCTCGGCCGTGACCATCTGATGAAGGCCCGCGGCAGCATGGGCTCGATTTCTCCGCGGAACTTCGCGGCGTTCACTCCGGTCGCCTTGGCCGAACCGGTCTTTTCCCGCGCCGAGGCGGCGGCAGGGGGCATCCTCAAGCAGTCCATTCAACCGCCGCAGTGGCAGCGGCAATGGTGGATGTGGAGGGCCAGCCGGCGGCGGCTCTTCTAAGCAGGACAATTATGGAACGATTGTCCTGCTTAGATTCCAAAGGACAGCGCCGTAGATCGACGTCGATTGAGGCGACGTGCACATGGTCAAGTTGGCGCAAGTCTGAAGAGGTAGAACACCGAACTATGGATCCTGCCTGGAAGAGGCTCGCGACAATGCTGTGGTTGCTGTTCATCGCTTTGGTTGTTTGCGCCGGCGCATTCTATATGCGGATGAATGCGCGCGCGGAGCGCGACGTCGCCAACCCGGATGCGGGTTTGGCGATGGTGGAGTTCGGCCGCGCCTTCCCGGACGAGGCAATCCGGGCCCTGCACTCGACCGTCAACGGCAGGGCGATCTTCCTGCGCCTGCACGACGGCAAGGCCGGCTTCATCCAGTCTCACGGCTCGCATTATGTCTGCCATGTCATTCAGCCGGGAAAGGTGCGGGTGAACGGTTCCGAAAGCGGCCGGGGGCTGATCGCGCACTTCCCGGATTTCGCCTACCTGGACAACAGCTTCGAATTCCGGACGGCCGCGGAGGCCGCCGAGGTCTCGCTGTGGCTGCTCGGCAGCTTCAGTCCTCAACCGGAGTTCGCATCCTCCTTAGATGCGGATGAAACGGCACGGGCTCGGGAGTGAGCTTCAAAAGGCTCCGCCGAGCCAGGCCGCGCAATCTGCGAGCGCGCGCGACGCCGTCGCCTGCTTCTTGGCCAGCGCCTTTTCCTTGCCGCGGAATCGCTTGGCTCCTTCGGGCTTGGTCAGAGCGCCGGGCCCCAGAGGGGGGAACAGCCCGAAATTGACGTTCATCGGCTGGAATGAGCGCTTGCCCGGCTCGTCGTCGGAAATGATGTGGCCGCCTGTGATGTGGTTCAGGAGCGAGCCGAAGGCAGTGGTGGCCGGCGGCAACGACGGTGCTTCACCCTTGCGCTCCGCTGCGGCGAAGCGGCCCGCGAGCAGCCCGATGCTCGCACTCTCCACATAGCCCTCGCAGCCGGTGATCTGCCCGGCGAAGCGCAGGCCCGGGCGCGATTTCAGTGCCAGCGACCGGTCGAGCAGTGTCGGCGAGTTGATGTAGGTGTTGCGGTGCAGGCCGCCGAGCCTGGCGAATTCAGCCTTCTCTAGGCCCGGAATCATCCGGAAGACCTCCGTCTGGGCGCCGTATTTCAGCTTCGTCTGGAAGCCGACCATGTTATAGAGGGTTCCGAGCGTGTTATCCTGGCGCAGCTGGACGACGGCATAGGGCTTGACGCCGGGGTTATGCGCATTGGTGAGGCCCATC
The DNA here is from genome assembly GCF_001854885.1 of Ensifer sp. LCM 4579. Lineage (GTDB taxonomy): Bacteria > Pseudomonadota > Alphaproteobacteria > Rhizobiales > Rhizobiaceae > Sinorhizobium. Next base: position 53,830 of record NZ_MDDV01000003.1, on the reverse strand, counting down.
GGCTTCATCGGTCCGTGACGCAGCGTTTCCCGCCCTCGCTCGGCCATGACCTCGATCGGCAGGCAGCCGTCGAAATACGGCGTGCCTTCCCATTCCTTGAACCCGGTCGTATCGCTGGCAAGCAGCGCATCGACGAAGGCATTGTACTGCTCCTCGGTCATGGGGCAGTTGATATAGTCCTTGCCCGTGCCGCCCGGGCCGACTTTGTCGTAGCGCGATTGATGCCAGCAGATATCCATGTCGATCGTCTCGGTATGGACGATCGGGGCGATGGCGTCGAAGAAGGCGAGCGCATCGGCGCCCGTTTCCTGGCGGATTGCTTCTGCGAGACCGGGGGCGGTCAGCGGCCCGGTGGCGATGATTGCGAGATCCCACTCCCTCGGCGGTAGGCCGGTTATTTCTTCGCGCAGCACCGTGATCAGCGGGTGGGCCTGGATCGCCGCACTGACGGCGGCGGAGAAGCCCTCGCGATCGACGGCAAGCGCCCCGCCGGCCGGCACCTGATTGCTGTCGGCCGCGCGCATGATCAGCGAGCCCGCCAGGCGCATTTCGGCATGCAGCACGCCAACCGCATTGCTGGTGGCGTCATCGGAGCGGAAGGAGTTCGAACAGACGAGTTCGGCGAGACCGTGGGTCTTATGCGCGTCGGTGCCGCGCACGCCGCGCATTTCATGCAAGACGACCGGCACGCCGGCTTCGGCGATCTGCCAGGCGGCTTCGGAGCCGGCAAGCCCGCCGCCGATGACATGGATGGGAGAAAGAGAGGAGGAAGTCGTATTCATGCGCGGCTTCCTACCATAGGCGTCCCTCGGTTCCAATTGCGAAGAAACGAAAACGGCGCCCGAAGGCGCCGTCTTGGGGGATATGAAGGCTCGGTTCCGACTTAGCGGAAGGAGCGGGCCGCAATGTTGCGGATATCGTAGCGGGTGATGCCGATGTCGTTGAGAGCGTGGTTCGACAGGCCGCCCAACTCGGCGACGGTGCGGCGGTAGTTGATCCAGCTTTTTGCGATGCGAATGGGGTTCATGGCCGTTTTCCTCAAGATCTGTTCGCGACAGTGATTGTCTGCGTCGTTGAGGTTCTTATACGCTTGTCTAATGGGAAGATGGAGTGCAAAGAAAATGCATCTGCTATGCATTTGTGCACTGCATCGCCGAATTCCTGTGCAAAGGTCCCGGCCGCTCGAAAATGCATCATCGGAATTCCGTGGCTGGATGATGCCGCTCTGGCCGTAAGGTACTGCTTTGCTTGCTTTTTCGGAAATGTCGCGCAGGTGCTTCCGGATGGCGCGGGGAGGCGCGCCGGGGGCGGATCTGCGAGCCTTCGCAGGTGCGAGATACCGGCTGATCTTTTTGACGGGAGCGAGATAGAAAAAACGCCCGCCGGCAGGAGCCGGTAGGCGTTTTTCGAAGCCGTTGTCGGCGAAGAAACTACAGCGCCGCACGTCATTTCACGCGCAAAGGTCGCTGTAACTCTTTTGATCTGCGCATCGAGCTTTCCGAAGATCGGGTACGATTTTCGGGCCGATGCGCTAAGGGCTTACTTGACGGCCTGACGCGCGACGTAGGGGATATCGGCGCGGCCGATGCCGAGGTCGTTCAACTCGCGGTCGCTCATGCGGCCGAGTTCGGTGCAGGTCTGACGATACTTGCGCCAGTTGTTGAAAGAACGTGCGAAGTTCATGATGCTATCCTTTCCAGGTCTTGCCAGCGCTTTCTATCTTGCTGGCCCTCATCTCATGGTTGGAAATATAATCGATTTGGACTTCGAAAACAGAGCCGATGCTGCATCGCACCCATGCGCGTTTTGCATCCCTCTTTCCGACGTTTCCTGCCCCTTGCTCTTCCGTTCCGGGCGGTGGATATCCGCCCCGCCCACTGACGAGTGACGGCGTGAAAGACGTTCGATACGCAACAAAAAAGCAACGCCCGGCCGGGGGAGGAGGTCCGGCGGGCGCTGCCTATCCTGATTGACAACCGGGAGGAGGAGTGTTGCCAATCCGTCTCGGGAGCGCTGGGAGGAGGAGGGCGCTTCCCGATCGTTGATTGAAGATAGGCGCGAGCCCCTGATTTGTGTAGGGCGCAGGTTGAATGGCACCTATGCGCCAATCGCATACCAATGACGTATTCTCCTGCTCCGATATTGTGCATTCGGGTAACTGGCGGCGGGAAGGGGAGATCGACATTCGCAGGTGCAAAAATAACGCCCGCCGGGGGAGGAGGTCCGGCGGGCGCCATATAGGCGATTGGCAACCGGGAGGAGGAGTGTTGCCAATCTTATCGATGCGACGCCGGGAGGAGGATGACGTCGCGTCGAATTCCTTCGAGCTTCATGCTCGGGTCTTATCGCTTGACGGGAGACCAATCCGCGGCTCCCTGGCTCATAACCTCGGTCGCCTTCGATGGTTCCAATATAGTGACCGCAAACTGAATTGTGCAGTGCAATATCGACATGGAAGATATGCGCTCTGCGCAGAACGTTGTCAGGGCGGCCGGCAGGGGGCATCTCGGGCGGCTGCCGACCAAAGGTGCCCGGGCGATGCCTCAGTTCTCAGCTTCTATAAAAAAATGGTGCCCGGTGAGGGACTCGAACCCCCATGCTCGCGCGCTTGGACCTAAACCAAGTGTGTCTACCAATTCCACCAACCGGGCAGGCAAGGTGTTGCTCAAGCCTGTAGAACAATGACCGCCCTGTTGGCAAGCCTTGTAGCGGCTGCCGATGGGCGGCTGGCGGAGGCCGGCACGTCTTTCGACTGGCGCAGGGCGCCTTGGAGAGAATTGCGACTTCAACCGTTCGGTCATGCCGGAAATGCTTGCCATTCGCAGGCCAACGGGTGTATTTGGCGGCCGTGACACGCCGCGAACTGTGCCGTGCATGGCAGCGTTGGCATGCCGGCGCCGGCGTTCCGGGTTGGCGCGTTGTGGCAGGGAGATGGCAAGTTCTCCAGCGGCCGGGACGATATCTGAGCCATATATCGGCATTCGACGGTGAGGAGGGCAGGCAAGTGGCATTTTGCTTGCAAAACGGTTCCGGAATTGCGTAAAGCCACTCCCGGCAAATGGATCGGTTCAAGTGCTCGCCAGGCCTTATGGGGCAAGAGCGCTGTCAACGTGAAGTGAAGGTTTGAACATGCAGGTTATCGAAACGCTCGCTCAAGGGCTGAAGCGCGAACTCAAGGTCGTGATTCCGGCCGACGAAATGCAAGCTCGGATGAACGAGCGTCTGGCTGAGGTGAAGGACCGTATCCGCATCAACGGCTTCCGCCCGGGCAAGGTGCCGGTCGCGCATCTGAAGAAGGTCTACGGCAAGTCGATCATGGCCGATCTCGTCAACGAGCTCGTGCGCGAAAAGCCGACCGAAATCCTGACGGATCGCGGCGAGAAGTCGGCCACGCAGCCGGAAATCGCCATGACCGAGGACGAGGCCGAAGCCGACAAGATCCTCAAGGCCGAAGCGGATTTCGAGTTCACCGTCGCCTACGAGATCATCCCGGCGATCGAGCTCAAGGATGTCAGCGGCATCAATGTGACCCGCGAAGTCGTGGAAATCGGCGAGGACGAGATCAACGAACAGATCCTCCGCATCGCCGAGAGCGCCCGCACCTATGAGTCCAAGAAGGGCAAGGCGGAGAACGGCGATCGCGTCACCATCGATTATCTCGGCAAGGTCGACGGCGTCGCCTTCGACGGTGGCAAGGACGAGGATGCCGAGCTGGTGCTCGGTTCCAACCGCTTCATCCCGGGCTTCGAAGAGCAACTCGTCGGCGCCAAGGCGGGCGACGAGAAGACCATCACCGTCACCTTCCCGGCCGATTACCCGGCAGCCAATCTTGCCGGCAAGGAAGCAACCTTCGACGTCACCGTGAAGGACGTCGCCGCCGCGGCTCCGATCGAGATCAATGACGAGCTCGCCACCAAGCTCGGTCTGGAATCGGCCGACAAGCTGAAGGAGATCGTCCGCGGCCAGATCGAGAGCCAGTACGGCTCGGTTACCCGGCAGAAGGTCAAGCGCCAGCTGCTCGACCAGCTCGACGAGCTCTATCAGTTCGAAACGCCGGAGCGTCTCGTCGATGCCGAGTTCGAGAACATCTGGCGCCAGATCAACACCGACCTGCAGCAGGCCGGCAAGACCTTCGCCGATGAAGACACGACGGAAGAGGAAGCACGCACCGAGTACCGCAAGCTCGCGGAACGCCGCGTCCGCCTCGGCCTGGTCCTCTCGGAAATCGGCGAAAAGGCAGGCGTTCAGGTCAGCGACGAGGAGATGCAGCGCTCGCTGTTCGAGCAGCTGCGCCAGTTCCCGGGCCAGGAAAAGCAGATCTACGATTACTTCAAGAACACGCCCGGCGCCGCCGCTTCGCTGCGCGCACCGATCTTCGAAGAAAAGGTCGTCGATCACCTGCTTTCGGAAATCTCGGTGACCGACAAGACGGTTTCCAAGGAAGATCTGATGGCTGACGACGAGGCGGAGGAAAAGCCGGCCGCCAAGAAGGCGCCTGCCAAGAAGAAGGCGGCCGCCAAGGCCGAGGCTGCCGAAGGCGACGAGGCTGCCGCTCCGAAGAAGAAGGCCTCGGCCAAGAAGAAGGCCGCGGACGAAAGCGCCGAGTGATCGGCATCTTCGGCAAGGATGCAAAGGCCGCCTCCGGGCGGCCTTTCTGATTCGAGGCATTGATGCGTCGCGTCGGCCCGCACAAAGAAAGCCGCCGGAGCGGCGGCCGAAATGCCGGAGGAACTGCAGCGGGCTGGTCTATCGGCAGGTCGCCACAGCGTCGTCAGGTGCGTCCACCTGACTGAACCTTAACCCACTTTGATCTCACCCATCCGGTTCCAGGCATCGAGCCCGGCGATCTTGTAAGCTTCGGCGAGCGTCGGATAATTGAAGGTGTTCTCGACGAAATATTCGACGGTGCCCTTCAGGTTCAGCACCGCCTGGCCGATATGCACGAGTTCGGTCGCGCCTTCGCCGATGATGTGCACCCCGAGGAGGCGGCGGGTCTTCAGCGAGAAGATCATCTTCAAGAGGCCGGCATCGAGCCCCATGATGTGGCCGCGGGAGGTCTCCCGGAATCGGGCGATGCCGCATTCATAGGGGATGCCGCGTTCCTTGACCTCCTCTTCGGAAAGACCGCAGGTGGAGATTTCCGGCACCGCGTAGATCCCATAGGGAAAATATTTCTGCGGCTCCTTGGCAATGGCGCCGACGGCAACGCGTGCGGCGACGCGCCCCTGTTCCATCGAGGTCGAGGCGAGGCTTGGAAAGCCGACGACATCACCCGCGGCAAAGATATTCGGCACGGCCGTCTCAAAGGTTTCGGGGTTGACCTTCAGGCGTCCCCGGCCGTCGGCCTCGAGACCTGCGGCCGGAAGATTGAGCGCATCGGTCGCTCCCATCCGTCCAGCGGCAAACAGAACCATGTCGGTCGTGATCCTGCGGCCGTTGTCGAGTGTAAGCGCAACCTTGCCGCTATCGAGCCGCTCGACCTTTTCAGCCTTCTGCCCGAGGCAGAGTTTCATGCTGCGATCGCGCAGCTGGTAGGTGAAATCTTCGACGATCTCCTTGTCGATGAAGTCGAGCATCGTGCCCTTGGGATCGACCACCGTGACCTGCGTATCGAGGGCACTGAAGATGGTTGCATATTCGATGCCGATCACGCCAGCGCCAATCACGACGAGCGATCGCGGCAATTCCTTGATCTCGAGCAGCTCGTCGCTATCGACGACGGTCTTGCCGTCGAAGGGCATATAGTCGGGGCGGAATGGTTTCGTGCCGACGGCAAGCAGAATGCCGGCGCCGGTGACGAGGAGGTTTTCCCCGTCGTCCTTGGTGATTTCGAGCGTGGACGGGGCGACGAAGCTTGCTCTTCCGCGGATGTGCTGGACGCGGTTTCGGGCAAACTGATGTTCCAGCACCTCGACCTCGTGGTTGAGCGTGATGATCAGGCGGCGGCGCAGATCCTCGGCGCTGATTTCCTGCTTCACCCGATAGGAGCGGCCGTAAAAGCCCCGCTCGCGCCAGCCGGAGAGATTGAGCGCGGTCTCCCGCAACGTCTTGGAGGGGATCGTCCCGGTGTGGACGGAGACGCCGCCGACGCGCTTGCCTTGCTCGATGACGAGCACCTTCTTGCCGAGCTTGGCAGCCTGAATGGCGCCTCTGCGACCGGCTGGTCCGCTGCCGACGACGATGAGATCGAATTGGGTCATGAACGCTTCCCCTAGAGCCTTATGTAGTCGGGTGAGCCACCTGACATCGCACAAATGCGGCAAACCAACGGTCAGAGCGGTGGCGCGAACGCGTCTGAGCTCATCCCGCTCTTATCGCATTTCTCCTTAAATCGCCGTTGATTTAAGGACATACACCGACTCGACGCGCCGCGGCGACCTTTGCGCATCTGATAAGAGGCGCGGCGCTGCCGGGCGCCAGAGAATCGTTTGTGCGATGCGGCATATTTCGCGCGGCCCAAGCTATAGCGTCAATCCATGTTCGGCTGATGTTGAATGCCGTAATCATCTGTTCTGGATGCGTCCCAACCGAAATGCGATTATGCTGCCCGGGCGGAAGCGGGAGAAGTGTCAGCATGGCGCTCGAGTGGACGAAAGGTGGCGATGCATCGGCGCGGCGCGGCCCTGCCGCTATAGACGGGCAGGCGGATGCGGCGAGCCATCGACCCGGCGTGATCGCGGCAGCCGTCTATCGGCACGGGCACCGGCTGCGCGAAATCCGGATCGAAGAGGCCGGAGAGTGGCGCAATCGCGAGGGTGTGGTGATCTGGATCGGCCTGCACGAGCCGGACCGGGAACTTCTAAGCCAGGTGCAATCGGAATTCGACCTCAACGACCTCGCCATCGAAGACGCTGGCAAAGCCCATCAGCGTCCGAAGCTCGAAATTTATGGCGACGCGATGTTCGTCGTGGCGCGCACGGCGCACATGACGGGCGAGGAGATTGCATTCGGCGAAACCCACCTTTTCGTCGGACGCGGCTATGTCGTCTCCGTCCGCCACGGTCCCTCGACGTCATACATGGCGGTGAGACAGCGCTGCGAAGCCTCGCCGACGGCTCTCGCGCACGGCGAGCACTATATCCTCTATTCGATCCTCGACTTCATCGTCGATAACTATATGCCGGTCGTCGAAGCAATTCATGACGAGGTGGAAGCGCTGGAAGACCGCCTGTTGCGTGACCGGTTGGCCAAGGCCGACATCGAGCACCTGTACATGTTGCGGCGGAACCTGCTTCGCCTTCGCAATGCCGTCGTTCCGCTGGTGGACGTCTGCCGGCGACACGAGCATCTGGAACTGCCCGGTATGGAGGCTGCGATGCAGCCCCTGTTCCGTGATGTCACGGATCACGTGCGCCGGGTTCAGGAGGATATCGATGCGCTTCGCGAGGTCCTCGCCTTCACCTTCGAGGCGAGTCTCATGATCGGACAATCGGAGCAGACGGAGATATCACGCAAGCTGGCCTCCTGGGCCGCTATACTTGCGGTACCGACGGCGGTTGCCGGCATCTACGGCATGAATTTCGAGGAAATGCCGGAACTGAAGTTCCGTTACGCTTATTTCATCGTTCTGGCGATCATCTTCGCGCTATGCATCACGCTTTATCGATTGTTCCGGCGGGCCCGGTGGCTTTGAGCGCAAGGCGGTTCAGAAAAGCCGCTGCCCCTTCATGCTGACATGGCCGTCCTTGCCGATGATGATGTGGTCGTGGACGGTGATGCCGAGCGGCTTGGCGGCGTCCGAGATCAACTTCGTCATGTCGATGTCCGCACGCGAGGGCGTCGGATCGCCGGAAGGATGGTTGTGCACTAAGATCAAAGCTGTAGCAGAAAGCTCCAGCGCCCGTTTGACCACCTCCCGCGGATAGACCGGCGTATGGTCGATCGTGCCTTGCTGCTGCACCTCGTCGGCGATCAGCGCATTGCGCTTGTCGAGAAACAGAATGCGGAACTGTTCCTTCGTTTCATGCGCCATGGCGGCATGGCAGTAATCGATCACCGCGCTCCATGAGGAAAGAACCTGCTTGTTGCGCAGTTCGCTCTTCAACAGCCGCTGAGCCGTGGTCGCGATGAGTTTCAGGTCGAGCGCTACCGTTTCGCCAATCCCTTTGACCTCCTGCAACAGGTGCTGAGGCGCGCCGAAGACGGCCGAAAGCGTACCGAAGCGGGCGAGCAGAGCCTTGGCGATCGGCTTGGTATCGCGGCGGGGGATCAGCCGAAAGAGAATGAGCTCGAGAATTTCGTAGTCCGCGAGTGCCGATTCGCCCTGTTCGCGGAAACGGGTTCTGAGGCGATCGCGGTGGCCATGATAATGCGCCTCCGCGGTGCCGCCGAGCGCCGGCGGCTTTTCCCGTCTTCCCGTCTTCTGCTGCGCGAAGAACTGCCGCTCGTCGACGGGCGGCGATGCTTCCGTTTCGAAGAGCGGCGGAGGCTTGGTCACGCGGTGCCCAGTGCCTTGATGCCGGGCTTGAACAGGCCGGCCGGCGACAATGTGAAGACTTCGCAGCCATCCGCCGTGACGCCGACCGTGTGTTCGTACTGCGCCGACAGGGAACGGTCGCGCGTGACTGCCGTCCAGCCATCCGACAGCACCTTCACATGCGGGCGGCCGATATTGATCATCGGCTCGATCGTGAAGATCATGCCTTCCTTCAACTCCGGCCCTTCATTGGCATTGCCATAGTGCAGGATGTTCGGCGCATCGTGGAACAGCCGACCGACGCCATGGCCGCAGAAATCGCGCACGACCGCGCAGCGCTCGGCTTCGGCATAGCTTTGGATCGCCTCGCCGATCGCGCCGGTACGCGCGCCGGGGCGCACGGCGGCGATCCCGCGCATCAGGCACTCATGCGTCACCTCGAGCAGCCGCTCGGCGGCGCGCTTGATCTCACCGACCGGATACATCCGGCTCGAATCGCCGTGCCAGCCGTCGACCACATAGGTGACGTCGATATTGACGATGTCTCCCTCGCGCAACGGCTTGTCGTTCGGAATGCCGTGACAGACGACGTGGTTGATGGAGGTGCAGCAGGACTTTGTGTAGCCGCGGTAGTTCAACGTGGCGGGCAGCGCACCATGGTCCATGCCGAATTCGAACACGAAGCGATCGATCTCTTCCGTCGTCACGCCGGGCCGGACACGCGTCACGAGTTCGTCCAGGCAGCGCGCCGTCACCCGACAGGCCTGGCGCATGCCTTCGAATCCTTCCGGCCCGTAGAGACGGATGGCGCCGGTGTTCTTGTAAGGGGCCGCGCCGGCCTCGATGTAAGTGACCATTCCCAGACTTTCGTTGTTTCAGGCGCTTTCATAGAACAGCGGGGACCGGTTCGTCCACTGTCACCGCCGCGAACGGCTCGATCCCGAAGGGTGAAACGGTGCATCGAACCGCATAGGCCTCGACGCCGCGTGCGGCCGCTCTCTCGAAGGCACGAGCATAGACCGGATCGAGCTCGCGGCATATGCGCAAGACGCCGCAATCGTTTCTTTGGACAAGATAAAGCATGATCGCCCGGTTTCCCGCCTCGACCACGTCCGCGAGTTCGTCCAGATGCTTGGCGCCCCGTTCGGTCGGACTGTCCGGGAACTCCGCCAGGCCCGCGGCGCGGCTGAAATGGACGTTTTTCACCTCCACATAGGCGAGGCCCTTTTCCGGATCGCTGAGCAGGATGTCGATGCGCGAATTGCGGCCGTATCGCTGCTCGCGACGAAGCGTTTGATAGTTGTGCAGATCGCTGACCATGCCGGCCGCGATCGCCTCCTCCGCGATGCGGTTCGGCAATCCCGTATTGATGCCGACGAGCAGGCCGTCGACCTCGACGATCTCGAGCATGTGGCGATATTTGCGGGTGGGTGAGTCGTGTTCCGACAACCAGACTGCCGAGCCGGGCGTCGTCAGACCGCGCATGGAGCCGGTGTTGGGGCAGGAGCCGGTGACGGGCGTGCCGTCGGCCAGGACGGCGTCGAAGAGGAAGCGTTTGTAACGCTGAACGAGCGTTGCTGGAACGAGCGGCCGGGAGAATTTCACAAGCACTGTTTCCGCTGAACCACGATAGTCGGTGCGACCGAAGATCGGTTTTAAGAACTATGCGCGGTCGCGCACGTAGGAGCCCGGCGCATCTTCGATTGCGTTCAAAGGCCCGCCGGCCTTGCGGGCAGGGACGCGGCGATCGTCGAGTTGTTCGATCCACTGCTGCCAATGCGGCCACCAGGAGCCCGGGGTCTCCTTCGCCTTGTCGAACCAAGCTTCGAGATCGCCCTTTGCGGGACCTCCGGTCCAGAACTGGTACTTGTTCTTGTCCGGCGGATTGACGACACCGGCAATGTGGCCGGATCCGGACAGCACGAACGTGACCTTGCCGCCGAAGAGTTGGCTGCCGAGGAAGACGGATTTCGCCGGGGCGATGTGGTCCTCCTTTGTGGCGAGGTTGTAGATGGGGATAGTCACGTCGCCAAGCGAAACTTGCTTGCCGGCCAGCACCATCTCACCCTTGGCGAGCTTGTTCTCTAGATAGCAGTTGCGAAGGTAGAAGGAGTGGTTCGCCGCCGGCATCCGCGTCGAATCGGAGTTCCAGTAGAGCAGGTCGAAGGGCATCGGCTCCTGGCCCTTCAGGTAGTTGTTGACGAAATAGGGCCAGATCAGTTCGGAGGCACGAAGCATGTTGAATGCCGTCGCCATCTTCGAGCCTTCGAGATATCCGATCGTGTTCATTTTCGCTTCGACCTGGCGGATCTGATCCTCGTCGGCGAAAACCTTGAGGTCGCCCGCATAGGTGAAATCCACCTGGGTGGTGAAGAAGGTCGCCGAACGGATCCGCTTGTCACGCTCGGCGGCGTGGAGCGCCAGCGTTGCTGCAAGCAGTGTGCCGCCTACGCAATAGCCGACCGCATTGACCTCGCGCTCGCCCGTGGCCGTCTCCACCGTGTCGAGCGCGAAGCCGATGCCTTCGCGCGCATAGGCCTCCCAGTCCTTCCGGGCATGACGCTCGTCGGGATTGACCCAGGAAATCACGAAAACCGTGTGGCCCTGATCCACCGCCCATTTGATGAAGGACTTCTGAGGATTGAGGTCGAGCACGTAGAATTTGTTGATCCAGGGCGGAACGATGAGCAAGGGCCGCTTGAGCACGGTTTCGGTGCTTGCCTCGTATTGAATGACCTGGCAGACATCGCTTTGGGCGATCACCTTGCCGGGAGTGATCGCGATGTTCTCGCCGATCGCGAACTTGCTCGTATCCGTTTGTCTCAGCCGCAGCTCTCCGCGCCCGGCGGCGATGTCTTCGGCCAGCATCTGCATGCCCTTGGCGAGGTTGGCGCCGCTGGATGCGACGGTTTCCCGGTAGAGCTGGGGGTTTGTGGTGATGAAATTGCTCGGCGAAAGCGCGCTCGAAATCTGGCGGATATAGAAGGCCGCCTTCAGCCGTGTGTGGTCGTCCAGTCCATCGGCGTCCTCAACCATGCGTTCGGCCCAGTCGGAGGTGACGAAATAGGCCTGGCGGATGAAGGCGAAGAAGGGATTCTTCACCCAGTCCTCGTCGGCGAAGCGCTTGTCTTCCCTTTGGACTGCCTCCGGTTCGGCGACGCTGTCGCCGCCCATTTGCTGGATCGTTCGCGACCAGATCCCGAAGAAGCTTCCCATCAGGTTGGTCTGCGCTTCCAACGTCCGGCGCGGATCGGAGAGCCAATATTCGGTGACTTTCGAAAGCGTCTTCACCATGTCGGAGACGGGCTCAGCGTAGGTTTCGGCTCTCTGGCCGGTCTCGCGTGGCGCGAGCCATGCGGACGCCGCTTTCCCCATATGTTCGGCAGCGCGCGCCAGATTGATTGCCAGACTTTCGGGATCCTTGACGATGTAGGGCTCGACCGATTTCGGATCGAAGCCAGCAAAACCGCTCTTGCTCGTGGTGTCGTCGACCTTGTCTGCAGTCACCCGGTGCCCTCCACAGCGTCTTGTTTGTTTTGTATTTTTACATTCTGCCTGAAAATGATTACAAGGGCTAGCGCATCGTCGCGCCGCAAAACAGAGGTTCATTGCCAGCATGCACGTCGGAAAGCAGCGTTCGATTACCATATTTTCCGGGCTGATGCTCGCAACCGTGCTCGCGGGGTGCAACTCGACCACCGATCTCCAAAGCTATCCCTCGGTCTATGGGCAAAAGCCCGCCGCCATGGGGCAGATGACCGATGAGGAAGCCTTCAACCAGCAGGAGCGCTTGACGGCGCTTGCGGCACAGCGCAGATCCGGCTCGATCTCGGAGGCTGAGTATCAGCGGCGTCTGAAGGAAATGCGGGCGCTGGCCGAACAGCACGGCGCAGACACGCTGAAACAGATCGAGAATTAGCGCTTGCGTTTCCGCTGATTTGGCCGCAAAGCGTTCAATGGCCGCAATGTCGGCCGTTCACCCGCGCAAACTATAGCGATAGCCGCATCGGCTCGCAGAAGCGCGTGCCAAACGAGGTCTGGAGATGGAAGAGTTTCACAAAGTCCGGCGCCTGCCGCCCTATGTTTTCGAACAGGTCAACCGTTTGAAAGCAAGCGCGCGAGCCGCCGGGGCCGACATCATCGACCTTGGCATGGGCAACCCCGATCTACCCACTCCGCAGTCGATCGTCGACAAGCTCTGTGAAGTCGTGCAGGACCCGCGCACCCACCGTTATTCGTCGTCGAAGGGCATTCCGGGGTTGCGCCGCGCGCAGGCCGCCTATTATGCGCGCCGCTTCGGCGTGAAGCTCAACCCCGAGACGCAGGTCGTCGCGACCCTCGGTTCGAAGGAAGGCTTCGCCAATATGGCGCAGGCGATCACCGCGCCGGGCGACGTTATTCTCTGCCCGAATCCCACCTATCCGATCCATGCCTTCGGCTTTCTGATGGCTGGCGGCGTCATCCGCTCGATCCCCGTCGAGCCGGACGATTCGTTCTTTCCGCCGCTCGAGCGGGCCGTCAGGCATTCGATCCCGAAGCCCTTGGCGCTCGTTCTCAACTATCCCTCCAACCCGACGGCGCAGGTCGCGACGCTTGATTTCTACAAGGAGGTCGTCGCCTTCGCGAAGAAGCACGACATCATCGTGCTGTCGGATCTCGCCTATTCGGAAATCTACTTCGATGACGTTCCGCCGCCATCGGTGCTGGAAGTGCCGGGCGCGATCGACGTGACGGTCGAATTCACCTCGATGTCGAAAACCTTCTCCATGCCGGGCTGGCGCATGGGCTTTGCGGTCGGCAACGAGCGGCTGATCGCGGCGTTGACACGGGTGAAGTCCTATCTCGACTATGGCGCATTCACCCCGATCCAGGTCGCGGCGACCCAGGCGCTGAACGGCGATGGCAGCGACATCGCGGAGGTCCGCAATATCTACAAGCGCCGCCGCGACGTGATGGTCGAGAGCTTCGGAAAAGCGGGATTCGAAGTGCCGCCGCCGCCGGCGACGATGTTTGCCTGGGCAAAGATTCCGGAGAAGTTCCGTCATCTGGGATCGCTGGAGTTCTCGAAGCTGCTCGTCGAGAAGGCCGATGTGGCGGTCGCGCCCGGTGTCGGCTTTGGCGAGCAGGGCGACGACTATGTGCGTCTGGCCCTCGTTGAAAACGAGCATCGCATCCGCCAGGCGGCGCGCAACATCAAGCGCTTCTTCTCGACCGCGGACGAGACGATGCACAATGTCGTTTCGCTGAACACGCGCCGTTAGAAAGCGGGACTTGAGCCGCTTCTCACGCCGAAATCGGCCCCGTCCGCGTGGCGGGGCGCCTTCTACCCGTTAGGAACCTTGCTATGGCAGATGCCCTCAAAATCGGCGTTGCGGGCTTGGGCACGGTCGGTGCCTCGCTCGTCCGGATTGTCCAGGAACGTCAAGAGATGCTGGCAACCACGTGCGGAAGGGCGATTGAAATCGTTGCCGTGGCCGCGAGGGATCGAAAAAGGGATCGCGGGGTCGATCTATCGAAGGCCGCCTGGCATGAGGACGCCGTTGCCCTTGCCTTGGAAGCCGACATCGATGTTTTCGTCGAACTGATGGGCGGCGCCGGAGATCCGGCCTATGCTTCGGTCAAGGCGGCCCTGAACCGCGGCATCCATGTCGTCACCGCCAACAAGGCGCTTCTTTCGGCTCACGGCATCGAGCTTGCCGGCATTGCGGAGGAGCGTGGGGCGTTGCTCAATTACGAAGCTGCCGTTGCCGGCGGCATTCCCGTGATCAAGGCGCTGCGCGAATCGATGACGGGCAACACGATCTCGCGCGTCTACGGGATCATGAACGGGACCTGCAACTATATCCTGACGCAGATGGAGAAGGAGGGGCTCTCCTTTGCGGACTGCCTCAAGGAGGCCCAGCGTCTCGGCTACGCGGAGGCGGATCCGGCTTTCGACATCGAGGGCAACGACACGGCGCACAAGCTATCGATCCTGACGAGCCTTGCATTCGGCACGGCGATCGCAGCCGACGACATCTATCTCGAGGGCATCACCAACATCTCGATCGAGGACATTCATGCGGCCGCCGATCTCGGCTATCGCATCAAACTACTCGGCGTGGCCCAGCGTACGGAAAGCGGCATCGAGCAGCGCGTCCATCCGACCATGGTGCCCTACGATTCCGTCATCGCTCAGGTCGACGGCGTGACCAACGCAGTCGCGATCGAATCCGACATTCTCGGCGAACTCCTGATGGTCGGGCCCGGTGCCGGCGGCAATGCCACGGCCTCGGCCGTGCTGGGCGATATCGCCGATATTGCCAAGAGCCGTCCGGGCGCGCAGCACGTGCCCGCCTTCGGGCGCCCGGCAACGGCCCTGCTTCCCTATAAACGCGCACGCATGCGCAGCCATGAAGGCGGGTATTTCATCCGGCTGAAGGTCCTCGATCGCACGGGCGTATTTGCGAACATCGCCGGGCACATGGCCGAAAACGACATATCGCTCGAATCGATCATGCAGCATTCCACGCATTACCTGGATGCCGCCGAGCCGAAGACGATCATCCTGGTGACGCATGCGACCTTCGAGGCCTACGTGCGCCAGGCGATCTCTTCGATCAGGGGCGAGGGCTATCTCGTCGGCGAGCCTCAGGTGATCCGGATCGAGCGCCCAAAGCCGTAAGGCCTGCGCCTTTTCCAATTAAAACTGTTGAGAAACCGCTAAAGGACGTGTCTTCGGCGGCGTGGTTGCTGGCCGGCCGGTTTTTCCCCGCCGAAATCTTCGTTAAGAACGGGGGAACTTCGCACGGGTAGGCAAGATGGACGTATTGGCGGATCCCATCCAACGGGCGTTTCTCGGCGTCGAGCAATCGGTCAGCGGTCAGCGTTGGGTCTCGCGTCTCGATCAGGCGGGGCAGAATCGGGCCTTGGCGATCAGTCAGGTCCATGGCCATTCCGAGCTCATCGCCCGGGTGCTCGCCGGCCGCGGCGTGAGCCTGGACGATGCGGCGGCTTTTCTCGATCCGACGCTCCGCGCGCTGATGCCGGATCCGGACGCCCTGACCGATTGCCGCAAGGCGGCGGAGCGGCTGGCACATGCGATCCGACGCGGCGAAAAGGTGGCGATCTTCGGCGATTACGACGTCGATGGTGCGGCATCATCCGCACTCATGCTGCGCTTCCTGCGCCACTTCGACGTTATGGCCGAGATCTATATTCCGGACCGCATCTTCGAAGGTTATGGTCCGAACCCGCAGGCGATCGAGCAATTGATCGACAATGGCGCCAATCTTATCGTCACGGTCGATTGCGGCTCGACCAGCCATGAGTCGCTCGCAATAGCCGCCGAGCGCGGGGTCGACGTCGTCGTCATCGATCATCACCAGGTCGGCACTGCGCTTCCTCCGTGCCATGCGCTGGTCAACCCGAATCGCGAGGACGACCTGTCGGGGCAGGGGCATCTCTCGGCGGCCGGCGTCGTCTATCTGGTGCTCGTCAATACGCTGCGCGTACTGCGCCTCAAGGGCGGCCCAGGGGCCGCTTCGTTCGACCTGCTGGCGCAGCTCGACCTCGTCGCGCTGGCGACCGTCTGCGACGTCGTGCCGCTCAAGGGCCTGAACCGCGCCTATGTCGTCAAGGGGCTGATCGCTGCGCGGCACATGGGTAATCCGGGACTCGCGGCCCTGCTGCGCAAGGCGGCGATCGGCGGGCCGGTGACACCCTATCATCTCGGTTTCCTGATCGGGCCGCGCATCAATGCCGGCGGGCGCATCGGCGACGCCGGGCTCGGCAGCCGTCTCCTGACCCTCGACGATGCTTCGGCCGCTGAAACCATCGCCGGCCAGCTCGACGAGCTCAACCGCGAGCGTCAGGCCATGGAAGCGGCCATGCTCGCCGAAGCCGAGGCGGAAGTGCTGGCCGAATACGGAACGGGCGAGGGTGCCTCGGTGATCGTCACCGCCCGGGAAAACTGGCATCCCGGCATCGTCGGGCTCATCGCGGCGCGCATCAAGGAAAAATTCCGCCGACCGGCCTTTGCCATCGCCTTCGAACCGAACGGCAAGGGCACCGGCTCCGGCCGTTCCATCAGTGGCTTCGACATGGGCAGGCTCGTGCGCGCCGCGGTCGAGAACGGCTTGCTCGTGAAAGGCGGCGGCCATGCGATGGCGGCCGGGCTGACCGTCGAGCGCGGCAAACTCGGCAAGCTTCGCCGGTTCTTCGAGGAGCACGCCGAGAGCACTGTTCGCGATCTGGTCGCCGTCCAGATGCTTAATGTCGACGGTGCGCTGGCGGCCGCCGGTGCGACACTCGAACTCGTCGATCTCCTGGATCAGGCGGGGCCCTATGGCTCCGGCCATCCGCAGCCCGTGTTCGCCTTTCCCCAGCACCGTCTGCGCGACAGCAGGCAGGTCGGCGCCAATCACGTGAAGGTGACGCTCGAGGGTCAGGATGGAAGCCGGATCGACGGAATCGCGTTCCGGGCAGCGGGGGCGCCGCTTGGGGACTTCCTGCTCGGCAACAGGGGTGCCATGATCCATATTGCCGGATCCGTCTCCGCCGATCTCTGGCAGGGATCACGGCGCGTCCAGGTTCGGGTGACAGACGCGGCCAAGATCGACTGACCCGACATAGAATTGCCGAATCCGTGCTTTGCGAGGCTTTGCCGAAGTTTTCTGTGAGGAAGGAAATGGCACGCCCAACGGGACTCGAACCCGTGTTTCCGCCGTGAAAGGGCGGCGTCCTAGACCGCTAGACGATGGGCGCGCACTCAATGCGTTACGGCGGATTTGCGTATCTGAAAGACACGTAGCGCCGTAAGACGAGGTGGCTTATAGAGACGCCCTTAGATTCCCGCAAGGGACCAAACGTCGGCATGGACGATTTTTTCTGTATAACGGATCGAAAAATGCAAGCGGCTTGAATGCGACCGAACGCAGCCGCGTCTGCCGACGAATTGGCACGCCGCAGAACGATCCCGGAACCCAGCAGGCGCTTGAGCAACTGCGGCAAAGTTACCTGATCGCCATTAAACGGCAGCGTCCGCGCGGGCATTTCGGGCCGTGGATTCGTGAGAAAAGCGGCTCGTCCGAGCACGTCGTGCACAGGTACATGCGCCTCGCCAAAGATGCGGACCAGAAGGATCGATCGGCGGCGCAAGAACCTCCCGGCGCTGTACGAATGCCGCCTCAATAGCGCCCTTGAGCCTTAATGCGAATTCTGCGTCCTCTGTCGTAATTGTCTCAGTATCACCGGACGACGTTTTCAGTGTGACAGTAAACTCGCCATACGGCGTGACGTAGAACATAGCGACGTACAAAGACAGCAATCCAAGTGTGAGCGCGATCAATCCAAAGATGATGTGTCCAAAAAGGATCAGCGCTGGCCCGGACACGAATAAGACTGCCGCGTATACAAATGCTTGCGGTCTACTTATGGGGAGTTGCAGAGATCTTCGCGATATTTGAACGCTGCCGATATTGTAGATTTGGTAAGATACGTCTCCAACTCGTACTACAGTGGGTGTTACTAAAATATGTGCCTCTGAGAAAATTGGCTGTGCTTTACCTGCTCGCTCTTCAACGAACATTTGCTGCTGCATCGAGAGTCCCATTACCGTCCCCCTACGCACTACAACTGAGGGGTCAAATAATTGCACAGCGCACCCTGTAGTCAAGGATTACCGTCCGAATAGGTTAACCAGATCCGCAGCGAGCCGACTGAATACAACCAGGGGATTTAAGCTCTCACAGCGCAGGTTGCGACCTGCACGACGGTCATCTCAAGCATCCGCATGGCGACCATGTGGATGAGCATGTACCGGGGAGCGCGATGATGGCAAGCCCGTTGCGGAAACGCGGCGGGTGTTCTGTTCGTTGGGTATTCGGCGGCGTTGCGGTTACAATTAGGTGTTTTACTGGTACGCCCAACGGGACTCGAACCCGTGTTACCGCCGTGAGAGGGCGGCGTCCTGACCGCTAGACGATGGGCGCCTACCAAGCCGGCCAAACCGCGATAACGGCGGCCGGAAGCGGACACGATAAAGGAAAGAGTGAGAATATGGAAGCAGGGAATGGCACGCCCAACGGGACTCGAACCCGTGTTTCCGCCGTGAAAGGGCGGCGTCCTAGACCGCTAGACGATGGGCGCGCATTTAAGCGTTACGGCGGTCTGCATCTGAAAGAGGCGCGCCGTAAGTCGAGGTGGCTTATAGAGGGGCGTTCGGATTCCCGCAAGTGAGTAGAGGCGATTATTTTGATTTTTCTTCGGAAAATTAAGAGCATCGCTTCAGGCACTTAGCAAAGGCTGGTGCGTGGATGCGACTCTGAAGTATCCGCAAGTATTGAAAGGAAAGAGTGGCACGCCCAACGGGACTCGAACCCGTGTTTCCGCCGTGAAAGGGCGGCGTCCTAGACCGCTAGACGATGGGCGCCTACTGTGATGTGCCGCAGCGATCTTTGCGTGTCTGAAAAGACGTGCGGTGCTGCAAGACGAGGCGGCTTATAGAGACGGCTTCGGATTCCCGCAAGTGGAAAACTTCATTTTCTTTCAGAAAAATGACAAGCGGATCGGGAGCCCCTCGCTCACAGCGCCGGGCGTCCTCCAGGACGCACAAAGGACGCTGCTATGAAGCCTAGACATTCCGAATCGATGCGCTAGCCCCTGCGGCGGCATCGCCAGTTCCAGTCCCTTTGCGGGCCGATGTCGATATGCACGGATTCGGTATGGCAATAGGTGCCGACGCCGCCGCGGCCGGGCAGGCTGCGCAGGTAATCGGCCAGTTCCCATTTGCTGATGCCTTTCACCTGGATATCTGCCGCCTCGCAGCGCGTATGCAAGGATTGGCGTTTCCGGCTGACCTTGATGGGACGAAGCCCCGACGTCACCATCACCCTCTGGCCGTAGTGCTGCTCCACCATCTTCAAGAGCTGCAGCAGTTCGGGCTTGAAGCAGCCCGTTTCCACCTTCTCCGTCTGTAAGACGAGCCCACTTGGTGCAAGCCGGGCAAGCCCGGAAAGAGTGGCGACTTCGACCGGCTCGTCGTCCTCGACCACATGGTCCGCATGTTCCATGCTGAAGAGCGGCTTCATGTTGACGCCCGGCAACGAAGCGTAGGCGAGGGAGGCTACCCGCGGTTCCGGCACATCCTTGGCCGTGATCGTCTTCTCCTCGGAAGCCTGCGTGTTGCGGCTGCCGCCGTTACGTGGCTTCTCC
The DNA here is from genome assembly GCF_001854885.1 of Ensifer sp. LCM 4579. Taxonomy (GTDB): domain Bacteria; phylum Pseudomonadota; class Alphaproteobacteria; order Rhizobiales; family Rhizobiaceae; genus Sinorhizobium. The sequence continues at coordinate 34,221 of NZ_MDDV01000003.1, read as the reverse complement.
TTGCGCTTGGGTGCGAAGAGGCTTGCGAAGGTCCAGGCCTTGGAGGTCCCTTCCGGTTCAGTATCGCCGGAATCGGTCACCGGGGCGGAAAGCGTCTCGGGCTGCAGAACTGGGTCGGCGGAGGCGACCTCTACCGGCTGCAGCGCCGCTGAGACGTCGCCGGCGCGCGCGGCTCCTGCACTGAGCGGCAACGGAACCGTGGCGGGCAGATCGTCTTCCGCGGCTGTCGCTAAAGCCGCAACTCTCCCGGCGGCGACCGGCGCCGTTGCCGGCGGTTCGTTGCTCGCGCCCTGCTGCGGCAGGATCACCGGCTGCGCTGCCGGCTGACCCGAACCGAAGAGACTGTTGGTCGTCGCACTGATGGCCGGCCGGGAGCTCGGCGCATCCTGGTCGCCCGGAACGGCCGCCGCCGGCGATTGTCCGTAAATGCTCGACGATGCGGCACGCAAGGCGGTGCTCTGCATCGTCAATCCCTGTTGCAGGGCAGTCGTATCGGGGCCGGCTTGTGCCGGCACGTCCTCCTGCAGCGGCGTGGACCCTTCGTCGCCAAGGGCGACAATATTACCATCTGGCGGGCCGGATTCGTTTTCGGCGGGAGCGGCTTGCGCGGTGGCCTGATCTTTCGGATCCAGACCGTCGCCTTCGGCAATCGCCGAGACGCAGCCGGTGAGCGCGAATAGCGATAAGGACAGTGCCGTGGCGCGTCCGATCGAAAGGAGCGGCCATATCGAGCCTGTATGCTGCAACGTCATTACCCCGCACTACTCGCATCCCTTTGCGCCTTCGAGCACGGCATGCGTCAAGTTTCGGCTCCGACCGACGGTCGGAACAGACAACCATTCCCCGCGGCGAAAAACAGAGCGCCGCGGAAATGGTCAGGCCAAGTAAAGTGAACTCGCCGCACCGGTCGATTCGCAGGCATTGGCCTCGTTTCAACATGTGGCGCGGCAAGTCGAAGGAGATCGTCCGATTCGTAAATCTGGACTAACCTTCTCCACCGTCGGAACCCATATGAAAGCCGGCGATGCGGCTGGGCAACCAGTACTTTGCCACTCTCGTATTCTTGAAAATGTGCGTCTTGGGTTGCGCGAGGCTTACCAGGTTCCGGTATTGGGCATCGAGGCCCAGGGTTCCTCGCTCGGCAGATGGTCGCCCTTCTGCAGGATCTCGATCGAGATGCCGTCAGGCGAGCGGACGAAGGCCATATGTCCATCGCGCGGCGGGCGGTTGATCGTGACGCCGTTGTTCATCAATTGCTTGCAAAAGGCGTAGATGTCATCAACCTCATAGGCGAGGTGACCGAAATTGCGCCCCCCGCTATAGTCCTCCGGGTCCCAGTTATAGGTAAGCTCGAGGCAGGGGGAGGCCTCGCCTTTTGCGCGCTCGAGATCACCGGGGGCGGCAAGGAAGACGAGGGTGAAGCGGCCTTTCTCGTTTTCGATCCGGCGAATTTCCTGAAGGCCGAACAGCGTGCAATAGAAGTGGAGAGCCTGGTCCAGACTTTTTACGCGAACCATCGTGTGCAGATATCGCATTGGATTGTCCCTGTTTTGCGGAAGATGGCGTATACTTAAGCGCCGGCAAGCCAGAGGCAAGGCTGTGCCGTCATAAATGGTCCCGGCCAAAATATGTTGAGGGACTTGCGCAGGCGCGGCGGGACGATGTTATTCTGGTCCATAAGAATCAGTTAACCGTATTATAGAGTCGCGCGTAACGAGGGCTGGGAGAATGGCGGACAGAACATCTTCAAAGGGCGTCGTCGAGAATGACGATTTTGCCAGTGACGCTCTTGATCTGATCGAGATTACCGGCGTCATCAAGTGGTTCGACGTCGCGAAGGGTTTCGGCTTCATTGTCCCCGACAACGGCATGCAGGATGTGCTCTTGCATGTGACCTGCCTCAGGCGCGACGGTTACCAGACGGTCCTCGAAGGCGCGCGAGTCGTCGCTCTCGTTCAGAAGCGGGACCGCGGGTACCAGGCCTTCCGCGTTCTTTCCATGGATCAATCGACTGCCGTACACCCCTCGCAGCTGCCGCCGGTGCGCACGCATGTGCAGGTAACGCCGACGAGCGGGCTGGAGCGGGTCCTCGTCAAGTGGTTCAATCGCACGAAGGGCTTCGGCTTCCTGACGCGTGGCGAGGGGACCGAGGACATATTCGTGCACATGGAGACCTTGCGGCGATTCGGCCTTACGGAGCTGCGTCCGGGCCAGGTGGTGCTCTGCCGCTTTGGCGACGGCGAAAAGGGGCTGATGGCCGCGGAGATTCACCCGGACGGCCCGACGCCCAACACCCGGTCGCATTGATGCCGGCACGCCTGAAGACATTTGCAAGAAGCGCCTTGGCGGCGCTTTTTTTGTTTTCATGGCTCGCAATCTCGGCTGCCGCGGATGTCTCCTTTGAGAGGGGGCAACTGAAACTGATGACCGGCCAAGGCCGGACACACAGCTTCACGGTCGAGCTGGCCGTCGATCCGGACCAGCGCGCGCAGGGCTTGATGTACCGTCGCCAGATGGCGCCGGACCACGGCATGCTGTTCGATTTCGGCGAGACGCGGCGCGTGATGATGTGGATGAAGAATACATACCTGCCGCTGGACATGCTGTTCGCCGCCGCCGACGGCACGGTGCGGCATATCCACGAGAACGCGGTACCCCTTTCGGAGTCTATCATCGATTCGCGGGAGCCGGTGGAGTTCGTGCTCGAGCTCAATGCCGGCACGGTGAGGCGACTCGGGATCAAGCCGGGTGACCGGCTTTCAGGTGCGGGGATCATGCCTGCGGACGGCGCACCGTAACCGCCGTCTGCAGGCAGATACCGCCTGAAATCGGCTTCGATAGGGAAGCGAGGAGACGCCTTGCGTTGGCGCCGTTCGTTTGCCAAGCCGCACGGCACCGACGGTCCCGTCCCGGACAAATTTCATGTTGCAGGCGCCGGACGAAGCGTGTATCTCCGCCTCAATGGTGCGGAGTGTAGCGCAGTCTGGTAGCGCATCTGGTTTGGGACCAGAGGGTCGGGAGTTCGAATCTCTCCACTCCGACCAGTCAACTAGCGAAAATCGTTGCATTACAGCGTCACGACGCAGAGCCTTATTGCGCGCGGCCCTTTCGAGCTTACGGCCGATATCAACCGTCAATACCAGGCATCCGGCATGCCTGCCTTGCGGCGAGCAACGAAGTCGGTGAGCGCCTCGTCGATCGCCACATCCAGAGGCGGCACCTCGTATTCGGCAAGCGTCTTCTTCCAATACCGGTTGGCGCGCTCAGCCATGTCCGTCTCGCCCTGTTCGACCCATTTCTCGAACGGTTCGTTGTCGGAAAGGGCGCTGTCCCAGAAGGCGGTTTGATAGTTGCGCATCGTGTGGTCGCAGCCAAGAAAATGGCTGCCGGGCCCCACCTGCAGGAAGGCATCCATCGCAAGCGTATTGTCGTCGACTACGACGCCGGCGAGATAGGAATGCAGCGCACCGCAGAAGTCGGTGTCCATGACGAACTTCTCGTAAGACATCGCCAGCAGCCCATCGACGAACCCGGCCGAATGCAGGATGAAATTGGCGCCGCAATGGACGGCCGACAGCATCGACATGACGCCTTCCTGCATCGCCTGCGCATCCGGACGCTTGGAATTGGAGAAGTTGCCGGCGCAGCGCAGCGGCAGGCCCAGCCGGCGCGCGAGCTGGCCGACGACCATGCTGCCGATCGCCGGCTCCGGAGTGCCGAAGGTTGGCGAGCCGGAGCGGAGCGACATCGACGACAGGAAATTGCCGAAGATGACGGGCGCGCCCTTGCGCTCGAGTTGGGTCAGCGCGCAGCCGGCCAGGGTCTCGGCATAGGACTGGGCAATGGCGCCGGCGTTCGTGACGGGCCCCATCGCACCGCCGAGAATGAAGGGCACGACGACCGCCGCCTGATTGGCGCGCGCATAGGCGCGCAGCGAATTCGTCATCGTCCCGTCCCAGACGAGCGGCGAATTGACGTTGACGTTGCCGAGGATCACGCAATTGCGGTCGACGAAGTCGCGGCCGAAGAGGATGCGCGCCATCTCGATCGAATCCTCGGCCCGCTCCTCCGCCGTGATCGACCCCATGAAGGCGCGGTCGGAATATTTGATGTGGCTGTAGACCATGTCGAGGTGGCGCTTGTTGACCGGCACGTCGACCGGCTCGCAGATCGTCCCGCCGGAATGGTGCAGCCAGGGGCTCGACTGGGCGAGCTTGACGAGGTTGCGGAAGTCTTCGATTGTGCCGTAGCGTCGGCCTTTGTCGATGTCCATGGCGAAGGGAGAACCATAGGCCGGGGCGAAGACGACGTTGCGGCCGCCGATCTCGACGCTGCGGGCGGGATTGCGCGCATGCTGCGTGAACTGCCGCGGCGCCGACGATACGATCTCCTTCAGCATGCCCGGTTCGAAGGTGACGCGGATGCCGTCGATCCTGGCACCGGCTCGCCTCCAGTGGTCAAGTGCTGCGGCATCGTCGCGAAACTCGATGCCGACTTCGGCGAGGATGCGATCGGCGGTCTTCTCGATCCGCACGAGGCTTTCTTCGCCGAGGATATCGTAGGTCGGTATGTTGCGGACGATGTAAGGGACGCCGAGATTGGTGCCCGCTTCCCGTCGCTGTGCTCTCGCGCCGCGCGTTCGCCGGGGTGCTGCTCCCGTTGCTGTCGATGCTGGTTCCATTGCCGACCTCCCGTCACTTTTGCGACTATATCTCTACGCTTACGCGGCCCAACGGCTGAAGCAGCAGGCGAGGATATAGTTCTCCTCGATATCCTCGTCTGTGATGTCGCCATTGTGCACCATGTGGATCTGGCCGTCGGTCTTGCGGAGCTTGCAGGTGCCGCAGATTTCTCGTTGCATTTGGCGGTAACGCCGGAGAGGGCGAGCCATGCCGAGATCGAGTTAGGTCATTCATGGAAGGTGAGGGCACTGTCATAGGAAGAGTCCAATGCTCGGCAGCTTTCAACTGAGATGAAGTCTTCTTGTCAGCAAGCCCTTTTGACAATAGCACTTTTTTTCATGATGGTTTAGTTTAACTAACCTTTTGCAAATGCCGCGCCCGCTGTTCCGACGACGTGCCTTCGAGGAGGCTCCCTATGCCCAGGCCCTATGATCTCTCCTCGATGACCGCGCTCATCTGCTTCGAGGCGGCCGCGCGCAATGCGGGCTTCAAGAAAGCCGCTCAGGAAATGAATGTGACGCCGGCGGCCGTCAGTCACCAGATCAAGGCGCTCGAGGCGGACCTCGGATGCAGCCTATTTCTGCGGCGCAGCCGTGGTGTCGAGCTCACGGAGAAAGGCGCCTTTCTGTTTTTGGCGATACAGCGTGGATTCGAGACGATTTCGGAGGCTGTCACGCAGATCCGCGATCACCAGGAGAAGGTTGACGTGACGATCCGGACGACCACGGCGGTCAGTGCGCTGTGGCTTACGCCGAAGATATCGGCCTTCTGGAAAATCCATCCCGCCATCACCGTCTCGCAGATCGTCAGCGACATCCCCGGAATGACCGGACGCTGCGATCTCAGCGTCCATTACGGCGATCCGCAGGAGAATGGCATCGAGTACCGCACGCTTTTTCAGGATCGCATCGTCGCCCTCGGCACGCCGGCCTTCGCTACCGAGCATGGCATCCATGGCGTCGAGGATCTGCTCAAGGCGCCCCTGATTCATATGAGCAACGAGGAAGCCGGCTGGACCACCTGGGCAGACTGGTTTCTGGCGCTCGGGCGCCCCCTTCCGAAGGGGCGCAGTTTCTACGTCAACAACTATATGATCGCCCTTCAAGCGGCTCAGGACGATGTCGGGGCGGTGCTGGGGTGGGACGGGCTGGTTGGAAGTCTGATGCAGGACGGACGACTTGTCCGACTGGTCGTCGACAGCGTTCCCTCGCCTGTGCCCTTCCATCTGAAGATCCATCCCAGGGCCACTTCGAAGGCCCGATTGTTCGCGGACTGGCTGGTCAGGAGCGCCTAGTCTGGATGTTGGTGTTGGCGGCCGTCAGTGCGCTCCGCTCCCCTTAAGACGGCATGAAAGTCATTATGTCGTCGAGGAGACGGGCGTCGATCTCGATGACTTCTGCATTGTCGAGAGACCCCCGGCGCGCCCTTCGGCCTGGAGTGTGCACCCCGAGTTCCTCCAGGCGGCGGAAATGATCAGCGCTGCGAACAGCGAACGACGGATCGACGGCGGCGGGGGCGATCGCTATGACGGTCAAGCCCACATTCGGAGGCTCATTGCCGGAGCGAAAGTTTCCCGCATCGAGGGACCAGGCTGCTCCGGAAAGACCGGCTGACAGGACTTCGACAAGCAGCGCGATATTGGCGCCCTTGTAACCTCCAAACGGCAGCAGTGCCCCGAGTATGGCTTTGGTGGGGTCGGTCGTCGGTTCTCCCGCCTCGTCGGTTGCCCACCCTTCGGGAATGGCGACATTCTCTGCGGCTGCCCGAACGACCTTCACGAACGCCGTGGCGCTGGCGGCCTGATCGATAACCAGCGGAGCATGAGGCGCCGGCAAAGGCGCTCCGAAAGCGAGTGGATTTGTACCGAAGACCGGCTTTCCGCCGACCGCGGCGGCCATCAATGCGTGCGCGTTCGCAACGGCCATCGACACCAGGCCATGACCTGCAAGCCGTCGAACATAGTAGCCCAGTTCGCCGGCGGTGTAGCTGTTCCTCTGCGAAAAGATCGCCACGCCGAATGTTCGGCCCCGCTTGACCAGATCCTCGAAGGCTAGATCGAACCCGAGCTGGGCTATTCCACCCTTTGCGTCGGAGTGGATGAAAGCGGGCAGCGGATTCTGTATGCGTGGTTGTGCCTTTCCATCGATGCGCCCCTCGAGCAAGCTGTGCAGGTAATCGATGAAATGAGGAAATCCGACCTCGGGCCGACCGAGAAGCGCAGCGGACAAGGTCGCCTCGACAAGCGACTTTGCTGCCGCTGCACTCGCTCCGCATGCCAGACAGGCATCCGTGGCGATGTCCCGGATTTCCGCGATGGATAGTCTTGCCTTCTCCTCTGCCATCACAACTCCAGTGCGATCTTCCTGCCTTCGTAGATTGGGGGCCTGGCGCGGAGCCACATTGTGCCGGGCCGGCACAATGTGTTCTTTGGCTGTGGATGGGACGCGCATTGGCGCGCCCCATGGGCCAAGTCTAGAGCGCCGCCTTGATCTTCTCGGCGGCCTCCGGAGAAACCCACTTCGTCCAGATGTCTTCGTTCTCCTCGAGGAAGTGCTTCGCACCTTCTTCGCCGGTCGCTTGGTTGTCCGTCATCCACGCCATCAGTTTGTTCACCGTGTCATTGCTCCAGGAACGCTTCTCCAGATAGTCCATGACTTCGGGGCCGACCTCTTCGGAGAATGACTTGGCGACGAGGGTCACGACCGTGTCTATCGGCCACGCGTTGGGCTTCGGATCGGGGCAATCGGCCACGGTGTTGCAGCGCTTCCATTCGGCCGCATCGTAGGGCACGCCGGCATCGAGTTTGACCATCGGATATTTGCCGAGCAGCGCCGTCGGCGCCCAGTAGTAGCCCACCCATCCTTGCTTGCGCTCGTAAGCCTTGGCGATGGAGCCGTCGAGGCCGGCGGCAGAGCCCGTATCGACCAGCGCGAAGCCCGCCTTCTCGGCGTCGAACGCCCTGTATAGCTGCGAGGTCACCACGGTACCGCCCCAGCCCTGCGGACCGTTGAAGATGGCGCCCCGTGCGGGATCTTCCGGATCCGGGAAGAGTTCCGGATGCTTCAGCATGTCCGGAATCGTCTTGATCTCAGGATGCGCGTCGGCGAGATACTTCGGGATCCACCAACCCTGTACGCCGCCGTCGGGCAGCGGAGATCCGACCTGAACGATCCGGCCTTCTTCCGTTCCCTTTTTCACGACGTCCGGGAGCAGGTCGATCCAGGCTTCAGGTGCGATGTCCGGCTGGCCCTTTTCCGCCATGGAGGTGATCGTCGGTACGGTGTCGCCGATGGTGATTTCGGCACTGCAACCATAACCCTCGTTGAGGATGAACTTGTCGAGATTCGAGAGGACCTCGGCGCTCTGCCAGTTCATGCTGGCGATAGTGACGCTCCCGCACTCCGCGGCATTCGACAGCGATGCTCCCCCGAAGAGCCCGAACATCAGGCATGTGGACGCAAGCAGCTTCTTCATAGCAATGTTCCCTTTTCTTTTCGCGGCCTTTCGTGAAGGAGCTGGGTGCCGCGTATACCCGCTCCGACGGAGGTCAGGAGCGCTCTCCCATACTCACCGATTTCTTGAGAGCGGCGGCAAGCCCTGCGCCGACCGTGGCGTCGAAGCCGGCGGCGCGCATTGCCTCGATCGCCGCCGCAGTGGTGCCGCGATAGTCGAGAAATGTTTCGACCACGTGCGCGGGACACTCGTCCCGCCGTTCGAACAGGCGTCCGGCTCCAATCAGAACGGAAGTGACTGCGCGCTCGGCCACAGCGGGAGAGATGCCGTAGGCGACGGCATCCTTTATCATCGCCGCTGCCAGGAGCGCGGGGAAAGCCGGACCGGACCCCGAAAGACCGGTCAAATAGTCGATGTCGCTTTCGCCGGCGACTTCATCTGCTGTGCCACAGGCGTCGAAGATGCTGCGGACGATGAACCGATCGCGGTCGTCGACAGCTGCCGTGGCAACCCAAGGCGTGTACGACTTGCCAACTTCTGCAGCAGCGTTAGGCAAGCTGCGCACGACCCGGTCCGTATTGTGGTGTTCGGCCAACTGGCTCAAACGAACACCGGCCATGACAGATATCACAAGCTTGCCATTGGCATCGACCGCGAGTGGCGGCCAATCGCCAGGTCGGACAGAGAGGATGATAACGTCCGAGCGATCGGCGAGGCGCTGATTCTCGGTGGTCCAGAAGGAAGCTTTGAAGCGGTTCGGTGGCTCCGTGCGGTAAGAGAGGGAAAGATCATGCGGCTGCACCAAGCCAGCATCGAGGATCGAAGCGGCAATGGCTCCGCCAAGCCAGCCGCCTCCGCCGATGATCCCTATCCTCAGTGAGCCGCTCACCGTCCGCGTCCTCTTACTCAAGCTGGTAATCCTGCTGTGAAAAGAAGCGTTTCTGCTCTCCCTCCTGCGAACCGCGCCAGCCCGTGTCGTTCAAGGTCTGCCCCATGATCGTCTCCTAACAAAACGGGAAGGGCTGTGCAACAAAAATGTACATATATGTCCACGTACCGGACGTCATTGCTTTCCTTATTGACACATATGTACATTCACGCGTAGCGTTTGCACCGAAGTTTCTAAATCGGAGCCCGGCAGATGTCGCACGACCCCCTCCTTCAGCCCTATCAGCTCAAGCACCTGACGCTGCGCAACCGCATTATCGTGACCGCGCACGAGCCGGCCTATCCGGAAGACGGAATGCCGAAGGAGCGGTATCGCGCCTACACCGTGGAGCGTGCGAAGGGGGGCGTGGCGATGACCATGACCGCCGGTTCGGCGGCCGTCTCGAAGGATAGCCCGCCGGTGTTCAACAACCTGCTCGCCTACAAGGACGAGATCGTGCCGTGGATCAGGGAGATGACCGACGCGGTGCACGAGGAGGGTGCGGCAATCATGATCCAGCTCACCCACCTCGGCCGGCGCACACGGTGGGACAAGGGTGAGTGGCTGCCGGTTGTCGCCCCCTCGCATCACCGCGAAGCGTCGCATCGCGCCTTCCCCAAGAAGATCGAAGACTGGGACATCGAAAGGATCCTCAAGGATTTCGCCGATGCGGCCGAGCGCATGAAGGCGGGCGGCATGGATGGCGTCGAGCTCGAGGCCTACGGTCACCTCATCGACCAGTTCGCGTCGCCGCTGACGAACGAGCTCGACGGTCCCTATGGCGGCTCGCTCGACAACCGCATGCGCTTCTGTTTCGATGTCCTGAAGGCGATCCGAATGCGCGTTGGAGGCGACTTCATCTTGGGCGTGCGATACACGGCCGATGAATGTCTTCCCGGCGGAACGGGCAAGGAAGAAGGTTTCGAGATTTCGAAGCGTCTCAAGGAGAGCGGGCTTATCGACTACCTGAACGTTATTCGCGGGCATATCGACACCGATGCCGGCCTCACCGACGTGATCCCCATCCAGGGCATGGCAAATTCGCCGCATCTCGATTTCGCCGGCGAAATTCGCGCCGCCACGAACTTCCCGACCTTCCACGCAGCAAAGATACCGGATGTGGCGACGGCGCGCCACGCGATCGCGTCCGGCAAGGTCGATATGGTGGGGATGACCCGCGCGCATATGACCGACCCGCACATCGTCCGGAAGATCATCGAGAAGCGTGAGGACGACATTCGCCCCTGCGTCGGCGCGAACTACTGTCTCGACCGCATCTATCAAGGCGGGGCGGCCTATTGCATCCACAACGCGGCGACCGGGCGCGAGCTCACGATGCCGCACACGATCGCAAAGGCCGACCGCCGCAAGAAGGTCGTGATCGTCGGCGCCGGCCCGGCCGGTCTGGAAGCCGCGCGCGTGGCAGGCGAGCGCGGCCATGACGTCGTAGTGTTCGAGGCGGCGAACGATCCGGGCGGGCAGATCCGTCTTACGGCGCAGAGTGAACGCCGCAGAGAGATGATCAGCATCATCGACTGGCGCATGAGCCAGTGCGAGAAACTGGGCGTCACCTTCCATTTCAACACCTGGGCGGAAGCGGACACCATTGAGTCGGAAAAGCCGGACGTCGTCATCATCGCGACGGGCGGGCTACCGCATACGGAGATCCTGTCTGAGGGCAACGAGCTGGTCGTCTCCGCCTGGGACATCATCTCCGGTGACGTCAAGCCGGGCAACAACGTCCTGATCTTCGATGACGCCGGCGACCATGCCGGTCTCCAGGCCGCGGAATTTCTCGCCAATGCCGGCGCCAAGGTCGAGATCATGACCCCCGACCGCGCTTTCGCGCCGGAGGTCATGGCGATGAACCTCGTTCCTTACATGCGCTCGCTTCAGAAGCTCGACGTGACCTTTACCGTCACCTACCGTTTGGAATCGGTCGAGAAGAGTGGCAATCAGCTTATCGCTTATGTGGGCAGCGATTACGGCGGCGTCTCCAAACAGCGGACGTTGGACCAGGTGGTCGTCAACCATGGCACCATTCCGCTCGATGAGTTGTATTTCGAGCTGAAGCCCATCTCGAACAATCTGGGAGAGATATCGCACGATCAACTGATCGCCGGCGAGCCGCAATCGGTCGTCCGCAATCCGGACGGTAAATTCCAGCTCTTCCGCATCGGCGATGCAGTTGCCGCGCGCAACACGCATGCCGCGATCTACGATGCGCTTCGCCTCCTGAAGGACGTTTGACCGGCTGATATGAGCCTGCCGCATCACGACAAGGACGCTCCATGATACGTCGAAGTGAAGCCCTTCAAGCGTTCGTCGATGCCGCTTTCGTGGCGTTCGACCAGTTCGCACAGGTTCCGCAATCTCGCCGCTCGGTCCGGCAGATCTACGATGCACTCGAGGTGCCGGGCGTGGAAAGGCAAGCCCCCGGGAACCGCCTGCCGGTGTGTTCCCACCTCGAAACCGCGCTCGCCGTCGAGACGGAGCATGACTCGCTGCATCGCCTGGTCGACCGGTTCAAGGCGATCGAACCGCTGCTCGAATGGCGGCGCCGCACGAACGATAATTCGGCCAGCGACAATTTCGCCGACGGCCATGCCAATGCGATGATCGTTGGACCCGGCGGCCTCGAGGACCGGCGGGACCTATGGTTCGGCGTCACAGTGATGGCGCCGAATGTCCGCTATCCGGACCATGATCACGCACCCGAGGAGAACTACCTCGTCCTCTCGGACGGAGAATTCCGGCAGGGGGAGGCGGCCTGGTTCTCGCCGGGCATCGGCGGTTCCTTCTACAATCCCCCGGGGATCAAACACGCCATGCGCTCGCTCGACACGCCGCTATTTGCCTTCTGGGCATTGTTGCCGGCAATGTCGGAATAGCACAGAAGGCGATTGCGCAGGGTCAAATGCTTGAGCTTGTTGGGCTGCAGCAGAGGTTCGACACAGTGTGGCCTTCAGTCTAGGAAATCAGGCGTAGGACGGACGCAGAAATGTACATGGGGGTCACTCCACGACCCGAGGAAAGTCATTCTGATTGACGCAAATGTACATTTTCTTGTCTTTCCGCTCATGCATTGTTAGGTGATCGTTCATGGAGCAAGCTTCAAACGACAGCGGCTGGCGGGGGTCCCCGGAGGGATGGCTCGAGGCGGCCTACGAGTCACTGCTCGAATCCGGCGTGGATTCGGTGAAAATTCTCCCGCTCGCCAGGAAGTTGAACTTGTCGCGGACCAGCTTCTACTGGTTCTTCAAGGACCGGGAAGAATTGCTGGCGGCCCTCGTCGCAAGATGGCGGGACAAGAACACCGGAAGCTTGATCAAACAATCGGAGGCCTATGCCGAGTCTGTCGTCGAGGCGATGCTAAACGTATTCGATTGCTGGCTCGACAAGTCCTTGTTCGACTCGCAGTTCGAGTTCGCGGTGCGCAGCTGGGCGCTGCAGTCTTCCGATATCCTGGCCGAAGTTCAGAAGGCGGATCAGGCCCGCATCGCTGCATTGAGCCGCATGTTCGTCAGGTTCGGCTACAAGGAGAGTTCCGCCGATGTGCGCGCCCGGACAATCTATCTGGTCCAGATCGGCTACATCTCCATGCAGACCAAGGAGGAGGTGGCTGTACGCATGCGGCGCATTCCCGACTATGTCGAGATTTTCACGGGCGAGGCTCCGCAGCAACGCGAGCTCAATCGGTTTTTCGCCAGGCATGGATACGTGCAGGACTAGTGCCAGGACCTGAATTCCCGCCAAAGGGCCCGTTGCAGGAGAGGAATATCTTGATGCGTTCGCTGTTTCATCTCGCTTACCACGTGACCGATCTTGAGGCCGCCCGACGCTTCTATGGCGGGGTTCTCGGCTGCAAGGAGGGGCGCAGCACGGATAGTTGGGTCGATTTCGACTTTTTCGGCCACCAGATTTCCCTTCATCTCGGCAAGCCCTTTGAGGTTACACGCACCGGTAAGGTCGGCGATCATATGGTCATGATGCCGCATCTCGGCGTCGTGCTGCCGCTCGATGCCTGGATGGCGCTGGCCGAGCGTCTCGAGGCCGCCGGCGTCAGGTTCGACATTCCCCCGGTCATCCGCTTCGAAGGGCTTCCCGGCGAACAGAGGACGATGTTCTTCTTCGATCCGAGCGGCAATCCGATCGAGGTGAAGGGCTTCAAGGATTTTGAGTCGGTCTTTGCGCAGTAGCGCGCAGTGACGGGATGAATGGCACCGGCTCGAAAAAGCTGCATTTCCCTATCGGAAGTCATTTCGTTTTAATTCATTCTGCGCTAAGGGAGTGACGCAGACCGAGGCGAAATCCGCCTCGGGGGGCGTGGTTGTCGCGGGGTGGATGCTGATCCCGAAATGACACCATGCCGTATCCAAGTCATTCAAGCGACTTCACGCATCGGGGCGGATGCGGAGGCGTCGGGGTGGAAAAACGGGAGCCGTTCGAAAACATGTCCGCGAAGATCTATCGTCCCGCAAAGACAGCCATGCAGTCCGGCAAGGCCAAGACGAATCTGTGGGTGCTGGAGTTCGATCAGGAAGTTCCGCGCACGATCGATCCTATCATGGGCTATACGAGCTCCCGCGATACCCGGCAGCAATTGCGCCTGACCTTCGAAACCGCTGAGCAGGCCATCGCCTATGCCGAGCGCAACGGCATCGAATACCGCGTGATCGCGCCGAAGGACTCGACGCGCAAGAATGTGTCCTATTCGGACAACTTCCGTTTCAACCGGATGCAGCCCTGGACCCATTGAGGCCTGCGGCCAATCCGGCGGGCGCTTGCCCGACGGCCCCTTAGCTCAGCTGGATAGAGCACCTGCCTTCTAAGCAGGTTGTCGCAGGTTCGAGTCCTGCAGGGGTCGCCAAATTTTTCAAGGACTTACCTGCCGTCCAAGGCGGTGCCGCCGCCACAGCGCCAGCCGCCGCCTCCGATGGCTCGCGGTGCTACGGCACGCCGTGCGTCCGGCGTAGGTGCGAGAGCAGAACATAGATGAAGATCAGCACCCCGGCGATTTCGAGGCCCTCCTCCGCATTCGTCAGTACCCGATAGCGGATCGATTCTATGCCCTGGACCTCCGCAACACTGCCGCCGATCATCTCGAACCCGACGGCGCCGCCCAGATAGGCTGCGGCGGAAAGCAGCAAGAGGATGGCAAGCCGGGGCGGAAACGATCGGACGAACGGAATGAAGGCGGCGAGGCCAACCAGGCTGATGACGCCGAACGGCGCGGCCCAGGCGAAATACAGGAGGCCGGTGTTGTCGATCCGCGAAGCCAGAGCGGCGGAAATCTTCTCGTGAATGCCCGCGAATTCATCGAATGATACCAGCAGAAAGAGGGCGGCGAGGAAATACCAGTGCCATCTGAACGCGCTGCCGCGCGCCGCCGCCTGATTGCCCGCCCGGAGGAGTAGCCAAGCCGCGGAATAGGTCGCAACCACGGAAAGCCAGGTGAACGCGCTGTCCTCGGAATCCACGTCGAGCAGCCATATCCTGTCGGCGGCCGTCGCTTTCCTTCCCGTGTATAGAACCAGGTCCTGGGCAATGCTCGCACCGAGAAGCAAGGCTGAAACTATACAAGAGGAAATGAATATCCCCATGGGGGAGAACTTTGCGAACCGGGCGTTCATAAGGACTGGCGATCAAATGTAAAACGTCACAAAACTATCACAAAACGGATGGTTTTTCATCTGCGCTCAGCTGCCGTAGCAGGTCCAAGGGCCCGACCGATGGTCCGGAAAATGAGTTCGGTGACGATCAGCGGGTTCGACGGCTTTACATCTATCCCGATCAATGTGGCGCGATCGTCGGAACTTTGCAGCCGCGACGTCGTTAGCCTGCCGTCGGGAGAATCTCATGCCACCGCCGAAAGATATGGACTTTGTCTTGACGACTCTGCCCTTGAGGATAGGCACCTACGTGCCCGACGACCTCCTGGAGGATTGGTTTGCGCCGGGCGCCGGGATGGACCCGCCATCGCAAGCGGCCTTGGCCGAAGCCACGTCCTATGGGCGTCAATTCGAGTGCGAATTCAGACACTACCCCGAGCGCAAGGAAGGCGTTTTCTGGAAGTGGGTGCCGGCGATCTGAAGCGGCTCACAGGGGCGTGCCGGTGACCGGATTGACCTCAGGCTTTTCGCTGCTGTCCCTGGCGTGAGGAGGCTGCACGACCGGAGGCGCGATCGACTTCTTGTCGGCATCCTTCCTGCGCCCGGCCGGCGGGTGGACGTCCTTTGGCTTTTCCTGCTCGGGCCCGGCATTGGCGTTTTTCGTTGCCATTCTCGTTCTCCTTCGAAAGGCAGAACGCAAAGGGGGACCTGCATGTTTCATCGATCAGGGTGAACGCCGTTTTCTCACGCCTTTCTGGCCTCCTATTCCTTTCGGGGCGGAGACCGGCGCTCGAGCAATTGCCGGAAGATCTCCGCCTGCTGCTCGGAGGCAATGCGGATCGCCGCCAGGTGGTCGAGCATCGCGCCAAAGGCGACCAGGAGCAGCCCGCCGGCGATTGCCGGAAAAGCCCAGGGGAGGATCGGGATGAGGTTACCGATGTCGGGCGAGGGGACCAGCGTCATTGCCACGAGCAGGAACGTGCCGATCGTGATGGCGCCGCCCAGGAATTCGAGAAACTTGCCCATCCTCCATCCCCTTTCCGGTCGAGCCAGACTTCCGGCGTCCCGAAGGACGCACGGCTAGGCCGATCCAAGGATTAGAACATGGCGCAATCGAAAGGCCTCAGCAACCTCGGCGCGCCGACATTGCTCGCGCTATAGGACGGCGATTGTTTGCAGGGAAGGGCGCGGGCATTGGCCGGGAACGCAAGCGCCGGTCGCGATCAGAACCTCACACCGACGCCGACCGTGAACTGGTGCTGGTCGAGGTCAACGTCGACGCCGCCGACATCCTTTGCGCCATAGTCGTTGTAGCGGTACTCGGCGCGGCCGAACATGCTGTCGGTAAAGGCGTAATCGATGCCGCCACCGATCGTCCAGCCGTTGAAGGTCTCCTTCTCCTTTGGCGCTCCATCGACATCGACGAAGCCGCGCGTCACGGCCCAGCCGCCGGTCGCATAGAGCAGAGCCCTGTCGTTGACCGTATAGCCGACCCGCCCGCGCACCGAGCCGGCCACATCGGTGCCGGCCTCTGCGCCCGTGCCGAAAACGGTAAGGCTCTCGTCGTTCCAATTGTAGCTGACGTCTCCCTCGACGCCGACGACCCAATCGCCCATCTGGTGGTTGTAGCCGGCAAAGGCACCGAAAATGCCGCCATTGAAATCTTCCGACGCGCTGTCACCGGGAGCGCTGAGATCGCCGTCAAGCCATCCGCCGCCGCCCTGAAGGCCCACATAGCCGCCCGTCCAGACGAAAGTGGGCACGGTCTCGATGACCGGAGCAGGCTCTGGCGCTGCTATGATATCCGCCGCATGAGACGTGCCCGCAGCAACAGAGGCGCCAAAGATGGCAACAAGCACATTTCTGATCATCACAGATGTCTCCTGTCGTCCGGCCCCGCAGAATAACAACTGTAGAGCGGCGAGTCTGCCAAAAATCGCCACCCGGGCGAATCACTTGTCTTTGCAGCAATCAAAAAAATCGGGCCGGCGAATGGGCCGGCCCGTCCCGGCAGATGTGCGGAGAGGGGAACGTCTCTCGGCGGGTCAAGATGGCCCGCGGAGGAGATCGATTGCCCGCCCATAATGCCCGAAGAGTGCTTTTAAAGTTGACATATGACGCAGGGAATTTGACGTTATGCGCATGGCAGCAAATGCGGAAAGAGGGTCTCCGATAGAGGTCGCGGTAGTCATTCTGCCCGAATCCTCGATCATGTCGCTTGCTTCCGTCCTGGATCCCATGCGCGCCGCCAATCGCGTGGCCGGCCGCCAGGTCTTCAACTGGCGGCTCTTGTCCGGCGACGGCCAGGCGGTCATGCTCACCTGCGGCATTCCGATTGCCGTCGATGGCCGGTTCTCGCTGCCGCTCGCGGGGGACGTTCTCCTGGTCATCGCCGGCTTCAACCTCGAAAGGTACGCCGGAAAGCGATTTTTTGTGACATTGCAGGAGTGCGCCCGCCAATTCGAGTTGGTCGCCGGCATCGAATCCGGCTGCTGGTTGCTCGGCCGGTCCGGCCTGCTCAACGGCCGCAAGGCGACGGCGCATTGGGAGGAACTCGAGGATTTCGGCCAGGCCTTTCCGGCGCTGACGGTGATCGGCGACCGCTTCGTCACCGACGGCAAATACTGGACCTCGGGTGGCGCGTCGCCCACCTTCGACATGATGCTGCGCCTGATCACCGAAAGGCTGGGACCGGCGCTGGCGCTCGATGTCGCCAGCATCTTCGTCTACGACCAGATGCACAGCCCGACCGACGTCCAGCCTTTTGTCTCTCTCGGGCGGATCGAGGAGCGCGACCCCGAACTGGCGGGCGCCATCCGGCTGATGGAACGCACGCTTGAGCGGCCGATGACGGTTGCCGCGCTGGCGCGCCGGCTCGCCATTTCGCAACGCAAGCTCGAACAGGTCTTCGCGCGAGGCCTTTCAACCAGCCCCGGCGCCTATTATCTGCGGCTGAGATTGCAGGTCGCCCACCGCCTGGTGCGGGATTCCGGCATTCCAATGCGCGATATTGCACTGCGCTGCGGCTTCGATAGCCTTTCCGCATTCTCGCGGGCCT
The DNA here is from genome assembly GCF_001854885.1 of Ensifer sp. LCM 4579. Lineage (GTDB taxonomy): Bacteria > Pseudomonadota > Alphaproteobacteria > Rhizobiales > Rhizobiaceae > Sinorhizobium. The sequence continues at coordinate 16,488 of NZ_MDDV01000003.1, read as the reverse complement.
ACCGGCGCGAATATGGCGAGAGCCCGCTCAGGATGCGAAATGCGAACCGCGGGGCAAGTCTGACGCATCGGCCCGAAAATCGTAACCGATTGTCAAAAAGCCCGATTGGCAGATAGGAACTTTAAAGCAAAACAACCTTTGCGCGTCAGAAGGACGCGCGGCGGGAAAGCGGTGCGGCTGGCGTCGCACTCACTTTTGCGCGTGCGACCCGGCAGAACCGGCAATGGCGCAAGCCTCTTCAAACTCCCTGACGGTTTCCTCGGTATTGTCCTCGGGAAGCACCGCGTCCGCCATGTCCTCCGACGCCGCCGCCTCGCCCTCGTAGACAAAGGACTGGATGTAATAGGCCAGTTCCCCCTTCCACACCTTGCGGCCGTCGATCTGACGGCAGGCAACCGCAGTTTCAAAATCCGACTGCAGTTCCTCCAGCGTTGCCGTTGTCGGAACGATATCCGAAGGCGCCACGAGCGCGGCGATCAGCAGGGCGGCGAACATTGGGGCACTCCTCCGGGGCGGCGACCACCAGGAAACGGGCAGGCGGTTTCGCTGGTTCCCAAAATAAGGATGATTATCGCTCGGACGGAAGAGAGATGTGCGATCGATGGCATTTTATCGAACGCCGATGTGTATAGGCCACACTCGAAGCGCAAAGGCCCCTCGCAATGCGCGAAGGGCCCTCGTTCTCACGTGTTACTGTATGACCTGGACGACCGTGTAGGTCTTCGGGTCGACGATCACGCGCTGCTGATTGACCACCGCATAGGCGTAGGCGGGGTTTTCAGGAACCGGCGTCAACATGACCGTCCGCGGTAGCGGTTTGCCGACCACGATCGGCTGCTCGATCGTGACGGTCTCGGCCGGAATCGGCTGCTGCTCGACATAGGCAACGACCGGTTTCGGTGGCGGAGAAAGAACCGCACCGGCAGCCAGACCAACTGCGCCACCGATGGCTGCCCCGACCGGGCCGCCGATGATTGCGCCGGTGGCGGCTCCGCCCGCGGCGCCCGTCACGGCAGCATCATTATCCCCTGCAAGTGCGGGCGCGGCAAAGACACCGGCCGCGATCACAGAAGCTACAAAGATCTTGGCTTTCATCTGTCGTACTCCCTTGCTATGCACGCGAGTAAAACTCTGGGGGATTTCATTTGTTCCTTGATTTTGTTTTCGCGAGCGACGGGTATTTTCTAGGTAACAGTTCGTTAATGACTGAAAGACTTGTGAATGCGACAGATATGCAGCGCTTGCAATTCCATGGTGCGATTATCGGGCGGCCTGTTGCAGACTCCTCCATCGGCGCAGCATCCTCGCGGCGGCACGCCGCTCGCACCGCCCTTGCGAAGACCGTCGAAAATTTTCGAAACGCTATGGTCGTGACCGCAGGCGAACTCAGCTGAGCCCGAAGAACGACAAGATAGCGATCACGATCACGATCAGGCCCACGAGATAAATGATCTGGTTCATGTTGCCTCCTTTCCTGGCATATGAACGGGCGGCGCCGCGAGAGGTTCCAAGGGCGTCTGAATGGGGCCGATGGTGGCCGGGCAGATCTCCCCGGAGGCGAACCCTGCCAGGTGGCGCCATAGGTGAAATCGCTCACCCAGGGCCTTTCCGGTGCGGGAGTCTTGAACTGGCGGTTCACGCGGTCGAGCGGGCTGGGAGCTGTCTTGTCCGAGACCGTTGTGCGGATCGGCTTGCCGCGGATGATGCCCCAAAGGCCCGTCGCCCTCATCAGCCGAGCGACGGTGTATCGGGCCAGAATGTCATCCGCTAGAGCATGATCCGACCGGAGTGAAACGAGGATCGATAAGATCATGCGTCAGAAAGAAAGCGTTAGAGCGCCGATCTGATCCAGTCAGATCGAAACGCGCTCTAATACCGCCACCTCGGAGCGCGTTTGGCATTGTGCAGTAGCTCGCGGGACGAGGCGAACGCGCCGAAGAGGAGAGTTAAGTGCCGTTCCTCTTCTTCGCACAAGCGATGCCGCTGGCAAAACTCATGTACATTCCACACGTTAGTGATGGTGTGCTCGGAGAGCTTTTCGGCATCGACGCGTTCAACCATCTTGCTCCTCCCAAAGCGAAGGAGGACAGCCTATGATACTAAAGTCTAATTAAGCAAGAAATAAACTAAGTAATACTTATTTGCTTGGCGCCCTCGTCCTCTGGTGAGGATCATGCGGCCGCCTCCCTTAAGTGGTTGAGCTGGCCGCTATTGCAGCTCAATAATCATCGCGGATGATCTGGTCGCCCCACATGATTGGCACGCGGCGCATGGATGTGCCAGTGGGTCCAGCCGGTGACGCCACGTGCGCAAGGCCCGCCGCCGAAGTTCTTGACGGCCCGAATCCGATGTCGCTACGCTTGAGGGCGAACAATTGTGTGGGAACCAGCCGTAAAAGCCGGAAATGTGTTGCAAATATCGTAAAACCAGCGCGCATTGTAAGGCTAGAAAATGCGCGCAAACTATTGATTTCATTGATGAGCAGGTGGTGAGCGCGCAGGGATTCGAACCCTGGACCTACTGATTAAAAGTCAGTTGCTCTACCGGCTGAGCTACGCGCTCCCGTCGCCCGAGCCAAACGCTCGGCGGAAGTGGGCGGACATATGCACGCGCCTTTCGTGCCGGTCAACCCAAAAATGACAGGAAAGCAGGATTTCGGGCATGCATTTCTGAGTAAAATGGGCGTTTGCGGGCCCATGAGCGCCGGCCGGCGCGGGGGAGCGACTCCAGGCCCGCTTTTCGCGCAGCGGGACCTCCGCGTGCGGCAATATGGTCGCCAAAAGGTGATTGGTTTCGCGCTATATATGAAGATAAGAGGGTGGCGAGCCCGAGTGCCGGAGTATCTGAACCTTGTCGATTGCCGATATATCCATATGGACCGCGATTCTCGCGGGCGCACTGTCCTTTCTCTCGCCCTGCGTTCTGCCGCTCGTTCCTCCCTATCTCTGCTATATGGCGGGCGTATCCGTCGACCAGTTCCGTGGCGGCGATGCGGCGGCGATCGGGAACACGCGCAGGGCCGTGATGCCCGCGGCGCTCCTTTTCACGCTCGGCTTCGCGACCGTTTTCGTGGCACTCGGGGCAGGGGCCTCGTCGATCGGCCTGTTGCTGCGCCAACATATGGACGTGCTGTCGCGCGTCGGCGGCATCATCATCATCGTCATGGGCCTGCATTTCCTGGGTCTCTTCCGCATCGGCCTGCTTGCCCGCGAAGCGCGTTTTCACGGCGGCGGCAAGCCGGCGACGCTGTCGGGCGCCTATATCATGGGGCTTGCCTTCGCCTTCGGCTGGACACCCTGCATCGGACCGGTGCTCGGTACGATCCTCGGCGTCGCCGCGGCGCGCGACACGGTCGGCGATGGTGCCCTGCTGCTTGCGATCTATTCGCTCGGCCTTGCGGTTCCGTTCTGGGTGGCTGCGGGCTTTTCGGGGGCGTTCATGCGCTTCCTTTCGCGCTTCCGGCGCCATCTCGGCCTGGTCGAGAAGCTGATGGGCATGTTGCTGGTTGCCGCGGGGCTCGCCTTCCTTTTCGGCTTCGTCAGCACCGTGGCAATCTGGTTCCAGCAGGCCTTCCCGGTTCTCTCCCTGATCGGCTGATTAGCGCGAGAAGCCCAATCAGGCGCTCCTTCTGGTGAACGTCTCCCGCAGGCCCTCCTTGAGCGATCGCAGCGCGCTGCCGGGATGAATGCCTTCGCGCATCAAAAGACCCCGCAGCGGTCCGGCGGAGGAAAGAAGTTGGAGCCCGACGGCGCGCATCGCCTGGACGGGCAGGAAGCTCGAAAGCAGCGACCGGTTCAAGAGGTCGACGCTCGCCGTCCTGCTCAGGATGTCCATACGGCGCTCGCGGTCGAAACGGTCGCCGGCATCGGCCGGCAGGCGGCCGCCGGTCGCCGGGCCGACGAGTTCGACAACCGTCATCACGTCGCGAAGGCTGAGGTTCAATCCCTGCGCCCCGATCGGCGGGAAGGCGTGCGCAGCCTCGCCGACAAGCATCAGGCGGCCCTTGCCGAAGCGTCGGGCGGTCATGCCGGACAGCGGGAAGGACTGCGGCTTACCTTCGGCGGTCACCTTCCCAAGGATCGATTGCAGCCGCTCCTCGATGGTGCGCGACAGGACCTCCAGCGGCAATTTCATGGTTTCTTCCGCATCGCGCGGTTTCTGGACCCAGACGAGGCTCGAGCGGTTGCCGGGCAGCGGCACCTGCGTGAATGGTCCGCTTGGCGTATGGAATTCCGTCGACACGTCCTGGTGCGGCAGTTCGTGCGCGAAATTCAAGACGACCGCCGCCTGCGGATAGGACCAGGTGAGCGTGTCGATATCCGCCGCTTGCCGGACCGCCGAGCGCCGGCCATCGGCGCCGACGATCAGGTCCGCGGTCAGCATACGGCCGTCCGCGAGGCCGACGCGCGCTTCGACATCGCCCAAATCGAAGACCGTGGCCGCCACGGCGATGCGCTCCAGCGTCGGCAGGCTGGCTTCGTATCTCTCGAGGATATCGAGGAAGGGCGCATTGGGGATGTTGTAGCCGAACGCCTCGAGGCCGACTTCCGCTGCGCGGAAATTGACGGGCGGCGCGCGCAGCAGCCGCTTCGTATCATCGATGATGTGGATCGCGACCAGCGGTGCCGTCAGCGGCGCGACCTCATTCCAGAGTTCGAGCTGCTTCAGATATTCGATCGATTGATCCATCAACGCCGTGGTGCGCCCGTCCGCAATCGCCGGACGTGGACCGACCAGTGCGACGCGATGGCCCTGGCGGGCAAGCGCGATCGCGGCCAGCGAGCCGGCAAGTCCGGCGCCGATGATGACGATGTCGTAGTGATCCATGGCCGACGAGACCTCTTGTCCAGGCGTTTGCCCGCCCCAATTCTCCATTACCGGGTTTGTTCTACTCCGTTAGCCCGTTGAAATAAATGGGGTTCGATCCGGGCAGGGCGCGTTCGGCGCATGTCCACAGGACAATTCCGTTCCGGGCTTGACGCAGGTTTAATTTTGCTAGCGGTGCCCCGTAAAGGGTGCATATTACCGGCTGTCGGGCAGCGGCGATCTCGGCACTGGTCGAAATATGGGGATGGGCGACATTCAAAGATGAAATTCTTCAACTACAGACGCGTGCCCTATGCCGAAATCCGCGCCTTTTCCGTGCACATCCTGACGGCGTCCGGCTCGTTCCTGGCCTTTCTCGGCGTGGTGGCGGCGGCCGAGCATCGCTTTGTCGATATGTTCTGGTGGCTCGGCCTCGCCCTGCTCGTCGACGGGATCGACGGGCCGATTGCGCGCAAGGTGCAGGTGAAGGAAGTGCTGCCGAACTGGTCGGGGGACACGCTCGACAATGTCATCGACTACGTCACTTACGTCCTGCTGCCGGCCTTCGCGCTCTATCAAAGCGGCATGATCGGCGAACCCTGGTCCTTTGTCGCGGCCGGAGCCATCGTGGTTTCGAGCGCCATCTACTATGCCGACATGGGCATGAAAACGGACGAATATTTCTTCTCCGGTTTTCCGGTCGTGTGGAATATGGTCGTCTTCACCCTATTTGTTATCCAGGCGAGTGAAGTCACGGCGTCCGTTGTTGTTTTCCTGTCTGTGGTGCTGACCTTCCTGCCGGTGAATTTCTTGCATCCGGTGCGGGTGCAAAGGCTGAGACCGCTCAATCTCGGCGTCTTCCTCGTCTGGTCGGTGCTCGGCATGTATGCGTTGCTGCTGCATTTCGATACGCCGCCCTGGGTGGTGCTTGGCGTCGTGGCGACCGGGATCTATCTCTACGTCATCGGTTTCATTCTGCAGCTGTTCCCCAATCTCGGGCGTGTTTAGGAGTTGATCATGGCACAGGCGATCGTTGTCCGCGAACTCGGTGGACCGGAAGTTCTGAAAATGGAAGGCGTGACGCTGGCGCCGCCCGGACCGGGAGAGGTGCAGATCCGCCAGGTGGCCATCGGCCTGAACTTCATCGATGTCTATTTCCGCACCGGGCTCTACAAGTCAGCCAAGGGTCTGCCCTTCATTCCGGGCAAGGAGGGCGCGGGGATCGTCACGGCCGTCGGCGACGGCGTCGGCCACTTTTCGGTCGGCGACCGGGTGGCCTATGCCTCTGCGGATGGCGCCTATGCAAGCGAACGCAATGTCGAGGCTTCGCAACTCGTCAAGGTTCCGGACGGCATCAGTCTCGAGACTGCCGCGGCGATGATGCTCAAGGGCATGACCGCGCAGTATCTCTTGAACCAGACGTTCCAGGTCGGCCCGGAGACGGTTCTGCTCTTTCATGCGGCCGCCGGCGGCGTCGGCCTCATTGCCGGACAGTGGGCGAAGGCGCTCGGCGCAACCGTGATCGGCACGGCGGGATCGCAGGAGAAGGTCGAGCTGGCGCTCGCGCATGGTTACGACCACGTCATCAACTACAACACCGACAACTTCGTCGATCGCGTCAAGGAACTGACGGCCGGCCGGGGAGTCGACGTCGTTTACGACTCGGTCGGCCGCGACACCTTTCCAGCCTCGCTCGACTGTATCAGGCCGCGCGGCCTGTGGGTCAGTTTCGGCAATTCTTCCGGCCCGGTGGATGCCTTCAATATCGGCATCCTGGCGCAGAAGGGATCGCTCTTTGCGACAAGACCAACCCTTTTCAGCTACGTAGCGTCAAGGCCCGCGCTGGAGGCATGTGCAAATTCCCTGTTTGATGTTGTGCAAGGCAACAAAGTGCGTATCAATATCAATCAGACCTATCCGCTCGCCGAGGCCGGCCGGGCGCATACGGATCTCGAATCAAGAAGAACGAGCGGAACGACATTGCTGATTCCCTGAGCGTTGCTGAAACGGGCGGGGATATGAGGGGAAAGAGGGCAGCGTGCCTCTAAAGGGATCAAATGCAAGCGGTCCGTTGCTGGCCGTGCGCAACCTGACGAAATTCTTTGGTTCGTTCGCCGCCTGCAGCGCGATCGATCTGCACATAGAGCCCGGAGAAATCCATGCCCTCCTCGGAGAGAACGGGGCGGGGAAGTCGACCCTGGTGAAGATGCTGTTCGGCGTGTTGGCGCCGACGTCCGGCGAGATCCGGTGGAAGGGCGAGGCCGTCCGCATTGCGAGCCCCGGTGACGCGCGAAAGCTCGGCATCGGCATGGTGTTCCAGCACTTTTCCCTGTTCGAGGCGCTGACGGTTGCCGAGAACATCGCGCTGTCGATGGACCGGAATGTTTCGCTGGCGCGGGTTGCCGAGGAGGCGTCGCGGCTCTCGCATGCCTACGGCCTGCCGCTCGACCCGAAGGCGCATGTGGCGGACCTTTCCGTCGGCGAGAGGCAGCGCATCGAGATCGTGCGGGCGCTTCTGCAGAATCCGCAACTGATCATCCTCGACGAGCCGACCTCGGTCCTCACCCCGCAGGAAGCCGATCGCCTGTTCGAGACGCTGCACAAGCTGAAATCGGAAGGCCGCTCCGTGCTCTATATCAGCCATCGCCTCGAGGAGGTGCAGCGCCTCTGTGACCGCGCCACGGTCTTGCGGCACGGCAAGGTGACGGGCGCCTGCGATCCGCGCGCGGAAACGCCGGCCTCGCTTGCGCGCATGATGGTCGGCAGCGACGTCGCGACCGTCACCCCGGAGGGGACCAGCACCAAGGGCGACGTGCAACTGGAGGCGCGCCATCTTTCCGTGCCCGCGCGCACGCCCTTTGCGGTTTCGCTGAAGAACATCTGCCTCAAGGTGCGGGCGGGCGAAGTGCTGGCGATCGCAGGCGTCGCCGGCAACGGCCAGAGCGAGCTTTTCGATGCGCTTTCGGGCGAGTATCCGGTGGCCGATAGCAATGCCGTCCAGGTCCGGCAAAAGCCCGTCGGAACGAAGAACATCAATGCGCGGCGGCTGATGGGGGCCGGTTTCGTGCCGGAGGAGCGACACGGGCATGCGGCGGTCTCGGCGCTTTCGCTCTCCGACAACCTCGTTCTCGCACGCAACCAGTCCGACCGCCGCGCCTTTCTCGGCGGCGGCTTCCTGAAGATCATCCGCCAAGGCGCGGTCAAGGCGGCGACGAAGCGCATTTCCGAGGCGATGGACGTGCGCAAGAGCGGCGAGGATCCGCCGGCCGGCTCGCTTTCAGGCGGCAATCTGCAGAAATTCATCGTCGGGCGCGAGCTCGACCGGCAGCCCGCCGTTCTCGTCGTCAACCAGCCCACCTGGGGCGTCGATGCGGGCGCCGCCAGCCGGATCCGGCAGGCGCTGGTCGATCTCGCAAAGGCGGGATCCGCCGTCCTGGTGATCAGCCAGGACCTCGACGAAATATTCGAGGTGGCGACAGAGATCGCGGTGATCAGCGAGGGGCGTCTTTCCGACGCCTATCCGGCCCGCGAGCTCTCGCGCGAGAAGATCGGCCTGCTGATGGGCGGCATTCATGGCCAGACGGAAAGTGCGGGGGCGGCAAATGCGCATTGAACTCGAAAAGCGCGCCGAGGTCTCGACGCTCTATTCAATCCTGTCGCCATTCATCGCTTTCGCGCTGACCATCGTCTTCGGCGGCATCATGTTCGCACTTCTCGGCAAGGACCCGGTGACCGCGCTCTACAGTTATTTCGTCGAGCCCTTGACCGAGGTGTGGTCGCTGCATGAACTGGCGATCAAGGCCGCGCCGCTGATCCTGATCGGCGTCGGCCTCTCCGTCTGCTTCCGGTCCAACAACTGGAATATCGGCGCCGAGGGCCAGTTCATCATCGGCGCGATCGCCGGCTCGATCCTCCCGGTCGTCTTCCATGGGTGGCACTCGCCTTTGATGCTGCCGCTGATGCTTCTCATGGGCATCATCGGCGGCGCGCTCTTTGCCGCGATACCCGCCTTCCTGAAGGCGCATATGAACACCAACGAGATCCTGACGAGTCTGATGCTGGTCTATGTCGCGCAGCTCTTTCTGGATTGGCTGGTGCGCGGCCCCTGGCGCAATCCGGAGGGAATGAACTTTCCCGAAACCCGCAGGTTCGCCGCCGAGGCGATCCTGCCGGAAATGCTCGCCTCCGGACGTGCGCATTGGGGTTTCGCCTTCGCCATCATCGCGGCGCTGCTCGTCTGGTTCATGATGCGCTACACGCTCCGTGGTTTCGAGATCATCGTCCTCGGCCAGTCTGCGCGGGCCGGGCGCTTCGCCGGCTTTTCATCGCGCAAGATGATCTGGTTTTCGATGCTGTTTTCCGGCGCGCTTGCCGGGCTCGCGGGCATTGCGGAAGTGAGCGGCGCGATCCAGCAGTTGCGACCGGTGATCTCGCCCGGCTACGGCTTCACGGCAATCATCGTCGCATTTCTCGGCCGCCTCAATCCGCTCGGCATCATCGCCGCCGGTCTCGTGCTGGCGCTCACCTATCTTGGCGGCGAGGCGGCACAACTCTCGCTCGGCGTGTCGGACAAGGTAACGCGCGTCTTCCAGGGCCTGCTGCTGTTCTTCGTACTCTCCTGCGATACGCTCATCCATTATCGCATCCGGCTGGTATGGGAGAGATTTTCGGCAGCCAAAATGGATGAGGCGCACTGATGGGCATCGTCGAAGCAATCCTCCTGAGCGTCATCACTGCGGCAACGCCGCTGGTGCTGGCGGCCGCCGGCGAACTCGTCGCAGAGCGGTCCGGCGTGCTCAACCTCGGCGTCGAAGGCATGATGATCATGGGGGCGGTCTGCGCCTTCGCGGCCACCCAGATCACCGGCTCGCCCTATCTCGGGGTTCTTGCCGGCATTGCCGCGGGTGCCTTGTTTTCGCTGCTCTTCGGCGTCCTTACGCTGACGCTCGTTGCCAACCAGGTGGCGACCGGCCTGGCGCTGACGCTGCTTGGCCTCGGCGCCTCGGGCATGATCGGCGAGAGCTTCCTCGGCATGCAGGGAATCAAGCTGCAGCCGATCGCCATTCCGCTCCTGTCGGAAATCCCTGTCGTCGGTCCGCTCCTCTTCCGGCAGGATGCGATCTTCTATCTCTCGATCGCGATCGTTACAGGCGTCCATTGGTTCCTGTTTTCAAGCCGCGCCGGGCTGAAGCTCAGGGCGGTTGGCGACAGCCATGCCTCGGCGCATGCGCTGGGTGTCGACGTCATCCGCACCCGCTATCTGGCGGTCCTTTTCGGCGGCGCCTGCGCCGGACTCGCGGGTGCACAGCTCTCGCTCGTCTATACGCCGCAATGGGTGGAGAACATGTCGGCCGGCCGCGGCTGGATCGCGCTGGCGCTCGTGGTGTTTTCGTCCTGGCGGCCGTGGCGTGTGGTCGCGGGCGGCTATCTCTTCGGGGCCGTCTCGATCAGCCAGCTTCACGCGCAGGCCTTCGGCCTCGGCATTCCTTCGCAGTTCCTTTCTTCGCTTCCCTATGTGGCGACAATTGTCGTACTCATACTGATATCGCACAACCGGCGGATGACCTTGATCAATACGCCGGCATCGCTCGGCAAGCCGTTCGTGCCGGACCGGTGAACAACAAGAACCAGACGGCTATTCTCGAACCGACAGAGGTCAAAAAATGAAAAAACTACTCCTCGCCCTCGCAACCACGACAGCGGTGCTCGGATTTGCAGCGGCCGCGAGCGCACAGGAAAAGGCCAAGATCTGCTTCGTCTACGTGGGTTCCAAGACGGATGGCGGCTGGACCCAGGCGCATGACATCGGTCGCCAGCAGCTCGAAAAGGAACTCGGCGACAAGGTCGAAACGCAGTTTCTCGAAAACGTGCCGGAAGGACCCGATGCCGAGCGCGCCATCGAGCGCTTGGCGCGCTCCGGCTGCGGCCTGATCTTCACCACGTCCTTCGGCTTCATGGATGCGACGATCAACATCGCGCAGAAGTTCCCGGACGTGAAGTTCGAACATGCGACCGGCTATAAGACCGCGCCGAATGTCGCCACCTACAACAGCCGCTTCTATGAAGGCCGCTACATCCAGGGCCAGATCGCGGCGAAGATGTCGGAGAAGGGCGTCGCCGGCTACATCGCCTCCTTCCCGATCCCGGAAGTGGTGATGGGCATCAATTCCTTCGTGATCGGTGCCCGCTCCGTCAACCCGGACTTCAAGATCAAGGTCATTTGGGCGAACACCTGGTTCGACCCGGGCAAGGAAGCCGACGCCGCCAAGGCGCTGATCGACCAGGGCGTCGATATCCTGACCCAGCACACCGACACGACCGCGCCGATGCAGGTCGCCGCCGAACGCGGCATCAAGGCATTCGGTCAGGCGTCGGACATGATCGCAGCCGGTCCGCAGACGCAGCTGACGGCGATCGTCGACACCTGGGGTGCCTATTACGTGAAGCGCACCAAGGCGTTCCTCGACGGCACTTGGGAATCGACCTCGAGCTGGGATGGCCTCAAGGATGGTATCCTGACCATGGCACCCTACACGAACATGCCCGATGACGTGAAGGCGATGGCTGAGGCGACGGAAGCCAAGATCAAGTCCGGCGAATTGAAGCCATTCACCGGCCCGCTCAACAAGCAGGATGGCAGCCCGTGGCTCAAGGAAGGCGAGACTGCCGATGACGCTACGCTTCTCGGCATGAACTTCTACGTCGAGGGCGTGGACGACAAGCTGCCGCAATAAGCTGCACCCGCCGATCGTGATTGCGCCTGAAAACCCCGCGCTCCAAACGCGGGGTTTTCTGCTGCAATAACAGCACTGCGGCCGCACGCGAGACTTTCGGGAATCGCATATTCGATCTAGAGTTTATATGCGATTGTTCTGATGTGGCGTGAACAACTGCGCGTGACCGGGAGGAGAGGGGTGAAGAGCTTGCTTGAGACGGCGATATCCAGGACTCCGAAACGGACGAGCCATGCGCAGGTGGTGGATCAACTTGGCAAGGCCATCGTTTCGGGGGAATTTCCGGTCGGGAGTATATTGCCGGGCGACCCTGAACTGGCCGCACGCTTCCGGGTATCGCGGACGGTCCTGCGGGAGGCGATGAAGACGCTTGCCGCCAAGGGCATGGTCGTTCCGCGTGCCCGGATCGGCACGCGTGTCACGCCCCGCAAGGAGTGGAACCTTTTCGACGCGGATATCCTGACCTGGCATTTTGCCTGCGGGGTGGACGAGGAATTTCTCCAGCACCTCAGCGAAGTGCGCCTTGCCTTCGAGACCCATGCCGCCGCACTCGCGGCGAGAAACGCATCCGATGCGGAAATCGCCACGATGATGCGCCTCGCGGTCGCGATGAGCCATGCGAATCATACGGCGGAAACGCTCGCCGAGGCCGATCTCAAGTTCCATCTTGCGCTTCTCGATGCATGTGGAAATCCGTTCCTCAGGACGGTCGGCAGCCTGATCGAGGCCGCCCTGGTCGGTGTTTTCCGGCTGAGTTCGCCCACGGACGATGAAGGCGGCATCGACGAGGTTGCCCAGAATCACATCCACATTGTCGAGGAGATCGGCAAGAGGGACGAGGCCGGCGCCCGGCAGGCGATGGAATACGTTATCCGATACGGGCGCGACCGCATCCATCGGGCATTGCATGCCGAAACAGGCGAGGGGGCGTGACGCGCTCCATCATCACCTGATCTTGCTCTGATCCGCATCCAGGCCTATCTGGAGAGCAGCCGCTCGGGTCGGGCAGCTTCCCTCAACGGTAAACGGGGTCATGTCCGAGTTCTTCGTCATCTTTCTGCTCCTGCTGATCAACGCCTTCTTTGCGCTCTCGGAACTTGCGGTCGTCTCGGCAAGCAAGCCGCTGTTGCGCCAGATGGTGAAGCAGGGGAACCGGCGCGCGGAAGGCGCGCTGAAGCTCGCCGAGGATCCAGGCAAGTTCCTGTCCACTGTCCAAGTCGGAATCACGCTCGTCGGCATTCTGGCGGGCGCCTATGGCGGTGCGACCATAGCCGCAAAATTAGCACCGGTCCTCGATCAGATGGCCTGGATCAACCCCTATGGCAACACCGTTGCGGTGGCTCTCGTCGTCACGCTCATCACCTTCCTGTCGGTGGTCATCGGCGAGCTCATTCCCAAGCAAATCGCACTACGCAATCCCGAAGGGCTGGCGCTCTTGGTCGCGACCCCGATGACCTGGCTTTCGCGAATTACGGCACCCGTCGTCTATGTGTTCGAAACTGCAGCTGCTCTCGCGATCCGGCTGCTGGGAATGCGGCCGGATGACGTCGATCGCGTAACGGAAGAGGAAGTGCAGGCGATCATGGCGGAGGGTGTGGAAAGCGGCGCCATCGAGAAGAGCGAGCATGAGATGCTGCGGCGGATCATCCGCCTCGGCGATCGCAGCGTCAAATCGATCATGACTCACCGGACCGAGGTGAGCTTCATCGACGTTGCCGACAGTCCGGAGACGATCGGCCGCAAGGTCCGTGAGTTCGGCCACTCGCGTTACCCTGTGGTCGAGGGCCCGTCCGGCGAGGTGATCGGAGCGGTCCTGGTCAAGGAGATATTGAACGCGCCCTTGGCGCCGCCCTTCAACCTGCGCGACTATGTCCGCGACATCCTGACGCTTCCCGAGACCGTCTCCTGCCTGAAGGCGCTCGAGGCGTTCAAGACTTCGCCCATCGACATGGCGATGATCGTCGACGAATATGGCAGCATGGAAGGCATCATCACCACTGCCGACATACTGGAGGCCATCGTCGGCGTGATACCGTCGAACTACGACGACGCCGAGCACGCACCGATCCGCCAGCGCGAAGATGGCAGCTATCTTGTCGACGGCCGGACCTCGATCGATGAAATCAATCTGCAGATCGGTATTGAGGGTATCGATCCGGACGCCGATTTCGAGACGATAGCCGGCTTTCTCGTTCATGAACTGCGCAAGACCCCGGAAGAGGGCGACCGGGTCGAAGCCTATGGCTATCGCTTTGAGGTCGTCGACATGGACGGCCGCCGCATCGACAAGATCCTCGTCAGCCGCAGCGTCGAAAGCATTCCGTCCTGATCGTCCGGCTATGCCGTTGCGAATGAAGGCGCGGCTGCGGGCTAATGCGAACCGGCCCTAGGCAGACTTGCGTTGGCAAGCCAATGCAAACCAAAGCTTCGTCCACTTAGCATTTTTGTCTTGATGCCGTCCTTACCGAAAAACCGTGTGACGCTTTTGCGGAACCTGCGCACAGTGCTGCGCGTCTTTTCAGACGCGCAACGGTCGCCGTAACTCTTTCAATCTGGGCATCGAGCCTTCCGAAAATCGGTTCCGATTTTCGAGCCGATGCGACAGCCGACGGCGAATATGTACGTGGCGACAATTTTCCGGACGTTGTGATAAGGACAAGCCGAAAGTTCTCCACTATAGCTTGAACTCTACATGGTTGAGAAATGCGCAACGGCTCTAAGGTATAATCCGTTTGCGTTAGAGTAGTACGCCTAAAGATCAGTTTTCTAATTGATAGAACATGTTAACACTTGGCAATGGATAGGGGTCTGTTGACGCCGCCTACGCGTTAAAGTGGAAGGCGACTGAGCGGAGCCAAAATAAATTTTCCAGAATATTGCCGGACAGGCCAGTTGAGCGCGCTGTCCGGGGAGGAGCAGGCGTGTGTAGAGTAGTTTCGCCTGATGAGGGCGCGCCGGCTTTGATGACCGGGGCGCCGGCTGGGGTCAGCCGGTTCCCCCACCCTCTTCGTGAGCGCGATTTGCGTCGCGCCGCGTTTCCCAAATCTCCGGCGGCACGGGCGATGTGGACGCCTTTTTCCCGAGTTCCCAGAATTTCGCTGTTAGGTCGCTGCAGACAGACGTGCAGGAGCCGCATTTCGCCGCCTTTGCGCGAAGGAGATTTTCCATCAGCAGCATATCGGGTCGCCGGCTGAAGCCATGGGTGACGGCCGCCGCCAGCCCATAAAACGTGAAGTCACAGGACATCGCTACTCACGATAGGTAAGGGGGAAGCTTATGGCGACGCAGACCACAGGGGGTGGGAGCACCACATCCTTCAGCAACACGCCGCAGGCGAACGATGATACGTTCTATTTTACCGAAGACGCGAACAACATCCTCATTCTGAATGTGATGGCGAATGATCTGGGCGGGGCGGCAAAAACGCTCTACTCGATCGACGATGGAACGAGCGTGTCGACGTCGACGAAAAACTATGCGCCCGCTGACTTGCTGGTCAAAGACATTGTCTACAGCTCCGATGCCGCCGGAATGGCGGGAACGACGGACCAGAGCGCACTCGGTGCACGCATCTGGATCGCATCGGACGGCACCATCCATTACGATAAGGGCGATATCAATACACAACTTCAGGGGCTGGCAGCGGGCCAAGTGATAACCGATCACTTCACCTATGCCATTCGGCTGGGGAACGGCACGCTCAGCTGGGCTACGGTTACTCTGCAATTCACCGGTGTCAATGATGGTCCGGCATTTGCTGCTGCGCCGTCGCATATGTCGGCGACCATCTCCGAGCTGGCGAATACAACCGGATCGAATGCGGCCGATACGGCAGCAGGCTCGATTGCCTTCACTGATGTCGATCTCTCGGATACTCATACTGTGAGCGTCACCGGCGTAACGACGAGCGGAGCCACCTCCGGTCTGCCGGCGAATCCGACGCTGCTCAGCTGGCTTAAGCTTGGCGCATTCAGCGACTCGACTGGCGGGGTGACCGGCTCGCAGGCGTGGAGCTTCTCGGCTGAGGACAAGAGCTTCGATTACCTCGCCGCCGGGCAGAGCGTGACGCTGACCTACACGGTCAAGATCGACGACGGTCATGGTGGCGTGATCACGCAGCCCGTGGTGATCACCGTCAACGGCGCGAATGACGCGGCGGTGATCACTTCGGGCGCGCAGAGCGCCAGCCTGACGGAACAGACGGGGGTCACCGGTTCAAACGTGGCGGATGGCGCAACGGGTGCCATCACCTTCACGGACGTTGATCTGTCCGACATGCACACCGTGAGCGTTACCGGCGTAACGACGAGCGGAGCCGCCTCCGGTCTGCCGGCGAATCCGTCGCTGCTCGGCTGGCTCACGCTTGGCGCGTTCAGCGACTCGACTGGCGGGGGAACCGGCTCGCAGGCGTGGAGCTTCTCGGCGCAGGACAAAAGCTTTGATTACCTGGCGGCCGGGCAGACCGTGACGCTGACCTACACCGTAAAGATCGATGACGGTCATGGTGGCGTGGTCACGCAGCCGGTGGTGATCAACATCACCGGCACCAACGACGTGCCGGTGATCGGCGGCGTCGCCACCGGCGACGTCACCGAGGATGCCGCGGTCGTCTCCGGCAACATCTCGACCAGCGGCGCGCTGACCATCGCCGACGCCGACCAGGGCCAGTCCAATTTCGCCGCGCAGGCCGGCACCGCCGGCASCAACGGCTACGGCACCTTCACCCTCGATGCCGCCGGCAACTGGACCTACACGGCCGACAACACGCAGAGCGCGATCCAGCAGCTCGGCGCCGGCCAGTCGCTCACCGACAGCTTCACCGCCGTCTCCAGCGACGGCACCAGCAGCCAGATCGTCACCGTCACCATCCACGGCACCAACGACGTGCCGGTGATCGGCGGCGTCGCCGCCGGCGCCGTCACCGAGGATGTGGCGGTCGTCTCCGACA
>NZ_MDDV01000002.1 GCF_001854885.1 Ensifer sp. LCM 4579 | reverse complement strand
TCTCGCCCAGACTCGTTTCCCTATGCCAAACCCCACAGGACTCGCATGGCGCGAGAATTCGGAGAGCTATCAAACGAATGTCTACAGACCCTAGCAGCGCCGTGAATCAGGCTTTCGGCTTCAGCGCCAGCGACAACAGCGTGCCGACCACTGCCGAGACGATGACGAGCAGGTGCGCATTGACGCTCGCGCGCCCGAGCATGCCAAGCGCCGCGGGATCGCCGGCTGCGCCGAACGACATCGCACCGGCAACGATCGCCGCCGCATAGGTGCCGACGCCTGCCGGCGCATGCACCGGAAGAACGGACGACAGTTCGCCTCCGAGCGCCCCTCCGAAGGAGGCGGCAAAGGGCGCCACGCCCATGATCGCGAGCACCCAGGCGAGAATCGCCACCTTGACCGCCCAATTCAGGATCGTCATCGCCCAGGCCCGCAGGAATGCCGAAACATGTTCCGGCAGACCGGCCTCGATCTCGGCGAAATAGGGCTCGAGCCTGCCAGGCGTCAATCGGCGCGCCACGGCAAGAACTCTTGCCTTCAGCAGAAAGAATGCGAGTGGCGAGAAGAATGCCAGCAGCCAGAGGAGCCACCAGGCCGCCTGCCGGCTCCGCCCGAGCACGAGGCCGATCGCAGCGACGATGACGAGCGCATGCAGGTCGAGCAGCCGCATGACGAGCAGCGCCGAGGTGCCGCGCAACAGCGGAACGCCGAACTCGGTGCGCATCAGTAGCGGGAAGCTCGTTTCCCCGGCTCTGAATGGCAGCATGATGTTGAGGAGATTATGGGTCTGGGTAACGCGCAGAAGCGTCAGGAACCGACCGCGAGTCTGTTCGGGAAAATAGTCGTAAATTCGGTAGCAGCGAACGAAGTAGGTGGCGATGAGAAGCGCCAGCGCCGAGAGTATGGGCGTTGCGCCGACCTCGGTCCATTGCCGCATCAAGGTGAGCCATCCCCAGATCCACTCGACGAAGACGGCGTAGACCGCGACGGCCGCCACGGAAATCAGTGCCATGCGGTTGCGCACAAGCCACGACTGCCGACGGCACTGTCGGTCCGAATTCATGAGATGCCGATTTCCTCTGCCCGAGCGATGCGATACCTGTTGGTTACTACCGTCAACTGTGCAAGAAAGCCAGCAACGGAACACCGGAGAGACCGCTCGTGAACAAGTTGGAAGAACCCGCGCAAGCAATGGCTGCCGTTTTGGAAGCCGCTGAGCTTTCCATCGTCGTGCCGGTGTTCAACGAGGAGGACAGCGTCCAGCCGCTCGTCGCCCGTATTCGCGACGCAATGGCTGGATTCGGCAAGGCGTGGGAACTGATCCTGGTCGACGACGGCAGTACCGACCGGACCCTGCCGAATGCGCGCAAGGAGCTTTTGCAGCCGGGCCTGCGCCTGCGGATCATCGAATTGCAGAAGAACTTTGGCCAGACGGCCGCGATGCAGGCGGGGATCGACGCCGCTGCCGGACGGCTGATCGCGACGCTTGATGGCGACCTGCAAAACGATCCCAAGGACATTCCCGCAATGGTCGCGGCGATCGAGGAGCGGGAACTCGATCTGCTGGTCGGCTGGCGGAAGAACCGCCGGGACGGTCTCCTGTTTCGGAAGATCCCCTCCTGGTGCGCCAACTTCCTGATCGGCAAGATTACCGGCGTCAAGCTGCACGACTATGGCTGCAGCCTGAAAATCTATCGCAGCACGGTCATCAAGCAGGTGAAGCTCATGGGCGAAATGCATCGCTTCATCCCTGCCTGGGTGGCCGGTGTCGTCCCCAGCAGCCGGATAGGCGAAATGCCCGTGACGCATCATGCCCGCCACTTCGGCGCGTCCAAATACGGAATCTCACGGACATTCCGCGTCATCCTCGACCTGCTCGCGGTTCTGTTCTTCATGCGCTACAAGGCGCGTCCCGGCCATTTCTTCGGCTCGATCGGGCTTGCTGCTGGCGGCGTGAGCGGGCTCATTCTCGCCTATCTCGCCTTTGACAAGTTCATCCTCGGCAACGACATCGGCGACCGCCCGATGCTCATGGTCGGTGTCATGCTGTTCCTCTCCTCGGTGCAACTCATCACGACCGGCATTCTCGCGGAAATGATGGCCCGCGCCTATTTCCGGGACGATGAAACGACAAATTACATCGTGCGGCAGGTGTTCGAGCCGGAACCGCCGCATGCTTGACATCGTCGAACGTCGGCCGAATGCGGTTGTCGGCGCATTGGCAGGCTATTTCCTGCTGTGCATCGCCTTGCGTCTGGCAATCTCGAATTCGCTCGAGATCGACGAATCGGAGCAGGCGTTCCTGTCGCAGTTCCTGCAACTCGGATATGGTCCGCAGGCGCCGTTCTACAATTGGCTGCAATATGGGCTCTCGCAGGCGATCGGCCCGTCACTGGCGACCATGACGGTGCTGAAGAACGGGCTGTTGTTCCTCTGCTGCCTCTTCTACGGACTTGCTGCGCGCCTCGTGCTTCAGGACCGGCGCCTCGCCGCCATGGCAATGCTCGGCGTCTTGAGCCTGCCGCCTGTCTTCCTGCTCGCGCAGCGGGATCTGTCGCACACGGTAGCTGCGCTTTTTGCCGTCTCGCTCTTCCTCTACGGCTTTCTCCGAACGCTCACGCGTCCAAGCCTTGCCGCCTATCTCCTGACCGGCCTCGCCGTCGGCATCGGCGCAATCTCCAAATACAATTTCGTCCTGGTCCCCATAGCGGCGATCATCGCCATCCTGCCGGAACGGGAGCTGCGCGCCCGCATCTTCGACTGGCGGATCCTGGCCGCGGTCGCCGTCGCTGCCTTGATCGCGCTCCCTCACGGAATCTGGGTTCTGCAAAATCTTGACGCGGCCGCGGCCGGGACCTTGAACGAAATGAAAGAGCGCGAGGCGGAAGGACGTCTTCTTCAAACGTTCCACGGCGTCTCCGCGCTGGTTTCCGCCGTGATCGGCGGCAGTTTCGTCACCGTTATCCTGTTTGCACTTGTCGTCCGCGGCAAAGTCCTCCTGGTGTGGCGGGCTGAAAGCCTGTGGACCCGCATCATCGGCCGGACCATTGCGCTCTCATTCCTGGCGGTCCTCCTGATCGTGCTCGGCGTCGCGGCGACCCACATCCGCGAGAAATGGCTGGTTCTCTATCTGCTCCTGCTGCCGCTCTATCTCTGCCTGAAGATCGAGGCGGCAAAGATCGGCCCGATGCCGGGCTTCAAGCTCTTTGCGTCGCTGATCGCGACGATCGCGCTTGGAGCGCTCGTCATCGTCTCCGGACGCGCCGTCGTGCGGCCCTGGTTCGGCGATTATTCGCGGTTGAACATACCCTACGCCCGTTTTGCGGAAGCGATCGAAACGTCGGAGGGACAACAGCCCAGCTTCGTGCTCACCAACGACAAGCAGGTCGCGGGCAACTTGCGAACGCAGTTCGCAAGTGCGACGGTGGCGATGCCCTCGCGCATGGATACGATCGCAGGCGACGCCGCGAAGCGGCCGCTTCTGGTGGTCTGGCACGACAAGGCGGACGCGCAGCCGCAGCTACCCGATCCGCTGAAGCAGACGCTCAATGCATTGGGCGTGGTGGTGTCCGGCACGACGCCACGCGAACTCGCCCTGCCCTACCTCTACGGTTCCGAGGCGGACCGGTACGGATTCCACTACATCTGGGTCGACGAGTAAGCGGAAACGGGAGGATCGCCGTCGATCGTGCCGACCAGCAGCTTCAGTTCGCCCGGGTGGATGCGAAGGGAGACATCGCGCTGTCTGATCGGGAGCAGTTCGCCATCGACCACGCAATTGATCTTGCGATCCACCTTGGGAAAGTGCAGGTCGACCGCGAGCGCGCTCATCTCCGTGATCAGCGGGCTCGCACGGAAACGTCCGCGCAGGATATCGAAGGCCAGTTTCGCAACGCCTGCGGAGGTCAACGGGGGGGCCGTGTAGAAGCCGAGGTGCCCGGCCGTCACGTCATCCGCATACATCAGCGTTGCGTGACCGAAATGGTTGTTCGAGACCGAGATATGCGAGACATGCCGGAGTTCGCGGTGCCCGTCGGCGTCGAACTCGATCTCGAAATCCGGCGGATTGAGAATGACGCCGATCGCGGCGCGCGTGCTGGCACCGATTTTCCCGAGCCGCGAGGCGAAGCGAAAGGCATTGCGGTAGCGCACCAGGCGCGCGTGTAGTCCCATCGAGAATTGATGCACGAAGGCCCGGCCGTCGGCACTGCCGATGTCGCCATCGATGATCGTTCCTCTTGCCAGCACCTCCGGTACCTTCCAGATATCGATCGGCAGTTTCAGCGAGCGGGCGAAAAGGTTCATGGTGCCCGCCGGGATGATGCCGAGCGGCATGCCGCTTCGCCAGGCAATGCCGGCCGCGGCGGAGATGGTGCCGTCGCCGCCGCCCGCAATGATCGCATCGAGATCGCCGCGCCGGCAGGCCGTCTCCAGTGCCTCGAGCATTCCATCCGACGAGACGATGTCTATCTCTATCGTGTGACCGGCGGCACGGAAGGCTTCCTCGACCCGCCTGCCATAGGCCCCCATATCGGTCGTGCGAAATGTTCCCCCATCGCGATTGAAGATGGCTTTGACTTTCATGAATGGCCACAGTCTCCGTTAGCCGGGGCGTCTACCGACTGATGGCGCTTGATCCCGACGCGCTTCAGCCATCTGAGATAAGCGCTGCGGAGACCGTTTCCAGAGGTCAGGTGCGATCCTCGCGGGAGATGAGGCTGGAAGGGAAAAGCGGCCCGAGACCGAAGCCTCGGGCCGCTCCTACTGCATGCAGCAATTCAAAGCGCTACAGCGACCTTTGCGCGCCCAAAAAGCGCGGCGCTGTGGTCGCGCGACTCAGCCGTGGACGATTTCGAGATGCCGCTGCAGACGGCGTCCATAGGCCTGACTGACGCGGTCGAAGATGATGGCGATACCGACGATGGCCATGCCGTTGAAAATGCCGAGCGTGAAGTACTGGTTGGCGATAGCTTTCAAGACCGGCTGACCGAGGCCCTGAACGCCGATCATCGAGGCAATGACCACCATGGCGAGAGCCATCATGATCGTCTGGTTGATGCCCGCCATGATCGTCGGCAGCGCCAGCGGCATCTGGACGTTCTTCAGCTTCTGCCAGTTGGAGGAGCCGAAGGCGTCCGCCGCCTCGAGCACGTCCTTGTCGACCAGGCGAATGCCGAGATTGGTGAGGCGGATCATCGGCGGAATGGCGTAGATGACGACGGCGATCAGGCCCGGCACCTTGCCGATGCCGAGCAGCATCACCACCGGAATGAGATAGACGAAACTCGGCATCGTCTGCATCACATCGAGCACAGGATTGACCACGCTCTGGAACCGGTCTGAACGAGACATGATGATGCCGATCGGAATGCCGATGGCGATCGACAGCACGGTACAGACGAAGATCATCGAGATCGTCTTCATCGTGTCGTCCCACATGTCGAAATAGCCGATGGCCAGCATGGTGCCGACGCAGCCAGCGACGATCTTCCAATTGCGGCTGGCAAACCAGGCGATGAGCGCGATCAGGATCAGAATGACCGGCCATGGCGTACGCGTCAGAAAGCGCTCGGACTGGATGAGGAAGAATTGCAGCGGCTCGAAAAAGCTCTCGATGGCGTCGCCATAGGCCCGCGTGAAAGTCCGAAATCCGTCGTCGATCAGCTTCTTGAGTTCCCGAAGCCGGTTATCGTCCATGTGCGGAAATTTGGTCAACCATTCCATCTCGATTCCCCTTCGCATGGTGTCAGAGCGGCACGCTCTTTCTTCTTATCGGCCGCCGACAGCGCCGCGCGTCTCAGGAACGCAACGGCCACTGCACCTCGGTCGGGCTGCCTCGCAGCCCATGAAAAGCGAGCGGCGCGCAGGCCGGCGCGCCGCTCCATATCAACGGACGCGGATCAGAGGGCGGCCTTGACCTTCTCGGCGACCTCCGGAGAAACCCACTTGGTCCAGATGACCTCATTCTCCTCGAGGAAGTGCTCGGCACCCTCCTCGCCGCTCGCCTGATTGTCCGTCATCCAAGCCATCAGCTTGTTGACCACGTCGTTCGGCCAGGCGCGGGTATTGAGGTAATCCATGACAGGTCCGGCGCGATCGGCGAACTCCTTCGTCACCAGCGTCTGGACCTTGTCCTTCGGCCAATCGTTCTTCTTCGGGTCCGGGCAATCCGCAACCGTGTTGCAGCGCTTCCACTCGGCAGGATCGGCGGGAACGCCGTGGTCGAGCTTGACCATCTCGTACTTGCCGAGCAGCGCCGTCGGAGCCCAGTAATAGCCGACCCAGCCTTCCTTGCGCTCGTAGGCCTTGGCGATCGAACCGTCGAGGCCGGCGGCGGAACCGGTATCGACAAGCGTAAAGCCTGCCTCGTCGGCGTCATAGGCCTTGTAGAGCTGCGTCGTCACCACGGTGCCGCCCCAGCCCTGCGGACCGTTGTAGATGGCGCCCTTGCTCGGATCTTCCGGAGCCGGGAAGAGCTCCTTGTGCTTCAGCACGTCGTCGATCGTCTTGATGTCCGGATGCTCGTCGGCGATATATTTCGGCATCCACCAGCCCTGAACGCCGCCGTCGGAAAGCGCAAGCGCCGCGCCGACGATCTTGCCTTCCTCAAGACCGCGATTGACGACGTCCGGCAGAAGATCGACCCAGCCTTCCGGCGCAATGTCCGGCTCGCCCTTCTCGATCATCGAGGTGATGGTCGGCACCGTATCGCCAACGATCAGAGAGGCATCGCAACCATAGCCCTCCGTCAGGATGAACTTGTCGATATTTGCAAGAACCTCGGCACTCTGCCAGTTCATGTTGGCGATCGTCACGTTGCCGCATTCCGCTGCCGAGGCAGCGCTGCCCAGCCCGAGCAGGCCAGCGGCAAGAAATGTCGTCGCAAGAAGCTTCTTCATCATTGGTTCCCTCTGTTGAGACGGTATGTTTTGCAAGGCCGCTCGCCCCACCGCCGCGGGCGGAAATCGAAACAACGCCTGCCCAATCCAAGTAGAGCAAGCAACTGCAAGCCACCTATCCATCCTCACGATCAATGGCCATCGCCACTGATAGCGAGTTTTTCCGGCAAACACTTGCCCATTTGCGTCAGCGAGCGCCCCGACGGCCATCTTAGTCATGCGTATAGATATTTGAAGGCCTTGGCGGAAAAACTTCACTTCAAATCTGCCCGACCGAGGCGCCGCAGCCGTTTCCGCGTTCGATGGCGTTCCCAAAGCGCCTCGCGCCCTATCAGACGAGCGGGGCTCCGTGCGGCCCCGCTCGCCCCGAACATTACATGTTCGGATAGACCGGGCCTTCGCCCCCTTGCGGCGGCACCCAGTTGATGTTCTGGTTCGGGTCCTTGATGTCGCAGGTCTTGCAGTGGACGCAGTTCTGGGCGTTGATGACGAAGGTCGGTTGGCCGTCCTTCTCCACCCATTCATAGACGCCGGCCGGACAGTAGCGCGTCGAGGGGCCGGCAAAGACATCGTGTTCGGAGCGTCTCTGCAGTTCCGGGTCCTTGACCTGCAGGTGGATCGGCTGGTCCTCCTCGTGATTGGTGTTCGACAGGAACACCGAGGAGAGCCGGTCGAAGGTCAGAACCCCATCCGGCTTCGGATAGTCGATCCTCTCATGCTTCGCCGCCGGCTCCAGCGAGGCCGCATCGGTCTTGCCGTGCTTCAGGGTGCCGAAGAAGGACAAACCGAAAAGCGTATTCGTCCACATGTCGAGGCCGCCTAGCGCGACGCCGACCGCCGTGCCGAAGCGCGACCACAGCGGCTTGACGTTTCTGACCTTTTTCAGGTCCTGGCCGATGGCGCTGTCGCGCCAGCCCTTCTCGATCTCGATCGGCTCGTCATTGGCGCGGCCGCTCGCGATTGCATCCGCCAGCTTTTCCGCCGCAAGGATGCCCGAGAGCACTGCATTGTGGCTGCCCTTGATGCGCGGCACGTTGACGAAGCCGGCCGAGCAGCCGATCAGCGCGCCGCCGGGGAAGGAGAGCTTCGGCACCGACTGCCAGCCGCCCTCGGTGATGGCACGGGCGCCATAGGAGAGACGCTTGCCGCCTTCAAAGGTGCCGCGGATCGCCGGGTGCGTCTTGAAGCGCTGGAACTCCTCGAAGGGGTAGAGATAGGGGTTCTTGTAATTGAGATGAACGACGAAGCCGACGGCGACGAGATTGTCCTCGAGGTGGTAGAGGAATGAGCCGCCGCCGGTCTTCATGTCGAGCGGCCAGCCGAAGGAGTGTTGCACGAGGCCGGGTTTATGGTTCTCCGGCTTCACCTCCCAAAGCTCTTTCAGCCCGATGCCGAATTTCGGCACGTCGCGACCTTCGTCGAGTTTGTACTTGGCGATCAATTGCTTGGCCAGCGAGCCGCGCACGCCCTCGCCGATCAAGGTATACTTGCCGAGAAGCGCCATCCCGCGGGCGAAGTTCGGCCCCGGCTCGCCGGAGCGCTCGATGCCCATGTCGCCGGTGGCAACCCCGATCACCGCGCCCTCGTCATTGTAAAGCACTTCGGTGGCGGCAAAGCCCGGATAGATCTCGACGCCGAGTTCCTCGGCCTTGGCGGCGAGCCAGCGACAGACGAGCCCAAGCGATACGATGTAGTTGCCGTGATTGTTCATCAGCGGCGGCATCAGGAAATTCGGCAGGCGAACCGACCCGGCGGGCCCAAGGAAGAGGAAATGGTCGTCCGTCACTTCCGTCTTGAAGGGATGATCGGGGTCCTCTCGCCAATCCGGCAGCAGCCGGTCGATGCCGATCGGGTCGACGACGGCGCCGGACAGGATATGCGCGCCGACCTCGGCGCCCTTCTCCAGGACGACGACGGAGAGCTCGGGATTGACCTGCTTCAGCCGGATCGCTGCGGCAAGGCCGGCCGGACCCGCTCCGACGATCACCACGTCGAATTCCATGCTCTCGCGCTCGGGAAGTTCTTGTACCTCGGTCATCATGCTCTCCAGTCCTGCCGGTCTTCCGCCGGCTCCTTTCCCAGCCATATCGTTCCGTCATGGCAAATGTGGCAAGCGTTGTCGAGCCGGGATGCGACAGAGTTTCCCTGCATTGCGCATGACCTGATGAGTTTAGGGTCAGGACGTATGACTTACTTGAACGTAAACGTAAACTGGAACGCGCTTGCTTTTGGCCGGAGCCCGTGCGAGGAGGCCGGCCCCTTTCCCACGCATGGAGATCGCCATGGCATCCGCACTCGGCCTCGATTTCGGGACCACCAATTCCGTACTGGCCGTGGCAGAAGGCGCTTCCACCCGCTCCGTCATCATGGAGAGCCCCGCCGGCAAAGCCGGTACGACCCGAACGGCGATTTCCTTCCTGAAGAATTCGGGCCCCCTTCCCATGAGGATAGAAGCTGGACAGGCAGCGATACGCGAGTTCATCGACAATCCCGGCGAGTGCCGTTTCCTGCAATCGATCAAGACCTTTGCCGCAAGCGCGCTGTTTCAAGGCACGCTCGTCTTTGCGAAACGGTATGATTTCGAAGATCTGATGCACGGCTTCCTTGACCGTCTGCGGGAATACGCCGGTGGCGAATGGAGCGACAGCTTTCGACGTATCGTCGTCGGCCGACCCGTGCAGTTTGCCGGGGCCAATCCCGACGAAACGCTGGCGATCGAACGCTACAATCGCGCACTGCTGCGCTTTGGTTTTCCGGAGGTACATTTTGTTTATGAGCCGGTCGCAGCCGCCTTCTACTTCGCACAAAAGCTCGAGCGCGACGCAACCGTGCTTGTCGCCGATTTCGGCGGCGGTACCACCGATTACTCGATCATCCGCTTCGAATGCGAGGCCGGGCGGCTGACCGCGAGGCCGATCGGACATTCCGGAGTGGGCATCGCCGGCGATCACTTCGACTTCCGCATCATCGACAATATCGTCTCCCCGCTCATCGGAAAGGGGAGTCTCTTCAGAAGCTTCGACAAACTGCTTGAAGTGCCGTCGAGCTATTACGCCAATTTCGGCCGCTGGAACCAGTTGTCGATCTTCAAGACCTTGAGAGACTTCACCGAGTTGAGGAAGCTCGTCCGTTCGAGCCTCGAGCCGGAGAAGCTGGAGGCCTTCGTGGATCTCGTCGAGCACGATGAAGGCTATCCGCTCTACCAGGCGGTCTCGGCCACGAAAATGCGCCTGTCGCTGGACGAGGAGACGGAGTTCTATTTTCCGCCGCTTGGGGAGCGATCACGCCGGATGGTGCGACGCAAGGATTTCGAGGACTGGATCGCGCCCGACCTTGCCCGCATCGAAGAAGCCCTCGACACGGTGCTGGCGAAGACCGCGACGCCTCCCGGCGAAATAGACCGGATTTTCCTGACCGGCGGCACCTCGTTCGTGCCGGCCGTTCGCCGGCTGTTCGAGATTCGCTTCGGCGAGGAACGAATCGAATGCGGCGGCGAACTCCTGTCGATCGCCCATGGCCTGGCGCTTATCGGCGAACGCGACGACATCGCGACCTGGACGGCGCATTGATGCCCCCTCAGCGGGTGGACCGCATCCGCCGATCTGCTAAAGTCGCTCCATGATCACGGCCAACGACCTCTCCACGTCCGAACTCGCCGCCCTCCTCGCCTTCCATGCCGAGGCGGGCGTCGAGTGGCTGCTGGAAGATGAACCGGTCGACCGGCTGGCGGAGTTCGAGGCCATGAAGGCGAGGCGTGCCGAGGGGCGCGCCGCGCCGCAGGCCAGGCAGTCAGCCCCCACAGGCACACAGAGAACGCAACCAGCAGTTCCCGCCGGCCGGACACGAGATCACGCCGCACCGCCTTCAGCACCACCGAGCGTCGCCATACCCGACGAACAGGCGATCAGCGAAGCGCGTTTTGCCGCCGAGAGCGCACGATCGCTCGCCGAACTGCGCAGTGCGATGGAGGCCTTTACCGGCTGCAATCTGAGAAACAGCGCCCGCAATCTCGTTTTCGCGGAGGGCAATGCCGTCTCCGCCGTTATGATCATCGGGCCGATGCCCTATGCCGATGACGACCGCGATGCTCGTCCGTTCGCCGGCAGACACGGCGACATGCTGAACCGCATGCTTGCCGCCATCGGGCTTTCGAGGGACGACGTGCTGCTCAGCAATGCCATACCTTGGCGGCCCCCGGGCAATCGCGTGCCAAGCGGCCGCGAGGCGGAAATCTGCCGTCCCTTCATCGAGCGACAGATCGCGCTTGCCGAACCCAAGCATGTGCTCCTCCTCGGTAATTTTACCGCGCGGTTCTTTTATGGCGGTAGCGAGACGATCCATCAGATGCGGGGGCAATGGCGGGAACTCGCCGCCGGCGGTCACGCCGTGCCGGCAATGGCAACGTTGCACCCGCAGGACCTGGTTACCGCGCCGATCAACAAGCGCTTCGCCTGGCAGGATCTGCTGGCCTTCAAGGCCAGGATCGGAGCCTGA
Source organism: Ensifer sp. LCM 4579 (assembly GCF_001854885.1). GTDB lineage: Bacteria > Pseudomonadota > Alphaproteobacteria > Rhizobiales > Rhizobiaceae > Sinorhizobium. The sequence goes on along the minus strand of NZ_MDDV01000002.1, from coordinate 382,108 downwards.
CGGCACGCGGCCCGATTCATGAATTAAGTATGAAGAAAGCCATGCGGTTTGTGCATGCCTGCGCGGCGTTTTGGTGCATTGCAAAGGCAATGCTGCATTGCAATATAGGCTAACGGGAGGAATGGATTAAGGAAATTGAACCATGACTGCCCGCTTTCGCCCGATCCACAGCAGCTTTGAGACGCTCCGCCATGCGAGCTTTGCCCGGCGGGCGCCCTTTAATCGATCCGGCACGGCAACCAACGAGCAATTGACGGCTGTCGGCTTTGCCCGGACGACGCGTCCGTCTCAGATCTACGCTGACTTCATCCAGCGCTGATCCCCCGCACATGTCCATCCGTAACCTGATCGACGCGATCGCCGACATCGGTGCGGCAGTGCGCGCCTCGCGCGAACATAGCCGCTTGAGCACGGTCAAGGAGGCCCGGCGCGCTCATCGGAAGGTGATCAGTCCGCTGCTGCCCAACTGACCCCGGCGGCGGCACGGGCGCTCGCGGTTTGCGTCTTCTCGCCACGGCCTGTCGCAATCGATAGAGCGCGGAAACCGGAATAAAGCCACTCTCGCTTTTTTTGATACGCAACGCCGCGCGTCCTTTCGGATAGGCGGAGGTCGCTGGCCCTTGCTCTCCCGCGGTGCTGAGCAGAGGTCGGAAGTTTCCAGGAGCGCCGAATGTTGGCGAATTTCGCGTCCGTCTTCAGCTTGATGCTGTCCACGCTTCTGATGATGGTGGCCTTCGGCCTGCAGAGCTACGTCATTCCGGTGCGCTCGGTCGCAGAGGACTGGTCGACGCTCACCGTCTCGGTCTTCGCGACGGGCTATACGTTGGGCTTCACCCTCTCCTGTGTCGTCACGCCGAAATTCGTCCTGCGCGTCGGACATGTCCGCGTCTTCACCGCGCTGATGACGCTGCTTTCGATCGCGATCCTGATGTGCGGCCTCATCGTCGATTGGCGTGCCTGGATCGGCTTCCGCGCCGTGTCCGGTTTTGCCATTGCCGGCAGCTATCTTGTCATCGAAAGCTGGCTGAACGAGCGGGTGACGAACGAAAACCGCGGTCTCCTCTTCTCGCTCTATCTGATCACCACCATGATTGGAACGATCGCCGGCCAGTATCTGGTGCCGCTCGGCGATCCGACCAACACGTCCCTGTTCATCCTGTGCGGCGTGCTGTTCTCGCTTGCGCTCCTGCCGACGGCGCTCTCATCCTCGCCGATGCCGGCGGCGCCGACGCAGGCGAATTTCGATCTGCCGGGTCTTTTCCGCCGCTCACCCGTCGCGGTCGTCGGCGGCTTTCTCGCCGGCGCGCTCTCCGGCGCCTGGCTCAATCTCGGCGGCGTCTTCACCCAGAAGATCGGCCTTTCGACCTCGGAGGGCGCGACCTTGCTCGCCGCGGTGCTTGCCGGCAGCGCCCTCTCCCAGATCCCGATCGGCCGGGCCTCGGATCGGATGGACCGGCGCATCGTCATGATCGCCTGCGGGCTCTTCGGCGTCGTCTCCTGCCTCGTCACGGCGCTCGCAATCGGCAGCGGCGCTTGGATCCTCTACGGCCTTTCCGGCTGCGTCGGTATGGTGCTTTTCCCGATCTATGCGCTGAACGTCGCCCACGCCAACGACCTTGCGCAACCAGACGAATATGTGAAGATCTCGTCCGGACTGATGATCACCTACGGCCTCGGCACCATATCCGGCCCCTTGGTCGTCGGCCCTGTGATGGACGCGTTCGGTCCCGCCGCCCTGTTCGTCATGCTCGCGGTCTATTTCGCTCTTTATGCGGGTTATGCGGCCTGGCGCATCGGGCAACGCGAGCAGTACGAGGGCCTCGTCGCCAAGACTGATTTCCAGGCGACGACAGTCCTGCCGACGCCTGGTCCCGACGTGACGAATCCGCTCGCCCAGCAGGAAACCGGTGCGATGATCGAGGACGATACCGTTCCCGAATGGGAGGCGCAGGCGCAATAGCCGTCATCCCTGCGGCGTCATGTGCTTACGGGCGCCCTTCCGCTCCAGCCCCAGCCGGCGTTCGCGGAAAATGATGAAGATGCCGGCGCCGACGACGATCGCAGTGCCGGCAAGCATGGTCGCCGTCGGCACGTCGCCGAACAGGAAATAGCCGATGACGATGCCGAGCACGATGGAGGTATATTCGAAGGGAGCGATGGTCGACATGTCGGCGTGACGGTAGCTCTCCGTCAGCAGGATCTGCGCGACACCCCCGCAAAAGCCGGCAACCATCAGCAGCAGGAATGACGTCCACGACATCGTGGCCCAGCCGAAGGGTAGCGTCGCCAGCGAGAAGACAGAGGCGGAAAGAGAGAAATAGAGAACAATCGTATGCGTGCGCTCTGTCTGCACCAGCTTGCGCACGAGGACCATCGCCGTGGCCCCGAAGGTGGCCGACAGCAGAACTGCCGCGGCACCGAGCGCCTCGGTTTCTCCGAAACCACCTTGCTCGAACAAGGTCAGCCGCGGCCAGGTGATGATCAGCACCCCGACGAGACCGATGATGACGGCTGACCAGCGGTAGAGCCGCACGACCTCGCCGAGAAAGAAAGCTGCAAAGGCCACTGCGAGGAGCGGCATGGCGTAACCGATCGCGATTGCCTCCGGCAGCGGCAGATGCACGAGACCGTAAAAGCCGGAGCTCATCGCCAGAATGCCAACGAAACCGCGTCCAAGGTGGCCGGCGATATCGGTCGTCTTGAAAGCATCGCGCAGTTGACCGCGGAAAGCGAGATAGCCGAGGATCGGCACCATGGCAAATGCGGAGCGATAGAAGGTGATCTGGCCCGTCGCGATGTCGCTGCCGGCGGCCTTGATGCTGGTGGACATGCAGAGGAAAACGACGACGGAAAGGACCTTGAGTAAAATTCCCTTCATCGGGCTATGTATGTCGGCATCCATGGAAACGCGCTTTTTCAATCTGCCATCGGCCAGCCGATTACTGGAAGAGGGAGGACGCGACGGACCCGCCGCGTAAGGATGCGTTACTCTAGCCCCGCCCGAAGAAGGTGTTGGATCAAATTCCTTGATGAAACCGATTTTTTCGTGATGACTACCGCGTGGAGAAGGGGTTCAATCAGAGCGCGCGAAAAAATCCTGTGGAATTTAGGTCTTGTTAGTGGCGCTTCGATAAACCTCCAGGGGACAGGGAGCGGGAGGGACATCGGCGGCGCGTTTGTGCCGGAAGTGCGGTCGACGGCATTCGCAAACGCAGATTCTTGCCCCTTGGCCTTTTCACCATCACAGGCGCCCTCTACAACAGAAGCGGGGCGAAAGCGGGACTGACCATGCGGACAAATACCGGCCAGATCGTTCATCTGGAAGATTACCGACCGACCGATTTCGTTCTTGAGAGGGTGGACCTGACGTTCGAGCTCGATCCGAAGGAGACGAAAGTCGAGGCGCGTCTGATCTTCCATCGACGCGAGGGCGTCAGCCCCTCCGCCCCTCTGGTGCTCGACGGCGACGAACTGACCATGACCGGTCTGCTGCTCGATCAGGAGGAGCTAACCGCTGCACTTTACGATGTGCTGGACGATACGCTGACGATCCGCGGACTGCCGGAGACGGCCCCTTTCGAGATTACGGTGACGACAGTCCTGTCGCCGGACTCCAACACCAAGCTGATGGGGCTCTATCGCACAAGCAATGTCTACTGCACGCAGTGCGAGGCTGAAGGCTTTCGCCGCATCACCTATTTTCCCGACCGCCCGGATGTGCTCGCCGTCTATACGGTCAACATCATTGCCGACAAGGCGACGGCTCCGCTCCTGCTTTCGAACGGCAATTATCTCGGCGGCGCCGACATGGGCGACGGCCGCCATTTCGCGTCCTGGTTCGACCCGCACCCGAAGCCCAGCTACCTCTTCGCGCTGGTCGCTGGCGACCTGGGCGTCGTCGAAGACGAATTCATGACCGCTTCGGGCCGCGAAGTGGCGCTGAAGATCTATGTCGAGCACGGCAAGGAGCCGCGCGCGGCCTATGCCATGGACGCGCTGAAACGCGCGATGAAATGGGACGAGGAGGTCTTCGGCCGCGAATACGATCTCGATATCTTCATGATCGTTGCCGTCTCCGACTTCAACATGGGCGCCATGGAGAACAAGGGGCTCAACGTCTTCAACGACAAATACGTGCTCGCCGATGCGGAAACGGCGACCGATGCGGATTACGCCAATATCGAGGCAATCATCGCGCATGAGTATTTCCACAATTGGACGGGAAACCGCATCACCTGCCGCGACTGGTTCCAACTCTGCCTGAAAGAGGGCCTGACCGTCTATCGCGACCACGAATTCTCCGCCGACATGCGCTCACGCGTCGTCAAGCGCATCGCCGAGGTGCGGCACCTGAAATCGGAACAGTTTCCGGAGGATGCGGGGCCGCTCGCCCATCCGGTCCGGCCGGCGCAATATCGCGAGATCAACAACTTCTACACGACCACGGTCTATGAAAAAGGTTCCGAGGTAACGCGTATGATCGCCACGATCCTCGGACGCGATCTCTTCAAGAAGGGCATGGATCTCTATTTCGATCGCCATGACGGCCAGGCCGTGACGATCGAGGATTTCATCGCCTGCTTCGAGGATGCGAGCGGGCGAGATCTCAATCAGTTCTCGCTCTGGTACGAGCAGGCCGGGACGCCGCTGGTCAGCGCTTCCGGATCCTATGACGCGACGGCGCAGACCTTCACCCTTGCGCTGGAACAGACGGTGCCGCCGACGCCCGGCCAATCCGCCAAGCGGCCGATGCACATTCCGCTCCGTGTGGGCCTGCTTCTTGAGGACGGCAGCGAGGCCATCGCGACGGCCGCATCGGGTGCGGACGTCACCGGCGACGTAATCCACCTGACAGAACGGAGGCAGACGGTCGTCTTCACCGGCATTCCGTCGCGCCCCGTCCCTTCGTTCAACCGCGGCTTTTCCGCGCCCATCAATGTCCACATTGAACAGAGCGCCGAGGACCGGGCCCTGATCGCCCGCTACGAGGTCGATCTCTTCGCCCGCTGGCAGGCGCTGAACGCGATGGCGTTGGACGATCTGGTCGAAGCGGCTGGTGAAGCTCGCGGGGGACGACCGATCACCTGCGACGAGTCGCTCGTCGAGGGGCTGTTGGCGGCCGCCGGCGACGATCGGCTGGAGCCGGCCTTCCGCTCACAGGTCCTCGCCCTTCCAAGCGAGGCCGACATCGCCCGCGAGATCGGCCACGACAACGATCCCGATGCCATTCAAGCGGGCCGCCAGGCAATCCTGTCTGCCATTGCCGCGTCCGGCCGGAGCACCTTCGAGCGCCTTGCCGACGACATGGTGTTGCCCGGCCCGTTCCGTCCGGATGCGACAAGCGCCGGCCGGCGTTCGCTCCGCAATGCGGCCCTTTCCTACCTCGTCTATGGCGAGGGGCGACCGGAAAGGGCCGCGGACGCTTTCCACTCTGCCAACAACATGACCGATCTGAGCCTGGCGCTGACACTGCTTGCACAACGCTTCCCGGACGCGGAAGAGACGGCGGAGGCGCTAGCCGCCTTCAAGAAGCGCTTTGCCGACAATGCACTGGTCATCGACAAGTGGTTCGCCATCCAGGCGACGATACCCGGCCCCGACACGCTGGACCGTGTCAAAGCTCTGATGTCTGACCCGCTCTTCAATCCCAGCAATCCCAACCGCGTGCGCTCGCTCGTCGGCACCTATGCCTTCTCCAATCCCACGGGCTTCAATCGCGCCGATGGCGAAGGCTATCGCTTCCTCGCGCGGCAGATCCTCGAAATCGACCCCCGCAATCCGCAGCTTGCGGCGCGCATCCTGACCTCGATGCGTTCCTGGCGCTCGCTGGAGCAGACGAGAGCCGGACACGCTCGCGACGCTCTCAAGGAAATCGCCGCGGCGTCCAGCCTCTCCGCCGACGTGAGCGATATCGTCGAGCGCATGTTGCAGGACGAAGGGCAGGCGTGACCGGGATGCGGGCACATTTGCCCGCATTGGTCAGCCTGGCGCGCGAATGGCATTCCGGTCGCGGTATGATTTTCCAACGATGAAAAGTGGTTAACGAATCTTTACGACCACCCCTAGACAAGGCGAATCGCCCTGTGATTCATTGAGGCAGATTCGGGCGAACGGTGCGCCGAATCACTGAAACAGCCTGCATCCGGTCCATGCGCCCGGAAAAGCACGTTTCGGAGTGAGAAAATCAAGCGTCCTTCCGCATTCAGACATGCCGGGGCGCATTCGACGATGGCGGTAGGGACAGATGGCGGACGCGCGACGGGGAAGCGCAGCCGGCGGGCGGTTGCAACTCAAATTTCCGACCCTTGCCGGTCCGGAGCGAGAGTTCATCGAGCAGGCTAAGCTCTTTGCCGAACCGGCCTCGCGCAAGCTCGCGAGAGCCGAGCCCATTCTCAAGCGCTCCATTCCGGTCCTCATCATCGCCTTTCTCCTGATCGTAGCGCTTTCGCGCATGTCGGGCATCATGGACGAGCATGCCCGCATGGAGACGAGTTCCCGCCAGACCGTCAGCCTTGCGGCGGCGGCGGCGGCGGCGGCCTTCCAGACTGACGGATCGGTGCTGTTTGCCGAGGGGCGGCGCTGGGAGGCCGAGCAGCGGCTGGCGCGATATCTGCCCGCCGAAGCGCTCGACGCCGGTATATTCCTCCTGCTGGTCCGCCGGGACGGCCGCATCTTCGCCGGCATCAATGGCGGTGCGGACTTTGTCGGGCATGCGCTTGCCGCGATCGCGCCCGATGCCGCGATGCAGCAATATTACGGCGAAGGCTCCAGTGTCATGAAGGCGCCGATCGACGGCGCCCGGCATCTCATAGCCGTGATGCAGGTGCCGGCGTCCGCGGGGGTCGTCGTGGCGGCGACCCCGATTTCCCAGTTCGAAACTGCCTGGCGAGATGACATTTCGCTCAACGTGACCCTGTTTGCCGGGATTTCGGCAATCCTGCTCGTCGTGCTTTATGCCTATTACATCCAGGCAAAGCGCGCGCGCGATGCCGATGCGATCTTCGCCGAATCGAACCTGCGCGTCGAAACCGCGCTGTCACGCGGCCGCTGCGGCCTTTGGGATTTCGACCTCGCCAACCGGCGGCTGTTCTGGTCCCGCTCGATGTACGAGATGCTCGGCATGCCGGGAGACAGCAGCGTCTTGTCCTTTGGCGACGCCGCACGGCTCATGCACCCCGAGGACCGCGGCATCTATCGGGTGGCGCGGGCGATCGCCAAGGGCAACGAACGCCAGATCGACCAGGTGTTTCGGATGCGCCATGCGGACGGTCATTATGTGTGGCTCCGCGCCCGGGCGCAGGTCATCCGCACCGTTTCGGGCCGGGCGCACCTCATCGGCATTGCCATGGACGTGACCGAGCAGCATCGGCTCGCACAGCGCTATGCGGAGGCGGACCAGCGGCTTGCCGACGCCATCGAGTGCACCTCGGAAGCCTTCGTCCTCTGGGACAAGCACGATCGTCTGGTCATGTGCAACACCCATTTCCAGCAAGCCTATCAGCTGCCCGACCATGTGCTTGTGCCGGGCACCGAACGGGCCATCGTGCACGCTGCCGCGGCAAAGCCCGTCGTCGAGCGGCGCGTGGCCGATCCGGACCGCAGCAATCATTCGCAAACCAGCGAGGTGCAACTCGCCGACGAGCGCTGGCTGCAGATCAACGAAAGGCGCACCCGCGACGGCGGTCTCGTGTCTGTCGGCACCGACATCACGCTCCTGAAGCGCCATCAGGTGCGCCTGCGCGAATCGGAGCGGCGGCTGATGGCAACGATCGGCGATCTCTCCGCCTCTCGCATCACGCTCGAACGGCAGAAGGCCGAGCTCTCGGTCGCCAATGCCAATTATCAGGCGGAAAAGGAGCGGGCAGAAGCTGCAAACCGCGCCAAGTCGGAATTCCTCGCCAACATGTCGCACGAGCTGCGCACGCCGCTGAACGCCATTCTCGGTTTCTCGGAGATCCTGCAGAACCAGATGTTCGGTCCGCTCGGATCGGAAAAATACCACGAATATTCGCGCGATATCTTCGAAAGCGGCAAGCATCTGCTCAACGTCATCAACGACATTCTCGACATGTCGAAGATCGAGGCCGGCCACATGCGGATCGCACGCGAGAGGATCGACCTTGCACCGCTGATCGAGGAAACGCTGCGCTTCACCACAATCCCGGCCGAGCAGAAGAATATCCGGATCGTCCAGGAGGTGTCATCCGGTCTGACGATGTTCGCCGACCGACGGGCAATGAAACAGGTGCTGCTCAACCTCCTCTCCAATGCTGTGAAGTTCACCAATGAAGGCGGGCGCATATCCTTGAGGGCCCGCAAGGTTCGCGGCGCCGTGACGCTGACCATTGCCGATTCCGGCATCGGCATCCCCAAGGATGCTCTACAAAAGATCGGGCAGCCCTTCGAGCAGGTGCAGAGCCAATATGCGAAGAGCAAGGGCGGTTCCGGGCTCGGCCTTGCGATCTCGCGCTCACTGACGTGCTTGCACGGCGGAACGATGAAGATCCATTCCGCAGAGAGTGTCGGCACGATCATCTCTGTCAGGATTCCCGATCGCGCCTGAGGTGGATTCCGGTCCTTGCAGCGCCCTTGCCATAGATCGGTTTCGATTTTCGGAAAGCATGAGGCGCTAGCCGGCGACAATCGACTGGAATATTCGGCGCGTCGCCTTGGAGAGGCGGCGTATGTCGGCCTCGAGATGCTTCAGGTCGGGATAGTCGCCCGCCCGGCAGACGAGGTCGACGAGACCGGACGGCGCGTTCCGCGGATCGAAATCGCCATCGATGCAAAGGCGGACAATCTGCGAAATCTCGGTGAACAGCGAAAGCGCCTCCAACGAGGTATCGAGATCGTTTGCATCCATGAGAGAGGCGCCGAGCGTTTTCAACGCCTCCATGGTGTGGCTTCCCGGGGGAAGCGGCTTCACGCCCTTGGCCGGTGCGATCAGCGCCAGATATTGCGCGATGAACTCGATGTCGACGAGACCACCGGGGATGAGCTTGAAATCCCAGATGTCGTGCGGCGGCTTCTCCTTTTCGATCAGCGCGCGCATCTCCCCGACATCCTTGCGGATCTTGTCGATGTCGCGCCTCTTAGAGAGCACCTCGGCGAAAATCGCCGCCGCCTCGCCGACCAGACCGGCATCTCCGCAGATGCAGCGCGCGCGCGTCAGCGCCAGATGCTCCCAGGTCCAGGCCTCGTTTCGCTGGTATTTGGCAAAGGCGCCGATGCGCGTTGCGACCGGACCCTTGTTGCCCGACGGTCTCAGCCGCATGTCGACCTCGTAGAGAATGCCCTCCGCCGTCGGTGCAGAAAGGGCGGAGATCAGTCGCTGCGTCACGCGGGTGAAGTAGCGGACCGGATCGAGCGGCTTGGCGCCATCGGACTCGGATGCCTCGTCATCGTAGTCGTAGAGCAGAATGAGATCCACGTCGGAACCAGCCGTCAGTTCATGACTTCCGAGCTTGCCCATGCCGACGATCGCGATCCGCCCTGCGGGGAAGCGGCCATGCGCGGCGCGGATCTCTTCGAGCACCGCCTCGAGCGCGGCGGCGATGATCAGATCGGCGAGATCGGTGAAGGCCCGGCCGGCCTGCGGTCCGGTGATCACTCCCGTCAGGAGCCTGATCCCGATCAGGAAGCGCTGCTCGGCCGCGATGATGCGCAGGCGATCGAGCACATCCTCGTAGTGACGGCCGCCGGCAACGAAATTGGCTATTCGCGGTGCGAGATAGTCACGCGTCGGAAGCTCGGCGAGAAGCCCAGGATCCAGCATGCCGTCGAAGACATGTGGCTTGGCGGCGATGATATCGGCAAGACGCGGAGCCGAAGACATGATGTTGACGATCAGCGACAGAAGCCCGGGATTGCTGCCGAGCAAGGAGAAAAGTTGTATGCCCGCCGGAAGTCCGGAGATGAATTGGTCGAAGCGCAGGAGCGCCTCATCGGCACGCCGGCTCTCGCCGAAGACGCGCAGAAGCTCCGGCGTCAACTCCGTCAGCCGTTCGCGCGCCTCCACGGACTGAGTGGCCCGGTAGCGACCATAGTGCCAGGTGCGAATGATGCGGGCTATATCCGACGGGCGCTCGAAACCGAGCTTCTTCAACGTCTGCAGCGTGTCCGGATCGTCCTGCTGGCCCGTAAAAACGAGATTGCCTGTCTCGCTCGAAAGCCGCGCCTCCTGCTCGAAGAGCTGGGCGTAGCGCCGCTCGACCGTCCGCAAGATGCCGGAGAACTGCGCCGCGAAGGAGGCCGTGTCGCTGAAACCGAGCATGAAGGCGATCCGCTTCAACTCCGACTCCGTCTCGGGTAGAAGATGCGTCTGCTCGTCGTGCACCATCTGGATGCGGTGCTCGACATCACGCAGGAACCAATAGGCCTCGATCAGTTCATCTGCCGTCCCCGGATCTATCCAGCCGGTATCCGCGAGAGCACGCAGCATCGCTTCGGTCGCGCGCAGCCGAAGCGCCGGCATGCGTCCGCCGGCGATCAGCTGCTGCGTCTGGACGAAGAACTCGATCTCGCGGATGCCACCGCGGCCAAGCTTGATGTTGTGCCCCTTGACCGCGATTTCGCCGTGACCCTTGTGCACATGTATCTGCCGCTTGATCGAGTGGATATCGGCGATCGCGGCATAGTCGAGATATTTGCGGAAGACGAAGGGTGTCAGTTCCTTGAGGAAGCGCTCTCCTGCCTGGAGGTCGCCAGCGACCGGCCGCGCCTTGATGAAGGCGGCGCGCTCCCAATTCTGGCCCCGGCTCTCGTAATAGAGCATCGCCGCCTCGACGGGGATCGCGAGCGGGGTGGATCCCGGGTCCGGCCGCAGGCGCAGGTCCGTGCGGAAGACGTAACCGTCTCCGGTTCTCTCCTGCAGGATGCGGACCAGCCGTCTCAAGAGCCGCGCGAAGGTCTCCGGCGCCTCGTCGGGTCGCAGCAGGATGACGGATTGCGGATCGTAGAAGACCACGAGATCGATGTCGGAGGAATAATTGAGCTCCGCCGCACCGAGCTTGCCCATACCGAGCACGACAACGCCGGAACCGGCGCTCGGTTCGGCTGCGTCCTTCAGCGAAAACTTGCCGCTCTCCTCGGCGCTCAATAGCAGGTGATCGACCGCCGCAGACACGGCCGCGCCCGCGAAATCGCTCAGCCAGCGCGTCGTTTCCCGGCCGTCGAAAAGCCGGGCGAGATCGGCAAGGGCGATGCCGAAGGCAATCTCGCGTTTGGCTCGCCGCAGCCGCGACATCACTTCCGCGTCCGGCAGTGCCACGCCCGTCCCCTCCGCCTTCCATGCCGCCCGCGCGGCATCGATCCGTCGCTTGAGAAATAGAGGCAGGGATTCGGCAAGCAAAGCCTCGAGAATGGCCGGGTGGCTGCCGAGCGTATCGCGCAAGAAGGGGGAGAGCGCGAAAGCGGCGACGAGGAAGTCCTTGAGCGGTGCTTCGGAGGCAAGCAGCGCAGTGAGTGCCTCACGCCCTTTGGCCGCGTCCTTCAGAGCGGCAAGCGAAGCCTTCGCCTCGGCCTGACTTCCGGGCCGGATGTGCACCGCTTCGATATCGGACAGCCATCTTTCCTTCGCCGCCTGCATCCAATCCCTCCCCGTCACAATCGGTCTATCAGGCCAAAGCGGTCGGGAAAACCATGCGTACCGTCAATCCCGTGCCGTCCGGTTCAGTCGCCGTGAGTTCCAGTGAGCCATGGTGCATCTCCATGACCGCTTCGACAAGGGAGAGGCCGAGCCCGGTCCCGGGCTTCGATCGGCTCTCGTCGAGCCGCACGAACCGTTTGAGGACCTCGCTGCGCATGCCGGCCGGAACGCCGGGACCATGGTCCGCAACCGACAGCAGGACATTGCCCTCGCTCTTCTTCATTTCCACCCGGATCAACGGATTTTCCGCCCCCTCGGCATATTTGACGGCATTGTCGAGCAGGTTGCCCAGCGCCTGACCGATCAGCTCGCGATTGCCCGAAACGGTTACCTTGGGCTCGATGGCGGTCTCCAGCCGCAGCGCACTTTCCTCCGCAAGCGGTTCGTAGAGTTCGACGCAATCGGCGACGATGCCGGTAAGGTCGACTTCGCTCATCTCCGCAACGGCGGATCCTGCCTCGACGCGCGAAATCATCAAGAGGGCATTGAAGGTGCGGATCAGCTGATCGGACTCGGCGATGATCTCCTCGAGGGAGGCGCTCTGATTTTCGCGGCTGGCAAGCGCCGCCTCGGCCTTGTTGCGCAGCCGTGTCAGCGGCGTCTTGAGGTCGTGCGCGATGTTGTCGGACACCTGTTTCAGGCCTTCGTTGAGCTTCTCGATGCGACCGAGCATCGTGTTCAGCGATTCCGAAAGCCGGTCGAACTCGTCGCCGGATCCGCTCATCGGCAGACGCTGCGACAGGTCGCCCCCCATGATCTTGGTGCTTGCCTCGGACATTCGGTCGATGCGCCGCAGGGCGTTACGTCCGATGCCGAACCAGATCACCAGCGCGCCGAGCCCCATGATGCCGAGGGCGACCACCAGGGCCTGCCGGACGAGGACGCGAAACTTCTCCGGCTCCTGCAGGTCGCGGCCGACCAGTATCCTGAGGCCGTTGTCGAGCACGATCACCTGCGCGAGCGCCACATGACTATCGGCGCGGCTCTCGTCGGTGAAGCGGCGGTATCGGAACGGCTCGGATGTCCAGCCCGCGTCATCGAGCAGGCCGGGTTCAAGACTGGCCACATTGCCGGCGAGTATTTCCCCTGCCGGGCCGGCGATGACATAGAGATTGGCGCCGGGCTGGCGCGCGCGGCGCTCGAGTGTCCGCAGCAGGCCGCTGATGCCGGCACGCTCGTACACGCCCTCGATCTGTAACGCCTCTGCAGCGACAGCTTCGCGCGTCTGCTGTTCCAGCAGACGTTCGGACATGCCGGTGACGTAGAATACAAGGATGGCGGCGCAAAGGGAGAAGAGTACGAGATAGAGTGCGGAGAGCCTGACCGCCGTCGTCCTGAACAGAACGCCGAACCTGCTCATGTTTCAGACGCCCGATCGTCCTTGATCATATAACCTGCGCCCCGAACGGTTCTGAGCAGGGGCGGGTCGAAATCCTTCTCGATCTTCGAGCGCAAGCGCGAGACGTGGACGTCGATGACGTTGGTCTGAGGGTCGAAGTGGTAGTCCCACACGTTCTCGAGCAGCATGGTGCGCGTGACCACCTGGCCAGCATTCTTCATGAGATATTCCAGCAGGCGGAACTCGCGCGGCTGCAGTGAAATCTCCTTGCCCTGCCGCCTGACCGAATGGGAGAGGCGGTCCAGTTCGAGGTCGCCGACGCGGTAGACCATGTCCTGCTCCGGCGCTCCCTTTCGCCGGCCGAGCACTTCGACCCGCGCCAGGAGTTCGCTGAAGGCATAGGGCTTCGGCAGATAGTCGTCGCCGCCGGCGCGAAGGCCCGTGACGCGGTCGTCGACCTGGCCGAGAGCGGAGAGAATAAGCACCGGCGTATGAACATCCCTGCGCCTGAGCTCGGAGATCAGCGACAGTCCGTCGCGGCGCGGCAGCATCCGATCGACCACGAGCACGTCGTAGGCGTTTTCGCTCGCCATGAACAGACCGCTCTCGCCGTCGCTTGCATGGTCGGAAACGATGCCCGCCTCACGAAACGCCTTGGCGAGATAGGCCGCGGCCTCGAGGTCGTCTTCAATAATGAGAATCTTCATACGCATGACCATAGTCCCGGACCTCTGATCGTCTCAACCGGTTTCGGTTCGCAAGGCGGCCTGAACGCCACGGCGTCATATGCCCGCGGCAGGTCGGGTCGGAACGGAGCCGCCGCGACGATCGCGGCGGCTCGGCTGCGCGCCGGAGCGCGGCGGGGACTGCGCTTACCGAGCCGCGCGTCTTGTTAGACGCGCAAAGGTCGCTGTAGCACTTTGAACTGCTGCATGTCTTTGTCCTTTAATCGAGGTCGATTAAAGGAGACATGCAGTAGGCCCATCCCCCTCCCGCACCCGGTCCGGTCTCGTGGTGGGTCAGCCCTGGACGATCGGGAGCGCCACGAAGCGGCTGCCTTCGGCAGCTTCGATCTGGAAGAGCGCCTTGCTGCGGCCATCCTTCCGGGCAGCCTCGATCACCTTGAGAATCTCGTCCGCCGACTTCACATTCTGATTGTTGACGGAGACGATCTTTTCACCTTCCTTCAGGCCGCGATCCCCGGCATCGGACTCCGGATCGACCGAGGTGATCGTGACGCCCTTGCCGTCATCCGACGGAGTGACCGCCAGGCCGAGATCGGAAAGCGTTTCCTCACCCGTCTGTCCCTGATCGGGCTGTCCGCCACCGCTGTCGGGAGTCGCGCTCGCGATGTCGTTCGGCAGAGTTCCAATCTCGAGCTTGATGCTCTCCGACTTGCCATTGCGCCACAGCGTGACGTCGGCGGTCGTACCCGGATTGAGCGCCGCCACACGCCGTGCGAGGTCACGCGGATCCTTGATCGGCTCACCATTAAGAGCTGTTACCACATCGCCCTGCTTGATGCCTGCCTTTTCCCCCGGCGAACCCGGCTGCGGCTCGACGACCAAGGCGCCCTGCGCTTCGGAGAGGCCGAGCGATTCGGCGATATCCTTGGTTACAGGCTGGATCTGGACGCCGAGCCAGCCGCGCGAGACACTACCGTCCTTGATGAGATCCTGGACCACGTCTTTCGCTACCGATGCGGGGATGGCGAAGGCAATGCCGACATTGCCGCCCGACGGAGAGAAGATCGCCGTGTTGATGCCGACGACCTGGCCTGCAAGGTCGAAGGTGGGGCCGCCGGAGTTGCCGCGGTTCACCGCCGCGTCGACCTGCAGATAATCGTCGTAGGGACCGGAGCCGATATCGCGGCCACGGGCCGAGACGATACCCGCGGTGACCGTGCCGCCAAGACCGAATGGGTTACCGACGGCGACCACCCAATCGCCCACGCGCACCTTGCTGTCGTCGGCAAAGCTGACATAGGCGAACTTGCGCTTGGCATCGACCTTGAGCACGGCAAGGTCCGTGCGCTGATCCTTGCCCACGAGCTTGGCATCAAGCTCCGTCCCGTCGTTCAGAATGACGGTGAAGGCCGAGCCGTCGGAAACGACATGGTTGTTGGTGACGAGATAACCGTCTTCGCTGATGAAGAAGCCGGAGCCCTGTGCCCGCGGACGGAGCCGGCCTTCACGCGGACCGTGACGATCACGCCAGCGATCGGCCCGATCGCCGTCGCGCGGAGCCGGGCCGCCGAATTCGCGGAAGAAGCGCTTCAGCGGGTGATCGTCGGGCAGATCTTCGAAGCCGCGGCCGAAGTCGAAGCTGAAATTGCCGGCCTGTTCGTCGGAGACCTGCATGCGCGATTGCACCCGAACGGAGACAACCGCCGGGGAAACGGCTTCGACGACATCGGCAAAACTGGGAACGGCCGGGGCCTGAACTTGCACCGCCTCTGCAAAGGAGTGCGAGATCTGCGCCGGAATGCCGGTCGTCAGCATCACCGCGGCAACGCCAGCGACCGTGGACGTCTTCAGAATGGTCTTGAGAGAGGGACGCAGGGATTTCTTCGTGGACATTCGATTTGCCTTTTCTCTTCCATGGAGCTCCGCCGGTCGGCGGTGGCTCGAAACCGTTGCTGCCAGGATCCGGATGGCCCGTTACCTGATCGTCTGATTGGCTGCGACTGGAGGAACAGCCGATGAAGCAAGATTTAATGGAAGCGACCTTACTGAGTTCTGTCCGCCGGATGAACTTTTCGTAATGTTGGCAAGTCATGCCGGAGAATTGGCCTCTTTCACGGCGCGCAAACCGCTAACGCGCTGATCGGACTTACTTTTCGCACAGCCGGATACCGTAGCCGAAACGCCTTCAGGATCGCATCAGCTTGTCCAGTCGTGCCTGCTCCTCGTCGGAAAGTGGCGCTCCCGCCGTACGGCCGCCACGGCGGCGCGCAGCGAGGAAAATGGTACCTGCACCGACGAGCAGCAGAACGACCGGCATGCCCCAGAGAAGCAGGGTCTTGGCCTCGAAGCGCGGCTTCAGGAGCACGAAGTCGCCATAGCGCGACACGATATAGTCAATCACCGCCTCATCGCTGTCGCCGTTCTTCAGGCGCTCGCGCACGAGCAGCCTGAGGTCCTTCGCAAGGTCTGCATTGGAATCGTCGATCGACTGGTTTTGGCAAACCATGCAGCGCAGCTCCGCGGAGATCTCCCGCGCCCGCGCCTCGAGTGCGGGGTCGGCAAGCACCTCATCCGGATTGACAGCGAAAGCCGGTCCGAGGGACGCCAGGCAGAGGCAGAGCGCGAGGAGGACGCGGATCATTCGGCAGCTCCCGCAGCGAGTTGAGGAGCCTTCCTGGCGCGCGACGGAGCGCCTACCCGCAAGCGGCGGTCGCTCAGGGAAACGAGACCGCCAGCCATCATGATCAGCGCGCCCCCCCAGATGCACAGGATCAGCGGTTTCCACCAGATGCGCACGACGATGCCGCCGCCGGACATTTCGTCGCCGAGCGAAACATAGAGCTGGCTCAGACCGAAGGTCCTGATTCCGGCTTCCGTGGTCGGCATCCTGCGCGCCGAATAAAGGCGCTTGGACGACCAGATCTCGCTGACCTGGACACCGGCGCGGCTGACGGTGAAGTGTCCCGTGTCTTCCGAATAGTTCGGGCCGCGCGCCTCTCGCATGCCGTCGAAGCGCAGGGTGTAGCCGCCGGCATCCGCCAGCATTCCCGGCTTCATTTCCACCACGGTCTCAGTCCCATAGGCCGTAGCCACAACGATGCCGATCAGCGTTATGCCGAGGCCGGCATGGGCGAGTGCCGTGCCAAAGACCGAACGCGGCAGGCCGAGAAGGCGCCCCAAGGCGACGCGGCCCGCGACCTTGCCAAGACCGGAGCGAAGCACGAGGTCGGTAACCGCGCCGAGCACCAGATAGGCGCCGAGGCCGATGCCCAAGGGCGCAAGAAGCGGCCCGCCGCTTTTCGCATAAGCGACGACTGCAGCGGCCATAACGCCTATGGCGGCTGCGATGAAGAGCCGTTGAGCGGCCCCGGAGAGGTCACCCCGCTTCCATGCGAGCAGCGGCCCGAAGGGAACGACGAAGAGCAGCGGCAGCATCAGGAGACCAAAGGTCATATTGAAGAAAGGCGCACCGACCGAGATCTTGTCGCCGGTCAAGGCCTCCAACAACAAGGGATAGAGCGTTCCGGTCAGCACCGTCGCCGTCGCCGTGGTCAGAATCAGGTTGTTGAGGACGAGCGCGCCCTCACGCGAAATCGGCGCGAATAGCCCACCCGCCTTCAGATGCGTGGCGCGCAAGGCGAAGAGCGAGAAGGCGCCGCCGATGAAGACGACGAGAATTGCCAATATGAAGACGCCCCGCGTCGGATCGGTCGCGAAGGCATGGACCGATGTCAGCACGCCCGAACGCACCAGGAAGGTGCCGAGCAGCGAAAGCGAGAAGGTGAGAATCGCCAAAAGCACGGTCCAGATCTTCAGCGCTTCGCGCTTTTCCATCACGAGTGCGGAATGAAGCAGTGCGGTACCGGCAAGCCAGGGCATGAAGGAGGCGTTCTCGACCGGATCCCAGAACCACCAGCCGCCCCAGCCGAGTTCGTAGTAGGCCCAATAGGAGCCCATGGCGATGCCCGCTGTCAGGGCCGTCCAGGCAGCGAGCGTCCAGGGCCTGACCCAGCGTGCCCATGCCGCATCGATCCGCCCCTCGATCAGGGCCGCGATCGCAAAGGAGAAGCAGACGGAAAAGCCGACATAGCCGAGATAAAGCAGCGGCGGATGGATGGCGAGACCGATGTCCTGTAGAACGGGGTTCAGGTCCCTGCCCTCACCCGGGGCTGGGACGAGCCGGGCGAAAGGATTGGACGTGAGCAGGATGAAAAGGGTGAAGGCGGTGGTGATCCAGGCCTGCACCGCAAGCACGTTCGCCCTCAATGTCGCCGGCAGGTTGCGGCCGAAGAGAGCGACGAGCATGGAGAAGAAGACGAGGATCAGAAGCCACAGGAGCATCGAGCCCTCGTGGTTTCCCCAAACGCCGGAAATCTTGTAGATCAAAGGCTTCAGGGAGTGCGAGTTTTCCCAAACGTTCCTGACCGAGAAATCGGACACGACATAGGCAAAGGTCAGCACCGCGAATGCGAAGACAACGAGCAGGAAGGAGGCGATCGCGGCGCTTCCGGCCAATTCCATCATGGATCGGTCGCCGCGTTTCACGCCCAGGATCGGCAAAACCGACTGGACGATCGCCGTTGCAAGGGCCAACACCAGCGCGTAGTGCCCGAGCTCGATGATCATTTGATATTTTCCTTCCCGCCAAGCGTAACGCCCTGCGCCTGCAGCCGGTCCGCCACATCCTTCGGCATATAGGTCTCGTCGTGCTTCGCCAGCACCGTATCGGCCACGAAGACGGAGCTGCCGGCGACGAATGACCCCTCCGCCACCACCCCTTGCCCCTCGCGGAAGAGATCCGGCAGGATGCCCGTATAGGTCACCGGCACCGATGCGAGCGTGTCGGTGACGCTGAAGGTGACAGTCTTGCCCTCGCCGCGCTTGACGGAGCCTGCCTCGACCAATCCGCCGAGCCGGATGCGCGTCCCGGGCGCAACACTGGTCTTCTCCAGATCACCAGGAACATAGAAATAGGCCACCGCCTGGCTGAAGGCAAACATGACGAGCAGCACCGCGGCGGTGAGGAATCCAACGCCGCCCCCAATGATTGCCAACCGCTTTTGTTTGCGCGTCATTCTTGCTCTCCGCCGGCATCGAGGCCGAGTTCGCGGCCCAAAGCCAGCAACTGCTTGCCCTCATTGCCCTTGGCCGGAAATTCCTTCAGACCTTCCCGTAATGCATCCTCGGCCTTGTTTCTTTGATCGAGCACAACATAGGACCGGACGAGGCGCAGCCATCCCTCGATATTGGCGGGATCGTTCTTCAGCCGCGCCGCCAGGCTGTCGACCATGCCGCGGATCATCGCCTGCCGGTCGCCGGCGTTCATCTCTTCGGCGGCCGCGATGTCATCGGATGTCGGGTCTGCGGGCGCCGCGCCGCCGTCGGCCGGCGTTCTGTTCGCGAGCTCCGCGATGTGCTGAGTGACCAGCGGCAGCCAGGGCGCATCGGCGGGCGACGTGTCGGCGAGCTTGCGGAATGCTGCGAGTGCGGCAGCCTGCTTTCCTTCCTGCTTCAAACCCAGCGCCAGATAGAATTCCGAACGCGGATCATGGGGATCGAGCGCCAGCGCTTTTTTCAACGCGTCCTGGGCTTCCGCGGTGACGAGCCCGCCGGACTGGACGATCAGGGCCTCCGCGTAGCCGCCTAGCCGCGCCGGCGTCGGGCCAATCAGCCGGATCGCTCGGTCATAGGCGGCAACCGCGTCGTCCACGCGGCCGCTGCGCATGTAGATCGGCGCCAGCACATCCCAGCCTGCACCATCCTCCGGATTGAAGGCGAGATGGTTCTCGGCCTTGGCGATCAGAATATTGATGTCCTCGCCGGGATTTGCCAGCCGCTCCGCCAGTGGCTGCGCCGGCACGCCCGGGCTGCCAGTCGTCAGGTAAAGTCCAAGCCCGACGGCCGGCAGACAGAGAAGGATGAAGATCTGCGCCATCCGGTTAGAAGAAAGCTGCTTCGGCACGCTTCGTCCGGCCGGTTCGTCGGCTGCGCTCGCCGCCAGCAGCCGGCGCGCGATCTCGGCCCTCGCAAGTTCCGCATCTTCCTCGCTGATCAGCCCGGCCCCGCGATCCCGCTCCAGTTCCTCGAGCTGGTCGCGGTAGACTTCGATGTCATGGCTGTGGGCAGACGGGAGCGGCGAAGCCGCCCGCATCAGCGGCAAGAGGAGCACGATAGCGACAGCCGCCGTCAAAGCAGCGACGAGAATCCAGAACAACATGATGGGGAAATACTATGAGGACCCCGTCATTCCAACTCGAAAACCGGAAATGACGGAGATTTGAGGCGTTTCGCCGCAAGGACCTATCCGGAGCCGTTCGGCTCGGAGATTCCGGGGTGCGAGGAGCGGAGTTCCGGCGATGACCGCCTCAGGTCAAGGGCGTCCAGCTTCCGTCGCTGTTGCGGCACGCCGCACCGTGCGCCTTCGTCGACTGCCCCCTGACCGTGACTGTGTGGCTGTACTGGCGGCAGTTCTGTGAGCCCACCTGATACGGAGCGGCGGCAACTACGGAACCGCTCACGCCCTGCCCTTCCCAGAGGACCGGCTGGCCACCGGGTGCTGCTTCCAGCGCGCGGTATTCCGCCTCCAGTGCCCTTTGCCGATCCGACTTGCCGAGATCGACGCCGGAAAGGCGTGCGATGATCCCGCCCTGCAGTGCCTCGATATAGGTCGAGGACGACACGCTGCGGGTCGTGGTTGGGGCGAGAGCGGCGGCTGCGGTCCCGCGCGACCCGCTCGAGGCAGCGCAGCCGGCAAGCGCCACGGCCGATGCGACGATTGCGATCCTGCCGCCCGAAGCAAGGGCCTGCCCAAATTCTGCGCCAATCCTCATGACACTCGACTACTCGTTCTCGAATTTACCGGCGCCGCCCTGGTGGGAACGGCACGAACAGGGTTTTCTTCTTGCACCCTCCGCCGCCCGAGGCAACCGCACCCGGTGTCGACTAAGGTATTTTCGGTTACCGGTGTGACCGCCGGATCACGATGCGTTGTTTCCGGAGAAGTCGCATTCGGGCGAACAACCGCACCGGTCTCGCCGCCCGGATTACCCTTCGGGAAACCTGTTTACAGCGCCGCGCGTCATTTCAGACGCGCAAAGGTCGCTGCAATTCTGTGAATCTTCGCATCGCGCTTCCCGAAAATCAGGTATGATTTTCGGGCCGATGCTTTAGATTAGACCGCGACCGGCAAAAGAAGCTTGGCTCGCAAGCCCCCCTCCTCGCGGCGGCAAAGCTCCAGGCTGCCCTGATACTCGCCCACGATCTCGCTCACGATCGAAAGCCCGAGCCCCGTTCCGGGCTTGCTCTCGTCGAGCCTCTTGCCGCGCTTCATGGCCAGAGCGATCTGGTCCGGATAGAGGCCGGGGCCGTCGTCTTCGATCTGCAACACGATCCATTCACGACCCGGTTCCTTGCTGCGTTCTTCCTCGGAAGCCGGCTTGACGCTCAGCCAGACATGGTCGCGCGCGTATCGCGCTGCATTTTCAAGCAGATTGCCAACCGTTTCTTCGACATCCTGCTGCTCCATCGCCAGCACCAGCCCCGCCGGATGGACCGACAGGCTGAATTCCTTCTCCGGATTGAGGCGCCGCATCACACGCACGATCCTTTCGAGCGCCGGCTGAGCTTCGGTCCGCGCTAGGACCGACCCGCGCTGCGCCGCGATGCGGGCGCGGCTCAGATAGGATTGCACCTGTGTCTGCATCGCATCCGCCTGCATCCTGATCAACTCGCCATGCGGCACCTCCAGCACCCGCGCCTCGTTGAGCAGCACGGCAATCGGCGTCTTCAGCGAATGGGCAAGATTGCCGACCTGCATGCGCGCACGCTCGACGATGCGGCGGTTGCTGTCGATCAGCGCATTTACCTCATTGGCGAGCGGCTGGATCTCGCGCGGGAACGCGCCATCCAGCCGTTCGCTCTCGCCGGTGCGGATCTTCTCGAGCGAGCGGCGCACCTGGTCGAGCGGCTTTAACCCGAAAAGAATCGTCAGGGCATTCATGCCAAGGCCGCCGAGGCCGAAGATGGAGAGCGCGATCGTCAGGTTACGGGTGAAGCGATCGATGTCCGCCTCGAGCACATTGCGGTTGCCGGCCACGCGGAAGCGCGCCGCGTGGCCTTCAATGTCAAGAACGACCTCGGTTTCCGCCACTTCGACCTGGTTTCCGAAAGGGTCCTCGGTGGTATAGAAGCGCTCGTAGCGTATGTCGAAGGGCACCTCGTCGACGCTGACGATCGGCAATTTCGCCGTGCCCAGCGAAGTCGACAGCAGGGACGGCGTATTGAATTCGCCGATCGGCTCGACGATCCAGTACCAGCCGGTCTGCGGCTGGGAAAAGCGCAGGTCGCCGAGTTGCGGGCTGCCGGACAGGGAGCCGTTCTCGCCGACCGAGATCGAGTTGATCACGTTATAGAGCTGTGCCCGCAAGAGGTCCTGAAAGCCGCGCTCCGATCCCTGCCTGTAAAGCGCCGAGATGACGACCCCGATCACCACCAGGGCAACGACCGCCCAAACGGTCGATACCGCAAGAACGCGGGCCGTAAGCGATCTAATTGCCATTGCCAGGCGCTTGCATGCGATAACCGAGGCCGCGCACCGTCTCGATCAGGTCATTGCCGATCTTCTTGCGAAGCCGGCCTACGAAGACCTCGATTGTGTTGGAGTCGCGGTCGAAATCCTGATCGTACATGTGCTCGACGAGCTCCGTGCGGGAGACCACCTGCCCCATGTGATGCATGAGATAGGAGAGCAGGCGGAACTCGTGCGAAGTCAGCTTCAGCGCCACGCCGTCAACCGTCGCCTTCGATCCCTTCGTATCGAGACGCACCGGCCCGCAAATGATCTCTGAACTCGCATGCCCCGCGGCCCGGCGGATCAGCGCCCGGATACGGGCAAGCACTTCTTCGACGTGAAAGGGCTTGGCGACGTAATCGTCGGCGCCGGCGTCGATGCCGGCCACCTTGTCGCTCCAGCGGTCACGCGCCGTCAATATCAGAACGGGCATGAGCTTGCCGTCGCCGCGCCACTTCTCGAGCACGGTGATCCCGTCCATTTCCGGAAGGCCAATATCGAGGATCACCGCATCATAGGGTTCGGTATCGCCGAGGTAATGGCCCTCCTCGCCATCGAAGGCCTGGTCGACGACATAACCGGATTCCTTCAACGCCTCGGCCAATTGCCTGTTCAGGTTGGCGTCGTCCTCGACAATCAGAATGCGCATCTCTCGTCTAAAGCCCCTTGTTCTTTGTGCGGGGCGCAGAAGCCTACATCGGGACCCTTACGGTCAACTTCTTCGGCCGCCCGCCATTGCCAGGGATTAGCACGGTCACGACGCACTTGCCATCGGATGTCGGTTGGACGGAAAGCAATTCACCGCCCGTCTCAGCCACGACTTGCGCGGCTGCGACGCTGCAATCGCCAGCCGCACTGACGATAACCGCAGGCACGGTGACGGCAGGCGGTGGGAAGCCTGCGAGGCCTGCGGCAAGCGCGGCTATGATTACTTGTGAAGACATGAATGCACTTTCGACTTGGGAAGCAACATGGAGTTTTTTTATCCGATACAGGCTGAATGGCAAATGAATGTCCCCCTCGACGCCGTAATCGACCCGGCGCGCGGTCGCCGCGCGGCGCCACGGGTCACGCTTCCGACCCTGAAAGCCGATTCTTTTGAACCTCTTGGCGGCCAATCATCAAAAATCGCATCAGCCACTCCGCGCAGCGAAAGCATCTCCAGCGCCGAGCGTCTTCTCAGGCGCGCAAAGGTCGCTGTAACTCTTTGGATCTGCGCATCGAGCTTTCCGAAAATGCGGTACGATTTCGGGCCGATGCGCCAGCGGTTCGAACAACGCTGTGGACATGGCCCGAAGTTAATCGATTTAAATATTTTCAATCGTTTAAAAGATTTAAACCTCTGATTTACAAAGTTTTTGCGATGTGAAATGGTCCGCTCATTCCACTCAAATCACTCAGGAGGACCGGATGCAGTCAGTCGCGAACAAGTCGCCCGCAGCCACGCAATCCAGAATTCCGCAAATCCTGCTCGATCGTTTCGAAAGCGAATGGCGCGCGATGCGCACGACGAAAGAAGCGCCGGAAAAACTGGTTCCGCCGAGCGAATGACGCGGCACCCGGCGCCAAACGGGGAGAAGCCAACTCGCATTCTGTGCAATCATCCGCCCGCCAAATGGTGGGCGGATGGTTTTTGTCAATTGATAAATTCGTGCTAGTCTTTTCGGATGCTGACCGAGGAGATGGAAAAGCTGGCGCTGAGCCTGCCCGGAACCCAGGAAAATGCCCATTTCGGGACGCGGGATTTCCGCGTGGGCAAACGGATATTCATGACCCTGCCCGAGGCCGGACGCGCGGTCTTCAAGTTCACGCCCGACCAGCAGCGCATGCTGCTGGAAACCGAACCCGGCGTCTGCGCCGCCGTCCCCGGCGGCTGGGGCGAGCGCGGCTGGACCTCGCTCTATTTTGTCGATGCCGATGAGGAACTCATTCGCCAGTCCATGGAAACCGCGTGGCGCAACGTCGCCCCGAAAAGCCTCGTTCGCAAGAACGGCGGTTGCTGACCGCCTACGGCGCCGCGCACCCTGCGGCGCTGCGCCCTATCAGACTTGCAAAGGTCGCCGTAGCACTTTGAATTAAAGAGTAGCAGGGACATTGCGCGTCTGAAAAGACGCGCGGCGCTGTAGCGCGCCGTAGCTGGCTATTCGGCCGGCTCGAGCCCCACCTCCAGTGGCCAGGTAACCAGGTAATCCTCATAGTCGTCGATGTCGATCCCGTCCTCGGCAATGCTGCGCCCACGCACGGAAATGCCGGCAGCGTGCACAGTTTCCGGATCGCCGGAAACGAGCGGATGCCACCAATAGAGCCCGCGCCCTTCCGCAACCAGCCGGTAGCCGCAGGTTGGCGGCAGCCAGCTTATCTCGCGCACGCGCTTCGGCGTCAGCTGAATGCAGTCCGGAACCGTTGCCTGTCGGTTTTCGTAGTCCTTGCACCGACAAGTCTCGCCATCGAGAAGCGTGCAGCGAACCGACGTCCACGCAATCTCGCCGGTGTCCCAGTCCTCCAGCTTGTTGAGACAGCAGAGCCCGCAACCGTCGCAAAGGCTTTCCCACTCCGCCTGCGACATCTCTTCGAGGCTCTTCGTCTTCCAGAAAGGCATTTCGCCCATGGGGTCACACTTCCATCATTCCACGCCGACACGGAAAATTCGCAGAAAATTGCCGGTTTTTTAAGGCCGGCGGCGCGATATGCAAGTAGATTGGAATTTGGCGCCATGCAAATATCGGATGGGGCAGGATAGCGTCGGGACATGAAGACCGTGCAGGAACCGAGGAAAGAGGACAACCGGCCCAAGGCGCGACACATTTTCCTCCGGATCGATTCTTGGATCGATTCGACGGTGTGGAATGCCGGGTTCCGCCTTGCGGAATGGTGGGAGGATACCACCATCTTCTCCCGCCGATTCCGCGTGCGCGGCTGGAAACGGGCGCTTTTCGAAGTTCTTGGCGAGGGCATGACATGGGGGACCGCGGGCTCGGTGCTGATGCTCGCGCTGGCTCTTCCGGCCTTTGAGGAGACCAAGGGCAATTGGCGCGCCCAAGGCGATTTCGCCGTCACCTTCCTCGACCGCTACGGCAACGAGATAGGCCATCGCGGCATCATCCATGAGGATTCGGTTCCCGTCGACCAGCTTCCCGACCATCTCATCAAGGCGGTGCTGGCGACCGAGGACCGCCGATTCTTCGAGCACTGGGGCATCGATTTTCTCGGCCTTGCGCGCGCGATGACGGAAAATGCCCGCGCTGGCGGCGTCGTCCAGGGCGGCTCCACCTTGACCCAACAGCTGGCCAAGAACCTGTTCCTGACGAATGAGCGGACGATCGAACGGAAGATCAAAGAGGCGTTCCTTGCCGTCTGGCTCGAATGCAATCTCTCCAAAAAGGATATCCTGCGTCTCTATCTCGACCGCGCCTATATGGGCGGCGGCACGTTCGGCGCGGCGGCGGCGGCTCAGTTCTATTTCGGCAAGGCGATCACCGACATCAATCTCGCCGAATCCGCCATGCTCGCGGGCCTCTTCAAGGCGCCCGCGCGCTATGCGCCGCACGTCAACCTGCCGGCTGCGCGCGCACGCGCCAACGAGGTCCTGACAAACATGGTCCAGGGGGGGCTGATGACGGAGGGGCAGGTGCTCGCCGCCCGCCTGAACCCGGCGACGGTCATGGATCGCGCCCAGGCCAAGGCACCGGACTTTTTTCTCGACTGGGCCTTCGATGAGGTGCAGCGCATCGCCGTTCCCTTCGCGCAGCATTCCCTGATCGTCAGGACCACGATCGACATGGGCCTGCAGTCTGCCGCCGAGGAAGCGGTGGAATCGGGCCTCAGACAATATGGCGAAACCTACAAGGTGAAGCAGGGCGCCCTGGTGATGATCGAACATGGCGGCGCCGTCCGCGCGATGGTCGGCGGCCGCGACTATGGCGAAAGCCAGTTCAACCGCGCTACCCGCGCCCTCCGCCAGCCGGGCTCGTCCTTCAAGATCTATACCTATGCGGCCGCCATGGAAAAAGGCATGACGCCGGAGACGGTGGTCGTCGACGCGCCGATCACCTGGCGCGGCTGGTCACCGCAGAACTACGGCCGCAGCTATGCCGGCCGCGTGACACTGATGACGGCGCTGGCGAAATCCATCAATACGATTCCGGTCCGGCTTGCGAAGGACAAGCTCGGCACCGAAATCATCGCCGAAACCGCCAAGAAGATGGGCGTCGAGACACCGATCCGCACCGACAAGACCATGCCGCTCGGCACCTCTGAAGTAACCGTGCTCGACCAGGCGACGGCCTATGCCGTCTTTCCGGCCGGAGGATTTCAGTCGCGACGTCACGGCATCAGCCAGATCCTGAATTACGACGGCGACATCCTCTATGACTTCGCTCGCGACGCGCCGCCGTCCGAGCGGGTGTTGAGCGCAGAAGCGGTGTCCTCGATGAACCGCATTCTCACGCAAATTCCGGTCATGGGAACGGCCCGTAGGGCTGCCCTTGACAACGGCATCGTGACCGGCGGAAAGACCGGAACGACCCAGGCCTATCGCGACGCCTGGTTCATCGGATTCACCGGCGACTACACGACGGCCGTGTGGTTCGGCAATGACGATTACACCTCAACGGAAAACATGACCGGCGGCTCCCTGCCCGCGATGACCTTCAAACGGCTGATGGACTATGCCGAACAGGGAATCGAGCATCGCGACATCCCCGGTTTTGAAGCTCCGGTGGCCGTGGCGTCGAAGAAACCAGCCAAAGCCGGCGACGCCGGCCGGGACGAGAACGCGCTGCCCCCGCTCATCCGGCCGCGATCGCTTTCATCCGGCGCGACGCGGCTACTGAAGACGATCGGCGAAGCACTCGAGCATGCACTTCCACTCAAACCCCGGGAAAAGGGCGGCGGCAAGGTTGCGGCGCTCGAAGCGCCGGGCGAAGCTCTGACGAGGCAACTGACAACCAGTGCGACGGAGGACTGACTTGCGGAAAATAGAACTGGCGACGACAGGTGGGTTCCCCGGACATGGACCCAATCGACAGATCGCAAAGACAAAAGAATCAGCTGCCGGTTAACCGACACATTTTCGATAGAGTCTCCTCTTGTTCCGAGTTCCCCTCCTCGTCGCCGTCGCACTTGCCGTCGCCTTTGGCGGCGGCATCGCTTCGTCCGTATGGGCGCTGAAGGCGACGGTCGGATTCGGCTCCATTGCCATAGGACCATGGGTGGCGTTTCCGGCGGCGCAGACGGCCTCTGCCGACCCCTATGCGAAGGCGCACCGAGCCCGTACCGGCGAACTGCTGTTCGGCAGCGCGGAGGGGCTGATGTTCTCGGCGGCGACCGACGACAGCGGCGAGCGGCTCTCGGCGGGCTGTTCCTACGACATTTCCGGCATCACGCCGCCAACCCGTTTCTGGACCCTCTATGCGACGACAGCCGATGGGTCCACTCTGCGGCCAGGCCCGGACCTCCCCTCGGCGATCAATTCCTGGACGGTGCTGCGCGCCAGGGACAGCCGCTTCGTCATCCACGCCTCCCCCGTCGCCAAGCCGGGCAACTGGCTGGCGCTTCGTCATGCGGGCAGCTTCAGGCTCGTATTGACGCTGCTCGACACGCCGACGGCCGGCTCGTCGGGGCTGATCGATCTCGACATGCCGAAGATCGTCAAGACCGGGTGCGGCAATGCGTAGCGTCCTTTTTGCCATCCTCGTAGGGCTGTTCGGTGCAGCGCTCCTGCACATTGTGATCGTCCTGGCACTGCCGCAATTCACCGGCCGCGACGCCTACACGCGCGTGCTGGACCTTCTGGAAATGGACAGTTTCTTTCCCCTTACGGCCGAGCCCGGCCCGACCGGCTTGCGCAGCGGCAATCCGTTTCTTCGGACAGCCGTCTGCAGTTTCTCGGTCGCGGATGCACCGACCCGCTTCATTGCCCGCGGTCCCGTTCCATTCTGGTCGCTCTCCGTCTTCGACAGCGGATCGAACGAAGTGTTCAGCATGAACGACCACACGGCCGTCAACGGCAACCTCGATCTCATCGTGGCGACGCCGATCCAGTTGGTGGAACTGCGCAAGTCGCCGCCGGAGGAATTGACCCAAGCGATCATGATCGAGATGAAGGACGAGGAAGGCTACGCGGTTCTGCGCGCGCTCGCCCCCTTCGACAGCTTCGAGGAACAGGTCCGCGATTTTCTGACCGACTCGAGCTGTCAGCTCTTTCGGCGGTCATAACGAACAGGAAAGCTCGATGTGCAGAGCTTTGCGCGCCTGAAAAGTCGGCGCCTTAGGGGGATGTCATGGGGTGGGGAGAGACAGCGAGCATCACCGCCGCACCCAGGGTCTGCGAAGGGTCAATCGCAGCCGGGTTCTTACTGCTTCTTCGCGTGCTTGCCTGCCGGAGCGCTCGGCTGAGGTCCACGACCGTCGAGGCGCTCATAGCGAATGCCGGTGAAGAACAAAACTTTGGCACTGCCCGATGTCAGCGGGCGCCGACGCGGTCGTTTGACCTTGCGGTCCTCCATTCTGATTACGTCTGCCATGCTCGTCTCCATATTTCCACGAGACGGATGAACTACCGTACAGATTTCACCCTGCCCGCTGCGGGCTGGCGCGATCCCGGTGACAACCGGTCAGACACGCCGTTCTCACTTTCTCCTTCTTCCGGTTCTCCCGGATTTCGTCCGCTTCGGAGCATCAGATGCGAGGCCCGATAATAGCCGGCCCGCTCCGATTGAGCCATAGCCCTATTTAACTATGTCTTAATCCGGTCGCGCCTTGGTCTTGCGCCACCAGCCTTGCGCAATTTTCAAATCAGGAGGTGCTGGAACACGTCCGTGCGTTAGCGTTTCTCAGCGTCTTGCAAGCACACCGAACAGGAAGGCGACGCCTGCAACCCCCAGGAGTGCGGAAATCGGATCCTCGCGGACGCGCTCTCGCACCCGTTCCGTCATGAGTTCCGCTTCTCCCTGCACGACTGCCTTCGCTCCGCTTCCGATGGCCGAAACAGTTTCAGTCAACCGTGCGATTTCGGTCCTGAGTTCCGCAATCTGCGCTTCGAGTGCCGCCTGTGCATCCGCCGTCCGATTATCCGCACCCAATTCGGAGTCCACCGCCGCCAGCTTTTCTTCCGCCATCATGTCCGCTCCTTCCCTTTTGCGCGATGTCAACGCGTCGAAGCGCGGATTGGTTCCCGCGAAATCACAAGGCAGAGCGGACCGACAAATGGGAGCGGACAACACCGCCCGCTCCCAATCGGCCGTTCAGTCGATTTCACACGCGAAGTCGTCTATCTCGCATTCACGAACGGTTCTCATCTCTCGTTCGCGTCGGATCTCGTATCGCGACTGTTCCCGGTCGCGACGGCGGTTCTCAAAGAAATCCTCGTCGGCCCTGCTCTCCCATTCGTCGTTGCCGCGGCGACGATCCCAGTCCCACTCTGGACGCGCCTCTCGACGTTCCCAGTCACGCCGGTAACCGTCGTCAGCCCGATCCCGGCGCCAGCGATCACGGTCGCGGTAGAAATCGCGGCCACGGTAGTTGCGGTCCCAATAGGTGTCGAACTCGAAGACAATGGTGGGAATTCCGAGCGGTCGATAATATTCCGGTTCCACATGCACCCGGTTGCTGCGATAGACCGCCTGCACATAGCGGCCTGCGACCCAGCCTCGACCGCCGTAGAAGGAAACATCGCACCAGGGCCGATCCGCCAGACAGCCGTGGATTTCCAACGAATCACCAGCCGGTATCACGGTCACGGCCGGATAGCCGGTGCTCGGCCCCGAGCGCATATTGACGTTGGCGGTTGCGATGCCTCCGGCCGCCTCGGCGATCGCCGGCATGAAGAGTAGCGCGCCGAGCGCCGCTGCCCGCAAGAAGGGATGCTTCACAGATATTTCTCCCTTAAGAAGGCAATGGGCCTTCTCCTTCGGCAGGCACCAAGGCCTTTCACCGTCCGGGAAATGAGATAACGCCGCTTGTGGAGTTTTTGAGGCGGAGGCGGCACTTGCCGCATTGCATCCCGCCACCGCAATGCCGCAAGCCTGAATAAAGCTCCAACGTCCATAGTTAATGCTACGCTAACGTTTTCAGTTTATTTTTTGAGACGTGTGCCGTTCCGAACCATCGGCAATGGCGTCATGCATTGCGTGTAAGGATTTGTCGTGACGGATCGGTTTCGTGAGTTGGAAAGGCCGCAAAAGGGCCGACTGAAGGACGTCGTGCTGATGGCGACCGTCACCAGCTTCGAAAGCCTTCGCACCCCGCGCCGGTCCGAAATGAGGCAATTCTCCGAACTGTTCGAACCGCTTTTCCTCGGCTCCAGCGAAGAGGCGCGCCGGCAGGCGGCGGCGGCTCTTTCGCAATGCGACCATGTCCCGGAAGCCGTTGCCCTTCTCATCGGCAGCATGCCGATCTCGGTTGCTGCAAGCTTCCTCACCCGTTCGAAGGCAGTCTCGGATCGGACGCTCATCTCCATCATCCGCAAGCGGGGCCCGGCCCATGCGAGCGCAATTGCCCGCCGGGACGATCTCTCCGCTTCCGTGATCGACGCCCTGGTCGAGCACCATAAGAACGCAGCCGCCTCCGGGCAGACCCGCGAGGTGACCGGCCCGGCTCCAGCGGCTGCGTCCTCCCCTTCAGTGGAGGTCGCCGACCGGACCGCCGTCGACCGCGTCGCGCGCGAGGACAAGCTGCGCGACGAAATCAAGGCGCTGGCTCGCGCCGGATCAAATGCCGCCGCTCCTTCCGAGCTTCCGGTGATCGACGAGGTCCACCAGGCACTGCTCGTGCGGTTTGCGCGCACGGGCGAGACGGTGCTCTTCGCAAATGCCCTCGCCGACACGCTTGGGGCAAGCGACTCCCTGGCCGAGCGGATCCTGTTGGATGTGTCCGGCCAGCAACTTGCCATGACGCTTGCCGCACTTGACTTTCCGTCATCCGACATGGCGTCGCTGCTGGCCGCCCTCTACCCGCATCTGGGGGACAGACTCGGCGGCGGCACACGCGCGGACGCGCTGATCAGAGCCCTGGACCCGCGAGCGAGCGTCGAGCGCGTCAAGTCCTGGCTGCGTGCCGACGACCCGGGTGCGCAGAGCCTGGCGCGGCACGAAACCCACTTCGCCGACAATCGAAGGCCGGACCCACGTCGACAGGACGCCCACCCGTCGACTGCCGACCGCGACGGCGTCGAGCAATTCAGGCGGACCTTCGGCGGGCGCTGAGGAAAAGCCGGACCACTGCTGCATCTCGGCTTGGCGCATGTCTCCTTCAATCGTGGCAATCCAGATCGCCATGTCGGCTTTGCGCATCCTTTCGGACGACAACGGACACTATAGGCTTTTCAAGCCACGCATCGTTGTTCCCGAAAGATCTGTCCTTCGGGCCGATGCGCCAAGCGAACTCGAAGCCCGTCAGCGATCAGCACCGGTGACAAGTTCGAGCAGGTTACTGCCATCCTCGATCTCGATCTCGACGACCCAGCAATCCGGATCGAAGCGGATCTCCGACGACAGAGTGCTATCGATCGTCTCTGCCTCGACGTCCCGCAGGCGAATCTCGAACCGGCGCGCCGTATCGCCTTCGTCTTCGAAAAAATTCTGCGGGGCCGGCGCGTAGAGCGTCTCGCCACCCAGACGGGTCCGCTGACGAACGAAAATCGCACCCGCCTCTTCCGCCCCCTTGCGCAAGACCGCGGCATAGCCGCCGAGCGCAAAGACGCGGCGTATGAGCGAAGAGACGAAGATGTGGGACTTGAGGCGCATCCGAGGCTGATACACGCGGCAACAGCGATATGCAAACGAGGGAGTTGGAGCCTATCGGCTCCTTGTGCATGCCGCTCGTCCAAGGCGCTGCACCGCTCTACCGCGCCAACGTCCAATCAGACAACGTTTCACTGTAGAAGGTTGAGTGGCTCATGCATCAAAGCGCGCCGATTTCCTTCAGCTTCTTGAGAACCTTGGCGCTTGGCTCACCGGTCTGCGGCAAGCGGTAATGCTTCTCGAAGTGGCGGATCGCCGCACGCGTTTGGTCGCCGGCGACGCCATCGACGACGACGTCGGCGTAGGCGAGATTGCTCAAGCCCCTCTGGATGTTCATGACCAGTTCGCTCGATACGGGAAGCTCGGCACGCGTCACGAGCGTCTGGTCCTTCTCGGCTTTGCGGATCGCCGCCGCGACGGGATCGCTTTCGGCCGGCACCGTCTTCGGATCGGCATAGGGGCGATTGTCGGGAACGGCGACGGCGCCGGCTTTGCCGAACGCAAGGAGCGCCGCGAGGAGATCGGGGCTCACCAGGCCGGTCTCCATCCGGCCAGCCTGTTGCTCAAATTGCAGGATCGCCACCGCGGTCTTCGGGCCGCTGCGACCGTCCGGCGCGCCGTCATAGAGCCCGAGCCGCGCCAGTTCCCTCTGGACGTCGGCGACGAGCGCCGAATCGACGGTGTCAGCAATATCGCCGGCGACCTCGGCCCCGTGGCCCGCCGGTCTTTCCGCCGATTGTGTGCCTTTGACGGCGATCGCATCCTCGACCTTTTGCGGCCTTGCCTCCTCTTCGCGTTCAATGACGAAAGTCGTCACGCGGCGCGACTCGAGAGCCTCGCCCTTGGCAGCAGCAAGACGTTCGGCGGCCTCCGCACCCACCAGCGGGACACGCGTATGCAACAGCGGCGACGGATGCGTGCCATGCTGGTACCACATCGCGTTTGCTGCCACGAAACTGAAGGCCACCACGAAAGCCGCCGAGCCTCCAGCACCGACCGGATGGCGCGCGATTACCCGCCCGGCAAGCACGAGGCCCCGGCCTAGGCCGCGGCCGGCGAGTGCCAGCCCCCTGAGCGCGAAACCTTGCTGCGACCGTGCCGACCGTTTCCGCTCAGGCTGTTTTCGCTTGCGCGGAGCCATGTCCCCCTTCCTTGCTCGTTCTCTCGATCCTGGACGCTGCGTGTCCCAGATCGCCCTTGCCGTCAGCACGCCCCCTCAGCCTCGGCGGGAACTCCACCGTGACGGGGGACCCCGCCTGCTCGCGCTCCGCAATGCCTGAACCATCGATGGGGATGGAAGCAATAACGACCGTCCCCCTGCCCTCGGTGCTGCGGATGGCGAAATTTCCGCCATGCAGCTCCACCAAGCCCTTGACCAGGGAAAGACCCAGCCCGGTACCTTCAAAGCGCCGCGTATAGTCGTTCTGAATCTGGACGAAAGGTTGGCCGAGAAGGTGGAGCTTGTCTTCGGCGATGCCGATGCCGGTGTCGCTGACGGTCAGCTTCAGCGCTGCGCCGTCTTTTTCCGCATCGATGGTCACCAGGCCGCCGCAGTCGGTGAACTTGATGGCGTTGCCTATGAGATTGATGAGGATCTGCTGGAAGGCACGCTGATCGGCATTGATCTCACCCACCGCGGGCGTCACGCGGCTCGTCAGCATCACGCCTTTCTCCTGCGCCTGGTGCGACAGCATGGCTTCACATGCGGCAATCGCGTCTGCCACCGCGAAGGGCTCCGGCAGCAGCTCGTAACGGCCGGCCTCGATCTTGCTCACATCAAGCATCGTGTTGACGACCGAGAGCAGATGCGTCCCGGAACGATGAATTAGCGACACATATTCACGCTGCCGGTCGTTCTCCAGCTTACCGAAATACTCTCCGGCAAGGACATCCGAGAAGCCCAGAATAGCGTTCAGCGGCGTGCGCAATTCGTGACTCACCGCCGCGAGGAAGCGCGTCTTCGCATCGTTCGCCGATTCCGCATGCGCCGCCTTCTCGGTGGCCTCCACCCGCAAGCGGGCCTCGTCGGAGACGTCGCGAGACTGGGTGACGATCGCCACCAGACGCCCCTCGGCATCGCGCAAGGGCGCCATCTCGCAGCGCATATGTACGAACTGTGCGCCTTCGGCCCTCACCGAGGGCCGTTCCAGCCGGATATCGACCGCGGAACGCCCCCCGTCCTGGCGCAGTGCATCGATTGCCCTGAGAAAGGTGAGGCGATCGGACACGTGGATCTGCTCGAGGAACCCGCGGCCGCGAGGATCTCGCAGCAACTTCAGGTGTTCGGCCGCGTCGCGGCCGTGAACCGACAGGACATTGCCGCGCGGATCGTGCACGGTGACGAGACCTGCAAAGAGATCGTATGCGGCCGACAGATCGGGCAACGCGGCAGCGAGGGAATCCTTGGCCTCGGCGGGCGCGGATGAGTTGCGACCACCGGCAAGGACCGCGGCTGCAACGAGAAGCGAGGCCGAAGCCCAGAGCGCCGTTCCCACCGGCAGCGCCGCGGAAACCGGCAAGGCCGTCATCAAGGCAAGCGGCACGATCGGCAAAGCGGTCAAGGAAACCGCGGCGACGGTGCGCAGCCGTCGGAGGTCACGGCGTTCGACGGCGGAGCCGTTCGAACGGCGCAGCATCCAAGGCGCGGCCGCCTCATCCACGCGGGATGCCCACCTGCCAGCCATGTCACGCAATACGCTCACGCCATACCCTGCCGTCATTGTTGTTTTGCGAGGCGTTTCCGGGGCGCTGCCGCGGTTTTGCCGCGCCGAAATCCGGTCGCCTCTTTATGCTTTGAATCTCGCATTCCCGACTTAATGAAAGAATAAGCGGGTATCCCAGAGGGCCCGCGGAAAAGGCCGAAAATTCCCGATTTGAAGCAATTCCTCCAAGCTTCATCGGTTGTGGTTAACGGGGCGTAAGCGGTGGATTTTGGTGGATTTTCCGGCTCGTGTTAACCAATTGGGCAAGGCATGGCGGTGCCAATGCCCTCGGCGCCGACGGTTGCCTCGCGCGTTTCGCCACGTATCTTAACGGCGATCCTTAAAATCCGAGGCATTTGGTTGTATGACACGTCGAAATTGCACGCTTCCTTAAAATTCTAAGCAAATCCGACCGGTTTTTGAAAAGCAGCCTTGTGATTCGCACATTATCGTCGATCTCGTGACATGAGCGGAAATGCCGACGGCTCCGACATGGCGCAGGAACGCGCCAATTTCCGACAAGCGAACAGAGGATGCTCGGACCATGTGGTTTCTCGTAAAGGCGACATTCTGGTTTTCGCTGGTGCTGGTTCTCCTGCCCTTTCTCGATCCATCGAGCAGCACAAAGCTCGATCAGGGGCCGACGATCGAGATCGGAGACACCTTCTCCGCAGCCAACGAAGCGATCCGCTACATTAGTGCGATCTGCGCCGAGAAGCCCGATGTTTGCGCGAAGGGCGCGGAAACCTTCGTCGCACTCGGTCATCGCGCCCGCGAGGGCGCGCGGATCGCCTATGAGTTCCTTGACACCCAGTTCGCCGGGACGGGCCCGGCGACACCCGACGCCAAGATCATGACCGGCACGGTCGGCGCGATCGAAGACCACACCCCAGAAAAGACGGCGCATGATACCATGCCAAGCTTCAAGCGCACTCCGGTCCCCGAGCCGCGTCTCGATCCCAAGACAGCGGCCGCCAGATAGAACTTGCATTCGGCAGGCGATGTCGTGCGGCGGGCGCGATGGCGCTGCGCCACCGATCGTTAATCACCGAATGATCATTGGCTGTTCTCTTTGCGGCCGGCATCGCCTATATGAAGGATGTATCCTCGGAGAGGCCGAAGGATCGAGAAGAACGCATTCTTCGGCGGGCGCACAACGCCAATATCGGATGGGCCATGACTTCCCTCGACCAGATCATCGACGATTTTGCCTACCTGGAAGAATGGGAGGACCGCTACCGCTTTGTGATCGAGCTTGGCAAGGGGCTGCCGGAGATGCCGGAGGCCTTGAGAACGAGTGAAAACAAGGTACAGGGTTGCGCAAGTCAGGTTTGGCTGGTGACCGAAACGGCGGGTGATCCCGAAGACCCGGTCCTCACTTTTCACGGCGAGTCGGACGCCCACATCGTCCGGGGCCTCGTGGCCATCGCACTGGCCATCTTTTCCGGCAAGCACGCCTCCGAAATCGCCAAGATCGATGCTCTCGAGATCTTCGGCAAGATCGGTCTCATCGAACATCTGTCGGCCCAGCGCGCCAACGGTCTGCGTTCCATGGTCCGGCGAATCAAGAGCGAGGCCGAAACGCGCCTGCCGGCGTGATGCCGTTGCACCGAGGGCATCTCTCCCCAATATCGACCGCGTTTTGCAGCGCAGTGCGTCCGTAATCCTTTGACGCTGCGCACCATGCTTTCTCAATTCGGTTTTCAGGCCGATGAGGCAATCTGAGAACCAGGACGTGCAGCGGTGGAAAGTGGACGTTTGCGCGCTTGGCCGGACGGAAGCAGCCCGGCCCCGAATTCGCAAAGGAACGCGCC
Organism: Ensifer sp. LCM 4579; assembly: GCF_001854885.1. GTDB lineage: Bacteria > Pseudomonadota > Alphaproteobacteria > Rhizobiales > Rhizobiaceae > Sinorhizobium. The sequence continues at coordinate 345,611 of NZ_MDDV01000002.1, read as the reverse complement.
GGTCACGGCAACCGCCACCGGCGACAGCGCTTACTTGCCGCGACGCTTTCGACGCTGGCCGAGGCCCATCTCCTTGGCCAGGCGCGAGCGGGCTTCCGCGTAAGCGGGCGCGACCATCGGGTAGTCGGCGGGCAGGTCCCATTTTTCGCGATATTCTTCCGGCGACAGATTGTGATGGGTCATCAGATGGCGCTTCAGCGACTTGAAGGTGCCGCCGCATTCGAGGCAGGTGATCTGATCGTCCTGCACCGACTTGCGGACCGAGACCGCCGGCTTCGGCTTCTCGACGGGAGCGACCACCGGCGCAGGAGCGGTTGTATTGTTGAGCGCGGAATGAACGTCGGCGATCAGCGTCGGAAGCTCGGCAACCGGAACCACGTGGTTGCTGACATAGGCCGCTACGATTTCCGCCGTCAGCTCTACCAAGAGTTCGTTGCTCGCACCGAGCGTGGTTTCTGTCATCTTCTTCTCCTATCGGAACTCAGCAACATATCCCGAAATGACGTTTCGGGAGGAAACATGTTAGAAAATGCCGCCGAACTCACTTTTGAAACTGGACGGTCATTGCAGGGGAACCCGGCTCCGCCGCAACATCAAGGCTCAAGTTGCGATGGGAAACGTCACCAAGGCACCGAGCTGGCCGCCGCCTCGAAGCAACAGGAAAGAATCACAACCCAAGCTGGAATTTCAGTTCAAAGTATTTATCGACGACGACACTTTTCATTTAGTGGATTAACACTGATCTAGGAAAAGTCAAAACATAATTTTCACCGGCGTCCAGCAAATCTATTCAAAGCCACTAATTTGCCCGTCGCGCTCGAAATTGCCGGAAATAAAGGGACAGAAACGGCGCCGCTCAAAGGCTCCGCGCCTCTTCCTTTTGCGGCAGCTGATCTATCACCGATAGTCTTGACATCCTGTAACCTGCCTGATGTGCGGCCTTCGCCAGTAGATGGGCCGAGATCGGCGCCGTCAGCACGAAGAAAACAAAGGCTGCAAGCGCACGCGCGAAGATCGCCGGATCGAGCGAATGCAGACCCGCAGCGAAAAGCAGCAGACCGGATCCGACCGTTCCCGCCTTCGAAGCCGCATGCATGCGGGTGTACAGGTCCGGAAACCGGATGACGCCGAGAGCCGCCAGGAGGGAGAAACTCGCACCCACGATCATGATGAGAGCGACGAGAAGCGTGATAATGGCTTCGATCTGGCCCCCCATTAGCGCCCTCCCCTGCGTTTGCGACGGTTCGGCCGTCCTGCCTTTGTCTGTTTTGGAGCTGGTTTTGCGCCCACGGTCGCCGCCGCAACCCTGGCGGTGCGCTCCGGCGCTAGTCCGCGCGTCATGACGAAGCGTGCCAGCGCGATGGTCGCGAGAAAACCGACAAGTCCAAGGGCAATCGCGATATCGATATAGAGGCCGTATCCGGTCTTGACGGCGATCACCGCGATGAAGCCGATGGCAATTGCCACCAGCATGTCGAGACCGAGTACCCGGTCCGGCAGCGTCGGGCCGCGGACGATGCGCACGACTGTCAGAAGCAGGGCGACAGACAGAAGGACCAAGGAAAGGCTGATGGCGGCGCTCAAGACCCACTGGGAGTTCATCGTTCGAAAGCCTCCCGAATGCGCCGTTCGAAGCCGCGCGCAATATCCTGTCGCAACGCACCCGGATCGGCGCAATCCAATGCATGGACATAGAGCGTTTTGCGGTCCCCGGAGACATCCACCGACAGCGTACCGGGCGTGAGCGTAATGAGATTGGCAAGCAGGGTAATCTCGAAATCGCTCCTCGCCGTGAGCGGATAGGCGAAAATGCCGGGCTTAAGCGCCATCTTCTTGCGTGTCACCAGGATCGCGACTTTGGTCGCCGAGACGGCAAGTTCCTTTATGAACAGCGCAAGGAGCAGCACCAGCCGCAAGGGTCTGATCGGATAGGTGACGGGCTTCAACTCGCGGCGGATCAGCCAGAGCGACAATGCCCCCACCGCAAAGCCGAGCAGGAGGTTGGCCGGCGTGAAACTGGCGCTGATAGTGCCCCAGATGACGGTCAGGATAAGGTTGATCGCCAGGAACTTCATTGCGGCCACCCTCCCGGAAAGACCGATTCCCTATAGGCGGACGGATCGTCAAGCCCCGCCGCCGCATCCTGGATCGTCGCAAGCAGAGGCTCGGGATAAAGACCGAGTACCAAAGTCAGCAAGGTGAGGGCAGCAAGCGGTGCCAGCGTCGCTGCGGGCAGCGGCGGCGTCTCGCCGACCGCTACGGCCTGCTCGCGCCAATAGGCCAGCAGGAAAAGTCGGCCGGTGGCGATTGTGGTGAGGAAGCCGGCAAGGAGCAGGACTGCCGCGAGCCACCAGGCGCCGATATCGAGCGCCGCCTTCACCAGCATCACCTTCGGCCAGAAACCGGAGAAGGGCGGCAGCCCGGAGACGGCAAAGCACAGCATCAGGCTTAGAGCGGCGAACCCGACATGGCGGCGATAAAGGCCGGCAAGCGTGACGATCGAGGCGCTCGCACCGAGACGCATGGCGATACCGGAAGCGAAATAGAGCGCGGTCATGACGAGCATCGAGTGCAGGGCGTAGAATATGGCGCCGCCAATGCCGCCCGGGCCGCCCACGGCAATGCCGGCAAGGATCGAACCGATGCCCGAGATGATGAGAAAGCCGAGCAGGCGGCGGAAATCGGACTGGGCGAGCGCCCCGAGAACTCCGACGATCATCGTCAGGGAGGCGGCTATGGCTAGTACGAAACTCAGTTCCTCCCGTTCGACCGGCAGCAGCATGACCATCACGCGGATCAGCGCGTAGATTCCGACCTTGGTAAGCAGGCCCGCGAAGAGCGCCGAAACCACCACGCGCGGCGTATGATAGGAGGCGGGGAGCCAGAAATTGACGGGGAATGCCGCCGCCTTCATGCCGAAAGCCAGCGTATAGAGCCCCGCCAGCGTCATCAGCGGCGCGTTGCTGCGCAGCCCCTCCGCCTTGCGTGCGATATCGGCCATGTTGAGCGTGCCGAACACGGCGTAGAGGTAGCCAGTGGCAACCAGGAACAGCGTCGTCGCGACGAGATTGAGGAAGCCGTATTTCACCGTTCCGTCGATCTGCTCATGTTCTGAGCCGAGGACGAGAAGCCCGAAGGAGGAGATCAGCAGAACTTCGAACCAGACATAGAGGTTGAAGACATCGCCTGTCATGAAGGCTCCCGTGACGCCCGCCATCAGCACCATCAGCAACGGGTAGAAGCCGTAGCGCCGGCCGCTGTCGTTGATGTCGGCGATCGAGAAGACGCCGGCGGCAAGCGCAACCAGAGCGGCGATGAGCGCAAATAGTGCGCCCGTCAGGTCGGCCGTGAACGCAATGCCGAAGGGCGGCAGCCAGCGCCCCATCACCATCGTCAGGGGGCCGTTCCTGATGACCTCGAGGAGGAGCAGTCCATCGATTCCCACCAGCCCGGCCAGTCCCACGATGGCGATCACCGGATGGAGGCTGACGTTGCGGCGCATCATCACGAGAAGCGCGCCCAGGATCAGACACCAGACGACGGGTAGGATTACCAGCCACTCGGCTGCAGTCGGCGGCGCAAGGACCAGCGCAGCGGAAAGGTCTAGAGGGGGAGAGGTCGAAGCAGCCATGACGCAGTCAGTATCCCAGCGGTGGCGCCGGCTCATTCACCGGCTCGGCGACGCGCATCTCATCCGTATTGTCGGTCTCGAGATCGTCGTAGGCACGCCATGAGAGAACGAGCAGAAAGGCGAAGAAGGAAAAGGAAATGACGATGGCCGTCAGAATCAGCGCCTGCGGCAAGGCGTTGGCGGCGGGTCCGGCCAGCACTTGGGCATCATCGGCAATGACGGGCGGCACCCCGCGCATCAGGCGCCCGCCGGTGAAGATCAGCAGATTGACGGCGTTTCCGAGAACCGCGACGCCCAGAAGCACACGGATGATGAACTTCGAAAGCATCAGGTAGACGGCGACGGTGAAAAAGACGCCGACCAGCAGGGCAAACCAGGCCTCCATCACTCCCCTCCCCGTTCTTCAAGTGATAGCGCGATCGAACTGATGGCGCCGACGACCACCAGATAAACGCCGGTGTCGAACAGCATGACAGTGGAAAGCGGGACCTCGACGCCGAGTAAGGACGGGTAGATCCATAATCCAGTCATGAAAGGGACACCCGCAGCCAGGGAAACGATGCCGGCGATCGACGCAGCAAAGAGACCGGCGCCTGCGATCGTCATCGGATGAAAGTAGATGGCGCGCCGCACGGTCTGCACACCGTGGGCAATACCGTAGATCGCGAGCGCCGAAACGGCGATAAGCCCGCCAATAAAGCCGCCGCCCGGCTCATTATGGCCGCGCAGCAAGACGAAGACGGAAAAAAGCATCATCAGGCCCGTCAGGAATGGGGCCACCGTGCGGAAGATGACCGACCTCATACCCGTTCCTCTAGATCCTCTTCTTGGACGACGACCTCTGCGGCGGCGGCACGCTTGAGCGCACCGGCTCTCAGCCGCACGAGCCCAAGTATGGACAGGCCGGCAATCATCACGACAGTGATTTCGCCGAGCGTATCCGTGCCGCGGAAATCGACGATGATGACGTTGACGACATTCGCCCCATGCGCGATCGTCTTCGAATATTCGTTGAAGAAGGCCGTCAGGCTCGAATCGAAGGGCACGCCGGTTACGCGCAGCAGGAGAAGGGCGAAGCCGGTGCCGCAGGCGAGCGCGAGCGCAAAGTCAGGCACTTTCTCGCGCCATGGCCGGTGGTCCGACGGTGACAGCCGAAGCCGGGTCATGACGAGAGCGAGAACGACGACCGAAAGGGTCTCGATCATGAACTGGGTGAAGGAGAGGTCCGGAGCGCCGTAGAGCAGGAAGATCATGGCGACGGCAAAACCCTGGATGCCGAGCGAAACGATGGCGGTCAGCCGGTCCGGCGCAATCATCATTGCGAGGAGCCCGGCGACGGCGATCGCCATGATCGCGAGCTCATGCACGGGGACATCCGCGGCGAAGAATGGTGCACGCGGGAATTCGCCGTAGTGCAAGGGTATGGCCAGAAGCACGAAGGCGACCAGCAGGAAGGTCACCGTCATGTAGACGTCGAGCCGCCCGCTCTGCAGCCGTCGGGTCACGGCCACGGCAGAGTGCACCAGACCGCGCATGAACTGGTCGAAGCCCCGATCCGGGCCCCAGCCGATATCGGCAAGGATCGTTGCCATTGCCCCGCGCAGCCGAGCGAGATTGAGGTAGAAAGCGACACCGGCCGCGACGGTGATACCGGAGAGAAGAAGCGGCATGCCGATATGCGGCACGAGCGAGATCTCCACAGGCGTCGGTTTGCCGGTAATCGCCGAGGCCATGGGCGAAGAAACAATTCGATGCGTAAGGCCGGACATCAGGGCAGCCGACAGACCTGTCAAAGCGAGGACGGCCGGTCCGAGCCATAGCAGCACCGGCCCCTCATGCGGGTGCTTCGGCGTGTTGACCTTCGGGCCGAGGAAAGGCTTTAGTGCGATCGCGAAAGCGACGGCGAACATCAGCGCGTTGCCGAGAATGGCGACTGCCGCAAAGACCGCGGAGCGAAGCTCGAAGGAAGATAGCGCCGCATAGATCTCCTCCTTCGCGACAAAGCCGAAGAAGGGCGGCAGTCCGCCCATGGAAAGCGCTGCAGCGAGCGCGATCGCGAAGGTCAGCGGCATCGCCGACCGTAGGCCGCCGAGCCGGGTCAGATCGCGGATTCCAGCCTCGTGATCGATGATGCCGGCCACCATGAAGAGGGCGCCCTTGAACAGGGCGTGCGCCACCAGGTAGAGCGTCGCCGCCTCGATCGCATGCGGCAAACCGAGACCCGTCAGCATGACCAGAAGGCCCAGCGACGACATGGTCGTATAGGCAAGCATCAGCTTCAGATCCGTCTGGCGCACGGCGAGCAAAGCGCCCGCCATCAGCGTAGCGGCGCCGAAAAGCGGCAGGATCACCTGCCATTCCGGCGTGCCTCCGAGAACCGGATTAAGCCGCATCAACAGATAGACGCCCGCCTTCACCATCGTCGCCGAATGCAGATAGGCCGAAACGGGCGTGGGCGCCTCCATCGCGTTCGGCAACCAGAAATGAAACGGAAACTGAGCCGATTTGGTGAAGGCGCCGCCGAGCACGAGAAGAAGCGCCGCCAGATAGAACGGGCTTTGCTTGAGCTCGGCGCCGAAGGAAAGGAGCAGCGAGAACTGGGTAATGCCGCTGACGTTCCACAGAATGAGCAGCCCCGCGAGCAGCAGCAGGCCGCCGCCCCCGGTCACGACCAGGGCCTGCAGCGCGGCGCGGCGGGCCGCCTCGCGGTCATGATCGAAGCCGATCAGCAGGAAGGATGTGATCGACGTCAGCTCCCAGAACACGAACAGCATCAGGAAACTGTCCGATGCGACGAGACCCTGCATCGATCCCATGAACATCAGGATGAAGGAAAAGAAGCGGCCCTGATGCGGATGGCCCTTCAGATAGCCGCCGGAATAGAGCACGATCAGCGCCCCGATCCCCGAAATCAGTAGCAGGAAAGTCAGCGACAGTCCGTCGATCAGCCAGGAGAAACTGACATTGAAAGACGGTATCCAGGCATAGCCGCCGGTCACGACCTCGCCGTTTCCGACATCCGGGACGAAACGCAGGAAATGCGCGAAAACCCCTGCCGGCGCGAGCGCCAGGAGCCACGCGGCATTGTGGCCGAGCAGACGCGCCAATACCGGCGCGACGAGCGCCGCGAGAAAGGGAAGACCGAGGGCCAGAAATGTCAGGGCCGCCATGTCCATCGCCTTGCCACGCTCCTTCGCTGCCTCGTTCTTGGGTCAAGTTGGCTACCGGACATAGAAGATGGGCCGGCTCGCCTCAAGAGAAATCGGCCGCAAAAGGAAGCGAATGGACGGCAATACTGTGCAAAGCTGCAACGTGATCGCCTTTCGTTCCCAATATTCGCGAACGGCAGCGGCGATATTCAACCACGATCCGGTCCATTGTGGCGGCGGACCCGGCTTCCTATCATCTCGGCCATGTCTTCCCTGACGGCCCCTCGCCGACGGGATTGCGCTATTGTCTCAACGGCACCGCAATGATCTTCGAAGAGGACTGAGACGCGTTCCAAGCCAGGAGGATTATTTCCCATGCGTTGCCGCGCTTGCTCTCTTGCCCGGGCTCGCCTTGCGTGCGGCGGCGGCAGACGATTGGCACCCCTACGCCAATCCTCGCTTCGGCATACGGTAGAGATCCCGCCCGGATTCGAGATGCAACGGCAAACCGACACGGGCGTCGGCGCGAGGTTCGACGCCCACGACAGCGGTGCGATCCTGACCGTGTTCGGCACCCATCCTCTCGGCGGAGACTTTGAAACGGACGTTGCCGAACGGATCGGCCACGAGAAGGAGGATCGCTGGCGAGTATTCTTTTCGTCAAGCCTGCATGGGCGAGTTACTCGTGCACGCGCGACCCCGACGTCCTTTATGCACGGGCCATCGCGCTCTGCGACGGCAGCGCCGCGTATTTCCGGCTCCAATACCGCAAGTCGAAGCTGACGAGTTTCGACGGCGTCATCTCGCGCATGGCAGCGGCACTGAGGCCCTCGGAGTCCTGCAAGCCGCCGGGTTGACGCTTGAATTCGGCAAACGGCTGCGACTCAGGACGACGTAGCACCGCTGATGCAGGTGACGACGGCCGAATAGTGGACAGCCGATCCAGCAACGACAAAGCCGTGCCAGATGGCGTTCTGGTAGCGCAGCCGATCCCAAACATGAAAAACGATGCCGGTCGAATAGATGACGCCGCCGACGATGATGAGAACGAGCGTCGTCGTGCTCAAGGCCGTGAACAGCGAGCGGGCGGCAAGAATCCCGCCCCACCCCATAGCCAGATAGAGCAGGATTGCCAATCGATCGAAGCGCACCGGAAGCAGACACTTCATGGCGATGCCGGCAAAGGCGACGGTCCAGATACCAACCAGCATCCAGAAGAGGAAAGGATCGTCCCATCCGCGCTGGAGAAACGGCGTATAGGTCGCAGCTATCAGCACGAAAATCGCAGAATGGTCCACGCGGCGGAGATACAATTTCGTCCGGCAGATCGGATAGAGATTGTAGAGGAACGACACGGACAGGGTGAGGACCAGTCCGATGCCGTAGATACAGGCTGCGGCGAGTTGGCCCGACGTGCTCCAGAGGGTTGCGTAGAAAATCAATGCCGTGACGCCGATAAGCGCGGCGGACAGGCCGATGCCGTGGACGATGCCGTCGGCAATGAGTTCAGCCCGGTCGTAGTCCCATTTGACGCCACTCAAATCCACGGGGCTCCTCCACCTCCCGTTTCAGAAAAGAACGGAGAGAGCCGAACCGACAGCGCCCGTTCTGGTACCATCCTGCCATACAGCCCTTATCCGGCAAAGCTTCCATTCGGCGGAACGAATCAATTTTCGAGACGTATGACAACATTCGCGCAGATTCGAGCGATCACGTTGCGCCGGGCCGCGGCTCGCCGCCTTCCCCAAGTTTGAGATGGGGGCTGATACTGCGGAGATAAAATCCGAAGCTCAGGCGCGCTCTTAAGCGCGCCGCCATCGACGCATTCGCGCGACGCCTGCAGGTCCCTGTTCCGACCTACATCAGCGCGTGCGGGAGGCTACCTCCGCGGCGCAGGTCTGGCAGAGAGGCGCATGCGGCACCGCGTTCAGCCTTTCCTGTGAAATCGGATCGCCGCAGCGCACGCAGATGCCGAATGTCCCGGCCGCAATGCGGTCGAGCGCCGCGTCGATCGCACGGATCTCCCCCTGCCCGGCGAGGCCGAGCCCTTCCAGCACCTCGTCGTTTTCGCGTTCCGTGACGCGATCCGGCACATCGGCGTTCATCGGCTGCTCGAGATCTTCCTCGATCTTCACCAGCCGGCCATAGAGTTCGCGCTTGCGGCTTAGAAGCTGTTCGCGAAAATCGTCAAGCAAGTACTTGTTCATTACAAGCTCCCTGGGCTGCGGCGCAACGATACCCGCGCCGCGTTTTCTTGTTCTTGTTGTCGTGTTATCGATCGACGAGAACGGCACATGGGCAATGGCTGACGACACGGCTTGCAGTCGAACCGATGAAATAGTCGATCAGGCCCGGACGATGTGACGCTATGATCACGAGGTCCGCGTTCTCGTCCCTTGCGAGGGCGTTGATGGTACCGGCCGCCCCGCCCGTGCGGATTTCGACGCGCCCCCTTATGCCATGCCTGGCCTTCAGCGCCTCGAGCGTCTTTACTGCATGCTTGCGCGATTCCTCGATCATCTCCAATGGAAAGTCGACGATCATGTAGCCTTGAGCGTAGGCGTTCAGGTCCTCGACCACGTTGAGCAGGATGATCTCCCCGCCCTCGTCGATCAGCTTCTCTGCTATGCTAAGGACGGACTCGCCGTGCTCCAGCTGATCCATGGCGATCGGGACGATGATCTTCTTGTACATACAGACACGCTCCTTCGGTTGGGCTCCCGGTCGCCGGCTCCCCAATCGGAGCCGGTGCCTTGGGCCCGGATCGGAGGCAGCCGGGCCACCCCGTCTTCCCGCTCCGGGCCGAGACTGAGCGGCAGTGGTGATTCCGGCATTGATTGAGATCAATCAGCACCACCCTCGCGCCCGCATCGCCCACATCAGGAGTTAGGGCGACAGCCACGACTGTCAACGCTCATCGAACACAACATCAAGGAATATAATGGCTTTCCCGAACGGGATCACGTGATCATATTGGGCTAAACTTCGAGGCTGGGACCCAGGACAAATGATGGATGGCCGCGGTCCGGAAGGATGATGATGATGATGGAACACCCGACGACCTCGAACAGAGCGGCCGACTTTCCTGCCGATCACGCCGTGTCGATGCCGGTCCATGTCGAGCGAGCGCATCTCGTCGTCGAGGACCTGCCGATGGTCCTGGCCTGGTATCAGCGGATCATGGGCCTTGCGGCGCTGGAGACGAGCGCGAGTGGAGCGGTGCTCGGCGTGGCGGGACGGCCCCTCCTCACACTCACCAGCGCTGGAAATGCCGCAAGGGCGCCGCGCAACGCGCCCGGCCTCTTTCACGTCGCCTATCTCGTACCGGATCGCCGTGAACTCGGTCGCTGGCTGGCGCATGCCCTGGACGATGGCATTCGCCTGCAGGGCGCGTCCGACCACCTCGTCAGCGAAGCGATCTATCTCGCCGACCCCGAAGGAAACGGCGTCGAAGTCTACCGCGATCGCCCGCGTAAGGAGTGGACCTATCACCCGGACGGCACCGTCGAGATGAGGACGCTGCCACTCGACCTCAAGGCGTTCTACGACGAGGCACGGCAAGACGAGTGGAGCGGCCTCGCCGAAGGCAGCACGATCGGCCATATCCATCTTCAGGTTTCGCACTTGCCGCAGGCGGACGCGTTCTTCCGCGACTTGCTGCGACTCGACCTCATGGCTCGCTATCCGGGGGCAAGCTTCTTCGCGACGGGCAAGTACCATCATCATATCGCTGCCAATGTCTGGAACTCGCGGGGAGCGCCGAAACGCGAGGGCAGGATGACGGGCCTGAGGGAATACACGCTTCGCCTTAGCGATCCGGAGAGTCTAGCGGCCATGGCGGACAGGCTCGAGGGGGCCGAAATACCGGTGCGCCGCGACGGCGACCGTCGCAGTCTCGTCGATCCCTGGGGAATCGGCCTCACACTTGCTGCGTAGAGCGCGCTGAGAAATGTATCTGCGCTTTTGCGCCCGCATCCGCCCTGCCTTGCCGATCTCGACCTCCGCAATTTCATCCAGTTCTATCGTTATCGTTTTAACGAAAGGATGGGAGGCAAGGCGATGGGCGGCAAGATTCTCGTTCTCGGGTCCGGCGGAAGGGTCGGCAGCAAACTGGTGCGCGCGCTCGTCGAACGGGGCGAACGCGTGAAGGCGGCAAGCCGCGGGGCCACACCTGCCGAGGGCGCCGAAACCATTGCCTTCGACTACCGGGACTGTTCGACCTATGGCCACGCGCTCGAGGGTGTCGACCGTGTTTTCGTAATGGCCCCGGACGGTTATATGGATCCGGTGGCGCTGCTGACGCCGATGATCCACGCGGCGGCCGCCCGCGGCGTCAAGCACGTCTTGATGAGCGTCATCGGCGCAGACGCCGACGAGGACCATCCCTATCGTCGAGTGGAACTCTTCCTCGAAAAAACCGGAGCACAATTCACCATCCTCCGCCCCAACACCTTCGCCGACAACTTTCATGGCCATTGGCTGGAGGGCATTCGTCATGGCGTCATTGCCGTGCCGGCGGCGGACAGCAAAACCGGCTTCATCGACGTGCGCGACGTCGCCGAATGTGCCGCCGCAGCACTGACAACCGATGCCTTCAGCGGCTTGGCCTTCGATCTCACCGGCCCAAAGGCATTGAGCTATCACGAAGCGGCGGCAATCCTTTCGCAGGCCATCGGCAGGCCCATCGTCTATAAACCGGTCGACGAGGAGACCTTCGTCGACATGCTGGCGACCGCCGGCGTCCCGGAAATCTATGCTCGTTACGTCGCAGGCGTTTTTCGGCCCGTCCGTGAAGGCCGCATGGACAGGGTGACCGCCGACGTGGAAAGGCTGACCGGCAAGAAGCCCCGCTCGCTCGAAACCTACGCGAAGGACAATGCCGCGGCATTGTCGGCCTGATCTAGGGCAGCACCTAACCGCGCCCGCGCTTTCCGCTTGATCGCCGTGCAGGCGCTCTCTATCTCATGGTCTCTCGCAGAATAGCTCCCGGAGATCCGACTTGTCCGTTTTCAAGAACCTGCCCGCCGCACCCGTCGCTCCGAAAAAGCCGGTCACGGACACGCGCCACGGCATCGCCCGGACCGACGATTACGCTTGGCTTAGGGCCCACAACTGGCAGGCCATGTTCAAGGAACCGTCGATCCTCGATCCGCAGATTCGCAAGCATCTCGAAGCCGAGAACGAATATATGAACGCCGCCATGGCGGACACGAGGGATCTGCAAAAGACGCTGTTTGCCGAAATGCGCGGCCGCATCAAGGAAGACGATTCCTCCGTTCCGATGAAGGATGGCGGCTTCGCCTACGGCACCTCTTACGTGAAAGGTGGCGAACATCCGCGATATTTCCGGATTCCGCGCGAGGGAGCCGTCGACGACGAGACGATCCGGCAGGTGCTGCTCGATGGCGACAAGGAAGCCGAGGGAAAAGCCTATTTTCGCATTTCCGGCCTCAATCATTCGAATGATCATGCCCGCGGCATCTGGGGCTATGACGACAAGGGGTCGGAATATTACACGCTTAAGGTGCGCGACCTTGCGACCGGTGACGACCTCGCCGATGTGGTCGAGAATACCGGCGGCGGCGGCGCCTGGGCGGCGGACGGCAAAAGCTTCTTCTACACCGTGCTCGACGAGAACCATCGGCCATCGAAGATCTATCATCACGTGGTCGGCACGCAGCAGTCGGACGACCGGCTGGTCTATGAGGAAAAGGACCCAGGCTTCTTCATGTCGGTCAGCGGGTCGCTGATCGATGATTTCATCTTCATCGACATCCACGACCACCAGACCAGCGAATATCGCATTATCCCGACCACGGACCTCGCGGCCGAGCCGAAGCTCGTGGCGGAGCGCGTCACCGGCCTCGAATATTCCATGACCGAAGGGGGCGACGTTTTCTATATCCTGACCAATGCCGATGGCGCCAAGGACTTCAAGATCATGGAAGCGCCCGTCGAAGCGCCGCAGAAGGAAAACTGGCGTGAGGTGGTTCCGCACAGGCCGGGCACGCTGATCCTCAGCCATATGGCCTATGCGCGCCATCTCGTTTGGTTGCAGCGGCGCGAGGGACTGCCGGAAATCGTTATCCGCGACCGCAAGACCGGCGAGGAACACGCGATCGCCTTCGCCGAGGAAGCCTATTCGCTGGGGCTCTCGGGTGCCGCCGAATACGACACCGACGTCATCCGCTTCTCCTACTCCTCGATGACAACCCCGTCGCAGCTTTTCGACTACAACATGGCGACGCGCGAGCGGATGCTGCTCAAGACCCAGGAAGTGCCGTCCGGGCACAATCCGGACGCCTATGTCACCCGCCGCGTCTTCGCACCCGCTCCGGATGGCGTCCCTGTTCCGGTCACCCTCCTCTATCGCAAGGACACGCCGCTCGACGGCTCGGCACCCTGCCTGCTCTACGGCTATGGCGCCTACGGCATCACCATTCCGGCAAGCTTCAACACCAATTGCCTGTCGCTCGTCGACCGCGGCTTCGTCTACGCCATTGCCCATATCCGCGGCGGCAAGGACAGGGGCTTTCAATGGTACGAAGACGGCAAGATGGCGAAGAAGACCAATACGTTCAGAGACTTCATCGCCGCGGCCGACTATCTGAATGAGGAGAAGTTCACCTCCTACTCGAACATCATCGCCGAAGGCGGCTCGGCAGGCGGGATGCTGATGGGCGCGATCGCCAATATGGCTCCGGAGAAGTTCCGCGGCATCATCGCCGCCGTCCCATTCGTCGACGTGCTCAACACCATGCTCGACGACACCCTGCCGCTGACGCCGCCGGAATGGCCCGAATGGGGGAATCCGATCGAAAGCGAAGAATTCTACGACATCATCGCCGGCTACTCGCCCTATGACAATGTGGAGGCCAAGCCCTACCCGGCGATCCTGGCGCTTGGCGGTCTGACCGATCCGCGTGTTACCTATTGGGAACCGGCGAAGTGGGTGGCGAGGCTGCGCGAGAAGACGACCGGCAGCGAACCGATCCTGTTGAAGACCAACATGGATGCCGGTCATGGCGGCGCATCCGGGCGCTTCCAGCGCCTTGAGGAGATCGCCTTCGAATATGCCTTTGCCATCAAGGTCGCTGGCAAGGCGTAGGACGTAGCGCGGTGCCGGTCCACGTCGCTCTGCTGAGGGCGGTCAATGTCGGCGGCACCGGCACGCTCGCCATGGCGGAGCTGAGGTCGATCTGCGAGGGCCTTGGCTTCGCCGGCGTCAGGACCTACATCCAGAGCGGCAATGTCCTCTTCCGCTCCGAGCTCTCCGAAACTGAGGTGCGGCGGAGACTTGAGGCCGCGCTCGCAACCAGGATGGGCAAGGCGCCGGGCGTAATCCTGCGCAGCCGGCGCGCGCTTGAAGAAGTCATCGCTAAAGCACCGTTTCCTGGGGCCAGGCCGAATTTCCTGCTCGTCACCTTCCTGCCGGAACCACCTCCTGCCGATGCGCTCGACGATCTGGTGGCGCCGGATGGAGAGGAGGCGCAGATCTTGGGCCGGGAGATCTTCATCCATTATCCGAACGGATCCGGCCGTTCGAAGCTCAAACTGCCGGCACTGAAGGCCGGCACGGCGCGCAACCTCAATACCGTGCGAAAGCTTGCGGAACTCGCCGCCGCTATGGAGGACGAAGAGTCCTGACCGGCCTTCATATCACCGGTCCTTCGGCTGCAACAGCAGCCGCACGAAGCTGTCGACCTTGTCCGCTGTCGTGTCGCGCCCCTCGCGAAAAGCGGATGGCTCGTGTAGACTCGTCGTGAAAGGGCGGCCGGCAGCTCCCGTTACGGCCGCTGGAGCATGATGGATTACACGCCCCCGAAAGCCTCAGAGACCGGCCCGTTCCGTTTCGACAACAGTTTTGCGCGGCTGCCTGAACAGTTCTATGCGCGCGTCGAGCCGACACCGGTGGCCGAGCCCTGGCTTATCAAGCTCAACAGGACGCTTGCCGAAGAGCTGCGGCTTGACGTCGAAGCGCTGGAGCGTGACGGCGCAGCGATCTTCTCCGGCAACCGCGTCCCCGCGGGTGCGGAGCCGCTTGCCATGGCCTATGCCGGCCACCAGTTCGGCACCTTCGTCCCTCAGCTCGGCGATGGCCGCGCCATCCTCATCGGAGAGGTGATCGACCGAAACGGGAAGCGCCGCGACATCCAGCTCAAGGGATCGGGCAAGACGCCCTATTCCCGCCGTGGCGACGGGCGTGCGGCGCTCGGCCCGGTCTTGCGCGAATATATCGTCAGCGAAGCGATGCATGCGCTCGGCATCCCGACCACGCGCGCACTTGCCGCAACCGTCACCGGCCAGCCCGTCTATCGCGAGGAGATACTGCCCGGCGCGGTCTTCACCCGCGTCGCGGCGAGCCACATTCGCGTCGGCACCTTCCAGTTCTTCGCCGCGCGCGGTGATATGGAAGCCGTCAGGGCGCTCGCCGATTACGTGATCGATCGCCACTATCCGGAGATCAAGGGCGACGGACGGCCCTATCTTGCACTCTTCAAGACGATCACAAAGCGCCAGGCCGCTTTGATCGCGCGCTGGCTGCATGTCGGCTTCATCCATGGCGTGATGAATACCGACAACATGACGGTCTCCGGCGAAACGATCGACTTCGGCCCCTGCGCCTTCATGGATACCTACGATCCCAAGAAGGTGTTCAGTTCCATCGACCAGTTTGGCCGCTACGCCTATGCCAATCAACCCGCCATCGGGCAGTGGAACCTGGCACGCCTCGCCGAGACACTGGTGACATTGTTCGATCCTGCCGCCGATACGGCGGTCGATCTCGCCAATGAGGTCCTCACCGGATACGGGTCGGTCTTCCAGGAGCACTGGCTCGACGGCATGCGGCGAAAGATCGGGCTTGCGACGGCAGAAGACGGAGACCTGGAACTGATACAGTCGCTCCTGACCCTGATGCACAAGGGCAATGCGGACTACACCCTCACCTTCCGCGTCCTCGCAGCCTGTGCCGAGGACGAAACTTCGGACGCGCGGCTTGCCGGCCTCTTCGAAAATCCGGAGGCGCTTTCGCCTTGGCTCGCGGATTGGCGAGGCCGGCTCGCGCGCGATCCGCAGAAGGCGGGCGAGCGTGCAGCCGCCATGCGGGCCGTCAATCCGGCCTTCATTCCCCGCAATCATCGTGTGGAGCAGGCGATCGATGCGGCAAACCGGGATGCAGACTTCTCGCTTTTCGAGGCCCTCCTCGAGGTCACCTCCAATCCCTATGAGGACCAGCCGCATCATGCCGCCTATGCGGACCCGCCGAAGCCCGGTGAAGAAGTGCTGCAGACCTTCTGCGGCACTTGACTGGGCCGCAGAGACACGGGCTGCGGAGACGGTTTTCAGACCATTCCGGCGATGATCCCGCCGATTTCGGCAAAGACCGGGTTCAAGATGTCGAGCGGCGCTTTCGCCTCGCCGGTATAGGCGGCAACCAGGATGGGTCGACGCCCGTCCGGCCAAGCGAAGCCGATATCCGAGACGGCGCCGGTCATGCTTGTCCCGGTCTTGTCGCCGATCCGCCAATCCTTTGGAAGGCCCGCCCGCAGCCGTGCGTCGCCCGTCTTGTTCGCGACCATCCAGCCGACAAGCTGCTGGCGCGAACTCTCCGACAGCACCGAACCGAAGGCCAGCTTGCCGAGCGTTTCCAAAATCGCCGCAGGCGTCGTCGTATCGCGCGGGTCGCCGAACGCGGCTTCGTTGAGCTCGGGTTCCATCCGGTCGAGACGCGTCGTCTCGTCTCCGATCGACCGCAGCCACGATGTCAGCCCGGCCGGACCGCCGAAGCTTTCCAGCAGTAGGTTGGCGGCGGCGTTGTCGCTGATCGTGATCGCCGCCTCGCAGAGTGCGGCGACCGTCATCCCATTGCCGCCGACATGCTTCTCGGTGACCGGAGAATGCGGCAGCAACACGTCCCTGCCGAAAGTAATAGGCCGGTCGAGCGCCTCCTCTCCCCGATCGACGCGCGCCAGCGCACAGGCCGCCGCAAGCGCCTTGAAGGTCGAACACATGGCGAAGCGTTCGGTCTCCCGATGACCGAAGGAAATATTGGTCTCGGTGTCGAGCACGGAGACGCCCAGACGGCCCCCGGTCTGCCTTTCAAGCTCTTCGAGCTGCTTCGCAACGTCATCCTCCGCTCGGGAGAATGCCAGCGCAGGAGGCGGCAAGGTGAACGCCGGATAAAGCGTGGCGGTTGCAAATAACACGCTGCGGCGACTGATAAGCAAGGGCATCATCTATTTCCTCCGTTCGGTCGACGCATCCGCATCGGACTACTAAATTATTGATATTGAATATTATTCTGCACTGACTATGACTCGCTACGAGCCGAATGTGGCGGTCTTGTGCTCGATCAACGCGGTTACCGGGGTGCCACGCGAGATTGTACGAGCGAAAAAGCTCAGACTTGATGGGGACGGGTAGCACAGCCTATAATGCTCCAGAAACTATAGCTTTGGAGACGCAAATGTATTCGATCGGTGATCTCTCCCGGCGGACGGGCGTAAAGATTCCGACGATCCGTTATTACGAACAAATGGGACTGATCGCGGCGCCGGAGCGGTCCGAAGGCAATCAGCGGCGCTACGAGAGGCGCCAACTCGAGCGCCTCGCCTTCATCCGTCATGCGCGCGACCTCGGGCTTTCGATCGAGGCGATCCGCGACCTGCTGGCCCTGAGCGAGCATCCGGAGCGCCCTTGCGGCGAGGCGGACCGCATTGCGAGCGAACATCTCGCCTCCGTGCGGGAGAAGATCGCGCGGCTGAAGAAGCTGGAGCAGGAATTGGAGCGCATCGTCGCCTGCCATGGCAACCATACGATCGGCGACTGCTACGTGATCCGCGCGCTTGCGGACCATTCGCTGTGCGAAGGCGAGTACTGAGTGTCGTCAAGAATCTGCGTTGACAAAATCCGTGAAATGGAGAATCTACCCGCATGATCAAGAACGCACCCATTTGCCGCGCGTATTTTTGGCTGTTCCGATAGGAGCGGCCTGCTGATCATATTCAACAAGGCCGCCATCAGGCGGCTTTTGTTTTTCACGGCACCTGATGGCGGCAGAACCATAGGAGCCGAGAATGCTGCAAACCGCCATACCTAGCCTTCACCCCGTGCCGTCGGCCAGAGCGCCCATGGTGACGATCCGCTGCGCCAAGCCGCGCGACGTTGCAGAACTGCGCAAAATGATCGCCGAGCTTTCCGCCCATCACGGAGACGCCGCCCTGATCACATCCGAACAGCTGGAGCGCGATCTCTTCGGCCGCATGCCGTGGATCACCGCCCTCGTCGCCGAGGCCGGCGGTCAGTTGATCGGCTACGCCATCCTCGTTCCCCAATACAGGGCGGCCGAGGGCGCGCGCGGCATGGAACTGCATCACCTCTTCGTGCGGCCCGGTCATCGTGGGACCGGCATCGGCCGGCACCTCGTGGCCAAAGCACGGGAGCAGGCGAAGATGGCGGGCTGCAATTACCTCTCGGTTAGCGCCGCGACCGGCAATTTCCAGGCGCATCGTTTCTACGAATCCGAGCGCTTCGAGCCTCGCCCGGTGACCGGCATGCGCTATATTCAGAGGATAGGCTGAAGAGGAGGGCTCGATGCGCGTTGCGATCGTGCTGACGGAGGGCTTTGCCGACTGGGAATGCGCGCTGTTGATGGCAACGGCGCGCGCCGAGCTCGGAGTGGATCTTCTCGTGGCCTCGCCCGGCGGTACGGTGGTGACCTCCATGGGCGGGCTGCACATCACGCCGCACCTGCCGGCGAAGACGCTCGCACCGGCGGAGTTCGACGGGCTCGTGCTCTGCGGCGGCACCATCTGGGAGACCGCCGCGGCACCCGACCTGTCACATACGATCCGTGCCTTCCATACGGCAGACCGGGTGGTTGCGGCAATCTGCGGCGCTACGCTGGCGCTTGCCGCAAGCGGCATCCTCAATGGGGCCGATCACACCGGCAACTCGGCCGGAAGCCTTGCGGCGGTTCCTGGCTATGAGGGCCAGAGCCACTATCGCGACCAGCCGCAGGCGGTTCGCAGCGGTCGCCTTGTAACGGCCGCAGGCACCGCACCGGTGAGCTTCGCAGCTGAAGTCTTCCGCGCACTCAGCCTCGGTTCCGAGGCGCTCGACGCCTATCTCGCGCTCTATGCCGAGGAGCACCGGCTCACCTGAATGCCCCTATGCCTATCGTTGCCCCCGAAGCCGCTGCTCCGGGCGACATGAATCACAGCGGCGGCAGCGCCTTCAGATAGGCGGCGATCGCCTCGCGGTCGGCTGACGGAAGCTTCGCCATGTTCTTCTGCACCTCGACCATCGAGCCGCCGACCGTGTCGAAATCCGGCGTGAAGCCGGTCTCGAGATAGGAGGCAATGTCGGACATGCTCCAACCCCCGATGCTTTTCGAACCCGGCGTGATATTGGGGATGCGACCCTCCCCTTCCGGGTTCGGTGCACCGGCAAGCCACCTCTCCGCCTCGAAGCCGCCGAGGGCATTGCGCGGGGTGTGGCACTCTCCGCAATGACCGGGACCTTCCACGAGATATTGTCCACGGGCGAGCTTTGGATCGGCCGTATCGAGAGCCACCCTGGGCTCATCGGTCAGGTACAGGAGCTTCCAGCCGCCGAGCGCCAGGCGGATGTTGTAAGGAAAGGGAAGATCATGCGGCGCTGCAAGCTTGGCGCTTTTCGGCAGCGTTTGCAGGAAACCCCACAGGTCGTTGATATCCTTGGCGGTCATGCGCGCGTAGGAGCCATAGGGAAAGGACGGATAGAGGTGTTCGCCGTCCTTGCCGACGCCACGCGTCATGGCACTGCCGAACTCGGCAAGCGTCCACCCACCGATTCCAGCCGTCTCATCCGGCGAGATATTCGGCGCGTGGAAGGTGCCGAACGGACTTTTCAGCGGCCGACCGCCCACCAGCACGAGCCGTTGATCATCCTTGGCGCCGGGAGCCGCGTGGCAGCCGGTGCAGCCGCCGGCCCAGAAGACCTGTTCGCCATTGGCTAGATCCGGCTGACCCAGCCCCTGCCAATGCGCCTCGTCCCATGGTCTCGGTTTCGTCAGCCACCAGAGAACGCCGGCGCCTGCGAGAACCAGCAGGACCAGACCGGACAGAAGCCTATTCGTGCGCCGTCTCATGATCTCCCCAACCGCTCGTAAGTGCCACGGCGACTTATGCGCGCCTGATCGGACGGCGCTGCAGGGCCCGGAAAGGAAAGCGCCGGTCGGACCGGCGCATTCCTGGCAAGGCAAAGAAGCCCTTCGTCACTCTTTCTTCAGGCGGTAAGTCTCGTGACAGCTGCCGCAGTCCTTGCCGAGAACGCCCAGCGCGGCGCCGACGCCGGCAGGGTCGGAAGGCAACTCGGCGAGGAACATCTCCGCATCGCCGCCGAGCTTGGCGGCCTTCGCCTTGAAGTCCTCCATATTCTCCCAGATCTTCGGGCTTGCTTCGGTCTCCATGCCGGTTTCCGAACCCGGGGGGAAATGATTCGGGAAAACCTTTACGGTCTCGCTGATCGTCGTCAGCGATGCCTTGACGACTTCCGCGTCATACGGCTTTTCGCCCTTTGCTATCCCGCTGAGCGCGCCGGCAGCCTGCCCGACCTTCTTCATCAACTGCTGGCGGACCTCCTGCGGCTCGTCTGCAGCGGTGACGGCGGTCACGCCCAGCCCTGCAATGACGGCCGCGAGCGCAAAGGCTCTCATCTTCATCATCATCTCCGGTCATGCGAATCCGCTTCTGCGGCTTCGAGTTGAAAGCGCGGGCATGATGGCATTTTGGCCTTTCGACGGAAGTAACTTTTTTTTGAAGTGCTTGTCCCTGCAGGCAGTTCGAAGGCAATGCCTTCAGTGCCGGTTCAAGGCAAATAACATGAGCAGTAAAGTCATATGTAGCCACTCACAGACCGCTCCAACCTTGCCAAATAGTCAAGCCCGCGATCAACAGGAGGACAAGACCCGCGGATCTGCCGATTGCGACCGTCACGGCAGGACTGCCGACCAGCAGATCGCGACCGCGGCCGGCTGCAAGCGCCAGACCGCCATAGACGGCCAGTTGCGTCGAGGCGATCATCATCGCCATGACGGCGGCCTGCGACCAGAAGGGGCCGAATTCCGGTTTCAGGAATTGCGGATAGACCGCCAGCATGAAGAGATAGGCCTTGGGATTCATGAGACTCGTCAGCGCCCCCTGCCGGAAGCTCGCCCAGCGCGACCGTGTCATTCCGCTTTCGATGCCGCCGATGGTGACGGAACTCCGGATAAGCGAGACCCCGATCCATGCGATATAGGCCGCGCCGGCGACGAGAAGTGCATTGAAGAGCTCCGGTATCAGATGCAGCACCACGCTGACGCCGAGCGCAGCATAAAGGGTATGCAGGATGCCGCCCGCCATGATGCCGGCAGTCGCGGCGAGCCCGGAGGCGCGTCCGCCGGTGATGGCATTGGCGAGGACGAAGACCATATCCATGCCGGGCACGATGATGATGCCGAACAGGAGGGTGAAGAACAGCCAGAGGTTTTCCGCGTATGTCATGTCAGTTGCTCGTGGACAATTTCGAGGGCCAATGAATCGGATTGCATATTTTTCAATCCGTTGCCGCATTGATATATCGCTGCCCAACTGACAGGGTCGTGTCAGGAGTCTTCGCGGCGCTGGAGGAAAATCGATGCGCAAGGCATCGCGGCTTTTCGAGATCATCCAGATCCTGCGGCTTGCCCGAAGGCCGGTGACGGCGGCCGAAATGGCCGAACGGCTGGAGGTGACGCCGCGCTCGATCTATCGCGACATCGTCGCCTTGCAGGCCATTCGGGTGCCGATCGAGGGCGGACGCGGCATCGGCTATATATTGAGGCCCGGCTTCGACCTGCCGCCGCTCATGTTCTCCATCGAGGAAACGGAGGCGATCGTGCTCGCGCTCGCGCTGCTCGAGCGCACCGGCGACGGGGAACTGAAAGTCGCCGCGCGCCGTGTAGGCCAGAAGATCACCGGGGCCGTTCCGGAACCGCTGCGCCAGGCCTTTCAGTCGCAGGCGCTGCACGCCTGGGGATCAGTTGCGGCGGCCCCGCCGGCGGTCGACCTCGCCCTCATTCGCCGCGCGATCCGTGACGAACAGAAACTCGCACTGGACTACCGCGACGAGTTCGGCCGGGCGACGGAACGCACGGTCAGGCCGCTGGCCCTGATCTATTATTCGGAACAGTCGATGATGGTCGCCTGGTGCGAATTGCGCCAGGCGATCCGCAATTTCCGCGCCGACCGCCTGGCGCACTGCGAGCCGGTCGGTGCCTTCTTCCGCGGCGAAGGGGAGAGGTTGAGGCAATTGTGGATCGCGGGGTGGAAGACGAACGCCGTTCGGCCGCTTGAGGTCGGGGATGGGTAGGAGATCGGCGGAGCCCCCTCAGCCTGCGAAAGCACGGACTATTTTTTACTCGCCCAGCGCGTCGGCCCGAAAATCGTACCTGATTTTCGGAAAGGTCGATGCGCAGACTCGAAGAGTTGCGTCTGAGAAGACGCGCGGCGCTGTATCGGGTAGGAGGGAGCCTTGCGGCGTCCCTCCTCCCACACCACCGTGCGTACGGTTCCGTACACGGCGGTTCATGAAGCGTGGTTTAGGCGTCTGAGTTCCATTTGGAGCGAGATCAGCCCGAGCCTGTCGAAGAAGGTCTTGCGGAAAGCATCGTTCATGTGACTGGCTCCGGCATTCCACCAGGGGCCACGGCCATTGTGGGCCGATTCACATGCGCGCCGCTCCGTCAGGCCTCGCTGCATCAACCGCATGAGCCGGGTTCGCGGCCGTTTCCATTGCCGCCACAGGATGCAGCGCAGCCTGCGCCGCAGCCAGCCGTCCAGTTCCTCGATAATCCCTTTCCCTTCGGTCAGCCGGAAATAGGCGATCCAGCCGTGCAGGATCGGGGCGAGGTCTTTGACGGTGGTGGCAAGGGCGCGGCCGCGCCCGGTCCGGAAGGCAGCCTTCAGCTTTCCCTTGAACCGCGCCACGCTCGACAGCGCAATCAGCAGACGCGGTGCCTTGTGGGCGGTCATGGTGTAGCCGAGGAAGGTGCGCTTCCACGGTCGGTCCACGGCGCTTTTGGCAGCGTTGACCTTCAGCTTCAGCCATTCGACAAGGAAGCGGGTGAGCGAGGCCATGACCCGCGCGCCGGTCCGCTGCGACCGCACATAGACGTTGCAGTCGTCCGCGTAGCGGCAGAAGGCGTGGCCGCGCCGTTCCAGTTCCTTGTCGAGATCGTCGAGCAGGATGTTCGACAGCAGTGGCGAGAGCGGACCGCCTTGCGGCGTGCCTTCGCTGCGGGCCGTCGCGACCCCGCCCGTCATCAACCCGGCCTGCAGGTAGCGGCGGATCAACCGCAGCACCCGCTTGTCCGTGACCTTGCGTGCCACGCGGGCCATCAGCACGTCGTGGTTTACGCGGTCGAAGAACTTCTCCAGATCGAGGTCGACCACGAAACGGCGACCGCCGGCCACATAGGACCGGGCGGCGAGAACCGCATCATGGGCGCTCCGTCCCGGCCGGAAGCCGTAGGAGGAGGGGGAGAAGTCTGGGTCGAAGATCGGCATCAGCACCTGATGCATCGCCTGCTGGATGAGCCGGTCAAGGACCGTGGGGATGCCCAATTGCCGCATCCCTTTGCCGCCGGGCTTGGGGATTTCCACCCCGCGTACCGGCGCCGGTCTGTAACGACCTGCCAGCAGCTCTTCCTTGATGCGCGGCCATATACGGCCGCACCCTCCGGGTGATATCGGGCTTCGGGCTTCGTTGCTCCCTCGCCCGGATGCGGACGCCTCCTATGCGCTTCCTGTTCGTCAGGCCGGCACTTTGCTTACAGCTTCCTTCAGACCCCGCCTCGCGACGACGCCCTTGCTGTTCGGCTAGCGGTTCCCATCACCAGGGCCCGCAGAGGACTTGCACCTCCAAGTCGCCCCGACCGCCACCACAGCGGTCAAGACAGCGCCAGCCACGGCGCTACGCGCCATGCCTGGCGCACAACGAAAGGACCCGGCGCAAGCGCCGGGCCGATCTGCCGTCGCGACAGGGTCGCTTACTTCGTCGCCGCCTCATGCATTTCGAGGACGTAGTCCCAGTTGATCAAGTTGTCGACGAAGGCCTCGAGATATTTGGGACGGGCGTTGCGGTAGTCGATGTAGTAGGAATGCTCCCAGACATCGACGCCGAGGATCGGCGATGCGCCGTGAACGAGCGGGTTCTCGCCGTTCGGGGTCTTCGAGATTTCGAGCTTGCCGTTCTTCACCGAAAGCCAGGCCCAGCCGGAGCCGAACTGGCCCGTTCCGGCAGCGATGAAATCGGCGCGGAATTTGTCGTAGCCGCCGAGGTCGGACTTGATCGCGGCATCGAGCTTGCCCGGCAGGCTGGTGCCGCCACCGCCCTTTTTCATCCACTTCCAGAAATGGATGTGGTTGTAATGCTGGCCGGCATTGTTGAACAGCGGCTGGTTCGTGCCATAGGACTTCTTGACGATCTCTTCCACCGACAGATCGGAAAGACCGGCTTCCTCGGCAAGTTTGTTGCCGTTCGTCACATAGGCGAGGTGATGCTTGTCGTGATGGTACTCGAGCGTTTCGCGCGACATGTAGGGCGCGAGCGCATCATAGTCATAGGGAAGGTTCGGCAATTCGAAAGCCATTGTGGCATCTCCTCTTGGCATGGGATTTCGTGACGGAAATCTTTGACCGGGAACATAGGCACCGGCTTCGCGCGAGGCAACCGATGCGGTGCCAAAATTTCCCTAAGTCACGAAAAATACTTCCTTTGCGGTCGCTAACGATCGTTCCGTGGGAAAGGCGATACTGAACTTTCCTGGTGCAGCTTCGTTACATAACCGCGTCGCCTCCGCCGCACAGGAGCTGCAGGAGACCAGGATGGAATTTCACCAGGGACGTCTCATCGACCACGTGCACCTTCGCGTGCAGGATTTCGCCGCCAGCAAGCGCTTCTACATCGCGATCCTCGGTGCGCTCGGCCATCAACCGACCCATGAGACAGACGCATTTTTCGCCTTCGACGAATTGTTCGTCGATAAGGCGGACGACTATCAGAGCCGCGTGCATCTTGCCTTCCAGGCGGCCGATCGGGACGCCGTGAAGCGCTTCCACCATGCCGGCCTCGCGAACGGCGGTCGGGATAATGGCGGGCCCGGCGAGCGTCCCTACCACCCGGGCTACTACGCCGCCTTTCTGCTCGATCCGGACGGCAACAATGTTGAAGCGGTCCATCACGGACCGACGACACGATCCTCCGCCGACGTGCTCGTCAGGCCGATCGAAGAGTGAGCAGTTTTACAAGCCCCACCACCACTTGTACCCTCTCCCCGTGCGTCCCCGCACGCGGGGAGAGGGTACAGAGAGTGCGGCGGGAGTCTGCTTCGCCCCGCTTGCGGGGAAAAGCGGCCGGCCACGCTCCGCAGTTGCGAAGGACCGGCAGGCCGGACGGGGGGCGCCTCGCCGCCGTTACATGTCCCCGCTCGAATGCGCCCACTCCATGTAGAGGTCGCGCGCCTTGGCCGTGACCGGGCCGGCCTGCACGCTTCGCCCCTCGAGCCGCGTCACCGGCAGGACCTTCGAATAGTTGCCGGTGGTGAAGATCTCGTCCGCCGCCTCGAAATCGGCCATGGTCAGCGTCGTTTCGACCACCTCGACACCGGATTCGCGCAGAAGACCCATGACACGAGAGCGGGTGATGCCGGCGAGGAAGGTTCTGTTCGCAGCCGGCGTGAAGACGACGCCCTCCTTGGCCATGAAGACATTGGATGAGCCGGTCTCGGCAATGTTGCCGAGCATATCGCGCACCAGCGCGTTGTCGAAGCCCCGCGAACGCGCTTCGTTCAGGATGCGGGCATTGTTCGGATAGAGGCAGCCGGCCTTGGCATCGGTCGGCATGCATTCGAGCGTCGGCCGGCGGAAAGGCGAGAGCGTCAGCGCCGAGCCCGCATGGGCGTTTCCCATGGGGGCCTCGAACAGGCAGAGGGCGAAACGGGTCGATTCCGGATCGACCGCGACGACGCTCCACGAGCCGTGCTCGCCCCAATACATCGGCTTCACATAGATCGCCGTCTTGCCGTCGAATTTCTTCAACCCCTCCCAGGTAAGCGCCTCAATCTCTTCGGCGGCCATCACCGGCTTCAGTCCGAGCGCTTCGGCCGAGCGGTTGACGCGCTGGCAGTGCAGGTCGAGATCCGGCGCGATGCCGTCGAACCAGCGGGCACCGTCGAACACCGTCGAGCCGAGCCACATCGCATGGGATGTCGGTCCGATCAGCGGCGGGTTGCCGGAGAGCCATTCGCCGTCGACATAAGTCCATGTGGTGGAGCGGGGGGATGTATCGACGGCCATCGGCGCCTCCTTCTCGTCTCGTCGTGCACCATCCCGGTGTAACGGGAAAAAGCAGCACTGGGGTGAATGGGTACATCAAAAATTGTCATGAAGTCCATTCTGGAGCAGCGTGTTAGGCACGCCAAAACCACAGGGGCTGCCGATAACCGCAGGGACTGAATGGGAGTTCGCACCAATGAGAGCAATGTATTACGACGCCTTCGAAAAGACGCCGGAGATCAGGATGCTGCCCGATCCGTCACCGACGGAGAATGGCGTCGTCATCAAGGTCGAGGCCACCGGCCTCTGCCGGAGCGATTGGCACGGTTGGATGGGGCACGACGCGGACATCCGCCTGCCGCATGTGCCTGGCCACGAACTGGCCGGGACGATCGCCGCAACGGGGCGCGGGGTGATGCGCTACAAGGTCGGCGACCGCGTGACCGTGCCTTTCGTTTCCGGCTGCGGCCGCTGCGGCGAATGCCGCTCCGGCAACCAGCAGGTCTGTGAAGCACAATTCCAGCCCGGCTTCACCCATTGGGGCTCGTTCGCTGAATATGTGGCGATCGATTTCGCCGATCAGAACCTCGTTCACCTCCCGGAGAGCATGGATTTCGCGACCGCGGCCAGCCTCGGCTGCCGCTTCGCCACCTCCTTCCGGGCGATCGCCGACCAGGCGCGCGTCAAGGGCGGCGAATGGGTGGCGGTGCATGGCTGCGGCGGCGTCGGCCTTTCGGCGATCATGATCGCCGCCGCGCTCGGCGCCCATCCGATCGCCATCGATATTTCCGCCGAAAAGCTGGCCTTTGCCCGGAAAATCGGTGCCGTCGCGGCGATCAACGCGCGCGAGACCGACGATGTCGCCGCCGCCGTCAAGGAAATCACCCAAGGCGGCGCGCATGTATCGATCGATGCGCTTGGCTCCCCCGTCACCTGCTTCAATTCGATCAAGAATCTCCGCCGCCGCGGCCGCCACGTTCAGGTGGGCCTGATGCTGGCCGAACACGCCACGCCCCAGATTCCGATGGCCCAGGTGATCGGCCATGAACTGGAAATCTACGGCAGCCACGGCATGCAGGCCTGGCGCTATGACGCGATGCTCGAGATGATCGTGGCCGGCAAGCTCGACCCCACGCAACTGATCGGCCGCGAGATTTCGCTTGAGGAGGCGGTGCCGGCCCTGGTGGCGATGGACCGCGCGACGGACCTCGGCATCAGCGTGATTACGCGGTTTTGAGGTGGAAAGGCTCGGGGCAAAAAGGGTAAGTGGCCGCCCCTCATCCGCCTGCCGGCACCTTCTCCCCGCGCGCGGGGAGAAGGGACGAGCGGCCTGCGCCCAGTTCCGCTCTCTCGCCGCAGCATGCGCGTCGAGCACGCACTTGCGATGGGTCGAGTTCCTCCTCCTTTTTAGGTGGCCCTGACCGGCTTTCATATCCTCTGCCACCGACTGAGGGGATTTTGATCCCGGCGCCGCGCTGCTATCCTCGTCACGAGCAAGGCGAATCAAGCGAGGTCCCGTCATGGCTCTTGCGGCTCAGGCCAGCGAAGGCGAGTTCTACCGGCCCGTTCTCGACAGCAATCCGACGCATCCAAATGGCTGGCCGGTGCGCGTGATCGTCGCTTCGCAGACGGAGGCACGGCATAATCGGGCGGTTTGGGCGCCCACGCATCTGATCTCGATCCGGGCGCCGGCGACCCGGCTTCTGTCGATGATAGAACTGCCGCCGGAGCGGCATCTGGAGCTTTATTTCGGCGATTCCATCGACCCTGAAGCACCCGATGCGGCACGCGCCGAGACGATCGAGTCAACCTTCGCCTTCGTCGACGCGCTGCCGGAGGACGCGCATCTTCTGATCCATTGCCTCAGAGGGATCGGGCGCTCGACGGCGCTGACGCTCGGTATCCTGGCGCGCTACATGACACCAGAGGAGGCCGCAGCGGCTTTGCACGCGCTTCGTCCCGCGGCCAAGCCGAACCGCCATGTGGTCGGTCTCTGCGACGCGGCGCTCGGCCTCAAGGGCAAGCTTGCCAGACAGGCGCTTCGCTTTCCGGCAAAGATCTGGAAAGGCTGACAAATCGTCATCCGGCCCGACACCGTTGTGCGCCGCACAAAAATTTGACATGATCTCTCCAAAACAAAATAGAGAAGCGGCGCGTCGTTCGCCGCACGACCTGCCCGGAAGGATGCTCACGGAGCGCCAGCCGTCGGCGGGAATGACGGGAGAACTCGATGTCCTACGCGGCCTATGTCTTTGACGCCTATGGCACGCTCTTCGACGTGCACGCGGCCGTGCGCCGGCATGCCGACGCAATCGGTCCGGACGGGCGGGCCTTTTCCGAGCTCTGGCGTGCGAAGCAGCTCGAATATTCCTGGGTGCGCGCGCTGATGGGCGCCTATGTCGATTTCTGGCAATTGACCGAACAATCGCTGGATTTCGCGTTTCAGCGCTTCCCCTCGGCCGATCCCAAGCTCAGGAAGAAACTGCTCGACGCCTATTGGACGCTCGACTGCTATCCGGAAGTGCCGGCGGTGCTAAGGGGATTGAAGGAGCGCGGCGCCCGCATTGCAATCCTCTCCAATGGATCGCCGGCGATGCTCGCCTCCGCCGTCAAGAACGCGGCGCTCGACATCGTGATCGACGACGTATTCTCGGTCGACGCGGTCAAGGCCTTCAAGACGGCGCCTGCGGTCTATGATATAGTGACGACGCAGTACCGCCTCTATCCGAATGCGGTGTCCTTCCAGTCGTCCAATCGCTGGGACGTTGCCGGCGCGACCAAATTCGGCTTTCGCACCGTCTGGATAAACCGTCACGACATGCCGGACGAATACAGGGATCACGGGCCGTCGCTTATCCTCCCCTCGCTCGAAAGCCTGCAGTTCGGCATATGAAGGGACGTGCGATGACGTGGTCGGCAGCACAATACGTGAAGTTCGAGGAGGAAAGGACGCGGCCGGCACGAGACCTGCTAGCGCAGGTGCCGAACCTTCCTGCCGGTACGGCTTTCGATCTCGGCTGCGGACCAGGGAACTCGACGGAACTGATCCGCGCCCGTTTTCCGGATAACGACCTCGTCGGCATCGACAATGACGACGGCATGCTGGCCGCCGCCCGTCAGCGCCTGCCGGATCTGCGCTTCGAAAAGGTCGATCTCGCCGGCTGGGCGCCGCCAGCAACAACTGCGCTCTTCTTTGCCAATGCAGTATTCCAATGGCTGCCGAAACATATCGACCTTCTCGAGCGGTTCCTCGCGGCGCTCGTGCCCGGCGGCGTGCTCGCGGTTCAGATGCCCGACAATCTTGACGAGCCATCCCACGCCCTGATGCAGGAGACGGCCGAAGAGCGCGCTTTCGAACAGACCTTCCGCGACCGCATCATGCCGCGCGCACCCCTCCCCCCGCCGAAGACCTATGTCGAGAGGCTTGCCGCCAAGTCGGCTCGGATCGAAGTCTGGCACACGGTCTATTATCATCAACTCGCCAATGCGAATGCAATCGTCGAGTGGGTGAAGGGAACGGGATTGCGTCCCTATCTCGATGCCCTGCCGGCCGAGCGACGAACGGAATACCTCGCCGCCTATGCCGAAAAAATCCGCAAGGCCTACCCGGCGATGGCCGACGGACGCGTGCTGTTGCGTTTCCCCCGCCTCTTCATCGTCGCAACGAAGGGCGGTTGAAGTCCGGATCGGCTTGAACCTTCGTCGCGCGGCGACAAGTATAGGGGTGTCCTTACCGTCGTCCGAGGAGTTCCCCATGCATGCAGTCACTTCCAATGGCGCCAATATTCCGGCACTCGGCTTCGGCACCTTTCGCATGTCCGGAGAGGAGGTGCTTCGGATTTTGCCGCAAGCCCTGAAGATCGGCTTTCGCCACGTGGACACGGCGCAGATCTACGGCAACGAGGCCGAAGTGGGGGAAGCCGTTCACAAGTCCGGCATCCCGCGTCCGGATATTTTCCTGACGACCAAGGTCTGGGTCGATAATTATCGGCATGACGCCCTTATCGCCTCGGTCGACGAGAGCCTTGCGAAGCTCAGGACCGACTACGTGGACCTCCTGCTCCTGCACTGGCCGGGCAGCGAGGTGCCGATGGCGGAGCGGATCGGGGCCCTGAACGAAGTGGTGAGAGCCGGCAAGGCGCGCCACATCGGCGTCAGCAACTTCAACACGGCGCAGATGGAGGAAGCAGTGCGGCTGAGCGAGGCGCCGATCGCGACTAATCAGGTCGAGTACCACCCCTATCTCGACCAGACCAAGGTACTGCACGCAGCCCGGCGGCACGGCATGTCGCTCACCGCCTATTACGCCATGGCAAATGGCCGCGTACCCTCGGACCGGCACCTGGCCGAGATCGGCGCCCGCCATGGCAAGACAGCCGCACAAGTGGCGCTTCGATGGCTGGTGCAGCAGCAGGACGTGATCGCCCTTTCGAAAACGGCAACGGAGGCGCGGCTCAAGGAAAATTTCGCGATCTTCGATTTCGCGTTGACCCGGGAAGAGATGGCGGCGATCCGCGGACTGGCAAGGCCGGATGGCCGCATCGTCAGCCCGGCGGGACTGGCTCCCGAGTGGGACGCTTGAGGCGAGAGAGGGCGCCCCGCCGGCCATCCCCTACAGCGCCGCGCGTCTTAATTACAGCGCCGCGCGTCTTTTCAGACGCGCAAAGGTCGCTGTAACTCTTTGATTCTACGCATCGAGCTTTCCGAAAATCTGATACAATTTTCGGGCCGGCGCAAAGGTCGCTGTAGCACTTTGAATTGCTGCATGTCTTTGTCCTTAAATCGAGATCGACTAAAGGAGACATGCAGTAAGGGGAGAATGTACGGTTGACCACTTGCTCCGACCAAAACGCTTCTGCGCGCGGAACGCACCGGCCGGAGGAAGAGACGGTGCCACCTCAAACGAACTGGCTAAGACCCGGCACCGAGGCGACGACCTCGTCGACGACTTCGTCGCCCGCCTTTTCCTTGGCGTAGGCGATGGTTTCCCTCGCAAGCGCCGTGATCTCGCCCATGCCAAGACCCTGGCTCATCAACTGCTGGCCGAGCGCCATGACGCCGCCACCGCCCACGGCCGACATCAGCCCGCCAAGCAGCCCGCCATTGCTGCCCTCTCCGCTATATTGCGCGACCAACTCCGGCGCGCCGGGAATTGCCTCGATCATCCTGGCGACCGGCCCGTCCGCCGCTTCGCGCTGCAGAAAGCCGAGGATCATCCCCACCGCCTTTTCGGCCGTTGCGGGCTCGATCCCGACATTTTCCGCCACGCGCGTGACCAATTCACTCATGAAAATCTCCTCACAGTTTTTTGACGTGAACGTCAAGGTAAATGATCGACTTCGAAATGACAATAGCACCGCACGGCCGGTCCGTATCCGAAGATGTCGCCCCGTCTGCAAGTCTTTCAGTCCGCGTAAGTTTTGTTGCCGGACAGAGCCTCACCTCCTATAACAAAACCAACGACATTTCGATGGCGATCGGCGGCAAATGTCCGCTTCCATTGGCAAAATTGATGAACGGAGATGAGGCTCCCATGCTGCAGGAAGGCAAGCTGTATATCGGCACCAGCCGCAAGCCGGACGATTCGATCAACAAGGGCGAGTATCTCGATCTCAAATTCGGCAATCGCCATGGTCTGATCACCGGTGCGACCGGCACCGGCAAGACCGTGACGCTGCAGATCCTTGCCGAGGGCTTCTCGAATGCCGGCGTTCCCGTCTTCTGTGCCGACGTCAAGGGTGATCTGTCCGGGATCTGTGCGATCGGCGAGCCGAAGGATTTTCTTTTGGAACGCGCCGAGCAGATCGGGCTCGCGCCCTACGACTTCCAGGAGTTTCCGGTAATCTTCTGGGATCTCTACGGCGAGAAAGGCCATCGGGTCCGCACGACAATGTCGGAGATGGGGCCGCTCTTGCTCTCGCGCCTGATGAACGCCACCGATGCGCAGGAAGGGGTGCTGAACATCGCCTTCAAGATCGCCGATGAAGGCGGTCTGCCGCTGCTCGACCTGAAAGACCTCCAGGCGCTGCTCAAGTACATGGGCGAGAATGCAAGCGAGCTTTCGAACCAGTTCGGCTTCATCTCCAAGTCCTCCCTGGGCTCGATCCAGCGCGAATTGTTGATCCTGGAGCAGCAGGGTGCGGATCATTTCTTCGGCGAGCCCGCATTGAAGATCACCGACATCATGCGCACGACCAATGACGGGCGCGGCGCAATCTCGGTGCTTTCCGCCGACAAATTGATGATGAATCCGAGGCTTTACGCGACATTCCTGCTCTGGCTTTTGTCCGAGCTCTTCGAAGAACTGCCGGAGATCGGCGATCCTGAGAAGCCGCGGCTGGTCTTTTTCTTCGACGAGGCGCATCTGCTCTTCAACGACGCGCCCAAGGTGCTTGTCGAACGCGTCGAGCAGGTGGTTCGCCTGATCCGCTCCAAGGGCGTCGGCGTCTATTTCGTCACCCAGAACCCGCTCGACGTGCCGGAAACCGTGCTCGCGCAACTTGGCAACCGCGTGCAGCATGCGCTGCGCGCCTACACCCCGCGCGAACAGAAGGCGGTGAAGACGGCGGCCGATACATTCCGCACCAACCCCGACTTCGACTGCGCCACGGTGATCACCACGCTTGGTACCGGCGAAGCGCTGGTCTCCACGCTCGAAGGCAAGGGCTCGCCGTCGGTGGTCGAGCGGACCCTGATCCGCCCGCCGTCTTCGCGCCTCGGGCCGCTGACGGAGGCCGAGCGGCAGAACACGATGAATGTTAGCCCGGTGCGCGGGCTCTATGACGAGGAATTCGACCGGGAATCGGCCTATGAAATCCTTGCCGAACGGACGGCCAAGGCGGCAGAGGCGGCGCGGCAGGCGGAAGAGCAGGCCGCCGAAGCGCCCTCCGGCCGCAGCCGCTGGACCCTGCCCGGTTTCGGCGACGATACGGACGAGGCGTCATCAGGCAGCCGCGCCCGGCCACGCTCCTCCGGCTATCAGCGGGAAACGATCGTGGAAGCGGCGCTGAAATCGG
Organism: Ensifer sp. LCM 4579; assembly: GCF_001854885.1. Lineage (GTDB taxonomy): Bacteria > Pseudomonadota > Alphaproteobacteria > Rhizobiales > Rhizobiaceae > Sinorhizobium. Next base: position 312,475 of record NZ_MDDV01000002.1, on the reverse strand, counting down.
TCGCCCGCACGGTCGCGACACAGGTCGGCCGGGCGATCGTTCGCGGCATTCTGGGCAGTCTGAAGCGATAGGAACCGACAAGCGACCACGATTGCGCTTGCGCCTATGCCTCCCTCCAGATTATGGAGGCCGGTGGGCCTCGACCTTGGTATTGTCGCCGAAGGACCGTCGGTGCTCGGAAAAGGATCGACGATGGACGTCAAGGACTCGAACGGCGCCATCCTGATGGATGGCGACAATGTTACGCTGATCAAGGACCTGAAGGTGAAAGGGACCTCCACCACGCTGAAGCGAGGCACGCTGGTGAAGGGCATCCGGCTCACGGACAATCCCGACGAGGTCGAATGCCGCGTCGAAAAGGTCAAGGGATTGGTGCTCCGCACCGAGTTCCTCAAGAAGGCCTGACACGGTATCGAACTGCAACTGAAGCCCGCAATCACATCGCGGGCTTCGGCGTTGCGTTCAAGTCGCTGCCGCACCTTCGCACCGTCCCGAGGAACGCACGGTGCTGCATGGCGATCAGGCCACCGACAGCTTCACGTCGACATTGCCCCGCGTCGCATGGCTGTAAGGGCAAACGATGTGCGCCTTCTGGACCAGATCCTCGAGAACTGCCTTGTCGACCTGGGGCGAAGAAACTTCGAGCGCCACGTCGATGAAGAAGCCCGTGCCGTCTTCGCGCGGGCCGATGCCGACGGTACCCGTGACCTTCGTGTCCTCGGAAAGCTTTACCTTCTCTTTGCCGGCGACGGCTTTCAGCGCGCCCAGGAAGCAGGCGGAATAGCCGGCAGCGAAAAGCTGCTCCGGATTGGTGCCGTGTGCCCCATCGCCGCCGAGTTCCTTCGGCACGGTGAGGGTGACATCGAGAACGCCGTCGGCGCTCTTGGCCTGACCGGAGCGGCCGCCGGTAGCGGATGCGGTGGTGCGGTAGAGGATGGGCATTGCATTCTCCTTCTTTGGTTAGTTCGGATCGCATCTTAGTAGCGCAAAATTAAATTGTGCGCAAATTAATTTTGCAAATTGCGTTTTCCGGCCGAGTTTGAGACAATACTACAATGAAGACCGATACGGACAAATCCAACGTTTTACCCAACGACGCGTTGGCGCTTGGCCAGCAGCTCTGCTTTGCCGTCTATTCGGCCGCACATGCCTTCAATCGCGCCTACAAGCCTTTGCTGGACCGCTTTGGCCTTACCTATCCGCAATATCTCGTTCTGCTGGCGCTGTGGCAACAGGACGACATGACGGTGAAGCGGATCGGCGACGAATTGGGTCTCGATTCGGGCACACTTTCGCCCCTCCTAAAGCGCCTGGAGGCGGCCGGCTATGTCCGCCGACTGCGCGACCCCGCCGACGAGCGCCAGGTCGTTGTCAGCCTGACGGAAAGGGGGCGGGCCTTGAAGACCGAGGCCTTCAGCATTCTGACGGAGATCGGCAAGGCAACCGGCTGCAGCCTGGAGGAAGTCGGCGAACTGCGCGAGGCGCTGCACCGATTGACACAGCGGCTCGCTGTAAATCGCAGCGAAGACTGACGACCCGCACGCGGCGGCCTCACAGCGCCGCGTGTCTTTTCAGCGATGCGCTAGACGACGAGGATCGGCGCCTTTCCGCGCACCCGGTCATAGAGATGGATGACGTCCTGGTTGAGCATGCGCACGCAACCGGAGGAAACGGCCTTGCCGATCGATTGCCATTCCGGCGTGCCGTGCACCCGATAAAGCGTGTCCTGGCCGTTCTGGAATATGTAAAGTGCGCGTGATCCAAGCGGGTTGTCGAGCCCTCCCGGCATGCCGCCATTGTCGGCGGATATTTTGCGAGCACCGGCTGGCGGGCGATCATCGATTCCGGCGGCGTCCATTTCGGCCATTTCTGTTTCCACTGGATTACGCCGCGCCCAGACCAGGCGAAACCCTCTCGGCCGAGACCGACGCCATAGCGCGTAGCGCGGCCACCCGGCTGGATCTGGTAAAGATAACGGTCGGCCGTGTCGACGACGATCGTCCCGGGCGCCTCGCCGAAGGGATCATTGACCTCCTGACGGTAGAAGCGCGGGTCGATCTGCCGATAGGGCACGGCCGGAATCAGAAAAGCGCCATCCTCCCTCGCCGCGTAGACATCCCCATAATAGCCATCCTGCGGCGGAAGACCGGCAGGCACCGGTCCCCCGATCACCGCGCCGCCCGATTCGACCCAGTGCTCCTCAAGCGCAGGATTGCGGAAGACGGGCATTGTTTCCTGGCGAAAACGGTCGGTATTCATGGAGGACGTGCAGCCTGCAAGCCCGGCGGAGGCGATTGCGAGCCCTGAGGTGCGCAGGAAATGGCGGCGAGAAAACAGGGGTAGCGATGACATCGAACTCTATCGGTTTGGGTGCAGCGAAAAGAAGGAGCGGAACAATGTGGTGATTCGCATCGTCCCGCTCCTTGCTACCAGATCACGATGGCCTTGCGTCGAAACAATTTCAAACCGCGATCGAATCGAAAAGGCGGAACGCGGAGCGCTCGAATTCCGAACTCGCTCCAGGCTTGCATTTACGGCCGCAACAGCGCCCATGTCAGTAAAAATTGTGTTCACGATCACGGCACCAACCTCCAGCGCCGCGCGTTTCTTCAGTCGACTTCAATCGCAAGAGCCTCGCGTAGCGCTTTGAACTGCAGCATGTCTTTGTCCCTGATCACCAGGAACAGCCGATGGACGTCAGCCTTCGGCGTCGCAGCCCGACCGGCGCAGGAGGGTTTCGAAGTCCTGCGAGGACAGAGGCGGACTGAAGAAATAGCCCTGTATCTCGTCGCAGCCGCTCCTCTGCAGGAATTCGACCTGCGCCTCGCTCTCGACGCCTTCGGCGATCACGCGCAACCCAAGCTTTTGTGCGAGCGAGATGATGCCGGCGGTGATCGCTTCGTCGTCGGGATCCGAAGGAATGTCCTCGACGAAGGAGCGATCGATCTTCAGTCGGCTCACGGGAAAGCGCTTAAGGGCACTGAGGCTCGAATATCCCGTGCCGAAATCGTCAATGGCGAGATGGACACCGATAGCCTCGAGTTCGTGCATCGTCGCAATCGCACCAGGCACGTCCTGCATGATCAGGCTCTCGGTCAGCTCGAGCTCGAGATAGCGTGCATCGAGGCCGGTCTCCACGAGCACGGCCGCCACGCGCGCGGCCCAGTTGCGTTCGCGAAATTGCCGGGCGGAGACGTTTACGCTGACGGTCAGCGGCAGCAAGCCCGCCTCCTGCCAAGCCTTCGCTTGCCGGCAAGCGGCTTTGAGAACCCAGTCGCCGATCGGGACGATGAGCCCGGTCTCCTCGGCGAGCGGAATGAATGTCGCCGGCGAGATCATTCCGCGCTGCGGATGCTGCCAGCGCAGAAGCGCCTCGGCGGCGAATATGCGGCCGCTGGCAAGACTGATCTGCGGCTGGAAGTGCAGGATGAATTCGTCGCGGGCGATCGCCTCACGCAGCTCTTCCTGCCATTGCAGCTTTTCCTGCGCCTTTGCCGCCATTTCCGCGGAAAAGACCTGGAGGTTATTGCGGCCGTATTCCTTTGCCCGGTACATGGCCATATCGGCATTGGCGAGCAATTCGCTGGTCGTTCGGCCATGCTTCGGATAGCAGGCGACACCCATGCTGCAAGTGACCTGCAGGCTTCGGCCCTGCAGCTGGACCGGCATGGCGATCGCGGTACGAATATCCTCGAGCCGCTTCAGGACGAGATCGCGGTCGGTTGGAACGCCGTTCAGGAGAATGATGAATTCGTCACCGCCCAGGCGCACGACCACATCGGATTTTCGCACGGCAGCACGCATCCGCCCGGCGACCGCCTTCAGGAGTTCGTCGCCCGCAGCGTGGCCGAGATTGTCGTTGATCAACTTGAAGTTGTCGAGATCAAGAAAAGCGAGGACGGCCCATTGTTCGCGTCCGCGAATGGACTCGAGCATGCCGGCAACCTGTGCCTCGAAACGAGCGCGGTTGGGTAGCCCCGTCACGGCGTCGTGATGGGCCATGAAACTGATCCTTTCCTCGGCCCGCTTACGCTCGATGGCAATGCCCGCGAGATGGGCAGCCATTGCGGTCAGTTCCTGCTGGTGATCGCTCGGAGCGCCTGCCTCTCGCGAATAGAGCGCGAATGTGCCGAGCACCTTGCGTTCGCGCGAGAAGATCGGCGTCGACCAACAGGCGCGAAAGCCGTAAGGCTGCACGACATGGGCATAGCCCTCCCACAACGGATCGGTAAGGATATCGCTGACGATCACCTGCTGACCCCGCCACGCAGCCGTCCCGCAGGAACCGGATTTCGGACCGATCTCGAGGCCGTGAACGGCGGAACAATAGGTCTCGTCGAGACTGGGTGCAGCCCCTTGCAGAAGATACCGGCCATCCTCCGAAAGCAGCAGGATCGAGCCCTTGATACCGGGCATGAGCCGCTCGATCAGGAGGATGAGTTCGTGGAAAAACGTTTCGAGCGGCTCGCCCCGGGCAACCATTTCAAGCAAGCGCGCCTGCCCTTCGAGCAGGCGCTCGGCAGCCTTTCGCTCGGAGATGTCCCGCGAGATACCGACGACGCCGACGATCTTGCCGCGCTTGTTGCGCAAAGGTACCTTCGAGGTCATCAGCCAGCGATCGTAGCCTTTCGTGACGATCGCCCGCTCCTCGATGCCGAAGATCGGTTCACCGGTCTCGATCACACGTCGCTCCGTCTCCGCGACGGCCTCGGCGAATTCGGGCGGGTGCAGATCGAAGTCCGTCTTGCCGACCAATTCCTGCAGATCGTTGAAACCGTTGTCCGCGACAGTCGCCTGATTGGCGATAAGAAAGCGCCCCTCGGCATCCTTGGCAAAGATATAGTCGGGGACGTGATTGATCATCGTCTCGAGCCAGTAATGGCGATCGGCCAGGTCTGGCTCCGAGGGGAACAGACGCGCGACCTCCTTCGCCAGCCGATTGCCGGCATCGATCAACCGACGTGTCTCAGCGTTGCTGTCGGTAGTGAGCTCGGCATACCGGCTGTTACGGGACATTTTTCTCGCCAAGCAGGGCCTCCGAAGGAGCGAAGATGGTTTCCGAGCACGATCTAGCGGACAGAGGTTAGACTTCTCTAAACTTCACCGACAAAAAACGTCCGATGGTTGCGAGCGAATACACGAAACCACAACCGTTCCTTTGTCCGGCAGCGGCTTCCGCTTCACGTCAAAAGACTTCATGGGCCAATCAATGGCGGCGGCTTTCGAGAGCAGCGGCGGCGGTCTGTGATAACAGGCGATCGCTGTTTTGGAGGTCTTCCGCTATGCGAGCTCGCGCGCCGTCAGTCGCGTCCTGCCGTCAAGGCGAAGATGGAAGAACGGCGGAAGGAGCCGGAATAGCCGCAAGCTGCCGCATCCCTTCCTCCACCTCCTCACGCACCCATTGCTTGAAGGCGAGCGCCGCCTTGCTTTCACGTCGCGAGGCGGACGTCACGAAATAATGTCCAAAGCCAGTCTTCGCGCGGATGCCGAAGGGCGCGACAAGGCTGCCCTTCATTACCGCGTAGCTGGCCAGTGTTTGCCAGGCGAGCATGACGCCCTGCCCGGCGATAGCGGCATCGAGCGCGAGCGAGGCGTCGTTGAAGCTGTGGCGCACACTCATCTCGGCGCCAGCTAGCCCGGCGGCCTTCAGCCACACATCCCAGGAAAACATCGCATGCTCGTCCACGACCGCGGCAAGTCTCAGGATGTCCGCCGGCTCGCGTAGTTCCGCGGCGAGTGACGGCGAGCATACGGGAAAGACCTCCTGCTCCAGGAGCAGTTCCGAAAGCACTCCCGGCCAGCGCCCCGCTCCCACGCGAATGCCGAGATCGACGTCGGAGGCGTCAAGGCTCACGAGCCTGGTTGTCGCTTCGATCCTCAGCCGAACGTCCGGATGGCGCTCGGCAAAGCCGTTCAACCGGTAGACAAGCCAGCGGGCGGCAAAGATCGGCGCGACAGAAACCGTCAGCACCGACTCATCACGGTGTCGCGTCTCGGCCACCGCCTGCGCAAGCTCCGCGAAGGCCCGCGAAAGGCGCGCCAAAAGCGGCCGGCCCGCTTCGGTGACGGCGAGCCCGCGCGGCGAGCGTTCGAAAAGCCGGCGCCCAAGCTGCGCTTCCGTCTTCACAATCTGCTGGCTGACCGCGCCGGGGGTGACGCCCAGTTCGTCGGCGGCGGCCGCAAGCGAGCCCAGACGGCCAGCAGCCTCGACCGCACGCAATCCGTTCAGATGCACCGCGTTGAGCTCTCTCATATAGTTTTTCTAAACTTGGCCGCCAGCAAACTCAATTGTAATTTTATCCAGCCGGATGGAATATATCGCTCCATCTCCTCATGATGGCACCAGGAGGCGCAAGCTTTCAGGCAGACGTGAAGCCAATCAGCATCGAAAGGGTTTGTCGTCGTGCTTAAGTTTTTCTTCACGCAGAGACCCGCAAGCAATATGTCCGAAGACGCATTGCAACAGGCGGCGGACTGGCTGCGCGATCCGCTGCGACATCCGGACCTGTCGCGGATGGCAGAACGGGAACTGGCCGACCTGCCATTTCCCGGCTGGCCTCGGCCGCGCGCCGCAGCCGACAACGCCTGCGACTGTCGCTGACGGAGCCCATCGCGGTCCCCGCTTCCTTGGTGCGTTCGAAAGACACGGGGGCATAGCGCAGCCGATGGCGTCAGCTTTTTGTGGCGGCCAGCACCCTGGCGACAGCCGGACGCTCGGCCATTCGGTTGCGGTGCTCGAAAACCTTCGGAAACTGTGCCGGGTCGACCCCATCCCCCTCCAGCCAGCCGGCAATTGTGAAGAGATAGGGATCGGCGATCGTGAAGACCTCACCCATGACGAAGGGGCCGGCAAACGTCGAGCTCTCGATCAGGGAAAAGCAATCCGCCATGTTCCGAGGCACCTTCGCCTTCATCGCCTCCTGCGCCGCCGGATCGTCCGCCCAGCGCGCTCCTCGGCGGGCATGCGCATGCGCGACGTGAACCGTCGAGCAGAGATAGCTCAGAAAGGATTGCAGCCGCGCGAATTCGAACGGATCGTCAAGCGGCGCCAGTTCGGCCTCGGGGAAGCTTTGCGCGATATAGGTGAGGATCGCCGGCGTTTCGGTCAGCGTGCCGCGCTCGGTCACAAGCGCCGGGACGCGACCCTTGGGATTGACGGCGAGGTATTCTGGCCTGGTCTGCTCGGCCTTCGAAAAGTCGACGCGGTGCGCTTCATAGACGACGCCCACTTCCTCGAGCGCGATATGCGAGGCGAGCGAGCAGGTGGCGGGCGTATAGTAGAGCTTCAGCATCATCGTGCCTCCTCGGAAACTGTCGCAATTCATCTCGAAGGCGGAAAGGCTGTCAAGCTGCGCCGGTTGCGGTCCGCCGATCTTCGCTCATCGGCCGAACGCGTCCGCCACACGCACGCCACCGACATGGACCCCCTTCCAGTTGCGCAGCGGGCGGTTGGCCTGGGCCATCAGCGCCGCTTGGATCTCCGGCTCGTCCGCGAAGAAACGCGCAAGCGTTGCCGCGACCATTGCCTCCGCGGCGCGGGTCGCGCCATCCTCGCATTTGAGCGCGATGCCTATCCCCTGTTCCGGAATCGCGGCGCAGAAGACGCCCTCGGCACCGGTCTTGGCGAAGATCCTGCCCGGTGCCGTTTTCATCAGCCGCGTGCAGGCGCGCTTGGTGCCCGCCACATAGAAGGGTTCAGCCATGCAGGCGTCGATCAGGCGCTTTGAAGCGTCCGCCCGCAGGGGATCGAGGCCGATCCCCGTCGCCATTTTGGCGAAACCGCCGGCCAATCCTTTGAGCGGCACCGCATAGGTCGGGATCGAGCAGCCGTCTATCCCGCAATTGTCGCGGCCGATAACGGCGCCGGTCAGGTCCACCATTACGCTGCGGATCTCCCGCTGGATCGGATGATCATAGCCGACATAGCCGGCAGGATCCTTACCGGAATGGCAGCAGGCACAGATGAAGCCCGCATGCTTGCCCGAGCAGTTGTTGTAGAGCGCGTTCGGTTTTTCCAACGCGCGTGCCTGTTCCACCAGCGTCGACTGGTCGTTCGACCAATGCCCGCCGCATTCGAGCGCACCGACGTCGCGGCCGGCGGCCGCCAGCATCTCGGATGCGAGTGCCACGTGCTCCGGCTCGCCCGAATGGGAGGCACAAGCAAGCGCCAGCGCCCTGGCGCCGAAGCCGTAGGCGTCCGCCGCACCGCTTTCCACGAGCGGCAGGGCCTGCATCGCCTTGCAGGCCGAGCGCGGGAACACGGGCGCTTCCGTCTCGCCGAGGGCGAAGAGCGTCCTGCCGTCGCCATCGACGGCGATGACGGCACCGCGGTGGCGGCTCTCGACAAGATCTCCACGCGTCACTTCTACCAAAACGGGATTCGACATTTCCTGCCCTCAAAATTCCATGATCGGCTATGCTTCTATCAGCTATTCCATAGCGACAAAGACATCCATGAAAATACTTCGCCGCCTTCTGCTCGCCTTTGCCGTCATCTACCTGCTTCCGGCGCTTTCGTCGGCAGGGCTTTGGTATTTGAAGGAGCGGCCGCAGAACTGGCGCGACGCGGACTGGTCCTCCGCCGGCGTACTGCCGCCAGCGACGGAGAGCCCGGAGGCAGCGATCTATGTCTTCTCGGCCACGACCGGCGGCATGAAGGGCGCGGTCGCAAGCCATGCGTGGATCGTCACCAAGGACGAGGGGGCGACGACCTATGATCGTTACGAGAAGGTCGGCTGGGGCAAGCCGATCCGCAAGAACGCCTATCAGGCCGATGGCCGCTGGTATTCGAACGATTCGCGCATCGTCGTGGCCGTCACAGGCAAGGACGCCGAACGGCTGATCCCGAAAGTAGAGCAGGCGATTGCCGCCTATCCCTATTCCACGCCCGGCGCCTACCGCCTGTGGCCGGGGCCGAACTCCAACACCTTCGTCGCCCACGTGCTGCGCTCAGTGCCCGAACTACTGCATGTCTCCTTTAATCGACCTCGATTAAAGGACAGAGACATGCAGAAATTCAAAGTGCTACAGCGACCTTTGCGCGTCTAATAAGACGCGCGGCGCTGTAGGGGCGGTGCTTCCGCCCGATGCCGTCGGGCGCGATTACCTGCCGGATGGCAAACTCTTCCAGATCGATGCCGACGGCCTCGACCTGCATGCGACGCTCTATGGGCTGGCCGGCATCTCCGCCGGCTGGCGCAGCGGAGTGGAACTGCATTTCATGGGACTGGTGGCCGGGATCGACATTGCAAGGCCCGGAATCAAGGTACCGGCGGTGGGACGCCTGGGAATCTAGCGCATTGGCCCGCGGTGCTGCAAGACGAAGGCCTGAAAAGGAAAAGGGCCGCGCTTGGCGACCCTTCCATGAGCTTTGGCTTCATGATGGCCGGGCCGTGAGGCCCAAAGGAAGGTGGCGTCAGGCCGAGGGTTGCCTCGACTCCTTCACCTCTCCCATGCCCATCACCAAGACCGAAATCTCACTAGACATTGGATCACCTTCCTTTCTGTTGTTGCCGATGGACTCAAGGTAAGCGGTTTGTGCCCCGATACAAGGGATACTATCGTATAATGGCCAATCCATACCGAGAAGCGCGCGACGCTTTCGCAGCTCGCTTTCAGGCGATCCGCATCACGATCTTGCCGATATGCTCACCTTCCTCCATCAGGCGATGGGCGTCGGCGATCTCCTCGAGGGGCATCACGGCGTGGATGACCGGCGCTACCTCGCCCGCCTCCAGAAGCGGCCAGACCTTTTCGGCGAGCCGATCGCGGATCGCCTGTTTCTCCGCCGCGCTGCGGGGTCTCAGGGCCGACCCCATCACATGCAGACGCTTGGTCAGGATCGGCGCGATATTGGCGTCTTCGACCCGCGCGCCGCCGAGGAAACCGATGATCGACAGGCGCCCGTCTTTGGCGAGGGTCGCGAGATTGCGTCCGAAATAGCGGCCGCCGACCATGTCGAGGATGACATCGACGCCGCGCCCGCCGGTCTCGTCGAGCACGATCTCCTTGAAATCCTCCTCACGGTAGTTGATCGCCCGCTTCGCTCCGAGCGTTTCGCAGGCCGTGCATTTCGCGGCGCTGCCAGCCGTGGCGAAAACCTCGGCGCCAAAGGCTCTGGCAAGCTGGATCGCTGTTGTGCCGATGCCGCTCGATCCGCCGTGGACGAGGATCGTTTCGCCCCGTTTCAGACCGGCCATGTCGAAGACGTTGGCCCAGACGGTGAAGAAGGTCTCCGGGAGCGCCGCCGCCTTCACCGCGTCGTAGCCCTTCGGAAAGATCAGCGCCTGCGTCGCCGGCGCGGCACAATATTCGGCATATCCGCCGCCATTGGCGAGTGCGCAGACCCTGTCTCCGGCCGAGAAACCCGTGATGCCATCTCCAAGCGCGACCACTTCGCCGGCCACTTCCAGGCCGAGGATGGGGCTTGCGCCGGGCGGCGGCGGATAATCGCCCTTGCGCTGCAGAACGTCCGGCCGGTTGACGCCGAACGCCTCGACGCGGATCAGAATGTCGCCGGGACCGACCTCCGGCAGCCGACCGCGCGCCAGCACCATGTTTTCAGCGCTGCCGGGGCTCTGGAGGTCCACATGGGTCATTTCGTTCGGGAGCATATCGGTCGTCATGGCGGCATCCTCGCAAAGGCAGTCAGCCTCCTATAACTATCGCCCACTCGCCACGCCGAAAAGAGCGTCGTTCATGCATCGGTCATCAGTCGTCGAGCAATTCCACGACCAGTCCGGATTCGCTCGCCTTGGCGCGCCCCTTGATCTCGGCGATCCTTTTGCTCACCGCCTGGCTATCCGAAAGGATCAAACTTTCCGGCAACGCCAGAACAGCGATCGAACAGCGCATTAGCGGAAAGTCCTTGGCACCGCCGTCGCGGCTGTAACCGCTGATGCGGCCCGCCATCTGATGCTCCGGAGAATAGAGCTGCCGGACGTCCGATCGGAAATCATCGAGAAGGCGCGTGAGGACGGCGCGGACTTCCCCCTCGCCTAGGCCGCTCACGCCGATGAAGAAGTCGTCGCCGCCGATATGGCCGAGGAACTTCTCCTCACCGATAAAGTGGCGCCGCAGAAGCGCAGCAAACAGCGCGATCGCAAGATCGCCCTTCTGGAAGCCATAGGTATCGTTGAAGGGCTTGAAGTCGTCGAAATCGCAATAGCAGAAATAGCGTGTCTGGTCGCCGTCGAGGATCGCCTGCTGGACATAGTCGCGTATGGCGCGGTTGCCCGGAAGGCCGGTCAAGGGATTCTGCTCCTGCGCCATCTTCAACTGCTTCTCGTTGATGATCTTCAGAAGCGACGCGGCCGAAAGGATTCCGGCATAGCGCATGTTCTCCGTCAGGATGACGCAATCGCTGCCATCCATGCCGGCAAAGATCTTCAGCATTTCGTCGGCCGGCGTGTCGAGATCGGCGATCGGCGCCGGCGTCACGAAGTGCGAAATGCGGCGCTGGTAGACGCGGTTTTTCAGCAGGTCACGGCCGAAGGGATGATAGATCATCTCCTTCACATGATATTCATGCAGGATTCCGCGCGGCTCGCCATTGGCGTTCAACACCGGGCAGAAGGGCTGGCGCGGGTTGAGCCGGAAGTGATCGAAGACCGAGTCGAGATCATCGCTCTCGCGGACCGCCGGCAGTTGCTCCACTTCCTTGCGGATCAGAATGCTGTCGAGAGTCGAGGAATGCCGCCGTGCGCGGTCCGACTCGAGATGCGCATAGACCGGCCGCAGCTCATTGAGATGCGTCGTCGGGTGAGCAACGAAATAGCCCTGCACCAAATCGCAGCCGAGATCGCGACACACCAGGAACTCCACCTCCGTTTCCACGCCCTCCGCGATCACCCGCGTCCCAAGGACATGCGCCATGTTGACGGCATGGCGCAGGAGATGGCGCTTGCGAGAATTGCTGTCTATGCCGGCAATGAAATGCCGATCGATCTTCACATAGTCGACGGGCTGGTCGCACAGCATCCTCAGCCCGTTGAAGCCGGCACCAAAATCGTCGATCGCCAGCTTGAAGCCGGCAAGCCGCAATTGCCGCACAAGCGCCGAGAAATCCGGCACCTTCCCGTTGTCGAACCGCTCCGACAGCTCGAAGCAGAGCGAGGACGGGGCGATATTGGCACGCTTGAGGTGATTGACGAGGCGCTCGACGACATCCCCCTCCCCGCCAACCAGCCTGGCGTCGAAGTTGAGGAACAGGGTGCGGGTGGAGAAATCCGGAAGGGTGGCAAAGGCCGCAATGGCCCGGCTATTGATCAGATGCTCCAGCGCCAGAAGCTGTCCGGCCTCTTCGGCCTTGTCGAGCAGTTCGAGCGGCGAAGCATATCCCAGCCTGTCGAAGCCGCGCATCAACGACTCATAACCGAAGACCGCGCCGTTCGTCGTTTCGACGATCGGCTGAAAGGCATTCTCGATGACGAGTTTCGCGAGCGTTATGATCTGGTCGTCGCCGAAGCGACGAAATGGCAGCGTTTCTGCGGGGACGGCGGACATGCCGGGCTCCAGGATGGGACGGGTCGGACCGTCCACCAGCATCGAGGGCAAGCGTCAAAGAAGTCTTTCGCGAATGTGAAGGTTTTGTGAAACGCAACGCCGAATGGTGGGCAGGACATCGCCAACGCTCAACGATCGCATGGCAGGCTAGCTTTTCACAAGCACACCGAAAGCGATGAGCGCGAGTCCCTGCATGACGAGATCGATCGACAGCAACAGGCCCAGTATCCAGAGGCTGTCGACCGGCCAGCCGGCGGCAATGACGAGACCGGTCACGAGGGTGATCAGGCCGCCGATCAGGACCCAACCCCAGCCTGCAAGGGGGTTGAGCCTATAACCGACCCAGACACGGAAAGCGCCGGCTGCGATCAGCGCGATCGCCAGCAGAAGGGTCAGCACCGAGGAGGCGAGCAGCGGATTGACGAAGGTAAGGAATCCTGCCGCCGCATAGAAGGCCCCGCTCAGCATCCAGTAGAAGAAGCCTCCCCAATCCTTGACTCGGAAGGCTTGGCCGAGATTGAGCAAGCCGCCGATCAGCATGATGACGCCGACATAGTAGACGGAGGCAACAGTCGCCATCAGCAGATTACCGAAGGCAATACCGCCGGCCATGATCAGAAGCACACCCAGTGCGACGAACCATGCCCATTTTCCTGCAACGTTTTCCGCGTCTCCAGCTTCAAATCTGTTGGCCGCCATCTTCAACCTCCAGACCGGCAGTTGTGCGTGCACTATCCCGTGATTGAGCCGGATTTCCGGGCAAAAAGAAAGCGGAATGACGCAAGATTTTTATTGATTGATGAGTCAATCAAAAATAAGCTGATGATCGTCAAGGGAGTTTTTGGATGCCGAAGGTCGGGATGGAACCGGTGCGTCGCAAGGCGCTGGTCGATGCAGCGCTGCGCGTGATCGGCGGGCAGGGCACGCTGGCCGTGACGATGTCCGAGATCGCCCGGACGGCGGGCGTCTCGCCGGCGCTCGCGCATCACTATTTCGGCAGCAAGGAGCAATTGCTGATCGCGACGATCCGAAGCCTGCTCGGTCAATTGCGCCAGGATGCCGTCGCCGCAGTCAAGGCGGCGCGAACGCCGCGCGAAAAGGTGAGCGCGCTCATCCGCGTCAGCTTCCGGGCCGATCAATTCGCGCCGGAGACGGTGGCCGCCTGGCTCGCTTTCTATTCCGAGGCGCAGCGCTCCGAAGACGTTCGCCGGCTGCTCGTCATCTATGCGCGGCGGCTGCGCTCCAACCTCCTCGCAAGTTTGAGGGCGCTTTGCCCCGCAGATGACGCGGAGCGCATCGCCGAAGGGGCGGCTGCCATGATCGACGGGCTTTACATCCGGCAAAGCCTGAAATCGGCGCCGATCAGCATCGAGGCCTCGATCGCGCTGACGGAAGATTACGTGAACGCGCATTTGCGGGCGAATGGAGGGTGAGGAGGCCAGCGCCTCGGCCTCGTGAGGCGCAGAACAGAGACGCTGAAACGCAAATTCGAATCCAAACGCTATCCGCGGGAGAATTATATGAGAGCCCAACCAAAAGCCTCGCACTTCATCGACGGCGAATATGTCGAGGACGCCGCCGGCACGGTGATCGAGAGCATCTATCCGGCGACGGGCGAGGTGATTGCGCGGCTGCACGCCGCGACGCCGGCTATCGTCGAAAAGGCGATCGCCGCCGCCAAGCGGGCGCAGCCGGAATGGGCGGCGATGAGCCCGACGGCGCGCGGCCGCATCCTCAAGCGTGCCGCCGAGATCATGCGCGAGCGCAACCGCGAGCTTTCCGAGCTCGAAACGCTCGACACCGGCAAGCCTATCCAGGAGACGATCGTCGCCGATCCCACGTCCGGCGCGGACAGCCTCGAATTCTTCGGCGGCGTCGCGCCCGCCGCGCTCAACGGCGCCTATATCCCGCTTGGGCAGGACTTTGCCTATACCAAGCGCGTGCCGCTCGGCGTCTGCGTCGGCATCGGCGCCTGGAACTATCCGCAGCAGATCGCCTGCTGGAAGGGTGCGCCGGCGCTTGTCGCCGGCAATGCCATGGTTTTCAAGCCGTCGGAGAACACACCGCTCGGCGCGCTGAAGATCGCCGAGATCCTGATCGAGGCGGGCCTGCCCAAGGGGCTCTTCAACGTCATCCAGGGCGACCGATCGACGGGTCCGCTGCTCGTCAATCACCCGGATGTCGCCAAGGTGTCGCTCACCGGTTCGGTGCCGACGGGCAGACGAGTGGCGGGCGCCGCTGCGGCCGAACTCAAGCACGTCACCATGGAACTCGGCGGCAAATCGCCGCTGATCGTCTTCGACGATGCCGATCTCGAAAGCGCGATCGGCGGCGCCATGCTCGGCAACTTCTACTCGACCGGCCAGGTCTGCTCGAACGGAACCCGGGTGTTCGTGCAGAAGAAGATCAAGGACGCCTTCCTGTCGCGGTTGAAGGAACGCACCGAGGCGATCGTCATCGGCGACCCGATGGACGAGGCGACGCAGCTCGGGCCGATGGTCTCCAAGGCTCAGCGCGACAAGGTCTTCTCCTATATCGAAAAGGGCAAGGCGGAAGGCGCAAGGCTCCTGACCGGCGGCGGCATTCCAAACCATGTGAGCGGCGAAGGCACCTATATCCAGCCGACGGTCTTTGCCGACGTCACCGACGGGATGACGATCGCGCGCGAGGAAATCTTCGGCCCGGTCATGTGCGTGCTGGATTTCGACGACGAGGCGGAGGTCGTCGCCCGGGCGAACGCGACCGAATTCGGCCTCTCGGCCGGCGTCTTCACCGCCGACCTCACGCGCGCCCACCGCGTCGTCGACCGACTTGAGGCCGGCACGCTCTGGATCAACACGTATAATCTCTGCCCGGTCGAGATCCCCTTCGGCGGATCGAAGCAATCCGGCTTCGGTCGGGAGAACTCGGTCGCGGCGCTCGACCACTATACCGAGCTCAAGACCGTCTATGTCGGCATGGGCCCGGTCGAGGCGCCGTATTGAGAGTTTGCCCCTCTCCTCGGGTTTAACCCGAGGACTAGCCCTGTCCCCGCTCGCGGGGAGAGGGGACTGAGCGCGGCAAGGCCCCTCTCCAGACAGGCGGAAGAGGGGCGGAAACGTCGCAGCACGGTCCTTTCTCCCCGCAAGCGGGGAGAAGGTGGCGGTCCACCCTCAGCAGCTGCAGCGCAGCTGCTGCGGAGGACGGGCAGCCGAATGAGGGGCACACCGGCAGCATCTACGTAGAAGAAAGACACGCGCATGCAGGCAGATTTCGTCATCATCGGTTCCGGTTCGGCAGGCTCGGCGCTCGCCTATCGCCTGTCGGAAGACGGCAAGCATTCGGTCATCGTGCTGGAGTTCGGTGGCACCGACATCGGTCCGTTCATCCAGATGCCGGCAGCACTTGCCTGGCCGATGAGCATGAACCGCTACAATTGGGGCTATCTTTCGGAGCCGGAGCCGCGGCTGAACAACCGGCGCATCACCGCACCGCGCGGCAAGGTGATCGGCGGCTCCTCCTCGATCAACGGCATGGTCTATGTGCGCGGGCACGCGGAAGACTTCAACCGCTGGGAAGAACTCGGCGCCCAGGGATGGGCCTATGCGGACGTGCTGCCCTATTTCAAGCGGATGGAGACCTCGCACGGCGGAGAGGAGGGCTGGCGCGGCACCGACGGGCCGCTGCATGTCCAGCGCGGCCCGGTCAAGAACCCGCTCTTCCACGCCTTCATCGAAGCCGGAAAGCAGGCCGGGTTCGAACTGACGAAGGATTACAACGGCTCGAAGCAGGAAGGTTTCGGGCTGATGGAACAGACGACGTGGAAAGGCCGGCGCTGGTCGGCGGCGTCCGCCTATCTGAAGCCGGCGCTGAAGCGCCCGAACGTCGAACTCGTTCGCTGCTTCGCCCGCAAGGTCGTGATCGAGAACGGCCGGGCCACCGGCGTCGAGATCGAGCGCGGCGGCCGCATAGAAGTAGTCAAGGCCAATCGCGAAGTGATCGTCTCCGCCTCCTCCTTCAACTCGCCGAAGCTTCTGATGCTCTCCGGCATCGGCCCGGCCGATCATCTGAAGGAGATGGGCATCGAGGTGAAGCTCGACCGTCCGGGCGTCGGCCAGAACCTGCAGGACCACATGGAGTTCTATTTCCAGCAGATCAGCACCAAGCCGGTCTCGCTTTATTCCTGGCTGCCGTGGTTCTGGCAGGGTGTCGCCGGTGCGCAATGGATGTTCTTCAAGTCAGGCCTCGGCATTTCCAACCAGTTCGAAGCCTGCGCCTTCCTGCGCTCCGCGCCCGGTGTCAAGCAGCCCGATATCCAGTACCACTTCCTGCCGGTGGCGATCAGCTATGACGGCAAGGCAGCGGCGAATTCGCACGGCTTCCAGGTGCATGTCGGCTATAACCTGTCGAAATCGCGCGGCGCCGTGACCCTTCGCTCCTCCGAGCCGAAGGCCGATCCGGTGATCCGCTTCAACTACATGAGCCATCCGGAGGACTGGGAGAAATTCCGTCACTGCGTGCGGCTCACGCGCGAAATCTTCAGTCAGAAGGCCTTCGACCTCTATCGCGGGCCGGAAATCCAGCCGGGCGAGAACGTGCAGACGGACGAGGAGATCGACGCCTTTCTGCGCGAGCACCTGGAAAGCGCTTATCACCCCTGTGGCACCTGCAAGATGGGCTCGAAGGACGATCCGATGGCCGTCGTCGATCCGGAAACGCGGGTAATCGGCGTCGACGGCCTGCGCGTCGCCGATTCTTCGGTTTTCCCGCACATCACCTATGGCAATCTCAACGGCCCTTCGATCATGACCGGCGAGAAGGCGGCCGACCATATCCTCGGCAAGCAGCCGCTGGCCCGCTCCAACCAGGAGCCCTGGATCAATCCGCGCTGGGCGGTCAGTGACCGGTGATTTTACTCCAAGAGGAACCCGATCCAGCGGCCGGCAACAACCGCCCCGGTCCAGATCGCCAGCGAAAGCAAGCCCGAAAGGCGGACCCGCAAGGAAAGCGGTCCGCCTTTCACGGCGGCGCGCCATTGCGGCGTGAGGTGCAATAGGCTCGCATTGGCGACGCCGAGAGCGAGCAGCGACATTTTGGTCAGAAACGCTGCATTGCCGGCATATTCAAGCGGATTGACGCTGAAGAGGCAGAAGCCGGTGGCGATCGCCAGCGCGACGCCAACGGCTGCGGCGCGCGACAGGAACGGTCCGATCACCGCGACCGGAACTGCCCGGATTGCACCCAAGAGCCTCAGGTCCAGCGGCAGGATCGCGCCGATGATGATCCCGATCGACAGGATGTGGGCGGCGTTCACGAAGATATAGAGCGTTGCGGAGCGCCGGAGCGCGACGGCGAACGGCAGCCCTTCGATCCACTCCAATGCCGCCACCGCATCCATCAGTTCGTCTGGATCCGATCCGGATAGATGTCATAGACCTTGCCGGCGACGGTGATCCGCACCGCTTTCATCCGCTTCTCGTTCGGGTCGAGAGAGCGATTGCCGAGCACCACGATCGGATCGCCGACCTTCGCGGCGCCTTCGACGAAGCCCGAACGTTGGGTGAGCCGCGGATTGCCGAGTTCCACGCGCCAGACGCCGTCATTTTCCGTCTCCACCCGCAGCGTCGGGTGGGGCGGCGCCATGGAGATTTCGCGGATGACGCCTGAAAGCTCGACCTGGTCGGCAACCGCCCAGGACCAACCGTGATGGGCATAGGCTCCCGAGACCAGGAGCAGGCCGAGCAAGCCGGCTATGGGAATGCGTGACGACGACATGCCTTTCCTCCCCTGTTCAGATTGATGTCCTGAACGTGGAGCGCGGCCGAGAGAAGAACAGCAGGCTCACCGATTGTTGAACGCGAGGCGCCCTCCGGCGGCACGAAATAGGTGTGGACCTTGCGCCACGCCTCCCCACCAATCGCCCTCGCCGGCCCGAATGCGGCATCTCGGATTTGTGCTTGGCGAAGATCGCCGCTAAGAAGGCGGCATGCCTTCCACCTACATGAAATCCAAGCTGTTCCGCCGTTCCAAGGTCCTATGGGGCTCCTATGACGTCTGGCGGCCGAGACTCGTCTTCTGGGCAGGGGCCATCGCGATCGGGGTCATCAGCGTCGTCTTCGCCAAATTCGCCGATTGGGCGCAGCACGCGTTTCACGGGCTGACGGAGAGCGGCCGATGGAGCTTCCTGCTGCCGCTTCTGTTGACGCCGGCCGTCTTTGTGCTTTCGGCCTGGCTCGCCATCCGCTTTTTTCCGAATGCGCAAGGCAGCGGCATTCCGCAGGCGATCGCCGCGCGCAAGCTCCACGGGGCGCAGGACCGTGCGAGGCTCCTGTCGCTGCGGCTTGCTTTGGGGAAGATTTTGCTGACGGTACTCGGTCTTTTCGGTGGGGCCTCGATCGGGCGCGAAGGGCCGACTGTCCAGGTCGGCGCCTCGATCATGCTGCAGGCCGCCCGCTGGGGCGGCATGGCGCAGGCGCGCGGCCTGATCCTTGCCGGCTCCGCCGCCGGCATCGCGGCCGCCTTCAACACGCCGCTTGCAGGTATCGTCTTCGCGATCGAGGAGATGAGCCGGACTTACGAATCCCGCGCCAATGGACTTGTGCTGACGGCCGTCATCCTGTCGGGCCTCGCAGCGCTCGGCCTTTCGGGAAACTACACCTATTTCGGCACCGCTTCGGTGACGGCAAGCGGCGCCCGGGACTTTCTGCTCATCGCCGCCTGTGGCGTCGGCGGCGGCATGCTGGGTGCGGGATTCAGCGTTGCAAGCCTCCGGCTGACGCGGCGCATCCGCCGCTGGGCCCAGCCCGAGCCGCTGAAACGCATGCTGATGCTCGCCGGCGGCTGCGGTCTTGCCACCGCCGTAATCGGCGTCATTTCGGGCGGCGCCACCTTCGGGACGGGCTACGAGCAGGCCCATGCCGCCGTTGGCGGCGAGCCCCTGCCCTTCTTCTTCTTCATCGGCAAACTGCTCGCAGGCTTCGCGGCGATGATCTCCGGCATTCCGGGCGGCATTTTCGCACCGTCCCTTGCCATCGGCGCCGGCCTCGGCAGCAGCTTGAGTTCGCTCCTCGGGACGAGCATCGCGCTCGGTGCCGTGCTCGGCATGGCCGGCTACTTCGCCGGAATCGTCCAGGCACCGATGACGGCCTTCGTCATCATCATGGAAATGACCGGTAATCACCAGGGCGTCATCCCGCTGATGGCCGCCTCTATGCTCGGCTATGTCACATCGCGGCTGATTGCACCCGAGCCGCTCTATCACGGCCTTTCGCGGACCTTCGTCGCGCAGAGCATCCTGCTGCGCCGAAGCGGCGCCAAAACCCAGGCCCCCACGCAATGACGGCAGGGTCCCGGTCGCCGGACGCCTTTTTTCAAGGCTTTCGGCGATCAGAGAGATATTTGCTCCGATAGCGGAGCTTTAGAAACCGCTATTTCTGTCCTTCGTCACGAACGGCTGCGATATTCCGTGCTCAATGGAACAGGATCGAGCCATGACCACGCAATCCCTCGAAACCAAGGCGCAAGCGCTGAACGAAGAGCTGGGAACCCTGGATCTTGCCGGGCGGCTGGCGCGCGTCGCCGGTCTCGAAGGCCGTGTCGTCTTCACGACCTCGCTCGGGATCGAGGACCAGGTCATCACCGCCGCCATCGGCAGCAATCGCCTCGACATCGATGTCGTCACTCTCGAGACCGGCCGTCTCTTCCCCGAAACGGTCGCGCTGATCGGCGAGACCGAGGAAACCTACGGCATCGCGATCAGACGCTTCCACCCGGAAAAGGCCGACATCGACGCCTATGTGGCCCGATATGGCATGAACGGCTTCTACGAGAGCGTCGAAGCCCGGCACGCCTGTTGCGGCGTGCGCAAGCTGAAGCCGCTTTCGCGCGCGCTTGAAGGGGCAAGCTTTTGGATCACCGGGCTCCGCCGCGGCCAATCGGGCAACCGCGCCACCACGCCCTTCGCCGAAGCTGACCTCGAGCGGGGGTTGATCAAGGTCAACCCGCTTGCCGACTGGGACATCGACGCGATCCACGCCCATGTCGCGGCCGAGGCCATTCCGGTCAATCCGCTGCACAGCCGCGGCTACCCATCGATCGGCTGCGAGCCCTGCACGCGCGCCATCAAGCCCGGCGAGCCCGAGCGCGCCGGTCGCTGGTGGTGGGAAAACGACGAGAAGCGCGAATGCGGTCTGCACGTCGCGGAAGCGGCTTCATCCATCATCCCGAATGCAAGCGGTGCCGCCTGAGGGCCAGGCACCGCATCAAGAAGACAAATAGATCCTCCCCGGAGTTCGAAATGCCCCACACTCATCCGGAAACGGAATTGCACAACCCGCAGAGCACCAAGCCGCCGCTGGACCCGCATCTGAAGGCGCTGGAAAACGAAGCGATCCACATCTTCCGTGAGGTCGCCGCCGAATTCGAGCGTCCGGTGATGCTCTATTCGATCGGCAAGGATTCCTCCGTGCTCCTGCACCTGGCGCGCAAGGCCTTCTACCCCGGCCGCGTGCCCTTCCCGCTTCTGCATATCGATACGGGCTGGAAGTTCCGCGAGATGATCGCTTTCCGCGACGCGATGGTGGAGCAGTACGACCTCGACCTCGTCGTCCATACCAATCCGCGCGGCGCCGTCGAAAACGTCACACCGTTCACGCACGGTTCGGCGCTCTATACCGACATCATGAAGACCGAAGCCCTGCGCCAGGCGCTCGATGCCGGCCAATATGACGCCGCCTTTGGTGGCGCGCGCCGCGACGAGGAAGCGAGCCGCGCCAAGGAGCGCATCTATTCCTTCCGCACGCCGGACCACCGCTGGGATCCGCGCAACCAGCGCCCGGAACTCTGGAATGTCTATAACGGCATGATTCGCAAGGGCGAGAGCGTTCGCGCCTTCCCGCTCTCCAACTGGACCGAGGTCGACATCTGGCGCTACATCCAGGCGGAAGAAATCCCGATCGTTCCGCTCTATTTCGCCGAGAAGCGGCCGATCGTCGAACGTGACGGCATGATGATCCTTGCCGAGGATCCGCGCCTCGAACTGCTTCCGGGGGAGACAAAGCGCGAAGAGGTCATCCGCTTCCGCACGCTCGGCTGCTTCCCGCTCACGGGTGCGATCCGCTCCAACGCCACGACGCTCGACGACATCATTTCCGAACTTGAAACCGCGACCGTCTCTGAACGCCAGGGCCGCGCGATCGACCGCGACCAGGCCGGCTCGATGGAAAAGAAGAAACGCGAAGGATATTTCTGATGACTGCACCGGCAGTAGCAAACGCAGCCCTGGACGAAATCGCCGTTGCCCTCCCCTCACAGGAACCGGCGCGGGCCACTCGTGATTCCCGGCCGTTGCGCCTCATTACCTGCGGGAGCGTCGACGACGGCAAGTCGACGCTGATCGGTCGCCTGCTTTGGGACACAAAGGCGGTCAAGGAAGACCAGGCGGCAAGCCTGCAGCGCGATTCCAGCGGCAAGCAGAACGATCTCGGCCTGCCCGATTTCGCGCTGCTGCTCGACGGGCTGCAAGCCGAGCGCGAACAGGGCATCACCATCGACGTCGCCTATCGCTATTTCTCGACCGACAAGCGCTCCTTCATCGTCGCCGATACGCCCGGCCACGAGCAATATACCCGCAATATGGCGACCGGTGCATCGACCRCCGACCTCGCCGTGCTGCTCGTCGATGCCCGTGTCGGCCTGCTCGAACAGACGCGCCGGCACGCGACCATCGCAACGCTGATGGGCATCCGCCAGTTCGTGCTCGCCGTCAACAAGATCGACCTGACGAACTACGACCGTTCCCGTTTCGAGCAGATCTCGCACGAGTTCAAGGAACTCGCGCTGTCGCTCGGCGTGCGTCAGGTGACGGCGATCCCGGTCTCGGCGCTGAAGGGCGAGAACGTCGTCTATGACGGCAGCGCCTCAATGCCCTGGTACGACGGCCCGACGCTGATCGAGGTGCTGGAACTGGCGACGACCCGTTCGGCCCAGACCGTCGGTTTCCGCTTGCCGGTGCAGCGCGTGTCCCGCCCGGGCGAAAGCTTCCGTGGCTATCAGGGCACGGTTGCCGGCGGCTCGGTGAAGCCCGGCGATTCCGTCGTCATCCTGCCGTCCGGCATGGTTGCGAACGTGACGAAGATCGTCACCTTCGACCTCGTGCGCAACGCAGCCGTCGCCGGCGACGCGATCACGCTCGTGCTCGACCGGCAGGTGGACGTCTCGCGCGGCGACATGATCGCGGCGATCGACAGCCAGCCGATGACCGGGCTTGCCTTCGACGCCCAGATCGTCGCGCTGCAGCCGGAGGGCATCCAGCCGGGCAAGCGCTATTGGTTGAAGTCCGGCAGCCGCCGTCAGCGCGTGCAGGTGCAGCCGGTGAGCCAGCTCGAGCTCAAGTCCGGCAAGTGGAATCACGCCGACGAGCTGCCGATGAACGCCATCGGCAAGGTGCACCTGACCTTCGACGAACAGGCGATCTTCGACACCTACGAGCAGAACCGCACGACCGGCGCCTTCATCCTGATCGACCCGGACACCAACAACACGGTGGCCGGCGGCATGATCACCGCAAGACGCGCGACGATCGGCGGCATCCATGCCGAGGAACATCGCGTCATCATGTCGCTGCCGGCCGATCTCGCCGATCAACTGATGGCGACGGAGATCTTCGCCAACCGCCGCGAGGACGTCGATATCCGCCGCGTCAACGCAGCCAAGGCGATCGAGGTGATCGACGCCATCGACGAGTGACCGACGGTACCGAGCGGACGGACAAAGGGCCCTACAGCGCCGCGCGCCTTATTGGACGCGCGGCGCTGTAGCACTTTGAATTGCTGCATGTCGTTGTCCTCAAATCGAGGTAGATCAAAGGAGCCATGCAGTCGTGGCCCCTTCTTCGTTCGAGGCCAGTACATCGACCGGTCATCGAGTCGAAATGGGCGAGGCTGTTCCGCCGTTTCGGACGCTTGCGGGACTGCCCGCCTGCGGAAAGCGCACCGGCCTCCCGCTCTCAACGCTTCAAAAGCGATCACCTCGCGATCTACGCGGCAATGCGAACCGCACGCCCCGGATAATGCGAAATTTCGAACGCGCAAAACAAAGAATTTCCATCTCCTGGCCCGGGCGCAATCTTCGCTATTTCCGCCGCCGGAAAATAATTCTTGTAAATAATGGTGGGCTACCCTATATAGCTCACATCGATATTGACCGACGATATTTGTTTCCGCGCTTGCGCATCGTCACGAAAATCCTCACAAGATCGGTCTGATACATCGCCTCTGGGCGACGTTTATTTTCCATGCGATTGAAAGGGATCATCGTGAATTCTGGAACCGTAAAGTGGTTTAACGCCACGAAGGGATTTGGCTTCATTCAGCCGGAAGATGGCGCGGCCGACGTGTTCGTGCACATCTCCGCCGTCGAGCGCGCCGGCATGTCTTCCCTCAAGGAAGGTCAGAAGGTCGGCTTCGAGCTTGCCCAGGACCGCCGTACAGGCAAGACGTCCGCAGAAAATCTCCGTGCCCTCTGATTGAGCGGCGCATGTTATTATCGTCTCCAGGCTTTTGACCACGGATGTACTGGCACTGGCCAGGTGAGGCGATGAGGAAGGTCGGGTTCTCCCGGCCTTTTTTGTTTCGAGCAAGGCGAGGCGCATCGCGCGACCGGCCGACGGCGAAACGACTGGAGGACGTATGACTGCACATCGATACAAGATCGGCGACCGGGTCGTTCTCAACGAGGCACCGGTCCGTTTCGTGAGCCAGAAAGGTCAGTGCCAAATCGTCGCCTTGCTGCCGGCATCCCTCAACGGCCCGCAATACCGCGTTCGCTTCGAGGACGAGAACTTCGAGCGGTGCATCGCGGAGTCCGACGTTGACAACGAAAAATCCTCTCGCGCCGTGCCGGCAGGCGTTGAAGGGGACGCGCGCGAGGGCCGCGCATGGGTGACGCCCCTCGCCACGACAGTCAGACGTTAGCGCGTCTGAAACGACGCGCGGCGCTGTCGTTTCCGCCACCAACCAAGGCACCCGTCGGTGCGACACCATGGAGGTATATTTGCAAGTCACGGTTCGAGACAACAATGTCGAGCAGGCCCTGCGGGTGCTGAAGAAGAAGATGCAACGCGAGGGGCTCTTTCGCGAAATGCGCGCCCGAAGCAGCTATGAAAAGCCGTCGGAGAAGCGGGCCCGCGAGAAGGCCGAGGCCGTGCGCCGGCAGCGCAAGCTTGCCCGAAAGAGGCTCCAGCGCGAAGGGCTCTTGCCGGCACCGAAAAAGGCGCAGCGCCCTCGATAACACCTGCGGCGCCCCTGGATTTTGCCGCATTTTCTTCGATTTGAAGAAAGAGCCATGCGGCTGTTCAAACTAAAGCGGCGACCATTGCGCGCCTGATCGTCTGATCGGGCGCAGCGCCGCAGGCGGCACCTTTACTCCCGTTCGTTTATCTCACATGATGTGGATTGCATCGGGATCGCCGGCAGCGGAACGCGGGTCGCCGGCTCGATTTGCATCCATTCCGCCCCGCACCCCGGACGATCGTTGCGCCTCCACAAAGCGCCAGGGGTACTTCGGAAAGAACTCATGGACGCCTTCCCCGGCCGCCTGGCGGCAGAACTCCAGGAAAGCGAAATCGATCTGCTTCGATCCGTTTTCGGAAAGCTCTGCACCGAATACAAGATCGCCGCCCAAGGTGAGCAGACAGAACATCTCGCCCGCTTCCTTGTAAGTGAACTGAGGAGCGGCGTCAGCGACGAGGATGCGCTGCTGGATGCCGCGCGCCGGTTCCACGGCGCTTAACTTTCGCCTGTCGGCCTGACGAACGAGTATCGCGGCCAGGTGCAGAAGGAAACTTCAATATCAATGAGATAGACTGGTCGGAGTGGCGTGATTCGAACACGCGACCCCCACGTCCCGAACGATGCTCGCCAAAAATCGAAACCACATGTTATGCCGCATCCTTCTTTGATTTCATTGCACTTTCGTCCGCTGTCGTCGATTCTCGTTCACCCCCGTCCGCTTTCCTTCTGTCGATAACTGTCGATTTCTGTCGGGCGTTCTCGGTCGGTTTCCCCTTTGTCTCACGCAACTTAGCCTTGTGCGTATCGCGCTCGGCATCGAAAAGTGCCTGTGCGATTTTGTCCAAATCCTCTTCACGGTGATGAGCGTACGTCTTCACCAAGGTCTCGGTCGTCATGCCCAGGTAGGCCGCAATCGAGGGCAAAGGGAGGTCCTTCTGAGCACACATCCAAGTTGCGGCTGTATGCCGGAGTGTGTGAATGACGGTGTCATGATCCGCGCCCAGCACTTCATTGAAAAGCGCGCGCATGCCGTCTTTGACATTGCCCGGTTCATCACGACCACTGGCCGCATACGGATGAGCGCATGGATAGATAATGCCTTCATCACGCCATTTAACTAGTCTCTTCACGGCAGCCTGAGCAATTGGTAGCGAGGGGGCTCGCTTCTTCTCATGCTCGATTTCGTCGTCGCCCAGGCGGTGATATCGACCTTTCCAGATGAGCTGACCGTCATCAGCGTATTCCTGCCAAAGGTCGATCCACGGGCGATCACCCTCGTTTCGGAAACTGACACGCTCAACCTTGTCCTTTCTCGACCCTGTCGTGATCGACAAGAAAATGAAGCGCGCAAGGTGACGGCGCACGAATAGGTCTTTGACAGGTTTCCCGTTCACCCAGCCCATGCCTTTGTGATTGTATGCCGCTCTGATCAGGCGACGAACTTCCGACAGCGTGAGCATCGACGATCTGGCATCGTATTTGGGTGGCAGTGGAATGAAGACCTTGTGCTTGATCAGCTCGTAGTTGACGGCGAACGTGATCGCGGCACTCAGCTCTTCCAGATATCTTCTCGCTGCAGATCGTCGATAAGGAAAAAGCGCCGGGTTGAAGGGTTCCAGAGCCGCCGGTGCTTTGCTTCTCAATTCCGGCAGTACCCGGGATCGACCACGGTTGGCCAGGTCACACACTGTTGTCGTTTTCATGTCCCTGAAATGACGACTAGAAGTATTCGAACGCCCGCAGCTGGGAGATTTTCATGGCAGAGCGAGTGGAAGTTGTTACATATGACAAACAGTGGCCCAGTCATTTTCGCGATATCGCGGCAAGTCTTCAGGCACTGATAGGACCTGAGGTTATTGCCATCGATCACATCGGCAGCACTGCGGTTCCCGGCCTCTCAGCAAAGCCTCTGATCGATATTGACGTCACACTGCCAGGTGTTGAACATGTGTTGGCAGCCATCAGCAGGATGGAGGGCGCAGGTTATGAAAGCCGGGGGAATCGCTACGAGCATGACGTGTACGCATTCCTGATGAGATCGACGAATCCCAAACGGCGGGTCTATTTACTGCCGCAGGGAAACGAAACGCATCAGAAGCGTATATTCTTTCGAGATTACCTGATTGCGCATCCTCAGACCGCAGCGGAATACGCCGCGCTCAAACAAAAACTCGCACGCGAGTACGCCTATGACGGTGATGGCTACACACGGGCAAAGGCCGATTTTGTGAACCGTGTTGTCGCCGCAGCTCAGGGCACCACATGAAAAAGCCCGGCATTAGGTAGCAAAAACCACCAGACCTTACGCAAGTGAGAGCCATGCCACTGCTTTTCTCCTAGGCTACCTTGTCTCACCATTGTGACACTCGGATTGGAGGTTTCGCTGCCAGCTTGACAGATCGAAATCTCTCGGCTGAACTCCAACCGAGACTTAGGAGCGCCTCTTGAACAAGTATCGTGTCCATCGGTTGCTGATCATACTTTGTCTTTCTGCCTGGTGTTACCCCGCCAAAGCGGCGGGTCTAAGCGCGGACAACCAACCGCCGCTTCGCGTCAAGGAATATGAGCGATGGGTGGATAATCTGGTAAGAGAGGCGAACGGCAATCCAGCTCTCCTCGCCAGCAAGCTGCAGGCATTTGGCTTTACTTGTACGCCCTCCGATGCCGTCCAACTCCGATGTGTTCGGTTCGGTTGCAAGAAGCTGGCAGGTATGTTTTGGCGAGGAGCTTTGCTGCAGTGGTCCGTCAACGAATTCCGAGGAAAGTTTGATAGAGTCGCATTCAGCTATAGCTGGGCGAAGGGTTGCTATCCACCAGAACATGTCGAGCAAGAGCAGAAGCGCTTCGTTTTGCAATAGATCACCATGCGGACGTCCTTGATGAAAGCGACGGCGTTGCGGATTACGGGTTCTAGGCGCATTCCTCAAAGAATGCCTAGTAGATGGATGAGGGTAGCCAAGATTGTTTGGACTGCTTCTGACCTGCCACGGGTAATTTCCTCCAGATTGGATTAGAGTCCGGCCTATTGAAGGACGGACGCATGAAGAAGCAGAGATTTACGGAAGAGCAGATTATTGCGGTGCTGAAGGAGCAGGAGGCCGGCGCGAAGGTGGCCGAGCTCTGCCGCAAGCACGGGATTTCGGACGCGACCTTTTACAACTGGAAAGCCAAATACGGCGGCATGGAGGTTTCCGAGGCGAAGCGCCTGAAGGCTCTCGAAGAAGAGAACGCCAAGCTGAAGAAGCTGCTCGCCGAGCAGATGCTGGACGCCGCCGCACTCCGCGAGCTTCTTGCAAAAAAATGGTAGGGCCTGCCGCCAAGCGTGACGCCGTCGCGCATCTGAAGACCGTCATGGGTCTCTCGGAGCGGCGGGCCTGCCAGATCATATCCGCTGATCGGAAGATGGTGCGCTATCGGCCGAGCCGACCGCCGGAGGTCGAACTGCGGGCAAGACTGCGCGACCTCGCCAACGAGCGACGGCGTTTCGGCTACCGGCGGCTGTTCGTCCTGCTCAAGCGGGAGGGAGAGCCGTCCGGGGTCAACCGCATCTATCGTCTTTATCGCGAGGAAGGTCTTTCGGTCCGCAAGCGCAAGGCCAGACGCCGTGCCGTCGGCACGCGTGCGCCGATCCTGGTCGAGGCGAAGGCCAATGCCCGCTGGTCGCTGGATTTCGTCCATGATCAGTTCGCCTGCGGAAGAAGGTTTCGCGTGCTCAACATCGTCGATGACGTGACGCGCGAATGCCTGGCGGCGATCCCGGACACCTCGATCTCCGGCCGCACTCGTCGCTCGGATACCAGACCCCGGCAGCCTTTGCCGGGACCATCGCCGCAACCGGCTCCAACGCTGCGCAAGATGAAGGCTACGCGTTTCCGCCGGTTGCTCCCACCGCGCCAAATGGCGTATCGAAAACCGCCGAGGCTCTAATCGCCGCTGGATGAAAGTTCAGCGGCAGGTCACCCTCGATGATGGCGAGGTGAGAGATATAACCCTCAATGAAGTTATGGCTGTCGACGGCTACAGCCTGGCGGCGATAGACACCGATTCGATATCCCTTATCGTCGACGTGCCCTGCATGTTGGGAGCGACCGTCGACTACATGTATTTCGAGCGAGACTACACCAATGAGGGACCAGACTATGCGACGACGGCCGCTGAGCAGGTGACGCAACACAACACCTTGACCCTCTATCTCCGCATCGAAATGGACACCGGCCTCTTCAAGGAAACGGAACTGCTTACGAAGCGGGCTTACTTTGAGTGAAGGCTCAGCCGAGCCCGGACATAGCGATCATCGACTAGACTGGTCGAAGGGCCGCAAGGGATCGACTTAGTCACTCAATCAGTGCGCTGGTTCAATTCCAGCCGCCGCACCAATCATCTGCAGGTCAGTCTCCAGACGTCGATGGCCCAGCGCATATACCCGGGGGCAAGGTCGGTCGCGAGGCCGCCGTTATCGTCATCTACCATTATGTCGAGTTTCTTTCCGTCTCCCCTATCCAGTCCCTCAACGAGATACATTGGCTCGCCGCCGCTGACGCAATAGACCTTAGCGTTCTTGCCCACTTTTCCATCGTGCTTGTAACTGATGACGTAGCCGCTCTGCCTGCCCTTGGCCCAAGCCTTCTTCTTTAGGATAGAAACGTCATCAGCATGCGCGACAGATGTCGCCAGCGCTGTCATGAGGACTGCATAGATAACCTTCACTTCAGCCTCCACCCCACCTCTACTGGTTGTGAGGCTAACCGATTCCGGGAAATCTGAACAAGCAACATCCCGACAGTTTGAAAAATATCTGTCGGGATTTCTGTCGGAGAGCCACGAAGAAGGCTCTAAATCAGATCGTAAGGGGAAGCTAAAAAGCCTTTCGGGACAAGGCCTTATAAGCTGGTCGGAGTGGCGTGATTCGAACACGCGACCCCCACGTCCCGAACGTGGTGCGCTACCAGACTGCGCTACACTCCGTGACCAGCGGCGCCTCTATAGAACAGCCTTCTCGATTGCACAAGCGGCGATCTCAAAAAAGAACGCCGGTTCGCCAAAAAATCGGACTGGTGAAAACCTAGGCGCACGAGGAAAATAGGGCGTTTCTGCAACGCTTCGGATTTTCCTTGATCCGCCCAGTGCCGGCCGATTTTCTTTCGCCTGCTTTGGCGCTAGAGCCTCGACGAAAGGTGGAGGAAGGCCGGGATCCGGCCCTTCCGCGCCGCGAGCTTCAGGACAGGTCAAAGGGACAGAAACATGAATCTCCGCTTGATGACGGCGGCCGGCCTCGCGCTGGTCATCGCCGGCTGCACGACGACGACAGGCGTGGCTAGAAACGCCGTCGAGAAACGCTGGCTCGGCCAATCGGCCGGCCCCTTCTTCGCCGAATTCGGCCCCCCGATGTCCGACGTCGAGTCCGGCAGCGATACCGTCTATAGCTGGAAGGGCGGCTACAAGACCCGCAAGGTTCCGGCCGAGTATAGAAAGACCGCCGACGGCAAGCGCGGCGAGCGCATCTCCGCCGCGCGTACCGAATATCTAAGCTGCTCCGTCCAGCTCACCGTTTCCCCCGACTACGTTATCCGCTCGATCCGCGTCATCGGCGACCGCAAGCGCGAAGGCGGCCCGAGCTGGTGCGAGGAGTTTCTGGGGGGCGCGAAGGCGGAGTGATCGGCCGATGCGCGACCGAAACCGCTGACGAAGGTCGGCGGGTTTTGCTTCATGGCATCGCCTCATCGACGCTGCCGGTTTTGACGGGAATCGGATTCATCACTGTATCCTTCTCCGTTGACGCCATGGCGACCCCTGCCCTTCATGAGGCACTGCGAATCACCAGATCCACTGGCTGATCATGCCCCTTCCCACCGCTCTATGCAGCCTGCTCGGAGGATTCCCACGCCTAAATTTAGATCTCGGCCCCGAGGGACCTATCCGGAAAAATAAACGCAAGTTGCCCCACCAAGCGGCGTACTGTGGATGCTAGTGCTCGAAGAGGACGAGTGGCTGGGGCGCCTGGATTCGAACCAGGGAATGGCGGTACCAAAAACCGCTGCCTTACCGCTTGGCTACGCCCCAACTCAGGCTGGCGGGATAAGACCGCGCCAAATCGAGCGCCTGATTAGCAAAGCTCGTGCGTCGTCACAATGCTTAACTTCGCATTGCCCGCAGATTTTGTTGACCATATGCCCTTCCTTACGCGCGCAACCGCACCGTCCAATGGACGCCGACCACCTGAACGAAAGCGTGGACAGTGCCGTTTCCTCCGTCCGTCCTTTGCCCTATTGTCGCCCGCAAATGGAGAACGCTATGAGTCCGTTTCGCGCACGCCCGCCTGCCGTTCCGACGGTGCTCATCGACGACGCCGTCGTCCGGATCATCCGCTGGGACTTCGAACCCGGTGCCGATACGGGACATCACGTCCACGGGCTTGGCTATGTCGTCGTACCTATGACGGACTGTCGGTTTCTGGTGGAAGAGGAAGGTGGCAGCCGCCGCATCGATGTCGCCAAGGGCGCCGCCTATCGGCGCGACGCGGGTGTGGCGCACAATGTCGTCAATGCCGGCAGCGAGCCCATGTCCTTCATCGAGATCGAATACAAGTGAAGGTAAGACGAATGCAGGGCCCCCAGTTCGAACTGGATTTCAAGCCTGCCCATGGCGAGGCGGTGCCGGTCGCCGACAACGTGCAGCGGATCACCGTCAACAATCCCGGCCCCTTCACCTTCCACGGCACCAACACCTATATCGTCGGCCGCGGCTCGGTCGCGGTTATCGATCCGGGGCCGGAGGACGAGGCGCATTTCCGCGCTCTTATGGCAGCGCTCAAGGGCCGCGAGGTGACGCATATCGCCGTCAGCCACACCCATCGCGACCATTCGCCCCTCGCCCGTCGGCTGAAAGAGGCGACCGGCGCGATCATCGTCGGTGAAGGGCTCCATCGGGCGGCGCGACCCCTGCATGAAGGCGAGACCAATCCTTTCGCCGAAAGCTCCGACATGAGTTTCGCGCCAGACATCGCGCTTGCCGATGGCGAGCGGGTCGAGGGCGACGGCTGGAGCCTGACCGCGGTTGCAACGCCGGGGCACACGGCCAACCACATGGCTTTCGCACTCGAGGGCACCGGCGTCCTTTTCTCCGCAGATCACGTCATGGCCTGGGCGACGAGTATCGTTGCGCCGCCGGACGGAGCGATGGCCGATTATATGGTATCGCTCGACAAGCTGCTTGCCCGCGAGGACCGGCTCTACCTGCCCGGCCATGGCGGCCCCGTCACGGAGCCCGCCTCCTTCGTCCGCGCGCTGAAGGCGCACCGGAAGATGCGCGAGCGCGCCGTTCTCGAGCGACTGCGCGCCGGCGACCGGACGATCCCGGACATGGTGAAGGTGATCTACGCTTCGACCGACCCGCGCCTGCACGGTGCGGCGGCACTTTCGGTGCTTGCGCATATCGAGGACCTGATCGAGCACGGCCGCATCGAGACCGATGGCCCGCCCTCGCTGTTCGGGGAGTTTCGGCTCGTCCTCTAAGATAAAGATCGCCCGCGATTTCGTCGGCCGACGCCCCGATTCCGCCGCGGGAGGAGGGTGGCGAACGGCTGCGTAGACCGCCACCGCACTGTCAATCCCCCGCGATCCCGAGGAGTTCGGCATCGAGCGCGCGCAGGAACTCCTCGGAGAAGGCTGCGCCCATACCGAGATCGTGCGGGCCGTAGCGCGAGGCGACGCGCAGGTCGACGAAGGTGGTTTCCGCCTCCTCACGCAGACGAACCAGCACATCGAAGCGAAAGCCGACGATTAAAGTGCGCCACTCGCCCTGCAGCACCACGTCGCCGGGGCGCCGTCCCGGTATGCCGCCATCCACGCCTGGTGGAGCCGGACGCACAGCCGGTACCGGGATCACTTGCAGTTCCGTGCTGGTATCCACGCCGGCGCCCGGGCGAACGGCAAGGTCCTCGAGGTCGGCGCGCGCGTTTTCCACGCCGAGCTCGGCGGTGAGGCTTATGCCCGTTTCGTCGACGACCTTACGCACCCCTTGGAACACCCGGTCGAGAGCACCTTCATAGCGCCGGCCGGTGAGCCCGGGATAGGCGACGATCTGCGCCTCGCGATCCTCGGGCGTCACGATCGGCCTGCGCTTCATCCAGTTCTCCTCGGCCTTGGGTGCCCTGATCCAGGGCGGCGGCATCACCGTATCGGTGCTGATGTCATAGATCGCGGGGCGCATCAGGTATAGCGCCGCGCCATAAGCAAGGAATGCGAGCGGAAGCGCCGCATAGAAGAGCGCCGACACGGACGCCTTGCCGCCCACGGCCGCCACCTGCCACAGGCGCGCGAGCCCGACCGCCGCAAGCAGTACGCCGGCGGCGGCAAAGGCGGCGGCGGCGAACGCCAGCACCAGAAAATGCGGCGTCGTCAGCGGACCGAAGCGATGCGCGGCAAGCGACAGCACGAAGATGAGGAAGCCTATGCGGGCAAGCCGGCGCGCCCAATGGGCGGCATAGGAATAGGGGCGCTCGTAGCGAACAACCATGAAACGGAATCATTCCCCGCGACGGAACAGAGCAATCTTCTTAACCGATGGGCGTGACGCTGGGAACTGGGTTGGCAACGCCTCGGCGGTGCGTGACCGCTGCAGTTGTGCCAACGCCGCAAATTCGCCATTCTCCTTAACCAGATATTTACCGGACTCGCTTCCGACTGCACCCTTGCGCGGCGAAGCGAGATTTGGAGGCGAACGGCCGGCGCCTGCCAGACGGCGCGGCAACTCACGGAGAGGCATCATGGCCGCATCGGAGAACAGCATGGAGCTCACCCGCCCCGTCGCCGCGCGCCAGACCGGCGAAGCGGCTATCCCCATGGCGCTGCTCGAGCTCGAGCTTTCGCTTGACCGCTTCTCCGGCGACGAGGACGATTTCGAGGGCTTCGTGCGCACGGTCGCCAAGGACGTCGGCGGCGAGTTCCTGTTCGCGCTTCCCGCCTCCGGCCTGATCGACGATTGCCTGAGCATCGCCGTCCTGCGTCTCGGCGCCGGCGGGGACAAGCCCCCGACGATCCTTTTCGTCTGTCTCGACGCGGATGGAAGCACGGTTCGCGCCGAAGAGCCGGGGGAAAGGACTGCCGGGCTCAAGAGTTTCGCCGAAGCCTTTGTCGGCGTGCTCGAGCGTATGTAATCGCCCGAGAATTGACACCTCCACGGCGGCGCATGATGTGCGTCGCGCCCGGCGCATCGCCTGACTCGCGCGAAAACGGCGCCGTCCGATAGTCGAGCGGCGGAATCCGATAGGCCGTCAGCTCGCGGCCATCGCCTCCACCTTGCCATTGCCGTGGATCGCCGCCTGCGCCGCCGCCAGCCGCGCGATCGGCACGCGGAATGGCGAGCAGGAGACGTAGTCGAGGCCGGTCTCTTCGCAGAAGCGGATCGAATCGGGATCGCCGCCGTGCTCGCCGCAGATCCCGAGCTTCAGACCTTTCTTGGTTCGGCGGCCTCGTTCAGCGGCGATCTGGATCAGTTCGCCGACACCGTCAAAATCAAGCGAGACGAACGGATCCTGCTCGATGATGCCTTTCTGCTGGTAGGTGGCGAGGAACATCGCCGCATCGTCGCGCGAGATACCGAAAGTGGTCTGCGTCAGGTCGTTTGTGCCGAAGGAAAAGAAATCCGCCGATTCGGCAATCGTCGCGGCGCTGAGTGCCGCCCTCGGCAATTCGATCATCGTCCCGACCAGATAATCGATCTTCATGCCCGCCTCGCCGATCACCTCCTTGGCGATGGCGTCGATCCGGTCCTTGACGTAGTCGAGTTCGGCGCGCAGCCCGACCAGCGGCACCATGATTTCGGGAACGACGGGGGCGCCCGTCTGGCGGCCGGCCTCGACCGCAGCCTCAAAAATGGCGCGCGCCTGCATTTCGGCGATTTCCGGATGGGAGATCGCCAGGCGGCACCCGCGGTGACCGAGCATAGGGTTGAATTCGTGCAGCGCTTCGACGCGCTGGCGCAAATGCGCGGGATCGAGCGACAGAACCTTTGCGACCTCGTCGATTTCCGCGTCCGTCTTCGGCAGGAACTCGTGCAGCGGCGGGTCGAGCAGCCGGATCGTCACCGGCAGGCCATGCATGATCGAGAAGAGCTCGGCGAAATCGGAGCGCTGCATCGGCAGCAGTTTCGCGAGCGCCGCGCGCCGGCCGTCTTCGTCTTCGGCGAGGATCATCTCGCGCATCACATTGATGCGGTCGTCCTCGAAGAACATGTGCTCGGTGCGGCAGAGGCCGATACCCTCGGCGCCGAAGGAGCGAGCGGCACGCGCGTCGGCCGTTGTCTCCGCATTGGTGCGCACCGTCATCCGGCGGCTCTGATCGGCCCATTGCATGATCTTGCCGAAATCGCCCGACAGTTCCGGCTGTAGCATCGGGATCTCGCCCTTCAGCACCTGCCCGGAGGATCCATCGATGGTGATGACATCGCCCTTCTTCAGCGTCACGCTCGTCGTGATCAGCGTTTCGCTACGGTAGTCGACGCGGATATTGCCGGCGCCGGACACGCAAGGGGTGCCCATACCGCGCGCGACGACCGCCGCATGGCTCGTCATGCCGCCGCGCGTCGTCAGGATGCCTTCGGCCGCGTGCATGCCGTGGATGTCCTCCGGGCTTGTCTCGATGCGGACCAGGAGAACCTTGCGGCCCTCCTTGACCGCCTGGACCGCCTCCTCCGAGCTGAACACGATCTCACCGGTCGCCGCCCCCGGCGAGGCCGGCAGGCCGGATCCGATGATGTCGCGGCGCGCATGCGGATCGATGGTCGGGTGCAGGAGCTGGTCGAGCGAGGCGGGATCGATGCGCGTCACCGCCACTTCTCTCGAAATCAGCCCCTCCTCCGCCAAGTCGACGGCGATCTTCAGCGCCGCCTTGGCGGTTCGCTTGCCGGAGCGCGTCTGCAGCATCCAGAGCTTGCCGCGCTCGATGGTGAATTCGAGATCCTGCATGTCGCGGTAATGCCGCTCGAGCGTGCTACAGATCTGCTCGAATTCGGCGAAGGCCTCGGGCATCAGTTTCTCGAGCGATGGCCTGTCGGAGCCGGAAGCGATTCGCGCCGCCTCGGTGATGTTCTGCGGCGTGCGAATGCCCGCAACGACGTCCTCGCCCTGGGCATTGACCAGGAATTCGCCGTAGAGTTCCTTCTCGCCGGTCGAGGGATTGCGCGTGAAGGCAACGCCGGTCGCCGACGAGTTGCCGAGATTGCCGAAGACCATCGCCTGGATGTTGACCGCCGTGCCCCAGCTTGAAGGGATGCCGTGGAGATGGCGGTAGGTGATCGCGCGCGGATTCATCCAGCTCGAGAAGACGGCGCCGACCGCGCCCCAGAGCTGGACCTCCGGGTCCTGTGGAAAGGGCTCGCCCAACACCTCCTCGATCGCTTCCTTGTAACGGGCAATCACGTGCTGCCATTCGACGGCAGAAAGCTCCGTATCCTGCTCATGCCCGAGCCGCGCCTTCTCTTCTTCCAGAATCTCCTCGAAGACATCGTGGTCGACGCCCAGGACGACATCGCCATACATCTGGATAAAGCGGCGGTAACTGTCCCAGGCGAAGCGCGCATCACCGGCATCGTGGCCAAGCGCATGCACCGACTGATCGTTGAGCCCGAGATTGAGGACCGTGTCCATCATGCCGGGCATGGACGCACGCGCCCCTGAACGAACGGAAAGAAGCAAGGGGCGGCTGGTATCGCCGAACAGGCGGCCGGTGACTTCCTCCATCCGGGAGATGCCCTCGCGCACCTGCTTGCGCAAGCCCTCGGGCATGGTTCGGCCGTTTGCCAGATAGCTGTTGCAGGCATCCGTCACGATGGTGAGGCCCGGCGGCACGGGAAGACCGAGATTGCACATCTCCGCCAGGTTGGCACCCTTGCCGCCAAGCCTGTCGCGGTGTCCCGCATGGCCTTCGGCCTTTCCGCCACCAAAGGTGTAAACCCACTTCGTCATGCCTGTTCTCCACCCCGAAACAGCTCTGGTGACGATCTACAGTATATGTTTCGAGCTGAAAATGCACTCGGCCAAGTTTTTTGCTGCAGCGCATCAAGCTTGCGGCAGCGCGTGGCCCGTAAGCGGAACGAGACTTGTCAGACAGCTTCGCGCATGCGCTCGGCCGTCTGGAGATCGACGGAGACGAGCTGCGAGACGCCCTGCTCAGCCATGGTGACGCCGAACAGGCGGTTCATGCGCGCCATGGTGATCGGGTTGTGAGTGATGATAACGAAGCGCGTCTCGGTCGAGGCGGCCATCTCGTCCATCAGGTTACAATAGCGCTCGACATTGTGGTCGTCGAGCGGCGCGTCCACCTCGTCCAGGACGCAGATCGGCGCCGGATTGGTGAGGAACACGGCGAAGATCAGCGCCATCGCCGTCAAGGCCTGTTCGCCGCCGGAAAGCAGTGTCATCGTCTGCGGCTTCTTGCCCGGCGGACGCGCAAGGATCTCAAGCCCCGCCTCCAGCGGATCGTCGCTCTCGATCAGCTGCAGCTCGGCCGTGCCGCCGCCGAAGAGATGCGTGAAGAGCCGCTGGAACTGTGCGTTGACCACGTCGAAGGCGGCGATCAGGCGTTCGCGACCCTCGCGATTGAGGTTCTGGATGGCGCTTCTAAGCTTTCGGATCGCCTCGATGACGTCGTCCCGCTCCTTGAGCAGCGCCGCCAGCCGCTCGGCGAGCTCCTTCTGTTCCTCGTCGGCCCGCAGGTTGACGGCGCCTAGCCGTTCGCGCTCGATCTTCAGCCGCTCGAGTTCCCGCTCGACCGCGCGCATGTCCGGCAGCGCCTCGTCTGCCGCAAGGCCGGTTAGGCGTATGACCTCGTGCGGGGCGCAGGACAGAGCCTCGAGAATGCGGGCTTCGATCTCGACGCGCCGCTCGCGTGCCGAGACAAGCCGCTCTTCTGCCCGACCGCGCCTCTCGCGTCCTTCCGCCAGCTCCGAAAGCGCGGTCGCGGCGAAGCGGTCGGCCTCGCGCTGGCGGCTCTCCGCCTCGGCGAGAATATCGGTCGCCTGACGGCGCGCCGTCTCGGCCTTCTGCAATTCGTTCATCAGGGCGCGGCGCTTGTCTTCGAACTCGTCCGGCGCGTCGACGAGTTCCTCGACCTCTTCGCGCGCCTCCGCCTCGCGTTCGCGCAGCGTGGTGATGTGCTCGTCGGCGCTCGCGGCCCTCGCCCGCCAGGTCTCGCGCTCTCCGGCAATTGCGGCAAGCCGGCGCATTCGCGCCTCGTTTTCGCGGGCGAGGCCGTCATGGGCTGCCCGCGCCTCGGCAACGGCGGCCCGATCGGCGGCGACCTGGGCCATCCGGCTGCGCAAGCGGAGGTCGAGCTCGGAAAGGTCGGGCGCCTCGGCAAGGGTATCGTTCGCCGCTTCGACCTGCTCGGCTATCTCCTCGAGCTGCGCCTGAAGCTGTAGCCTTGTCTCCGCGAGCACCGCGCGACGGCGGGCGAGATCGCCGGAGGCGCGCTCTGCGGCGGCGAGCGCCTCGCGCGCCTCGCTCAATTGCCGGGCTATCATCCGATGTGCATCGCGCGAAAGCCGCAGCCGCTCGTCCTCGGCGCGAATGCGCTGTCCGGCGGCGGCAAGCTCCGCCTCCGCCCGCTCGAGGGCGTCGGCAGCATCTTCCGCTTCGCCCTCGAGTTCCGCCAGGCGGTTCTTCTGCGCAAGCCGCAACGCCGCCGCGCTTGGCGCCTCCGACCCGGTGACGTGGCCGTCCC
This sequence comes from Ensifer sp. LCM 4579, assembly GCF_001854885.1. Taxonomy (GTDB): domain Bacteria; phylum Pseudomonadota; class Alphaproteobacteria; order Rhizobiales; family Rhizobiaceae; genus Sinorhizobium. Next base: position 273,984 of record NZ_MDDV01000002.1, on the reverse strand, counting down.
AACGCCAGACCGCACCTTGCTTGGTCACCAGCCGCTGCCCGGCCTTAAGAAACGGCAGCAGGCGCGCCGCCTCGATCTCATCTTGCACGATGCCGATCTGGCGCAGCCTTCGGCCGAGCGCCTCCGGCGCGCGCACGTAGTTCATCAACGCCGGAACGCCATCCGGCAGAGCGGGATCATAGGCATGCTGGCCAGGCATGCGCCAATGCGACGGTGCGGCATGATCCATGGGCGAGTCGAGATCGTCGCCGAACGCTGCGCCAAGCGCCGTCTCAAAACCCCGATCGACTTTCATCTCCTCGACCACGGCCGGGTAGGTGGTGGCGCCCGCGGCCTCCAGCATCCGGCGGATCGTGCGCGACTCGGTCTCGATGTCGTTCAGCCGCGCACGCGCCTGGTCGAGCGGCGGTCGGGCAGCGGCTTCTCTAGCGCGCGCCTCAACAAGCCCCTCTTCGACGGCAATGACCGCCGCTTCGGCCTCTTCCAGGGCCGCTGCCGCGGCTTCGACCTGTTCCCGCTTTTTGTGCGGGTCCGGAAGCGCGGCCACCTGGCGGTCGATTTCGTCGAGGTCACGGGCCTGGTCGGAGAGCTGACGGGCAAGGCGCTCCTGCCGGTCCGACAGATCCCGCAGCGTCCGCTCGATCTGGTTGCGAGCGGCCTGCGCCTCGGCCCGCTCGGCCGTCAGCCGCGCGAGATCGGCTTCGCTTTCGGCCAGCGTCTCGTTTGCCGCCTCCAGCCTCTCGCGAGCCTCGGCGGCACGGTCGTCCGCCTCCGCCAGCACATCGCTCAGTTCCGCTTCTTCCTCGTCGAGGCGGGCAAGGATGCCGGCATTGTCGGCGATGAGCCGTTCCTCGCGGGCAATGTCCTCGGCGAGCTGCGCCAGCCGCCGCTGCAATTCGTCGCGACGGCGCAGGATCCGGCTCGCATCTTCCTCCAGTTGCGCGCGGGCGATCTGCAGGCGCTGAAGCGCCGCCGCGAGCTTCGCCTCGTTCTCGCGCAGATCCGGCAGCTCAAGGCTTGCGATTGCCTGGTCCTTGGCGGCTGTCATCTGAGCCTGCGCCCTCTCCGCGACGAGCGCGGTGGCCTGGTTCAGCTGGCTCGTGGCCTCGCCCTCCGCTTCCTTCGCCTGCACCCAGCGGATATGGAAAAGGATCGCCTCGTGGCGGCGGATTTCCGCCGACAGCATCTTGAAGCGGTTGGCCTGGCGCGACTGGCGCTTCAGGCTCTCGATCTGGCTTTCGAGCTGCGAAGTGACGTCGTCGAGCCGTTCGAGATTGGTTTCCGCCGCCTTCAGCCTGAGTTCCGCCTCGTGCCGGCGGGAATGCAAGCCGGAGATGCCTGCCGCCTCTTCGAGCAATTGCCGACGCGCCTGCGGCTTGGCGGCGATCAGTTCGCCGATCCGGCCCTGCCCGACCATCGATGGCGAGCGGGCTCCCGTCGAAGCGTCGGCGAAGAGCAATTGCACGTCCTTGGCGCGCGCCTCCTTGCCATTGATACGGTAGACGGAACCCTGCTCGCGCTCGATCCGGCGCGTCACCTGGATCTCGTCGCTGTCGTTGAAGGCCGCCGGCGCGGTGCGGTCGCCGTTGTCGAGGTAAAGGCCCACCTCCGCGGTGTTGCGCGCCGGGCGGTTGCCCGACCCGGAAAAGATCACGTCATCCATGCCGGAGGCGCGCATGTTCTTGTAGGAGTTCTCCCCCATCACCCAGCGCAGCGCCTCGACAAGATTCGACTTGCCGCATCCATTCGGCCCGACGACGCCGGTCAGGCCCCGCTCGATGATGAACTCCGTCGGTTCGACGAAGGATTTGAAGCCGAGCAGGCGGAGTTTGGTGAACTTCATGGGAGGAAATATCCTCCTCTGCCCACTTCACCCCCTGCTGCAGAGGTGGGATACCCCCCTCTGCCCTGCCGGGCATCTCCCCCGCAAGGGGGGAGATTGGCCGGAAGCAACACTCCGCCCCACGATAACATCGGGTATGCCGAAACCACAGCACCATGCGCTGGACTATTGGCGGATTGAGACGTCGCCACTTGCCGATCTCCCCCCTTGCGGGGGAGATGCCCGGCAGGGCAGAGGGGGGTCAACCGCGAACGCTTCACTCAAATGCCCCCTTGCCGATCACCCGCACGATGTGCTCGCAGACATTATCGACATCCCGTAGCACGTCATCATTCCAAAAGCGCAGAACACTCCAGCCACCCGCTTCCAAGCGCTGAGTACGCCGTCGATCATAGTCATCAACCTCCGCTCTCGCATGCTGCGAACCATCGATTTCGACGGCCAGCGATGCTCGGCGGAAACAAAATCAACGATGTAGCCGGCAATCGGGACCTGTCTGCGAAATCCGAGGCCCATCAGCCGATGCGCCCGCAACTCGTTCCAGAGCTTGAGCTCCGCCTCCGTCATCGCACCACGCATCCGGCGCGCATTGGCGCGTGTTTTCCGCTCAACATCAGCGTGAGGCATGACCAAGCCTCAGACGTTGCCAAACACCAAAAGCGGGCGCACGGCTGCCGCCGTCGCCCGCTCTCAGGAAAAGCGAAGGATCAGAGCTTTCTGTCGATGAGGGCCGACATAACGTCAACCGACATGTCCCCCGAATAGTGCTCTCCATTGACGAAGAAGGTCGGCGTCGATTGCACGCCGAATTCCTTGGCACCGCGCTGCATCACTGCGTTCACATCATCCAGAAGTTTCTGGTTCGTCAAGCAGGCCTCGAAGCTCTCCTGTGTAAAACCGGCGAGTTTCGACATCTGCAGCAGTGCATCGCGGCCATTTTCCGCAGCCGCCCACTGTCGTTGCTGCTTGAACAGCATGGAGATCATCGGGAAATACTGTCCTTCGGGCGCGCAGCGCGCCAGCATGAAGGCGGCTGCCGCGCGCGGATCGAACGGGAACTCGCGGACGATGAATCGCACCTTGCCGGTGTCGATATATTTCGCCTTGATGGCCTCGAAGGTGTTGTTGTGGAAGGCGGCGCAGTGCGGGCACGTCATCGACATGTATTCGACGATCGTCACCGGCGCGTCAGCCTCGCCCAGCGCCATTTCCGGCAGCGGACCCGGCTCCATCAGCTTCTGCACGTCGACGCTGCCTTCCGACTTCGGCAGTTCGACCTTGGCCGCGGGTGTGGACGCCTGCGCCATCTCGGTGCCCGCCGCGGGCTTCGCCTCGATAGAGGCGGCGGGCGCTTCAGCCGTTGATGCGGTGGTCGTCGCATCCGCACTTGTCGCCGTTTCGGCCGGTGCGGTGGAAGCGGCCTCCTTCTTCTCGTCGCTGCAAGCGGCGATGACCAGGGCGATCACCGCAATGGCGACGCCACTCAGCAGGCGTTTCGACAGGCTCGTTTCGGAAGCGGACATGGAGAGGACCCGTTTTCTTTGAGGGAAATTCGAAGTGCAATTTCGATAACTTGCCCGATCAATGGCGGCAAGGGGTGGTATCTCAACTGAGTTCAAAGAATTGTGACCCCTACTGCATGTCTCCTCAATCGGCCTCGATTCAACGGAATGCAGCAGTTAAACGCGCAGCGCTGTAGATGATCGGTCATTTCCGCCGTGACGACAACACGGCGGTACCAAGCCGCGTCAGCGCCGCCTTCAGCGTCTCGCTCTCGATGCCATCGATCATGGATTCGAGCCGGCGGGCGGGCTCGCCCGTAAGCGGCCGGGGCGGCCCACGGCGCCTGGGTGGCACGGCAACCGGCTTCTGTACGATCCGCAACTGGCCGATTGCGTGGAAACCGAAGAAGGCGTTGATCCGCTGGATCAGTTCGCCTTGCGCATGGGTGAGAAACAGCGCCCGCGCGCCTTCGCAGGCGATGGTGAGCACGCCCGGCTGGTAGCCGCCCTCGGCACCGATTTCGGAGGCGCGGCGCGGCCAGGCGATCTTTTCCGGCCGAGTGCAGTCGGCAAAGTCCGCGCCGGCGATCTCGTCCCAGGAGCCGAGCAGCATGGTGTTGATGCCCGCGCGCTTGGCGAGCACCGGATCGATCAGCCCGTTGGCGACTTCGCTGATCTGGACCACCCCCTTGCGGGGCTTTTCTTCACGCACGGACACGACTTTCTGTTTGCAATTCGGATCGAGCCTTGAAGCACGGGCAAGCATCGGCCAAGTATAGGCCGGAAAAGGACTCCCCGGCAAATGACGCGCGAAACACTGACGGCGGACGATGCCGCCGCCCTTCTCCTCACCTGGTATGATCGCCACCACCGTGACCTGCCCTGGCGGGTCTCGCCACCCATGGCGCGGCAAGGCGTGGTCGCCGATCCCTATCACGTCTGGCTGTCGGAGGTCATGCTGCAGCAGACCACCGTTCAGGCGGTAAGGTCCTATTTCGACAAGTTTCTGAGGCTCTGGCCGACGGTTGAGGGTCTCGCGGCCGCCGACACGGAGGATGTGATGAAAGCCTGGGCGGGGCTCGGCTACTATGCCCGCGCGCGCAACCTGAAGAAGTGCGCGGAGGCCGTGGCGCGCGAGCACGGCGGACGCTTTCCGGATACGCAGGAGGGCTTGGAGGCGCTTCCCGGTATCGGCGCCTATACCGCCGCGGCGATCGCCGCGATCGCCTTCAATCGCAGGTGCGCCGTGCTCGACGGCAATGTCGAGCGCGTCGTTTCACGGCTGTATGCGATCGAAACACCGCTGCCTGCGGCCAAGACCAAAATGCGGCAGCTCGTATCCCGGCTGACACCGGCCGACCGGCCGGGCGACTTCGCGCAAGCGATGATGGATCTTGGCGCCACGATCTGCACGCCGAAGCGACCGGCCTGTGCACTCTGTCCCTTCCGCGTGAAGTGCATGGCGCTCACCTCGGAGGATCCGGAAACATTTCCGATAAAGGCGGCGAAGAAGGAGAAGCCGCTACGCCTCGGTGCTGCGTTCGTGGCGATCGATGACGCCGACGCCGTCTATCTGCGCAAGCGGCCGGAAACCGGCCTGCTCGGCGGCATGACGGAGGTTCCCGGCACGGACTGGAGCGCACGCCGCGACGGCGAGACCTCCGTCGACGGGCGGCCCTTCGTAGCGCCCTGGGAATCCTGCGGCACGATTACCCACGTCTTCACGCATTTCGAGTTGCGCCTTTGCGTCTACCGCGCCAGTGTCGCCGAGGCACCGCCCGCTATCGGCGGGTGGTGGGAGCCGATCGCGTCACTAAAGAAGCAGGCGCTGCCGACCGTCATGAAAAAAGCAATAGCGCAGGCTATACCACATGCTTTCAAGCCCGGCTGATCATGGATCGCCCAGTTGATAATGGAGCGCATCAATCTTCATGCCCGTCAGGAACTTCTTATGAGCACCATCGAAATCCGCCACATAGTCTTCGACATCGGCAAGGTGCTGATCCATTACGATCCGCAGATTCCCTATCGTTGCCTCATCCCCGACCAGGCGGAGCGCGACTGGTTCTTCGCCAATGTCTGCACCCATGACTGGAACGTCGAACAGGATCGCGGGCGCTCCTGGGAAGAGGCCGAGTCCCTGCTGATCGAGAGCCATCCCGAGCGGGAAGACCATATCCGCGCCTTCCGACGGCACTGGCACGAGATGGTGCCCCATGCCTATACCGAGACGGTGACGCTCCTGGAATGCCTGGTTGCGGAAGAGCGCGACGTGACGATGCTCACCAATTTCGCCTCCGACACGTTTCGAGAGGCCCTGAAACGCTTTCCGTTTCTGGCGCTGCCGCGCGGCGTGACGGTCTCTGGCGATGTCGGCCTTATCAAGCCGGATATCGAGATCTACAGAACCCACGCCCAGACCTTCGACCTCGATCCCGCCGCAACGCTCTTCATCGATGACAGCATGGCCAATGTCGAGGGCGCCCGCGCTGCCGGCTGGCAAGCCGTTCATTTTGCCGATGCGCGGAAGCTGAGGTCGGATCTTGCGGCCCACGGCGTGCACCTGGCGCGTCAGGAAAGACGCGCGGCGCTGTAATGGCCGATGGTCGAGGCATGGCCTCGGCAATGGCTTCACCGCGAAATTCTGTCGCCGAGCAGACCCGTAATCACGAGGGGTGCAAAATACAAGCGCCCGGAACCCTCGCGGATTCCGGGCGTTTAAAGCTCTCCTTCCGGGACTGAAGGTACGAAAACCGGAGGGAGCGCTTTTCGAAGACCTGCGCGGAACTGGTTGATCAGTTCAGTTTTGCCAGGTCGTTTCGAATGACTGATCTGAGTTCGTCGATGGGCCTCAGGCTATTCTCCTTTTCGAAATGCCAGAACGTCCATCCGTTGCAGGCGTCGAGGCCCTGGACCTTGGCGCCGAGGCGGTGGATCGACCCCGCTTCGCCGCCGGATGCCAAGGTGCCATCGGCGCGCACGATCGCGCTGTAGCGGCGCTTCGCATCGGTCAGGACCGTGCCGGGCTTTATCAGCCCGCTTTCGATGAGCGTGTTGAAGGCGACGCGCGGTTCGGCCTTCTTGCCGGTCATGACCGAGAGCATCGCCTTGCCGAGCGGCTCGACGGCGGCGATGCGCTCGGCGGCGGCGTCGATATAGCCCTGCTCGCGCTCGATGCCCACGTAGTGCCGGCCGAGGCGCTTGGCGACGGCGCCGGTGGTGCCGGAACCGAAGAACGGGTCGAGCACGACGTCGCCCGGCTTGGTCGAGGCCATCAGGATGCGGGCGAGCAGGGCTTCCGGCTTCTGCGTCGGATGCACCTTCTTGCCGTCTTCGTCTTTCAGCCGCTCGGAGCCGGAGCAGATCGGAAACAGCCAGTCGGAGCGCATCTGAACGTCGTCGTTCGCCGCCTTCATCGCTTCGTAATTGAAGGTGTAGCCCTTGGCCTTGGCGTTCGGCGTCGCCCAGATCAGCGTCTCATGGGCGTTCTGGAAACGACGGCCCTTGAAGTTCGGCATCGGATTGGTCTTGCGCCAGATGATGTCGTTCAGGATCCAGAAATGCAGGTCCTGCAGGATCGCGCCGACCCGGAAGATGTTGTGGTAGGAGCCGATCACCCAGAGCGTGCCGGTCGGCTTGAGGACCCGGCGGCAGGCAAGCAGCCATGCGCGGGTGAAGGCGTCATAGGCTTCGAAGGACGCGAACTGGTCCCACTCGTCATCGACGGCATTGACCAGCGACTGGTCCGGCCGGTGCAGCGTGCCGCCAAGCTGGAGATTGTAAGGCGGGTCGGCGAAGACGACATCGACCGAATTGTCGGGAAGCGCGTTCAGCGCGGCCACGCAATCCCCCTTGATGATGCTGTCCATCCAGCTCAATGGACGGGCGGCGCGGGAGATTTCGGCAAGCGAAACAACAGAAGAGATGGGAGAAGGCATGGGGCAACTCGCAAATACGCTTACTCGGGACTGACTATAGCACTCATGGTTACCGAAGATGGTTACCAAAGGCTGAAGACGGTCCCGAAAAGTCGCGCCAACTGCCCTGCCCCAAACTCGGCGCGAAGCCGGGTCGCGCTTTTCAGGATCGGCCGTTTTCCGTCTTCTCGTGCCATTGCCGGCTGTCCGGCGGCGCCTCATCCCGTTCCTTGAGGCCGTAATCGCGGACGACGGAGGCGATCCGCAGGCGGTAATCCGCGAACACGCCTCGGCGACCCGCCGCCTGCGCGGCGCGGTGCTCTTCGCTGTTGCGCCAGGCCTTTACCGCCGCCTCGTCGCGCCAGAAGGAAAGCGACAAGAGCCTGTTCGGATCGGCAAGGCTCTGGAAGCGCTCGATCGAGATGAAGCCTTCGATGCCCTCCAGCAGCGGACGCAGGTCGGCGGCGAGGCCGAGATAGGCGTCACGCTTTCCGTCTGCCGGCAGCACTTCGAATATCACGGCGATCATCGGCGTGCTCCTCGCGTTGGCCGGGAGACGTTCTTCAGGAAGATCCGGTCTTCCTTGAGAATGAAGCGCTCGCGTCGGGCAAATTCATAATTTTCGCGGCCGAGCGGGTCGGCGGCGAGCCGCGCCCGATAGGCCTCATAGGCGGCGAGGCTGTCGATGTTGTAGACGCCATAGGCCGTCGTCGCCGAGCCCTCATGCGGCCCGAAATAGCCGATGAGATCGGCGCCGCAGCGCGGGATCGCCTCGCCCCAATTACGGGCATAGGTCGCGAAATCCTCTCTGCGGAACGGATCGATTTCATAGCGGATGAAGCAGGTGATCATGGTTTTCTCCTGGTTTTGTTCATGCATGTCGTCATCCCGAAACCGCTTCGCACCTATTGGCGACATGCATCGAACCGCCCCCCCACCATGCCCGCTTGCCCTGCTTCAATGCTTCGATTACCATCGAACTATGAAGGAAGGTCCCGACATTGCCCTGATCGGTTCGCTGATCGGAGATCCCGCACGCGCCAATATACTGACCGCGCTGATGGGCGGCCAAGCGCTGACGCCGACAGAGCTTGCCGGGCATGCCGGCGTGACGTTGCAAACCGCGAGTTCGCATCTTGCGAAGCTCGAGGCCGGCGGATTGGTGACGCAACGCAAGCAGGGGCGGCACCGCTATTACGCGCTGAGCGAGGACGAGGTCGGGCTCATGCTCGAAAGCCTCATGGGTTTCGCCGCGAGCCGCGGCCTTACGCGGCACCGGCCGGGGCCGCAGGATCCGGCACTGCGCAAGGCGCGGGTCTGTTACAACCACCTGGCCGGCGACTATGGCGTGCGGATGCTGGATAGCCTCATCGGCGCCAAGCAGATCGAGGTGGAGGGAGAAGAGGTGGTGCTGACCAAAGCCGGCCGCGAACGCATCGAGGCGCTCGGCATCGATTATGCGGCGCTCAGGGCGTCCCGCCGGCCGATCTGCAGGACCTGCCTTGACTGGAGCGAACGCCGGTCGCATCTCGCCGGCTCGCTCGGCGAGGCGCTGCTCACGCAGTTCATCGACAGGGGCTGGGCGAAGCGCGTAAAGGACAGCCGCGCCATCCGCTTCACCGACACGGGCGAAAAGGCCTTCCTGGAGCACTTTCCGCTATAGGCGTTCCCCGCGCGCCGGTGCGGGCAATCGACCAGCGTCCCCGCAAAACCGACGCGGGCGACGCGCGTGCACCGATCTTTGCGCGTCTGAAAAGACGCGCGGCGCCGAAGGTATACGCCGACAGCAGCTATCCGACGATGGAAAAGGCGCCGCGGATCTCGCCGCCTGCGGTTTTCGCCGGCGACCGGCCGATCCAGCCGACATGCCGCTCGAGAATGGCCGCGGCCTCCTCACACTTGCCCTGGCGGAGCGCCGCGAGGATCGCCCGGTGATCGTGATCGGTGCGCGCCTCCCAACTCGACCGCCAGGTGGAGAAGAGGAAGCGAGCGCTTGCCGCGTGAAGATCGTCGATTGCGGCGAGAAGTCGGGGCATGGCGCAAGGTTCCAGGATCAGGCGATGAAAGGCACGATTTGCCGCCTCCCAGCTGCGCACGTCACGGGAACTGTCGGCGGCGGCCGTCGCCACCTCGGCGCGATCGAGAATGGCGCGCGTCAGATGGGGCATAGCGTGGCGAAGCGCCAGCACCTCCAGGACCGCGCGCATCTCGGCAACCTCGCGCACCTCCTTGAGATCGAAGGCCGCGACGCGGACCCCACGGCGGGGTTCGCTGACGGCAAGCCCCTGGGCCTCGAGCCGCCGGAAGGCCTCGCGGACCGGCACGTGGCTGGCGCCGAACTCTTCGGCGACATGATCCTGGCGCAGCCTTTCGCCCGGCGCGAGCTGACCGGAGATGATCCTCTCGGCGAGAGCCCGGCTGATGCGGCTGGCAAGCGTGTCGTCCCGTTCCTTCGTCATGCATCACAGATAGAGGCGCGGCCGATGCCTGTCGAGCAAGCTGCGGCGATCTCGCGACGATTTCCAGAGATTGAGCCGCGTGCAATGCGGGCATGCGCGCTGTTCCGGCATTCGGAAAACTTCGCACTTTTCCTCGTCCCGCTCAAGGCAGCCGCGGGCCGCGGGCGGAAAACCGCTTCGCACTTTTCCTCGTCCCGCTCAATTCAGCCGCGGGGCCGCGGGCGGAAAACCGCTTCGCACTTTTCCTCGTCCCGCTCAAGGTTGAGCTTTGAACCGCCATCGTATAAACCTGCCGGGACTATTTCCGTCCGCATTTCAGAACCTCCCTGCCAGCGGCGTTTCCCCCAAGGAACCATCATGACCGGTATCGACCTCATCATCTTCGATTGCGACGGCGTTCTCGTCGATTCGGAAATCATAGCCTCGGAAGTTCAGGCTGCGCTGGTGAGCGAGGCGGGCTATCCGATCAGCATCGACGAGATGAATGAACGCTTCGCCGGCATGACATGGCGCGACACCCTGCTGACGATCGAAAAGGAGGCCAATGTTCCGCTCTCGGCCTCGCTGATCGACAAGGTCGAGGCCGTTCTCGACAAGCGACTGGCCCGCGACGTCAGAATCATCGACGGCGTCCTGCCGGTGCTGATGCAGCTCACGCTGCCGCATTGCGTCTGCTCCAACTCCACCTCGGCGCGCCTCGCCACGATGCTCGGCAAGGTCGGCATCCGCGATCATTTCGGTCCCCATATCTATTCCGCGCGAGACCTCGGGCCGGATCGGGTGAAGCCGAAGCCGGATATCTTCCTGCACGGTGCCGCCCAGTTCGGCCGCGACCCCTCGCGCGTCCTCGTCATTGAGGATTCCGTCCACGGCGTCCACGGCGCGCGGGCGGCCGGGATGCGCGTCGTCGGCTTCACCGGCGGGAAGCATACCTATCCGTCGCATGCCGACAGGCTGACGGATGCCGGCGCGGAGACCGTCTTTGCGCGTATGGCATCCTTGCCCGGCGTGATCGCTGCGCTTGCCGAATGGTCGGAATCACTGACCGCCTGACAGCTTTTGCCGCCTGAAACGACCTGCCAACTCGCGGCTGCAAATCCGCTCGGCAGGCTTGGCGCGTCCTCTACTGCATGTCTCGTTTAGCCGACCTCGACTAAGGGGCAAGGACATGCAGCGATTCAGAGTGCTCCAGCAACCCTTGCGCGTCTAATAAGGCGCGCGGCGCTGTAGGGTTACGCAACAAATAGCGCGTGCTTTCTGTCGAACGAGCCGGTTTCCCAGCCGCGCAAGAGGACTATATCAACAGGTTCAAGGGGACTTTCCAAGGAGGAGAAAACGCCATGCGTCTTTCATTGTTGTCCGCACTGACCTTTGCGGCCGGTGTCGCTTTTGCTCCGCTCGCCCATGCCGACGTCACGCTCGGCGTGATCACCCCGCTCACCGGACCGGTCGCGGCCTTCGGCGAGCAGGTCAAGAACGGCGCCGAGGCCGCCGTGGCCGCGATCAATGAAAAAGGCGGCATCGGTGGCGAGAAGGTCGTCATCAGGATCGTCGACACCGGCGGCGAACCGAAGCAGGCCGTGTCCGTATCCAACCAGCTTGCAGGCGAAGGCGTGCGCTATGTGGTCGGCCCGGTTCTTTCCGGTACGGCGATGCCGGCCTCCGACGTGCTGGCGGAAAACGGCATCGTCATGGTCACGCCGACGGCGACGACGCCGAATCTCACCACCCGCGGGCTCTGGAATGTCTTTCGCACCTGCGGCCGCGATGATCAGCAGGCCGTGGTCGCCGCCGATTACGTCTTGCAGAATCTCAAGGACAAGCGCATCGCCGTCCTTCATGACAAGGGGGCCTACGGCAAAGGCCTCGCCGACGGCTTCAAGGCCGCCATCAATGCAGGCGGTATCGATGAAGTCGTCTATGAAGGACTGACCCCGGGCGAGAAGGACTACAGCGCCATCGTCACGCGCCTTAAGGCCGAGAAGGTCGACGTGGTCTATTTCGGCGGCTACCACGCCGAGGGCGGCCTGCTTGTCCGTCAGATGCACGATCAGGGTGTCGACGCACAGCTGATCGGCGGCGACGGCCTCTCCAACACGGAGTTCTGGGCAATCGGCGGCGATGCGGCCGAGGGGACGATCTACACCAATGCCAGCGACGCCACCCGCAACCCAGCCGCTGCGCCGGTGATCGAGGCTCTCAAGGCGAAGAACATTCCGGCCGAAGCATTCACGCTCAACGCCTACGCCGCCGTACAGGTGATCAAGGCCGGCATCGAGAAGGCGGGCTCCCCCGAAGATCCGACTGCGGTCGCCACAGCGATCAAGTCCGGCGACGAGATCGATACGGTAATCGGCAAACTGACCTATGGCGAATCCGGCGATCTGACCTCGCCGAGCTTCTCCCTTTACAAATGGGAGGCCGGCAACAGTGTGCCCGCCGAGTGATCGGGCTCTCGTGGATTCGGATCGTAGCTGACGGCGCCGGAGTCGCAAGGCCCCTCTCCCGCCTGTGGAGAGGGGCAATCCGCTCAGAGTAAAAGGCGGACCGCGAAGCCTACCGCGTCCGATACGGCCCCTCGTCGAAACCGATGAATATCTTCGCGTCCGCCCCAGCGCCCGCCGGCAGGGTGACGTCGGCCTTGGTGAAGACGAACTGTGCATTGGTGCTGCCCGGCGGGACCTCGACCGGGAATTGCGTCAGTTCGGAATAGAGCGTCTTTTCGCCGTCGGTCGCGGCAACGCGGATCGGCATGGTCAGCTTGCCCGGCCCACCGGCGGGACCGGCCACAACGCGACCCTGCGCGACCACCGTCACCCTGAGGCTGTCTTGGCTCTGTACGCACTGGCGCGTGGTATCGGCAAGCGACGCCTGATAGACGACCTTGGTGGGATCGTCCTTTCCACCCTTGGCATAGGTGCGATAGGAGGCGGTTCCATCCCTGAGCGTTACAGGCGGGCAAGCTGCCTGGACGACGGCCGGGGTCGGCGCACTCGCGCTGCCGCCTGCTTCGATTGCCCCTCCCGTTTGCGTCTTGTTACAGCCGGCGACGGCCAGCAGGACGGACATTGCGAGAAGATGGCGAGACACATTGGCAGACACGTTGCACAACCTCTTCAGAACCAGTTCAAAATTCTCGGGAACGCCATGACCGCAGCCTGAAACAGCCGTAGTCGTCGCGGCCCGTTGCGATGCTCGAACCGAAATCATGCGGGACCGCCGCTTCCGGTGCGATTACGATCGGCAGAGGCCTTTCACGGCCTTCGGGCATCGTCTATAGCAGCGCGAAATCGAAAAATCGACGGGGCGGCCCTGTTGAACCGAAAATTCCGAAAAGGGCGCGAAATTGCCATGGTAACAAGAATGGCCGCGCGATTTTCGGGGGACTGACGCAAAAAGGGCGGCGGGGGCGGGCGTCTCTCAAGAACTCCACAATGCCTGCTTGCTGCAACCGATGTTATGCGCCTCTTGAAGGGTGCGGCGCGAGAGGCGGATCGAGATGAGTGCGCGGGCCGGTCGCCCGATTGCACTCCAGCCACGGGATATGGGTGACGAAGGAATGAAGACGGTGAAGTACATATCGACGCGCGGAGAAGCGGCCCCGCTCGGATTCTGCGATGCGCTTTTGGCGGGACTCGCCCGCGACGGCGGCCTTTATCTTCCGAAGGAGTGGCCGAGCTTTTCGAAGAAAGAAATCCGGGGGCTGCGCGGCAAGTCCTACCAGGACATCGCATTCGCCGTGCTGCACCCCTTCACCAATGGCGAGATCCCGGCCGCGACGTTCCGCGAAATGATCGACGAGGCTTACGCCACCTTCCGCCACCCGGCGGTGGCACCCCTGGTCCAGACCGGCCCGAACTCCTTCGTGGTGGAACTCTTCCATGGCTCGACGCTCGCCTTCAAGGATGTCGCCATGCAGTTGCTGGCGCGGCTGATGGATCATGTGCTTGCCGAGCGGGGCGAACGCGCGACGATCGTCGGCGCGACCTCGGGCGACACCGGCGGAGCCGCGATCGACGCCTTTGCCGGCCGCGAGCGCACCGATATTTTCATTCTCTTCCCGCACGGCAAGGTGTCGCCGGTGCAGCAGAGGCAGATGACCACTGCGACCGCCGGCAATGTTCATGCGATCGCCGTCAACGGCAATTTCGACGACTGCCAGAACCTCGTCAAAGCCATGTTCAACGACGAGACCTTTCGCGACCGGGTGAAGCTTTCCGGCGTCAACTCGATCAACTGGGCGCGCATCATGGCGCAGATCGTCTACTATTTCACGACCGCGATCACGCTCGGCGGCCCGGATCGGAAGATTTCGTTCACTGTGCCGACCGGCAATTTCGGCGATATTTTCGCGGGCTATGTCGCAAAGCGCATGGGCCTGCCGATCGACAAGCTGATCATCGCCACCAATGAGAACGACATACTTGCACGCACTCTGAAGACCGGCCGCTATGAAATGCGCGAGGTGAAGGCCACGACGTCCCCGTCGATGGACATTCAGATCTCCTCCAATTTCGAGCGGCTCCTGTTCGAAACCCATGATCGGGATCCGGCTGCGGTGCGCGCGGCGATGGCAGGGCTCAACCAGTCCGGGTCGTTCGCGATCAGCGAGGGAGCGCTGAAAAAAATCCGCAAGGAATTCCGCGCTGGCAGCGCCTCGGAAAAAGAGGTGTCGGAGACGATCCGAAAAACCTATGAGGAGACCGGCTATCTCCTTGATCCGCATACGGCAATCGGCGCTTTTGTTGCGGTCGGGCACGAGAAGCCTCAAGCACCGATGGTGACGCTTGCGACCGCCCACCCGGCCAAATTTCCCGACGCGGTAAAATCGGCCAGCGGTATTGACCCGGCGCTTCCGTCGTGGCTTGCTGATCTCATGACTAGGGCGGAGCGTTTCGATATTCTCGATCCGGAACTGAAGATCGTCGAAACCTTCATCGGCGAGCGCACGCGCGTTCGGGATTAGAACGAAAGAAGCGGATGATGAAAGTTGAGTGCACCCGGCTGCCTTCCGGGCTGACCGTGGTTACCGAGCAAATGCCGCATCTCGAGAGCGTGGCGCTCGGCGTCTGGATCAAGTCCGGTTCGCGCAATGAGACCGTGGAGGAACACGGCATTGCGCATTTGCTGGAGCACATGGCTTTCAAGGGCACGAGTCGGCGCAGCGCCCGCCAGATCGCCGAAGAGATCGAGAATGTCGGCGGCGAGGTCAACGCCGCCACCTCCACCGAGACGACCTCCTATTATGCGCGCGTGCTCAAGGACCACGTGCCGCTGGCGATCGACATCCTGGCGGATATCCTGACGGAATCGACTTTCGAGGAGGACGAGCTCCGCCGCGAGAAGCACGTGATCCTGCAGGAGATCGGCGCTGCCGACGACACGCCGGACGACGTGGTGTTCGACCGCTTTGCCGAGACGGCCTATCGCGATCAGACGGTCGGCCGGCCGATCCTCGGGACGCCGGAAACGGTGATGTCGTTTACTCCCGACCAGATTCGCCACTATCTCGGCCGCAACTACACAACCGACCGGACCTTTATCGTCGCCGCCGGCGCCATCGACCACGATACGATCGTGCGTCAGGTGGAGGAGCGTTTCTCCACCTTGCCCGCCTCGCCGCTTGCATCTCCCGTGCTGGATACGGCCCGCTATACCGGCGGCGACAGTCGCGAAACCCGTGACCTCATGGACGCGCAGATCCTGCTCGGCTTCGAAGGCAGGGCCTATCATGCTCGCGACTTCTATTGCTCTCAGATCCTCGCCAATATCCTTGGCGGCGGCATGTCGTCACGCCTCTTCCAGGAAGTGCGCGAGCATCGCGGCCTCTGTTATTCCGTCTATGCCTTCCATTGGGGCTTTTCCGATACCGGTATCTTCGGCATCCATGCCGCGACCGGTGGCGAAAACCTGCCCGAACTGATGCCGGTCATAGTCGAGGAGTTGCGGAAATCTTCGACGAACATCGAACAGCAGGAGATCGAGCGCGCTCGCGCGCAGATCCGGGCACAATTATTGATGGGTCAGGAGAGCCCCGCAGCCCGGGCCGGCCAGATTGCCCGGCAGATGATGCTCTATGGGCGGCCCATTCCGAATGACGAACTCATGGAGCGTCTGTCCGGCATCACGATCGAGCGCCTGACGGATCTCGCCGGTCGGCTTTTCTTCGACACCGTGCCCACGCTTTCGGCGATCGGCCCTCTCGACCACCTCGCATCGATGAACGATCTCCTCTCCTCGTTGAGCGCGAAGCCGGCCGCGGTAAAGGCCATGGCGGGCTGACGCAGGCTGCTGCCGCTGCGGCTGATGCCGTCGGCGGCCGTACACCGTGATTTTCTTGCACAATTTCTAAAATCGGATTCGATTTGGACGTAAACTTGTGCGACGTTTCGAAATGAGACGGCATTTGCTTTTGTCATTGCCCGGCTCGTGAGCTTGGCGCGGAGGCATATATGGCACGATCGGTTTTTCGGTTCCTGTCGCGGCAGCCCGAGACGGTCGAGATCGCCAACGAGCATTACCTGCTGCGCCTGCCCCGCTATTCCGATTATCGGCAATGGTACCGGTTGCGCAGCGACAGCCGCACTTTCCTGGAGCCTTGGGAGCCGAGCTGGCGCGCCGACGAGATGACGGAAAGCGCGTTTCGCAACCGCGTCAACCGCAACGAACAGGAATATGCATCCGGCCAGGCCGTGCCGTTGTTGCTTTTCCGTAAATCCGATGAAACCCTGCTCGGCGGCCTCACCATCGGTCACATCCGCCGGGGGGCAGCTCAGAATTGCATGATCGGCTACTGGATGGGCCAGAAATATGCCGGTCACGGCCACATGTGCGGCGCACTGAAGCTGACAATCCCCTATATCTTTTCGACGCTTGAGTTGCACCGTATCGAGGCAGCCTGTATTCCGGAAAACGCGCGGAGCATCCGTCTCCTTGAAAAGGTCGGCTTTGAGCGTGAAGGCTACTTGAGACAGTACTTGAAGATAAACGGGCAGTGGCGGGATCACCTGATGTTTTCGCGGCTCGCCACGGATGCCGTACCGAACAGGAACATGCCCCTTTGATGCCCCTGACCTTGAAGCCGTTCGCATGGCCAGCCGCAAGGCTGGCAGCGTTTCTGGTCGCACTTGCCGTCTTCGTCCTCAGCCTTGCCGGCGGCGTCGCGCATGCGCTCGAACCGGTGAAGATCTCGCGCGAGGACACTGCACTCGATCTCACCGCCACGACGGAAATCTATAGCGGTCATGGAGAAGCGTTCCAGGTTTCCACGGCTCCGGGCACGGATGGTATCGTGCGCCGCATCGAAGTGCGCTCGAGTACGGAGAACCATCAGGGCGACTGGGCCGTCTTCGCGCTGGCCAATGTGTCGGAGGAGCAGCTCGAACGGGTAATCGTCGCACCGCATTTTCGCCTGGTCAATTCCAAGCTGTTCTGGCCCGACCTCGGTTCCCGGCGCATTCTCTCGATCACGCCGAGCGAGGGCTTCTCGCTCGACCGGCAGCCGAGCGAAGAAGCCGACGTCTTCCGGATCACCCTCAATCCCGGTGCGGTCGTCACCTTCGTGGCCGAACTGGCGACGCCCGATCTGCCGCAGATATATCTGTGGCAACCCGAGGCCTACAAGGACACGGTCAACGCCTTCACGCTCTATCGCGGCATCGTACTCGGCATTGCCGGCCTCTTGGCGGTGTTCCTGACCATTCTGTTCGTCGTCAAGGGCACCTCGATGCTGCCGGCAACGGCGGCGCTTGCCTGGGCGGTGCTCGCCTATATCTGCGTCGACTTCGGCTTCCTGTCCAAGCTGATCAGCATGACGGCGGATGACGAACGCATATGGCGCGCCGGAACCGAAGTCTTCCTGGCGGCCGGTCTGGTGATCTTTCTTTTCACCTATCTCAACCTCAACCGCTGGCATCAGCATCTCGGCTATGCGACGCTCGCCTGGATACTCGGCCTGGCGCTGCTCTTCGGCGTTGCCATCTACGATCCGGCGATCGCCGCGGGCATCGCGCGCCTCTCCTTCGCGCTGACGGCAACGGCGGGCATTGTGCTCATCGCCTATCTCGGCTTCAATCGTTACGACCGTGCCATCCTTCTCGTTCCCGCATGGCTGCTGATCCTCGTCTGGCTCTTCGGAGCGTGGCTTGCCGTGACGGGGCAACTCGCCAACGATATCGTACAGCCGGCGCTTGGCGGCGGCCTCGTGCTGATCGTGCTATTGATCGGCTTCACGGTCATGCAGCACGCCTTTTCCGGCGGCGCCTACCAGCAGGGCCTCTTCTCAGACCTCGAACGCCAGGCTCTGGCGCTGACCGGTTCGGGCGATACCGTCTGGGACTGGGACGTGGCGCGCGACCGCGTCATCACCCTCCCCGATATCTCGCACCAGCTCGGGCTTTCCCTTGGAACGATGAACGGGCCGGTGCGCAACTGGGTGCCGCGGCTGCACCCGGATGACCGCGACCGCTTCCGCGCGACCCTTGATGTTCTGCTGGAGCATCGGCGGGGGCGTCTGAACCACGAGTTCCGCGTGCGCGCCGAGGACGGTCATTATCACTGGCTGTCGATCCGCGCGCGGCCGGTGCTCGGTGCCAATGGTGAGATCATCCGCTGCGTCGGCACCATCGTCGACATTACAGAACAGCGTAACTCGGTCGAACGTCTCCTGCACAACGCGCTTCTCGACAATCTGACCGGTCTGCCGAACAGGCAGGTGTTCCTCGACCGCCTGCAGGCGATCTTGCTGATGTCCGACGGGACGAATGCAACACGGCCGACGGTGCTCGCCATCGACATCGACCGCTACAAACAGGTCAACGAACTGCTCGGTATCGCCGCCGGCGACAACGTCCTGATCGCGCTGACGCGGCGGCTGCGGCGGCTGTTGCGCCCCCAGGATACGCTGGCGCGCCTCGGCGGCGATCAGTTCGGCCTTATCCTCATGTCCGAGCGCGATCCGACGAAGATCGCCGACTTCGCCGACGCCGTCAGCAAAGCGATCATGGTTCCGCTCAACTACGGCAATCGCGAAATCAATCTCACCGCGTCGATCGGTCTCGTCTCCTGGCTCGACCAGGAGCAGAGTGCGCCGGGCCTGCTCGATGATGCGGAACTCGCAATGTTCCGTGCCAAGAAGGAGGGTGGAAACCGCGTCGAACCGTTCCGCCCATCCTTCCGCACCTCCGGATCGGATCGCCTGCAGCTCGAAGCGGACCTGAAACGGGCGATCGAGCGCAAGGAGCTTTCGCTCGTCTACCAGCCGATCGTGCGCCTGAGCGATGCCGAGATCGCCGGCTTCGAGGCGCTCATGAGGTGGGATCACCCGAAGCGCGGCAACATCTCGCCGACGGAATTCATCCCGATCGCCGAGAACTCCGACATCATCAACCAGCTCGGCATGTTCGCCTTCGACAGGGCAACAAGCGATCTCTCCGAATGGCAGACGCAAACCGGTGATCTGCCGATCTTCGTCTCGGTCAACCTATCGAGTGCGCAGCTCTTGAACAACGAACTCTATGAGGACGTGCGTGCGCTGCTCACCAAGAACCGCTGCGACCCCGCCCAAATCAAGATGGAGCTGACCGAATCGCTGGTGATGGAAAACCCGGAACAGGCGCGGCTCGTACTCGAGAAGCTGAAGGAAGCGGGCTTGCGCCTGGCGCTCGACGATTTCGGCACGGGGCACTCCTCCCTGTCCTATCTCACCCGCTTCCCTTTCGAAACGATCAAGATCGACAAGGCGCTGGTGCGTGATCCGAGCGACAAGCGCGCCGTCGTGCTGCGCTCCGTCATCGCCATGGCACGCGACCTCGACATGCAGGTGGTCGCCGAGGGAATCGCATCCGAGGAAGACGCGGTCCAGCTCGCGCAGATGGGCTGCGATTATGGTCAGAGCTTCCTCTTCGGTCCGCCGATTGGATCAGATTCAACCCTGCGGCTGCTGAAGGAGCGGTTTCCACTCATGAAGCGGGCCTGATACCAACCTGTACCGAAATTGACCGCTTGCGTGGGACCGGCCGGCAGACGGCCCACCCGAACGACCGGGCGCTTGCGGCCTCCGGCGCAATCGGTCAATTTCGGTACAGGTTGAGAGGGAGGGGGCGCCCTGATCAGGCGTGACCCGCGTCCGGCGAGAGCATGGCGGGAGAAATGCCCATCAGCGCAAGCGCCTTGTCGTATTTTTCTTCCAGGTCGCGGCTGAAGATGAGTTCTTCGCGCGCAGGGCAGGTGAGCCATCCATTTTGGGTGATTTCGTTTTCGAGCTGCCCGGGGCCCCAGCCGGCATAGCCGAGCAGCATGGTCGCCCTGAGAGGCCCTTCACCACGGGAAATCGCCTTGACGATGTCGAGGGTCGCCGTCAGGCAAATGTCGTCGCTGACGGGAATGCTAGAATCGCTCAAATAATCATCCGAGTGCAGCACGAAGCCGCGCCCCGTCTCCACGGGACCGCCGGCTTGGATCTGGAATTCGCGCGCCGCCGTGGGAAGCCGGATGGCTTCGTCCGGATCGAGAAGCTGCAGGTGCAGCAGAACGTCCGGGAAGGTCAGGCGTTGCGGCCGATTCAGAACGAAACCCATCGCCCCGTCCTCGGAATGGGCGCAGACGAAGATGACCGTGCGGGCAAAATTGGAGTCGAACATGCCGGGCATGGCGATCAGGAATTGACCGTCAAGGAATCCGCGTTCGCGCGTGTTGCCCAATACCTTCGTCGCCATAATGAAGATAGCCTATCAATTCGCCACGAAATGAAAAGCGTCTCTACGTGGCGGCCGCCGAAATATGCACGTACGACGGTTAGCCCTGCGCATTTCGGCCAAGCCAACTCGAATTCGCGCCTTTTCGCAGCGGCCGTCGACCGACACGCAAGAAGATGTGCGGGCGTTCAAGCAATTATGATCGGTCACGCGCGCTGGCGCCGCTGGAGCGCAGGCGAGAAAGGCGCTACTGCTACGCTCATGAGCAAACGCACGACACGCGTCAAAATGCGCCGACAGATTGCGGCGGCAACCCTGGCTCTTACGTCTTTGCTGGCGGGAGGTTCTCACGCCGCCTCGAGCGAATGGATCAGGGCTGAGGGCGGAGCGATCCGCCTGGTCGCCTTGCAGCCCGAGCCGGACGGCTCCATTCCCGCCATCCTGGAGATCAAACTCGAGCCCGGCTGGAAGACCTATTGGCGCGAGCCCGGCGCAAGCGGAATCCCACCGCAGATCACGCTTGATCAGGGAGGAGACGCCGTGCTCGAGGCGATGCGCTTTCCAGCGCCGAAGTCGTTCGGTGAAGGAGCTGATCGCTATGCTGCCTACGATGCGCCCGTCGCATTTCCGCTGCAGCTGAAACGCCGAGGCGATCGAAAGGACGTGAGGATCCGGGCATCCATCTTCCTCGGCGTGTGCGAGAATATCTGTATCCCGGTCCAGGGAACCCTGGAACTCACGGTCAAGAGCGGGGAGTTCGACAACCCCCTCGACGGTGCCCGTATCGAAAAGGCGCTGACGATGCTGCCTGAGCCGCCCTCTGAGGATTTCCGCGTGGACGGGGCGCAGTTCGACGCGAGGGCGGAGCTGATCCGCTTCGATCTCCGGCTGCCGGAAGAGGCAGTTAGCGGTGACCCCGATCTCTTTCTCGCGGGTCCCCCCGGGTTCTACTTCGGTCAGCCGAACATCGCTGGCAGTTCAGGCATCATTCGCCACGTGGAGGTCCCGGTGAAGCGCTTTGCCAAGGACCGTGATCTCGCCGGTAAGGCGATCACGCTCACGGTCCGCGCCGGCGGTCGCAGCATGGAATCGACCCTTGCCCTTGACTGAGGCGGTCCCCAAGCAAAGGAGCGAGCCGTGCGATTTCAGGTGATTCCACCTGGCAGCAAAATGCCTGTAGGTCGGCGTCGTGAGCATATCGTTGCCCCAAAACCGCCGCACAGTTTCGGGTGGCGCGCATTCACTGTCTCCTTTGATCGACCTCGATTAAAGGAGACATGCAGCAATTCAAAGTGCTACAGCGACCTTTGCGCGTCTAAAAGACGCGCAGCGCTGTAGTCCCCGCGTGCCCTGCCCGAGGCGACACCAAACGAGGAGAGAACCGTGACCATCGCCGTCGGAGACAAACTGCCCACCGCAACCTTCAAGGAAAAGACCGCGGACGGCCCGGTGGAGGTGACCACCGACGATCTGTTCAGGGGTAAGCGCGTCGTTCTTTTTGCCGTTCCGGGCGCCTTCACGCCGACGTGCTCGCTCAACCATCTCCCTGGCTACCTTGAGCACCGCGACGCGATCCTCGCCCGTGGCGTCGACGACATCGCCGTTGTGTCGGTCAACGACCTGCATGTGATGGGCGCCTGGGCAACGGCGACCGGCGGCATGGGCAAGATCCATTTCCTGTCCGACTGGAACGCCGCCTTCACCAAGGCGCTCGGCATGGAGATCGACCTTTCCGCCGGCACGCTCGGCATTCGCTCCAAGCGCTACTCGATGCTTGTGGAGGATGGCGTCGTCAAGAACCTCAATGTCGAGGATGCCCCCAGTCAGGCAATCGTTTCCGGGGCCGCCACAATGCTGGAGCAACTCGACGCTCCGTGAACGAATGTGGCGTCTTCCGATACGCAAAGCTGCCATTCATAAGAGCTGCCGTTGATCCGCCTGCCCGTCCTCCGCAGCAACTGCGGAGGGTGGACCGGCACTTTCAAAGGGACGCGCGGCAAGTCACGATCCCTCTCCGCGCCTGTGGGAGAGGGCTTGGGGCAAAGGCAAATTCCGACTGGTATTTCGTGTTTTGCGGCCTGGCTTCGGCGGGTCAGTAGCCCGAGTTGTCCGACGGCATCGCATCGGAGCGCCGCGTTTTCTTGAACGGCTCCATGCCCATGCGCGCCAGTTCGTCGGCGCGTTCGTTCTCCGGGTGTCCGGCATGGCCCTTGACCCAGTGCCAGGTCACCTGATGGCGGCCCCTCGCTTCGTCGAGCGCCTGCCACAGCTCGCCGTTTTTCACCGGCTTCCTGTCGCCGGTCTTCCAACCATTGCGCTTCCAGCCGTGGATCCATTTGGAGATGCCGTCCATCACATATTTGCTATCGGTGTGAAGGTCGACTTCGCAGGGCTGCTTAAGGGCATTCAGCGCCGAAATCGCCGCCATCAATTCCATGCGGTTATTGGTCGTCTCGGCCGCGCCGCCGGACATCTCCTTTTCAACTTCGCCATACCGCAAGATCGCGCCCCACCCGCCCGGGCCGGGATTTCCCGAACAGGCGCCGTCGGTGAAAATATCGACGTGCTTCATGCCGAGGCCCCTTCGCGTCTCAAGCCGTATTCGGCGCTCGAGACCACGGCGCGGTGGAAGCGGAGCTTCGTCAGATATTCAAGCGGATCCTTCTTGACAACCAGCGCGCCAGTTGGCGTCGTCAGCCAGTCATAGAGCCGCGTCAGGAAGAAGCGCAGTGCCGCGCCGCGTGCGAGCAGCGGCAGCGCAACAAGCTCTTCCGTCATGAGTTTGCGCACGCTCTCGTAACCCGAAAGCAGCGCCATCCCCTTGGTGATGTTGTAGGATCCGTCCTTCTCGAAACACCAGGAGTTCAGGCAGACCGCGATGTCGTAGGCGAGAAAGTCATTGCAGGCGAAGTAGAAGTCGATGAGGCCTGAAAGACGGTCTCCGAGAAAGAAGACATTATCGGGGAAGAGGTCCGCGTGAATCACGCCCTCCGGCAGACGCTTCGGCCAGTGCTCTTCGAGATAGGCGAGCTCCGCCGCGATTTCCTCCCGCAATCCGGCTTGCACCTCGTCGGCACGCGCCTCGGAATTCTGCCAAAGCGGGCGCCAACCTTCCACGGACAGCGCGTTTGCGCGCTCCAATGGGAATCCCTCTCCGGCCTTGTGCATCGCGGCCAGCGCACGCCCCACTTCTCGGCAATGCTGCGCCTCGGGCTTTCTGAGCCACATGCCTTCGAGAAAGGAAATCACGGCGGCTGGCCGGCCGGATAGCGTCCCCAGGAGTGCGCCATCGGTGCGCGGCAGGGGAAGCGGGCAGGAAAGCCCCCGCTCCGCAAGATGGTGCATCAGCCCCAGAAAAAACGGAAGGTCGTCCGCATTCACCCGCTTTTCATAGAGCGTGAGAATAAAGGAGCCCTTGGTGGTGTGAAGGAGAAAGTTCGAGTTCTCCACCCCCTCGGCAATGCCTTTGTAGGAGGTCAGCGAGCCCACGTCGTAGGCCGCAAGGAAGCAGGTCAAGTCGTCTTCCGCGATATCGGTGTAAACTGCCAAGGCTTGCTACTTTCCAGCGATGCACATTAGAAGGGTTCGTCCCACCGGTTCACTCGCCATTGACGAAGGCCATGTCCGCGGCCGTCAGTTCGACATGGCGCAGTTCGCGGTTGACGAGGAAGTTCTCGTGTTCCTCGACCGTATCGGCGAGCTCGACCGTCGCGTCATAGCGCGCGCGGAACGCTTCGATGATCTCGTTGACGATCACTTCCGGCGCCGAGGCACCGGCCGACAGACCAACCGTGGAGATCTCACCGAGCCGGTCCCAGTCGATTTCCGCGGCGCGCTGAACGAGGACGGCTTGCCTCGCCCCCGCTCTCAACGCCACTTCGACGAGGCGCTTGGAATTCGACGAATTCGGCGCACCGACAATCAGGAACAGGTCGCAGCCGGGCGCCGCCTGCTTGACGGCCTCCTGGCGGTTCGTCGTGGCATAGCAGATCGAATCGGCGGCCGGTGCCGTCAGTCTCGGGAAGCGCTCAGTCAGTCGCTTGATCACCCCGGCGGTATCGTCGACCGAGAGCGTCGTCTGCGTGACAAAGCCTAGATTGTCCGGGTCCGACGGCTCATAGGCTTCCGCATCTTCTACCGTCTCGACAAGGGAGACGGCGCCTTCCGGCAATTGCCCCATGGTGCCGATGACTTCGGGATGACCGGCGTGCCCGATCAGCACGACGTGCCGCCCCTGACGATGGTGGCGCATCGCCTGCTTGTGCACCTTCGAGACCAGCGGGCAGGTGGCATCGAGATAAAAGAGGTTGCGCAGGTCGGCTTCGGCCGGCACCGATTTCGGCACCCCATGGGCGGAGAAGACGACCGGCTGCTTACGATGTTCCGGCGGGATCTCGTCAAGCTCTTCGACGAAAATCGCACCCTTGGCTTCGAGCCCCTCGACGACATAGCGATTGTGTACGATCTCGTGCCGAACATAGACTGGGGCACCGAATTCCTTGAGCGCTAGCACGACGATCTGGATCGCCCGGTCGACACCGGCGCAGAAGCCGCGCGGTCCGCAGAGACGAATGGTGATCGGGGATTTTGCTGCCGTGGATGAGGCCATGGATCAGGACGCCGGTGGAAGGAACAGGAGCGCAAGCATCGCCGGTCCACCCCACGAGAAAGATGCGGGGCTTGACCGGCCATGCGCCATATATAGCGGCAACGGCCGCACACACAAGAAAGAAGACCTCCAGCTTGAAGGCGAAAAACGGTTCACCTCGACCGTTCCGGCGTCGTCCGCGAGACCGCCCTGCCCTGGGGTTTCGTCCAGAGTAGCGCCTGCAATTTCAATGCTCCAGACGCCCACCTCGCTTCCGCCGGTAGAGAAAGGCTCCCGTGACGCCGACGAGCGCCGCGGCAAGGCCGTACCAGGTGAGCGCATATTGCAGATGATTGTTCGGCAGGTCGAATTGCGTTACGCCGCCGATCGGCAGGCCGCCCGGATTCTGCGACGCGTCCACGTCGACGAAGAAAGGCAGGACGTGATCGGCGGTGATGCCCGCAGACGCCGCCATCGCGTCGAGGTCCTTCCAATAGAAGATGTTCTTAGCGATGTCGTTGTCGGGCACGAGCGAAGACGGCTTCTCGGCGAGCTTCGGCCGTGCCAGGCCGGTGATGGTCACGGTTCCGGAAAGCTGGCCCTCCGAACGGGTCGAAGCGTCTTTTTTCTCGAAGGGCACGAAACCGCGATTGACGAACAGCGCGCGACCGTCCCCCAACATCAGCGGCGTGAAGACGTGGTAGCCGGTACGACCTTGATGGGTGGCGAAGAAATGGCGCTCCCTGCCATGGTCGAAGACCCCCGTAACACTCACGGCGCGGTAGTCGATATCGGTGCCTTCCTCTGCCATGGCCTCGATTTCGCCGAGCGACAAGGGCCGCGCAGCCCGCCGTTCGGCAATCGCGGCGATCAGCCCCTCCTTCCACTCCAGCCGCTGCATCTGCCAGGTACCGAGCCCGATCAGGACGGCGAAGGCGAGACCAGTGAGAACAAGGGCTGCAAGGAGCCGAAGACGGCTGCCCGGCGCGGGCTTGCGCGCGTCAGCCACGATCGATCTCACCCGGACGTGCATTGTTGCGGTATTGGAGATTGATCAGCACGCCTTTGAGTATCCGCGTGAGCGCCAGGCTCAAGACCGTCGCCAGCGGGACCCAAAGCAGGAAGTGCAGCCACAAGGGCGGATTGACGTTCACCTCCATCCAGAGCGCGGCCCCGACGACAAGGAAGCCGACGATCAGGATGACGAAGACCACGGGGCCGTCTCCCGCATCCGCGAAACGGTAGTCGAGATCGCAAGCGGTGCATGACGGCCGAACCTTCAGGAAGCCGTCGAAAAGGCGCCCCTGGCCGCAGCGCGGGCAAAGTCCCTTGATACCGGTGATGACCGGGTCCACCGGCGGAAAGAGGGCCTTGTCGTCATTCATCGATTGATCTCATTCGCCGGATTGTCGGAAAGCATATCGCCGATCTCGTTCACCTTTGTAACGGTAACGGCTATACAGCCCGCCGTCCAATCGAACATCTGCGTCAAAAGCGCCAGCCAGCCGAAGCAATCCGGTTGGCCGATGACCCTGGTCTGTCCCCGGATCGACGCCGCTTGCGACGGCAGCCTCCGTGTTCCGGCCGGGCGGCTCCAGACCCTCTTCGCCGTTTCCACAGCGTGCGACGAAAGCCTTGATAAGAATGGCGACGCGACGGCGACGAAGCCATAGTCGGATAGTCCGCATCGTCACAATCGCTGTCGAGCAGAAAGGGCGGCTG
Source organism: Ensifer sp. LCM 4579 (assembly GCF_001854885.1). Lineage (GTDB taxonomy): Bacteria > Pseudomonadota > Alphaproteobacteria > Rhizobiales > Rhizobiaceae > Sinorhizobium. The sequence continues at coordinate 247,259 of NZ_MDDV01000002.1, read as the reverse complement.
CGTTGCCGCAACCGCCCGTCATCATCACGAGAGATCCGTCTTAGCCGTGAGCGATCGGCGCGCCCCAGCCACCCCAGATGTAAATGGAGAAGAAGAGGAACAGCCAAACCACGTCAACGAAATGCCAGTACCAGGCGGCAGCCTCGAAGCCGAAGTGATGCTGCGGAGTAAAGCCGCCCGCAAGGGCGCGGAACAGGCAGACCAGCAGGAAGATCGTGCCGACTAGGACGTGGAAACCGTGGAAGCCGGTCGCCATGAAGAAGGTTGCGCCATAGATCGAGTCCTTGAAGGCGAACGGCGCATGGGCGTATTCGTAACCCTGCACGAAGGAGAAGAGCACGCCAAGCAGTACCGTCAAGACCAGGCCGTAGATGAGGCCCTTGCGGTCGTTGTGCAGCAGAGCATGATGAGCCCATGTCACGGTCGTGCCGGACAGCAGCAGGATGACCGTATTGTAGAGCGGCAGGTGCCAGGGATCGAGAACCTCGATGCCCTGCGGCGGCCAGACCCCTCCGGTATACTGCGCGCGCGCCGCCTGAATCGCTTCGCCCGGGAAAAGGCTCGCATCGAAGAAGGCCCAGAACCAGGCGGCGAAGAACATCACTTCCGAAGCGATGAACATGATCATGCCGTAACGCAGATGCAGCGAGACGACGCGGGTGTGGTGCCCCTCACGCCCTTCCTTGATCGTGTCCGACCACCAGCCGAACATGGTGTATAGAATGATGGCGAGGCCGATCAGGAATATCCACGGATTGGCAAGCTCCAGTCCAAAGATCTTGAAAGAGCCGCCGGAAAGATAGCGCATGTAGCCGATGCCGCCCAAAGCCAGGATGAAGGCGCCAATGGAGGCAAGCAGCGGCCACGGGCTCGGATCGATGATGTGATAGTCGTGATTCTTCTGATGCGCACCGGCCATGTCAGTAATCCCCGATAGTCCTCTCTTTTAGCCCGCCCGGCATAGCCGAAATGGACCGCATGTCAAAGTTTGTTCTGATCCTGCGCTTCCTTCGCCTTCACCGCCGCGACGGGCTCGGACGGCTCGCGCGCGTAGAAGGTGTAGGACAGCGTCAAGGTCTTGACGTCTTTCGTCTCGACCGGCTTCACGATTTCCGGATCGACGAAGAAGACGACCGGCATTTCCATTTCCTCGCCGGGCTGCAACGTCGTCTCGGTAAAGCAGAAGCATTCGAGCTTGTTGAAATAGGCTCCGGCTTCCATCGGCGTGACGTTGAATGTCGCCTGCCCGGTGGTCGGCTTCGACGACAGGTTCTTGGCGCGGTAATTTATCTGGACCGTCTCGCCGATCCGAAGGTCGACGTGACGCTGGACCGGTTTGAACTCCCAGGGCAGACCCGGCGCGACATTGGCATCGAAGGTCACCCTTATCTTCCGGTCGAGAATAACGTCGGAGGCCTGTTCGACCCGCTGCGTAGTGCCGTTATAGCCGGTTACGCGGCAGAACATGTTGTAGAGCGGTACAGCCGCGTAAGCCATGCCGACCATGCCGACGACAAAGGCGAGGCACGCGCCGACGATGGCGGCATTCGCTCGGTCCTTCGGGCCCTTGCGCGGAGTATCCGTCATGAGCCGCTCCTCAATGGACCACGCCGCCGCCGAACTTGATCAGCGTCACGACGTAGAAAAGCGCGACCAGTCCGGCCAGAACCAGGCCTAGAGCCATGTTTCGGCTACGGCGGGACTTCTTCTGGGCGGCGCTGAGTTCGACGGTTTCCATCAGATCGTACCTCCGGCAATGTGCCACATCTCGACGACGACATGGTCGACCAGCAGGGCCGAGAAAATCGCGAAGAGATAGATGATAGAGAAGGCGAAGAGCTTCTTGGCCGGCACCATCCGTTTATCGTCACTCTCCATGCGCAGAACGCCAAGCGAGTACCAGATGAAGCCGAGCCCCATGGCCGTCGCGAATGCCCCATAGCCAAGGCTCGCAAAGCCGAGCAAGCTGGGACAGACACCACTCAGTGCCGTCAGCAGCGCATAGACGACGATCTGCTTCTTGGTCGTCGCCTCGCCGCAGACATTCGGCATCATCGGCACGCCGACGGCCTCGTAATCGCCCATCTTGAAAAGAGCCAGGGCCCAGAAATGCGCCGGCGTCCAGAGAAAGATGATGAGGAAGAGCACGATGCTTTCGACCGACACGCCGCCGCTGACGCAGGCCCAACCGATCATCGGCGGGAAAGCTCCGGCCGCACCGCCGATAACGATGTTCTGCGGCGTCGAGCGCTTCAGCCACATCGTGTAGATGACCACGTAGAAGAATATCGTGAAAGCGAGCAATCCGGCTGCGAGCCAGTTCACGGCGAGACCGAGGATCGTCACCGAAAATGCCGAAAGCGTCAGGCCGAAGGCGAGCGCTTCCTGCGGCAGAACCTTGCCGGCAGGAATTGGGCGCTTGGCGGTGCGGCTCATGACGGCGTCTATATCGGCGTCATACCACATGTTCAGCGCGCCGGAGGCACCGGCGCCCACGGCAATGCAGAGAATTGCGATGAAACCGATGATGGGATTGATTTGTCCTGGCGCAAGGACGAGGCCGACAAAGGCCGTAAAGATGACCAGCGACATGACGCGCGGCTTCAGCAGCTCGAAATAATCCCGCGCAGAGGCTTCGGACAGGCGCTGCGCACCGTCCATGCCGACTGCTTCGTGATTGTTGATGAGCGCCATGTCTTGTCCCTGGTCCTGTCGCGGCCGCAAAAACCACATAGTGCCGGCAAGCCGCCGGGGAGAAGCCGCCGATACCGGCGGCTTCTGTTCGTTGTCCGTCACTTGATCCGCGGGAGCTGTTCCCACTGATGGAACGGCGGCGGCGACGACAGCTGCCACTCCAGCGTGTTTGCACCCGCGCCCCACGGATTGTCGCCCGCAACGCGCTTCTTCGCGAAGGCTTCGGCGACGCCGTAGAGGAAGATCAGCACGCCAACGGCCGCGATATAGGATCCGTAGGAGGACACCATGTTCCAGCCGGCAAAGGCATCCGGATAGTCGACATAGCGGCGCGGCATGCCTGCAAGCCCGAGGAAGTGCTGCGGGAAGAAGATCAGATTCACGCCGACGAACATCACCCAGAAATGCAGCTTGCCGATGAACTCGGAATACATGTAGCCGCTCATCTTCGGGAACCAGTAGTACCAGGCCGCAAAGATCGCGAAAACGGCGCCGAGCGACAGCACGTAGTGGAAGTGAGCGACCACGTAGTAGGTGTCGTGCAGCGAACGATCGAGACCGGCGTTGGCGAGTTGCACGCCCGTCACACCGCCGACCGTAAAGAGGAAGATGAAGCCGATCGCCCAGACCATCGGCGTCGAGAAGCGGATCGAGCCGCCCCACATCGTCGCGATCCAGGAGAAGATCTTCACGCCCGTCGGAACGGCGATGACCATGGTCGCGAAGACGAAATAGCGCTGCGTCTCGAGCGACATGCCGACCGTGTACATGTGGTGCGCCCAGACGATGAAGCCGACGGCGCCGATCGCCACCATGGCATAGGCCATGCCGAGATAGCCGAAGATCGGCTTGCGCGAGAAGGTCGAGATGATGTGGCTGATGATGCCGAAGCCCGGCAGGATCAGGATGTACACTTCCGGATGACCGAAGAACCAGAACAGGTGCTGGAACAGGATCGGGTCGCCACCGCCCTCAGGCGCGAAGAAGGTCGTGCCGAAGTTGCGGTCCGTGAGCAGCATGGTGATGCCACCTGCCAGAACCGGCAGCGAGAGCAGCAGCAGGAATGCCGTGATCAGCACCGACCAGGCAAAGAGCGGCATCTTGTGCAGCGTCATGCCCGGCGCACGCATGTTGAGGATGGTCGTGATGAAGTTGATCGCACCCAGGATCGACGAAGCGCCGGCCACATGCAGGCCGAGGATCGCAAGATCCATGGCCGGCCCCGGCATGCCCGACGTCGAGAATGGCGGATAGATCGTCCAACCGCCGCCCGCACCATAGGCACCTGCGGGGCCTTCGGCGAACATCGAAAGCAGGACCAGCAGGAAGGCCGGCACGATCAACCAGAAGGAGATGTTGTTCATGCGCGGGAAGGCCATGTCCGGCGCCCCGATCATGATCGGCACCATCCAGTTGGCGAAGCCGCCGATGAGCGCGGGCATGACCATGAAGAAGATCATGATCAGGGCATGCGCGGTCGTGAACACGTTGAACATGTGCTTGCCGCCATCGATGGCAGCATCGCCCTCGAAACCGTAGACCATCTGCGCCAGACCGTGGAATATCTGGATGCCGGGCTCCTGCAGCTCGGCACGCATGAACACCGACAGCGTCCCGCCGATGATGCCGGCGATGATCGCGAAGATCAGGTAGAGCGTCCCGATGTCCTTGTGGTTGGTCGAGAGGAACCAGCGCTGGAAGAAGCTCAGCGGCTTGTGTTCGTGGTCGGCATGGGCATGATCGGAATGATCATGCCGTTGATCGTGATGAACGGCTGTTCCAGCCATGGGTCGAGCTCCCCTTCCGATTACTGTGCGGCGTTTTCGGCGACGTCAACGGCCTTGGCCGCGCCGTCGACGGACGCCATGAGCGCCTTGTTCGCCTCGCCGAGATTGGTGGCGGCGGCAGCGAGCCAGGCGTCGTAATTGTCCTGCGATACAACCCGGATGGCGATCGGCATATAGGCATGATCCTTGCCGCAGAGCTCGGAACACTGGCCGTAATAGAGGCCTTCGCGGTCAGCCTTGAACCAGGTTTCGTTGAGGCGACCAGGTACGGCATCGATCTTCACGCCGAAAGCCGGCATGGCAAAGGCGTGGATCACGTCGGCAGCCGTAACCAGGACGCGGACGGTCTTGCCGACCGGAACGACCACCTCGTTATCGACGGCGAGAAGGCGCGGATACGCGGCCTTGTCTTCCTTGCCCAGGCCTGCACGATCCTCATCCTTCAGGAGAAGGCTGTCGAAGGAAAGCGGATTCTCGCCCACTTCATATTCATAGGACCAGTACCATTGGTTACCGGTGGCCTTCACGGTCAGATCCGGATTCTCAGGCGGCGTCAGCTGCGCCGTCAGGAGCTGGAAGGACGGAACGGCGAGGAACAGGAGCACGATCACCGGACCGACGGTCCAGATCACCTCAATCAGCGTGTTATGGCTGGTCCTCGACGGCACCGGATTGGCGCCCTCGCGGAATTTGACCACGACGATGATCAGCAGCAGGAGGACCAGGAGCGTAATCGGAATGATGAACCACAGTGTGTATTGTTCGAACCACGTGATTGCTTCCATGATGCCCGTCGCCGCCGGCTGAAAGCTGGTCTGCCAGTCGACAGGCTTGTCAGCAAAGGCGCTCGAAGCAAAGAGCAGACAGGCAAGCGCTGCCAGAACTGCATAGGCCTTATTTTTCACAATGACGTCTCCCCAATGCGCTTGATCAGGATCAAACCCGGAACGCAGAATCCCTGCGATACTGCAGCGCTTCAAACCACAGTTTGGTGAGCGCCGCAACATCTGACCAGGAAACCTCGTGCGGCATTTTTGCGCAAAGAGGGGTTTTTCGCACAGGCCGCCGCACCGGCATATGCATCAGACGGTGGACCCAGTCGCATATGCATGGTTTCCACTTCTATATATGGCGCACAGTGGCGAGGCACGCCCAAAGCAGTTCGGACTTGTCTTTCCGGGAAATTTGGGCCCAATTTCGGCCATATGGCGCTGGAATGTAGTGCGCAGGGCTTTTCATTTGCTGCTCCGCGCTTCAAGAATAGCCCTATTGATTCGACGTTTTGAGGTTTACATGGGCCTGTCCCTCTTCTCTCGGCTGCCCGTTCTGGCCGCCCTCGGAATTGCCGCCTGCGCCTTCCCCACAGCAAGCATGGCCCAGCAATCCGGCGGCACACCGGGAACGGTGAAGTCGAACCACGGCGCATGGTCGATCGTCTGCGACAAACCTGCCGGCGCTTCGAGCGAACAGTGTGCGCTGATGCAGAACGTCATCGCCGAAGACCGGCCGGAGGTCGGGCTCTCCGTCGTCGTCCTGAAGACGGCCGACCGCAAGGCGAAGATCCTTCGCGTTCTCGCTCCCCTCGGTGTGCTTCTGCCCAACGGCCTCGGCCTCAATGTCGACGGCAAGGATATCGGCCGCGCCTATTTCGTTCGCTGTTTCACCGATGGCTGCTATGCGGAAGTCGTGCTGGAGGACGAACTCCTGAAGACGTTCCGGGCCGGCGCGACGGCGACCTTCATCGTCTTCCAGTCCCCGGAAGAGGGAATCGGCATTCCGGTCGACCTCAAGGGCTTCGGCGAGGGATACGACGCGCTGCCCTGATCGGCCAGAAGTCGCCGGATCGAAAGCCGCGCTCCCTTGGATGCGCGGCTGTTCCTATTTCGATCGCAAGATCACGATTGCACCGTCTCTACTTCAAAGGATCTCGGTCGCGGCGATATTGATGCCGAAACCCTCGAGGCCGACATAATGACGCTCGCGGGAGGAAAGAAGGCGGATGGAGGTGATGCCGAGATCCTTGAGAATTTGGGCGCCTAGGCCGATTTCCAGCCATTCGCTTTCTCGCGCCTGCGCTTCCTCGTGCACTTCACGCTCTTGCTTGCCCTTGCGCGCGGTCTGCGAAACGCCGACGCCGACCGAACCTTCGCGCAGATAGACGATGACGCCCCTGCCCTCCGCGGCGATGCGCTTCATGACCTCGTCGATCGGACGATCGCTGCCGAAAACATCCGATCCGACATTTTCGAGATGGAGGCGAACCGGAATGTCGACACCGTCGCGAATGTCGCCGAAAACGACGGCGAGATGCTGCATCGGATCCCAGGGCAAAGAATAGGCATGGCCCCTCGCCTTGCCGTAGGGCGTTTCGATGTCGAAGCAATTGCCCTTCTCGATCAGGGTTTCCTTGCGCTGGCGGTAGGCAATGAGATCGGCCACCGAAACCTGTTTCAGGCCGTGGGTCTCGGCGAAGGCCTCCACCTGCGGACCGCGCATCACGGTGCCGTCGTCATTGACGAGTTCGCAGATAACGCCGACCGGCGGCAGGCTGGCGAGCCGGCAAAGATCGACGGCCGCCTCGGTATGGCCGGAGCGCATGAGCACGCCGCCCTCGCGGGCCACTAGAGGGAAGACATGGCCCGGCCGCACGAAATCGCTCGCTCCGATATTCGGATTGGCGAGGTTGCGCACCGTCAGCGTGCGGTCGTCGGCGGAAATGCCGGTGCTTGTTCCATGCCTGAAATCGACGGACACCGTAAATGCAGTCGTGTGGGCAGAATCGTTCTCGGCCACCATCGCATTGAGATTGAGCCGCTTTGCTTCATCGCGCGGCATGGGCGTGCAGACGATTCCGGAGGTGTGGCGGACGATGAAGGCCATTTTTTCCGGGGTGCAGTGAACGGCCGCAACGATCAGGTCGCCTTCGTTCTCGCGGCCGCCGTCGTCGGTGACGACGACGATCTCACCGGCCTCGAAGGCGCGAATGGCGTCGACGACACGCTTCTGGTCATAGGACATGCTTTTTCTCCCGCATATTACTTCAGCCGGCCGGTCTGGCCCCGGTCGCGCAGATAGTGGTCGGCGATCGTGCAGGCAAGCATGGCTTCGCCGATCGGCACCGCCCTTATCCCGACGCATGGGTCATGGCGGCCCTTGGTGCGGACATCGACCTCATTGCCGTCGCTGTCGATCGACCGGCGCTCGGTCAGGATGGAAGAGGTCGGCTTGATGGCGAAGCGGGCGACGACCGGCTGTCCCGTGGCAATGCCGCCGAGGATGCCGCCGGCTTTGTTGGAGAGAAAGACCGGCTCGCCGCCGGAGCCGATGCGCATCTCGTCGGCATTCTCCTCGCCGCTGATCTCGGCGGCGGCGAAGCCGTTGCCGATCTCCACGCCCTTGACCGCATTGATGGACATCAGGTTCGAGGCGATGTCCTGGTCGAGCTTGCCGTAAATCGGCGCGCCGATGCCAGCGGGTACACCCTCGGCGATCACCTCGACCACGGCGCCGATCGAGGAACCGGCCTTGCGGATTCCGTCAAGATAGTCTTCCCAGACCGGAACGATCGCCGGGTCCGGCGAAAAAAAGGGATTGTTCTCGACTTCCGCCCAGTCCCAATTGGCGCGGTCGATCCTGTGCTTGCCGATCTGGACGAGAGCCCCGCGCACGATGAGGCCCGGCACGACCTTGCGGGCAATGGCGCCGGCGGCTACCCGGGCGGCGGTCTCACGCGCCGAAGAGCGGCCGCCGCCACGATAGTCGCGAATACCGTACTTAACGTCATAAGTGTAATCTGCATGGCCCGGACGATAGCGCTTGGCGATCTCTGAATAGTCCTTGGAGCGCTGGTCGGTGTTCTCGATCATCATCGAGATCGGCGTGCCGGTGGCAATCATCGTCTCGCCGTCATCATCGAGCATGACGCCGGACAGCACCTTGACGAGATCGTCCTCGCGACGCTGGGTGACGAAGCGGGACTGGCCGGGCTTGCGCTTGTCGAGCCACGCCTGGATATCGGCGAGCATAAAGCGAAGCCCGGGCGGGCATCCGTCGACGACGCAGCCAAGCGCCGGACCGTGGCTCTCGCCCCAGGTGGTGACTCGAAAGAGATGACCGAAGGTATTGTGCGACATGACGGCTACCGGGATGTTGAGCGTGAGCCGGACAGGAATGGCTTCCATCCCGCTCTCGAAAAACCGCGCGACAATCGCGCGCCTTCTCTTACTGCATGAATCTCCAAAGCGGAACCGATTTAAGGACAAAATCGCCGCGCCGCCATGTCTCAGCGTCGGAGCGCCGGAGACGGCAGCTCTGCGCTCCTTCATTTGCAGTGGGAAAGCCGGGGAGACGACTGCAGCAAGACGGGTTCACGATATGGTTCGCTTGAATTTTGCCGAGGCCGCGTTCACTCTCCGCTATGGGTGGCCAAGCAGATATTCATGGGTTTACCAGGATTATCTGCTGACCTTTGCGCGTCTAATAAGACGCGCGGCGCTGTAGCGACGGTACATGGCTACTTTTGCCACAATCGGGGATCAAACGTGGATGGCAGGAACGTTCGCAGAATCATTGAAGAAGGTGGGAAAGATGCGATTCGTCATCGCCGCGCTCTTGGCTACTGCAGGCTTGCTGTCGCCGCTTTCCGCCCAGGCCGAAAGCGCAGATGTCGAGGCGGTGATCACCAACGTCGACACGGAGCAATTGAGCCTCTCGCTCGACGACGGCAAGAGCTACCAGGCACCCGAGGAGTTCAATTTCGAGGGGCTGAAGGCCGGCGTCAAGGTTCTTGTCTTCTACACGGAGATCGACGGCAAGCGCGTGATCGACGATCTCGAGATCGTGCAGTGATCCTCCACTTGCACCCGTCTATGCCTTACAGCGCCGCGCGTCTTTTCAGACGCCCAAAGGTCGCTGTAACTCTTTGAAGCAGTAATATCCGCGCGGCGCTGTAGTCGCGGTATGGCACCCGATCAAAGCCAGCGGATGGAGCCATCGGCGATTTTCAGGAGCCGGTCCTGCGGGATCGCGGCCGCGGCCGCTTCGTCGGCATCCATTTCCCCAAGCAGCTTGAACAGCGCCCGAATGACGCCGCCATGGCTGACGCAGACGGTGGGCTTCCTCACATCCTTCAGCCAGGCACCGACGCGCCAGGAGAGGATTTCGTAACTTTCGGCTTCCGGGCCGGGCGGGATGAAATCCCATTTGGCCACGCGGCGCGCGGCGATCCGCTCCGGCACGCGGCGCTTCAGTTCCGGCAGCGTATAGCCCTCCCAATCGCCGAAGGAGATCTCTTTCAGCCGTTCATCGATACGGTAGGAAAGCGGATCGAGCCCCATCGCCTGCCTGAGACGCTGCATGGTCTCGCGGGTGCGGCCGAGTGGGCTGCTTACGAAGTCGTAAGCGGCGGCCTCGCGCCCGAGCTTCGCCGCGAGAGCCAGACCATTGCCGGTCGCCTGCCGGCGACCGGTTTCGTTGAGGGAAATGTCCTTTTGCCCCTGGAGACGACCCTCGGCGTTCCAATCCGTTTGGCCGTGGCGAACCATGTAGATGAGCACAGTGTTCACTCCGGACACGGCCTACTGCATGTCTCCTTTAATCGACCTCGATTAAAGGACAAAGACATGCAGAAATTCAAAGTGCCACAGCGACCTTTGCGCATCTAATAAGACGCGCGGCGCTGTAGTCGCCGCCGAACAGACGCGTGGCGGTCAGTCCTTCAGAACGGAAATGTCCGGTGCGTCGACGGCCTTCATGCCGATCGTATGATAGCCGGAATCGACGTGATGCACCTCACCGGTGACGCCGCTCGACAGGTCGGAGAGAAGATAGAGCGCCGAGTTGCCGACCTCCTCTATCGAAACGGTGCGCTTCAGAGGCGCGTTGTATTCGTTCCACTTGAGGATATAGCGGAAGTCGCCGATGCCGGAAGCGGCAAGCGTCTTGATCGGCCCGGCCGATATGGCATTGACGCGAATGCCGCGATTGCCGAGGTCGACCGCCAGATAGCGCACGCTCGCTTCGAGCGCCGCCTTGGCAACGCCCATGACGTTGTAATGCGGCATCACCTTTTCGGCGCCGTAATAGGTCAGCGTCAGGATCGAGCCCCCATCATTCATGATGCGCTCGGCGCGGGCGGCGACCGCCGTGAAGGAATAGACGGAGATATCCATTGTGCGGGCGAAATTGTCGCGGCTCGTATCCACGTAGCGGCCCGTCAGCTCGTCCTTGTCGGAGAAGGCAACTGCATGCACGACGAAATCGATCTTGCCCCACTTCTCCTCGCACGTTGAGAATACCGCATCGATCGTGGAAAGGTCGGTAACATCGCAATGACCGGCCATGAAGGCACCGAGTTCCTGCGCCAACGGCTCGACGCGTTTTTTCAGCGCATCGCCTTGCCACGTCAGCGCGATCTCAGCGCCGGCTTCCGACAAAGCCTTGGCAATGCCCCACGCAATCGAGCGATTGTTTGCAACGCCCATGATGACGCCACGCTTGCCATTCATCAGACCCGATGCCTGAGCCATGGAATGTCCCCAATACTGTCTGCCTGCACCGGCAGGTGCCGGTTGCCGTTCTTGAACATCAACGACTCCGCGCACCCGCGAGGTGCGGCAAATTGTCGAGAATTGCCTATGGCATAGCCGTCAAAGCGGTTCAAGCGCGCCGCGGATCAGGAACTGTTAGTCCCCGTAATATTGGTTCAGTTTGTCAGAAAACTTTCACAAATAAAGGCCGTCGCGCTGGGCCCGCATCAGGTCCGTGATCCTGTCGTCTGGCTTTTCGTGGAGTACGAGACGGAGTTCCACAATAAGGTCTCCCCGCTCGCCGTCGGCGCCCCCCATCCCCTTGCCGGCAATGCGGATCTCCCTGTCGGAACCCGACCAGGCCGGTACGATGACCGCAACGGGTCCGTTCGGCGTTTCGATCGGCATCTCGCAACCCAGTACCGCATCCTGGAGGCTGACGGGCAGTGTGGTGACCAGATCGAGACCCCGGGTCCTGAAGGGGCCGTCCTGGGCAATGCGCAAGGTCACGACGACGTCGCCACGCGTCATGCCCGCGACGCGGTAGCCCTGCTCCTTCAAGCGAATCACCTCTCCGTCCCGCGCACCAAGCGGGATTGCGACCTTCGCCGTTTCGCCGTCGGGAAGCTCCACGGAAAGGCGTGCCCGGTTCATGACCTCGTCGACGCTCACCGGTAAGTCGACCGCCAGGTCCGGCACCTTCTCCGCCGACCTCGTGATGCGATCGCGAATACGGCGGACGATCGCTGCGACCAACTCCGTCGCAGGCGCGGCGGAGCGCCGGGAGACGGGGAGTTCCGCTTTCGGACTTTCCGGCTTTGCCTCCGCCGTCGCCTCCGGTTTTGGATCTGCCGCCTTCTCGGTCGGGCGCGCCGCGGCCGGTCCCGGCCGGGGACCGCTTGCCTGCGGCTCGACGCCAAAGATCCGCGAGACCGCGTCCTCGGCCGTTTCGGCGCCGACCGGCTCGTCGAACGCCTCCGCCCCGCGCATCTTCGCCTTCATGGCCTCCATGCGGCGCAGTTCCGCCTCGCGCCGTGCCCAGTCATAGCGGCTCCTGCGTACTGGATCGCGCAGAAGTTCGTAGGCCCTGCCCGCTTCGGCGAACCGCTCCGTGGCCAAAGGGTCGTTCTGGTTGTGATCCGGATGGATCGCCTTGGCGACAGAACGCCAGGCAGCCTTGATCTCCTCCTGCCTGGCATTTCGGCGCACGCCGAGGATTGCATATGGATCGCGCATCATGGCTTGTCACCATTTTGATCGACGATCTTTCCCGACTGCCCGCGCAATGCTGTGGCGGCAGCAGGAAGACCGCGAGAAAGGCCCATCTCCTTGTCTCCATAGATCGACCTCGGCCTAAGGAGACATGCAGCAGTTTCAAGTCCGGCAGCGGTGTCTGCGTGTCTGATCAGATGCGCAGCGCTGCAATTCTTAGAGAGATGATCGGGGGAAGTTGCTAAATATCGGTTAGTTGGCGGCGCCCGCGACGCTCTCGGCCCGTCCCTGCAGGCCGGATGCCCGGGGCTTTCGAGAAACGTGGTTAACCGGCCATTTCAACTGCGTGGGCCGAAGCTCGTCAGATACCATTCGCCGTTCTCGAGCCGGCAGGTCTTGCCGTCGAACTTGGCTATGCCTTCGAAGGAGTGGCGGGTCGTGGTAAAGCGGCGGCAGAGAACGCCCGACGCGCTGTCTTCCTCGATGCTGCTGATGACGCCGGCGCTTCCCGACGTTGTGTTCGCCCACGGAATGGCATTGTTGCCGCCCTGACTGATGTCGGCGGAGGAAACCGCATTGCGAACGGTAACGGCGTCGGAGAGCCCGTCCGACGTCTTGGCGACCGGAACGGTTCCCGTCGAGACAGAGCGGTCGACATCCGATTTCCCGAACATATCGAGACCGCCGCCCATGCAGCCCGAAAGCACGAGCATCAGCAGGCAAACGGCCGTGCCGCGCAGCCATGCGAAGGAAAAATCCTTCTTGCCTTCGATCCACTTTGCTATGTCTTGCACGGCAATCCTGTCAGAGTCGCCAGAGCCGAACCGATGCTGGGAGTCCAGAGGGCAGCTCTGACCTAGTTCAATGCGGTAACACCGGAACGGGATCATTCCCGAAGGGTTCCCGCGCCAGATATATGGGCATTGGAAGCCAATATGACCTCAAATGAGTTAACAAGCAGTGACTTCACGGATGCAAGCGAACCCTTCTCCCTTTTCGCCACATGGCTGAAAGACGCCCAAAAAAGCGAAGTCAACGATCCGAACGCCGTCGCCCTCGCCACCGTCGATCCGGATGGCATGCCCAATGTGCGCATGGTCCTGCTCAAGGGTTTCGACGAACGCGGCTTTGCCTTTTACACGAATTTCGAAAGTCGGAAAGGGCGTGAAATCCTGGCGACGCGCAAAGCCGCCATGTGTTTCCATTGGAAATCACTGCGCAGACAGGTGCGCCTGCGCGGTCCGGTCGAGACCGTGTCGGAAGAAGAGGCGGACGAGTATTTCAGGAGCCGGCCGCGCGGCAGCCGTATCGGTGCCTGGGCTTCCAGGCAGTCCCGCCCGCTCGAGGGCCGCCTGGCGCTCGAAAAGGCGGTCGCGGAGTTCACCGCGCGTTACGCCATCGGCGAGATCCCGCGCCCGGAATATTGGTCCGGCTTCCGCATTCGCCCGACCTCGATCGAGTTCTGGCACGACCGGCCCTTCCGGCTGCACGACCGCATCGAGTTCAGCCGCCCGGAGCCGGATGGCGGCTGGGTGAAGGTGCGCATGTATCCCTGAGGACCTCGGGCGCTCACATCTAGGGTCAGGACCTAGGCTGCGGCAAACCGAAACGGAATGCCGGATGCGAGCGCCGCAACATAACGGGCGCTTTGGAAGTAGCCGTTGAGCGATATCCGCGGCAGAGCATGAAGGTTTGCGCCGGAAGAGAGGGTGCCCGGCTCCGTCGTCACCGCGACAGCGAAGCCGAGATCGGCGGCCAGGCGATAGTCGCGCGCCGAAACGGTGGGGCTGAAGCCGTAGGGATAGGCAAAGCTCAGCGGCCGACGGCCGGCGATCGCTTCGACGCGCTCCGAGGAGTTCAGAAGCTCCCGACTCGCCTCGTCTTCGCCAAGTCGTGCCAGGGCGCGATGGCTGACCGTGTGTGCACCGACGCTTGCGAGCGGGCTTTCGAGCAAGGCGCGCAGACCGGCCTCGTCCATCGTCAGCCGCTCCGTGATCGCCAGCGCATCGATGCCGTCCCTTGCCGCAGTCCTGTCCAATGCGGCAATCGCGCCCGCCTCTTCCCTCCTGTGGATGTGAGCGGCGATGCGGTCGAATGCCGCCTGTTTTCGGGAAAGGCTTGCAATTGCCATTGCCTCCTCGCCTTGGCCAAAATCAAAGTGGATTTCGCCGCGTGCGGCGAGCCAGTCGGCGAGCGTCTCCCACCAGAGGGTATGGGTGCGGTCGACATAGCCGGCGGTAACGAAAACGGTGAAGGGAACGGCGTACCGCTCGAAGACGGGCAGCCCGTGATCGAGATTGTTGCGATAGCCATCGTCGAGCGTGAAGCAGGCGACCGGTTGCGTGTCGCCAGCAGCGAGGTGCATGGGCAGGTCCTCGAGCGCCACGAAACGGTAACCTGCATGCCGCAATGCCAGAATCGCCTCCTCGAGGAAATCCGGCGTGATTTCGAGGTGCGCATTAGGGGCGAAGGCTCGCTTGCAGGCCGGGCGCACATGATGGAGGGTGAAGATCGCGCCGCGCCCGCGCGCCTCCGCCAACAGGCCGGAACGCGAAAGAAGATGTGCCGTCTCGAGGCCGCCGGTTATGGCGGCGCGCCTGACATGGTTGCGAACCAGCCGCGCGAGGCCGTGTCTCATTTGCCCTCAATCTCCATCCAGAACCCCGCATCGGCGCCGAAAACACGGGACCGTCGGGATCTGCCCCTTGCAAGTCGCGAAGCGGGAGACGGCGAAAAATCGCGCGGCACCCCACCACGGGCAGCAGGCTAAAGCCGGCGGCGTTAAGTCTTGCTGAATCCTGTGCATCATTCGGGCGCAGGAAGGCCGGCCGCGACCGTAGAAACCATGCTAAAAGCGCTCTCAGCCCTGATCTGGCGGTCCGCCGACAGTCCCCCGACCGGTTTTCGCCTCAATGTTGCGGCAAAGCCCCCTGCTGGCACATAATGGAACAATGACACGCGCGCGGCCAAAGCAGCCGCCTCGATGGGGGCTTCGAATGAAGAACTTGCACATTGCCTTGGCGACGGTAGCGGCATTTCTCCTTGCCACCGCTTCGGCCTTTGCCGGCAATGCCTCTCTCGTTCTGGACGCCCGCAGCGGCCGGGTGCTTTCCGCCGAGAATGCCGACGACCTCAATCATCCGGCGTCGCTTACCAAGATGATGACGCTCTACCTCACCTTCGAAGCATTGCGCCGGGGCGAAATCGGCTGGGAAACCAAAGTACCGATGTCGCAGGGGGCCGCCCGCAAGCCGCCGACGAAGTTGCGCGTCAAGGCTGGCGACACGATCACCGTCCGAGACGCGGTCTATGGCATGATCGTGCAATCGGCCAATGATGCGTCGGCAGCCATGGCCGAGAAACTCGGCGGTTCCGAAGCGAACTTCGCCCGGATGATGAACACGAAGGCTCGCCGGCTTGGCATGAATCGGACCTTCTTCGTCAATGCATCAGGTCTGCCCGCGAGCCAGCAGGTGACGACAGCACGCGATATGGCAAAGCTCGCCGTCGCGCTCATCAGGGATTTTCCCTCCGAATACCGGCTTTTTTCGATGCAGAGCTTCACCTTCCGCGGCCGCACGATCCGCGGCCACAACAACCTCATGTACCGCTACGACGGCATGGACGGCATTAAGACCGGCTATACCAATGCGTCCGGCTTCAATCTCGTGAGCGCGGTCCGGGACGGTGATCGCCGCATTATCGGTGTGGTGCTCGGCGGGCGGACTGCAAAAAGTCGCGACAACGAGATGGCAGCCCTCCTCGACCAACATCTTGGAAGAATTTCGTCACCGCAGGCAACGACGATGGTCGCCGCCGCGAAGGCGAGCGGTAAGGTGGAAGTGCCTTCATTGCCCGGAGTTTCGCTGTCCTACGCGGATGAAATCAATGGGACCGACAAGGCCGAGTCGGCGATCATGGCGGCGACCGCAATTGCGGTCCCGCAGGACAGGCCAACCGCTATAACCGAAGTGGCACATGCGGAACAGCCGAGCGGCAAGTGGCAGATCCAGATTTCCACGACGCCGTCTGCGGAAGGCGCACGTCGAATCCTCATCGAGGCCCAGTCCGACGGAGGCGCAGCACTGCTCGGCGTTTCACCCCACACGGACGTGACTGGGAAAGGTTCCGCTGCACGCTACCGCGCGCGATTTGTCGGCTTTCCCACTCGCGAGGCCGCAGCCGCGGCCTGCGACGTTCTGAAGAAGCATTCCTACGACTGCCTGCTGCTTCCCGGCCGCAGCTGATCCGCGACGGGAAGGCCCCATGTCTCGGGGCGGCCGCTCCGTTTCAAGCCTGCGTGCCGCCGACGGTGATCTGGTCCATGCGCAGATGCGGCTGGCCGACGCCGACGGGCACCCATTGCCCCCCTTTGCCGCAATTGCCGATGCCGGTGTCGAGCTTCATATCGTTGCCGACCATTGTCACTCGCCGCATCGCATCAGGTCCGTTGCCGATCAGCATCGCGCCCTTCACCGGGGCGCCGATCTTGCCATTCTCGATCACATAGGCCTCGGTGCAGCCGAACACGAACTTGCCGGAGGTGATGTCGACCTGACCGCCGCCGAAGGAGACGGCGTAGATGCCCTTCTTCACGGAGGCGATGATCTCTTCCGGCGTGCGGTCGCCGGCAAGCATGTAGGTGTTGGTCATGCGCGGCATCGGCACATGCGCATAACCCTGGCGGCGGCCGTTGCCGGTCGGCTCCATGCCCATGAGGCGGGCATTCTGCCGGTCCTGCATATAGCCGACGAGCTTGCCGTCGTCGATCAGCACGTTGTAGCCCGACGGCGTGCCCTCGTCGTCGACCGAGATCGAGCCGCGCCGCGCCTCGATCGTGCCGTCGTCGACGACGGTCACACCCTTGGCGGCGACCTGCTCGCCGATCAGGCCTGCGAAGGCGGACGTCTTCTTGCGATTGAAGTCGCCCTCCAGGCCATGGCCGACGGCCTCGTGCAGCATCACGCCCGGCCAGCCGGAGGCGAGGACGACATCCATGGTGCCAGCCGGCGCGTCGCTCGCCGACAGGTTGACGAGAGCCTGGCGCAACGCCTCGTCGGCGCCTCGCTTCCAGTTTTCTTCGACGACGAGATCGCCGAAGCCGCGCCGCCCGCCCGAGCCGAAGCTGCCCATTTCCTGTCGGTCGCCCTCGCCGACGACGACGGAGATATTGATACGGGTCATCGGCCGCACGTCGTGGACGCGATGGCCGTCGGCCCTCAGGATATCCACCACCTGCCAACTGGCGGAGACTGTCGCGGTCACCTGCCGGACCTTCGGGTCCTTGGCGCGGAGATAGGAGTCGATCTCCTGCAGCAGCCTCACTTTGGCATCGAAGGTCGGTTCGCCGATGGGGTTTTCGTCGCCGTAGAGCTTCTTGTTGGTGCGCTGCGGGGCCGCGGCGTAGCTGCCGGAATAGCCGCGGGTCACCTGCCCGACCGCGTCCGACGCCCGCCTCAAGGCCGAGAGCGACAGTTCCCCGGCATGGGCGTAGCCGACGGCATCGCCGGCGACCGCCCTGAGGCCGAAGCCCTGGTCGGTGTTGAAGCTACCACCCTTCAGGCGACCATTGTCGAAGGAGAGCACCTCCGCCTGCGAGTGCTCAAGGAAGAGCTCCCCGTCATCGGCTCCCGAAAGCGTCTCGGCGAGAACCTTGCGGACCGTCGCCTCATCCGCGTCGAAGAGGCTTATCAGATTGGTGTCCATCGTCTGCTCCGCATCATGAAGGATTCCTGCTCCATGTAGGGAGCGCGCCGCCGCAAGCCAAGTAAAAACGTCAGGAGGAATTGGCGGCGTCCCACCCCTCGAGCAGCACGACCTCGCCGACGCCGGCAAAGCGGGCGATGCGATCGAGTTCGGCGGCAAGCTTGTCCATCCGGCCCGACGAGGCCCGCACGCCCGGTTCCAGCCAGAGGCGGCGCACGTCGAGGCTGCCGCGCTTGCGGTCGGCTTTCATGTCGATGCGGCCGATCAGGCGGTCGCCTTCGAGCAGCGGAAAGACGTAATAGCCATATTCTCGCTTCGGAGCCGGCACAAAAACCTCGATGCGATAAAAGAAGCCGAAGAGACGTTCGGTTCGGTTGCGGTTGCGCAGCAAAGGGTCGAAGGGGCTCAGCACCCGGATGCGGCCGGGCGGATCGGCGATCTCGCCGAGCGTGTCCGGAAAGCCTGCGAAGGCGTAGGACGGGCGCGGCTTTCCGCCATTGGCGGTCTCGATGACGACGTCGCAGAGTTCGTCGCGATGGGCCGCCACCCAGGCCCTCGCCTCCTCCGGCGATACGAGGTCCCAGAAAGCGGCGATCTCGCCATGGGTCGCAAAACCGAGCCGCTGGAGAGCGCTGCGGCAGGCCCAATCGACGAATTCCTCGTGGCCGACATCGCCCTCGTAATGATGTGCGGGAATGACGCGTTCAGTGAGGTCATAGACCTTCTGGAAGTTCTCGCGCCGGGCGATGGCGAGCCTGCCCTGCCGCCACAACACTTCGAGCGCCGTCTTCGACGGGTGCCAGTTCCACCAGCCGCCGGACTCGTGCTCCTCCTCCTTGAGATCGCGCGCCATGACCGCACCACTGCTGGCGATCCGTTCATAGGTCTCGTCGCAACCCGCATCGAAACCGTCGCCGCGCCATTTGCGCCAGCGCTCGCCAAGCGTTTCGGCTTCCCATTTGAAACGATGCTTCCAATAGACGAAGAAGCTGCTTGGAATGATCGAGGCGTCATGCGTCCAATGCTCGAAGAGCTCGCCGTCCTTTTCGAGGAGCTCCGTCAGGTGGTCCCGACGGTAAGTCTGGTTGCGGGAGAACAGGATCTGATGATGGGCCCGCTCGACGGTCGCGATGCTGTCCACCTGCACGAAGCCGATGTCATGGATGAGCTGCAGCAGCCCCTCCTTGCCGAGCGAGCGGTGCGGCGCGGCAGAGAGCCCCTGCCTGGAGAGAAAGATGCGCCGGGCATCGAGATTGGAGAGGCGAATCGTCATACGTCGAGGATAGGCTTATATTCCCAGATTTCAAACGCCCTCGTAGCCGCGTGCGATGAGCCGTACCGCATTGCCCTTGGCGATCGACTTGCCTATAGAGCGAGCACGAAATGCGCGATGTTTTCAATGGTCCGCGCTGGTTGTCATCTGGTGAACGCAGCCGAATTAGCGGGGCTCTCGACGCACGCTCAGTTCATGGAGCTTCTTGATGATGTCTTCTGATGGAAACTCGCCTTTTGTCACGAAGGCCTCATAGGCCGAGAGGACGGATGTGGCGGGACTGATGTCTATTCCATCTGCGTTCGCCAGTGCGATCACCTTCTCGACAGGCGGTAGTTCGCGATTCTGTCGAAATCAGATACCGGATGGTGCTTGGGGCGCGCTCTATTTTCGAATGCGCCCCGATGACCCCATAGATGAGTTTGATCCCAAGTTGGGTCTTTAGCTTACTGATGTTGCGGTGCAGCCTGCCAGCCGCCTCGCCAGCGTCCACTTCTGCGAGTGCGCCTACGATTTTGAATTCCGCCTCTTCACCATAACCTCCTACGTAAGTGTGCCCCCCATCATTCAGCATCTGTTCCGTCAGGACATAGCTAATCCGTTCTTCCACCCGTTTAAGCTGATCAAGTATTTCCTCAGCGCGATCAACCTGCTCGCGAAATTCGGCAGTAAAGGATGCGGGGGAGACACTTACCGACTTTAGATCTCTCAACGTTACGAACGCTGGCAGAGTAACTGGCGCGCCGACTATAAGGAAGAAGCCGGCTGCGGTGGCGTCCCAAGAACTAATCATCAATGCAGTGGCGACGAGGGCAATCCCAACCGCCAATATGACACGCCTCTGAACCGCCACGCCCTACCCCTTCCGAAGCTTGAGTCTGTTGGGGGATTAGATCGATTTGTCGCAACCTTTGCTAGCGGTCATTTTTCCGCAAATCGGGGAATCATCTGAAGCACGCTCTGTGAAATCCCCAACTCAAACTCTGAGTTTATCTTTGAGAGGCGCAAATACTTTTTGCGCAAATCTCCGTTAATAATTTAAGAACGATGGCTTGCCCTCAGACTTCCTGGTATAACATCAATTTTACTTTCCGGAGTTTTTTTATATGCCGACAGAACAAAAAGACTTCGAAGAGCAATTAATTGAACTTGGTCGGATGTCCTTATGCCAGTGCTCCAATCCACCGTGCAGCAAGGCGCATAGCGCCAACAGGCCAGCCGCGGTGGCTGGTTTTCAGATTTCTACAAGCCAATATCCCAGCCTCATGGGCCAAGAGGACATCGGGAATTTTGTGATGCAGCGTAATCTGGCGGATTTGGCAGGTTGCTAACATCGCAGCAGTCGAAGAAGTGGCACCGCGCATTCAGAGACGCGTCGATGTAATGAACAACTATGAGCGCCGCGTTGGTCCACATAAAGCTTGCTCTGGTGGACCGGATGGCGATCTGAAACTGCCGGCTGTGGAACACTTCGAAAAGCGTGGCATGACGCCCTCCCTGGGCGACCACATCAACGAGCGACATACCAAGCTGTTTGGCGGCATGAAACGGCGGGAGGTGCAAATGCCCAGTGCAGCCGTTGGACTTGCACGGCGCATCTATGAGGAAGCCACAGGTATTTCTTGTGACGACCCAACGAAAAACGCGCAACCAGCAGCGCCTAAACAGGAACCGCGACCCATAGCTTGAATGATCTTCCGAATAGAAGGCGCGCCTTTAAGTATTTCCGCTAGCGAGCCAAACAAACACCTCCGTTGAGATTTATAGCTCAAATGGATCATTCGCGTTTCTGGCATCGGGAGCCGCCTGAAAAGGATCATCCCCCCTTGGCGCCCGAGGCGGCTTCTGTGCCGAGAAGGTGTCATTGACTGTCTGCTGACATTTAAGCATTTCGGCAACTGCACGAGCCGACCCTTTCAATCTCAAGCCAGCCACCTGACGGCCGTTGAATGTCACTCGCATTGCAAGCTTTCGGCTGAATTCGTTGGCGAAGTTGAAATCCGTCGTGCTCACGGCCAGAAAATTGGTACCGCTGAAATCGACAGCCCTAGCGGTTGCGTCCCACACGGGGTTACGATCAAATTGGATTTGAATTGGGTAGTCTTTCCCCGGCTCCAGCGACTTCCAACGGTTGTCTCCTAAGGCTAGATAAATGCTCTTTGGCTCTCGAGAGAAGTCGAAACCCAGCCGTAGGATGGTCCCTAGTTCATAGACCGTCGTGACATAGCAGGCATTTCCCATGGATGGATCGATGAGGACGCTCCAGCCATCGACATTCGACCACGGAACGGAGTCCTGTGCATTCGCTGGCGAGGCGCAAATTAGACTGCCGAATAGAAACACCGATGCTCGCTTCATGGCTCCCCCTCCCCACCTCTGGGTTGAGAATATTACGATATGCCAGCCATTGAAAAAGGCAAAAGAAAAAGCCGCGGTTTGCGCCGCTTCCGCGAAACATGCTCATTGCAGAGAAAATGTGACCCGAAGGAGATCAGCTATGAACTGGGCCATTCGGGCATCCAGATAACGCTTGACCTCTGTGAGCATCTTTTCCATGACGCAGAGCGAGCAAAGCCCAGGCTACACGGCTGGGAGACTATTGCGATGAATGACGGATGCAGTTGGCGTCTGCTATGGCGCCATCGACATTTGAATTAAATGCAGCAATGTATTATCTCCTGGAAAGAAAAAATTGGATATCCGCCTTACCGATTGTTCTGTCCGCTTCGGCGATAGGGAGGCGCTTCACCCGCTGACCCTTGCCCTCGGTGAACGGCGCATCGGCATCATTGGTCTCAACGGCTCCGGCAAGACCACATTCGCGCGCCTGATCAACGGTCTCGTCAAGCCGACGACAGGGCGGGTCGAGGTCAATGGCCTCGATACGGTCAAGGACGACCGGGCCGTGCTGGCCGAGGCTGGCTTCATCTTTCAGAACCCGCAGCACCAACTGATCATGCCGATCGTCTCCGACGACATCGCCTTCGGCCTCAAGAATCGCGGCCTGCCGGCCAAGGAGATCTCGCTGCGAACGGAGGCGGTGCTGGCGCGCTTCGGCGTCAGCCATCTCGCCAGGCGGCGTGTGCACGAGCTGTCGGGGGGCGAGACGCAACTCGTCGCCATGGCGAGCGTCGTCGTCACCGGGCCGAAAATCCTGATCCTCGACGAGCCGACCAATCAGCTCGACCTGCGCAATCGCCGCATGGTCGCCGATACGATCGAGGCGCTCGACGAGGACACGATCGTCATCACCCACGATCTCGGGCTCGTCGAACGCGTCGAGCGGCTTTTGCTCTTTCACGAGGGCCGGCTGATCGCCGATGGGAGCCCGGGCGAGACCATCCGGTACTACCACGAGGTCGCCGGATGCTGACGAGCCTCTATGTCGAGGGGCAAACCTGGTTTCACCGCGCGCCGGTGCGGGCGAAGCTGATTGCCCTCCTTGCCCTCAGCATCGCGCTCTTCGCGACCAACTCGCCGTTGTTGCTGCTGCCTGCCTTTCTCCTCTGCGGCGGGCTCTATTTCTCGCTCGGCCTGACGCTTCGCCAGGCATTCGCGCGCGTCGGCGTCGTCTTCTTCACCATCCTGGTACTCGCCGTCGTCAATCTCTTCCTCATTCCCGTCCCCGACGTGCTTGCCCTCGTCCTCAGGCTCATGGCGCTCGTCCTCTTTGCCGCGGCCGTCACGGCGACGACGACGATCGGCGCGTTCATGGACGAGGTGACGGTTCTCCTGAGGCCGCTCGAGCGCCTGGGCCTGGTTCGAGCGGCCGATGTCAGCCTCGCACTCGGGCTCGTGCTGCGCTTCGTTCCCGATATCTTCGCCCGCTACCAGGCGATCAGGGAGGCGCATCGCGCACGCGGCGTGCCGATCCGGCCGCTGACGATCATCGGTCCGCTGATCATCCTGACGTTGAAAGATGCGGATACGATTGCGGCCGCCATTGACGCCCGCGGTTTTCGCCGTCAATGAATTCGATATTGCTAATAGAGGGTAGGACCACATGAACACCAGAGACCTCGTCCTCATCGCGCTCTTCGCCGCGATCGTCGTCGTGCTCGGCCTCATTCCACCGATCACGCTCGGCTTCATCCCGGTTCCGATCACGGCCCAGTCGATGGGCGTCATGCTTGCCGGCTGCATCATCGGCGCCAGGCGCGCGGCGCTTTCCTTCCTGCTCTTCGTTCTCCTGGTCGCGATCGGCTTGCCGGTCCTGTCTGGCGGGCGCGGCGGCCTTGCCATCTTGGCCGGCCCCTCCGGCGGCTTCATCATCGGCTGGGCTGTCGCGGCCTACATCACCGGCCTGATCGCCGAGCGCGTCATCCGGCCGGGTATTTCGGAAGGACGTCAGCTCATCGGCTTCTTCCTCGCTTCGGTGGTCGGCGGCATTCTCGTGCTCTATGCGATCGGCGTTCCGTGGCTTTCCTTCGTCACGGGCACGCCGCTCGTCGCTGCCGCAGGCGGTTCGCTTGCCTTCATTCCGGGCGACCTCGTGAAGGCCGGGATTGCCACGCTGGCGGCGCGTGCCGTCTACGCCGGTTATCCGTTGCTGCCGGCGCGCGCCTGACGCGATGCCGCTTTCCGGCGTGATCGCGCTCCATGCGGTTGAGCGCCCGCATGCCCCGGCATTTCGCATGGAAGGCCGCGTCTTCTGCTTCGAAGAGTTGGCCGCGGACGCCGGCCGTCTTCAGTATGCCATCGAGCGATCTGCCGCACAGGCGTCCCAGCGAAGCGTCCTTTCCGGCCGCACGCGCCTCATCGCGCTCGAGATCGGCAACCATCCGCTTTTTGCCGCGGCCTTCCTCGCCGCAACGGCCGGTGGAAATTGCGCCGCGCTAATCGATCCGCACCTGCCGGAAGCCACGCGCCGGCGGATGAAGGCGCAACTGCGTCCCGAAATCGTCATCCTCCTCGACGGCGATTTGCTGCGCCTCGAAGTGCCGTCCGCCGGGCAAAGCCACGCATTGGGTACGTTCGCCGGCTCCTCACCGCTCCAGATCGGCGACGGCGCGGAACCGTTCCTCGTCGTGTTCACCTCGGGCACGACGGGCCAACCGAAGGCGATCGTCCGCGATCGCCGGTCGTGGCGCATCAGCCTCGAAGCCGGCCAGAGCTTCTTCGGCATCGGGCCGGAGACGACGACCTATGCGCCCGGACCGCTGGCACATGGGCTGACGCTTTACGCCCTTGCGGAGTGCCTTTGGGCCGGCGCCGAGTTCATTGGCGCAAGGCATTTCGAACCACACCGGGCACTGAGCGAGATCGCCGAGAGAAACGTCAGGCGGCTCGTGCTCGTGCCGACCATGCTGCGGCGGCTCTGCGCCGAGGCGCGCGGGCTCGCCTGGAATTCGGTCGAGACGATCGCCGGCGCCGGCGCCAAGCTGACGCCCGCCGACCGGCAGGCAGCGAACCGCACTTTCCCCTCCGCAGCGGTCACGGAATATTACGGCGCATCGGAACTTGGCTTCATTACCGTCTCCGGTGCCGCGGACAGGCACGGTCTGACGGCCGTCGGCAGAGCATTTCCCGGAGTTCGACTGGCCATCCTTGATGATCATGGCAAGGCCCTGCCTCAGGGCGAAACCGGAACGATCTTCGTCGAAAGCGAACTGATCTCGGACGGATATATCGGCGACGGCGACGGCTTTCGAAGGCAAGGCGCCCTCGCCACGGTCGGCGATCTCGGCTTCCTCGATGCGGACGATACGCTGCATTTGATCGGTCGCGCCGGCGGCATGGTGCTTTCCGGCGGCAACAACATCTACCCTTCCGAAGTGGAAACGGCGATCATGACGGTGGCCGGCATCGAGGCGGTTCATGTCTTCGGCCTCGATCACCCCGATCTCGGCAGCGAACTGGCGGCGATCATCCAGCCGAACGGCACCTTCGATCCGGCCACGTTCGCTCGTCATCTTGCTGACGCGCTGCCGCGCTACAAGCATCCGCGGAAGATCTGGCTCTGCCCGCAGATGCCGATGACTGTCTCCGGCAAGATCGCGGTCAAGGAACTCCGGCGATGGATCGCGGAGGAGAACCCTGCCCTTGAACGCCTCGTCTGATCCGTTCCGCACACCGGTCATCATCGCTGCGCTGCGCACGCCGATCGGCCGCGTCAATGGCAGCTTGGCCGCGGTGGAGCCCGCGAGCCTTGCCGCCACGCTGATCGACAGGGTCATCGCCGATACAGGCATAGGCCGGGGCGAGATCGACGACGTGCTCCTCGGCAATGCCGCCAACAGCGCCGGCAATCTCGCCCGACTGGCCGCGCTTGAGGCCCATCTGCCGGTCTCCATTCCCGGCGTCACGGTCGATCGCCAATGCGGCTCGGGCCTTGAAGCGATCGTGCTTGCCGCCCGCCAAATCCAGGCCGGCGCCGGACGTTTCTATATCGCCGGCGGCGCGGAGAGCGCGAGCCGCGCTCATATTCGGCTGCGGCCGCCGCTGGCGCGAGGCGAGGAGATGCAGCCGGTGAAGCGCGCACGCATGGCGCCCGATTTCATCGGCGATCCGGACATGGGCGTCGCCGCCGAAAACGTCGCGACCGCCTGCGGCATCTCGCGGGAGCGCCAGGACCTGTTTGCTCTTGAAAGCCATCGGCGCGCCGTGTCGGCGGAGGCCGCCGGTCGCTTCATGCGCGAGATCGTGCCGGTCATGACGGCGTCCGGGCTAGTTGCCAAGGACGAATGTCCGCGCGCAAATGCGTCTGCCGAAACGCTCGCCCGGCTGAAGCCGGTTTTCGTCAGCGGTGGCACCATCACCGCCGGCAACGCCTGCCCGATCAATGACGGCGCTGCCCTGGTGCTGGTGACGAGCGTCGCCGAAGCCCGCCGTCTCGGCGTTTCCTTCGCGCTCGAATTCATCGACGCGGCGACGGCGGGGGTCGACCCGAACCTTCTCGGGTTAGGTCCCGTTCCGGCGATGGCGAGGCTTCGCTCCCGCAACCCGGGATTCGACATTGCCGATATCGACTTCATCGAATTCAACGAGGCTTTTGCCTCGCAGGTTCTCGGCAGTCTCGAGCGGCTTGAAATCCCGCCAGAGCGCGTCAATCTCGATGGCGGCGCGATCGCGCTCGGCCACCCCTATGGCGCTTCCGGGGCCATCCTCGTCGTGCGACTGTTTTCGCAGATGCTCAAGGCGAGATCGAAGAGCCAGGGCCTGGCAATGATGGGCATCGGCGGCGGCATGGGCATTGTCGGGCAATTCCGCAGCAGTCATCTCGATCAGGAGAGATAGCCGGAAAGCCAGTCACGGGTTGCCGCCGGCAATTGCACCGGCTGATGGCGACCACGATCGACGGCGACCCAGACGATCTCGATCTCGGCGGAAAGCGCATCACCGGTCTCGACACGAACGGCAAAGCTCACCGAACTGCCTCCGATCTTGGCGACGGTCACGGTGAAGCGGGCGGGGTCGTCGAAACGCAAGCCGCGATGGAAGATGCAAGCCGAGCGGCGGACGAGATAGGCGGGCTCGTGCTCGACGGCCGGGCGGTGCCGCCAGAGATTGGCCAGCGCGGCTTCCCCATGCGCGTAATAGGCCGCATTGTGCATGTGCCCATGCATGTCTATATCGCGGAACGGAATGCGGATTTCCGTGACATTCTCCCGCTCGATGCCGTCCATGCGAGACCCTTCCCATGCGCTCCACCCTGGTTAGACAGTTTGGCGATCCGGAACAAGTGATAGAGCTTGTCGACGCGCCGCGCATCGAGCCGGCAGCCGGGGAAGTGGAGGTCGAAATCGCGCTCGCGGCGATCAATCCTTCGGACCTCATTCCCGTCACCGGCGCCTACCGCGCCCGCACCGAACTGCCCTTCGTGCCCGGTTTCGAGGGTGTCGGTGTGGTGAGCCGCATCGGCCCGGGCGTCCGCGACCTCAAGCTTGGCGATCGCGTGATCCCAATCGGCTCAAGCGGGCTGTGGCAGCAGTTCCTCGTGCGCCCGGCCGAATGGTGCTTTCGCGTGCCGGACGATGTCGGCGACAGCCAGGCCGTCGTGAGTTATGTCAACCCGCTGACGGCGCTACGACTGGTCGAAGACCTGCGCGGACATTTCGGCTCTTTGGAGGGCCGCTCGGTCGCCGTCACCGCGGCCGGCTCGGCAATCGGCGGCATGCTGATGAAGCTCATCGAACGCGAGGGCGCGGTGCCGACGGCGATCCTTCGCAGCGACAAGAGCCGCGGGCGCTTCGTCGGGGACCAGAGGGTCATCGTCACCGCGGACGGCTGCCCTCCCCCAGCAAGAGTTTTCGACGCCGTGCTCGACGCGGTCGGAGGCGCGCTTGCCGGCGAGCTGATCCGCCGTTCAATCAGTCCCGGCGGCATCTTGATCCAGTATGGAGCGCTGAGCAACGTTCCGGTGCCGCAATCGGCAATCGCCGCCCGGCCCGATGTCCGCTTTGCGTTCCTGTGGCTGAGAAACTTCGTGCATTCCGCCGGTCGCGGCGCTCTCGAAGCAGCCTTCGCCCGCAGCTTTGCCGGGCTGCGCGATGGGGCCTTTTCAAGCCCAATCGCGGCGACCTATCCCCTGAGCCGGCTCGCCGATGCCCTGGCGCACCAAGCCGACCCGCGCCGGGATGGCAAGATCCTCATCGATCCGTGCTGTTGAAAATCGGCAGAATTGCCGTCTCTGCCATGGATTTTGACTGGTCCGCGCACTAGCTTTGCGCAGATGACAACGCAGCTCTATGAAAATCCGATCTTCCTGGAGCATGTCGTTCCGGAAGGACACCCCGAAAGGCCGGATCGGCTGAAGGCGCTGAACCTCGCGCTGGAGCACCCGAACTTTGCCGAACTTAAGAGGGTGGAGGCGCCCAAAGCCAGCGAGGATCTGGTCCTTCTCGCCCATACCGAGGAGCATCTGCTCTCGATCAAGAAGTGGATTCCGGAAGAGGATATCACGCAGATCGAAGCGGATACCTTTGCCAGCCCCTTGAGCCTCGACGCCGCCTTGACCGCCGTCGGCG
This sequence comes from Ensifer sp. LCM 4579, assembly GCF_001854885.1. GTDB lineage: Bacteria > Pseudomonadota > Alphaproteobacteria > Rhizobiales > Rhizobiaceae > Sinorhizobium. Next base: position 219,094 of record NZ_MDDV01000002.1, on the reverse strand, counting down.
CCGCTGTCGCGGCCGTGGACGCGGTGTTCGCCGGCGAGGCGGACGATGCCTTCGTCGCTGCTCGCCCGCCGGGCCATCACGCAGAGAAGAACAGGCCGATGGGCTTCTGTTTCTTCAACGCGGTGGCGATCGCCGCACGCCATGCGAAGCGCGCGCACGGCGTCGAGCGGGTGGCGATTGTCGATTGGGACGTGCACCACGGCAACGGCACGCAGGACATCTTCTGGAATGATTCTTCGGTGCTGTTCTGTTCCACTCACCAGATGCCGCTTTATCCCGGCACCGGCGCCAAGGAGGAGACGGGCGTCAAGCACAACATCGTCAATGCTCCGCTGTCGCCCAACAGCGGCAGCGAGCATTTCCGTGAGGCGTTCCGCACCCGCATCCTGGCAGCACTCGACAATTTCCGCCCGGACTTCGTGCTGATCTCCGCCGGCTTCGACGCGCATTACCGCGATCCTCTGGCGCAGATCAACCTGATGGCGGAGGACTTCGACTGGGCAACGGGACGCCTGATGGAGGTCGCCGGCAAGAGCTGCGGCAACCGCATCGTCAGCCTGCTCGAGGGCGGCTATGATCTTGAAGGACTCGCCGAATCGGCGGCCATGCACATACTGAGACTGATAAGAGGGTAATTGATGAACACCAACGCACAACCGGACGTCTCCGCCCTCTCCTTCGAGCAGGCCGTCGAAGAATTGGAGCGCATCGTCTCGGCGCTCGAACGCGGCGATGTGGCGCTCGACAAGTCGATCGAGATCTACGAGCGCGGCGAGGCCCTGAAGAAGCATTGCGAGACGCTGTTGAAGGCGGCCGAGGACCGCATCGAAAAAATCCGCCTCGACCGTGCCGGCCGTCCCCAGGCCGTCGAGCCGCTGGATGCGGAGCAGTGAGGGACGAGAGGGTCGGTTTATCGAAGTTTGCCCCTCATCCGGCCTGCCCGTCCTCCGCAGCAGCTGCGGAGGGTGAACCGACCACCTTCTCCCCGCAAGCGGGGCGAAGGAGACTCGCGGCACTCAATCGCTCCCTTCTCCGGGGCTCGCGGCGAACTCCCAATCCCCTCGCCCCGCTTGCGGAGAGAGGGTTAAGGCACGGGTGAAACCCGAGGAGAGGGGGCTAACATTCCACGGCGCTTTTTCCTCGGAGAACGCGATAGTTGACCCGGAACGAGAAGCGCTGCGTCTTGCGACGCGAGCTACCGGGACAAGAAAATTGGCCATAGTTTCAAGCCCATACCCCCACCAGACGGAGCGCGTGCCATGTCATTCTTTCCGGGTCCCGACCCGCTCGCCGGCGACAAGCCGGCCTGTGACGCCATCGAGCATCTGATCATTCCGCGCACCAGCGATATCGGCGGACTGGAGGTGCGTCGAGCCCTGCCGACGGCGCGGCGCCGCCTTATTGGCCCTTTCATCTTCTTCGACCGGATGGGGCCGGCCTTGCTGCGCGCCGGCGAAGCGATCGACGTGCGGCCGCATCCGCATATCGGGCTTTCGACCGTCACCTATCTCTTCGACGGTGAGATCAAGCATCGGGACAGTCTCGGTACCGAGATGGTGATTCGGCCGGGCGACGTGAACCTCATGACGGCCGGACGCGGCATCGTCCATTCCGAGCGCTCGCCGGAGAACCAGCGCGGTCATGAGCGCTCGCTATCCGGATTGCAGACCTGGCTGGCGCTGCCCGACGACAAGGAAGAAATCGATCCGATCTTCACCCACACGGAGGAGCGCATGCTGCCGCATCTCGCCGAGGGCGGCGTGCGGGCGCGGGTCGTCCTCGGCCAGTTCGAGGGTGAAGTTTCCCCCGTCTCCGTCTTTAGCGATACGCTCTATGTCGATCTCAGCATCGAGGCGGGCAGAAGCGCGCCCTTTGCCGCGCAATGGGAGGAGCGTGCGATCTATATTCTGTCGGGCGAGGCCATCATCGCCGGAGACCGTTTTGCCGACAATCAGCTCCTCGTCTTTCGGCCCGGCGACGAGATTACCATCACGGCCGGTCCGACCGGCTGCCACCTCATGCTCTTCGGCGGCGCAGCGCTCGGTTCGCCGCGCCATATCTGGTGGAATTTCGTTTCTTCCTCCAAGGAGCGGATCGACAAGGCGAAGGAAGAATGGCGGAGCGGGCGCTTCGATATCGTTCCGGGGGATGAAGAGGAGTTCATCCCTTTGCCCGCAGGCTAATTTTCGTTAAGTTCTCGGTCGAAGACGCACGAAAGCCTGATTTTGCATTCAACGGCGACTGCGTCTAAACAGTGCCGTCTTGACGGACACAACCAAACAGATCGCGCCGAAGGCCGGTGCGCATAAGGCGATAAGCGTGACACAACTGCCGACCACTCCGATGCCTGCAACGCCTTTGCTCGACAAGGTCAACGTCCCTGACGATCTGAAGAAGATCGACGACCGGGACCTGCCGCAGTTGGCAAGCGAATTGCGTGCGGAAATGATCGATGCGGTCTCGCGCACCGGCGGCCATCTCGGCGCCGGCCTCGGCGTCGTGGAACTGACGATCGCCATTCACAAGGTCTTCGACACGCCGCATGACCGGCTGATCTTCGATGTCGGACACCAGTGCTATCCGCACAAGATCCTCACCGGGCGGCGCGACCGGATCCGCACGCTGCGCCAGGAGGGCGGGCTTTCCGGCTTCACCCGGCGCGCCGAGAGCGAATACGATCCCTTCGGCGCGGCACATTCCTCGACCTCGATTTCTGCCGGGCTCGGAATGGCGGTCGCCGCCGACCTCGACGGCAAGAATCGCAATGTCATCGCGGTCATCGGCGACGGCGCAATGTCGGCCGGCATGGCCTATGAGGCGCTCAACAATGCCGGGGCTCTCGACGCCCGCCTGATCGTCATCCTCAACGACAACGACATGTCGATCGCGCCGCCGACGGGCGCCATGAGCGCCTATCTGGCGCGGCTGGCCTCCGGCCGGACCTATATGGGCATCCGCGAGGTCGGCAAGAAACTGACGGCCTATCTCGGCAAGACGGTCGACCGCGCCCTCACCCGCGCCGTCGAGCATGCGCGCGGCTACGTCACCGGCGGTACGCTCTTCGAGGAGATGGGCTTCTACCATATCGGACCGATCGACGGGCATTCCTTCGACCATCTTCTGCCGGTTCTGCGCAATGTCCGCGACAATGGGAGAGGCCCGGTGCTGATCCATGTTGTCACGCAGAAGGGCAAAGGCTATCCGCCAGCGGAAGCCGCCGCCGACAAGTATCACGGCGTCAACAAGTTCGACGTGATCACCGGTGCGCAGGCGAAGGCAAAGCCGAACGCACCCTCCTACACCTCGGTCTTTGCGGACGCTCTTGTCCAGGAAGCGAGCCTCGACGACAAGATCGTGGCGATCACCGCGGCCATGCCATCCGGCACCGGCCTCGACCGATTCGCAGCCGTGCATCCCTCGCGCTGTTTCGATGTCGGGATCGCCGAGCAGCATGCCGTGACCTTTGCCGCCGGCCTTGCGGCGGAAGGCTACAAGCCGTTCGCGGCGCTCTACTCCACCTTCCTGCAGCGCGCCTATGACCAGGTCGTGCACGATGTGGCGATTCAGGGGCTGCCGGTGCGCTTCCCTATCGACCGCGCCGGTTTCGTCGGCGCCGACGGGCCCACCCATGCCGGCTCCTTCGACACGACCTATCTCGCATCGCTGCCGGGCTTCGTGGTGATGGCGGCTGCCGACGAGGCGGAACTGAAGCACATGGTTCGCACCGCCGCGGCCTATGATGAAGGCCCGATCTCCTTCCGCTATCCGCGCGGCGAGGGCGTCGGCGTCGATCTGCCGGAACGCGGCGAGATCCTCGCGATCGGCAAGGGCCGTATCCTCAAGGAGGGTACGAAGGTCGCGCTGCTTTCCTTCGGCACGCGTCTTGCCGACTGTCTGATGGCCGCCGAAGACCTCGATGCCGCCGGTCTCTCGACGACAGTTGCCGACGCGCGCTTCGCCAAACCCCTCGACCAGGACCTGATCCGCCAGCTTGCACGCCAACACGAAGTGCTGATCACCATCGAGGAGGGCGCGATCGGCGGTTTCGCCAGCCATGTCCTGCATTTCCTGGCGGAAGAGGGCCTGCTCGACGGCGGTCTTCGGGTGAGGCCGATGGTGATGCCGGACATCTGGATGGAACAGGCAAAACCGGAAGCGATGTATGCCCTCGCCGCTCTTGATCGCGCCGGCATCGTCACGACGGTTTTCAAGGCGCTCGGGCAAAAGCGTTCGGTCGGTTTCGGGGCAGCCGGCTGAGGAAGCCCCCGCGGGTCCCCCTTGCATTGCGGCGCGCGACGGGCGATGACGGCCCATGTCCAACGAAGCACACAACATGATCCGCCTCGACCAATTGCTCCTGAGCAAGGGGCTCGTCGCAAGCCGCGCCCGCGCCCGCGACGCCATCCAGCGCGGCACCGTGAAGGTCGACGGCCGCATCGTCACCAAGCCGGCCGCCGCCTTTGCCGAAGGCGTGGCGATCACCATCGATGATCCGGCGCAGGCCTATGTCTCCCGCGCAGCGCTGAAGCTCGTCGCCGCGCTCGACCATTTCGGCTTCGATCCGGCGGGGGAGATCTGTCTCGACGTCGGCGCCTCGACCGGCGGCTTCACCGAGGTCCTGCTCGAGCGCGGGGCGGCCCATGTGGTTGCCGTCGACGTCGGCCATGGCCAGATGCATCCGCGCCTTGCCGGCGATCCGCGCGTCACCAATATCGAAGGTCTGAACGCCCGGGCGATGACGGCGGAGGATATTGGCGACCGTCCAGTTGCTTTCATCGTTTCCGACGTCTCTTTCATTTCCCTAAAACTGGCGCTGCCGCCGGCGCTCTCCATGGCCGAATCCGGCGCCCGGTGCATCCTGCTCGTTAAGCCGCAATTCGAGGCCGGGCGCGACGCGATCAGCAAGGCGGGGCTGCTCAAGGACCCGGAGAGCGCCCCGACGGTGGCGGCCGAGCTCGAACGCTGGCTCGTCGAGGACATGGGCTGGCGAAGCCTTGGCCTCACCCCCTCGCCGATCGCGGGCGGCGACGGCAACAGGGAATATCTCCTTGCGGGGCAGAAGCCATGAGCACCGAGATCGTCACGATAAGCCGCCTGGGTGCGCAAGGCGACGGTATCGCCCAAACCGAGTCGGGCGCCATCTACGCACCCTTCACCCTGCCCGGAGAAACCGCGGCGCTTGCCGTCAATGGGAACCACGGTACGCTGATCTCGCTGAGAGAGGCTTCTCCTGAACGCATCCAGCCGACATGCCGGCACTTCGGACCGGACGGGGTCAACGGGACCTGCGGCGGCTGCAGCCTTCAGCACGCGTCCGATGCGCTCTATCACGACTTCAAGCGGAACCTCGTGATCGACGCCTTGAAATCCAAGGGGCTGACGCCGGATGTCGCAGCCCTCGTCGTCGCGCGGCCGGGCGAACGACGCCGGGCCGTCTTCACCGCACGGCGCACGGAAAAGGAACTGCTGCTCGGCTATAATCAGGCGGCAAGCCACCACATCGTCGCGATCAGCGAATGTCCCATCACGAGCCCGGGCATCGTCTCGCGGCTTGCCACCATCCGCAAGATCGCTGCGGCCATGGCGCCGAGTTCCGAACCGTTCCGCATAACCGTTCTCGAAACCGAGACCGGCCTCGATCTCGCCTTCGAGGGGCTCAAGCTCAACGACCGGCAGCGGCGCGCGGCCGTCGAGGCCGTTCTCTGCGAGCGGGGCATCGCCCGCGTCAGCCTCAACGGCGAAATCGTCATCGAGCCGGTCAAGCCCGGCATCGACTTTGGCGGCGTCACGGTCTCGCCTCCGCCCGGCGCCTTCACGCAGGCGACACGTCCGGCGGAGCAAGCGATGGCGAAGCTCGTGCTCGACCACCTCGGCAAGGCGAAACGCGTCGCCGATCTCTTCGCAGGCATCGGCACCTTTGCGCTGAGGATCGCGCGCACTGCGCGCGTGCACGCCGTCGAAGGCGAGGACAAGGCATTGAAGGCGCTCGATTTCGCCGCGCGCAACACGCAGGGGCTGAAGCCTGTGACGGTCGAGAAACGCGATCTTTTCCGCCGGCCTATGATGGCACAGGAATTGAAGGTTTTCGACGCCGTCGTATTCGATCCGCCCCGGGCGGGCGCCGAAGCCCAGTGCCATGAGCTTGCCCGTTCCTGCGTGAAGAAGATCGCGGCGGTCTCCTGCAACCCGGTGACCCTTGCCAGGGATCTCTCGATCCTGGTGGCCGCCGGCTATCGCATCACATCGGTGACGCCGATCGACCAGTTCCTCTGGTCGGCGCATGTCGAGACGGTGGCGACGCTCGAGAAATGAGAAGGCCCGGCGCAGAACCGGGCCCCCTCGTATGGTTGCAGCGACAGGTCAGGCCGCGTGGCGGCGCTGTTCCGCCATCGGGCTGGCGGCCAGTGCCCCGCCCAACCGGAACTGGGCGAGCAACGCGTTGAGTGCGGCGGCCTCCTGTGCCAGGCCATGGCTTGCCGCCGTCTGTTCCTCCACCATCGCCGCGTTCTGCTGCGTGCCCTGATCCATCGTGTTGACAGCCGCGTTGATCTCCTGAAGACCAGTGGACTGTTCACGCGTCGCGGTGACGATGGCGCTCACATGCCTGTTGATCTCCTGAACCTCGGCGACGATCGCTTCGAGCGCCCGGCCGGTGTCGCCGACCAGGGCCACGCCGGAGCGCACCTGGTCGCCCGAAGTCGTGATCAGCGCCTTGATCTCCTTAGCGGCATTGGCCGAACGCTGGGCGAGTTCGCGCACCTCTTGGGCGACGACCGCAAAGCCCTTGCCGGCCTCGCCAGCCCGCGCCGCCTCGACGCCGGCATTGAGCGCCAGCAAGTTGGTCTGGAAGGCGATGTCGTCGATGACGCCGATGATGTTGGATATCTCGCCCGACGAATTCTCGATGGCTTGCATCGCCTGCACGGCGTTCTGCACCACCTCGCCGGATTTCTCCGCGCCGGTGCGGGTGCGGGCGACGAGCGCGCCGACTTCCTCCGCCCGACGGGCGGAATCCTTAACCGTGGTGGTGATCTCCTCCAGCGCCGCGGCGGTTTCCTCGACCGAAGCAGCCTGCTGCTCGGTGCGGCGGGCGAGATCGTCGGCGGCGGAGCGTATCTCGCTCGCGCCCGCGTCGATCGCACGGGCATTGACGCCTACGGCGCAGAGCGTGTCATGCAGTTTGGCAACCGAACTGTTGAAGTCGCTTCTGAGGCGATCGAGGCGATCGGCGAAACGGCTTTCGATACGGTATGCCAGATCGCCTTCCGCCAGCCGGCCGAGACCGGTCGCCAGCGCTTCGACCGCCTGCTGTACCTCCGCCGCGTCGCGCGCCTTCTGCGCCTCGCGCTCCAGGCGTTCACGCTCGGAGAGCGAGCGGTTTGCTTCCGCGTCCTCTTCAAGCCTCGCCCGCTCGGCGGCATTGGCGCGGAAGACCGCGACGGCTGCCGCCATGGAGCCGATCTGATCGCGGCGCTCCTCGCCCGGGATCGTGACATCGAGATTGCCGGCGGCAAGCCTCTCCATGGCTGCGGTCATCTCCGTCACAGGGCGGACGACGAGACGGCTGAGCAGGGTTGCGAGCAAGACGATCATGGCGCCGACCGCGAGAAGCGTCGCGACGGTCGCGGCGACGCGAAACTGGCTGATCGCCGAATAGGCGGCGTCGGCATCGAGCACGAAGCCGATGTACCACTCGACCGAGGGAAGCCCGCTGACAGGCACGAAACTGACCAGCATCGGCTTGCCGCCGAGTTTGCTGTCCATGATGCCGGTGCCGATCGAGGGCGTCTCTACGGGGAAGGCGTCGGCAAGCGTCTTCGTCACGAGCTTCGGATCGGGGTGAACGAGGATTTGTCCGTCCTTGCTGACGAGGAATGCGAAGCCTTTATCGCCGACGTCGATCTCATTCACCATGGCGACCAGGTTCTTCAAGGAAAAGTCGCTGCCGGCCACGCCATAGAGCTTGCCGTCCTTCTTCACCGGTACGGCGGCACTGATGATGAGATCGCCGCTCGAGGCGTCGACATAGGGCTCGGTGAGCAAGGGAGCGTCGACCGTTACCGCCTGCTGATACCAGGGGCGCTTACGCGGATCGTAGCCTTCCGGCAGCGACAATTCCGGCCAGCTGATGAACTTTCCGCTCTCATTGCCGACATAGGTGGAAATGAACTCGCCCGTCAGCACGTCGTTTTTGAGCGTGGCCTGGATACCGGCCTCCTCGCTGGTGCGGCCGGCGGCGTCGGCCGCCATGGCCGTCAGCGTCACCCGTCCGTTCAGCCAGTTGGCAACGCTTTGCGCCGCCTGCTTGCCCGATGCGGCAATATTCTCCTCGACGGCTCGCGTCGTCGTCCGGTGCTGCAGCGTGTCGATATAGACGGAAAAGCCGGCAAAGGCGCCGACGACGACGCAGGACGCGGCAACGAGGATCCGCGTCATGAGATTCGAACGTTTGGACAAGGTGGGGGCTCCTTGAATTTGGCCGGTATGTCTGCCGGACCCATGCTCCCGGTTCGTGCGCGCAGCACGAACGGGTCGTTTGCAACGGGCGAATGCGTATACGAAATGGAACATGCCGCGAAGGCGGAGCCGGCCATGCCTCATGCAGCCGGCACTGCCTCGCACCAGGTCACTTTCAAGGAAAGCGGGAGCGCTGCTCCAGCGGATTCCGTATCATAAGTGGCACATGGTCGGGCCGTGCGACCGCAGGGTTAATGGCAGCTATTTAAGAAGCAATTAAAATTGAGATATGCAAAATCGCTATAACGGCGCCGATAAGGACACGCCAAATCAACGGCGCATGAAGGCCTCGAAGGCGGCCCGGGCTTCGGCGCTCTTCAGTTGCGCTGCGAAATGTTCGGCCTCTTCGTCAATGCGGGCAAGCACGTCCTTGCGGTCGCCGCGAATGAGGTTGCGGGCGATGCGCAAGGCCTCCGGCGGCTTCGTGGCAAGGCGCGCGGCAAGCGACAGCGTCCTCTCCTCGACGCTCTCCGCCTCGACAATCTTGCAGATCAGTCCGGCCGCAAGCGCCTCGGCGGCTTCGAGCGGTTCGCCGGCGGCAAGCAGTGCGAAGGCGCGCTGGTGCCCCATGATGCGTGGAGCGATCAGGCTCGAGGCCGCTTCCGGAACCAGCGCGAGGTCGACGAAGGGCGTCCTGAAGACCGATCGGGCGGAGGCGACCGTCATGTCGCAATGCAGATGGATCGTCGTGCCGATGCCGATCGCCAGGCCGTCTACGCCGGAAACGATCGGCTTTGCCGCACTCGCGAGCGCCCGCAGAAAGTCGAGTACTTCGCGCCCCATGCTTCCGCCCATGGCGACGGCCAAGAAGTCGGTCATGTCGTTGCCGGCGGAGAAGCAGCCTTCGCTACCGAGGAAGGCCGTTACCCGGATTGCCGGGTCCGATTGCGCCACTGTCAGCGCAGTCGTCATCTTCCCGTACATCTCGCGCGTGATGGCGTTCTTCTTCTCCGGCCGGTTGAAGCGGATGAGTTGGACGCCGGGATAGGCCTCCGGGCGTTCGACGAGCACGTGATCGGTCATGGGGCGGCCCTTTCAGTCGAGAATGGCGCGGGCCGCCGCGAGGCTTGCCGCTCCGTTTACGACGCTATCCTTGAGCGCCGCCGTTTCCGCCAGCAGATTCTCCGCAGCGAAGCGGCAAAGCGCGATGCGCGCCTGCTGCTTTCCGTCGCCGGCATCGGCGAGCCCGCCTTTGGCGAGATAGATGCCGGTCAGCATGAGACCGAAGAGACGCTGATAGGCCGTGGCGCCCGCCAGCGCGTCGGCCTGCTTCCCGTCGGCGAGTGCCGACTGGAGCCAGTCGGTCGCCTCGGCCAGATCTGCGATGGCCGCGTCAAGCCGCGTTGCCGTTTCCCCGAATCCTTGGCGGTTCGATGCCCTGACGGCATCGGCGACCTGCCGGAGTTCTCCGATGAAACCGCGCACCTGCGCGCCTTCGGAGAGCGGCAGCTTGCGCGTGACGAGATCGATCGCCTGGATACCGTTGGTGCCCTCGTAGATGGGCGCGATGCGGGCGTCGCGCAGGTAGCGCGCGGCCCCCGTCTCCTCGATGAAGCCCATGCCGCCATGCACCTGAATGCCGAGCGAGGCGACGTCGACGCCGACGTCGGTGGCAAAGGACTTGGCAATCGGCGTCAACAGGCTTGAGCGCTCCTGCCAGCGAAGCGCCGCGTCGCCATCGCTCGGATGCGCCATGTCGACGGCATAGGCACATGCATAGGCGATGGCGCGCGCACCTTGCGTCAGCGCCTTCATCGTCAGCAGCATCCGGGCGACGTCCGGGTGCTCGATGATCGGGCTCATGCCCTCGCCCTTCCAGCCGGGCGCACGGCCCTGCGTGCGTTCCCTGGCATAGGCAACGGCCTTCTGGGTCGCGGCCTCGGCGATCGCGACGCCCTGCATGGCGACGGCGAGCCGGGCATTGTTCATCATCGTGAACATGCAGGCGAGCCCGCGATTTTCCTCGCCCACGAGATAGCCGATCGCACCCTTTTCCTCGCCATATCTGCCGTCGCCATAGATCATGGTGCAGGTCGGTGAACCATGAATGCCGAGCTTGTGCTCGAGCGCATGGCAGAAGAGATCATTCCGCGCGCCGAGCGACCCGTCCTCGTTGACGAGGAACTTCGGCACGAGGAACAGCGAGATGCCTTTCGTACCGGGCGGAGCATCCGGCAAGCGCGCCAGCACGAGGTGCACGATGTTGTCGGTGAAGTCGTGCTCGCCCCAGGTGATGAAGATCTTCTGGCCGAAGATGCGATAAGTGCCGTCGTCGCGGCGCTCCGCACGGGTCTTGAGCACGCCGAGGTCGGAGCCCGCATGCGGCTCGGTGAGGTTCATCGTCCCCATCCATTCGCCGGAGATCATCTTCTCGAGAAAAGTCGCTTTCAAGGCGTCGGAGCCGTGCTTTTCCAAGGCTTCGATGGCGCCCATGGTCAGCGTGGGTCCGAGCGCGAAAGCCATCGAACCGCTGTTCCACATTTCCATGGCGGCGACGTGCAGCATATGCGGCAGGTTCTGACCGCCGAAATCTTCCGGCGCCGTGAGCCCATTCCAGCCGCCGGCGATCCAGTTGTGGTAAAGACCGCGCCAGCCGTCCGGTGTCTTCACCGACCCATCGACGAGGCGAGACCCTTGTCTGTCGCCAACGTCGCCGAGCGGCGCCACTTCTTCCGTGGCAAAGCGCCCCGCTTCCGAAAGGATCGCATCGACGAGGTCCTCGCCCAGTTCGCCGAACATCCCTGCATCTAGGGCGTCCGCCATGCCGGCCACGTGCTTCAAGGTGAATGCGATCTCATCAACCGGTGCCTTGTACATGGTGCTCCTCCTCATGCGACTGCAGACGGCGGCCGCAGGCTTCCTGCGCCGAACACTATTGAATTTTACGTAGACGTCAACGTCAATTCTGCTCTCTCGAACAATGGCTCTGCCAATCACCGTAACAGGACGGGCCACCGTTACAAAAATGTCATCGACGACGAATAGAAGCCGACTCAAAAAGGCATCCAAGGCGCCATGATCAACCTGATTTCCTCCGAGATCCCCGGCCTCGTCTGGGCCTACCGGTTCTTGCCCGGAGAGAACCGTTGCCTGCCTATTGCGGCCGATGCGCCCATCGATAGCCTGCAGGACGGCAAGGGCTGGGTCTGGCTGCATTTGGCGCTGAGCGACGCGCGCACGCCGGCGCTCATCGAGCGCATCGGCAACCTTCCGCCGGCCGCGATCGCCACGCTCACCAGCCACGATACCCAGGCGGCGATCACCGCCACGGAAGACGCCGTCCACGGCACGCTGGTCGATTTCGAACGGACGTTCGATGCGGTGACGAAGACGATCGGCTGGCTGCATTTCGCGGTCAGCGACCGCATAATCATCACCACCCGCCTGCATCCTCTGCGCAGCATCGACCGCGTCAAGGCCGCCATCGAGAAAAACGCCAAGTGCACACGCCCGATCGACCTCTTCGAGATGCTGGTCATAGAGTTCCAGCGCACCCTGATCACGCTGGTGCTCGAATTGACGGAGGAACTGAACGTCATCGAAGACCGCGTTTACGGCGAAGCAGGGCATCGGAAACAGCCGGGCTTGGCGCCGCTACGCCGGACGGCCGTACGGCTGCATCGGCATCTGAGGACGATTTTGGCCCTGCTCAGGCGGGCGGGCGCATCGGACGAGGATGAGGTGCCGCCGGGCTTCATCGACGCGGCGGAGCGACTTTCGGACCGGCTGGAAGCGGTCGACCGCGACGTCTTCGCGCTGCAGGAAAGGGCGCGCCTGCTGCACGAGGAGATCGACAGCAAGATCTCCTCGGAGACGAACCGGCACCTCTACATTCTGTCGCTGATGACGGCCTTTCTCCTGCCACCGACGCTCGTGACCGGCTTCTTCGGCATGAACACCGGCGCGCTGCCCTTCTCCGGGGGAAGCGGCACGCTTTATGCCGGGCTGATGATCGCAGCCTCCATGGTGCTCGCCTGGCTTATTCTCCGGCGCATCGGCATCCTTTAGACTGACCCGGCATAGCGGCTGGGCTGTAGGTGGCGGCATCCCTTTCAGCCAAAGTCAGCTATAGGGCGAATAGCACTGACGGCGCGGGCCGTGATAGGGCTGATACGTATTGTCATAGGCCCTATAGGAGCGATAGCGATCGTAGCACCATTCCACATGCCTGTTGCCATAGCGCACCGGCGGCTGTGCGAGGGCGCCGCCGATGACCGCCCCTGCCCCGAATGCCGCTAGCGGGAACCACCATCCGCGATGGTAGCGATAGCCGGGACGGTGATGTCGGTAGCCACGGTGTCCATTGTAGTAACGGACATTTCCGTCCCGGTAAAAGCCGCGCCGATGTCGATACTGGACGTCGGTTACATCGCTCGTAACCACGACCTTCGATGGAGCGGGCGTGAAAGCATGCGTGGGAACAGCCGTCGCGGTCAAAGCGAATACGGCGAACGTGCATGAAACCCATTTCGTCTTTGTGATCTTCATATTCTCCTCCATGAGCCGACGTCAGCCGATCGGACGACGTCCGGGCGCGCGCGAGACACGGGGAAGGCGCGCAAACGTGCGCCTGGGTCCCGCATCGCAACTGCCGTTCAGGATCGATCACCTTCCAAATGCTCGAGTCATCCGACCCAAATCCGCGTGATCACCACGCAAACGTCTTTGCCGGGCATTTCGTTCCCGGCCCGGCACGACCGCGGCGCGTGGCGCGAGAGCAGCTGCACGTAGAAGAATGCCTGCGCCGGCAGCGGCGGCGACCTTGAACAGCACAATCAAAAGCAGAGTCGCACCGACAATTGCGGCCGCCGGTCGGTGTACAGGCCCGTCCGTCTCGCGCAGGATGCCGGCGGGGCTGGGATTTACGACCTCTTAACGCTAAGTCGGCAATCTCAGAGAATGGAAAAGCGGGGACTCTCGATCTCGGGAACGATCTTGCGCCTGGCGGCCCTCATAGGCCTGACCTTCGCGGCTGCGACCGCACGCGCCGCCAGTGTAGAACCCTGGAAGCAACCGCAAAACGCCATCATCGTCGATGCCTATGAATTGAACAGCATCGACTGGGAAGCGATGCTGAAGGACAAGCGAATCACCGGCTTCATCGCCAAGGCCTCGGACGGGCTGCCCGAAAGCTTCAGTTGCACCGGCGATCACGGCGGCGACACGGTCGCCCATTGCAAGACGATGTGGCGGAAATATGCAGTCAGCCGCGAGCTATACCAGACGCGGCGTATGATTGCCCGCTCCCAAGGGCTGCTCTGGGGCGCCTATCATCTGGCCCGGCCGGGTAACCCTGTCGACCAGGCAAACCACTTCCTCGACTACGCCGAGCCGCGCGAGGACGAATTGATGGTGCTCGATATCGAAGGCATGGATCCCGAGCAATTCATGTCGCTCGAAGACGCAGCGGTTTTTGCGGGGCACATCAAGACCCGTACCGGTCGCTATCCCATTCTCTATACCAACCACGTCACGGCGAAATACATTGCCGACAACCGCTTCAAGCATCGGCTGCTGTCCCGCCTGCCACTCTGGTATGCGCGCTACAAGCCCGACATCCGCAAGGTCTTCCCGCTGGGAAATTGGGAGAAATACGCGCTCTGGCAGTTCTCGTCGGCACACAATTGCGGAAAGAAACGCTGCCCATACCGCGTACCCGGCACGCTCAACGACATCGACGTGAACGTGGCGGCGATGAACGCCGCTGAACTGAAGAAGGTCTGGCCGCAGGGGGCCCTTCTGCCGGAGAAGCCGCCGGTACTGACCGTGGTCGCGTCGGCGACGATCGGCATGTCACCGGCCGCCAGCGCCGCAGCGGCCGCCGCCTTGTCGCAACCGCTGCTGATCAGCCGTGCCGATGCCGAGAGCGGCTCGGGTAGCGGCGTCGAAGGGGCCGTGGATACGACGGTCACCGGGACGATCGACGTGAAGGCTGCGGAGGCGCTGATGCCCTACCGGACCGAGCGGCGCTAAAGCTCACGCTGCGGCCCAACAACGCCGCCTTTTCCAAGAGCCTCGGCGCTGTGGGACCCAAGCAGGTCAGCTGGCTCGTTACGCCTCGATCTGGACGTCGCCACGCGGGCGCGAACAGCAGGCGAGGATGTAACCCTCTTCGACCTCGTCGTCGAGAATGCCGCCATTGTGGTTCATGTCCACCTCGCCGGCGATCTTCAACACCCGGCATGTGCCGCAGATGCCGCCTTCGCAGGCCGCTCCGATCCTGACGCCGTTGGCGCGCGCGGTCTGGAGAATGGTCTGCCCCGGGATCGCCTCCACCTCCTTGCCGCTCATGGTGAAGATCACCTTCGACGTCCCCGCCTCTGCCCCCGCCGCACCGGCGCGGATGGCAAGCTCTTCGGCGGCGGGTGCAGCCGCAGGCTGGAAGCTTTCCTGGTGATAACGGGCCATGGGGAACCCGACGGACTGAAGCATCTCCCGGACACCGCGCATGAATGGCTCGGGACCACAGCAGAAGACCGTTCGCTCCAGAAAATCCGGGGCCAGCAGCGGCAGCTTCGTGGCGTCGATACGGCCGCGCAGACCGTGCCAGCCATGACGCGCCTCGTGCCCCTCGACCAAGAAGCCGAGATTGAGATGCGGCATCTGCCGGGCGAGGATTTCGAGTTCCGGCTTAAACAGGAGATCCTCCGGACGCCTCGCGCAGGAAATGAAGGTGACGTCGGAATCCGGCGCGCAATCCGCCATCCAGCGCGTCATCGACATCATCGGGGTGATGCCCGAGCCGGCTGAGATGAAGAGATATTTTTCGCCCGTATGGCGGACGAAGCTGAAATCGCCGAGCGGCCCGAACGCCTTCAGCACCATGCCCGGCTTCAGATTGTCGAACATCCACCGGGTGCCGATGCTGTCGCGTTGCGCCTTGGCGGTAATCGAAACGGAGAGCGGCCGCGACGGCGAGGACGAGAGCGTGTAGGTGCGCATCACCGGCTCCTCCCCGACGGGCAGTTCGAGGGTTACGAACTGCCCGGGCAGGTAGCGGAACCAGGCCGGCCTGTCGGAGCGGAAGGTGAAGGTCATCACATCCGCGGTTTCGGCCACAACCGAGATGCATTCGAGCATGTGCTGGCGGTCGATCCAGGGACTGAGCTCGTCGAAATGATGGAAGGAACGGGCCATTTCCATGGTCATGCCACCCGCGAAAGAGGCGTTGCGCCGCGCTGCAGGCGCTCCAGCATGTAGTGCGAATACCATTCGACGAATTGCATCACGCCGCCCTCGTGCTCCACGGAATAGGGGCCCGGCTGGTAAGCCGGCGAGCGGATGCCGAAGGCATTTTCCTCGACGATCTGCCGGTCCTGGTCGTTGGTCTCGGTCCAGACATGGATGAGATCGTCAAGCTTGTAGTCGACGCCTTCGACCGCGTCCTTGTTGACGAGCCACTTGGTCGTGACCTGGGTCGTTTCGGGACCGAGGGGCAGCACGCGGAAAGTGATCGCATGGTCGCCGAGAATATGGTTCCACGTCGTCGGATAGTGGAAGAGCAGCAATGTGCCGATGCTGCCGGCCATCGCCTCGGAGGAGAGCGGCTTGGCCACGGCCTTCTGACCCGACATGGTGTAGCTCTCCGCACCGTTGATCAGCGGCATGCGCGTCATGCGGAACTGCCCGGTCGCCCCGATCCTGAAGGCGCTCGGCAGGCCCGCCGCCTCGCATTTCTGCCAATGGGCGTTGATCTCCGGATCATTCATCGAGCCATGCACGCCCGTCACCGTCGGCGCTTCTGGATAGGTGCGGCAAAGCTCGGGATGATTCGCCGCGCAATGGTAGCACTCGCGATTGTTCTCCCAGACGAGCTTCCAATTGCCCTTCTCGATGATCGTGCTTTCGAAGGCGACCTTGGTCTCGCCGAGACGATGCGGCGCGAGATAGCCGGAAACCATGTCGCGGAACGGCTGGAACTCCATCGGCTCGTCGGCGAGGCTGATGAAGATGTAGCCGCCGACGGTTTCGCAATGCACCGGCTTCAGGCTGTGCGCCGGCGGATCAAAGCCGTCCGGCATCTGCCGCGCGAAGAGCAGCTTGCCGTCCAGTTCGTAGGTCCATTGATGATAGGGGCAAACGAGCTTTGCCGAAGAGCCCTTGTGCTGGGTGCAGACGCGCGAGCCGCGATGACGGCAGGAATTGTGCAGCGCCCGGATCGTTCCCTGCCGGTCGCGAACGATGACGATCGGATAATCGCCGACCTGCACCGTGAAATAGTTTCCGGCCCGCGGGATTTCGCAATCATGCCCGATGAAGAGCCAATCCTTATACCAGATGTTTTCCAGGTCCTGACGATAATAGTCGGGATCGATATAGAAGTCCCGGTCGAGGCTGTAGCCTTCGCGACGGGTCTCCAGCTTGCGCAGCATTTCGCTCTGAATGTCCATGCCCATGTCCTCGTTGCCCATGTCCTCGTTCGCCCAGATCTAAAGAGTTAGAGCGAGATGCGGGCGGAAAACCGCGCACACTTTTCCTCATCTCGCTCTAGTTCGGAGAGGCAGGACAGGAACCCCCCGCGGCAACAGGCCGCGCGCCATGGCTCCGTCCGGCTGCCCGCCGCAACCCATTACGGTCGATGTGCTCAAGGCTGGTTTCCGGGCTCTGGAGCAGTCCCGCCAAGGACCCGCCCGGCGCCTTCCCGGACATTCACGTCCAGTGGCCTTTCGCCGTGGCTTCACTCCACCACCGTTGCGGGGGCAGCGCCGGGATTTGACCGGCTTCCCAATTCTCCGCCCCGTTCAGGGCGACACCTCGAGTGTCCCCATCTAACCGGTCTCGCAGCCCGCACAAGTGCCGATAAACGACATTCCATTCTGGAAAGACGACAGCAAGCTTATCGTGGGAAGGCGTGAAGATCACGTCCATTTTTCTTAGGAAAAACAAGGCGCTAAGGGAATTGTTGGGCAACGGGTAATTTTTTCGGCAGCGCCGTCTCACGTGCGAAAGCGAGCATCCGGATTGCGACGGCACCTGTGAACGAGCCTGGCGCAGAAGTACGAAAAATACTCTGTTAACCCTGATGGTTTAGCGTTCAACGGCAGTTCAACCGCTTTTTTGCGAAGGCGCGCAGAGGTCGATGGTAAAGCTCAGATATTACGACGCCTCCGAGAAAGCGTCGGCTCCGGCGCCAAAGGCGGCGGTCCACACCGAGTTCCTGCGGACCGGCCGCATCGAGCGACGCCGCCAAACGCCCGAGCAGCGGCGCTATCTAAGCTATGAGGAGGTGGCGGAGAAAACCGGGCGCAAGCTGGCGGCTGCCGGAGAGGCGACTCACAAGCGGATCAACAGCTTTCACGCCTCGATCAGCTTCCCGAAGATGATCTTCCACCGGACGCTCGCCGCGAGCCCGCATCTTGGCTATTGCCATGTGACGGCCGCCACGACCCGGCTCGCTCGATCGAAAGACGTCACCTGGGCTTTCTACTTCGCCAATTTCTTTTCCGATCTCGGCGACGAGGCGCACTTCTTCGACCGGATCCAGGCCGGCTATTCGCGCATGTATTTCGCCGTTGCCATCGAGCCCGGCACGGAAGAAGGGCGAATGGTCGTCGATCGCAATGTGCACGGCAACGGCCTGATCTTCCGCACGCAGGACCCGAAGGTGGCACTCAAGAACGTGCTCATGCTTGGCGCACGCGACGAGGCGCTTCGCAGGATCATTCGCAGTCTCTGAACGGCTACAGCGCCGCGCGTCGAGCGCGCGAAGGCCGTCTCCTTGGATCGCGTTCGATCAAGCAGGCTCGAAGAAGCCGTTGGCAAAGAGAAACATTCTGTTTTCCCGACGCGGACGCTTCGGTGCCGCGCGTTCTTGAAACGGGCAAAGACCACTGCGGCACTTTGAATTGCTGCATGTTTCCTTAAATCGGTTCCGATTTAAGGAAACATGCAGTAGGAAGCTGCGGAAAGGAAGCCGAACGCCCATGGCCGAAATCATCGACACGCGCAGCGAACCCGACCGGGCGATCGAGACGGCCTGCGCGGTGCTTTCCGCCGGCGAACCGGTCGCGATCCCGACCGAGACCGTCTACGGCCTCGCGGCGGATGCGACGAATGCAGAGGCGATCAGCCGTATCTATGAGATGAAGGGCCGGCCCCGTTTCAATCCGCTGATCTGCCACGTCTCGGACATGGCGATGGCTGAGGAGCATGTGGCCTTCGATGCAGTATCGCGGCAACTGGCGGAAGCCTTCTGGCCAGGTCCGCTGACGCTGATCCTGCCGCAGCGGCCGGAAAGCAGCGTGCATGCGCTCGCCTCCGCCGGTCTCGATACGCTCGGCCTGCGCATGCCCGAGGGCTTCTCGCGCCGCGTGATCGCGCGCTTCGGGCGACCGCTGGCGGCGCCAAGCGCCAACACGTCCGGCAGGATCAGCCCGACCAGCGCGGCCCATGTGCAGGCGGATCTCGGATCGAAGCTGAAGCTCATCCTCGACGCGGGCCCGGCCGAGATCGGCCTCGAGTCGACGATCATCAAGGTCGAAGGCGAGAGGCTTCGGCTGCTGCGGCCGGGCGGACTCGATGCCGCGGAGATCGAGGCACTGACGGGCTTGGCGGTGGAGCGTCCGGAAGCAGGCGGCGCGAACATCGAGGCGCCGGGCATGCTCGCCTCGCATTATGCGCCGGGCGCCGCGGTGCGGCTCAATGCAACGGACGTCCGTGCGGGAGAAGCGCTCATTCGCTTCGGCGGAAGGCCACTTGTCGGGGAGAGCGAGGCGGCTATGGTGCTCGACCTGAGCCCGAGCGGCAATCTCCGCGAGGCGGCCGCCAATCTTTTCGACTATATGAAGAAGGCGGATGCGAGCGGTGCCGACACGATTGCATTCGGACCGATCCCGAACGAAGGGTTGGGCGAAGCCATCATCGACCGCCTGCAGCGGGCGGCCGCGCCGAGGGGCTAACCGCCAAGGTGGGGATCATGACAAGCGTAATTCCTTCTCCCGAACTGATCGCCTCCTTCACCAACATCGTTGGCCCGGAAAATGCGCTGACGGGGGCAGAAGAGATCGCGCCCTATGTTGTCGAGTCGCGCGGGCTCTACCGCGGCACCACGCCGCTCGTGCTGAAGCCCGGTTCCGTCGACGAGGTGTCCCGCATCCTGGAGTTCGCAACTGACACCCGAACGGCGATCGTGCCGCAGGGCGGCAATACCGGACATGTAGCGGGCGGCATTCCGCGCGAAGGCAAGGCAGACGTCATTCTTTCACTTGAACGATTGAACCGGATCCGCGACATCGATCCGGTGGGCAATGTCATCGTCGCCGACGCAGGCTGTATCCTTGCGGATATCCAGAGGGCCGCCGACGACGTCGATCGGCTCTTTCCCCTTTCGCTCGGGTCAGAGGGCTCGGCACGGATCGGCGGAACTCTCTCCACCAATGCCGGCGGCACGGCGGTGCTCGCCTTCGGCAATATGCGTCAACTCTGCCTCGGCCTCGAGGTCGTGCTACCGACCGGCGAGATATGGGATGGTCTCCGGCGGCTCAAGAAGGACAATACCGGGTACGATCTGCGCGACCTCTTCATCGGCGCGGAAGGAACACTCGGCGTGATCACCGGCGCCGTGCTCAAGCTCTTCCCGAAGCCGCGCGGCCACCGGGTGGCTCTTGCCGGACTGGCGAGCGTCGATGATGCGCTTGCGCTTTTCGACCGGGCATCCAGCCTCTGCGGCCCGGCGCTCACCGGCTTCGAACTGATGCCGAGGCTCGGCATAGAATTCACCACCCGCCATATACCAGGCGTGCGGGATCCGATGCAGTCTGTCCATCCCTGGTATGCGCTGATCGACATCTCAACCTCCGACTCCGCCGAAAGCGCAGATCGGATGGTGCAGAGCCTGCTGGAAGCCGGCATCAGTGATGGGCTTATCGAGAACGCCGTGGTCGCCCAGAGCGAAGCGCAGAGCAAGGCGCTGTGGCGCATGCGCGAGAGCATGTCGCCGGCGCAGAAGCCCGAGGGCGGCTCGATCAAGCACGATGTCTCGGTTCCGGTATCGAGCATTCCCGCCTTCATGGCGGAGGCCGACGCGGCCGTGCTGACGGCAATGCCCGGCGCGCGGATCTGCGCCTTCGGCCATATGGGCGACGGCAACATCCACTACAACATCTCCCAGCCGGTCAGCGCCGATACGCGCGCTTTCCTCGACCGCTGGCGCGAGATGAACGCGATCGTACACGCCGTCGTGTTGAAACATGGTGGGTCGATATCGGCCGAACATGGCATCGGCCAGCTGAAGCGCGACGAACTCGCGGCGATCCGCTCTCCGATCGAAATCGATCTGATGCGACGGATCAAGCATGCCTTTGATCCGGCCGGAATCATGAATCCCGACAAGGTGCTGCGCCAGGACTGAAGCGGCCGGGTCGTGCCTTATATATTACCCGCCCATCCTGAGCTGCGACAACGTAAGGAGTGTATCGGCGCTGATGCCGATGCCGCCGCTGCCGGCAAGCAACGATACGACCGGGTCAGCCGTCGTGTCGTTCTCCAGATCGTATAGCACGGCAAAACGCGCGAGGAGCTTTTTCAGCTCAGCCGGATCGCTCAGTTTTTCGAGATCGAGATTCTTTTCCACGATCTTCGCCTGCTGGTCGATGTCCATGGCGCTGAATTCGTCGGGAAGGCTGAAAAGCGTGCGGAAGACTTCCGCGAGTGCATCGTCGGCAAGAAGATCATAGGCGTCGACGAGGGAGCCCGCCTTACGCTCGAAATAAAGCGCGAGGCGAACGCCCGGATTGTCTTCGCCCGCCTGCTCCTCCAGCGTCTGATGCAGATATTGGTCCAGCGTCTTGTAAAATCCATGACGTGTGACGATCGTGTCCCTGTCCTCGCGCATAAGCTTGCCGGCGCTGTCGAAATTGAAAGAGGTGACAAGACGTATATAGGCGGCGGAATTCTCCTGCTGATTGATCAAACTCTTGGGATCGTCGAGATCGGAGGTGAATATCTGGCGAAGAAAATCGGCCGTCACGCCGTCCGGGTCGATGCCGTTTGCCTCGAGGGCGAAATTCGTGAGGCGCGGATCGGCGAGAAATTCGTCGAGCGATCCGAGCTTGGCCACTTCGGCGGTGTAATATTCGCTTTCCTCTTTCGCCTTTGTCTTGTCGTCATCCGACCCAAAACGGGACTTGTTGACGATGTAGTCCTTGGCCGTTTGCTGGATCTCGGCCTCCGACTGCGCCATCACGGGAACGCCGATGTCGCCGCTTGTCGTGAAGTTGAACAGCTTGGCAAGTGTCAGGTACCGCTCGTCCTTGAGTGTATAGACGAAGCTTTTCGGGTCGGTGAGGTCGCTGGTCAGCACACGCTTGATGGTGCGCCCGCTCTCCTTGTCGGGATCGAGTCCGACGGACGTCAACGCGAAATCGTAGATCGAAGCGGTGCTGACGAAATCATCGATCGATCCCATGCTCCCGGCCGCCCGCTTATAGGCGCTGATCGCCTTCGCATCCGCCTCATCATCCTTATCGCTATAGCGCGTCATATAGCGACTGGAGGTGAGCTTCATCTGATCCGCGGTCTGGGCGCTATCGCCATCGGCAAGCGTCCCGTCCTCCTGAAAATTGAAGGCACGGGCCAGCGCCTTGTAGCTCTCGTTGCCCTTTCCGATCGTATTGATGTAACTCGTCGGGTCGTCGGGGTCGCTCGTCAGGATGTTCTTGATCGTCGCGGGAACGATCGTCACAGCCGTCAGGTCGAAAGCCGTCTTGATATAGCTATAGAGACGCGTATCGGCGACGAGCTTGTCGACGGTCGTAATACTCGCGATCTGCTCCTCGAAATAGGCCTTGTTGAGAAGCGCCGCCTGCGGCGTGACGCGCGAATTGCTGGATATGTAGAGCTCGTTGGTGGTCTGCTTGTTTTCAGCCGACTGCGCCGCGCCCGCCGCCACTGTCCCATCGGCATTGAAATCGAATGCGGCCGCCATTGCCAGATACTTGTTAACCGTGGTGATCGACTTGTTGTAAGTGGCGATTTTTGCTTGAAGTTCCAGCTTCTCCGCAGCGGTCACGTCACTTTCCTGGAGCCTCGCCTGAGCCTCGGCTTTGGCGGCCTGCAAGTCGGAGAGCCTGGGAGCAAGCACCGCATTTTCATAGCTGTCCGGATCGTCGGAATTGCTGGAGAGAACGCTCTTGATCGTCTGGCGGGAATAGGTGCTCTCGTCGACGCCATAGGCGGCGAAGAGATAGGCCCGCAGGCGGTCGTTGTTCAGGAACTGATCGACGCTCGTGACCTTGTCGATCATGATGTCGTAGTAGCGGGTTTCCTCCTTCTGGACGGCCCCGAGATTGGCGATGCTCGCGTTGTAGAGGCCGATGAGATCGTCGAGCTGCGCTTCCGTCTGTGAAATGGCGGTCGCGCCCGAGAAGTTGAAGGCGCCCGCGAAGTCACGATAGCGCTCGTCCGACAACTTGTTGGCAAAGCTGTTGTCGTCGGAAAGGTCGCTTTCGAGGACCTTCCGCATGAAGGCGACGGACTCGATCATCTCCTCCAGACCGTAGGCCTTCATCGCGTAGGAGTAGAGCCGGTAATCGCCCAGCAGTTCATCGACGGAGGTCAGCTTGCCGATATTGTCTTTGTAATATTGGCTGTCGCGCGTAACGAGCGCCTGCTCCGACACGCGCTTCAGACTGACCTTCATGTCCCGCGCAATGAGGTTGTAGTCGAAATAGGTCGAAACCATGCGACACCGCTCCGCCCACTACAGCGCCATGCGTCTTTTCAGTCGCACAAATGTCGCTGTAGCACTTTGAGTTGCTACATGTTTCGCCGTCAAATCGGTTCCGACTTGAGCAACATGCAGGTGGATCGAGGACAGCCGGCGCGCGACATCCACGACAATATTCAGACGCGTGCATGGTGACCCAGAATGCTTGTGCGGAGCTTTTCCCGAT
This sequence comes from Ensifer sp. LCM 4579, assembly GCF_001854885.1. Taxonomy (GTDB): domain Bacteria; phylum Pseudomonadota; class Alphaproteobacteria; order Rhizobiales; family Rhizobiaceae; genus Sinorhizobium. The sequence goes on along the minus strand of NZ_MDDV01000002.1, from coordinate 195,686 downwards.
CGTCCCCGCGGTGCCGAAAATGCCTTCGATTCCGTTCACCAACGAGAAACCCTGCCGGCTCGGCTTTTGCTAACCATCGGGCAACGCAAAGTTTTTTTAACCGCAATTCTTAAGTCGCCCGGAAGCGGCCGCGCCTATCCTGCCGCCCATAGAGGACGAAAAGTCCCGACGAGAAGACCGGCATCCCGGCTCTCAAGGAAAACAAGGGCGATGGAAATGGGCAATACACTCTCTCAACCGGCGTGGGTTGAAAACACGCTGCGACTCGATCCGAAGCGTTTCCCACAGCAGGCAAGCTATATCTTGCATGGCGATGTGGGCAATGTCAGCATCAGCCTCGACCAGCGTGGCGCTGTGCTGCGCAAGGTGTTACCATCCAGCGGGCTTCCGCTTTCAATCGCTTTGCCCGCCCGGGCCTTCAGGGGTGTGGCGGCGCGGGCCATCGACCACGGGGACGGAGAGGTTACAGTGACGCTAGAGCTCCATCACGATGATCCGGATCTTTGCATCCCGCTGCTCGTGGCCCATGATCTGTCCGACATCGCGGCCGATTGGCGCGCCTGGGCGGAGGCCTATCGAATCCCGATGCTGATGATCGAGGCGGACGGGGTAGCACGATCCCTCGAGGAACATCTCGGCGACGTGCGCACAGCACCGGCGAAACCGCGTCGGCGCCATTCCTTCTTCGCCGAGCGCCGGCCACGCTTCCTCGTGCGCCGCTCCACCGGCCAGCTTGGCGTGCACATGAAGATCGACGGCCGCGAAATCATCGCCCGTCGCTGACCTGACAAGTCCCCTTACAAACCCCCTGTCGTAATGAGAGCCGGCCATCAACAAATGGTCGGCTCTCTTGCATGGTCGTCGGCACGCCGGCAGGCCGCAGCGCGATCCTCAAGAGCAGAGTGTTACCCGCGAAACAGCGCAAATGCGTTCTTCCTGTCACAAGCCGCGGCATGACATGGAAGAAGGAGACGCCGATGTGCAGACCACTGCTGACTAGTTTCGCCGCTATCCGCGCCATTATTCGCGCTCGAATCGCTGAAAGGCGGCGGCGGGCCGATACTGAATTGAGTTGGGCTTAGAGAAATGCGTCGCGATCAAAAGTACCAAGAACGTACTCGTGCGACACGCTTCAGGATCTCGTTTTTATAGATATTGCCAATCTCCGCGGCACACTTGTCGAGCGATAGACCCACGGACAAACGGCGCTGCAAGCGCCCCCAGGGGAAGCGTTATGCCTCCGGTGCACCCGGAGGTTTCTTCATAACAGGCGTATTAGAAGCGCCAGCACCAGCCCCGCAAATACGATGAGGCCTACGGTGCCGTTGAACTTGAACAGCGCCAGACATTGCAGCGGATCGTGAATATCCAGCACCAGGATCTGGTAGGCGAGTACGACCGCCGCAATCGCAAGCCCGACATAGGCGAAAAAACCGGCGCCGGCTGCGAGAAACGCGAAGAACATCAGGAGGACGGCCAATCCATAGAGCCCGATCAGCCACGGCCGAGGGTTCTCGCCGAAGCGGCGAGCCGTGGAGCGGACTCCGATCAGTTCATCATCCTCGCGGTCCTGATAGGCGTAGATGGTGTCGTAGCCGATGGTCCAGGCGATGGCCGCCGCGTAGAGGATCACGGCCGCAATCGACAGGCTACCGAATTCCGCCGACCAACCCATGATCGCTCCCCACGAGAAGGCGAGACCGAGGAAAAGTTGCGGCCAGTCCGTGAACCGCTTGGCGAAGGGATAGATGGCGACCAGCACCAGCGAGAGAATGCCGAGAAGAATGGTGAAGCCATTGAACTGCAGCAGGATGACGAAGCCCGCCAGCGCCTGCAGGATCATGAAGGCCTTGGCCTGGGCGCGCGTGACGCGGCCAGACGGCAGGGGACGCGAGCGCGTGCGCGCCACCTCCATGTCGATCTCATGATCGACGAGGTCGTTATAGGTGCAGCCGGCGCCGCGCATGGCGATTGCCCCGGCGACGAAAAGGAAGACATGGAGAAGGAAGCGACCCGGAGAAAAGCTGCCGAGGTTCACGGCCGTGCCGGCAGCCAGAGCCGCTGACCAGAGGCATGGCCACATCAGCAATTGCCAGCCGATCGGCCTGTCCCAGCGGGCAAGTTGTGCATAGGGCCAGAGCGCGCGCGGCAGCGCACGATAGACCCAATTGGTGGATGGCGCGTCATGCACGCGGCCGGAATCGACGGGCGAGGTGCTCATGCTTCCTGTTTGGCGCCGCAACGTCCGACGGTCAAGCTCTCGACTGCGCGGCGATGAAGGCAAGGTGAAGTCCCGCGAATTTCTGAGTGCTGCGACGGTGCCTTCGCGTAAGTATTCCTCAATTATTCCCCCATAAAGTCGGCCAATGGGCATCGAGCGGGGGGCTGAGGATGAGAGGGCGTGCCGCAATTTCCATCTTACTGGCAGCGCTTGTCGGCGCGTCCGCGTGCCACGCCGAGACACTGAACCTTTTGATCTGGGAAGACTATATCGACCAGGACCTCATCGAGCGCTGGACGCAGGAGACCGGCGTTTCGATTCACCAGATCAATTTCGACAGCGACGACGCTCGCGATGTGATCCTCGCCGACCCGACCAATCGCATCGACCTGGTGACGGTCGATGAGAATGGCGCCTCGCTCTTCGGCAAGAAGGGTGTCCTCGAACCCCTCTCCGACAGCAATCTGCCGGCGCTCGCGGACTATGCGCCCGAGTGGCGCAAGCGCTGCGCAGGCTATGGCCTTCCTTATCTGTGGGGCACGGTCGGGATTCTCTATCGTGCCGACGTCCTCGAACCGCCGCCTACGTCCTGGCAGGACATGATGCGTCCGGCGCCCGCCCTCAAGAAACACGTCGCGATGTTCGACGACTATAGCGAACTCTTCGTGCCGCCGCTGGTACTGCTCGGCGCTTCCATTGATGCCAACGACACCGAGACCCTGAAGGCCGCCTTCGAAATACTGAAGGCCCAGGCGCCGTCCGTTCTGACCTACGACTATGTCATCACCGCCATTCAGAACCCCACAATCGGCCGAGACATCCATATGGCGCTCGGCTACAGCGGCGATCAGCACGTCCTCAACGAGAAGATCGGCAAGTCCGGCCTGTGGCGCTACGCCGTTCCCTCAGAAGGAACGCTCTCCTGGCTCGACTGCGTTTCGGTTACCGCCACCTCTCTCCACAAGCAACGGGCGCTGGAATTCCTCAGATATATCGGCTCGCCCGAAATCGCAGCCGCCAATGCGCTGTCGCTGAACATGCCGACCCCGAGCAGTGCGGCACAGAAGCTCCTGCCTGAGTCCGTACGCTCCGATCCGGAGATCTATCCGCCGGAGGAGGTGCTGACGAGAAGTCAGTACCAGCAGGAACTTTCGGTCAATTCGGTCCAGGCGCGCCGGCGCATCATCAGTACATTGGCGAACTTCCAGTGACACTCAGCAAGCGCGCACTCTTCCTGATCTTTCCCGTAGTGCTTGCCGGCTACTTTCTCGCGGCCCTCTCGGCTCACTACGCCGAAAAGCGATCAATTCGCGCATTGGAACAGGCGAAGCTTTCACAGCGGCTGGAACACGCGGCCGCCGTTTTCCAGAACGAAGTCCAGCGCAGCGAAGGTTTTCTCAATGCGCTGCTGAACGGCAGCGCGCTACGCCAGTTCGTGGCAGAGACGGACGAGCGCTACCGCGTGGCCGCGCTCGGCGTGCGCCTGCAGGAGAGCATAAGATCACTGTCGGACGATCCCATCGCGTATCTCTCATTCGCCATTCTCGATGCGCAGGGGGAAGTTCGGTATTACTTTGAAAACAGCTGGGATCCTTTTGCCCAGATCGACAGGCCCCAAAGTGCTCTTGCAAGAAAGCTGGTTGCCAGCAAGCGGCTGAGCGACCTGACCTATCTCGAGCCCACCGGCGTACGGCCGCGGATCGTCTACTCCCTCTTCGTCGATCCGGTCACCTTCCGCCGTCCGTTGCCGAGCAGCAAATCAAAAGCGCTGCTGATGCAGATAGCCGTACTGCCCGATCGTTTCCTGCAGATGCAGGCCGCCCTGAAGAAGGAGTACGGAGCCGACATCGTCCTCCAGCCATGGCCGCTCGCCGTCACGGACGGGCTTTCGGCGAGCGTGCCTCTCGGGCCGCAGCTTTACGCGACGATCGCCGTGCCGGAAGCTTACTTCGACGCACAGATGCTGCAGCAGAAGATGCAGCTTGCCTTCGGCGCGTTTGTCATGAGCCTGATATCCATCTACCTGATCGTCCTCCTGATCAGGCGCTTCATCACCGGTCCGATCGCAAGGCTCGATGCCAATGTGACAGCGGTCATGACCGGCGAGCACGACGAAATCAAAGGCACCGGCACTGCCGGTGAAATCGGGCGCCTGACGCAGAACATCCGCGAGCTTCACCGGCAGTCCCTCAATTCCCTGCTGCTCGCGCAGCAGAAATCCTGGACCGATACACTCACAGGCATCGCCAATCGCGGCCGCTTCAATACGCTTGCCGCGGGCGTCGTCGATGACGTCCTGACCTCCGGCGGAAAGTGCAGCCTGCTGTTCATCGACATCGACAACTTCAAATTCGTCAATGACAAATATGGCCACGAAGTCGGCGACGACCTGCTGAAGACGCTCGCCACCCGCATCACCGATTGCGTGGAAACCATCAGTGGGAGAAGAGGTCAGGCGCCGGCCATCATTGCTCGCCTCTCCGGCGACGAATTCGCGGTCCTTGCCCGTTCGCAACCGGGGGACGGGACCGTGCGCGAGATGTCCTCCGCCATCCTCGCTCTCTTCGATGGCGGCTTCGAAGTATCGGACAAGCGCTATCCGGTCACGGCCAGTATCGGCGTCGCCGTATGCCCGGGCGACGCGACCACGGTCGCCGAGCTGATCTCCAATGCCGACGCCGCCATGTATCAGGCAAAATCCGGCGGCAAGAACCGGTCTGCCCGGTTCTCCCGTGCGATTCATGACAAGCGCACAAGGCAGCGCCAGATCCAGGAGGAATTGCGTGCCATCGATCCGAACGAGCAGTTTCACCTCGTCTACATGCCGATCGTGAACACCAAGGGTCAGGTCACCGGCTGCGAAGCGCTGTTGCGCTGGCATTCCCCGGTTCTCGGCAATGTGACGCCGGACGAGTTCGTTCCGATCGCGGAAAGCTCCGGTCTCTTTTCAAAGATCGACTGGTGGGTCATCGACAAGGCCATGGGCGATTGCCACCAGTTGAAGGCATTCTTCGGACCCGACACGGTGGTGGCGATCAACATCTCCTCGGCGGAGCTGCATTCGAGCGCGATCAACGACTATTTCTCGGAGTGCCTGGAGCGTCACGGGCTCGGTCCGGAGTCGATCGATATCGAGCTGACAGAGACTTTCGCCGTCAAGGTCAGCGATCAGTTGCGGGAAAACATCGAGGAGCTCCGGCGGAAAGGCTTCCGCCTTTCGATCGATGATTTCGGCGCCGGCTATACGTCCGTCCAGCAGATCATCGACTATGCCGCCGACACGATCAAGCTGGACCGGGCTCTGGTTGCGGATCTCACCGCTTCGCACGCGCTCCCCGTATTAAAGGCGGTCGTGGCGCTTTGCCATGCGAAGGACATGGGTGTGGTCGGCGAAGGCGTCGACACCCCCGAAAAGCTCGCAATGCTGACGGCGGCCGGCTGCGACCGTTTCCAAGGATATCTCATCAGCAAGCCGCTTGCCCTCGATGATCTGGCAATCTGGGCCTTGACCAGAACGGCACGGCATGCACCGACCCGCGCCTCCAATCGTTTCCGCGATTGGCCAGCCGCGGTCAGCGAGGCTTGAACATTCGGGAAAGGTCCGGGACTCGTGCATCCGGACCGCCTTTTTCCTTGACCTCGCCCATCCGCCGTCCTACAGCGCCGTGCGTCCTTTCGGACGCACGAAGGACGCTGTAGGCTATCGAATCTTCGCATCGTGCTTTCCGAAAATCGAATCAGATTTCCGGGTCGATGCGCCAACCGCAGCGCATCGACGAGCAGATGGCGGGAATGGCAATGAAAGTTCTTCTGATCGGATCGGGTGGACGTGAACATGCGCTTGCGTGGAAGATCGCGCAATCGCCGAAGCTTACCACGCTCTATGCCGCACCTGGCAATCCGGGTATCGCCGAAGAGGCGACGATCGTCGGGCTCGATACCGAGGACCACACCGCCGTTCTCGACTTCTGCCGCGAACAGGCGATCGACTTCGTCGTCGTCGGCCCCGAGGCGCCGCTGGTTGCTGGCCTTGCGGACGTGCTCCGCGCCGCAAGCATCCCCGTATTCGGCCCATCGGCCGCCGCAGCCCAGCTCGAAGGCTCCAAGGGCTTCACCAAGGACCTTTGCGCCAGATACGGAATTCCGACCGGCGCCTATGAGCGGTTCACCGCAGCCGAACCGGCCAAGGCCTATATCCGCGAACAGGGCGCACCGATCGTCATCAAGGCCGACGGGCTTGCCGCCGGCAAGGGCGTGACCGTCGCAATGACGGTCGAGGAGGCGCTTGCCGCCATCGACGACTGCTTTGCGGGTGCCTTCGGCTCTGCCGGTGCGGAGGTCGTCGTCGAAGCCTATCTCGACGGCGAAGAGGCAAGCTTTTTTTGCCTCTGCGACGGCAAGACGGTGCTGCCGCTCGGCTCTGCGCAAGATCACAAGCGTGTTGGCGACGGCGATACGGGACCGAACACCGGCGGCATGGGTGCCTATTCGCCGGCCCCGGTGATGACGCAGGAAATGGTCGAACGGACGATGAAGGAGATCATCGAGCCGACGGTGCGCGGCATGGCCGAGAGCGGGCACCCGTTCACCGGCGTCTTCTTCGCCGGCCTGATGATCACCGAAAAGGGGCCGGAACTCATCGAATACAATGTCCGCTTCGGCGATCCGGAATGCCAGGTCCTGATGATGCGCCTGACGAGCGACCTCCTGCCGCTGCTCTACGCAGCAGCAACGGGCACGCTCGACGGCCTCAAGGCCGAATGGCGCGACGAGGCGGCGCTGACCGTCGTCATGGCTTCACGCGGCTATCCCGGAGCCTACGAGAAAAACACGCCGATCGACTCGCTGCCGAAGGCGTCTGCCAAGACCAAGGTGTTTCATGCCGGAACAGCGATGAAGGGCGGGCGGCTGGTCGCCACCGGCGGCCGCGTCCTGAACGTCACGGCCATGGGGCGGACCGTCGGCGAAGCCAAGAGTGCCGCCTACGCCGCGCTGAAGGGCGTTTCGTGGGAGAATGGCTTCTATCGTGCCGACATCGGTTGGCGCGCAGTCGAACGCGAGACGTGAACGGCGGAATTTCGGCCGCATCATTCAATTTTTACCAATTCTCCTGACGGGAAGGTAAGGGAAAGCTCATATTCTCCCCCCGAACTGAAGCGAGGGAAGGGTATGCACGGTTTGCCCACCCGTCCCGCTCCAGTTGCCGGAAACGATCACGATGGCCTGAAGCGGACCCAGGATCACGTGAGCTAGCGAGGAGAGACCGATGCGTTCCCTGCTGATCACCGCCGCCCTCCTTTTCGCCGCCGGCACAGCGGCAGCATCCTCGATCGAGGAGGTGGTCTCCGGCGAGGCCGTCAATTCCAGCATCGCGACGATCTCCTGTGCCGAGTGCCCTCCGCTACAGCCGAAGAAAAAGAGCTCCTATGTCGTGCCTGAGCTTGCGACCGGAACGGACCGGGTCGAGCTCAAGGAAATCGATGGGGAGTTCAAGTCGGTCCGCACCGAGGCCTGGCTCGGCGGCTCGCCGGTGATCTTCGTCAGCAAAGCGTCGGAGGAAGCGATCAGGGCCGCCGCACTCGAAGCGAATCAAACGAAACAGACATATGCCTCGAGGAGCCCTTCCACACCGCCCTCCGCGACGATCGACGTGACGACGAAGACCTCTGCGGTCGGCACACTGACGCGGGCCGAGCCGGTGAGCGCGGTGATGGCGGGCGCTTCACGAGAATTTGATCCGTCCGCTTTCGCACTTCGGCTAGATTGATACCATATAAACTGAGTTCCCTGCCCCATCGGCCAGGTTCTAAGGGCCGACGGGCGTTTCGCTGCAATGGCGAAAAGGTTGCGCCCCTGAGAGAAGCAGGGGCGTAATCTTTTGTCAGGAACCGAATTCCTCGATCCGCGCCGCCAGCTCATCGATCTGCCGATCGGAGAAGACCTTTATGCGGTTCGCGCGAAGCAGCGCCGCCGTCACCCCCGCGCCGGAAACCCGTGCGCCCCTGAAGCCACCGTCATAGACGTAGCTCGAGCCGCATGACGGGCTGCCATCGATAAGCAGCGCAAAGCGGCAGTTCGTCCGACGAGCAAGAGCAAGCGCGTTTTCTGCCGCCTCGCGAAATGCGGCCGTCACATCACCGCCGGTCTTGTCGACGACGCGAGCATCCCCGGACAGCACTGCGCCCCCGTTTCTGCCGGTCTCAATTTCCGCTGGCGGGCGCGGCACCGGCATGCCTGCCGACATTTCGGGACAGAGGACCACAAGCCGCCCCTCCCTGCGCCAACGATCGATGGCCGGATGGTTGAGCGTCTTCGCCGCTCCGTCGTATCTGACCGCATGGCCCATGAGACAGGCACTGACGAGAATTCTGGCGGTCATGGCATCAGTCTGCTCCAGACCTATCCGGCGATCTTCGAAAAATCCGCGACTTCGCCGGTCGCCGTGCGGATGAGGTCCAACAGTGCCAAGCGGTTGGCGCGGATCGCTACATTTTCATCATTGACAAGCACGTCGTTGAAGAAGACGTCGACCGGCTCACGCAACTTGGAGAGCGCCTCCATGGCCGAGCGGAAGTCCTCCTTGACGATCGCCTGGCGCGCGTCGTCGGAGGCGATCATAATCGAAGCGTGCAGCGTGCGCTCGGCGTCGAGCCGGAAGAGTTTCTCGTCCACTCTCGCGGCCACCTCGGTGCCCTTCTTCTCCTCGGCCGCAAGAATCTGCGTCGCGCGCTTGGTGCCGGCGAGCAGGTCCTTGCCCTCCTCCGCCGTGATGAAGGCCGTCAGCGCCTCGACGCGGCGGGCGATCATCAACAGGTCGTCGGCCTCCGGCGTCAATACCGCGTCGATCAGGTCGTAGCGCGCCCCGAGATCGCGAAGATAGACCTTCAGACGGTCATGGAAGAAGGCGAGGAGGTCCCCGCCGATCTCGTTGGCAATGTCGGGCCGCTGAGCCTTGAGCCCTGCAAGGGCGACATCGAAGAAGGGCAGCATCGGCAGGCGGGCCTTTCCTTCCAGCACGAGCCGGATCACGCCGAGCGCGGCGCGGCGTAGCGCATATGGGTCCTTAGAGCCGGTCGGCTTTTCATCGATCGCCCAGAAGCCGACGAGTGTATCCAGCTTGTCCGCAAGCGCAACGGTCACCGATACGGGATCGGTTGGCACGCGATCCGAGGGGCCCTGAGGCTTGTAGTGGTCTTCGATCGCGTCGGAGACGGCCTGATCCTCACCCTGCAAGGCAGCATATTTGTGGCCCATGATGCCCTGAAGCTCCGGGAATTCCCCGACCGCTTCGGTGCGTAGATCCGCCTTGGCGAGAACGGCTGCGCGATCGACCAGAGCTGCATCGGCGCCGGTGACCGTGGCAAGGGCGGCAGCCAGGGCGCGGATGCGGGCGACGCGCTCACCCTGGGTTCCGAGCTTGGCATGAAAGGTGACGTTCAGCGCGTCGAGCTTCGCCATGCGCTGGTCAAGCGGCTTCTTGAGGTCGAGGGCGAACTTCGCCGCCGATGCCGTCAGCGTTTCGAGGTCCGGCAGATCGCCCTGGTCGCGCTTCCAGAAATGCGCCGCATCGGAGAGGCGGGCGCGCACGACCTTGCCGTTGCCGTGGATGATCTCCTGGCCGCCGTCGCGCGCTTCGATATTGGCAACGAGGATAAACTTGTTGGAAAGCTTTTCCGCCCCGGGCCGCCGCGTGACGAAGCATTTCTGGTTGGTCTTGATCGTCAGGCGGATGATTTCGGAAGGGATTTCCAGATAGCCCTCGTCAAAGCTTCCCATCAGCACGCGCGGCCACTCGACCAGACCTGCAACCTCCTCGAGCAGCCCTTCGTCCTCGACCAGTTCGAGACCGTTGGCGAAGGCGATGTTGTGGGCGTCCGCGGAGATCATCTGCTTGCGGCGTTCGGCATCGAGCACGACCTTCGCCTTTTCGAGCTGCTCCGAATAGTCGGCAAAGCGACGAACGCTGATCGCCTGCGGCGCATGGAACCGGTGGCCAAAGGTGACATTGTCGGCGACGATGCCGTCGACCTCGAACGGGATTACCTTCGTTTCCTCGGTTTCGGCGCCGAAAGTGCAGACGATCGATTGCAGGGGGCGCACCCAGCGCAGGCTGCCCGGCCTTGCGGAAGCGGCGCCGGAGCGCATCGATTTCGGCCAAGGGAAGTCGCGGATGGTTGCCGGCATCACATCGGCAATGATGTCTTCCGCCGCGCGGCCGGGCTTTACCATGTGAGCGACGTAGAATTCGCCCTTCTTCGGATCGCTGTGAACCTGCGCCTCATCGATAGAGGAGAGACCCGCGGCGCGCAGGAAGCCTTCGATCGCCCTCTCGTTGGCATCGGTGCGCGGCCCCTTGCGCTCCTCGCGGACATCGGCGGAGCGGGCATTCAGGCCGCGAATGTCGAGCGTCAGCCGGCGCGGCGTCCAGTATTCGCGCGCGCCCTCATAGGTTAGGCCAGCCCCGACCAAGGCGTCCGTCACGAGCTTCTTGAGGTCGCCGGCCGCCTTGCGCTGCATGCGGGCAGGGATTTCTTCGGAGCGCAGTTCGATAAGAAGATCGGGCATGAATTCATCTTTGTTATGTTCCGGACCGTTGGCGCGGGACTTAGCAAGCTCTGGAGAAAATGTCATCAAGTGCTGTGAGGAAATCGGCGCACTCTACCAGCCGCCGCCACCGCCGCCGCCTCCACCGCCGCCGGAGAAGCCGCCGCCGGACGAAAAGCCCGATGACGCGCTCTTGGGCGGAGGCGGCAGTGAAGACGTCATCGTATCCGCCATGGAGCCGGCGAAACCGCCGATCGTATCGGCGAAGGACCCCGGACCGAAGGAATCGCCGTGATACCACGCCGGCTGATAGGCAGCGGCCGCGGCTGCACCGCCTGCTGCGGCCAGCAGCCAGCGATCGAAGGTCTCCGTCCACGGCTTCTCGACGCCGAGCGCAACCGCATAGGGCAAGAGCGTCTCGTAATGCCGCGGCGACATTTCGGGTGCGCCCTGCATGTTCAAGCGATCCTTCTCGGCAAGCGTCATATATTGCCTGAGACCGTCGATCCCATCCATCATGCGGGTGCCGAGCGGCGTCGGCGCCCCCATCAGGAAGAAGAAGAGCAAGTTGACGAGCAGTATGCCGCCGATCGCGAAAAGCAGCGCCAGGTCGTCCGGTTCGCTCGCAGAGAGGACGACGACCGCCAGGATGCTCGAGAAGACGGAGAAGAGCACGAAACCGATGAAGGCGAGCACGACGATGGACAGAATGCGGCGCGCGAGGCTCGACCCGCGCCGTAGTGATTTGCCGAATGAGACCGCCAGGATCGAAACAAGAATGGCGAAGACGACAGGAACGAAAACGAGAGGGATCTTGTCCTCTCCGAGATCGCCAAAGATGAACAGTGCGGCCAGCGAAACCACCGAAATCAGGACGCCACCGATGATATATCCGGTATTGGCGCGGTAGTATTTATCGCGGTGTTCGCGCTCCATGGCGCGGCGAAAACCGGACCCTGCCGCTTCGACCTTTTTGCCGTTCGCCCGATCGATCGTAAGCCTGCCGTCGGCCGCGGCGATCGCCTTCATCACTGCCGCCTCACCCGTCGGCAGTTGCTCCACGCCCCCCTTGCCGGTGGCGGCGATGACGATGGCATTCTTCAGATCGTCGAGGACGACATAGCCCTTGACAGCAAGGTTGAGCACGGCCGCAGAAAGCGCTGTCCATCCCTCACCGGAAAAGCCCTTGTTGTCGACATAGTTGACGAGAGCCGGCGAAATTCCGTCCGGCGGATCCCAGCGCGGCACCATGACCCCACGGGCGGGATCGCGGCCGACGCGGACCCAGGCACGCCCGTAATAGAGGGTGACGAACAGGAGGCCTGCCGCGGCGATGACCAGCGTCAGACGGTCGCGCAGCCACCAGATGTTTTCCTGCCCAGCGCTCGGCCGGTCGATACTGCCCTTCGGCATCATGATCGCGATCGACAACCCTTCCTGCGGACGCAGCCTTCGCGTGGTCGCAAAGAAGATCTCGTCGCCCTCTTCCACGACGCGCGCGTCCTTGCCGGTGGCGCCGTAACCGCCGGTGAAGACGTCGAGCGCCTGGGCCCTGACCCCCGACGGCAAGGTCACCGTTGCGGTTGCCTCCTCGATCGGAAAAATCCACTCGGTTCCGGTCACGTTCCAATAAAGTTCGTCGTGGCCGTCGAAGAAGCGTATCTGGCGTCCGGTCTCGTATGAGATCTGGAAGGTATGTTCGCCATGCGGCAGCAAGACGTCGGCCTTACCGGTGTAGACGCGGATTCCACCGCTGATCGTCTCCGTGCGGTGCTCCTCCTGCTCGCCGTCGCGCTCGACGGAGAGGACCTTGAAGTCCACCCGGGCCCGGCGGCCGTTTTCATCGAGAAAGGTCAGCGGAAAATCGCGGTAGATGCCGCGGCGTATCGCCTTGCCTTCGACATTTGCCGTGATCGTTTCCGTGACCGTGAGCCTGCCGTCCCTGGCGACGTCGATCACCGAATGAAAGGCAGAGATGATCTCCGCCGCCGCGGCGGCGGCCGGTGTCGCCAGGACGGCGAGTGCGACCGCAAGCGCCGGGAAAAGCCGCCTCACTGCGACGCCCTCATCCTCACCGCGCGGTCTCCATCAGAACCTGACCGACGGAACGGCACGATCCGCCTCGTTGGTGATCTCGAAGTAACTGGCCCGGGCAAAACGGAAAAGGTTCGCAATCAGATTCGACGGGAAGCTTTCGACCTTCACGTTCAAGTCGCGGGCGGCACCGTTGTAATAGCGGCGGGACATCTGGATCTCACCTTCGATCGTCTCCAGCGAACGCTGCAGTTCGGCGAAATTCTGGTTTGCCTTCAGGTCGGGATAGGCTTCGGCGAGCGCGAAAAGGCGGCCGAGCGCCTGCGAGAGCGCACCTTCCACGGCGGCCCGGCTGGCCACGTCGCCTTCCGGCACGGCCTGTGCCCGGTTACGCAGCGCGACCACTTCCTCGAGCGTCGACTTCTCGTGTGCGGCATAGCCCTTCACCGTCTCGATGAGATTGGGGATGAGATCGGCACGGCGTTTCAACTGTACGTCGATACCGGACCAAGCCTCCTGCGTCATCTGCCGCGCTTTGACGAGGCTATTGTAGGCGTAGACCAGATATAGGATCACGGCGACGCCGATTGCCAGCCCAAGCATGTAGAACCCTCCTTTTGCACCCGCCGGAGCTTACTGCATGATTCTCCGAATCGAAATCCTGAAGATCGGAACCGTTTTTCGGAAAGCTCGAGGTGCACTCAGAGAGTTACAGCGTCCTTTGCGCGCCTGAAAAGGCGCACGCTGCCGGCCGTCGTGCCGTCAGGCCTGTACCCCCGGTAACGGCGCCAGGGCTGCAATCGAGGGATAGTCGATACATCAACAACGCCAGCACATCGGTCCGAAGATCGAAACCGATTTTCGGAAAGGTCGATGCGCAGATTCAAAGAGTTACAGCGACCGTCTGAAAGACGCGCGGCGCTGCAGGACGCAAGGCCGCTCCGATGAAACCGCTCGCAACCCTGATCAATGCGATCGCCTTTACAGCGCTCTTCGTTGCCTATGCGAGCGTGGAGCAGGTCGAGAGGCCGGACGGCGTCCGCCGGGCGCTGGAAACCTATGCCAGGACGCTGCAGACCGGCGCCCCTCCCGCTCGCGATACCGATCAGCTATATCGAAAACGGCGATCTGATCTGATCGCAAGTGGGGCCCACCCTCGGCGTCCCGGCAGCGCCGACAACCGTCAGGCTGCCTCCTGATTCCAATTCGCGCCGCCTGCATCGGTCAGCAGGAAGGCCTCGCCACAGGCCTTTGCGAGGGTGCGCACGCGCAGGATGTAGCTCTGGCGCTCCGTCACCGAAATCACGCCGCGCGCATCCAGAAGATTGAAGACATGGCTCGCCTTGATGCACTGGTCATAGGCGGGCAACACGCATTTGTGCAGGCGATCGTTGCCGGCGTTGGGCGCGCCGGCGGCAAGAAGCGCCAGACACTCCTTCTCCGCGTCGATAAAGTGCTGACGCAGCATCGCTGTGTTGGCGTATTCGAAATTGTAGCGCGAATACTCCTGCTCAGCCTGCAGGAAGACATCGCCATAGGTGATCTTTTCTGCGCCCTCGCGGCCATTGAAATTGAGGTCGTAGACATTGTCGACGCCCTGGACGTACATCGCCAATCGCTCGAGGCCATAGGTCAGTTCGCCGGAAACCGGCGAGCACTCGATGCCGCAGACCTGCTGGAAATAGGTGAATTGCGACACTTCCATGCCGTCGCACCAGCACTCCCAACCAAGGCCCCACGCACCGAGCGTCGGGCTTTCCCAGTCATCCTCGACGAAGCGAATATCGTGCAGCAGCGGATCGAGGCCGATCGCCTCGAGCGAGCCGAGATAGAGTTCCTGAAGATTGGACGGGTTGGGTTTCAGGATCACCTGATATTGATAATAATGCTGGAGCCGGTTGGGATTTTCGCCGTAGCGGCCGTCGGCCGGACGCCGCGAGGGCTGGACATAGGCCGCACGCCACGGCTTTGGCCCGAGCGCGCGGAGCGTCGTCGCCGGATGGAAGGTGCCGGCGCCGACCTCCATATCATAGGGTTGGAGCACCGCGCAGCCCTTGTCGGCCCAATAGTTGTGCAGTGTCAGGATCAAGGCCTGGAACGAGCGCTTCGGGTTCATATGGTCCGGGAGGGGGGCAGCGGTCATGGGATCGTCCGAATTCTTCGACATGTGCGGGGACAGGTGCCATGCCGGAGAACAAGGGTCAAGCGCCTTGGCCGATCCACGGCCCAAGCCTCAGCCTGCGGCAATTCTTCACTCGTCGTCGCGCCTCAGGCGGTATTCGCCGGTCTTCGGATCCTTGACGAGCGTTCCGTCGGCGCCGCTCTCGCGCTCACGGCGCAAGCGCTCGCGCTGGCGCGCGAGCCGCTCGGCATCGGCGATGAACTTGCGATAGCCGATCCAGGCGATAACAGCGATGATCAAGAGCAGAATGATCTGCGGCATGTTTCCTCCTCTGCGCCTCCCGGATCAGACAGAATGCCAGTTGGAGGTGCAGCGATTCCGTGAGCGGGCGGTGCGCGGCCGGCCGGAATCTACCGCCCTTGGTATCACAGCCCGAAACGCGCCCATAGCGCCCTTTCTTCTATCGCCTCGACAAGTCCCGCAACAGCAGAAGCGGCGAGTGGGGACGCGAGAGATCCCGCGACCGCCGCCCCCGGCTGGCGCCGCCCGAAGAGGCTGCGGCTCGGCTGGATGAGTTCGAGCCGCGCCTTTTCGCCATAGCGCCTCTTCACCTCTCCGCGCATGTCGCCGAGCCCATCGACGAGGCCAAGCTCGCGCCCGCGCCGTCCTGTCCAGAAGAGCCCCGAGAATATATCGGGATGGTCGCTGAGCAGCGTGCCGCGCCGGGCCTTGACCATTTCGATGAAGGTATCGTGGATATCGAGCTGAAGCGATTTCAGGAACTCGACGTCCCGCTCCTTTTCCGGCTGGAACGGATCGAGGACCACCTTGTTCTCGCCGGCCGTATAGACGCGCCGTTCGACGCCGATCTTCTTCAACAGTTCCGGAAAGCCGAACCCGCCGGACACGACACCGATCGAACCGACGATCGAACTCGGATCGGCAATGATCTCGTCGCCGGCAAGCGCAATCATGTAGCCGCCCGAGGCCGCCACGTCCTCGACGAAGATCAGGACCCGCTTTTTCTTCTCCTCGGCGAGATCGCGGATACGCTGGTAGATCAGGCGCGACTGCACCGGCGAGCCACCGGGCGAGTTGACCGAGATGGCTACGGCCGGAGCCTCCTTGACGGCGAAGGCCTTCTCGAGCAGCGGCGCCACCGTCGCGAGGTTGAGAGCAGGACGGAACTGGCTGCCCCCGGCCATGATCGCGCCATGGAGCCGGATCGCCGGGATCGTTTGCCCGTCCTTGCGAAAACGCCTCGGAAGCAATTTTTTCAAGAACCCGGCCATTTCAACTCCTGCTCATTCGAAACTTGTCCCTGCATGTATGCACTGCCGCAGCAAACGCAATGCCACGCTTACCGTTTAACGGCGAGGATAGGCGGTCCGGCCGTTATTGAGGTCGTCGACGTCCGTAGAGAAACGGTGCGTTCCCTCCCCGTGCATCACGAGCGGCGCGCGCAGCGCCAATCGCTTGCGGCTCTGCTTGATCGCGGTCACCAGGATACGCACGGCGTTTTCGCCGGCGCGCGGCAGGAGCGGCGTGATCTCGATGCCGCCGAAGCGGCGGCCACAGGCTGCGATGATCCCGGCGATCGATTCCGGCCGGGCTATGAGCGAAAGCTGGCCGCCGGGCTTCATGATTGCGCCTGCGGTCTTGATCCAGGTTTCGAAGAGATCGTCGCTCATGGCGTGGGCCTCGGCCTTCAGCCGATCCGGCGTCCGGCGATCGGCGGCATCGTTGAAGGGTGGGTTCATGATGACGTGATCGAAGGTGTCGTCGGCAAGGCCCGCCTCCACGCGTGCCTTGCCGGTCAGCGTCACATCCGCCTCGAGAACGGTGACGCGTGCCGCAAAACGTGCATTTGCAGGCAAGGCAAGGCTGCGACGGGCAAAGCCGGCCATGATCGGCGAGCGTTCGACGAGCAGCACCTCAGCCGTTGCGATGCGCGAGGCGACCGCCATGCCGGCCGCCCCCGCCCCTGCGCCGAGATCGGCGACGCGGCAGGAGCCCTCGCAGGAAACGAGGGCCGCAAGCAGCATTGCGTCCGTGCCGGAGCGATGCCCCTGGCCGAGCGGCTGGATCAGGTGAAAGCCGCCTCGGTGGAATGCATCCACGGTTTCCTTGATCAGCGTTGTCATGGCTGCCATTCTGCGCGCGCATCGCGGCCGGTCCACGCAGATGCCCCGCTCACTGCCGCAGCTCCTTTTCCAGGCCAGCTTCGACCAGAATGCGCCGGGCTCGCTCGGCATCCACCTCGGCCACCAGGAAGCGCCGCGGCAACAGGCCGAGCGAGCCTTCAAGGATGCTCATGTCGCGATCGGCGACGAAACAGGCGATGCCGGCGTCCTTCATCAGGCTTTCTGCGAAGGAGAGAAGGACGGCATCGTTGGTGCGGATCAGTTCCTTCATCGCGATCGGGTGTCCTCCTCAAATTCCAGCGGGCGAGGCAATTCGCCTCTTGCCGCACGAGCCACCTCTTTACTATTGTCACAACCGAGCAAGAAACAGGAGTCCGGGGCGTTGGGCGTAGTGATACCGCTGGAAGACGGCAAAAACAAACAGGCGTCCGTGAAGCCGCTCGTCGGGCTCACGGCGTCCGACATGGAGCGGGTCAACCAGCTTATTCTCTCGAAGGCCGGCTCCGACGTGCAGATGATTCCGGAGGTCGCCAACCACCTGATTTCCTCCGGCGGCAAGCGCCTGCGGCCGATGCTGACGCTCGCCGCCGCTTCGATGTTCGGCTATGACGGCGACGCCCATGTCAAGCTCGCGACCAGTGTCGAGTTCATGCATACGGCGACGCTTCTGCACGACGACGTGGTCGACGAAAGCGATCTTAGGCGCGGCAAGTCGACGGCGCGGACGATCTGGGGCAATCAGGCGAGCGTGCTCGTCGGAGACTTCCTGCTCGGCCAGGCCTTCCGCATGATGGTGGATGTCGGTTCGCTGGATGCGCTCGATGTGCTCTCAACTGCCGCATCGGTGATCGCGGAGGGTGAAGTTCTCCAGTTGTCCGTGGCCAAAAACATGGAGACCACCGAGGACGATTATCTGCAGGTGATCCGCGCCAAGACGGCTGCGCTCTTTGCCGCGGCCGCCGAGGTCGGCCCCATCGTTGCGGCTGCAAGCAAGGCCGACCGCAACGCGCTGAAATCCTACGGCATGAATCTCGGCCTTGCCTTCCAGCTCGTCGATGACGTTCTCGATTATGGCGGATCGTCGATTGATCTCGGCAAGAATGTCGGCGACGACTTCCGAGAGGGCAAGATCACGTTGCCGGTCATTCTTTCCTATCGGCGCGGCACGCCGCAGGACCGCGCCTTCTGGCGCGAAGCCATCGAAGGCGGCGCCAGTGATGGGGCCAATCTCGAAAAGGCGCTCGGGCTCATCCACCGCTACGGCGGACTGACCGATACGATTGCGCGCGCCCAGCATTACGGCACGATCGCGCGCGATGCGCTCGCACCCCTCCCCGCCTCTCCCTGGAAATCGGCGCTCACCGAGGTGATCGATTTCTGCATCGAGCGAGTGAGCTAGGCGGCTCGTCAGCGTTTCCCTTGAGGAATTTCTTGCCGGGCTGCGCCAAAAAAGCCATTCTGTTTTTCGAGACTTGCGTCCGGCACCTTCCAATCGACTCCGCAGCAATGAGCGATGGCGCGATGCGCCGGACGATCGGCAACGAAAGGTTTGATATGCGGCAGAATAAACTCCTTCGGCTTCTCAGCGGCGCGGCAATGCTGGCCCTCGTGGCGACGACCGGCAGCCATTACGCCTTCGCTGAAGAAGCGGCTGCGGTCGAGGACGCCGAACCTTTCGACCTCACGAGCGCAAACACCTTCGCCGGCGCCTTCCTGGCGGCGCGCACCGCCGATGTCGATCGAGATTATGCGATGGCGGCAGACCTCTACCGGATCGCATTGCAGTTCGAGCCGGACAACCGGGAAGTCAAGCAGCGCCTGATGATCACGCTGTTGATCGGCGGCGAATTCGACAAAGGCGTCAAGGTTGCCGAGGATTTGAAGTCCGACCGCGCCGTCGAACGGATCACGACGGTCGTGCGCGCCATCGACGCGATCCGCAAACGCGAATATCGCACGGCCCAAAAGCTCTTGAAATATGAAGGCCCCAACGACCTCGACCGGCTGATGAGCACTCTGCTCTCCGCCTGGGCGAAATACGGTCAGGGCAGGCCGAAGGAAGCGCTTGCGCAGATCAAGGCGCTCGACGGGCCGGAATGGTTCCGTGTGTTCAAGAATTATCATGCTGGCGCGATCGCTCTGGCCGCCGGCGACAAGGCGACGGCGCGCGCGCGGCTGAACGACGCCATTCTCGACCGGGAAGGCGGAAGTGCCGCGCCGGACACCTTCATGCGTGCGGTCGAGGCGCTGGCGCGCTTCGAGGCGCGCGAGGGCAACAAGCAGAAGGCGCTCGATACGGTCTCCGTGGGCGAGAACCTCGTCAACAATTACACTCCGCTCGAGGCGCTGAGGAAAAGCATCGAAGAGGGCAAACACCAGGAGCAGCAGGTGCGTACGGCCGTGCAGGGTGCGGCTGCCGTGCTCTTCTCGATCGGCGGCGCCCTCAACCGGGAAGGTGCCGAGGACATCGTGTCGCTCTACCTCCAGACGGCGCGCCGGCTCGATCCGGAAAGTGCCGATATCCTCGTGATGCTGGGAGGCATTGCCGAAAACCTGAAGAAGGAACAGGAGGCAATCGCGCTTTACAGGAGCGTGCCTGAAGATTCGCCGATGCGCCGGGTCTCGGAGCTGCAACTCGGCCTCGCCCTTGCCGGCGTCGGCAAGGTCGACGAGGCGAAGAAGCACCTGCAGGGGCTGATCGAAGTCGATCCCAAGAACATCCGCAATTATCTCGCCTATGGCAGCGTGCTTTCCGACGCCAAGGCGTACAAGGAAATGGGCGAGCTTTACGATCGCGCAGTCGAGGCGATCGGCCCGGTTCCGAAGCGCGGCGACTGGACCGTCTTCTTCCAGCGCGGGATCGCCTATGAGCGCCAGAAGCTCTGGGAGAAGGCAGAGCCGAATTTTCGCAAGGCTCTGGAGCTCAACCCCGACCAGCCGCAGGTCCTGAACTATCTCGGCTACTCCTGGGTCGACATGAACATCAACCTCGAAGAAGGCTTGGAGATGATCCGCAAGGCGGTCGAGCTCAAGCCCGACGACGGTTACATCGTCGATTCGCTCGGCTGGGCCTATTTCCGCATGAACCGCTTCGACGAGGCAGTGGGCGAGCTCGAGCGTGCGGCGGAGCTGATGGCCGGAGATCCGACGATCAACGATCACCTTGGCGACGCCTATTGGCGGGTGGGACGCAAGCTCGAGGCAGTGTTCCAATGGAACCAGGCGCTGGAGCTGGAGCCGGAGGAAGCGGAAATTCCGAAGATCAAGGCAAAGATCGAAAACGGATTGCCGCCTCTCGCGCAGACCGTTCCGACTGCGGCGGATGCCAAGGAGACCCTGCCGAAAAAGGGTGCTGGGGAAACCGCCGCATCTGACAAGAAATCCTGATAGCTGCATGCGAGCAGACGACCTCTCCGGCTTCGCACTGACCTGTGCGGCGCCGGCCAAGATCAATCTGGCGCTGCATGTCGTCGGCCAGCGTGGCGACGGCCATCACTTCCTCGAAAGCCTGGTCACCTTCGCCGATCTTGGAGACCGGGTGGGCCTAGCGCCGGCGGAGACTGACCGTTTTACGATCTCGGGCCGTTTTTCGCGGGACCTGGCAACCACGGCGCATGGCCGGCATGGCAATCTGGTCCTGCGCGCCCGCGATCTCCTGCGCGGCGAACTGACCGGACGGGGCGAAACCGCTGGCCCGGTCCATCTGCACCTCGAGAAGAACCTGCCGATCGCCTCCGGCATCGGCGGTGGCTCGGCAGACGCCGCTGCGACGCTCAAGGGGCTGCTTGCGCTCTGGAAAGCAAGGATCGCGCCCGAAAGACTGAACAAGCTCGCCCTCGAACTCGGTGCCGATGTGCCGATGTGTCTCGAAGGCCGGGCGCTTATGGCAAAGGGAATCGGCGAAGTGATCACGCCGCTTCCCCCTCTGCCGTCCTTTGCGATCGTCCTCGCCAACCCGCTCGTCGCCATATCGACGCCGGTGATATTCAGGACACTTGCCAGAAAGACGAACCCGCCGCTGGTGCTGCCGGAAGGCATCGAAACAACCGAGGAGTGGCTGAGCGCCCTGGCCGGCATGCGCAACGATCTGGAGCCGCCGGCTCGCGCCCTGGAACCATCGATCGAACACGTGTCCGATGCATTGAGCGCGGCCGGCGCGGACCTCGTGCGCATGTCCGGCTCGGGTGCGACCTGCTTCGGCCTGTTCCGCAGCGACGAAGAGGCGGCTGCGGCTGCACGGCGCATTTCCGCCGCCCACGCCGGGTGGTACGTTCTAGCCAGCCGCAGCGCCGGAAAGAGGGGATAAGGCCAGATGCCCGGGATCGACGAGACTCGCCACTTCATTCCCGTCGGCATCGCCGTCCTCACCGTCTCCGACACGCGCACGCGCGCGGACGACAAGTCCGGCGATACGCTGGAGACGAGGATCCGCGAAGCGGGTCATCTGCTCAAGGCGCGCGCAATTGTCCCGGACGAGCGGCAGAAGATTTACGACCAGGTGAAAACCTGGACGCTCGACCCCGAAATCGACGTCGTCATCACCACCGGCGGCACAGGCTTCACCGGCCGCGACGTAACGCCGGAGGCGCTGGAGCCGCTCTTCGAAAAGCGCATGGACGGCTTTTCCGAAGTCTTTCACCGCATTTCCTTCGACAAGATCGGCACATCGACGATCCAGTCGCGGGCAACCGGCGGGGTTGCGAACGCCACTTTCATCTTCGTGCTGCCCGGCTCGCCCGGGGCCTGCAAGGATGCCTGGGATGGAATCCTGAAACAGCAGCTCGACTATCGGCACATGCCGTGCAATTTCGTCGAAATCATGCCGCGGCTAGCCGAGCACCTGAAGCGCGGCTGAGGAAGCTGTTCCCTTTGGAACAGCCGCCGGCGGAAAGGGCCGCTATACTTGTTGGGTAGCTTCGCGCGCGGCCACGTTGACCATTCGCTTGGAATGAATGCAACGCCCCAGATATATGGGGAAGCGGGAGATATACAACATGCGTTCCATCCGGCCAGGGGCATGCATGGCAAAGATTTTTCGCGAACAAGGTGATTTAAGAA
Source organism: Ensifer sp. LCM 4579 (assembly GCF_001854885.1). Classification (GTDB taxonomy): domain Bacteria; phylum Pseudomonadota; class Alphaproteobacteria; order Rhizobiales; family Rhizobiaceae; genus Sinorhizobium. The sequence goes on along the minus strand of NZ_MDDV01000002.1, from coordinate 173,563 downwards.
TGGCTTCGGGGGTGCCGCAAGGCACACCCCATATTCCGTGGGTGTGAGCAAGCTTGGCCCCGTTCAGGCGCGCTCGGCCATCCGGTGGCTCAGCGCTACCCATGCCGGAACGAGCTCCGTTCCAAGCTTGCGCACCGCCCGCGCATTCGCGATATCGCTCAATCCCATATCGGCACGCGCCATGGCGACGGCGTCAAGCTTGCGCATCAAGAAGCCAGCCTCTAGCGGGGGCGCCCTCTTGGACAGCCGACTGAGTAGCGGCCGCTTGTGCACTCTCGATGGAGAAAAGCGCGCCGGCGCCTTATTGAGCGAGACATATTCGAGGAGTTCGTCGACCCAGCGGCCCACAGGACGGGCGCCGGGCTCGAGCAGCATCAGCCACTCGCCCCGTGCCGACCGCAGGACATCGCCAAGATCCCAGTCGACGCAGAAGCGACAGCCCGCTGCGTCGGCGACATGCAGCGAGCCGTCCTTGGAACCGTGATCGAGTATGATGACGTCGCTGACGAGCCCTTCCACCGCACCCGTGACCAGCGCGGAAAGCGTTTGCGCCAGCTCCGCTTCGTTGTCCCGCGTTTCCATAATGATCGTCAGCATAGCCGTTCCTAGCGCATTGCAGAGGCAAATACCACAAGATTACAGGGGCAAAGCCGATCGCCTCCTCCCGATGCCGCGATGACACGGAATTTTGTTCTTGCTTTGTTCTGCGGCCTGCGCTAGGAAAATAATCAGAGCGGAACAGAGTCGCCTATCGGTTCCGAGGAGATTTCCATGAACGAGCTGTCTCAACTCCGGCAGGGCGCCTTTGCACCGGGCAACAACGCCGAGATTGCCGACGCCATGGCCACCGCAAGCGGCGTCAGGATCGATGTCGACCGCCGCCGCGGGCGCGGAGCGGGCCTCAACATGTCAGGGCGTTTCGAGCCCATAACCCGTGAAGCCTTCGATGATGGTTGGCAGACCATCGAAGATCTGCCGCCCTTCAAGACGGAGGTCCAGGTCGAGAAACCACGGTCTGTCATCACCCGCAACGAATCCCCCGATATTCCCTTCGACCGCTCGATCAATCCCTATCGCGGTTGCGAACATGGCTGCATCTATTGCTTCGCGCGGCCCACGCATTCCTATATGGGCCTCTCTGCGGGCGTCGACTTCGAATCCAGGCTGTACGCCAAGCCGGACGCCCCGCGCCTGCTGGAGCGAGAGTTGGCGCGGCCGGACTACAAGGTGCGGCCGATCGCGATAGGCACCAATACCGATCCCTATCAGCCGATCGAAAAGGAATGGCGCATCATGCGCCAGATCCTCGAAGTGCTCCGGGCGGCCAACCACCCGGTGATGATCGTGACCAAATCGGCCATGGTGACGCGCGACATCGACCTGCTTGCACCGATGGCGGAAAAGGGCCTCGCGCGGGTCGGTATTTCGGTGACCACCCTTGACCGGAAGCTTGCACGCGCCATGGAGCCGAGGGCCTCGACGCCGGCCAAACGCCTCGAGGCGATGCGCGCGGTATCGGAGGCCGGCATTCCAACCGCTGTTCTGGTGGCTCCGGTCATTCCCGCCTTGAACGACCATGAAATCGAACGCGTGCTGGACGCGTCCAAGACGGCTGGCGCTGCCGAAGCAAGCTACGTGCTCCTTCGCCTGCCGCTGGAGGTGAGCCCGCTGTTCCGGGACTGGCTGTTGAGAAACTATCCTGATCGATACAGGCACGTGATGTCCCTTGTTCGGTCGATGCGCGGTGGCAAGGACTATGACGCCGAATTCGGCAAGCGGATGAAGGGCGCTGGCCCCTATGCCTGGCAGATCGGCCGCCGCTTCGACCTCGCCGCCAAGCGGCTTGGCCTCAATGTCGCGCGCCGCCAGTTGCGGAACGATATCTTCGTGCCTCCGCTTGGAATGGGGGTGCAATTGTCGCTGCTTTAAGCGCTCACGCGGGTCTCCGAGGCGCCGAGGCCGCAGTGGATCGGCAGCTCTCAAGCAGCCGCTGCTCTACAGCGGTGCGTCTTGTCAAACGCGCAAGTGTTGTCGCTGTGGTCCTTTTGAAATGCGGCATGTGTATGTCCTTGAATCGAGGTCGCTTCGGACAGGCATGCAATAGGTCTTCAAGCCACGTAACAGCGTCCGGAGGGACGCATGGCGCTGCGAGCGCCGAAATGATTTCAGTTCCGGCGTCCTCCCCGCCTCAGGATGACGCTGGTATTCCTCCCGGTCATCGCCGCACTCGCACCGGGGGGCTTGAAGGGAATCGGGCGAATATGCGAGGGTCCCCCGCATGTCACGTCGCAGCCCGCCCGATTCCCTCCTTTTCCCTCTCCATCCGGTGGTCCCGGATTTTGCTTTCGAACTGACGGCAAGGCGGGACGGTTTCTGGCCCGTTGCCGGTGCCGATGAGGTCGGCCGTGGGCCGCTCGCTGGCCCGGTGGTCGCCGCCGCAGTCATCCTTGATCCCGATGCCGTCCCTGACGGTCTCAACGACAGCAAGCTCCTGAGCGCCGAGCAACGCGAAATGCTGTTCAACCAGATCATGGCCACGGCCACGGTCTCGATCGCGTCGTCCTCGGCGAGGCACATCGACACCAGCGATATTCTCAAGGCTAGCCTCGATGCCATGCGCCGGGCGATTTGCGGCCTGGCGACGGCGGCCCGCTTTGTTCTGATCGATGGGCGCGATGTGCCTCAGGGTCTCGCCTGTCAAGCAAAGGCGATTGTCAAGGGCGACTCCCGGTCCGTTTCCATCGCTGCCGCCTCTATCGTCGCCAAGGTCACGCGCGACCGCATGATGGCGCGCGCCGACGCTACTTTTCCTGCCTATGGCTTTGCCCTGCATGCGGGCTATGCGACAGTGAAGCATCGCACCGCTATCGACAGCCATGGCCCCTGCTCGCTGCACCGCATGAGCTTCCGCCCCTTCCGGCAGGTCTGAGGCCAAGCGAGAGCTGACGTCAGGCCCACGACCGATCTTTCGAGAAGGCCAGGCGAAAAGGTTCTCGATCCGGGATCTGTCGACCGCGATGGAGATTTGCTGCAGCGGAGGTCATACCGGCCACGGGGTATTGTGGCTTGCGGAGACCGAGTGATCTTCAACTGGCACGATTGCCGGCCGCTATCTGCCGTGAGGTCGTTCAGTATGTCACTATCGAAGGGCGGAACTGGCACACCATGGGTTTCCGGCGGCCGAGGAAGCACAATTCCAATCTTCGCGGTTTAAATAAACGCGTCTCGATTGCGCCTGACCAATGTCCCGCATAGGTGACATCCGACGAAAAGCCCCGCCGAAGCGGGGCTCTCTCGTTTACGGTTTTGGACCGATCTCAGTTCAGGCGCGATTTGACGTCGCCGAGGGCCTTCCTGAAGAGCGCTTCCTGTGCGCCAGCATCGGCTTTCGCCACCAGGATCTTCTCCGCGGCGCTGATCGCCAGGTCGACGGCGGCCGCGCGAACCGCGTTGATGGCATCGCTCTCGGCCTGCTTAATCTTCTGCTCCGAAAGTGCGGTGCGGCGCGCAACGTATTCCTCGGTTTTCTGCTTGGCTTCCGCCGACAGCATCTCCGCCTCGCGCTGCGCCGCGGCAACGATGCTGGCCGCTTCGGCCTCGGCGTCCTTGCGCTTGCGCTGATATTCGGCGACCAGACCCTGCGCCTCTTCGCGCAGTCGCTTGGCTTCCGCCAGTTCGTTGCTGATCTTGTCGGCGCGGGCATCGAGTGCGCCGGCGACCATGCCCGGAACCTTGAGATAGACGATGAGAGCGAGGAACAGGATCAGGCCAACAAAGGCATAGAAAGTCGCATCAAGGGCCATTATTTCCTGCTCCTCAGTTGCCCGCAGACGCCTTGACGGCGGCGGAAATCTCGGCCTTGGTGACGGTCCCGCCGATCAGTTGCGTAACGACGGCAGTTGCCGTCTCTTCGGCAATCGCGCCTACGTCGGAAAGCGCCTTGGTCTTGATGTCGGCGATGCGCGTTTCGGCGGCAGCGATCTTCTTGGCGAGATCGGCCTCGACCGCCACACGGTCGGCACTCGCCTTGTTCTTGGCCGCTTCGCGGGCGGTATCTGCAATCGAATGGCCCTTGGCCCTCGCGTCGGACAATTCCTGCTCATATGCCGCAATGGCGGCATCGGCTTCGCCTTTCAGGCGGGACGCCTCGTCGAGATCCTGTGCAATCCGGTCATGCCGCGTCTCGAGAATTCCACCAATGCGGGGAATGATGACCTTCGACATGAGGAGATAGAACAGACCGAACGTGATCGCAAGCCAGAGAAGCTGCGATGCGAAATGGCTCGAATCGAAAGGCGGGAACACGCCGGAGCCATGCTCGCCTTCGTGGGCCACACCCGTTTCGGTGTGCACCTCACCGGCAGCAGCGGCATCGTGCGCTTCGGCGCCTTCGGTGGTGGTCGACTGGGCATAGGCCGCTGTCACAAACATGCTCACCTCCAGGTGCACTTCTAGATATGCGTAGCCGCGGCCCTAGGACCGCGGCCAAAGCTCCAGCCGGAATTAGACGGCGAAGAGGAGGAGCAGAGCTACGAGCAGCGAGAAGATGCCCAGAGCTTCCGTAACGGCGAAGCCGAATACGAGACGACCGAACTGGCCGTCAGCAGCCGACGGATTGCGCAGAGCGCCGGACAGGTAGCTGCCGAAGATGTTGCCGAGACCGAGAGCCGTACCGGCCATACCAAGGCATGCAAGACCTGCGCCGATGAACTTTGCTGCTTCCGCTTCCATGATTGAACTCCTTCGAAATGGTGTTGCGGCTTTGAATTGCGCTTCCGGCGGTTGCCCGCCCGGAAGCCAGCGACTGTTATTCCTTAGTGGCTTCCGGGATGGACAGCGTCGTTGAGGTACATGCAAGTCAGCACCGCAAAGACATAGGCCTGAAGGAAGGCAACCAGGAATTCAAGACCGGTGAGAGCGACGGTCATGAGGAGCGGCAGGATCGCGCCACCGATACCGAGCGCACCGAGAGCGCTGAGCGAGGCGACGAAGCCTGCGAAGACCTTCAGCGTGATGTGGCCGGCCAGCATGTTGGCGAAGAGACGGACCGATAGGCTGATGGGACGGGAGAGGAACGATATGACTTCGATCGAGACGACCAGCGGCAGAAGTGCGCCCGGCACACCATGCGGCACGAAAAGTTGCAGGAAACCCAGACCGTGCTTGTAGAAGCCGTAGAGGATCACCGTGCCGACCACGAACACGGCAAGAGCAAAGGTCACGATGATCTGGCTGGTGACGGTGAAGAAATAGGGGAACATGCCGAGCAGGTTCGCCGTCAGGACGAACATGAACAGCGAGAAGACCATCGGGAAGAATTTCATTCCCTGGCTGCCGGCACCCTCGCGAAGCATCGACGCGATGAACTCGTAGGACATCTCCGATACCGACTGCATGCGCGTCGGAATCAGGCCGCGCTGCGAGGTGGTGAGGTAGAGAAAGCCCGCAGCAGCGCCGACGGTCGCAACCATGAACAACGATGCATTGGTGAAGGAAAAGTCAATTCCGCCAATCTCGATCGGGACAATCTTGTTGACCAGGAACTGGTGGGTCGGATCGTTTGACACCGCGCTTCTCTTTCGTTCTGCCCGCCCGCAAGCGGAAACCGTGCTCTTCCGGACCGCGTCTCAGACGCCGTCCCCGTCCTTTTTTTCATTCCCAGGCCCACGCCCATGCTGGTCGGGCTTGGCCACCAGACCGGCAGAGCGCAGCACGTTCAATATGCCGGCACAGAACCCGAGCAGCAGGAGGACGATCATGCCCCACGGCCCTGTACCCGCAAAATGGTCCAGAAGATAGCCCAGAAACGCCCCGACAACGATGCCGGCGATGAATTCGCTCGAAAGCTTCATCGCCTCTGCATAGCCCTTGCGGCTTTCCGCGCCACGCAGCTCGGCCTTGTCCGAAGGATCCGTCCGCCTAGACGCGAGATCCTCGCCAAGACGCTTCAGCCGCGCCTCCAAACTCTCTTCCGGCTTCTCCGTCACATGGCTCCCCTTTGCAGCCTCACGCGGTCTAAACGCGATCACGGTCATACAAACGGCCGGCAATCAAGCCACGTTCGGCCCCTTTTGAAGTCGCGCGCAACATAGTTTTAGGCTTCCGCATAGTCAAGGCATGGAAGAGCATTGAGGGTGGACAATATTTCCGGGGCTTTCCAAAGGGTTAGCCGTATTTGAGAGCGCCTGCGGCAAAGCGGCACCGGGAATTGTCGCCGTTCCGGGGTCTGGTCGCCACCGAAGCACCCAGCGCCGCGCGTCCTGGGCGGACGAAAGATCATCCCGACACTTTGAATTGCTGCGCGCCTTTGTCCTTGAGCCCCGGATACCAGGAGACAGGCAGCAGGCTGGCGTCGGCAATCTCGTGAATCAATCAGCTCCAGCCGCCGCCATAGGTCCGGTAGAAGACGTGCAGCCCGATCCGGCCGACACGCTTCATCGTCTTGGCCCAGGCGGGGTTCACATAGGTGGCATGGTAGTGCGTCGCGGAGCCGACTTCCGGCAACCAGATCTTGCCAGCAGTCACGGCCATCGCCACTTCCCTGGCTGCCTTCCAGTGAGAACGCGAATAGATCAGATCCCGGATCATGTCGCAGGCGAAGGAAAACTGGCAGCGGTTGCGCCAGTTCTTGTTCTGGTAGACGACGCCGCAGATGCTCTTCGGATAGGTGGGATTGCGGACGCGGTTGAGGATCACCTGGGCGACTGCCGCTTGCCCTTTCAGCGGTTCGCTGCGGGCTTCGAAATAGATGCCTTCTGCCAGGCAGGTCTGCTCTTCCTTGCTGAAGACGGTCGGAGGCAGGGCCGTCGCTGCCCAGGCATGATCATCGGGGGCGATGTCCGGGATGAAGCGCCCGTCATGTTCGTCGTCGCTCAGAATCGAATCGAAGGGCGATTCGCGTGCATAGTCCGGGCCGGTCCGGACATAGGCGGTGGCGAGAATATCGGCCTTGTCGTTCGTCACCAGCTTGGCGAGCATCGGCGAAACGCCCGGATCGGGCTTCGGCGGCTTCTTCCGGTAGAAGGCCGTGGCAATCTCGATCTCCTTGCCCTTGATCTTCGGCTTGGCGAAGACCATTCTTTCCGCACCGTCGAATTGGGGCTCGACCAGCGAACTCGTGCGCTGAAGGATCGACCCGGCGCTGAAGTCCTTCGGCGGCGTCACGGGGCTGACGGCAACGACGCGGCCCTTCTTCAACTTGCGGGTGACGCGATCCTCATCGGGCGTTCCTTCCTGCCGCTTTGATTCCGCCGTCAGTGCCACGCGGCTGCCATCGGCCAGCGTAATGCCGGCGCCTCCGTCGAGAGCGCCGGTCGTGAGCGGATCGGAGAATATCATCTCCACCTGGTGCACCGAGCCCGCTGGCGACCGCGTCAGGTACATGCGCCAGCGCTCGCCGCCGCGATTGATTCCGGCCAGGAAAGTGGCGAGATCCGAATAGGCAACGGCCGAGGGAAAGCAGAGGAAAATTGCAAGCCCGATGATCGCCGGGGCGCGCCAGGCCGGGAAAGACATGCGAAACTTGCGGCTCGACTGTCGACTCTTACGCACCGTACGGCTCCACGCAACTCTTACTCGGGCGCGCGTTCTCGCAAGGCGGCCAAAGGCCGACGGCACGATTCCACGCGAGGACGCTAAAGTTTCGAAGCGATCGGACGGCTGGCCGGGACCGCTTTCCTTCGAGCCTTGAAAATGAAGCATTAACCTTGATGTTTGGTTAATGCAGTCGGTCCGGAAGGGACACTCGCTTCGGCAGGCGCGATCAAATGATCACTTGCGAACCAAGTTCGACGACGCGGTTCGTCGGCAGGCGAAAATAGTCGGAGGGATCGATGGCCGCATTGGCGAGGGCAATGAACAGCCGGTCCTGCCAATGCGGCATCCCGGATTCAGCGTCCGGCACGAGCTTGCGGCGGCCGAGATAGAAGGACGTGGACATGATGTCGAACTTGATGCCGGACTTGCGGAAGAGACCCAGCGCCTGCGAGATGTTCTGAGTCTCCATGAAGCCGAACTTCATCTCGAGCAGGGTAAAGCGCTCCGACAACTGCCGAACGCTGACGCGTTCCTCCTTGGGTACCCTTGGTGTGTTGGCCGTGCGCACGGTCAAAATGAAGTTCTGTTGATGCAGCACATGATTGTGCTTCAAGTTGTGCAAAAGCGCCGCGGGCGTGGAGTCCGGATCGCTCGTCAGGAAGATTGCTGTGCCCGGTACGGAGACCGGCGCGTGTTCACTCTTGCGTTCGATCGATTTGATGAAGGTGGCCAAGGGAACCTCGATATGGCGCGTCTTGGCGTGCAGGATCTCCGTGCCGCGTTTCCAGGTCCACATGATCACGATGAACGTCGCAGCGATCATGATCGGCACATAACCGCCGTCACGAATCTTGAGCAGATTGGCACCGAGAAAGGTGAACTCAAGCGCGAAGAGCGGCAACAGGGCCGTCGCCGCCGCGAAGGCGGACCAATTCCAACGGACACGCAGGAACTCGAAGGCCAGGAACGACGTCACCACCATGGCGCCGGTCACGGATATTCCATAGGCGGTGGCGAGTGCCTCGGACGAGCCGAAGAGGAAGACCAATGCCAGGACGCCGAACATCAAGAGCGAATTGACACTGGGCAGGTAGATCTGCCCTGTATGGGTCTCTGACGTGTGGAATATCGCCATGCGGGGCAGGAAACCGAGATGGATGGCCTGGCGTGCCAGCGAAAAGGCTCCGGTGATCACCGCCTGACTGGCGATGATGGTTGCCGCGGTCGCGAGGATGACGACGGGAAGCAGCGCCCATTTCGGAAACATCAGAAAGAACGGGTCGGACATTGCCTGGGGGTAATGGAGGATAAAGGCGCCCTGCCCGAGATAATTCAAGGTGAGTGCGGGAAAGACGACACTAAACCAGGCCCATTGGATCGGCCGGCGGCCGAAATGGCCAAGATCGGCGTAAAGCGCCTCTGCGCCCGTCACCGTCAGGAAGACGGCCCCCAGCACGACGATGCCGACAAATCCTTCATTGATCATGAAGGTAGCCGCGTAAAGCGGATTGAAGGCGGCGAAAATCGAAAGATCATCGGCGATGTGCACAAGGCCGATCGCGCCCATGACCACGAACCAGACGAGCGTGATCGGCCCGAAGAAACTCGAGACCGCTCCGGTCCCATGCGATTGCACGGCGAACAGGACCACCAGGATCACGACCGCAATCGGTAGCACGTATTCGGACAGCGCCGGCGTCACGAGCTTCAGGCCCTCGACGGCGGAGAGAACCGAAAGCGCCGGCGTGATCATTGCGTCACCGATGAAAAGTGCCGCGCCCGCGATCCCCATGAAGAAGAGGGCCGCCCTGTGGCCGGTCGCGGTCTTCATGAGCAATGCAAGCAGCGAGAGCGTCCCGCCCTCTCCATCGTTGTCCGCCCTGAGCAGAAAGAGCACATATTTGATGGTCACGATGATGGTCAGCGACCAGATCATCAAGGAGATAAGGCCGATGATCTCCACATCGGTGACACCATCATGCGCCACGGGGCGCAGCGCCTCGCGAAAGGCGTAAAGCGGGCTTGTGCCGATGTCGCCATAGACGACGCCGATGGATCCGAGTGCGAGCGCGAGCAGTCGGCGCATATTTTCGGATCTGGACACGGCAGGCGCAGACAATTCAGACATGGGCGTTCAACAGGCTCCTAGAGCCAGCCTTTCCACCGAAAGAACAGGGAAATATCGCAGGAACGGAGCACGCAATCGACGTGAGTGCGTTTGCGTAGAGATCGCGACGACCTTTCCGCAGCCGCAATGTCCTGTGAGCATAGAGCCGCCTTTTCGATGCGGCCGACCAGACCGACCATCCAATGGGATCGGGTCGACCAGCCGCCACGACTTTCACAATGCCTATACGCCCCGTAAGGACCGCCGCCGCGGCGCCCGGCGGATGACGCAAAGAACGTCTCCAGCAACCGGTGCCGCACCGAACACCCTCGCGGGAAGCGGCAAGGCATATGGCGCAATACCCGCGCAAAATCAACGATGATTTGCTGCGGCGCAGTACTCCCCCGGCGCGAGAGACAGACGATCGGGCCGTTCTGCAACCGTAAAAGTGCTTCCAATCAAGGTGTTGAGCGGCGCCGTGTGCCGAGGCCACTTATTCAAAAACAATGTTCGGCATGGCGCGGCTCTTGTCCTGCCGCGCGAATGAAACCTGCTCCCAGGTCTTTGCTGCAATGTCGCGGTAGATGCGGGCGACCTCGCCGTCCGGCTCGGACGCCACCAGCGGCGTTCCGGCATCGGAGGTTTCGCGGATGCCCATGGTCAGGGGAACCTCCCCCAGAAAAGGCACGCCGATGCGTTCGGCTTCCCTGCGTGCACCGCCATGGCCGAAAATATCGTAACGCTTGCCCGTGTCGGGAGCGATGAAATAGCTCATATTCTCGACGATGCCGAGCACCGGAACCTCGACCTTGCGGAACATGGCCAGTCCCTTGCGGGCATCGACGAGCGCAAGGTCCTGGGGGGTCGAGACGATGACGGCTCCGGCAAGCGGCACTTGCTGGGCCATGGTCAGTTGCGCGTCGCCAGTGCCGGGCGGCATGTCGACGACGAGCACGTCGAGTTCGCCCCAGGCCACTTCGCGCAACATCTGCAAGAGCGCGGACTGGATCATCGGCCCGCGCCAGATCATCGCGACCTCCTCGTCGACGAGGAAGCCCATCGACATCACCTTGAGCCCGTAGTTTTCCATCGGCCGGATGAGCCGGCCCTCAATCTGCTGCGGCCGCCCGGAAATCTTCAAGAGACGCGGCATCGACGGGCCGTAGATATCGGCATCGAGCAGGCCGACCTCGAGGCCATTCGCCTTGAGCGCCAAGGCGAGGTTCACCGAGGTCGTCGACTTGCCGACGCCGCCCTTGCCCGATGCAACGGCAATGATGGCGCCGACGCCGGGAATTCCCGTCTTCGCCGGCGCTCCGGCCGCTGGCCGATGACCATGCGGCTGTCCGGACGGGGCCGCCGGTCGTGGCCGCTCGACGGGTGCAGCCTTCGGGGCCGCCTTGCGATCGGCAGTCAGCGCGACCATTGCGGCCTTCACGCCCGGGATTTCGCGCACCACCCGTTCGGCGGCGACGCGCATAGGTTCGAGTTCCTTTGCCCGCTCTGCCGGCACGGTGATAGAGAAATAAGCCTTGCCGTCCGAGATGAAGACATCGGAGACAAGGCCGAGGTCGACGATGTTGCACTCCATGTCGGGACCGCGAACGCTCCGCAGCTTTTCAAGAATCATTTCCCTGGTTACGTCCGGCATGTCGCCCTCTCGTCTCTTCCTGGCGAACAGCGCGGCGCCCGACGGGCGCAAAGGCCGCTGTAACGCTTTGAACTCCTGCACAATTTATCCCCAAATCGACGTCGATTTAAGGACTATGCAACAGATAGTCGAGGCAAGGCGCTTCGCCAATCGCGACAGGCAACAAAATGAGGCCGCCAGCCGAGCGCCTTGTGTCCGTACATCCGGAATCACAGGCGATCAGCGGCGGCCCTCTTCTTCGCAACCTTCCTGGGCGCTGTCTTATTATGGTCCCCTCTGGACACGACAACGAGGATGCAGGATGCGTGCCAGTTTTATCTGGACACAAGAGACGTAATCATTTCAAAGCGTTAACACAGATTCGCAGCAAGAAAATGAAAGGCTCTTCGCTTAAATTCCAGGCATGCGCACCGTTTAGGCACAACTTTCGCGCAATCGAGCAGCATTCACACCGGAGCCGTTGCGTGCGGCGTCCCCGGGGAGCTGCGTCGGAAACCCGCGTCAGCTGATGTAGCCCTTCTTCATCGCCTTGACGACCGCCTGCGTGCGGTTGACGGCGTCGAGCTTCTTGGTAACGTGATTGAGGTAGTGATTGACCGTGTGCTCCGAAAGGCCGAGTATACCGGCGATCTCCGCACTCGTCTTGCCGGCCGCCGTCCAGCTCAGGCATTGGATTTCCCGCTCGGAGAGCGCCGTGTTGGCGCTCTTCCAAACGGAGCCGATTTCGGCCAGGCGGTTATAGACGTGGATTGCGATCATCTGCAGCTCCATCGCCGCCGTCATAGGCAGATCCAGGTCCGGCCCCATGAAGATTACCGCGCCGCGACCGCCCTCGGCATCGTGCACGGGAAAATAATTCGCCTGATAGATGCCATTCTCGCGCAGCATGGCAATGTACTCTGCGGCCGAAGCCGGCTTGCCGCTCTCCCGCTCCCACTCCTCCAGCGTGACCTCGAATGGCGTCGTCGTCTCCCGCAAACGTCGCACGCCCGTGCTGAAGCGCAGCATCGAGAGACTGTCATATTTGTTGAGCAACTCGGCCGGCATGTTGGAGATCACCATGGCAGCGGAGAGCCGCTCCATGTCGATGGCCGGAATCGAGCAAATGAGGAATGTCTTGAAACCGAAGATCTGCGTGATCCGCCGCATATAGCGGATGATGTCAAACTGGGTCTCAAGGCCTGCGATTTCGGGCGCGAAATCGCCGCCCCGGGGGAGATCGATGTCACGCATCCCGGTCGTCATCGTATCTTGCATTCGCGCGTTCCATGACAATCATCAATTATCAAATAGCCCGAGCGCGCGACCAATGCCAACTGCAGATCCACAATCATCGCCTTTCCCTGGCAAAAGGCTGTGTATTTCGCGATTACGGCCAGAACATCCCCCTTTTTTCAGGGCGCGCACCGAGACGGACGCGTGGCCAAGCCCAAGACCTGTCACTTTTCCACTTGCGTGGCGAGTCCCGGCAATCCAACAGATCGTGACCCTAGTTGATCAGGCCGGCGCGCATTGCTTTGGCGACGGTCTGGACACGATTGACCGAGTCCAATTTTCGGGTCGCACGGTTCAGGTAGTGGTTCACCGTATATTCGGACAGCGCCATGATCCGGGCCATCTCGACCGTCGTCTTGCCGGCAGCGGCCCAGCGCAGGCATTCGATCTCGCGCCGGGAGAGGCTGCCCGACCCTCGCCTGTCGCGGCTTCTTACCTCGGTCCACCGGCAATATAGAAAACCGGCCCAGAGATTGAGCGCCTGCAGCTCGTCATTGGAAACGACGGGCCTGTCGCCGCCAAAGGCGATCGCGCCACGATTCCCGGCGGCATCATGGACGGGCAGGTAGACGCCGCGCGGTATGTTGGCCTCTTCGAAGACGCTGACGGCGGCATCGCCCTTGCCATCCAGCCGCCTGCGCGCCAGTTCATGCGCATCGTAGGTGAAGGGAATCGTGCTGCGCCGCAGCTTCTGGACGACGGGGCTGCCGTCCATCAGGCGAGCGTCGTCGTAGCGTCGGAAGAATTCCGACGGCCACGTCGTCAGCTGCGCCTGCGCAGCAAGGCTGCGGCATCCCCGTTCCGGAATGCCCAGCAGCGTGAAGCCTCGGAAGCCATAGGCATCAGATATCAGGTCGAGAACGCGCTTGACTTCATCTTCGCTGTCGAGCGATCCGACCACGGAACGCCCATTCGGGAGCATCAGTGAGGAAATATCAGCGTTGAAATCAATCATCTTCCGCTCGCCTCCCGCACCTGCACCCACAGTGAGTGCTGAGTGTCTTCGCCATCATGACCTTCCGTCAGAACTGCCGCTTCATCCATCGAAACCGATCTCAAGGAAACAGGTCGTCATCAAGGCACCAGGAAGTGCGGTCCGCAAACTGCGCCCACCCGACGGTGCAACCCCCCGTAGAGACGGACTGACGACCGGAAACTAACGGTCTCGTGCCGTCTCGTCCAGTTGAAACTTCTAATTTACGGTAAAGCAATCCGCCAGCCAGACCTTCGTGGGACACGCCGGGCCCGTGCAATTTGCTGGCCGCAGGGGCTGACCTGAAAACCGTGTGCGTTTCTGCGAAATCTGCTTAGCGCTCGCCGCGGCCGGGGCCGAGCCGAATCCTGACCTCCTCTGCGATTTCTGCCGCAGCCTTGCGCACATCCTTCGCCCAGATTGCCAACTGCGCCATGCTGACGCGGTAGGAGGGACCCGTGACCGAAACACCTGCAACCAGATCGTGCTCCTGAACGGCGATCGGCGCGGCGACGCAGCAGATTTCCGCCTCGTGCTCCTCGCGGTCGAAGGCATGGCCGTCGCGGCGAATCTCCTCGATTTCGGCAAGCAAGGCGGCGGCCGAACGATGGGTGCGTGCGGTGAACGGGCGGAACTCCATCCGCGCGGTGATTCGCCTGAGTTCGTCTGGAGGAAGCGAGGAAAGTGCCGCCTTGCCGACGCCGGTACAATAGGCCGGCGAGGCCTTGCCGATCTGCGAACTCATGCGCACCGTCTGGCGGCTTTCGACCTTGTCGACATAGATGATCTCCGTTTCCTGGAGCACGCCGAGGTGAACCGTCTCGCCGGTCAGGTCGTGCAGGCGCAGGAGATAGGGTTCTGCGATGTCGCGGAAGCGGCTGCCCGACCAGGAACGATAGGCAAGCTTCAGCAGGCGAAGGCCGGGCTCGTAGGACAGATCTTGCCGCTGCACCAGCAGTCCCTCATCGACCAAGTGGCCGAGCAGCCGGTGCAAGGTCCCGCGCGGTTGACCCACCGATTGAAGGATGTCGGTGAAGCGTTGCGGTCGATCGGCCATCGCCACGGCCTCGAGCACAGCCAAGGCCTTCCCGAGCGTACCAGTCCCGGCACCATGCTTCTCCGGATTGTCCAGCTTGCTCCGCTCCATTCCACCCGCTTCCGCCATCGCTTCACCTTGACAGGTTAAAGCCATTAGCGCGATAATTCCAGAAAATAAGACGCCGTTCCAGATAGCGGAACAACGATCGCCAACCCACCACCAGGAGACCCTGCCCCATGAGCTTGCCCAGCGGCCAGTTTCCCGACCTGCGCGATCGCGGCGTGCTGGTCACCGGCGGCGGGTCCGGCATCGGCGCCGCGCTCGTGAAAGGCTTCCTGCGCCAGGGCGCGCGCGTGGCATTCATCGATATCGCCGAAGAACAGAGCCATGCGCTTTGCGACAAGCTCGCCGCCGAAACGGGGACACGGCCGGAATATATTGCCGCCGACCTTCGTCACGTCGAGGCGGCCAAGAGGGCAGTCGCCGCCGCCGTCGCAGCCCTCGGCCCGATCAGCGTGCTCGTCAACAACGCCGCGCGCGACGATCGCCAGGCCCTTGAAGACGTCACCGAGGAAAGCTGGAACGAAAGCCTGTCCGTCAACCTCAGCCATCTCTTCTTCGTGAGCCAGGCGGTGGCCCCCCATATGCGACGGGCGGGCGGCGGATCGATCATCAACTTCTCATCGATCGCCTTCATGCTGAACATGCCTGAAATTCCGGCCTATGCCACGGCGAAGGCAGGAATCATCGGGCTCACCAAATCGCTCGCGGGCAGGCTCGGTCCGGAGAATATTCGCGTCAATGCCGTTCTGCCCGGCATGGTCGTCACGGAACGGCAGAAACGGCTCTGGCTCGATGACGAGTCGATCGCACGGATGCAGGAGCGGCAATGCCTGAAGCGCCTGTTGACCGCCGAGGACCTGGTCGGACCCTGCCTCTTCCTGGCATCCGACTGCTCGGCGGCGATGACGGCGCAGGCCATGATTATCGATGGAGGCGTGTTTTGACGAGGCGAGGCTATTACGCCGCGGTGGATTGGGGGACGTCGAGTTTCCGGCTCTGGATCATCGGCGAGGATGGCAGCGTTCTTGCCGAGCGCCGAAGCGGAGAAGGCATGACGGCCGCGGCGACGGCCGGTTTCCATGCGGTTCTCGATACGCACCTTGCCGCCGTCGAGGCGCCCACCCATCTGCCGATCATCATCTGCGGCATGGCTGGTGCCCGCCAGGGCTGGAAGGAAGCCGGCTATCTGGAAACGCCGGCAAAGCTTGCGGCAATCCCCGGCCAGGCGATCGCCGTTCCGGACGTGGATCGCGACATACGCATTCTTCCCGGGCTTGCCCAGCGTGACGTGCGGCAGCCGGACGTCATGCGCGGAGAGGAAACACAGCTCCTCGGCGCAGCGGACGGTCTCGGCGGCGGCCGCCATCTCGTCTGCATGCCCGGCACCCACAGCAAATGGGTTCGGCTCTCCGGCGAAACGGTCGAGGGCTTTTCCACCTTCATGACCGGCGAGCTGTTCGACGTCATCTCGCGTCATACGATCCTGAGCCATGCCGTAGCGGACGCGGATGCCGTCGCCGCCGACAGTCCAGCCTTTGCCGATGCGGTGGCGCAGGCGCGGGAGAAGCCTGCATTGGCCACGAATCTGCTCTTTTCCGTCCGGGCGGGCCAGTTGCTCAACGGCCTAAGCGCCGCCGACGCGAGGGCGCGACTGTCGGGCATGCTGGTCGGCCTCGAGATTGCGGGAGCGCTTGCGACCGCCGGTTCCGTGGAGGGCATCTGCCTCGTGGGTTCCGGCCGGCTCGGCGCACTCTATCGTTCAGCGCTGGAAAGCCAGGGCTTTGCGCCGCGCTTCGTGGATGCCGACGACGCGGTTCGGCGAGGGCTTTCGACCGCCGCCCGGTTGATCTGGCCACTTTGACGGAAAGACGAACATGGAACGCATTCCCTTGCCCCCGATGAAACATCCGCTGATCGCCATCCTGCGCGGTTTGAAGCCCGAGGAGACGGAGAGCGTGGTCGGCGCCCTCATCGAAACGGGATTCACGGCGGTCGAAATCCCACTCAACTCGCCCGACCCATTCCGCTCGATCGAAACCGCGGTGAAGATGGCGCCGGCCGGGTGTCTGATCGGCGCGGGCACCGTGCTGACGACGGCGCAGGTGGAACAGCTTTTCGACGTCGGCGGTCGGCTGATGGTCAGCCCCAATGTCGAGCCGGCGGTCATCCGTCTCGCTGCGGCCAAAGGCATGGTGACGATGCCCGGCGTCTTCACGCCGACAGAAGCATTGGCAGCGGCAAGTGCGGGCGCGAGCGGGCTGAAATTCTTTCCGGCCAGCGTGCTCGGCCCGGCGGGCATACAGGCGATTAGCGCCGTGCTTCCGAAGGAGATCGAGATTGCCGCCGTCGGCGGCGTTTCGGAAGCGAATTTCGCCGAGTATGCGAAGGTCGGCATCCGCATTTTCGGCCTCGGCTCGAGCCTCTACAAGCCGGGGATGAGCGCTGCGGAGGTCAGGCAGCGCGCAGCCGCCACGCTGGCGGCCTACGACGCAGTCTACGGAGGCGAGCGATGATCGACCTCGTTCCTTTTTCCGGCCGCATCCTCTGCGACTTCGCATCCGAACTCGGCGAGGGGCCCACCTACGATCCCGTGACCGGCACTGCCTGGTGGTTCAATATCAGGGGTCAGGAAATGCACGAGCTTCATCTTGCAAGCGGACGGAAGACGATCCACCCCCTGCCCTTTCTCGGCAGCGTGCTCGCAACCATCGATCCGACCCGGCAGTTGATCGCATCGGATCAGGGGCTCTTCATCCGTGACACGGCGAGCTATCAGCTCAGCCCGTTCGCGATCCTCGAGGACAAGCCGGGCAACCGATCGAATGACGGTCGCGTCCATGCCTGCGGCGCGCTCTGGATCGGCACCATGGGACGGAAGGCCGAGAAGCATGCCGGTGCGATCTACCACGTCGCCGGCAACCGCATCACGAAGCTCTTCAGCAACATCACCATCCCAAACGCGATCTGCTTTTCGCCGGATGGCGCCACCGCCTATTTCGTGGACACGGACGTCAATCATCTGATGCGTGTCGACATCGATCCAACGACCGCGCTTCCGACGGGCGAGCCCATTCTTCTCTCGGACGAGAGCGCGGCCCCGGGCGGCGTCGACGGCGCGGTCTGCGATGCCGATGGACTGATCTGGAATGCCCGCTGGGGTGCCGGCGCGGTCGAGGTCCACACGCCCGACGGCCAGAAGGTTGCACGCCACGCGGTTCCGGCGACGCAGCCGAGCTGCCCGGCCTTCATCGGCCCGCATGCCGACCGGCTGCTCGTAACCTCTGCATGGCAGGACATGGACGACGCCGCGCGAGCAGCCGACCCCGATGCCGGCAAGACCTTCGAGCTCGGTATTGCGGTCAGGGGCCGCTTTGAGCCGGCTTTCCTGCTCTAGGCAGATATTCTGCTTAGGTTCCTCGTGGGGACACTTTTGCGGAACCCGCTTGGAGAGAAACGGCTCGGAATTATCGTGAACAACAGGTGGCGCGGCGCCGAGAAAAAGTCATACAATTCATCCATGCGATGAACCGCTCATGGAAAGGGAGTGCTCGGATGAGCGAAAAGAAGAAAGAACTGAGAAGCCGCCACTGGTACGGCGGCACACACAAGGATGGTTTCATTCACCGGTCCTGGATGAAGAACCAGGGCTTTCCGGACCATGTCTTCGACGGCCGGCCGATCATCGGCATCTGCAACACCTGGTCCGAGCTTACCCCCTGCAACAGCCATCTGCGCATCCTCGCCGAAGGTGTGAAGCGCGGCGTCTGGGAAGCCGGCGGTTTTCCGGTGGAGTTTCCCGTCTCCTCGCTCGGCGAAACGCAGATGCGCCCGACGGCGATGCTCTTTCGCAATCTTCTGGCGATGGACGTTGAGGAAGCGATCCGGGCCCATGGCATTGACGGCGTCGTGCTGCTCGGCGGCTGCGACAAGACGACGCCGGGGCAATTGATGGGGGCGGCGTCCGTCGACCTGCCGACGATCGTCGTTTCCTCCGGACCGATGCTCAACGGCAAATGGAAAGGCAAGGATATCGGCTCGGGCACCGACGTCTGGAAATTCTCCGAGGCCGTACGGGCCGGCGAAATGAGCATGCAGGAATTCATGGCGGCCGAAAGCGGCATGTCACGTTCGCCAGGCGTGTGCATGACGATGGGCACCGCGACGACAATGGCCTCCATCGTCGAAGCCATGGGCCTGTCACTGCCGACCAACGCAGCCCTGCCGGCGGTCGACGCCCGCCGCATGGCACTTGCGCACATGACCGGCAAGCGGATCGTCGAGATGGTGCATGAGGACCTGAGGCTGTCCAATATCCTAACGAAGAAGAACTTCGAAAACGGCATCGTCGCCAACGCCGCCGTCGGCGGCTCTACCAATGCCGTCGTGCATCTGCTGGCGATTGCCGGACGCGCCGGGGTCGATCTCTGTCTCGACGATTTCGACCGTGTCGGCGGCCAGGTGCCCTGCATCGTCAACTGCATGCCCTCCGGCAAGTATCTGATCGAGGATCTCGCCTATGCGGGCGGGCTGCCGGCGGTGATGAACCGAATCCAGCACCTCATGCATGCCGACGCGCCGACGGTGTTCGGCGTGCCGATCAGCAAATACTGGGAAGGCGCGGAGGTCTACAATGACGACGTCATCCGACCGCTCGACAAGCCGCTTCGCGCTGCGGCCGGTATCCGTGTCTTGAAAGGCAATCTCGCCCCGAACGGGGCGGTTATCAAGCCCTCGGCGGCAAGCGAGCACCTGCTCTCACATGAGGGCCCCGCCTTCGTCTTCGAGACGATCGAGGAACTCAAGGCAAAGATCGACGACCCGGACCTGCCGGTGATGGAGGATACGATCCTGGTGCTGAAGGGCTGCGGCCCCAAGGGCTATCCCGGCATGGCGGAAGTCGGCAACATGCCGATCCCGCGTCGCCTCGTTGAAAAAGGGGTTCGCGACATGGTGCGCATTTCCGACGCACGCATGTCCGGCACCGCCTTCGGCACCGTGGTCCTGCATGTCAGCCCGGAGGCCAATGCCGGCGGCCCGCTCGCAATCGTCAGAACCGGCGACCGCATCCGCCTCGACGCGATGAAGGGCGAGTTGACCCTGCTGGTGAGCGAAGAGGAATTCGCAAGCCGCATGGCCGCATGGCGCCCTCCGGAGCAAAAGTGGCAGCGCGGCTACTATAAGCTCTACTACGACACGGTTCTCCAGGCCGACAAGGGCGCCGACCTCGATTTCCTCGTCGGGATGAGCGGCAGCGACGTGCAACGCGAAAGCCATTGAGGCCTGTTGTCAGGACCGCAGCCTGCGACGTAACGGACCGAAACGCGGCGTGCTAGAGCACGCGGCGTTCCGTCTTTGACAAGCGAGCGGCGCCTCCGCATCGTATCTGCCACCGAGCGCGATGGATGGCAGCCGCGAGCATCGGCCAGTTGCTCGCCAGGGCGCTCGCCACCGCCGATTGCGCGAGCCGCATATCTACAATCACCAGCTTTGAAAATGCGCCCGCTCGGGAACCGTTTTCATTCTCACGCGTTGCCTGAGCGTCATCGGCGCAGTTCAATTGCTTGGAGTGAGAGGACTGCGCCTAATTCGACAACGTCAACGAAAGGCACTGTGAGATGACCAAGATTCTTAAATCTTCCGTTGCCGCTGGCGCGCTGATCGTGGGCGTTGCCATTGCCCCGATGAGTTTCGCACAGGACACCACAACGCCGGCCACGCCGGAGACGCAGACGATGGAACCGGCCCCGGTCACGCCGGATGCTGGTGAGCAGGCGCAGACTCCGGACGCTCCGGCGATGCCTGACGCGAGCCAGCAGGCGCAAACTCCGGATGCTGCGGCGACGGACACCACGACCGCCACCGCGGATGCCGGTGCGGGCTACCTGACCGAACAGGCTGAAGACCAGATTTCGGCAAACAGCTATATCGGGCAAACGGTCTACAACGCCAATGATGAAAATGTCGGCGAGATCAACGACCTGATCATCGAAAAGGACGGCGGCATAGAAGCGGCCGTGATCGGCGTCGGCGGATTCCTCGGCATTGGTGAAAAGAATGTCGCGGTTCCATTCGCCAACATCGAAGCGAACATGCAGGAAGACGGCCTGACGCTCAAGCTGATGACCACCGAAACGGCCGATTCTCTGAAGGCCGCACCGGAGTTCAAGAACAGGTCGCAGGTGATGGCCGAGCGCAATGCCCAGCAGACCGACACGACAACGACATCCGGCGTAACGCCGGCCACCCCGGTAGAACCGGAACCTGCTCCGCAGCAGTAAGCTGAGCGGGGGCTGAGGAGGCAGAGGCGATCTCCCGGCCCCTGCTTCCTCGCCTGACTGCCCACCGCCGCAGCCGCAGTTGCAGCGAATGTAGTCGTCTTCAGCTGCGGGCCAAATCGTCCCCGCACCTTGTCAGCCCGTCTCGGGGCTGCGCTTCATCTTCGGAGAGAGTTTGTGCTCGCGACCGCTCCGCCACAAAGCGCCGGAGAGTTGGGGCGTCCGCATCAGCGCAACGCGTTCACGCGGTGGCGGCCGGCGAGATAGCGCATGGTGGCGATCGCGTCGGCTGGCTTGCCATAGAAATAGCCCTGCCCCATGCCGCAGCCGAGCGCTTTCAGTTTGACCGCCTCGGAGAATTCCTCGATGCCTTCGGCAACGACCTCGAGTTCAAGCCCTTCGCACATCGAGACGATCGCCCTGACGATATGCTCCGACGCGCGGTCTGCGGCAATGCGGGAAACGAAGGCGCGATCGATCTTCACCTTGTCAAAGGAGAAATCCCGCAAACGGCCGAGGCTCGACTGCCCAGTGCCGAAATCGTCGAGTGAGACGCGTACCCCCGCCGCCCTTAAATCGGCGACGATCTTCTGCGCCACATCGGCATCCGCCATCACCGCGGTCTCGGTGATCTCGAGTTCAAGCCGGCGCGGGTCGAGTCCGACCTGATTGATGATCGCGAGGAGTCTGCCGCTCGTCGCCGGATCCATCAACTGCGCAGAGGACAGGTTGAATGAAAGGAACAGCTCTTTCGGCCAGGAAAGCGCTGCCTGAGCCGCCTTGCGCAGCAGCATTTCCGAGAGCGGATCGATAAAGCCGCGCTCCTCGGCCAGCGGAACGAAGAGGGCAGGAGACACATAGCCGAGATCCGCGTCGCACCAGCGGGCAAGCGCTTCGAATCCGACAACGCTGTCAGTGCGCAGATCGACGATCGGCTGGAAATGCACGTCGATTTCATCCGCGATGATGGCGTTGCGCAACGCCTGTTCAAGCTGGGTCGCCCGCTTCATCTCCTGGGCGATCTCATGCGAATAGACGGTGACCTGCCCCCGGCCCCGCCGCTTCGAGCGGTAAAGAGCCGTATCTGCGTTCTTCAACAGGTTTTCGAAGGTGTCGCCCGCGAATGGATAGACGGCGAAACCGAAGGATGCCGACAGCCGGACCGTGCGATCGCCAAGGTCGACAGGCGCCGAAAGCGCCTCTCTCAGCATCTGGCCAATCTTTTCGGCGCCGTTTCGTTCGAAGACCAACGGCAGAACAATAGCGAATTCATCGCTTGCGGTCCGCATCACCGCCGCGCCTTCCGGCACGCAGGCCGTCAAGCGATGCGCGACCTGGCAGAGGATCCGATCGCCGGCCTCCCGACCGAACAGGTCGTTGATCGGCTTAAAGCCATCGAGATTGGCAAGACCGATGGTGAATGGCGCCGGATCGGCGGCTCGTTCGGCCGCAAGTGCCAGCACACTCCGCTGCAATTGCTGGGCATTGCCGAGGCCCGTCAGCGGATCGGTCGGAGCATTGCCATCAAGCGGATCAAGCGCGAAGAACGTCATCGCGGCAGGTTCCAGCAGTCGTGCCTTCGCGGAGGCTCGACGCAGGAAAGATCAGCCCTCAGCCCCCTCCTACCGGAGCACATGTCCGGCACGCGGGAGAAAATCTGCTCGACCGACGTCATCATGCCACTTTCCGCCCGTTCACCTGCGGCGCCATGCGCACGAAGGTCGCTGTTGTTTGGGCGCGACCGGATGGGTTTGCCCTCCAATCGACGCCGATCTACGGCACCAACCTGCGGACAATGACAATCGAGGGTTAACAATCCCCATAGCGTGGCACCGTCAAATCTGTTGAGGGCGGTCCCATATCAGCCAGTGGCGCGTAGGGTCCCGGCCGGCATGTATTTCCTTAGGACTGCCTCGATCATGTCCGGGCTGATCGGCTTCATGATGTGGCCGTCCACGCCGAAGGCCTGGCATTGAGCGGGATCGATGTCGAGAGCTTGCACCGTCACGGCCACGATGGGCGTGTGGCCTCCGGTCCGCTTTTCAGCTTCCCGAATAGCGGCGGCAGCCTCGAAACCGTTCAGAATGGGCAGGGTTACGTCCATCAGGACGATTGAAGGGCGGAGCTCTTGCCAAAGCTCCACCGCCTCCCGGCCGTCAGCGGCAATCCGATAGGAAAGCCCAAGGCCCTCAAGTATCTGCGCGAAGACGAATTGATTGATC
The DNA here is from genome assembly GCF_001854885.1 of Ensifer sp. LCM 4579. Lineage (GTDB taxonomy): Bacteria > Pseudomonadota > Alphaproteobacteria > Rhizobiales > Rhizobiaceae > Sinorhizobium. The sequence goes on along the minus strand of NZ_MDDV01000002.1, from coordinate 150,422 downwards.
TGATTGTCTTCGGCCACCAGCACGTCCAACCTGGTTGCGACTGCACCGGGGCTCGCTGCGTCCTCGAAGGAGATATCGAGATCCCCCTGTGGAAACAATGACCGTCCCGGCCGGCGCTCGGCGCAAGCCCGAAAAATTTCGGTAAGAAGCGCCGCGATATTGGTATCGCCCGTCACCTCGATGAGCGGGCAGTCCCGCCACCAGGCAAGGATCGCATCCCTTCGGGCGAGCGCGCGATCGAGCAACAGGACGTCGAGCCTCACGCCGCGGCTTTCCGCGGTGCTCGCGAAGGCTTCGAGTTCCTCGAGGTCGCGAACAGCGCAGGCATCGAGCCCCGAGCCGCGCAGGCGCGCGACGACGCCCTCTTCCAGGTCGCGGTCGGACGTCGCCAGCAGTACACGCAGACCGCGCGCCGGCAAGGTCTCGATCATCGATCCGGTTTCGACGAGTTGCTGGACATTCAGCGCCCGAAACGGGTCATAGAAGTTCTGGCCGGGAGTGAAGATGCTGTAGTCGCGGATCTGCAGCCCGGAGGAGCTGCCTCCGCCCTCGCCACAGTACCAGGCGGCGATGTCGGTAACGTCGTTCATGCAGGTCACGACGAATTGGCGGCCTGGCATGCCGACGCGGTACTTGCGCGTCACCACCCAAAGGTCGCTGCCATCGGCGCGCACCATGTGCTCAGCCGCCGAATGCGGCCGTCCGGTTGCGAGCACCTGCCGTTCCGACAGGTCTAAGCGCTCGGCAATATCCGCATCCAAGAGGTCCCAGGCCGAACGCCCGAGTAGCGCCTCCGGGGGCAGGTCGTAGAGGCTGCAGAAGGCCTTGTTGACCGCAATATAATGAAGATTGCGGTCCTTGACGCAGATCGGATTGGGCTGGGCGTCGAGGATCTCTTCCGTGAGTTCGATACGCTCAATGTCCGTCTGCAATTGCTCTTCGCGCTTCTTCTGCTCGGTTATGTCGGTGAGGGAAAGAATGCCGATGCCGCTCGGGAGGCGGCGCGTGCGCAGGCAGATCCACCGCATGCGGCCGACCCGTTCGACGCCTTCGTAGCGTTCGCGCCAGTGGAGGGCCATCTGTTCGGCGATCCAGTCCTCCCTGTTGGCGCGGCGCCGGCTGTTCTCCGGCAAGGTTCCGGGACGCGCCCCTGTGTCGTAGACTGCACCCAGGAAATCACGAAGCCGCGTGCCCGGCCTCAGCAGGCGGGCAGGTACGGGGAAGAATTGCATCATTGACGCGCTGGCGAAGAGGATCGTGTCGTCCCTGCCGCAGACGAGCAAAGCGAGGCCAAGCGCGTCGCAGGCCGACTCCAGCACCATCCTCATGATGTCCGCGCCGATCGGCGCCACATCGTCCATTGCACTGCCCTCGTCTCGGTCGCTGCTTGGAACCGTGCAGCAAACCCAAAGTGTCACGGCAGCCGTTGTGCGTCTCTGCGGCGAACGGCGCTGTCGCGGCGGTTTTCATTTTGGGACATGCTGGCTGGCCTTAAAACGGCATTTCTCCGGGCCGTGCGAGCAGCGTCCAGCAACGCTGCGGTCCTCCGAAGAACAAAACCCATGATCATTCAGGCTATTGTGGAAAATCGCAGCAGAACGTTAAGGTGGGATTAAATCGAAAGGGCGTTTTTTCCCTGGAGCGCTGATCGCCGGTATTCTCGTTCCCGCCCCGCCGGCGCAAAGCGGGGAGCCCTCTTTCCCTTGTCCGGCGAATCCGCGAAAATGGGCCATGGCCATTCAGCAACTCTCCGAAACACTCATCAATCAGATCGCCGCCGGTGAGGTCATCGAGCGGCCTGCCAGCGCCGCCAAGGAGCTGATCGAAAACGCCCTCGATGCGGGCGCGACGAGGATCGAGATCGCCACGGCGGGAGGTGGAAAGACGCTCCTGCGGATAACCGACAACGGCTGCGGCATGGCGCCGGACGATCTGGAATTGGCGATCCGTCGGCACTGCACCTCGAAGATAAGCGACAGCCTCACGGATATCCGCACGCTGGGCTTTCGCGGCGAGGCCTTGCCGTCGATAGGCTCGGTGGCGCGGCTGTCGATCACGACGCGCGCGGCCGGTGCGCGGGAAGGCGCGGCCATCACGGTCACGGGCGGCAAGGCGGGACCCGTGCGCCCCTCGCCCGCCAATGGCGGTACCGTCGTCGAAGTGCGCGATCTCTTTTTCGCGACGCCGGCGCGGCTCAAATTCATGAAGTCGGAGAAGGCCGAAGCCGCCGCGATCTCGGAAGTCGTGCGCCGCATGGCGATCGCCTTTCCGAAAGTGCGCTTCGTGCTTTCCGGATCCGACCGCTCGACACTCGAGTTTCCGGCAACGGGCGATGACCGGCTCGCACGGATGGCGCAGGTGCTCGGCAAGGAGTTCCGCGACAACGCGATCGAGATCGATGCCGAACGGGAAGAGGCGCGACTGACCGGCTTTGCCGGCGTCCCGACCTTCAATCGCGGCAACTCGCTGCAGCAATATGCCTTCGTCAACGGCCGGCCGGTTCAGGACAAGCTCATCCTGTCGGCGATCCGCGCGGCCTATGCCGAAACCATTCCGCAGGGGCGCTACCCGATCGCCGTGCTGTCGATCACGCTCGATCCGGCCCTCGTCGACGTCAATGTGCATCCGGCGAAATCGGATGTGCGCTTCCGCGATCCGGGTCTGATCCGCGGACTGATCATCGGAGCAATCCGCGAGGCCCTGGCACGCGAGGGCGACCGCGCGGCGACCACCGGGGCGCACGGCCTGATGCGGGCCTTTCGCCCCGAGGCTTACCGGCCCGAGCAGCAAAGAGCACAGGCGCCCTGGAACCCAGCCGCCTCACCCTACCGGCCGATGGACTTCGATGCACCCGTCCGTGGCTTTGGGGAGCCGCCGCAGGCGGCGTTCTTGGAGTTTGCGCAGCCGTCGGCACGTGCCGAAACGGCCGCCGAGGCACCCGTCACAAATACCGGCCACGAGCCCTCCTTTCCGCTCGGTGCCGCCCGTGCCCAGATCCATCAAAACTATATCGTCGCGCAAACCGGGGATGGTCTCGTCATCGTCGACCAGCACGCGGCGCACGAGCGCCTCGTCTTCGAAACGATGAGGGAGGCGCTGCGTTCGCGGCCGGTGCCGGCGCAAACGTTGCTCATTCCCGAGATCGTCGATCTCTCCGAGGAGGATTGCGATCGCCTCATGGCGCATGCGCAGGAGTTCCTGCGCCTCGGGCTTGCGATCGAGCGTTTCGGCCCCGGGGCGATCGCGGTACGCGAGACCCCGGCGATGCTCGGCGAAATGGATGCCGTCGGCCTGGTGCGCCAGCTCGCCGACGAACTGGCGGAATGGGATACGGCGAACGGCCTCGCCGGCCGGCTCGAATACCTTGCTGCGACGATGGCCTGCCACGGCTCCGTGCGCGCCGGCCGCCGCCTGCGCACGGAGGAGATGAACGCGCTGCTTCGCCAGATGGAGGCAACTCCGGGTTCCGGGCAGTGCAATCACGGCCGCCCGACCTATATCGAGCTCAAACTTGCCGATATCGAACGGCTTTTCGGCAGGAGCTGACATCCGTGCGAGCGAGACCGAATTGCCGGCGGCGTGGCGGATATCAGAATTTGGCTGGCCTTTTTCGGGACGCCGGGATAGACGGGAAGATACTACAGCGCCGCGCGTCTTATTGAACGCGCAAATGTCGCTGTAGCACTTTGAAGTGCTGCATGTCTTTGTCCTTGAATCGAGGTCGATCAAAGGAGACATGCAGTAGCAGTGACGAGGCGCAAATGATGAACCGTTTCGACGGAAATTCCTCCCGCGAGGCGAAGATTCGCTATCTCGACGGTGACTTTCAGATCGTCCTTGCCGGCTCCTACGTCACCTGCGCCATGACCGGCAAGCCAATACCCGTCGACGAATTGCGCTACTGGAGCGTTGCCCGGCAGGAGCCTTACGCGGATGCTGCAGCCTCGCTCGAAGCGGAGCGGCGCGCCGGAGCACTACCCGATCAGAGGCGCTGAAGCGCCGCGCCTGCTGCTCAGCGCCGCTGCTCTTTCGCCATCCCCAGCTTGCGCGCCCGCGCGTGATCGAGCGTCGCCTCGATGATCTTGCGCGGGGCCGCCGGGTCGTCGAAACGCACCTCGATTTCGATGACCCTGCTCTTTGCCGCCAGTTCCGCCGCCCGGCCGTGGCCCGGCTCGAGGCGTACCATGTCCTTGGCCGTCGTTACCAAGGTATAGCCGCGGCTGTCGGCGCGGTCGAGGAGGTCGGCGATCTCATCTTCGGAGTAATGGTGGTGGTCCGGAAAGCTCTGCGTTTCCTCGATGATCGCGCCCGTCTCCCGCACCGTGCGATAGAACTTCTCCGGGTCGGCGATGCCCGCCCAGGCCAGGACCCTGACGCCCGCAAGCGATCCGTCGTCGAGCCGCATCGTGTCGGCCACATAGACGGCCTTTCCCGCCCGTGCGGCGCGGCGGATCAGGAGATCGGCGGCCGGTCCCCGGCCGATCTTCAAAAGCGCCGTGGCATGGCGGAGCTGATTGGCGATCGGCGCGCGCACGGGACCTGAAGGCACGAGATGGCCGTTGCCGAGGCCGCGGCCGGAATCGATGACCAGCAGAGCGAAGTCGAAGGTCAGGCGCGCGCTCTGGAATCCGTCATCCATGATGATGATGTCGGCGCCTTCGGCGGCAAGTTTGCGGGCACCCTCGACGCGACGCCGGCAAATGACCGTCAGCGCCTCGCGCGCGAGCAGTAGCGGCTCGTCGCCGACGTCGCGGGCGCGATGATGGGCGGGGTCTACCACCGTCGTGACATCGAGCGAGCCGCCATAGCCGCGGCTCAGGAAACCCGGCGTGAGCCCGCGTGCCCGGGCCGCTCGCGCAAGGGCGATCGCCGTCGGCGTCTTACCAGCCCCACCGACAGTGAAATTGCCGACGCAGATGAGCGGCGCCGGCGGCATGGAGCGGCGCGCGCGGTCCATGCGCAGTCCGGCAACGCGGCCGTAGAGCCAGGAAAAGGGCCAAAGAGCATAGGCGCGCCAATCGGCCCTGGTCCACCAGAAGGGTGGCGCTTCCGAAACCATATTTTGACGTGCCGCCTCCGTCGCTTTCTGACCGCGAACGATCTCCGATTACCCGCCATCGCCGCCATAATTGGGCGTGAATGCCACAAAAAACGTCAGAACGGCAAAAAAGGCAAGCCGGTCAGGCGGGACACCCTCAAAGCACCGCTTCGAGCTCGGTGATATCCGTCAGGCAATGATCTGACGCCGCGGCGAGCGACTGGCGTGAACCCGTTCCGCTGAGCACGGCAATAGTCAGCCCGACGCCGGCGCTGCGGCCCATGTGCATGTCGTGATTGTTGTCTCCGACGACAGCGACCTGTTCGGGTGTGAGCCCCGTCGCCGCGCAGAACCCGAGCACCATTCCCGGCTCCGGCTTGACGCCGTAGCCGCTGTCGTAGCCGGCAACGTAGTGCAGGTAACCGTCGAATCCGAAGCGCCTGGCGGTTTCCCGGATCGAGCACTCGTTGTCGCTCGAGGCGACGCCAAGCCGATATCCCCTGGCATGCAGGCCGGCGAAGAAGGCGGCGAGGTCGGTGACCGGCACGGCATAATCGGCTGACCGGGCGAAAAGCCCGTCGAACAGCGTCGTCAGCGCCTCGACTGTGAAAGGCGCGCCCGCGCCAACCATCCCGGCCGCAATCTCCACCGTATTCCCAGCCGCCAGAAGGCTGTCCGGCGCGACATGGCCGGTGTCGGGGTCCATCCCGCCCGCCTCGAGTAACGCCCGCGCCAGCGTCTCGTCGCCTTTGGCCGCGATCCGCGCCAGCTCATAATTTACCGGCACCCAACTCTTGACGTAGTCGAGGAGCGTGCCGTCCTTGTCGAACAATATGCCGGCGATAGCGACTGTTGCCATGGTCCTGATCCGCAACGGATTTCTGCAGCGCCGCGCGTCTTTTTAGACGCGCAAAGTTCGTTGTAACTCTTTCAATCGGTGCATCGAGCTTTCCGAAAATCGGTTCTGATTTTCAGGCCGATGCGCTCGTTTCCGCGCGCGGTGTGAGCCGCGCCTTCACGATCAGCGGGTTGATATAGGGCTCCAGGCCCTTCAGGCTCGCCGTCAGCGCACCGCGCATCTGTTGCACGGATTCCAGGCCGGCGTCGATCATGGAGCGGCGCATGTCGTCGTTGGCGAGCAGATAATTCACCCCCTTCGCCAGCATCTCGACGTCGCGCACGATCTTGGCGCTGCCGTTCTTGGCAAGCATCTGATAGGTCTCGCGGAAATTCTGGACATTGCCGCCGGAGAGCACCGCGCAGCCGAGCATGGCCGGCTCGAGCGGGTTCTGACCGCCTTCGGCAAAAAGCGATCGGCCGACAAAGGCGACTTCCGTCAGCCGGAGGTAGAGACCCATTTCGCCAATCGTGTCGCCGAGAAATATATCGACGTCGGACGTCAACGGATCGCCCCGGGTGCGGCGCGCGACCTTGAGGCCTTTGGCCGTCAGAACCGCCTCGACGGCGTCGCATCGTTCCGGATGACGCGGCACGACGATCGTCAGCAGATCGCTGCGCTCCTTCAACGCCCGATGGACGATCCCCGCCGCATTCTCCTCTCCCTCGAAGGTGGAGATCGCCGCCCAAGTCTTGCGGCTGCCGATCTGCTGCCGATACTCGCGCAGGACCTGCGGATCGTGCGGCGGCGCATCGGTATCGACCTTGAGATTGCCGGATACCATGACCGGCAGCGCGCCGAGCGTGCGGAACCGGTCTGCATCGACATCCGACTGGGCGATGACGAGCGCAAGGTTTTCGAAAAGGGCGTCGGCAAGAGACGGGCGCTTCTTCCAGCGGGAGAAGGTACGGTCGGAGAGGCGGGCGTTGACCAGGACCTGCGGTATGTGCCGACGGCCGAGCTCGACGATGGTCATCGGCCAGATTTCCGATTCGGCAATGATCGCTAGGTCCGGCTGCCAATATTCGAGAAAGCGGCTCACCGCCGGCTTGAAATCGAGCGGTACATATTGATGCACGACGCTCGCGCCCAGCCGCTCGGCCGCCACCCGAGCCGAGGTCGTCGTTCCGGTGGTCAGCACCACGGCAATGCCGCGGCGCCGGATCTCCTTGATCAGCGGGGTTACCGCGACCGTCTCGCCGACACTGGCCGCATGGAACCAGACGAGCGGCCCATCGGGGCGCGGCGCACTGGCATGCCCATAGCGCTCGCGACGCCGTGCGGGATCTTCCTTGCCTTTGGCCGCCCTCAGAGCCAAATAGGGGCCGACCATGGGATAGATCGCGGTACCGACCCAGCGATAGGCGGAAAGCGCGAGCCGCGCGCGAAGGCTACTCATATGCGCGCGCCCTCTCCAGCGCCGGCATCCTTGGCGTCACTCATTTTCCGGGTCGAGCAGGCGATGCATGTGAACGATGAAATAACGCATATGGGCGTTGTCGACCGTCATCTGCGCCTTGGCCTTCCACGCGGCAAGGGCGCTCTCGTAATCCGGATAGATCCCGACGATATCGAGCTGCTCCAGGTCGCGGAATTGGACCTCCTGAAGTTTCGTCAGCTCGCCGCCGAAGACGAGATGCAGGCGTTGTTTCTTGTCGGTGTCGTGAGCCATCATGTTCCCATTTTCTTTTGAACGGTCGGCGTTGATTTGCGGCATTCGCCCCCAAAGGTCAATGGTCCTCGAGCGCACGTGTCGCGGCCAGCAAAGACGGCAGTGCCTGCCCGGATGCGGCGCCGAGAAAGCCATGGCTGACAATGGGGCGATTGTAGGACAGTGGTAGACCGTCGAGACCGCGTAGTGCGCCGCCCGCCCGCGCGAGAATGAGATCGGCGGCCGCCAAATCCCAGTCGTGGGCGTTCCTTTTGACGATGGTGCCGTCGATGCGGCCGTCCGCGATCATCGCCAGCCGATAGGCAAGCGACGGCACATGCGGCACGCGCTCTATCCGTTCGCGATAGGGAGAGTGGAGCCTCTTCACGAGATCATCGGCGACCGCCAGATGCAGCCTCTCGCCGGGATCGCGAACCGCGATCGTCTCGCCGTTCTTGCAGGCCTCGCTGTCAAGGGTCGCCTGGAACAGCTCTTCAAGTGCCGGCGCATAGAGAACGGCCGCCGCCGGCAGGCCCTGATGGACGACCGCAACGCTGACGCACCAGAGCTCCTTGCCCCCGATGAAGGCGCGCGTGCCATCAATGGGGTCGACCACAAAAACGGTATCGCGCGTGAGGCGCGTCTCGTCATCGTCGGTCTCCTCCGAAAGCCAGCCATAGTCGGGCCGCGCGCCGAGCAGTCTGGTGCTGAGGATGTCGTTTGCGGCAAGGTCGGCCTCGCTCACGGGCGAACGGCCTTCATTCTTCCAGCGAACGTCGACCGCCCTGCGGAAATATCCGAGTGCCGTATCGCCGGCCGCGACCGCGGCGGCAATGATCAGTGCGAGGTCCTCGTCCCAGTTGGGCGTGGCCGAAAGGATTGTTTCAGACATTCAACTCCCTACAGGCGCGAATCGGACCCGCGCGTTCAATGTGGCCGTCCAGTCGGCCCTTACAGCGGCCGCACGTCTTTTTCAGATGCGCAAAGGCGCTGTCTGACGCTAGGATCCGGCAAGCGTCATGCCTTCGATGGCCAATGTCGGCGAGGCGATGCCGAAATTCCTGTCGATGTCGTCGGCGGGGGTCAATGCCATGAACATCTGCTTCAGATTGGAAGCGATCGTCACCTCGGAAACGGGGAAGCTGATCTCGCCGTTCTCGATCCAGAAGCCGGAGGCGCCGCGGCTGTATTCGCCCGTAACCATGTTGACGCCCTGGCCGATCAACTCCGTCACGTAGAAACCCGTACCAATGTTGCGGATCAGATCGTCCCGCGAGATCGCACCCGGTTCGAGGGCGAGATTGGTCGAGGCGGGGTTGACGGTCGGACCGCCGCGCACGCCGCGCCCGTTGGTCTGAAGGCCGAGTTCCCGGGCCGCCGACGTCGACAGGAACCAGTGCTTGAGGACACCATCCTCGACCATCGTCATTTTCTGGCCGGTCACTCCTTCCCCATCGAAAGGACGCGAGGAGGCGCCGCGCACGATCAGCGGGTCGTCCGTGACGGTAATGCCGGACTTCATGATCCGTTTGTCCATCGTGTTGCGCAGGAAGCTGGTCTTGCGCGCGACCGAGGCGCCGTTGATCGCGCCTGCAAGATGGCCCACGAAGCCGCGTGCGACGCGCGGATCGAAAACGACGGGCACGTTCTTGGCGGTCGCCACCCGGCGTGGGTTGAGACGGGCCACGACCCTTTCCCCGGCGACACGGCCGATATCCTCCGGGCTCCGCAACTCGCTGAAATAGAGCCGGCTGTCATAATCGTAGTCCCGCTCCATCTTCGTGCCTTCGCCGGCGATGGCGCTGACGGAACAGCCGAAGCGCGTCGCCATATAGGAGCCGGAGAATCCGTGCGAGGTCACGAGCACGAGCCCGCCCATACCCGCGCTGGCACCGGCTCCGCTCGAATTGGTGACGCCCGATACCGAGAGCGCCGCCGCCTCGGCCGCGAGTGCCGCTTCCGTCAGCGCCTCGCTGGAAACCTCGCGAGTGTCGAACAGATCGAGATCCGGATAGGTCTTTGCGAGGCGGTCGGGATCTGCGAGCGACGCATAAGGGTCCTCGGGCGAAGCCTTTGCCATCGCCACGGCGCGTTCCGCGAGCAGCTTCAGGTCGAAGCCGGGATTGGCGGAAACGCTGGCGACCCGCCGCCCCACGAAAACCCGCAGTGAAAACTCGTCGCTTTCGGAGGATTCCGTTGCCTCGACCTTGCCCAGCCGCACCGACACGGAGCGGGAACGCCCGCGCACGACGACCGCGTCCGCCGCATCGGCTCCGGCCTGGCGAGCCCGGTCGACGAGTTCGGCGGCGCGTTTTTCAAGAATGGCGGAATCGATTATCTCGGACATCGCTGGACCTTTCGTTCCTGCCCCATTTATTGTGCAGTAAGGCATGCATCAAGGGCATCATCATGATTCCCCTTCCCGCATCAAAATGACATACGGCCGGGCGTTCCGTTTCCAACGGTCGACGACGGTCGCCACCATGAAGGCATCGAGCATGGCACCGACACAGTTCATCTATACCGAGGCACTGATGCTGCTCGGCGGTGCCGTAGTCGCGGCACCCTTGTTCAAGCGCCTCGGTCTTGGCACCATCCTCGGCTATCTCGCCGCCGGCGTCCTCATCGGTCCGATCGCCCAGCGCATCACCGAGGGTGAGGAAATCCTGCATGTGGCGGAACTCGGCGTCGTGTTTCTGCTGTTCATCATCGGGCTCGAACTGAAGCCATCGCGGCTGTGGCAGATGCGGCGGGACATATTCGGCCTCGGCACGGCGCAGGTGATCATTACCGGCGTCGTTCTTTCCGGCCTTATCGCCCTCTTCGGTCTCCTCGATTGGCGGGGAAGCGTCATTACCGGCTTCGGCATGGCGCTCTCGTCGACCGCCTTCGCCATGCAGATCCTCGACGAGGGCAATGACACCAACACGCGCTACGGCCAACGTGCCTTTTCCATCCTGTTGCTGCAGGACATCGCCATCGTTCCGCTTCTCGCCGTGATTCCGCTGTTCGCCGCCCGGGCGCCGGAGGCCTCGACCACGCCGCTCCAGGACTTCGCAATCGCAATCGCCGCGATCGCCGCACTTTTTGCAGCGGGCCGCTATCTGCTCAATCCTCTCTTTCAGGTCATCGCCCGCACCGGCGCCCGTGAGGTCATGATTGCCGCCGCGCTGCTCGTCGTCATGGGGGCCGCGACGATGATGCAGCTCGCCGGCCTGTCGATGGCCATGGGTGCTTTTCTCGCGGGGGTACTGCTGGCGGAATCCTCCTATCGCCACGAACTCGAGGCCGACATCGAGCCGTTCCGCGGCATCCTGCAAGCGCTGTTCTTCATGGCTGTCGGCCTGTCGCTGCAACTCGGCGTCGTCGCCGCCAACCTTCTCCTGATCCTACTCGCAGTGCCACTGCTGATGGCGGCGAAGAGTCTTGTCCTCTACGGCCTCTGCCGCGCCCTCGGTTCCCATCACAACGACGCGGTGCGCATTGCCCTGCTCCTGCCGCAGGGCGGCGAATTCGGTTTCGTGCTCTTCACCGCAGCGGCCGCCGCCGGCGTGTTCTCGCAAGGGATTTCGTCCCTGCTCGTCGCCATCGTCACGCTCTCCATGGCGCTCACCCCGGTCGCCGCGCTCCTGTCGAAGCGGCTGTTGCGCGAGCGCGACGGAATGGAGGACGAGATGGAGGAGGATTTCGAAGGCGCTGGGGCCGATGTGTTGATGATCGGCTTCTCGCGCTTCGCCCAGATCGCCGCGCAAATTCTCCTGGCCGGCGGACGCGACGTGACGATCATCGATCATTCCGCCGCGCGCGTCCGTCAGGCCGCGACCTTCGGATTCCGCATTTATTTCGGCGATGGCACGCGGCTCGATGTCCTTCGTGCGGCCGGCATCGAGAAGGCAAAAATCGTCGCGGTCTGCACGCAGAAGAAGGAAACGACGGACCGGATCATCGGTCTCCTGCAGTCCGAATTTCCGAACGCGCGCATCTTTGCGCGCTCCTATGATCGGCTGCATACGCTGGAGCTGCGCTCCAAAGGCATCGACTATGAGCTGCGCGAGACCTTCGAATCCGGACTGCTCTTCGGCCGAAAGACGCTCGAGGCGCTGGGGGTCGCCGACGAGGAAGCGATCGGCATCATGGACGATATCCGCCGGCGCGACGAGGCGCGGCTGGTCCTGCAGGAGGCGGAAGGCATCAGCGCCGGCCGCCACATGCTGCATTCAAAGCCGGTGCGGCCGGAGCCGCTCGTCAAACCGCGACGCGACGTCAGCCACACTGCCGAAACGCGGGAGCGAGTCCGCTCGGCGCTCGCCGCCGACGCCAAGGCTCGTCCCGACGACACGCTGGCCAACGCCGATTAATAACCCGCATCAGTCGTCCGGCCGCCAATGGCCGATGCGGTCGGAAAGTGCGCGTTTCATCTGGTCCTTGGCCGGCATGGTGGCGGCGAGCACCTCTTGCGCACGCAGGAAATCGAGGACGCGGAAGCGGCCGACGTCGGGACGCAGCAGGAGATCGGGCGCGCCGGCCTTCATCTTCATGGCAATGATCGACTGCATCATCAACTGGCTTGCGCCGAACAGGCTGTCGATTCGACTCGGAATCGTCTTGCCGTCGCCGTCCGGGCCGCCGACGACGTCGACTGCGACGACAATGTCGGCCGCCTGACGCAAGTGGTCGAAGGGGATCGGGTTGTAGATGCCGCCGTCGATCATCACACGGCCGTCGATCTTCACCGGCATGAAGACCGCAGGCAGGGCACAGGAAGCGGCTAGCGCCTTGCGCAGGTCGCCGCCATCGCATACGCGCTCCGTCTGACCGTAATAGTCGGTGACCAGGACTTTCAGCGGAATTGCGAGGTCGGAAAAGCGGCCGGGAATCGCCTCAGGGAGGAAGGCCTTCAACACACGCTCGATATTGAGCTGCCCAAAGCGGAAGCCGTTCGCCATGGCCTCCGAGAGGCTGCTCGGCCTCAATTGCCACAGCCGGTTCAGCACTTCGCCGCGGTGGCCGACCGTTGAAAGCGCGTGCTCGCGAATTTCCCTGCCGGTCATGCCCGCTGCCATGGCAGCCCCCATGAGCGCGCCGATGGAGGATCCGGCGATTGCAACGGGGCGGATGCCCATCTCGTCGAGAGCCTCGATCACATGAATATGGGCAAGGCCGCGTGCGCCGCCGCCGCCAAGGGCGAGCGCCACGGTAGGCTCAGTTTTCGTCGTTGCCGAATCCAGCCTCGACAGGTCCTGCTCCATCGACAGCTCCCTTCCATCAGCGGCCGTCTGCTCTCGAGCCCGCCCGATCAATCCTAATGCAGGCTAATGCATCTCCTTAAATCGACTTCGATTTAAGGACAAATACATGCAGCAATTCAAAGTGCTACAGCACCGCGAAAGCGGAAAAAATGCATCTGCGTATCGCCGAAGGCGCGCGTATCGAGCAGTTCGAAGACCGACGACAGCTGCGGTCGAACATCCGCCCGCTCCTCCAGCACGGCGAGCGCTCCGGGCACGAGCCATCCGCCGGCGGCAGCCGCCTCAAGCGCGCGCTCACCCAGTCCCTTGCCATAGGGCGGGTCCGCGAAAACCAGTTGGAACGGCTCCATCGTTCCGACGGGCCCAAGATCGGTCGCGTCGCGCCGGAAGATCTTTGCACGCCCTTGCAGGCCGAGCGCTTCGATATTGACCCTGAGAATCCCGCGGCCTTCCACGCCCTGTTCGACGAAAAGCGCCTGGCGGCAGCCGCGCGACAGCGCCTCCAGGCCAACAGCGCCAGTGCCCGCGAAAAGATCGAGCACGCGCGTATCGTCGAGGGCCTCGGGATAGCTGTGGCTCAGGATGTTGAACAGGCTTTCGCGCGCCCGGTCGGTTGTCGGCCGGATATCGTTGGACCTGGGCGTCGCCAGCGAGCGGCCCCGGAACTCTCCAGCGACGATGCGCACGGCTTACGACTTCCCCTTGCCGCGGGGCTTGCCGCCACCGGTACGGCCGCCGGGCTTTCCCCCGAATTTGCCTCCGCCCGGCTTGCCGCCGCGCGGGCCGGAAGAGCGCGGCGCGGACGATTTCGCCCCGGTCGGCTTTGCGCTTGCAGATTTGCCGCCTGCCGGTTTGGCGCTGGCAGGCTTGGCGCGCGAGCGATCGCCGGAGACCCGATCCTCGTCATTGCGGCGTTGCGGGCGCGCGGTGCGTTCGCTGCGCGGGCGCTCGCCCAGCTCCCGGCGCGGCGGACGATTGCCATGGTCGCGCGAATTCCGCTCGGCGGCACCCTCTGCGGAGCGGCGCCGCTCGAACCCGCCGCCGGCCGTCTCACCCTTTCGGCGTGCTGGTTTGTCCGCGCGGCCCTTTGCGGCCGGATCGCGAGCGCCCGCCGCCTTCGCATGAGCATCCGACTTGCTGGAACGCTTCGCCTCCGCATCCTTGCCGCGCGCGGGCTTCGCCGCGGACTCATCCTCTGCCGGCTTGGATTTCTTGGTGGCTACGGGGCGGGCGCCGGGCGCCATCCACACATTCGACGCGCGGCTGCGGCGCAGCGCCGGACGAGGCTGACGCTCCTCGGACCTGCCGGCGCCGCGCTCGCCGCGTTCGCGCGAACGGCCTTCGGAACGGCGCGTATCAAGCCGGGAGAGCGCCCGTTCCCGCTTGTCCTCCTTCTGCCACGTGCCGCGTTCGTGCTTGTCTCCCTTATCCTTCTCGTCGCGCTCTTCCATTTCGCGGGCAGGTGCCTGGTCGTTGTAAAGCGGCGCGTCGAAATTCGCCTTCGCTTCCTCGATGAGCCGGGGCCCAAGCTGTTCCCGCAGCGTTCTGCCGCGGATTTCCTGGACCTCGCCCTCCAGCAGGTCGCCGAGCTGGAACGGGCCGTAGGAGATGCGGATCAGCCGGTTCACGTCGAGGCCAAGTGCGCCGAGTACGTTCTTGATCTCGCGATTTTTCCCCTCGCGCAGACCCATGGTGATCCAGACATTCGATCCCTGCACCCGATCAAGCGTCGCGTCGATGGCGCCGTAAAGCACGCCGTCGACGGCAATGCCTTCCTTCAGCCGGTCGAGCGCGGCCTGGTCGATCTCGCCATGGGCGCGAACACGGTAGCGACGCAGCCAGCCGGTCGCGGGCAATTCGAGCACGCGGGCCAGCCCGCCATCATTGGTGAGCAGCAGCAGTCCCTCGGTGTTGATATCGAGGCGGCCGACCGACAACACCCGCGGCAAGTCCTCGGGCAGCCTGTCGAAGACCGTCGGGCGACCCTCCGGATCGGCATTGGTCGTCACCAGGCCCGCCGGCTTGTGGTAGAGCCAAAGCCGCGTGCGCTCGATGCCGCGGACCGGATGGCCGTCGACTTCGATCCTGTCGGCGAGCGTCGCGTTGACAACCGGTGTATCGAGCTGGACGCCATTCAAGGTCACGCGCCCCTCCATGATCATCCGCTCGACATCGCGGCGCGAGGCAACCCCGGCGCGAGCGAGAAGTTTCGAGATGCGCTGCGGCTCGCCGGCACCCACGGCATCCGCGGCGGTGCCGCTCCTGGCCGGTTTCGTCGCGCCAGCCTTCCTGTCTCCGGAAGAGGATTTGCTGTTCCGGGATTTGGCCTTGCCGGGCCCCTTGGGCGTGTCTTTGGATGTCATTTCTGTTGCCTGCCTTTTGCCGCTGTCCTATCAGGTCGAAGGCTTTCGGTTAAGCGAAATTATGAGCAAGTGATGGCGGAAACAGCGCGCTTCATGGATGCGGCCCTCGCGGAGGCCCGCAAGGCGGCGGCACGGGGCGAGGTGCCGATCGGTGCAGTCGTCGTGCTCGATGGCGAAGTGGTCGCCGCCGCCGGAAATCGCACCCGCGAACTCCACGACGTCACTGCCCATGCCGAGGTCGAGGCGATCCGGCAGGCGGCAAGCGCCGTGGGCGACGAGCGGCTCGCCGGCGCCGACCTCTATGTCACGCTTGAGCCCTGCACCATGTGCGCGGCCGCCATCTCCTTCGCCCGCATTCGCCGACTCTATTATGGAGCCGAGGACCCGAAAGGCGGTGCGGTCGAGAATGGCGTTCGCTTCTACGCTTCGCCCACCTGTCATCACGTTCCAGATGTCTATTCCGGCCTCGCCGAGCGGGAGGCCGCCGAGATTCTCCGCGAGTTCTTCGCTGCCCGACGGTGATTCTCAGTCAGCCGCCAGAGCTTCGAGCTCCTTGCCCGTGAGCCGATAACGCGTCCATTCCGAGAGCGGCTCGGCGCCGATCGACTCATAGACGCGGATGGCGGGCTCGTTCCAGTCGAGAACACTCCATTCGAAGCGGCCGCAGCCGTCGGCAAGGGCGACCCGCGCCAGGTGCTTCAGAAGCAACTTTCCCGCGCCGGAGCCGCGATGCTCGGGTGAGACGTAGAGGTCCTCGAGATAGAGCCCATTGCGCGCCTGCCAGGTGGAGTAGTTGTAGAACCAGACGGCGAAGCCTGCGGGTTTGCCATCGACCTCGCAGATAACGGCGCGGGCGGTCGCTCGCGGTCCGAAGAGCGACTCCTGAAGCAGCTCTACAGTCGCCTCGACCTCGTGCTCCGCCTTTTCATAGATGGCGAGCTCCGTAATGAAACGCAGAATTGTCGTCGCATCTTCAGCAACGGCGTCGCGGATGCTGATCAAAACGGCCAGTACCATTTTTTGCCGCTGTTGGCGATCTGCGCTTCCTTCTTGCGCCGGCGCTCCTTGTCCTTCTCCGGCTCGCCCAGATCAGCCTCCGCCCCTTCAGGCAGGCGACGATATTCGAGCGGCGGATCGCTCAGAAAGCGCCGCTTGTCGGAATAGGCGCCCTGCTCGATCTTGCGTGCTTCGCGATAGGCCTGCTGCTGTTCCTTGGCCGAGAGCCGGCGGCCATTGGAACTCGCCTTCGCAAGTGGCGAAACGTAATTGGGATTGTTCTTGTTGGCGTCCGCCTCCTCCCGCAGACGTGCGCGCGTCTCTTCGGGAGACTCGACCCATGCCGGATTGTTCTCGCGGCTTGCAAGCGACTGCTGCGGCTGGATCAGCGCAGTCTCCTGCGCCTTCGGCGGCAGAACCAGCGCCGGGCGTGGCTGATACTTGACCGGATCCCGCTTCGGCGGAGCCAGGCTGACGGCGCTGCCGAGATCGTCGAGCAGTTGTTCGCCGGAGGTTTTATCCGTGCCGTAGGTCGGTCCGCCCACGCAGCCGGAAAGCACCAGGCCACCTGCAACAATTGCAGCAATGCCGGATAACGCTCGCAACTCTCGCATCATTCCCATGAGATTCCTTCCAGCCAGCCCTACCCGCGCCCCTCGCGGTCATTCAAGCGCCCATGGCGGAAAAATCCGCCAAATTTCGGGCAGGTTGTACCGGATGAACGGCTCAAGCGCAATTCATCCGGTAAACATCGGTTACGCTTTGAAACCGAGTTCCCGCAGTGCGCCTGCATCGCGGGCGGACACGTCCGGGTAGAGCGGATCGGATCCGACATCGGTGGTGATGCGCCAGGAGCGGGCGCATTTGCGGCCTTCCGCGAGCTTCGGCACGACGCTGACCCTAGCCACCTCCGGCAGAATGAAGGCGCCCGCCGGCCCTTCGGCTCCATCGATCTCGATCGCCGAGGTGATGCAGATCTCGGCGAAATCCTGGCCCTCGAGCGCCTTGCGAAGATCCGGATCGGCGACGTGCACGATCGGGGCCGCTTCGAGTGACGAGCCGATGCGCTTGTCCTTGCGCTCGATCTCCAGGGCACCGGTCACGACCTTGCGCACCTCGCGGATCTTCCGCCACTTCTCGGCAAGTGCTGCGTTCTGCCATTCCGACGAAACGGCGGGGAACTGCTCGAGATGCACAGAGACCGCATCCGGATTGCGAGACAGCCAGGCTTCTTCCATGGTGAAAGGCAGCATTGGCGCAAGCCAGGTCACCAGGCAATCGAAAAGCGTGCGGATAACATGCAAGGCGGCGCGCCGGCGCAGCGACGACGGCGCATCGCAATAGAGCGCGTCCTTGCGAATATCGAAATAGAATGCCGACAGCTCGACATTGGAGAAATCGATGAGCGCCCGGGCGATCCGCTTGAAGTCGAAGGAGTCATAGCCTTCGCGCACAAGCCGGTCGAGCTCTGTCAGGCGGTGCAGCATCAATTGCTCGAGTTCCGGCATGTCGGAAAGGGCGATCACCTCGCCCTTGTCATGCGCGAGCGTGCCGAGCATCCAGCGGATCGTGTTGCGCAGCTTGCGGTACGCGTCGATGTTGGTCTGAATGATGGTCTTGCCGAGGCGCTGGTCTTCCCAATAGTCGGTCGTCATCACCCAGAGGCGCAGGATGTCGGCGCCGGCATCCTTCATCACCTCTTGCGGCGTGACGGTATTGCCCTTCGACTTCGACATCTTCTCGCCCTTCTCATCCATGGTGAAGCCATGGGTGATGACGGCCTTGTAGGGCGCGCGGCCGTGGGTGGCGCAGCTTTCGAGCAGCGAGGAATGGAACCAGCCGCGATGCTGGTCCGAACCCTCCAAATAGACGTCGGCCGGCCATTTCAGGTCCGGGCGGTCTTCGAGCGTGAATGTGTGGGTCGAGCCGGAATCGAACCAAACGTCGAGAATGTCCATGACCTGGTGCCAGCGGGCATGGTCATGATCGTTCCCGAGAAAGCGTTCGCTGGCGCCCTCCGCGAACCAGGCATCCGCCCCCTCCTTCTCGAATGCTTCGAGGATGCGGGCGTTGACATCGTCGTCGGCAAGGATATTGCCGTCGTCGTCGGCGAAGATGGCGATCGGCACGCCCCAGGCGCGCTGGCGCGACAGCACCCAGTCCGGGCGCTGTTCGATCATCGCGCGAAGGCGGTTCTGGCCCGCGCCCGGCACGAAGCGGGTTGCGTCAATCGCGTTCAGCGCCCGCGAGCGCAACGTCGTGCCGTCGCCGAAGTCCTTGTCCATATAGACGAACCATTGCGGCGTGTTGCGGAAGATGACCGGCTTCTTCGACCGCCAGGAATGCGGATACGAATGCTTCAGCCGTCCCCGGGCAAAGAGTGTGTTGCGGGCGATCAGAGCCTTGATGACGCGGTCGTTGGCATCGCCCTTCTTGCCCTTGTCGTCGATCACGCGTCCGGCGCCGCCTTCCGCATCCGGACCAAAGCCGGGCGCGTCGGCGGTGAAATAGCCGGCGTCGTCGACGGTGAAGGGAATTGCCGACGAAATGCCGCGCGCTTCAAGCGCCCGGGCACCGTCCATCCAGGCTTCGAAATCCTCGCGGCCGTGGCCGGGTGCCGTGTGCACGAAGCCGGTGCCGGCATCGTCGGTGACGTGCTCGCCGTCGAGGAGCGGCACCTTGAAGGCATAGCCGCCGCCGAGGCCGTGCAGCGGATGGGCGCAGATTACCGCCGCCAGTTCGCTCGCCTCGATGTCGCGGACGAAGCTGAACGTGACCTTCGCCTTTGCGGCCGACTCCTCCGCCAGACGCTTGGCGAAGATCAATCTTTCGCCAGGCTGCGGACCATAGTCGTTCTCGGCGGTCGCGACCTCATAGAGGCCGTAGGCGTAACGGGACGAATAGGCGATGGCGCGGTTACCGGGGATCGTCCAGGGCGTCGTCGTCCAGATGACGACGAAGGCGCCGGCAAGCGCGTCCGGACCCTCGGTGATCGGGAACTTCACCCAGATCATGTCGCTCTCGACGTCGGCATATTCGACCTCGGCCTCGGCAAGCGCCGTGCGCTCGACGACCGACCACATGACCGGCTTCGAACCGCGATAGAGCTGGCCGGCCTTGGCGATCTTCATCAATTCCCCGGCGATGCGAGCCTCCGCATGGAAGTTCATCGTCGTGTAGGGATTTTCGAAGTCGCCCTCGATGCCGAGGCGCTTGAATTCATCCGTCTGAACCCCGATCCAGCCGCTGGCGAAATCACGGCACTCCTTGCGGAATTCGTTGACCGGAACCTCGTCCTTGTTGCGGCCCTTCTCGCGGTATTTCTCCTCGATCTTCCATTCGATCGGCAGCCCGTGGCAGTCCCAGCCGGGCACGTAATTGGCATCGAAACCGCGCATCTGGAACGAGCGGTTGATGACGTCCTTGAGGATCTTGTTCAGCGCATGGCCGATATGGATGTTGCCATTGGCGTAGGGAGGGCCGTCATGCAGCACGAATTTCTCGCGACCGGCGGCGGAGGCGCGAAGCTTTCTGTAGAGCTCCATCTTCTGCCAGCGCGCAACGATTTCCGGCTCCTTCTGCGGAAGGCCCGCACGCATGGGAAAATCCGTCTGCGGCAGGTAAAGCGTGGAGGAATAATCGATTTTTTCAGCGGTTTCTGTCATGGTCTTTGCATTCGTCTTTCCCGCGCGGGTTCGTCGCGCATGCGGAAGAATTCTGTCTCTTGAAGATGCAGTGGGGGCGCGAAACGCCGAAATCCCGGACCTTCCGGCGCCGCCTAGCGCGCGCGGAAAGCCGGGCCAATAATTCGCTGATCGACGGTCAATCGACGGTGCCGGGTCATAGTGGCCGGTTCTTTAAGGCGTTTTCGGCCTTTTGAAAAGGTCCGCCGCAATCGGACGGCCGATTTCTTTGGGCGCCGTCATGCGAAGTTCAGGCTGCGATCGATCCCGCTCAAGGGCTGGACGCCGGCAAGAAGCGCTCGCGCCTCGCTCTCGTCCTCTTTCATCTGCGCCATCAAGGGTTCAAGTCCATCGAATTTCAACTCGTCGCGAAGACGGCCGAAGAAGGAGACGGCGCAGACCTCGCCGTAGAGCTCGCCGGTAAAATCGAAGACGAAGGTTTCGAGCAGCGCCTCGCCGTCGCTGTCAACCGTAGGCCTGCGGCCGAAGCTGGCGATACCGTCGTAAAGCACGCCGTCGGCCCGGCGGAACCGTACCGCATAGATGCCGCTCTTGATCTCCGCCTCCGGCGGCAGGCGCATATTCGCGGTCGGATAGCCAAGCGCTCGCCCGAGCTTCTTGCCGCCGATCACCTCCGCCTCGACCGCATAGCGGTAGCCGAGGAGCCCCGCCGCCTGCGCAACGTCCCCCTCGGCGAGCAGGGAGCGAATAACGCTCGAGGAGATGACGTCGGCATTCTCGTCACGGAAAGCATCGACCAGAGTCACGCCGAAGCCTTCCCGCTCGCCCGCCGCCATCAGGAAGGCCGGGCCGCCTTCGCGCCCCTTCCCGAAATGGAAATCGAACCCGGTGACGACATGCGAGGCATGCAGCCATTCGCGCAGAATGCGGTGAATGAAATCGAAGGCCGAAAGCTCCGAAAAGGTCCGGTCGAAGGGATATTCGATGACCGCACCGAACCCCATGCCCTCGAGGATACGCGCTTTGAGCGGCGCAGGGGTCAGACGGAAGACCGGCCGGTCGGGCCGGAAAACCGTGCGAGGATGCGGCTCGAAGGTGAGTACCAGGGCGGGAACGCCTCGGCCCCTTGCCTCATCCAGCGCACGATTGAGCACCGACTGGTGGCCGCGATGGACGCCGTCGAAATTGCCGATCGCCACCACGCCGCCATGAAGGCGCTCCGGGAGCGGGTCGCGGGTTTCGTTGCGATGAAAAACCGTCATCTCCATGCTTCCCGTCAGCCGAGCCGCGGCATCCACCACTTCGGCGTCGCCCCCTCCCTCTTCAGGAAGGCTGTGAGCTTCGCCTCGTCGGTGCGGCTTTCATGCATGTATTCCTGCGCGTGGATCCCTGCACTGATGTAAAGCAGGTCGAAGCCGGCGTCCTGAGCGCCCTTGACGTCCGTCGGCATGCCGTCGCCGATGGCGATGACGCGCGCAAGATCGAACGCGCCGCGGGCGGCTTTTGCCTCCGAAAGGGCCGCCCGATAGATCGCCTTGTAGGGCTTGCCGGCGATACGCGCCTCGCCGCCCAGTTCTTCATACAGCTTGGCGATGGCACCGGCGCAGGGGATCAGGCGGTGTCCGCGCTCCACCACCAGGTCGGGATTGGCGCAGATGAACGGCACCTTCCGTTTGGCGAGGCCGGTCAGCGTGGCCCGGTAGCTGTCGGGGGTTTCGGTCTCGTCGTCGTAGAAGCCGGCGCAGACGATCGTTTCCGCCTCTTCGGACGAGACGATTTCGGTGCCGAGGCCTTCGAGCAGCGGCAGGTCTCGATCGGCGCCGATGAAAAAGATCCGCTTCTCGGCGGCGGCGATCAGCGCCCGCGTCACGTCGCCGGAGGTGACGATGCGGTCATAGGCCTCGTCGGGGACGCCGAGACCGCGGATCTGAACCTTGACGCCGGGGTGGGGGCGCGGGGAATTGGTGATGAGAACGACGGTCAAGCCTTGCGCACGCGCCTCGGCAAGAGCCTCGCCGGCGGATACGAAGGCCTGGACGCCATTGTGAAGCACGCCCCAGACGTCGCAAAGCACCACGTCGTAGCGGCAGGCGATTTCCCGAAAACTGTTGATCCTGACGGCCATACTGGCTTCCCGCAAACTCGGCTTTCCGGCTGACATCGCAAGGAAGGGGCAAGAATACAAGCCTCGCGCATGGAAAATCACCGCCCTTCCCACGGAATCGGCAGCCGCGCAGCGTCCGCGGTATCACAGAAGGATGGGGAGCCACCCGGCTCCGGCGCAGAGGGCCAGAGTCCCGAATACAAGTTGAGCGCATCCGGGAAGCGGCTTCGGTGATTCAGCGGCCTTCCTCGACCAGGTAGCGATGCATGAGCGCGATCTGCCCGGCCGGTCCGCCGAAGCTCAACAGGCTGATCTTCGCCCAGACCTTCGTCGCCTCGGCAAAGGACGGGTGGGCGGGCGCGAGGCCCACCGATCTTCGTTCCTTCACGTCCGCTTCCCCTTGCCGCCGTGGGATACCCAATCGTGCTTCTCCTGGGTCGCATCGCGCGCCCAGCGGTAGAGCGCGTCATAGACGATCATCCCTGCCTCGAGCTGTTCGAGGTCGTCGGCATACATGCGGGAAAGACCGAGCGAGATGGCGAGCAGCCCGGCCGCCTGAGGATCGAGAGAGAGCCTGTCCGTGTCGGCGCCGCGCACGATGCGGGCGACGTGCTCGAGCGCGGGGAAGGAGAGACGGAATTCCTTGACCATCGTATCGAAGGTGCAATCCTCGTCGCGATGACTCCAGAAGACCCCTTCGATATCGAATGGTGTTGCGCCGAAGCGTTCGCCAACCATCTCGACCTCGATCGGCGTGACAAAGAGGAAGCTGGCTTGGCGATCGACGAAGCGGCGGATCAGCCAGGGACAGGCGATGCGGTCGATTTTCGGCCTTGACCTTGTCACCCACACGGAACCGCCGGACGGGTCGGCGTTCGGAAGGCGCGCGACCGGGACGAGAGGCAGGCCCGCTGTCCGCCAGGCCTCGATTCCTCCCTCCAGCAGTTCGGCGGTCGCGCCCGAATGGCGAAGCCAGGCGGCCACTCCTTCGCTGAGCTTGCCACCGTGCCTGCAGAGCACGACGACCCAATGCCCCTTGTAGTCCTGCGCCCATTGCCGGACGTCGGCATGGGTCCGGTGGAAGGAACCGGGCACGAGATGGGGATCGGCCGCAAAATCGTCGTCATCGCGCACATCGATGAGAACGGGGCCTTTGGGCGTTCCGACGAGCCGGGCAAGTTTTTCGGATGAGATGGAATTGAACGAGGCCATGATACGACGTCCTTGTTTATGATGGACGCGAATTCCGGCATGACGCCTCGTGGGGTATTCGCTCACCCCATTCGGTCATCAAACAAAATAGCGGCGGAGCTGTCAACGATTTCCGACTGGCCGAAAAATCTCGCAGCCGATCCTTGACTCGTTCGC
Source organism: Ensifer sp. LCM 4579 (assembly GCF_001854885.1). Lineage (GTDB taxonomy): Bacteria > Pseudomonadota > Alphaproteobacteria > Rhizobiales > Rhizobiaceae > Sinorhizobium. The sequence continues at coordinate 127,111 of NZ_MDDV01000002.1, read as the reverse complement.
TGGCCGGTCTTATCTCGGCGACGCTAGCACTCGCTCGATATGAGTGCTAATAGCATCCACCGGATCTCTCCAACGATCCGCAATGTCATTTGATCGAGGGATTAGACAATGGCAAGCACCAATTTCCGTCCGCTGCACGACCGCGTCGTCGTCCGCCGCGTCGAGTCTGAAGAGAAGACCAAGGGCGGCATCATCATTCCGGACACCGCAAAGGAAAAGCCGCAAGAAGGCGAAATCGTGGCTGTCGGTTCGGGCGCTCGCGACGAAAGCGGCAAGGTTGTCGCGCTCGACGTCAAGGCCGGTGACCGCGTGCTGTTCGGCAAGTGGTCCGGCACCGAAGTCAAGATCAACGGCGAAGACCTTCTGATCATGAAGGAAGCCGACATCATGGGCATCATCGGCTGATCGGCCGGCACCCCTCCCAAAAACTTCCGTAATTTGAAACCGGACCTGTTCCGGAATTTCGAAACCAGGAGCTTTCAAAAATGGCAGCTAAAGAAGTCAAGTTCGGCCGTTCTGCGCGCGAAAAGATGCTGCGCGGCGTCGACATCCTCGCGGATGCAGTCAAGGTAACGCTCGGCCCGAAGGGTCGTAACGTCGTCATCGACAAGTCCTTCGGCGCGCCGCGCATCACCAAGGACGGCGTTTCGGTCGCCAAGGAAATCGAACTGGAAGACAAGTTCGAGAACATGGGCGCCCAGATGGTCCGCGAAGTCGCTTCGAAGACCAACGACATCGCCGGTGACGGCACGACGACCGCAACCGTTCTCGCCCAGGCAATCGTTCGCGAAGGCGCCAAGGCCGTTGCTGCCGGCATGAACCCGATGGACCTGAAGCGCGGTATCGACCTCGCCGTCGCCGAAGTCGTCAAGGACCTGCTCGCCAAGGCCAAGAAGATCAACACCTCGGATGAAGTTGCCCAGGTCGGAACGATCTCGGCAAACGGCGAAAAGCAGATCGGCCTCGACATCGCCGAAGCGATGCAGAAGGTCGGCAACGAAGGCGTCATCACGGTTGAAGAAGCCAAGACCGCCGAGACCGAACTCGAAGTCGTCGAAGGCATGCAGTTCGACCGCGGCTACCTGTCACCCTACTTCGTCACCAACCCGGAAAAGATGGTCGCCGACCTCGAAGACGCTTTCATTCTCCTGCACGAGAAGAAGCTTTCGAACCTCCAGGCCATGCTCCCGGTTCTCGAAGCCGTTGTCCAGACCGGCAAGCCGCTCCTCATCATCGCTGAAGACGTCGAAGGCGAAGCCCTTGCCACGCTCGTCGTCAACAAGCTGCGTGGCGGCCTGAAGATCGCCGCCGTCAAGGCTCCGGGCTTCGGCGATCGCCGCAAGGCCATGCTCGAAGACATCGCCATCCTGACGGGCGGCACGGTCATCTCCGAAGACCTCGGCATTAAGCTCGAAAGCGTTACGCTCGACATGCTCGGCCGTGCGAAGAAGGTCTCGATCTCCAAGGAAAACACGACCATCGTCGACGGCGCCGGTCAGAAGTCCGACATCGAAGGCCGCGTTGCCCAGATCAAGGCCCAGATCGAAGAAACCACTTCCGACTACGACCGCGAAAAGCTGCAGGAGCGCCTTGCCAAGCTCGCGGGCGGCGTCGCCGTCATCCGCGTCGGCGGTGCGACGGAAGTCGAAGTGAAGGAAAAGAAGGACCGCATCGACGACGCCCTCAACGCGACGCGCGCTGCCGTTCAGGAAGGCATCGTACCGGGCGGTGGCGTTGCCCTGCTCCGCTCCTCCGTCAAGATCACCGCCAAGGGCGAAAACGACGACCAGGAAGCCGGCGTCAACATCGTTCGCCGCGCTCTGCAGTCTCCAGCCCGCCAGATCGTGGAAAACGCTGGCGACGAAGCTTCCATCGTCGTCGGCAAGATCCTCGAGAAGAACACGGACGACTTCGGCTACAACGCCCAGACCGGCGAATATGGCGACATGATCGCCATGGGCATCATCGACCCGGTCAAGGTCGTTCGCACCGCGCTCCAGGACGCAGCTTCGGTTGCCTCGCTGCTCATCACCACCGAAGCCATGATCGCCGAGCTGCCGAAGAAGGACGCTCCGGCAATGCCGGGCGGCATGGGCGGCATGGGCGGCATGGACATGATGTGATAAGGCGACAGCCTTAGCACAGCGGGTCCATACGGATCTGAAGGGCGGCTCTTGGGTCGCCCTTTTTTGACTTGTATTCGATTCAGGTCGCTGTTTCGTTCTCTTTCACGGCGCCGACGCGCCGTGGCTGGATTCCTGTGACAAGCACAGGAGATCCAGCAGCGCCGCGTCGACGGCGCGGAGACTCTCTAAATCCGAACTAATCTTGTTGTGCTCAAATTATGCCAGCAATGACTTCAGGTCGCTCTGCGGATCGGCCAGGACCTTCCGATCAGGCGTCTTCCCCGCTTCCAGCAGTTTCTTTCCCGTCACATATGCCTTGGCATCGTTGACGGCATCGACGGCGATCAGCTTGCCTTCGCGGAAATACCAGACCGAGACGCTGCCTTCGCGCTGGCCCGGGCGAACCAAGGTTTCGTCGTGGCCGAGGCCGAAGCCGGCGATCTGGAGCTTGACGTCGTACTGGTCGGACCAGAACCAGGGATGCGGATCGTAGGGATCGGAACCGCCGGCGAGGATGGCGGCGACGGCTTCGGCCTGGTCCACGGCGTTCTGGACCGACTCGAGGCGGATGCGCATGTCCTGCCAGGGGAGGACCGCGCAATCACCCATCGCGTAGATCGCCGGATCGGACGTCCTGCCGTATTTGTCGACGAGGATGCCGTTGGCGGTTTCGAGGCCGGCATCATGCGCCAGCGCATCGTTCGCGTCGACGCCGATGCCGACGATCACCACGTCCACGGGAATGACGGAGCCGTCGGCAAGCTCGGCCGCCGTGACGCGACCGTTCTCACTGATCAGGCGGTGGAGCCCCATGCGCTCGCGGATATGGACCGCATGCGAGCGGTGGATGTCGCGCACGATAGCAGAGGTCGCCGCGGAGGCAACGCGCTGGAGGATGCGGTCAGCCATTTCGATTACCGTCACCTCCAGTCCTGAGGTGCGGGCGACCGCCGCAGCCTCGAGGCCGATATAACCGCCGCCGACGACCAGCGCCCGCCGCCCCGGCTGCATTTCCTCGGCAAGCCGGTCGGCATCCTTATAGTCGCGCACGACATGGACGCCGGCGAGATCGCCGCCGATCGACACCGGCAAGCGGCGCGGGGTCGCCCCGGTGGCGAAAGCCAGCGTCTCGTAGTCGAGCTTTGATCCGTCACTCAGCGTGACCTCTTTTGCGGCGCGGTCGACGCGCGTCACGGTCGTCGACAGACGGATGTCGACCGCATGGTCCGCATACCAGGCCTCCGGCCGGTAAAGCAGCCGGTCGAGGCTCATTTCCCGCAGCAGGTACTTTTTGGAGAGCGGCGGCCGCTGATAGGGCAGGCTCGCCTCGGCGGCAATGACGGTGATCGGACGCTGGTCGGCAAGCGCGCGCAGCTTGGCAACCAGGGCGAAGGCGGCCTGACCGCCACCGATGACAACAAGCCTTCCCGACACCCTATCCACCCGTCTCGATTCTCTTTCACTAACCGGTACGCTCCCGGCCGCAGCCTCGTCAACTGTGGCCGGGTGGGTGCAACGGCTGTTCCTTTCTCGGAATTTCGAGGCCCCTCTGAGCGGCCGGGCGGGCGAGACCGCGCTCCACCCAGGCAAGGACATTGGGAAAGCTCTTGTAGTCGAGCACCTCGGCGCCGCCGTAGAACTTGCGCGCGCCTTCCACCCAGGGATAGGTGGCGATGTCGGCGATCGTATATTCGTCGCCCGTCAGCCACTGCCGACCCTCGAGACGCGCATCGAGAACGCCGAGAAGACGCTTCGCCTCGTCGCGATAGCGCTCGACCGGATAGGGATTGTTGGCGACCTTGTCAGCCGCGAATTTGAAGAAATGACCGAACTGGCCCAGCATCGGCCCGACACCGCCCATCTGGAACATCACCCAGCAGAGCGTCTCGTAACGGCCGGCCGCATCCGCAGGAATGAGCTTTCCGGTCTTTTCCGCGAGATAGACCAGAATCGCGCCAGACTCGAAAAGCCCGATCGGCTTGCCGTCCGGTCCGTTAGGATCGATGATCGCGGGAATGCGGCCGTTCGGATTGAGCGAGACGAATTCGGGCGACTTCTGTTCGTTTGCGTCGAAGGCGATACGGTGCGCCTCATAGGGCAGGCCCAGCTCTTCGAGCGCGATCGAGATTTTCACGCCATTCGGGGTCGGCAGCGAGTAGAGCTGGATAATGTCAGGATTCTTCGCCGGCCAACGGCGCGTAATCGGGAAGGAGGAAAGATCAGCCATAAGTTGCCTTGAGTTGTTCCTGGGAGTTTTGCCGTTCCTACATAGGTGGCGCCGGTTGCATTTGGGAGGGGCCGGACCGACGAATGCGAGATGCGCCAACCGGCTCAGAGCGCTCCTCGCACGGCAGCGATGATGCGATCGACGGTGGGATCGTCCGCGTGAGCCGGCTTTCGGGCCCGGACGAGGCAGGCCTCGGAACGCAGGATCACGCCGTCCGAAAGTATCTTCAGATGGTTCGCGCGAAGCGTGGAGCCGGTCGAGGTGATATCGACGATGATGTCGGCCGAGCCGGAGGCCGGGGCGCCTTCGGTGGCGCCGAGGCTTTCGACGATGCGGTAGAGCTGAATGCCATGGCTGCCGGAGAAGAACTGCTGCGTCAGCCTCCAATATTTGGTGGCGATCGCCAGTCGCCGCCCATGGCGGGCGCGGAAATCGGCGGCGACGTCGCCGAGATCGGCCATCGTATCGACGTCGTACCAGATCTCCGGCACGGCGACGACGACATCCGCATGGCCGAAGCCGAGCCGGGCCGCGAATTCGACCCGCCCATCGGCATCGGCCAGCCCTTCGCGCACGAGGTCTTCGCCGGTGACGCCGAAATCGACGGCACCGCTGCCGACCTCGCGCGAGATTTCGGAGGCCGAAAGGAAGGCGACCTCGACGTCCCAGCTCTCGACGCGGCCGCGATAGGAGCGATCACTGCCGACGGCGACAATCTTCATGCCGGCCCGCTCGAAGATGGCCGAGGCGTCCTCCTTCATCCGTCCCTTGGAGGGCAGCGCCAGGGTAATGGTCATTTCGCGCCCCCTGCGGCCGCGATGGCCCGTTCGATGCGGTCAAGCCAGAGAGAGAACCCGACGGCCGGGATGTGCTCCCGGGCGCCAAGCAGCGTCAGCAGCCGATCGAAGCGTCCACCGCCTGCGAGAACCGCCGGCGTTCCCTCGAGTTCGATCTCGAAGACCAGCCCGGTGTAGTAATCGAGCGGGCGGCCGAAAGCGGCGCGATACCTGATGACATCGACATCGGCGCCCGACTTTGCAAGCGCCGCAACGCGGGCATCGAAGAGTGCAAGCGCATCGCCAATCTTCAGTCCGGATCCGGTGGCGAACTGTCGCAGAGCGTCTGGCGCATCGGCGAGCGGCAGATCGAGCGCCAGGAATTCGCGCATGACCGCAAGCGCTGCCGGGTCGAGTTGCGTCGTCGCAAGCGCCATCTTCTCCTTGAGCCGGCGGGCAATGTCGCCTGGCGAGCGGCTGGCATTGGTAGAATAGCCGGTAGCTTCCATGATACCGGCGATCTCCGCCACGAGTCGCTCGTCATCGTCCAGGATGCCCATCCCGGCAAGCCGCTCGACCTCAGGACCGAAGACGCCGGAGGACTTTGGGTCTGCGAGTTCCGCCAGCAGCCTCTGCAATTGTTTCTGGTCGCCGAAGGCATGGATGAGCCGCTTCTGCCAGCCGGCCGGCAAGCCGCAGGCGGCGATCACCGCCTCGAAGACCGACTGGTCGCCGAGCGTCACCTTGAGCCGCCGACCAGGCAACCGGTTGGTTGCAACGAGCATCGCATCCCCGATCGCCCGCGCGTCGGCGGCGGCCGTGTCCGGGTCGCCGAGATCCTCTATGCCCGCCTGGTAAAACTCGTTCGAGCCGTCGCGACGCTGACGGAAGACTTCGCCGAGATAGGCGTAACGCTGCGGCGTGCCGGTCGCCGTCTCGATGTGCCTGAGGCAGACCGGGATGGTGAATTCCGGGCGCAGGCACAGGCTCTCGCCGGTCTCGCTCGCGGTCATGAAGATGCGCCGGCGCAGGTCTTCTCCCGCCATGTCGAGGAAAGGCTCGGCCGGCTGGATCACCGGCGTGTCGACACGCAGCGTCTTCAGCCGTTCGAAATCGGCAAGAAGGTCAGGGGCAAAGGCGGGGAGATCGATCAGCGGCATCCGCCTGACCTTTTCCGATCCTCGGCCTGCCCTGCCAGAATTTCCCGAACCTTTGCGATCAGTTCGCTTTCCGGAACGGAGACCTGGGCGACGCGGGCCTCGCGCCAGGCGACATTATCCTCTATTTCGCCGGAGAGGCGCTTGCCCTCGATCAGGTCCTTGATCTGGACGGTGCCGGAGGCGCGCTCGTCGCCGCCCTGAATGATGGCGATAGGCGAGCCGCGGCGATCGGCATATTTGAGCTGGTCGCCGAAATTCTTCTTGTTTCCCTGATACATCTCGGCACGGATGCCGGCGTGGCGCAGGTCCTGCACGAAGCGCTGGTAACGGCCCATGCTGTCGAGGTCGCGGTCCATGACGCAGACGACGACCGGCGCGATCACCTCTTCGACGCCGAGCTTGCCGAGATTCTTGAGCGCCGTCATCAGGCGCGAAACACCGATCGAGAAGCCCGTCGCCGGCACCGGCTGGCCCATGAAACGCGAAACGAGACCATCATAGCGGCCGCCACCGCCGACCGAGCCGAAGACGACCCGCTCGCCCTTCTCGTTGGTGACGGCGAATTGCAGTTCGGCCTCGAAGACGGGACCGGTATAATATTCGAGGCCGCGCACCACCGACGGGTCGATCTTGATGCGGTCCGCCTCGTAACCGGCGCTGAGGACGAGGCTGCGAATGCTGTTGAGCTCCTCGACACCTTCCGCGCCTTTGGCGGTGCCGGCAACGAGTTCGGCCAGTTCGCCGGCGCTCTTGGCATAGTCGGTGATGCCGATAAAGAACAGGATCTTGCGGATCTGCTGCTCGTTAAGCCCGGCACCCTTGGTGAAATCGCCGCTCTCGTCCTTGCGGCCCTCGGCGAGCAGGAGCCGCACGCCGTCCGGTCCGAACTTGTCGAGCTTGTCGATGGCGCGCAGGACCGTCAGCCGCGTATTCGCCTGCTCGTCGCCGCCAAGCCCGATCGCTTCCAGCACGCCGTCGAGGACCTTACGGTTGTTGACCCGGATCACGTAGTCGTTGCGATTGATGCCGAGCGCCTCCATCGTGTCGGCCATCATCATGCACATCTCGGCGTCGGCCTGGACGCCGGCAGCGCCGACCGTATCGGCGTCGAACTGCATGAACTGGCGGAAGCGGCCCGGCCCCGGCTTTTCGTTGCGGAACACGTAGCCGGCGCGATAGGTGCGGTAGGGAAGCTGGATATCGTTGAAATTCTCCGCCACGTGGCGGGCAAGCGGCGCCGTCAGGTCGTAGCGAAGGCTCATCCACTGGTCGTCATCGTCGGTCAGCGAGAACACACCTTCGTTCGGGCGATCGCTGTCGGGAAGAAACTTGCCGAGCGCATCGGTATATTCGAACAGCGGCGTTTCCACCGGATCGAAGCCGTAGCGCTCATAGACCTCACGGATCTTCGCAATCATCTCGTCGACGGCGCGGATATCCGCGGCCGACCGGTCGACGAAGCCGCGCGGCAGGCGCGCCTTGAGCTTCTGCGTTTTCTTTGTTTTCTCGTTCATGGAAGGCATTCCGGCTACTCAAAGCTTGGTCGGAGCCTTCCCTACCGGATCATGCCAAGGGCGGCAAGGGCGCGTGGGTAAACCCATGAATATCTGCTTAGATCGAAGCCGACCGAGGCGGGGCTGCGGCAGGCCGCACGAATTGCCGCCGCATCTCCTCGACACCGGCACGGCAGAAGCAGCCTTGCAGGTGGTCGTTGACGAGGCCCATGGCCTGCATGAAGGCATAGACGGTCGTCGGCCCGACGAAGGTCCAGCCGCGCTTCTTCAGATCCTTCGAAATACGGACCGAAGCCGGCGTCGTGGGATTGGCGACCAGCGTTTCGTAGTCCATGACGGGGGGACGTTCGCTTCCGTTCGGCTCGTGCGACCAGAAATAGGCGGCGAGAGATCCGAACTCATCGCGCAGCTCCCTCGCCCGCCGGGCATTGTTGATCGTGGAGACGATCTTGCCGCGATGACGCACGATGCCCGGATCGGCGAGGCAGCGCTCGACATCGGCCTCCCCGAACTCGGCGACAACCTCGAAGTCGAAGCCTGCAAAGGCCCCGCGAAACGCCTCTCGCTTTCTCAAGATCGTCAGCCAGGAAAGCCCCGACTGGAAGCCTTCGAGGCAGATCTTCTCGAACAGCCGGCGGTCGTCCGCCACCGGCCGCCCCCATTCCTCGTCATGATAGCGACGGTAGTCTTCGAGATTGCCGTGCCAGGCACAACGGCTGAGCCCGTCCTCGCCCGTGATCAGACCCTTTTCCGTCATCGTCCATTCCTTCGCATCCGTTTCCTTTTTGTTCTATTTACCATTTGCAAACCAGATTCATAAAGCCGCAAATAACCCTACCCAAAGCTTTCTTGCGGTCGCGGCATTTTAGCGAAGGGCCGTTTACCTTTCGGTGGCGGGCGGGTGCGAGCATCGCGGCTCCAATAGCCGCCTCGTATTGGGCGTCATGTAGCGAGTCCGTCCGATGAAGAAATTCCTTTTGCTTGCCACCTCCTGCCTCTGCATTTTCCCCGTCGGCGCGGGGGCGCAGGATCGATACCAGAACCGGCCGCCGGTCATCGTCAGCCCGGACCTGACGGCACCGTGGGTGATGCAACTGACCGGCGGTCGCGTGCGCCCGGTCGTTTACCGCCCTGAGGCGCCTGCGGCTTCCCGAAAACCCGTCGAGCGGCGCCAGGTCAGGCGCACGCCCTACGCTCCCGCTGTTCAGCCCGTGGCCGCCACACGCGCCCAGAGGCCAGTGAAATCCAAACTCGATCCGCAGTTCCTGCCGCAGATGGTGGCCTATGAGACGGGGGAAAGGCCCGGCACGATCGTGATCGACACCAATAATCGCTTCCTCTATCTCGTGACCGGCAATGGCGAAGCCCGCCGCTACGGAGTCGGCGTCGGCAAGCCGGGCTTCGAATGGGCAGGCGAGCACAAGATCACCCGCAAGGCCGAGTGGCCGGCGTGGACGCCGCCGCAGGAAATGATCGCGCGCGAAGCGGCCAAGGGCCACTATCTGCCGGCGCGCATGGACGGCGGCCTGGAGAACCCGCTGGGTGCCCGCGCCATGTATCTCGGGTCCACGCTCTATCGCATCCACGGTACCAATGCCCCTTGGACGATCGGCTATGCCGTGTCCTCCGGCTGCATCCGCATGCGCAACGAGGACGTCGTCGACCTTTACGAGCGGGTGAATGTCGGCACGAAAGTTCTCGTTCTGTAGGGGCAGCAGCGGTCCGCGTCCGATGAAGCGCCGCGCTTTTCCCGCCGAACCGTGATCTAAAGGCAACAAAGACGATCGACGACGCTGATTGCCCGGCGCAGTCCGTTTCTATCGGTTGTTTCAGCCCGCGACTTGCCAGTAAATCGCATGGCTTTCGGAATTCGGGGTTGAGAGGGAATCGCAGATGAAATGTCACGCCGGTAAATTGGTCGCGCTCGGCGTCGCGGCCACCACTCTTTTTGCTGCCGCGAACGCTTCGGCGTTCACGCCTACCGAGCCGGGCGGAGGGGCCGTCAAGCGCTCGGACATCGTCCTCGCCGCCCAGCAGAAGAAGCCGCCGAAGAAGTATTGGCGCACTAAGGTTCGTTTCCGCACGGAAGAAGCGCCCGGCACGATCATCATCGATACCAACAGCAAGTTCCTCTATTACATCGATGGTCCGAACCGCGCGACCCGCTACGGCATCGGCGTCGGCCGCGAGGGCTTCGGCTGGTCCGGCATCGTCAAAGTGGGCCGGAAGGCCGAATGGCCGAGCTGGACGCCGCCGGCGGAAATGCGCGCACGCGAAGCAGCCAAGGGCCGGATCCTGCCGATCACCCAGGAAGGCGGCATCGACAACCCGCTGGGCGCCCGCGCGCTCTATCTCTACAAGGGCGGTCGCGACACGATCTTCCGCATCCACGGCACCAACCAGCCCTGGACGATCGGCCAGAACATGTCCTCGGGCTGCATCCGGATGATGAATGCCGATGTCGAGCACCTCTATGATCGGGCACCGATCGGCACCAAGGTGATTGTGATCGGCCCCGGCAACAAGCAGGGCGACGTCAGCTTCGACGACCGCGGCGTCGATATTCTCCGTGAGATCTTCGGCGGCTGACGAGTGAAGCTGCCCTTACCCCACAGCACCGCGCGTCTTTTCAGACGCGCGGTGCTGTAGCTCTCTTAATCTGCGCATCAAGCTTTCCGAAAGTCGGTTCCGATTTGCGGGCGGGGCGCGCCCTGAAACGCCGCGTTCATCCGTTCGACCGCACTGGAGAGCGAGGTTGTGCCGCGAGCCTACATGGTCCTGCCGGCAGGCCGAACGGAGGCTGCCTCTCGCCTCAAATCCCCGCCGGCTTCGGCCCGCCATAGGCCCAGTCCAGAAGCTCGACCGTATGCACGATCGGGATGGTGGTTCCGGTCGCGATCTGCGTGATGCAACCGATATTGCCGGTCGCGATCACGTTCGGCCTGGTCGCTTCGATATTCCTGACCTTTCGCGCTTTCAGCTTCGCCGAAATTTCCGGCTGGAGGATGTTGTAGGTGCCGGCCGAGCCGCAGCAGAGGTGGCCTTCCGCCGGGTCGCGGACGGTAAATCCCGCCCGTTTCAGAAGCTCTTTCGGCATTGTCGTGATCTTCTGCCCATGCTGCATCGAACAGGCGGAGTGATAGGCGACCGTCAGGCCGCGCGCTGCCTGTTCCGGCAGGTCCAGATCCGCCAGATATTCGGTTATGTCTTTCGCCAGAGCAGAGACCCTCGCCGCCTTCTCGGCATAGGCGGAATCAAGCCGCAGCATGTGACCGTAATCCTTGATCGTCGTGCCGCAGCCGGAGGCGGTGATGACGACCGCGTCGAGGCCGCTCTCATCGGCCGCCTTAAGCCAGGCGTCGACATTGCGGCGGGCGGCCTTCAGCGCCTGTTCCTCGCGGCCCATATGATGAACCAGGGCGCCGCAGCAGCCTTCCTCTTCCGTGACGACGACCTCGATCCCCTGCCCCGTCAGCAGCCGGATCGTCGCATCGTTGATTTCCGGGCGCAGCACCGGCTGTGCGCAGCCTGTGAGCAGCGCCACGCGGCCGCGGCGAGCGCCCTTCGCCGAATGGATTTCCGGCCTTGCAGCCGCTGGCGGCAGCGCTGCCGGCGCAAGATCGAGCATGACGCCGAAGGTCTTGAGCCAGGGAACGCGCTTCAGCAGCCCGGCCATCGGCCGGGCGAGACCTGCCGCCCGGAGCGCCGCCCGGAAGCGCTTCGGATAGGGCAGCGTTGCGGCGATCACGGAACGGGCGACACGGTCTTTGAAGGGCCGTCGATAGGTTTTCTCGATGTGAATGCGAGCGTGGTCGACGAGATGCATGTAGTCGACGCCCGAGGGACAGGTCGTCATACAGGAGAGACATGAGAGGCAGCGGTCGATATGGGTAACGGTTTCCCTGTCGGCGGCACGACCGTTTTCGAGCATGTCCTTGATGAGATAGATACGTCCGCGGGGGCTATCGAGCTCGTCGCCGAGAAGCACATAGGTCGGACAGGTGGCGGTGCAGAAGCCGCAGTGGACGCACTTGCGCAGGATCTGCTCGGATTCCGCGACATGCGGATCGGCAAGCTGTTCGGGGGAAAAGTTGGTCTGCAACCGAGTACTCCAATACTGCCGCTGCATGTCTCCTTTAATCGACTCGATTTAAGGACAAAGACATGTAGCAATTCAAAGTGCTACAGCGACCTTTGCGCGTCTAATAAGACGCGCGGCGCTGTAGGGCGCGGATCGGCCTTGAGCCTAGGGTCAGGACCTATATCCACCAGCTTTCCGGCTTGGTGATCGGCTCCTCGCGCGCGGTCTTCTGAAGACCGACGACACAGCGCACCACGACCCAGACCGCGGTCGCCACGAAACCGAGCACACCGATCAGAACGACGGACAGAACCGCGGAGATCAGGACGAACAGCAAGGCGATCCAGAAGGTTCGGATCGCCCAGTCATAATGCGACCTTGCCCAGATTTCCGCCTTGTCACGATTGAGATAGGCGATAACGAGGCCGATCAGCGGTGTGATGCCGATCGCAAAGCCCAGCAGATACAGGACGTAGACGATCTGGATATTGACCTTGCCGGGCTCCAGCCAGCGATCCGTGTCGCGGGAAGGCGGCGTGTGGGAACCAGGATCTGTCATTGAGGTCTCCTTGGCCGTTGGGCGTCTTCATGGCGGTGCCTCAAGCGATGGCCGCCAGCCGCCCGGGATTGAAAATCCGCGATGGGTCGAACGAGGCACGCAGGCGTTCGGACAATTGTGCCACAGCGGCTGGCTGCGGTTCAAAGGCCGGTATGCGCGCGCGTTCGTCCTCGCCGGCGCGCAGAAGCGTCGCGTGGCCGCCGCCGACCGCGCGGACATAGCGACGCAGGAGCTCGGCCTCGGGGTCGGCCTCCATACGCAGCCAGACGAGCCCGCCCTGCCAATCATAATAGGCGTCCACGCCGGTCTGCAACCGAAGCGCGGCAACGAGCTGATGCCCCGCCGAGGGGGCGACGGAGACGCGCCAGAGCGGCCGCGTCGTGCCGTCGGCATAGGGCTTGACGTCGCGGATATCCGCCCAAAGCCGCTTGGTTTGGGCGGTATCCAATTGCGAGACCGGCCCAAAGCGAGCGATTGCCTCTGAGAGCCCTTGCGCCCGCAGCGCGACCGAGTCCGCAAGCCCCTCGAGTCTCAGTACCGTGGCCGCCCCCTCGGGCAGCGCGCCGTCGATCACCCGCCCGCGGACGCTCTCCGGCAGATGCGCAGCGCCCGACACCTCCGCCGGCTGGGCCATGGCCTCGGCCATCACCGCTGCGGCCTCCGCGTCGTTGAGCCCGGAAACGACCACCGTCGCGGCCGCGGGCGGAGAAGGCAGGACCTTGAAAGTGACCTCCGTCAGGATTCCGAGAGTGCCGTGAGAGCCGGCGAGCAGCTTGACGAGGTCGAGCCCGGTAACATTCTTCATCACTCGCCCGCCGGCCTTGATCGCCTCGCCGCGGCCGTTGATGAAGCGAAGGCCGAGCAGGCTGTCGCGCGCGGCACCGGCGACATAGCGGCGCGGCCCCGAGACATTGGCCGCGAAGACGCCGCCGATGGTCGGCTCGCCGGAGGTGCCGAAGACCGGCCTGTGGTCCATCGGCTCAAAGGACAGCATCTGGCCTTTCGCCTCGAGCGCCGCCTCGATCTCCGATAGCGGCGTGCCCGCGAGCGCGCTCATCGTCATCTCCGAGGGATTATAGGTGACGATGCCGGAGAGCCGCCGCGTCGAAAGCGTGCGGGCCGCCCGGACGGGGTTGCCGAGGCCCGTCCGCGTGCCCCCGCCGACGATCGAAAGCGCGACGCGCTCGGCCGATGCCGAGCGGACGACCGAGGCGATGCCTTCCTCGCTTGGCGGTTCAAAATGAACGATCATGCCGCGGGCCGCCCTTCGAGCGGGAAGACCTTGGACGGGTTCAGGAGCCAATGCGGGTCGAAGGCCGCCCGCGCCGCCATCTGCTGGTCGAGGTCGGCCTGGCTGTACTGATACCGCATCAGGTCGCGTTTCTCTATGCCGACGCCGTGCTCGCCCGTCAGGCAACCGCCGGCCTCGACGCAGAGCTTCAGGATGTCGTTGCCGGCTGCCTCCGCGCGCGCCGCATCCTCCGGATCGTTGATGTCGTAGAGGATCAAAGGATGCATGTTGCCATCTCCGGCATGAAAGACATTGGCGACGCGCAAGCCGTAACCCGCGACGATCTCGCCGGTCCGGCGCAAGACATGGGAAAGCTGGCTCAGCGGCACGGTGCCGTCCATGCAGATGTAATCGGCGATGCGACCGGTGGCGCCGAAGGCGGATTTCCTGCCCTTCCAGATCAGCGCCGCCTCGAGCGCCGATTGCGACTCCTTGATCGTCTTGACGCCGTGACGGCGGGCGATCTCGACGATGCTCCGAAGCATCGCCTCCATCTCGGCTTCAGAACCCTCGACCTCGACGATCAGGAGCGCCTCCACGTCAAGGGGATACCCCGCCTGGGCAAAGGCCTCGCAGATCTCGATCGCCGGCTTGTCCATGAATTCGATCGCGACCGGGATGATGCCAGCTGCGATAATGTCGGCGACGCAGGATCCGGCCGCTTCCGACGAATCGAAGCCGAAGAGCACCGGGCGCGCGCCTTCCGGCTTGGCGATCAGGCGGACCGTCGCTTCCGTGACTATGCCGAGTTGCCCCTCCGAGCCGCAGACGAGGCCGACGAGATCATAGCCCGGCGCATCCAGCGCCTTGCCGCCGAGCTCGATCACCGTGCCGTCGAAGAGCACCATCTTGACGCCCAACAGATTGTTAGTGGTCACCCCGTATTTCAGGCAATGGGCGCCGCCGGAATTCATGCCGATATTGCCGCCGATCGTGCAGGCGAGCTGCGAACTCGGATCGGGCGCGTAGAAAAAGCCGTCGGCACCGGCCGCTTCGGAAATATTGAGATTGGTGACGCCGGCCTGAACCGTCGCCGCGCGGTTGAAGAGGTCGATGTCGAGAATGCGCGACATCTTGGAGAGGCCGACGACGACGGCATCCTCCTGGGGAATGGCGCCGCCGGAAAGCGAGGTTCCGGCGCCGCGCGGCACGACGGGAATGCCATATCGGCTGCAATATTTGAGCACGGCGGCAACCTGCTCCGTCGTCTCCGGCAGGGCCACGGCCAAAGGTATGCGGCGATAGGCGAGAAAGGCATCCGTCTCGAACGGCTTCAACCCGCGCTCGTCGCTGATCAGCGACCCCTCGGGGAGGAGATCGGCGAGATCGGCGATGATCTCCAACCGACGGTCAAGAACGGCTTGTCTGGGCTCCAGGAACCCGATCGTCTCCGACATGAGCACCTCCAGTCAGATGCGCCCTGAGGCGCGCCTCTCAAATCTTGCCGACTTGAGGAAACACGCGGAAATTCAAGATGCTACGGCGCTCTCTACGCGTCCAGAGAACATGCATGGCGCCGTAGGGTGGTATTTTTTGTTTACCACTGGAGCGGCACCGGGGGCAAATGCTAATGGATTTTCCGGTCCGTCGATTTACTGGCCACACTTTGCGGACCCGCTCCCTATTGGGAACAGTAGCGGATGCTACTTGTGCGCCGCCTCCTCGTGATGGCGGCGAATGCGCCTAACCACCATCCAGACGCCGACGACGGCGATGGGCACGGCGAGCCCAGTGAGCACACTGGGATCGACGGGAATCTGGTGGCTCAAAGGCTTGGCGAGGTAGCCGAACAGCCCGACGACATAATACGAGATCGCGGCGACTGACAGGCCCTCGACCGTCTGCTGCAGGCGCAACTGCAGCTTGGCGCGGCGGTCCATCGAATTGAGCAGCGCGCTGTTCTGGCGTTCAAGCTCGACGTCGACCCAGCTTCGCAACAGTGTCGTCGCGCGCGCGAGCTTGGTCGACAGGTTCTTCTGCCGTTCCTCGACCGATTGACAGGTCCGCATCGCCGGCGCCAGCCGGCGTTCGAGGAAGGTGCCGATCGTCTCGTAGCCGGGCACGGGCGTTTCGGAAAGTGTGCCGATGCGTTCCTGGACGATGCCGTAATAGGCGCGGCTGGCCCCGAAACGGTAGAGGCTCAGGGCGGCGCCGGCTTCGAGGTCGGCGGCAAGACGCGTAATCCCGGAAAGCATCTCGTCGGCTTCCTCGCGGACATTCTCCTTCATCCGCTGCGTGATCGCCGTCAGGCCGTCCTCGGTCCGGCGAATTTCCGGCGATAACGATTGCGCCAGCGGCAGTCCGAGCATGGCGAGCGTGCGATAGGTCTCGATATCGAGCAGGCGCTGCGCCAGGGCGCCCGTGCCCGCCTCGGTCATCCCCCTGTCGATCACAAGGATCTGGGTGAGGCCGTCGCCGTTCTGGCGAAAGTCGGTCACGATCACGGCCTGGCCGTTCTTGCTCTCGCTGTAGCAAAGGCTCTTCGGATCGAAGAGCTTGATGGCCTCGCGAGTCTGCGGCGTGTCGTGACGGATCTCGAGGCGAATTCCGGCGATCAGCAGGCCCGGCGCCGAAAAGCCGTCGCCGAACGGGTGAACCGGCACCTCTTCACCAAAGCGTTCCGGCGCCGGCGTATCCCAGAAATAGGTGGAGAATTCCGTATGCCGCTCCCAGCGCAGCGTTCCGTTCCCCCAGGGGATGGCATGGTGGCTGGCGTCGCGTCCGGGTGGCGCGATCCCACAGGATCGCGAGAGCTCGGAGAGCACCGCATGATCGACGATCGATCCGCCTTCGGTGAGAAAGGCGAGCTGAAAAATCACCCTCGGCGTCGTGACCAATGCGTAGGGCCGCGCGTGAACCTCGCCCAATGCCTGCGCACGCAAGGGTGCGACCGGAAATGCAAAACTGCCCTTTGGCATGAAGCGCTTCATCCCCCTCACGCGTTCATCACCATTTTCTTATCAATCCGTGAAGCAAAAAGAACTGGGCGCTTTGACGCAGTTTGATTTTTATCAGTCTAAGGCGGGCGCCAAGTGGACAACTGATTTGACCACTTGGCGGCGGCTGCTAGATTTCCGAAGAGCGGTAGGCTTGAGCGCAAGCGGTTTCCGCTCAAGGAGAACATGCCGTGACCGAAGACCCGATCGACCTCTATGCCCGCATCAGCCATAGCCGCACGGCGGACGAGGTCGTGCAGCAGATCGAGCTTCTCATTCTCGAAGGCGTGCTTCGCGACGGCGATCGCCTGCCAGGCGAGCGGGAGCTTTCCAAGCGTTTCGACGTGTCGCGGCCGATCCTGCGCGAGGCGCTGAAGGAGTTGGAAACGCGCGGCCTGGTCGAGAGCCGGCACGGCGGCGGCACCTTCGTCGCGGACGTGGTCGGGCAGATCTTCTCAAAGCCGCTGGTCGAACTCATCGGGCGCCATTCCAAGGCGACGCAGGACTATCTCGAATATCGGCGCGAACTCGAGGGCCTCACCGCCGAGCTCGCCGCCACCCGCGCCACGGACTTCGACCGCGATATCCTGACCCGTGTCATCGAACGCATGCGCGAGGCGCACCGCAGCGGCAATTTCGACGAAGAGCTGGAGGCGGACATCGAATTGCATAACGCGATCGGCGAGAGCGCCCACAACATCATTCTGCTGCATACGCTGCGGGCCTGCTACAGGCTCCTGACCCGGGGCATATTCTTTCATCGCAGTACGGTCTTCGGCGCCCCCGGCGCCCGCGACCGGCTGCTTTCGCAGCACGAGGCGATCTATGCCGCGATCATGGCGCGCGATCCGCAGGCGGCGAAGTCCGCCGCTCAAGGCCATATCGATTTCGTCGCCGCCGCCGCCCGCGAGGCGGAGCGCAGCGGTGAGTGGGCGCGCATCGCCCAAATGCGCCTGCTGCAGCGGGACCGCAGCCGGGAGCCGTGAGTGCCCCGGCCGTCTGCGACGTCGCTTTCTGGGCGAGAGAGGGCACACGCATGAGATGTAATGACGATTGAGTATTCTATTCTGGAACTTGTACGCATCTCGTCGGTTATCTTCAGCCAATCCATTTACAGGCGAAGCGGACGAGACATACCATCAGATGACGAATGCCGCTGATTCGCATAGGAGTGAGACCCCCCTTGAGCTTGCTGCACCGGCTTGCCTCTGACGTGCATCTGATGCTGCGACGCCCGGCGCGCATGCAATATGCCGCGCTGTGCTATCGTATCCGCAAGAAGACGGGAGAGCCGGAGATTCTTCTGATCACCAGCCGCGACACCGGCCGCTGGGTCATTCCGAAGGGGTGGCCGATGCAGGGCAAGCGCGCCCACGAAGTGGCGGAACGCGAGGCCTATGAAGAAGCCGGCGTGAACGGGAAGATTCGGAAGACCGCGCTCGGCTTCTATACCTACCAGAAACGCATGGACCATGGCCTGCAGATTTCCTGCAAGGTCCAGGTTCATGCGCTCGAAGTCGAGGACTTCAGCAAGAACTTCCCCGAAAAGGGCGCCCGGCGGCTGGAATGGGTGGACTGCGGGGAGGCGGCGCGCCGCGTCGCCGAGCCGTCCTTGAAAGAGCTTATCCTCGACTTCGGCAAACGAATGAGCACCCCCGGGGCGCAGGCGCCGAACGCCGCCCACGGCTGACTGCCGGCGCTCGCACTCTCAGCCCACGCCCCATCTTCCGCTCCGATTCCGCTTGAATGCGCCGGCTCGCGCCGCTACTGGCGATCACGAAAGGGAGAAACGACCAGTGGCCAAGCTGCGCCCGAGCCTGGAAAAGCCGACACTCGATAAGGACCTCGACAAGGTCAGTCTCGCGGAGGAGGCGACCCACTATATCATGCGGGGCCTCGCAGCCCCCGGCCTCGCTGCCCTGTTCCTCATTGTCAGCATGGCGATCGCCGCGAGCTATTTCACCGGCGCATCCGGCCTCGCCACCGTCATTGCGGCCGCCGCCTTTGCGGGCTACCTGGCGATGAATATCGGCGCCAATGACGTGACGAACAATGTCGGCGCCGCAGTCGGCGCCAGGGCGATGACCATGGCCACGGCCCTGGCGATCGCCGCCTTCTTCGAAATAGCCGGAGCTTTGATCGCGGGGCGCAAGGTTGCGCTGACGATCGAAGCTGGCGTCGTCGACGGCAGCCGGCTGGTCAGCCCCGATGCACTCGTCTGGCTGATGATGGCGGTGCTGATCTCTTCGGCCGCCTGGATCAACATCGCCACCTATGCCCGTGCGCCCGTCTCGACCACCCATTCCGTCGTCGGCGGCATCGTCGGCGCGAGCCTCGCGGCGGCAGGACCGGACGTCGTCAAGTGGTGGACCGTCGCCGGGATCACCGCGAGCTGGTCGATCTCGCCGCTCATCGGCGGTGCCCTCGCCGCCTGCATCCTCGCTTTCCTGAAGGAATTCGTCGTCTATCGCAGCGACAAGATCGCCGCCGCCCGGCTCTGGATGCCTGTCGTCCTCGGGGTCACGGCGGGTGCCTTCACCGCCTATGTGCTGGTTTTCGCCCTCGTCCGGGTCGCTATCATCTCGCTTCCGACGGGCCTGCTCGCCGGCGGGCTGGTCGGCGGCGCCTGCTACGTCCTCAGCAAGCCATGGATCCGCCGGCACTCGGAGGGACTCGAAAACCGCAATCAGTCGCTTCGCAAGCTGTTCCGCCTGCCCCTGATCGCGGCGGCGGCGCTGCTCTCCTTCGCCCATGGGGCCAATGACGTATCGAATGCCATCGGCCCTCTTTCGGCGATCGTCGCGGCCGAAGGCGGCCTGATCTCCAGTCAGAAGTCGGAGGCCCCCTACTGGGTTCTGCTGATCGGCGCGTTTGGCATTTCGCTCGGGCTGCTCCTCTACGGCCCGCGGCTGATCCGCGTCGTAGGCCAGGAAATCACCCGTCTCAATCCCATGCGCGCCTTCTGCGTGGCGCTCGCGACGGCGGCTACGGTGCTGTTTGCTTCGGCACTCGGCCTGCCGATCAGTTCCACCCATACCGCGGTCGGCGCCGTGTTCGGTGTCGGCTTCTTCCGCGAATGGTACACCCGCCACTCAAAGCGGCGGCTGGAGCATGTCCGATGGAAGAACGGCCATTCCGATCTCACGGAGGCGATCGAGACGAATTTCGCCGAGATCCGCCGCCGGCGGCTGGTGCGCCGCTCCTATCTCCTGACGATTGTCGGCGCCTGGGTGATCACCGTGCCCGCATCCGCGCTGCTTTCGGCGCTCGTCTACCTCGTGCTTTCCGGCTTGTTTCTCTGAAATTGATCCGGGATCAGCACGGCGAACCAAAGGAATTGCAATGCGTGCCAATTTCCGTCTGCAGCGATTGTTCGTAGAGACCCCGCTCCACGCCGGTGTGAAGCATGAGGCGACGAAGGAGCAGTTCAACTATCTCGTCAATGTGTTGCGCCTTGGCGAGGGCACGCCGATTCTGGTCTTCAACGGCCGCGATGGCGAATGGCGGGCGGAGCTTTCAATGCCCACGCGCAAGCAGGCGGTCCTGGCAGCGATCGAGCAAACGCGACCGCAGCCGCCGGCCACCGATCTCGTCTACCTGTTCGCGCCGCTCAAGGTCGGCCGGCTGGACTATCTCGTCCAGAAGGCGGTCGAGATGGGAGCCGGCGTGCTGCAGCCGGTGATGACCCAACATGTGCAGGGCAAGATCGGCAATCTCGACCGCATACGCGCGAATGTCATCGAGGCCGCCGAACAATGCGGCGTACTCGGCATTCCCTCCGTCCAGGCGCCGCGAAAACTCGAAGACCTGCTTGAGACCTGGCCGCGCGACCGGCGCATCGTCTTCTGCGACGAGGGCTGTGACGGCCAGAACCCGCTGCCGATCCTCAGCGCCATCACCGAGCGGCAGCTTGCGCTTCTGATCGGTCCGGAAGGCGGCTTTTCCGAGGCCGAGCGAAAGCTCCTGCGCAGCCTGGACTTCGTGACGCCGATACCGCTCGGACCGCGAATCCTGCGCGCCGACACGGCGGCGGTCGCCGCCATGGCCGTGATCCAGGCCACGATCGGGGACTGGCGCTAGAGTCTTTCCGGGTTAAATGGAAACATTCTGCCGGAGCAGGTTTTCGTCAGGGCAGAGGCGATTGCCGCAGGTCGTACCCGGAGGTACGGCCGAGGCGATCGCCTCTGATCCTGGCGGAAAGATGCCCGGCCCACTGCATGTCTCCTTGAATCGACCGATTCAAGGGCAAAGACATGCAGCAATTCAAAGTGCTACAGCGGCCTTTGCGCGTCCTATAGGACGCGCGGCGCTGTAGGGTTGGCTGAAGCGGGCGGCCTGTTTGCCCGGCTGGCTTGGCCGTATGCTTGGCTACGCCGCGCGCCAGCCGGGCAAACATTCCGCTCCGCTTGAGCCAACAGAATCGTTTCCATTTAACCCGGAAAGGCTCTAGCTACGGAATCGGCTCTGCACGCCCTCGACTGCTCGCACGAACAGTGCCGTTCGCGAGGCGCTCCAGGCGCGGACCGCTGCCCGGAGTTTTTTTGAAGGCATCTTGAAAGAATTTGACTTGCACCGCACTTGATTACGGTTCAAGCACCCTCCATTCCGCCCTGCCAACCGGCGGGTGACGCTCAAACGAAGTAGACGAATATGGCCCGAGATACCACCGATCAGACGCCGGTCACCTCCGTCGCCGAGCTAACCGCCTATCTGGCGTCGGGAGCGAAGCCGAAGGAGAAGTTTCGGATCGGCACGGAGCACGAGAAATTCGCCTTCTTCAAGGCGGACAACAGCCCCGTGCCTTATTTCGGCGAAGCCAGCATCCAGGCCCTGTTGACCGGCATGGCCGCACGGAACGGCTGGGAAGCGATCATCGACGAGGGCAATGTCATCGGCCTTGCCGATATCCACGGCAATGGCGCGATTTCGCTGGAGCCCGGTGGGCAGTTCGAGCTATCCGGCGCACCGCTCGAGAACCTGCACCAGACCTGCAAGGAATCGAACCAGCACCTGGCGGTGCTCCGCGAAATCGCCGAACCGCTCGGCATCGGTTTCCTGGGCGTCGGCGGCAGCCCGAAATGGACCTTTGCCGAGACGCCGCGCATGCCGAAATCGCGTTACGCGATCATGACGCGCTACATGCCGAAGGTCGGCACGAAGGGCCTCGACATGATGTACCGCACCTGCACCATCCAGGTGAATCTCGACTTCTCGTCGGAAGAGGACATGCGGCGCAAGATGCAGGTCTCGATGAAGCTGCAGCCGCTCGCGACCGCTTTTTTCGCCAGCTCTCCATTCACCGAGGGCAAGCCGAACGGGCTCCTGTCCTGGCGGGGCGACATCTGGCGCGACACGGACAACCGGCGCTCCGGGCTCCTGCCGGCGGCCTTCAAGCCCGACTTCGGCTTTGCCGACTACGTTGAATGGGCGCTCGACGTGCCGATGTATTTCGTCGTGCGCGACGGCCACTACCACGACTGTACCCATATCACCTTCCGGCAGTTCATGAACGGCGCCCTGAAGGGCGAGATCGCCGAATGGCAGCCGAGCATGGGCGATTGGACCAACCACCTTTCGACCCTCTTTCCCGACGTGAGGCTTAAGCGCTTCCTCGAAATGCGCGGCGCCGACGGCGGGCCCTGGCGGAAGATCTGCGCACTGCCGGCCTTTTGGGTCGGGCTGCTCTACGACGACGAGGCGCTGGCGGAAGCCGAAGCGCTGACGCGCGACTGGAGCTTCGAAGACGTCCAGGCGCTTCGCGACGCAGTGCCGGCCGAGGCGCTGATGGCGAAGCTCGGCACGACTTCGCTCTTCGACATCGCGCGCGAAGTGCTGGCGATTTCGCGCGCCGGGCTGAAGCGGCGCAACCGCCTGAACGGCGACGGCGTCGATGAGAGGCAATTCCTGGCGCCGCTCGAGGAGGTTCTTGCCAAGAAGTCGACGCTGGCGGAAGACCTGCTCGCCCTCTATCATGGGCGCTGGCACCAATCGGTCGAGCCGATCTTCACGGAATACCAGTACTAGCCCGCATTTCTCACACTCCTTGCGCCCTGCGTTGGATTGTGGCGAGTTGGATACGGGCGAAAGCCGCGAAAAGCGTAGCCCGTCCTACGGTTGAGCGGCTTTCGCCCGAAGGCAGCCGCCATAATCCAACCCTGCGGGCCGGTTGAAAATGGCGACAGTGTGCGTCGAATGACTTGCCCGATGAACCACATCGGGCCGCGCCATTCTCCTACCCTGTCGCCATTTTGAACCGGCGCAGGGCACAAGGAGTGTGAGAAGTGCGGGCTAGGGTCAGGACCTATTAAATTCGTCCATTCTGCGTGGCGGATTTCGTGTCTGGCTACTGCATGTCTCCTTGATCGACTTCGATTCAAGGACAAAGACATGCAGCACTTCAAAGCGCTACAGCGACCTTTGCGCGTCAAATATGACGCGCGGCGCTGTAGGAGGGAAGATGCAGGAAATGCCGAACATTTTCAAATCTTTCCGACGCAGCAAGGCGCGAAATCCGCCTCGCCCTTCGGGTTCCGGTCCATGGGCCGCCTGATCGAAAACAATGCTCGACAAGACCTTAAGGTCTTGCCTTGCGCTTGTTTTCTTCCATGCAATCCCATGGACCGGAACAGAATGGACGAATCTAATAGGTTCTGGCCCTAGCGGCACGCTCCTCGCCCATAAAAAGCGGTTTCCTGACCATCGATTCCCGTTATAGTGCAATGACATGCGTCGTTCGGCCGGGAAGGAAATGGGATGGCACCGCTTTTTGACATGTTCGTACAGGCGCAGAACGGCCACGCCATCGAGTTGATGGCCAAACAGTTCGGTCTTGCTCAGGAACAAATGGCCAAGGCGACGGCGGCGCTCATGCCTGCCTTTTCCACGGGCCTGAAACGCAACACCACCAATCCCTACGATCTGGGGTCGCTGATGACGGCGATCTCCACCGGCAATTACGCCAAATATTTCGAGGACATGAGCAAGGCCTTCACGCCCGCGGGCGTGGCGGACGGCAACGAGGTCCTCGGCCAGCTCTTTGGCTCGAAGGAGATGTCGCGCGCGATCGCCGCGCAGGCGGAGCAAATGACCGGGATCGGCCAGGAGATCTATAAGCAGATGCTGCCGGTAATGGCGACCACGCTCATGGGCGGCCTCTTCAAGGAGACTGTGAGCCAGGCCAACGAGGCGCTTGCGAACAATCCGATGATGACGCTGATGCGGCAGTGGATGGAAGCGACGGGCTTCGCCAAGAAACCGGAACCGACGCCGAACCCATTCGACAACCCCTTTACCCAGGCCATGCAGGGATTTTTTGGCCTTGCCAAGGCCAAGGAGGAGCCGAAGGCCCCGGACCTTTTCGCCGACAATCCGTTCGTCAAGGCCTTTCAGGACATGATGCGCAGCGGCGGTGCAACGCCGGAAAAGGCACCCGAGCCGGAGAAGCCCGAGCCGGAGAAGAATGCCGCCTTCGCGCAGTTCTCGAAAACGATGAACAGCATGTTCGATACCGGCCTCGACATGCAGAAGGAATACCAGAAGAACATCGATGCCCTGTTCGAGAGCTATAAAAGCGCATCTGACGGCAAGGGTTCCTAAGCAGGTTCCGCAAAGTGTCGCACGGTCGTGCGATCGGAGCCTGCGCAAACCGAAGGTTTGCAAGCGGATCATCATGGGTAAACCCATGAATATCTGCTTGGCCCGGTTGTGATCAGCCCTGACCTTGGCGGGATGAGGAGCAACTTCGCCCAATCGGTTCGCACGCTGTCAGTCTTCAGTGAGCCCGCATAAAAAAGCCCGGTACATGTCTTGGCATGTACCGGGCAAGCAGCAGGGTCTATTGGCTCATACCCTGCGGGGAACAGTTAGGTTCTTCACCGTAACTGGAACTTTGGGGCATGATCCGCGCAATGGCGGCAACCTCGCGCCGGATCATGCCGCAAATGGCGCATCCGGCGGGACGCGCCATGGGAACTGTCAGTCGTGACGGGTGCCACGGTAATAGAGGTTCGCCCGGTTTCGCGACGCACGCGTGAGATAGCTCGAGGCATCTTCGAAGAACGCGGAGGTCAAGGCTTCGTTCAGGTCTTGCCGTTTCAGCCCCATGTCGAGCAATTGCCGATCATCGAGATCGTGTAGACGCGCGATCTGGCAGCGGCTTCGGTACTGGCGCCAGACAGCCGTCAGCACACCGACGATGCCTGTGGCGCGGGATACAAGCGTCGGCTTGCCGGCAACGAGGTCGAGGGCGTGTTCGGTCGTGCGCATGGCGGTGCTCCTTTTCTAAGGCACGCAGATGCCGGTCCCCGCGTGGGAGGTCATACGCGGAGGCAGGCGGGAACGGTTCGGTAGATCGGCGATCGTTTCGCCGGAGAGATCGACGTTATTTGCAACCTATCGCAAATCCTTATTGATCAGTCCAACGAATGTTTTTAATGATATTCATCAAACACTCTTATGGATGTTCGACCATGTCCGCACCGCTCGATATCGATCAGTTGCAAACCTTCGTCGCCATTGCAGATACGGGTAGCTTCACCAAAGCAGCCGAACGCGTCTTCAAGACGCAATCCGCCGTCTCCATGCAGATGCGCCGCCTGGAGGAGCGCATCGGCAAGCCGTTGTTCATGAAGGACGGCCGCGGAAACCGCCTGACCGTCGAGGGCGACCGGCTGTTGAATTTTGCCCGGCGGATGCTCCGCCTCAACAACGAGGCCATCGCCTCCTTCGACGATAACCGTCTGGAAGGCACGCTCCGGATCGGCACGCCCGACGACTATGCCGACCGCTACATGCCGGAAATCATCGTTCGCTTTGCCAAGACGCACCCGAATGTCGAGCTCTATATCGTCTGCGAACCCTCGGCCGATCTGGCAGAGAAGATGGCAAAAGGCGACCTCGATATCGCGCTCGTCACGCACAATCCGCGGGCCAGGGCGTCCGACGTGGTCAGGACGGAGCCGCTCTGCTGGGTCAGTTCGATCAATCATCCGCTGCCCGAAAACGCGCCGATACCGCTCGCCGTCGGACGCCGCGACTGTCTGTGGCGGCAGGCGGCCTGCGCGGCTCTCGATGCGACCGGGCGGGAATATCAGATCCTGTTCACGAGCTGGTCGTCGACGGTCGTCGCAGCCGCGGTGCTCGCCGGTATGGCCGTTTCCGTGCTGCCGGAATCGGCGCTGCGGCCCGGCATGAAGGTGCTGACGCTCGCCGATGGCTTCCCGGCGCTGGCACCGGTGCAGATCGGCATCATGAAGCGCCCCGGCCTGTCGCCGTCGCTTTCGAACGCCATCACCAACCACATCACGGCCTGTCTCGACAACATCACGCCGATCGCCGTCAATGACGATCTCGACGGCGACATCAAGGGCTATCCCCGCTATCCGCGCCTGCGCCAGAGTCACATGCTGCCGGGCTGGTGAGGCATCGCCGGTTTCCCTGCTACAGCGCCGCGCGTCTTTTCAGACGCGCAAAGGTCGCTGTACCTCTTTGAATCTGCGCATCGAGCTTTCCGAAAATCGGTACGATTTTCCGGGCCGATGCGCTATGAAGGGCCACGCACTTTGCCGGCGTGGCCTTCGTCTTTTCGGAGATGAATTCGGCCTGCCCTGCCGGACCGCCTCCGCGATCTGCCGCTGTGCTTTTCGGATACGATAATCTCCGTTTGTATTCTCGATTAATTTCGATAGATGTTTCCGATCATGCTGACGCTTCGACAGATGCGCTATTTCGACGCCCTCGCGACTGCGCGCCATTTCGGCAGGGCGGCCGAGCTCGCCCATGTCAGCCAGCCGGCGCTGTCGGCGCAAATCATGGAGATGGAGGAGCATCTCGGCGTCAAGCTGGTGGAGAGAAGCCGCGCCGGCACTTTCCTGACGGCCATGGGCGAGGAGGTTCTGGCCCAGGTACGCGCCATTCTCGCGGATGTCGACAGGCTTGAGGAAAGCGCGCGTCAGCGGCCTGGAACACTCGAGGGGCGACTCCGCCTCGGGGTCATTCCGACGCTGGCGCCCTATCTTGTGCCGCAGCTCATTCCTCATCTGCGCCAGCGCTACCCGTCGATCGAGATCGAACTCAAGGAATCGCTGACCGATCGGCTGATCGCCGATCTCGGCGAGGGCCGGCTCGACGCGGTCATTGCTGCGCTGCCGATCGACGCGGACGGCGTCGTCACGCGGTCGCTGTTTTCGGATCGGTTCTTCATGGCGGTCGCCGACAATGACCGGACCGTGCTGATGTCGCCGCTCACCGAGGACCAACTGGATCTTTCGCAACTGCTGCTGCTCGAGGAGGGTCACTGCCTGCGCGATCAAGCGCTGGCCGTGTGCAACACCGCCGGCAGGCGGCAACTGACGAGCTTCGGCGCCACCTCGATGGCCACGCTTCTGCAGATGGTCGCGAACGGCATGGGCATGACGCTCATTCCTGAGATTGCCGTCCCGAGCGAGGCCGCCCGCAACGCGATCCGGATCGTTCCTTTCGCCGCGCCCGAACCGGCCCGCGACGTCGGCCTCGTCTGGCGACGCAGCAATCCGCGCCGGCGCGACATGGACGCGCTTGCCGAAGCGATCGTCGCATGCGCGCGGACGGTTTCGACGAGAGCGGCCGCCGAGGCGGAATAGGAGAGCGTGCCCCTCCTGTCTCAGTCAATATATAACTCACGCGATCAGCTCGAGGCGAGCTTTTCCTTGAGGAAGGCGATCGTCCGCTCCCAGGCCAGATCGGTCGCGGCCTTATCGTAGCGAGCGGCGGAGGTGTCGTTGTTGAAGGCGTGGTTCACGCCCTCATACATGTGGATCGTGAATTCCTTGCCGCTCTCGGTCAGCGCCTTGCGATAGGCCTCGATGCCCGCATTGATGCGCTCGTCGAGCCCCGCATAGTGCAGAAGCATTGCCGCCTCGATCTTCGGCACGTCCGCCGGATCGGGTTGCGAGCCGTAATAGGCGACCCCGGCGTCAAGCTCGGGCGCGTTTACCGCCAGCCTGTTGACGAGACCGCCGCCCCAGCAGAAGCCGATCGCGCCGACATTGCCGTTACCGGCCTCATGCCCCTGCAGGAAGGCGACGGTCGCCACCGCATTTGCATTTGTTTCTTGCGCGTCGAGCGCACCGATCATCTCCCGCGCCCTGTCCTCGTCGTCCGGCGTACCGCCATCGGGCGAGAGGAAGTCGGGCGCGAGGGCGACGAAGCCCTCGAGTGCGACTCGGCGCGCAACATCGCGGATATGCGGGTTGAGACCGCGATTCTCGTGGATGACAATCACGGTTGGGAGCTTGCCCGACGCGTCGGCGGGTTGCACCAGATAGCCCTTCATGTCGCTTTCGGCCCCCGGATAGGTGATATCCTCCCCCTTGATCCGCTCATCCGTCGCAGCGATCATCTCGGCCTTGGCGCTATTCGCGGCCAGCATCGGCGCGATCACAGCGGCCGCCGCGGCCGAACCGGCAAGCGCCGTCAGCCTCTCCATGAAGCGGCGGCGGTCCAGGGTCAGATGCGTATACTCGTCATAGGCATCGATCATCGCCTGGGTGATGACAGGCTCGTTCATGGCGCCCTCCTTCGGCTGTTTGTCCTGAAGAGTCGGGGGAGGGACGCGCGTAAACCTCTTCCTCATCCCGCCTCAGGCGGCGCACAACGAAAGACCGCCCGCCAACAAGATATGTCAGCGGACGGCGTGGCGACGTCAAAACTGCGTTACCAGTCGCGTTCAGCCGTTGAGGTCGAGGACGATGCGGCCGTCGATCCTGCCCTCTTCCATGCGCTCGAAGATGGCGTTGATGTTCTCGATCTTGTCCCAGGAGAAATGGGCGGCAACCTTGCCTTCGCCGGCAAAATCAAGCGCCTCTTCCAGATCCTGGCGGGTCCCGACGATCGAGCCGCGCACCGTGATGCGCTTCAGCACGGTGTCGAAAACCGGCAGGCAGATCTGGCTCGGCGGCAGGCCGACAAGCGCCATCGTGCCCTTGGAGCGCAGCATGCTGTAGGCCTGCTCCATCGCCTTTGGCGACACCGCCGTGACCAGCGCCCCATGGACGCCACCCGTGCGCTTCTGCACCTCCTCGACGGCATCGCGCGCCCTCGCGTCGATGATGAGGTCGGCCCCGAGTTTTTCCGCGAGCGCGAGCTTATCGGGGAAAATATCGGCCGCGGCCACATGCATGCCCATGGCCTTGGCGTATTGCACGGCCATGTGGCCGAGGCCGCCGATGCCGGAGACGAGCACCCATTCGCCGGGCCTCACCTCCGTTTCCTTGAGCCCTTTGTAGACGGTCACGCCGGCGCACAGCACCGGGGCCGCCGGCCCGAACTCCAGATTGGCGGGCAGCCGGCCGACGAAATCCGGATCTGCCAAGCCGTACTGGGCGAAGGTGCCGTCGAGCGAATAGCCGGTGTTCTGCTGGCTACCGCACAGCGTTTCCCAGCCGGTGCGGCAAGGCGTGCAGCAGCCGCAGGCGGTATGAAGCCAGGGAACGCCGACCCGGTCGCCTTCCTTCAGTCCCGTGACGCCGGCCCCGAGCTTCGCGACGTAGCCGACGCCTTCGTGGCCGGGAATGAAGGGGGGGCTCGGCTTCACCGGCCAATCCCCCTTGGCGGCATGCAGATCGGTGTGGCACACGCCGGTCGCCTCATATTTGATGAGGACCTGGTCGGGACGGGGGCGCGGGATCGGCAACTCCTCGATCACGAGCGGCTTGCCGAACTCGCGTACGACGGCGGCTTTCATGGTCATATCGATTCTCCTCCGATGCTCGATGCTGGCTTTGCGAATGCCGCCCGCTCCCCTCCTCCTACTGCATGTCTCCTTTAATCGGCCTCGATTTAAGGACCAGGACATGCAGCAATTCAAAGTGCCAC
The DNA here is from genome assembly GCF_001854885.1 of Ensifer sp. LCM 4579. Taxonomy (GTDB): domain Bacteria; phylum Pseudomonadota; class Alphaproteobacteria; order Rhizobiales; family Rhizobiaceae; genus Sinorhizobium. The sequence continues at coordinate 97,589 of NZ_MDDV01000002.1, read as the reverse complement.
AGCGACCTTTGCGCGTCTTAAAAGACGCGTGGCGCTGTAGGAGGCGCGACGACGGTTAAAGCTTAGCCGCAGAACGAGCGGCCGTCCCTTGACGGGCGTCAAGGTCCGGCAGTTCGGGCGGGAGATTTGTCTCAAGGGTGAGACGATCGGAGCAATTGTCAGTTCATCGCCATCCATATGGCAAGCCATGCCCATAGGGCAGCGAGCGCGACAAAGCATGCCATGAAGAGCGGGCGACGATATTTGAGCCTGTTGCTGGTCACATGCACGAAAGCGTGGGCGTAGCGGAACACGACGAAAAGCCAGGCAAGGCCGAGCGCTGCCGGGTTGTCGCCTTCGGTTACATAGAGCAGGATGCAGCAGACATAGAAAAGCACCGGCAGCTCGAACTGGTTGGCAATGCTGTTGCGCACGACCAGACTTTCGCTCGGCTCCTCGCGGTTTTCGCGGAACTGCGATAAATCGACCTTGCCCGCCCGTACGAGCGCCACGCGTCGCCTGGAAAGAAGCGCATAGAGCGCGAAGATCAGGACGACATGGGCGACCACGGGCCAGAATATCTCGAAGCCGGTCATCGATATTTTCGTTTCAATGTCTTGAGAGAGGATTGCCGGGAGGAAAAACGGGGCGCCGGTCGGCGCCCCTGGGACAGAAATCAGGCGGCGCCCGGATAGTTCGGGCTCTCGCGGGTGATCGTCACGTCATGCGCATGGCTCTCGCGCAGGCCGGCGCCGGAGATGCGCACGAAGGTCGCGCGCTCCTGGTACTCCTTGATGGTCGCGCCGCCGACATAGCCCATAGACGCCTTGAGGCCGCCGGCAAGCTGGTGCAGGACGCCGGCGACCGGTCCCTTGTAGGGAACCTGGCCCTCGATGCCTTCCGGCACGAGCTTCAGCGTGTCGCGGACCTCCGCCTGGAAATAGCGGTCGGCCGAACCGCGCGCCATGGCGCCGACGGAGCCCATGCCGCGATAGGCCTTGAAGGAGCGTCCCTGGTAGAGGAAGACTTCGCCCGGGCTTTCGTCCGTGCCGGCGAGCAGCGAACCGACCATGACCGCGGAGGCGCCGGCGGCGATCGCCTTGGCGAGGTCGCCGGAAAATTTGATGCCGCCATCGGCGATGACCGGGATGCCGGAGGCCTCAGCCGCCTCGACCGCCGCCATGATCGCCGCGAGCTGCGGCACGCCGACGCCGGCGACGATGCGGGTGGTGCAGATCGAGCCGGGCCCGATACCGACCTTGATCGCATCGGCGCCGGCGTCGATCAGCGCCCTGGTGCCGCCTGCCGTCGCGACATTGCCCGCCATGACGCGAACCGAATTCGACAGCTTCTTGACGCGGGAGACCGCGTCGAGCACGCGCTGCGAATGACCATGGGCGGTATCGACGACGATCAGGTCGACGCCGGCATCGATCAGCCGCTCGGCGCGCTCGAAGCCGTCGTCGCCGACGCTGACGGCGGCGGCTGCGCGCAGCCGCCCCTGGGCGTCCTTCGACGCGTTGGGGTTCAACTGCGATTTCTCGATGTCCTTGACGGTGATGAGGCCGACGCAGCGGCCGTCCGGATCGACCACCAGGAGCTTCTCGATGCGGTGCTTGTGCAACAGGCGCTTGGCTTCCTGCTGATCGACGTTTTCCTTGACCGTGATCAGGTTCTCCCGGGTCATCAGATCATGGATCTTCTGGGACGGATCGGAGGCAAAGCGCACGTCGCGATTGGTCAGGATACCGACGAGACGACCCTGCTTCTGGCCGCCGCTTCCGCCGTTTTCCACGACCGGGATGCCGGAAATGCCGTGCGCTTTCATCAGGCTCAGCGCATCGGCGAGCGTCGCCTCCGGTCCGATCGTCACCGGGTTGACGACCATGCCGCTTTCGAACTTCTTGACCTGGCGAACCTCCTCCGCCTGCTCGGCCGGCGTCAGATTCCGATGGATGACGCCAATGCCGCCGGCCTGCGCCATGGCGATTGCGAGACGCGCCTCAGTAACCGTGTCCATGGCGGCGGAAAGGATCGGGAGATTGAGCTCGATGTCCTGCGCGATGCGCGTCGCGATATTCGTCTGGCCCGGCATGACCTCGGAATGTCCCGGCTGGAGCAGAACGTCGTCGAAGGTCAAAGCCTCCAGACCGGTTGCCGTTTCGATGATGCGCGCCATGGCCAGTTCCTCTTCAATATACAAAAATCCCCGGAGGAGCTCAGGGGCTTGTCCACCGGGTGACTTCAAGGCTTTGACTTGGAAGTTGGCGAGGGCTCGTAACACGGATATGACGGAATGAAAATAGTGAAGGCCCGGAAATCACTCGGGCCTTGCACATATTTATTGCAGAGCAACATACCGCTCGCCATCAGATGTCGAACTGATAGCTGACGGGCACGAAGCGGTAGCCCGTATCCTTTCTTTCGACGAAGCCGATGGCCGGGAACGGCATATGATAGCCGACGAAGGGGAGCCGGTCGGTCGCGACCATGTCGAAGACATTCTTTCGCGCCGCGGCGGCCGCGGCCTTGTCCATGTCGAAGCGGACTTCCCAGTCGGGGCGTTGCAGAGACAGGACATAGTGATTGGCCGTGTCGGCCGTGAGGATCAGCGCCTGGCCCTCGGATTCGAGCCTGTAGATCATGTGGCCCGGAGAATGGCCGAAGGCGGCAATCGCTGAAATTCCCGGTACCACCTCGGCGCCGTCGGCGATGAAGGTGGTCTTTTCGGCCAAAGGCACGACCTTCTCCAACACCGTGTTGTGACCGTTTTCGGCCGGCGTTCCGACGCGCGCCGTGTCCCTCCAGAAGTCGAATTCGATCTCACCGGTGACGTAGCGCGCATTGGCAAAGGCAGGCTTGCCGCCTTCCATCAAGCCGCCGATATGGTCGCCGTGCATGTGGGTGATCACGACCACCGAGACCTGCTCGGGCGTGTAGCCGGCGGCGCGAATGCCTTGCGCCAATTGTCCCACTCCCGCCGCGCGGCCGCCCTCCCCGAAGCCGGTGTCGAACAGCACGAGCTCCGAGCCGGTATCGACGAGCGTCGGTGAAAAACCATTGACGAAGGCGCCGGTGGGAAGGAAGTTTTCGGTCAGAAGGGCGGCCACCATCTCCGCAGGCTGGTCGGTGCCGAAGGTCTCATGCGGATTGCCCGAAGCGCGCTTGCCGTCGCTGATCACCGTAATCTTGAAGCTCCCGAGCCTCAGCGTCCGGAAGGGACCCGCGCCGGACGGCGCGCCGCTGTCCGTGCTCACCTCAGCCATCGCACCCCCTCCCCACAGACCTGGCGCCGCCAGGATCCCTGCGGCCCCGGCTGCGAACAGAGTTCGGCGTTTCATCGAAAATGTCATCCGTCATTTCTCCTGCAACAATGAGGTGCTATCGAAGCCTCCCTCGCGTGACAACGCAGAGGTGGCGCCTTGACAGGGAAGGGCAACCCGGAATCACACGCTTTTGATCTGCAATCCCCGTTTTCGCCCCGACAAAGCCATCTCGAGCGTTTACCGGCGCGACCGCTACGCACGCTTACAGCGCCGCGCGTCTTTTTGAGACGCGCAAAGCCCGCTGTAACTCTTTGAATCTGCGCATCGAGCTTTCCTGAAATCGGGTAGGATTTTCGGGCCGGTGCGCAAGGGTCCCCGCATGAACCGCATCGTCACGATGATCCTCGCCGTCGCGCTCTTCATGGAGCAGATGGATTCCACCGTCATTTCGACATCGCTGCCGGCGATCGCGGAGGATATCGGCGTCGGACCGATCACGCTCAAGCTGGCGCTGACCTCCTATATGGTGGCGCTGGCCATCTTCATTCCCCTGAGCGGCTGGATGGCGGACCGCTTCGGCGCCAGGCGCATCTTCCGCGCGGCGATCCTCGTCTTCATCCTCGGCTCGATCTCCTGCGCCGTCGCCGACAGCCTCGTCGCATTCGTGCTCGCCCGCTTTCTGCAGGGCATGGGCGGCGCCATGATGACGCCGGTCGCGCGCCTCGTCCTCGTGCGCGGGACGCCACGCAGCGAGCTCGTCTCGGCCATGGCGCTGCTGACCATACCCGCCCTCATCGGGCCGCTGGCGGGCCCACCGCTCGGCGGCTTCATTACGACCTATTTCTCCTGGCACTGGATCTTTCTGATCAATGTGCCGATCGGGATTGCCGGCTACGTGCTTTCCGGAATGTATTTACCCGAGATGGAGCAGCGGAGCCCGCCGCCGGTCGACATTCTCGGCTTCCTGCTCGGCGGCATCGCCGCCGCCGGCGTCGTCTTCGGCCTTTCGGTGATCAGCCTGCCGGCGCTGCCGCCGGCGGTCGGCCTCTCCTCGGTCTCGGCGGGCGTCGCGGCGGCCCTCCTCTACATCCTCCATGCCCGCCGGCATCCTGCTCCGGTGCTCGACCTCCGCCTCTTCCGCGGCGGTGCCTTCCGGGCGGCCCAGATCGGCGGCACCATCTTCCGCATCTCCGTCGGTGCGGTGCCGTTCCTGATGCCGTTGATGCTGCAGATCGGCTTCGGCCTGAACCCGTTCCAATCGGGTCTGATCACATTCATTGGTGCGGTCGGCGCCATCGCGACCAAGTTCCTTGCGCGCCGGGTGCTCGCTCTTGCCGGCTTCCGCACGACGCTGATCATTGCCGCAATGGTCGCAGCCGTCACCACCTTCGCAAACGGCTTCTTCACGCCGGCGACGCCCTATCTCCTGCTGCTGTCGGTCCTGCTGGTCGCCGGCTTCGCCCGCTCGTTCTTCTTCACCAGCGTCAACGCGCTCTCCTTTGCCGATATCGACGATGCAGATGCGAGCAAGGCGACCTCGATGAGCGCGGTGCTGCAGCAGATCAGCCTCGCACTCGGCGTCGCCTTCGCCGGGGCGATCCTCGAGGTCGAGACGACGATCAGCGGCGAAGCGCTCAGCCTTGAAGACTTCCACCTCGCCTTCATGATTGTCGCCGCCGCCAACCTGCTGGCGGCGATCCCCTTCCTCACCATGGCAAAGACCGCCGGCGCATCCGTTTCCGGCCATCGGCTGCCGGTCAGGGAGGCGGAGACCACAGCGGTCAAGTGAGGGTTGACTGGTCCGCGCCAACCTCATCTGCCCTGCCGGCCCCACCCGGCCGCTCGCAAACCGCTGACAGCTTGTTGCCGTCCGGATCGCGGACATAAGCCGCGTAGAAATGGGGATGGAAAGGCCTCAGTCCCGGCGCACCCTCGTCCGTCCCGCCATTGGCGAGGGCCGCAGCATAAAAGGCATCCACGGCGGCGCGGCTTTCCGCCTCGAGCGCAACCATCGAGCCATTGCCGTTGGTTGCCGCCTTGCCGTCGAAGGGCGTCACGACCCAGAGGCGGCAGCGGACATCTTCGTCCGCGCCATAGCCGATCTCGACCTCGTCTTCCTTGCGCCGCTTGCGCCCAAGGGTTGCGAGCGTTGTGTCATAGAAGGCGCCGGCGCGCTGGAGATCATTGGTCCCAAGCGTCACATAAAGGAGCATGCCCTACTCCGCTTCATCGTCTTCGGCCGCTTCCTCAACTGCGCGGCGGCCCTTGAAGCCCTTGGCGAGCAGGAACATCTCGACCGATTCGGCGCGGGACGAGGCCGGCTTCACATGCACGACCTGACGGAAATTCTGCTTCAGCATATTGAGGAGATCGCGCTCGGTGCCGCCCTGAAAGGTCTTTGCCAGGAAATGCCCGCCTTCGGCGAGCACGTCGACGGCGAAGTGCGCGGCCACCTCGCAAAGATGCATGGTGCGCAGATGGTCGGTCTGGCGATGGCCGGTGGTCGGCGCCGCCATGTCGGACAGCACGAGCTCGGGCGCTCCGCCGATCGCCTCCTTCAGCTTTTCCGGCGCCTCCGGATCAAGGAAATCCAGCTGCAGGAAGCGGACACCGGGGATCGGATCCATCTCGAGAAAGTCGATCGCCGCGACGCGCGGATCGGTGTCGGTCGAATGCGTGACCTTGGCGGCGATCTGCGACCAGCTGCCAGGGGCTGCGCCGAGGTCGATGATGCGCTTGGCGCCGGCGAGAATCTTGTGCTTCTCGTCGATCTCCAGAAGCTTGAAGGCCGCCCGCGCGCGGTAGCCCTCGAGCTGCGCGCGCTGCACATAGGGGTCGTTGATGTGGCGCTCCAGCCAGCGGCGCGAGGAGGCCTTGAGCTTGCCCTTCTTCACCTTCTGGCCGAGCTTGCGGCCGCTGCCCTTGCTCCCGACCGGGGATTTCGTCATGCCTTCGTACCTTCGTGGACCTTGTCCTGGGCCCTGTTGCGTTCCTCGCCGGCCGGCGGCGCATTGGGGGCCCGCTGGTAGCGGCGCGGCCGCGACCGCCGCCAGGCTCCGTCATCTGCCATCATGTCGGTCAGCAGGCCCTCGCGCAGGCCACGGTCGGCGACCCGCATGCGCGTCGACGGCCAGCGCCGCCGGATCGCCTCGAGAATGGCGCAGCCGGCAAGCACCAGGTCGGCGCGATCCGGGCCGATGCAGGGATTGGCGGCGCGGGCGGCGAAATCCCAGGAGAGCAGTCGCGCCTGCATGGCCGAGACTTGCGCATCGGAGAGCCAGAGCCCATCGACCCGGCGACGGTCGTAACGCGGCAGGTCGAGATGGACCCCGGCAAGCGTCGTCACAGTTCCGGACGTACCGATCAGGTGGAAGCCGCCGCCCGAAGTGCCGCCTGCCAGCATGTCGACCGACGGGCTGTCGAAGCGGGCGAGCATGGCCTCGACCTCGCGCACCATCGTCTCGAAGCTCTGCGGCGTCACATGCTCGCCGCCATGGCGCTCCGAGAGCGTGACGACGCCGACCGGCAGCGACGTCCAGTGGGTGATGTGGTTGGCAAGACGGCTCGAGCGGTTCTCGCCGATGCGGATCACGGCGATCTCGGAGGAGCCGCCGCCGATATCGAAGAGCACGACCGACTTGGTCTCGCGGTCGACGAGCGACGAGCAGCCGGAAACCGCAAGCCGCGCCTCGGTCTCGCGATTGATGATCTCCAGGTCGAGTCCGGTCTCCTCGGCCACGCGCTTCAGGAAGGCTTCGCCATTGGCGGCGGAACGCGCCGCTTCGGTCGCGATCAGCCGTCGCCGGCGGATCGAACGGAGCTTGAGCTTGGCGGCGCAGATCTTCAGCGCCTCGAGGGAGCGCTCCATCGCGTCGTCCGACAGCCGGCCGCTCGCACCCAATCCTTCTCCAAGCCGGACGATCCGCGAAAAGGCATCGACGACGCGGAACTGGCCCGGTCGAGTCGGCTGCGCGACGAGCAGACGGCAATTGTTGGTACCGAGGTCGAGCGCGGCATAGAGTGGTGCCGACGGATCGCCGGGGGCGACATGAGGGGCGCGCAGATTTTCAGAACGGGCCGGCTGCGGAGCCTGCGGCGCGGCGGCTTCGGTGGGGCGCGGCCGCGGCTGGTCGCCGGCACGCTCGGCAGCGAGCGGCTTGCCGCGCGATGCCAGAGGCCGGCCCTGAAGCCCGCGCCGATGGCGCGCCTTCTTGCCTTTCCTGTCCGTGGTCGCCGCATCCGAATGCGCGGCAATGCCGCTGGAAGCGGCGGCGGCAGCCTGGCCCTGGGGCCTCGCTGCCTTGGAGCGGCGGCGCCGCTTGCGCTTGCGCGCCGGCTCCGCTTCATCCAGTGCTGCGGGGCGCCCTGCCTCTCCGGTCAACCCGGATCCGCTGGCAGTTGCAGACGGCAAACCGGACGGCCTGCGCCGCTTGCGTTTGCCCTTGCCGCCGCGCGACGCGTGCTTCTGCGCCCCGCCACGACCTGCTGCCGACGCCCCGGATTCAGACGGCTTTTCGCCGTGATCGGGGTCCTTCACGTGTCTCAACCATGGCGCCGGGCGAAGCCTTGCGGCCGCTCAAGGCGCTCTCTCGATTTTGCGTTGCGGCGACTGTACCAGCGCCGCCCTCTTTCGCCAAATTGTTTTTGCGGCTCCAGCTCCACCGGCGGAAGGGCGCCTCGGGCACAGCGCCCGACCGGCGCATCGCGGCGCACAGACGCTCGCAACGAGGACCGCCGAGATCACAGGCCGGCCGCATTTTTTTGCCAAAAGGTATTTGCATCCGCCGTTCTTTTGTTTATAAGCCCGCCACACCGACGCGGCGGCTAGACTCCGCCAGCAGGCCTTGGGGAATAGGTTAACGGTAGACCAGCGGACTCTGACTCCGTTAGTCCTGGTTCGAATCCAGGTTCCCCAGCCAATTCTCGCTAAATCCCCTTATTTCCTTGATTTTCCAGTCGTGCCGGATCCCGTTTTGGCATCATTGGCGACCTGATGCCCAGAACTGATGCCCAAAGGTGATGCCCAGGTGCTAGAGCGCCGCAGCCGACCCTTCGGGCGAAGACAGGGTATTCGTCATGGCCGTGCGCCACGAGGTCGAGAATCTCATTCGCCGTGGAAACATCTTCTATTGGCGGCCGCGCATACCGGCCGCTTTCGTTCATTGCCATCCGGGCAGCCGTCTTTCACTCAGCCTTCATTGTTCCGATCATAGAAAAGCTCAGATCATCGGCCGGAACCTCAACATGCGACTGGCCGAACTGAAGATGAATTCGAAGGAAGCGATGACCACCAAGAAACAGCTCCAGATCCTGTTCGAGCACGTGCGGGATGAGGAAATCGAGAGGCTCGATGACATCAGCACGATGGCCAAGCGCAACGGCCGCGGTGGCGATGTCGTCGAGATGGAGCTCGATCTCGAGGTTGGCTGGGCCTGTCAGCTCCTCGCAAAGTTCGGGACCCGCTCGGAGCTCAGCCTCGAAGGTGATTGCCCTGGTCTCACCTATCTCCTGAAGAACGGCGTCCCCGCCTCGCATGTCGATGCCATCCGAGCGAACTATCGAGGCGAGCTGAGCACGGCTCGTAGCCCTGGATTTGAGGATGGTATCAGACGACTGATCTACCACTTCGAGATTGAGGACACGGCGCTCAATCGCGAACGCGCCATGTCGAAAATGTTCGAGGGCCGCGCTGCGGCCCTACTGGATATCGACGAACGCCACGCCCTCGTCGACCGCAGCTTAAGCGAATTCACAGGTGGCGGCAGAGCGAAGAAGTCCGTGGTCGAGGAGAAGCCCGTCGAGGTCGAACCTGCTGCCGCTTCCTCGTTGAGGCTGGCCAAAGAGAGCAAGCCGGCGCCGACTGCGACCGACATCCCGGAAGCACCGGAAATCGCTTATCTCGAACTTTCGCCGCGCACGGCACCGACAACCGAGAAGGGCGCACTCGGCATTCAACAGCCCAACCAGAGAATTGTTGCTGTCGCGGATTTCGAGCAAGAGTGCGAAAAGCTCATCGCGAACATGGACGAAGAATGGACTGCGGAAACGGGGCGAGACGCCATGGCGCTGGTGCGGATGTTCAAATCGGTTCTTGTAGAACATGGCGTGGAGCATTCCGGGCAGGTCGAGCAGTACCACATCGGCTTGCTGCGTCAGCACTTCAACGACATCCCGACAGACTGGGGTCGAAGCAGCCGGATGAGAATCATGTCGGCGCCGGAACTGCGCGCGAAAGGCCATGAGCTGCGCAAAGCGGCCGAGGCCTCGGGAGCCAAGGCCAAAGTTGGCTTGGCGGCGGGAACCATCCGCAAACACTTCGGAAACCTGCAACACTTCCTGAAGCATCTGAAGGGTCACGGATTCGAAATTGAAGACTGGACGTTCGAAGGTCTGCGCCCGCGAAAGCCCAAAGCTGGCGAAATCCGCCGCCAACAGTACAAGCCAACGCCCCAGGATATTGCCCCGATTTTCGCCAGCCCTCTCTATCGAGGTTCACGAGGTCATCTGCGTGGACAACGGCGAGAACCGGGCAAACATGTCTTCCACGATTCGCTCTACTATCTGCCGATCCTGTTCACCTATCTCGGGCCTAGACGCAAAGAGTTCGCCGGACTGACAGTCAACGACATTGCTAAGGACGAGGAAGGTTATGTCATCATCCTTCGCACGAACAGCCTTCGGCGGCTGAAGACCGCACAATCGGAACGACTGCTGCCCATGCCTGGTGAAATGGTTCGCTTGGGTTTCATCGACTATCTTCAAGCGATCAAGAAGCTTGGATACGAGGCTCTGTTTCCGGATCTCTTCTCGGACAAGACGGAGAATGATCCGGGCAATCGTTTCTACGACACCTTCATCCCTGTCATGCGCGGCGCGCTCGGTGAAAAAATGTGGAACCGATCAATTCATGCCCTTCGCCACGGCATGGCAGACACCCTGAAACAGGCCGGCGTGTCGCCCGAAGTTATCGATGACATCTCGGGGCGACTGAGCGAAGGCAGTGAAACGAACACGCGATACACCAATCCGGCCGGCCTTCCGTTGATGCGGAGCGCGCTCAAGCACTATCCGATCATTACGTCGACCATCGAACCGAAGCCGCTGCAGCTCCTTCCGTGGATCGAGAACAAGCAGCCGCCGCCATGGGCGCGAGAAGGCAAGAAGTAAAGCGACCGAGGCGGAAATGATTTCCGCCTCAGCACTCCGCAAATTAGGCCGCTTCCCAGACCTGGTTGAGAATGCGGGCAGCCAGCGCCGCCTTGTCCTGCGGAAGGAAGCGGCCATAGTGCTTGGCGACCATGTCCGCCGTATCCTGGATGGCATAGCTTGCCTGCTCGTAAGAGCCGGTCTGTTTCAGGATGTGCGTGGCGAGCACGTCACGAACATTGTGAGGACCATGGGGTAGCAGCCCTTTAATAGCCCCTCGCCCGGTATAAGGATTGTAGATTCCGTAGCGCTGAATTGTCAGCCTCCACGCCTCGTAGAAGCTCGTGATATCGTAGGCTGCGTCGGTGCTTGTCGTCTTGACCGTCTTCACGAAAAACGTCCCTGGGTCGGCGGCACCTTTAAGAAGGACAGACCGATGACGTTCGACATAGTCATCGATATAGCGATAGAGATCGAGCAGATCGGGCAGCAGCAGCCGAAATGGTTTGTCTCCGAAGAACGACGAATGGGCGTTCTTGAACGCCACCGCCGGGATCAACACCTCCCAGCCCCCGTCTCTGTCACTCCAGCGGATTTCACCGCGCTTGAGCTTCTCCAGGATGCGTTCCGAACGGGGCATTTGTCCGCGCGGGCATAGCATCAACTGCCGTAGGTTTTTCTGGCGAAGTCCGAGGTGCAGTCCCAGTCGGAGCATGAGGAAAGAACGAACCGCCTCGGCGGCCGGACGCGGATAGCGCTCCTCATCAGGCATCAGCCGGATGATCTCCTCGGTGATCTTCCGATATTCGCCGACAGGACTGTCAGCTTCGAGGACCGGCATGATAGGCTCGAATGGATCGCGATGGACCCGGGCGATGCGCTGGATTTCCTTCACACGGTGAGAGGCATGTTTGTGGAAATCCGCGCAGGCGCCGTGCCAATCCTCCCGGGCATAATCGATCTCGTTCTGTGACACGAGACCGGCAATAGGCTGCACACGCGCCAGGAGTTCCGGATGCTGTCGAAGCCACCCGGTGCTTTCCTTAGTGATTGCCAAGGCGATCCGCAGCATGTCGACTTCCCACGCCGTATAGAAACCCCGGCGGCTTTCGCGCCATTGCAGATACCAGTCCCAGACGCCCGGAAAGATAAGCAGTCCGAAGGTCAGTTGGCGCAGCGGCACCCCATATCCCCTGATCTCTCCCGCCTTTGACGCCGCAAGTGCGCCAAACATCAGGCCAAGATGCTCAATCTTCTGGGACGCGGTTTCCTCGCCCCAGACACCGTTTCGCTGAAATCCAATCGAGGTCAGCGCGGATGTCTTGAAGCGGACCAAGTCCGCCATTTCCATCGCGAGCGTCGGCGGCGCATCGATGACGCCGGACAACAGGTCGGGATCCTCGATCCAGGTTTCCTCATAGTTCGCCGGTACCGCGATCTTTCCATCACGCGGCGCGCGTCCACCGTAGGATACGCCGGGAAAGCGGATGGCATAGCGCTGCTTCGCCGCGGCAGCCTGGAACTTGCGGTAATCTGTCGACCCACTGATGATGACGCGACGGACCCAATCCAAAATCTCCTCGCGTTTGGAGAACGGAAGCGAATTGAAGTCATCTGGTAGATGCCATGCGATCCTCCGTCGCTCCGCAGGCTCGATACCCGAGAGATTGAAACCGGACGCCGACCGCGACTGATACGGCAGCTTCGCTTTGAAGTAGCCCTCCGGGAGACGGTAACGGCGCTCGATACGACCAAGCACGTCGAAGCTATCGGTGCTCCGCGGCACGCGCCGGCCCTCGATCCAACTCAGCAGCGTATTCTTGTCCATAGGCTCATCAGGTCGCACTATCGATCGATAGAGAACCCAGTAGGTCTCACCGTAGCGACGCATGTGAAGCTGGAGCGCTTCGGCGAAATCCGCGGGGTCATCCCACTCGCGAAACAAAGGCTCCGGAAACTCGACTTTCACGCCAGGCTTATGCACCGCGGAGGCAACCTGGGAACGGGCAGTCTCAGCGGGCGCGGAATTGATTGTCAGTTTCCTATTCTCGGCACCGACCTTGTTTGACCTGGTCAGGCCCCTGGGCTTGCGAGAGCCTTCTTTCGTCTCACCGGGAGTTGTCCCGCTGCCCTTGTTCCAACGGACGATGGCATCAAAACCAGGGTCGATCAAACGGTGATGCGATGCAAGCGATCGAGCGTCGATCCCGGTCACGCGGGCAACGACATCCCATTCGGTGCGGCCTCCCGTCCTGGGCGGCCCACACCTTCGCTCAATAAGCCGCCGCATGTAGGCCCTAAGGGCTTCGGCCTCTTCGCCGGAGAAGGCGGTCGAGAGACGCACCTCGCAATAGGCGTCGATCTTACGTTGGAAGGCTTTGATTGCAGTTAGCTTGGTCATTTCACTTCATCATGTTCGTTACTCGGACCCTCTGTGCGAGGGGCCGGTCGAGCTAAGCCAAGCAGATTAACGGAGGATTGGAGCCGTCTGTCCTCTGGAATTCCGATTCAGAATCAAACGGCGTTTTATGAAGTAATGGGGGGAGAAGTCGTAATTCCATCAAACGCCGTTAGGCGTTGATCGGCCTCGTCGAGCAAGCGGATCCGATAACAAAAGACCACGTGGACACGGGTGCGCTCAAACCTCCTGGTCGGGGCCGTCGGGATAGATCAGGTGAATTTTCCTGCGAAACGGCGAGCCGCCCATCCGGTACTTGGCGACCAGATCGTCGAACACTACGTCGCATTCGCGCTCATCGAAACCCTGATCCGTCAGCATCGAGACGATCTTGTTCTGGAACTTCTCGAGCTCCATCTGCTGATCCTTCTCAATCGCACGCCGGATCAGCCAGAACAGCGCCACCCGAGCCACATCATCTCGGTCAGGCCGCTTCGCCCTTCTGTTGGCGTCGCGAAGTGCCTTCTGTCGCTGCCTTGTTGCCTTCAGGTTCATGATGCTCCTCCCGATCCTCGACCTCTTCAATGGTCAGGGGACCGGCCTGCCGGCGCAAGCCTTGTTCGGCTGAATCGGAAATTTCGGACTTTGAATCGGCGGCGCAGAACAATGAATCAAATGACCGCAATTTGTTTCGAGTTGCGGGCACGTCATCTCACGTCAAGACGACCTATTTGGCCGCGAACGGTGTTGATGAATCGTCGTATTTGAATACCGAATCAAAAATCCGGTACTCGGAATCAAATGAGCGCAATTTGTTTCAGGTTGCCGGAGACTTGCTGTGAGTTGCCGACAACGTGCCACAACACATCTCAAATCACGTCACATCATCGCGATGGTGTCCGAGGATCCAGCCTTCCCATTTCTGAATGGCATCGATTGCCGGGATGCCTTCACCGCGCCGCCTATCGACGACATCGAGCATCCCCAGCAGTCCAACCACGGCATCGAAACGATCCTCGCCTGACTTGTCCGAGCCGAAGCCATCGTCGATGAACGGCTGAAGCAGACCGGTATCGAGGTTCGGCCGCGCTGCAAGCCAAGGCAATATACTCTGTCCCATCCGTGTCCGGTCTGCCTGACGCCGCTTGCTCCAGCCACTTCGTGGAATGCCGATCTGACGATACACGTCGCCAGGATAGGTTTCTGCAAGGATGACTGGCTTTCTGTTGGCGAGCTCGGCCAAGCTTCCATCGAACGGCCACAGTCTCGTCCAGTCTCGGCACGATGATTTCTCGCCATCCCGAAATCGCGCCTTTGCCGACCTGATTGCCGCCAAGCGTCCAGAACAACATGCAGGCGGCCTGCCGATCGGCGGTCGCCCGTTCGCAGACACGCAGGAGCGATGACGCGTCAGTAACCCCAAGGGCATCGAAGAGATGGGCACGCGCCGTGCCACCCGGGCGGACGAGATAGAACGGGCGCTGCAGCGAGATATGGTCGCGATGATCAGCGACATTGTACCAATCCGACCAGATCCCGGAGCCGAATGACGTCAGTGCCTCCCGGAAAGAACCGATGCCGGCTGCTCGTGCATAGGCCTCCGGCAGGCCGATGGGGAAGTCGAAGCCGATGAGAAGCGCGCCAGGATGGACGGCGCGACGCTGCAGCCGGTCGACCAAGCTCGACGTGTCACCGACGAGTTCCGAAGGCTGAACATGCCAGTGTCCGCCGCGTTTGATAGCCACAGCCATCCAGCGCTTTTTCTGTTCCATGCTCCAATCGCAATGGGCGACAACCGCGACGCTCATCCTGCACTCCGCTTCTCCTCATCGGTCGCATGACTATCAGCTTTAGGGCGGCAGATCACCGTCTGTCAGGATTTGCAGCACCGCCGTCTCATCCATCGCCTGGGCCTCGAACAGCGCCTTGGCGAGGGCGTTGAAAGTCGACCTGCGTCGCCTGAGGATCGCCGCCGCCCGATCGAGCGCATCTTCCAGCCTGGCATGAACGCGAGCGGCCAATTCGGCGTCACGGTCGACAACCGCGCCCGGATCGTGATGCGGACGATAGAGTAGCGGAAGCTCCGTCCCGAGGCCAAGCGTCCGCTCCACGTCGAAGGCAATCCGCGTGGCCCGCGCCAAGTCACTGTCGTCGGTTCCACCCGAACCGCTTGAGACCCGCTTGAGTACCAGCACCTCAGCGGCCCGCCCGGCCATGAGCATCGTGATCATGTTGTTGTACCAGTCGCGAGAGCCAGTGCCCGAGAGATGGAAGCCGACCAGGTTGTAACCGCCCTCTGGCGTATCAATACTGAGGCCGCGAATGGGGCCGAGATCGAGAGCGTGATGCACAACCGCATGCCCCGCCTCGTGGAAAGCGAAACGCCAGCGCAAGTCGTAGGGCACGGGCGGACGATTGCCGCGGATGCCGTCTTCGATATCCTCGTAGCGGATCCCCCGCTTGCCGCGACGCGCCTTCAGCCGCGCCTCGCGGACGATGCGCTCGATATCCGCACCCGTCAGTCCCATCGCCCGCGTTGCCAGACGCCTTAGGATCACGTCGACGGGATTGCCCGGCTGCGCGACTGCCGGCGCTTCCGTCGTGTTGCTGTTCTGCGGCTCGGTCATCGGCCCGCTCCTTTTCGTTCGTCTTCTGCCTCTTCCTTCAGATGGTCGGCGACGATCTTCCTCAGCGAGAATCCATCATCGGCGTCTGGCCGGGTGTCCGATACCGACTCCCCGATCAGTGCTTTCACATCGTCACCGAGATGATGGGCTAGGATTTCCGCGAGCGTCGACACGTCGGGCTTCGGAATCTCGATATGTGTTTCCAGCCGCCCGGAGCGCTTGATCGCCTCGTCGATATCGTTTGGGCGGTTGGTCGCACCAACGATGATCAATCCCTCGGATTTCACGGCGCCGTCGAGCAGTTCCAGCGCCTTATTGACGACGGCATTCCAGTAGTCGGCATACTCTCGCTCGGCCGGCTGCCGCTTACCGATGCCGTCGATTTCGTCGATGAACAGGATCGACGGCGCCATGGCGCGCGCTTCGATGAAGGTCTTCGCCATCTTCTCGATCACGTCATTGAGATGGCCGCCCTGCAGCCAAGTCGACACAGAGGTGACGACCAGCGGGACCTGCAGGCTGTTGCACAGCGCCCGGGCAAAGGTCGTCTTGCCAGTACCGGGGGGGCCGGACAGCAACAGCTTGGTGCTCATCTCTGACCAGGCGAGGATGCTCGCCCGGTAGTCGTCGAGGTCCGCCTTAAGATCGAGCGCCCAGTCCTTTGCCTTGCCAAATCCGGAGAGTGTTTCAACAGTCACGGGCGGCTTGTGGCCGGTCT
Organism: Ensifer sp. LCM 4579; assembly: GCF_001854885.1. Taxonomy (GTDB): domain Bacteria; phylum Pseudomonadota; class Alphaproteobacteria; order Rhizobiales; family Rhizobiaceae; genus Sinorhizobium. The sequence goes on along the minus strand of NZ_MDDV01000002.1, from coordinate 81,455 downwards.
CGTCAGCCGTCAGCAAAGGCTCCGGCTGGATAACTTCGGCGCCCGAGGGTCTGTCCTTCTTCCAGCGGCCGTTGCTTTCGCTTTCCGAGGGCTTCGGCTTCTCGTCCGATCCTTGCCCTTTCTCCGTGGAGGTGCTGGAAGGCTTCGATCCGGATGCCTTGTCGCCACCCCCGCCGCCATCGCCGTCCTCTTCCTCGAAGTCTCCGCGATTGCGTTCAATGAGCGTGGCAACGACAGACAGGGCGTCTCGAACATGCCGCCCCGGTCGAAAGACAAGGACCAGATCCTCCAGCGACAACCAGCGCGCATCGGAATCCGACGGCAGCCCCAGTCTCCCGATCGGCGTGTCCGGATAGAGCACTTCGAGCAGATCAGCGACGAACTTGCGATCGAGCTTTCCCGTCTCCAGCGATAGATCGGCTGAGATCCGCAGCAGGGAGGGAATGTCCGATCGCTTTTCGGCGATGGCAAGGATCGGAAAGTCGCGGGACAGCGCGCTGATCATTCGCCGGCGCAGGGCATTACCGGTGACGCGATGCACGCCGGCGCCCGAGAATGCCACAAGACGTTTGCGAACCTCCCCTTCGTAAACATCGAAGTGGTTGTCGTCGAACATCTGGTCCGCATCGATGATCGCGAACGGACCGCCAGGCACCAGTCGGGATTTCTCCAGGAGCCGCAGCACTTCCCGCTCGAAGCCATCGAGCGGAGCGTGGAGCGTGACGACCGGCGTCACATGGATCAGGGTGTGAACGATCTCCCGAAGCGATCTGCCGCTACTCCGTACCGCGCGCGCCAACACAAGGGCCGCCACGACATGACTGACCAGCGGCGCTGCCGCTGCCCGATCCACAAGGCCGACCGCGTAAGCGCGCCGATCGATGCCGTTGCCCAGCGTCACCTCCTCTGCGATTGCGCGGCGACGTTTCCGCGGGAAGACAACCAGGGGCGAGGCTGGCATCACATCGATGGTCTCCATCGTCACGGCAACATCGTCGCCAGTGTCGGAACTTGGCTTGCTCGTCTCCTTCGGCACGACAAGCCCCGCGCCGAGGTTCCGCCGGAACCAGACACCATCCCGAACCGGGTCGCCGGTCAGTGTTGTCGTGTCGAAGGCCGGGCTGTAGCGGCAGAGCAAATGACCATCGACATCGACGATCCTGGCCTCGAGCAGGCCGTTTCGCAACGCGATCCGACGCGCCTCGCGACGGGCAAGATGCCGAAGCCGATCAACGAACAGACGGGCGACCTTATCCATCGGTGCGCCCTCCCGTCTGCGCGGCAATAACTGCCGTTTTGGAGTTCTGCACTGGATCGCGCGGACGTGTCCGGAGGCGCTTTCGACCGTCGCCATGGCCGGACTTCGTGGAAGCCGCCAGCACACGCTCACGCAGCGACCGACGCAGACGATGGATTTCAGCCGACACAGCAAGTGGGGCCCATCGGGTCAGAGGCTCGTTCCCTGACCGACTAAAATCCCGGTTGCGGTTCCGCAGCCAGTCGAGCAGCAGGCGGCAAGCCGGGTCGCCATCATCAGCGAGTGCGCCCAACCGAACCATCAGAGGCTCCGGCACAAGGCCATCCAACAAAGGGCCTTGCCTGATGAAGGCGAGTGCCAGGCCAATCAGAACGGCAGGGTCCTCGGTATGGCTCGGGGCGCGATCGATGCCGGCAGGCTCGACGTGGGGGACAGCCGCCAGCCTGCTGTGAAGGCACGGCGACGCGATGGTACCGGTCGTGATCGGCTCGCAGCGGAAGCCGGCCACAGACGGGCTGTGGGTATCGATGGACATGAACGGTCTCCTAGCCGGAGCGCATCGGCATCCGGCGTTGTCGGAATGGATAGGAGTGGGGGAAGCGGGCCGCCCGCGTCACGGCGCGGCCGCGATCAGTGCCGCCGGGCTAGCAGTCTGTCAGTGCCCGCGCGGACGGCGGGCAAAGCCAACCCGGATACGGACTGGTTCCGGTTCGTCGTCCTGATCCTCATCGAAGCAGCCGAGATCGTAATGACCATCGTCCTCGTCCAGCGCGGTCATCGCCTGCTCTTGCGCGATCAGCGGCTTGCCCGCCATAATTGAGGGATGAGCGGCATCCAATGCGACCGCCGCCATGACACCGAGCGCCTTGCGCGCTTCCGCTTCGAGAAGCTGCTGCACACGACGGCCGAAGCGGAGACGCAGTTCCGCCATGCAGGCGGCGACCCCGTCGATTTCCAGCAACTCGTCGATCTCGGACAAAGCCCAGATGCCGGTGGCATGATCACTCGGACGGCTGGCGCCATCGACGATCGCGACCTCGACGGTGTCGACCATCATGCGCTTGTGGTTCTTGTAAAGCCAGTCCGGCAGAACCATCGCCGAGGCCATCATCTTCAGCTTCAGTTCTTCGAGACGGCTGGTGTCGCCGTACGACGCCAACGATCTTTTGAGATCGAGGATATAGGCCGTGTGCCGGGCGCGGTTGATGACGATCAGGTCGGGCGTGTAGCTGCCCTTCGCCGGCGCGTCGCAATCGAGTTTGACCCCATCAAGACTCTGCCAGTCGTTTCCGCAGACGGCTTCGAGCGCCGCCTTGACCAGCGGCAGTTTCAGCGACTGCGTCAGGACGGTGATATTTGGATTGGCCTTCGCCAGGCGCTCGACCGCTTGCTCAAGCAGCTTACCTTCCCGGAACGAGACGGCGCGGACGAGCGAGGCGATGTGAACGTAGTGCCCAAGGATATCATCCTCGATCGGCTCGCCGTCGGCGATTGCGGCAATGGCGCGATCGATCAGCAAATCGAGATCGGCCTCGACCTCGGCGAAGCGAATGATGTGCGGATGGCGGCGCAGCGCCGCCGGCTCGCCGATGCCGTTCCGGGTGCCGAGGCCCAGTGAGCGGTGGGAGAAGACAGATGCCGCCGCGGCGGTCGAACGGAGAACTTCCCCGGCGGGGATAGAGAGAGTATGCGTGGTCATAGCCCGATTCCTTTTACGAGAAGGCTGAGGGTCAGGCCCTTGTCGATGTTACGAGCATCGGCTTGGGCCGCTTTGTGTCCGGTCATCCGAACGCCCCTAACCTGGCAGGACCGGCGACCGGGCTCAAGGACCCGGATCAGCAAAAAGAGAACGAAGCCGGTACATAGTTAACGGCGGGCTCACGGGCACGATGACGCTTCGAACTTGACCTCCGGCGGACTGGCAGTCTGCTCCCCTCATCATCAGAACATTGCCGTCCAACCGCGGATCGAAGCCGAGCATGAGAAAGGGCCGACAAGCGGCCCTCTGGATATTTAGGGGAAGGCCGAGATTCCGGCCATCCAGTCTTCGGCCAAGCGCATTAAGCGGTGGCGGCCGGTGATGTTGTCGATGTCGTCGCAATGCCCGACGCGGACTTGATCCGGCCTACGATCTCTGGACGCTTCAGGTGCTTTCCGGGTTTGGAAAGAGCTTCAGCGACGGAAGGAACGTCATCCTGCAGTGTGAGCTTAGGCTTGGGCACCTCGATCGTGGCAGTGGCTCCAAAAGCCGCAGCAATAGCCCCCATCCTTTCTTCGACTGAGGGGGCACCCGTCGCCACCGCATCAGGATTGCCGGTGACACCCGCAGGAACTGGCCCGTCCGCATCAACCTCGGCCGGAACGTTCACGTTCAGCACCTCACTGGTATCAGCACCGGACCAGACCGGGGCGCTGGTTTTTGAGGTTGTCCATTCCAGGATCGGTACGACTTCCGTTTCCAGCCAGGTCCGGAGTTCGGATTTGTCCGGCCAGGTCGTTTCGCTCCCCATCTTGTAAAGCAGCGCGCTGACCGCGGCCCAGCCAGTCTTGCTCGGGAGAGGGCTAGTCGAGATCACGTATGCCGCCGTAGGATAGGGCCTGACGAACTGCGCCAGACTTTCAAGTTCCTTGTGGGCAAGGCGTGCCGTCAGATGTGTCTTTTCAGCGAGGGTCTTCTTGACGATGTTCTTCTTCGGCAACGCCTCACTGACGTGCGTGCGGATCTCCTCCAGGTGTCCGACGAAGGATTTGATGCCATCCCGGACCTTGATCGCAATGATCGCTTTGAGCCCGTCAAGGCCGCCGACATCGTACGGATCGATCTGCGGCCGTGCCTCTGCCTCGTTTTTCGAGCCGGCCATAATCGCGGCAACATCCTGCACCCTGAGCTTGCCGTTCTGGGCGGCGAAGCCAATAGCCTGCYCGATCTGCTCGGGCTCCGCAGCACTCAGCTTTCCAAGAACCGTCGGGCCGACGGCCAGTTCCACCAGGATGTCCTTGTAGCGAGCCAGGTTGCGAAACACTGCGCGCTGGGTCCGGACGTGGCGCGCGGTATAGCCGCAGCGCTCGACGGCCCACTTTTCCAACGTTCCTTCCGGGAGCAGCCCGGCTGCGCGTTCAAGATGCTCGCCGAGCTTGAAGGTCTCTTCGGTCGAACGGCGCGAAACGCTGATGAGGAACATGGCCGTCTCTTCGAGCTGGCTCTTGATGTCTTCTGCGACAGCGTTGGCTTCGTAGAACGTGCGGGCGGCGGACGGGAGAGCGGATGCGTTGGCAGTCTTGGTCATGGTTATCTCCATGTAAGAGGGATGGTCATAAAAGCATAATCGCCTTTACCCCTCTATTATCTCAGAACAGTCGGCCATAGGAAAGCAATCATAAGTTTTGCAATAAATTGTTTCCAAGTATCGCATTGAATTATGCGTCAATAATTACTTTAAAATACCTTAAATTACTTCATGTCGGTATCAATTCAAAAAATTTTCACTTCCGCGAACGCAAGCAACAAGCACAATTAATACGTGCGTGCCGTCCGCTTAAAGTAGGGCTGAAACGGCGGGAGCATCCGGGTCTTTTCAAGTCAGCCTGCCACCTGGTAACAAGGTCCCGCAGCCTGATTTGCAGAGTGAGAGCAAGTCCATCCCATGGCTAAGGCCATACTCACCACCAAGGTCGATCCGACCTACGACGATCTCCCGGAACAGCGGTATCATTTTCCGCGGACTTACTTGCGTCAGGTCGAGGCGGCGCGCGGCGACTGGATCGTCTATTATGAACCAAGGCGTCCGAGCGGCGACCTGATGAAGACAGGTGGCAGACAGGCGTATTTCGCGACGGCGCGAATTGCCGACATCATCGATGATCCATCGAAACCCGACCACTTCTACGCGCTGATAGAGGACTTTCTGCCTTTCGATCATGCCGTCCCATTCAAAGAAGCGGAGCACTATTATGAGAGCGGCCTGCGCAAGGAGGATGGCTCGACGAACAAGGGCGCGTTTGGCCGCGCCGTCCGGAACATTCCCGACGCCGAGTATGACCTGATCCTCGGCGCCGGCTTCGCCCATGTCCTCGGGAAGCGTGACCGCGAACGGCCGGTGCCGGATCCGGCCGAGGAAGCGCGCGTCGGATTTGGTGACAACCCGCAGATGCCCTACGAGGCCGACAGCATCGATCGCCGTATCGTCACCCAGGTGCTTCAACGCCCCTTCCGGGACCGCGCTTTCTCCGCAGCCATAAAGACGGCCTATCACGACACCTGCGCCGTCACCGGCCTCAAGCTCATCAACGGTGGCGGGCGATCGGAAGTTCAGGCAGCGCACATTCGCCCCGTGGCGCACGGTGGCCCGGATAGCGTGCGAAACGGCCTCGCACTCTCCGGCACCGTGCACTGGATGTTCGACCGGGGGCTGATCTCGGTTGATGATGACTACAGCTTACTGATCGCAGATGGCGGCGTGCCCGACACCATCACGCGACTCATCAATCCGGAGCGGCGCTTGCTCGTCCCATCACGGCCGGACGAACGGCCGCATTTCCAATTTCTCCAGTATCATCGTGAGCGGGTGTTCAAGGGTTGAGGGTAGCGGAAATGATTTCCGCTCTCTGTACCGATTATCCCCTTCACTACTCGCCGAAGAAGTCTTCATTGAGCCGCTTGAACTCGACCATGCGATACCAGACCCTCATGCTTCCCGTCCTTCGGCCCCGCCGCAGGCGAAACCCGCCTCGCTGACGTCGCGGAACGGATTTCCAATGACCTGGGTCTGACGCCGGAAGAGCGGGACGAGTTCCTGCTGAGCGGACGTCAAAGAGTACTACACAACCGCATCCACTGGGCAAAGTTCTACATGAACAAGGCCGGCTTGATCGCGTCCCCCGCGCGCGGACGCTTTGTTGCGACAAATCAGGGCAAGACGCTGCTGGCGATGGCCCCGGAACGCATCGACGTGGCACTCCTGATGCAGGAGCCGGAATTCCGCGAGTTCTACAAGAAGACGGTGGTGCCGCCGAAGAGAACGGTGTCATCGCAAAACCGCTCGACACGGTCTCACCCCGGACGACGCCGGAGGAGGAGAACGACGAGGCCCATGCGGCAATCCTGGCTGCACTCCGCGACGAATTCCTTGAACGCATGCGCGAGGCGAGCGTGCGCGGTGATCGGCAGCAGGACGCGGCCGATCGAAGGCACCAGGCCAGTTAGGCGGTTGTAGGCATTCCATGCCGAACGCTTTTGTTCTGCGGTCAGCTTTTTGAACTGCTGGATGCTCATGCCCAACCCGAACGCCATCGGCGCGAAGACCCGGTTCGGCCCTTTCTCCCGCCTTCGACCTCGATCTCTGTCAGAACGTCAGCCATCCATCACCCCCGTTCAGAGCGGCCTTGAATGCGCCCGGCTGGGCACCCACGGCGTTGAGGATGGCTTCACGCCAGCCGTGTGGACATCGCCTGCGACAGGGACGACTCCGCATCGAAGGTGTTGACGACCTGAGTGCGGGCATCGACCTCGGCGCAGCAGCGGCCGGCGCTGCCATCGGTGCCCCGAGTATAGCCCTGAAGCTGGTTCTAGCCCTGAAGCTGGTTCAGTGTCTCCATGACAAGCAGGAAGGAACTGAGTCCGTTCAATATTCAAATAGTGAAAATTAAGATCGATAAGTATGCGATCGAGTTCACCGGTGCGTCCTAGCCCCGCTTCCAGTGAGCGCTCATGCTGCATTCCGCTTTCGGCGCCGTTCGTCCCGCTTTCGCTCCGCTGGAGACTTGGCCGGCTGCTTCTTAGCATCGGGTGCCGTCATGCTTTTCCCAAACTAATTCTGCGGAAATCTTCCGCGCCGATCCCGAAGTCGTTGCCCCCAGGCCCTGCCCCCCTGGTCTGGTGGCCTAGGGGAGCGTCCTGCTGTCGCCTCACCCTCTTTCGCAAAGCCCGCGCAAACGCAGTGGACCTGGCGCGATCCCCCTTGCAGCGTTCCGAATGGCCTCTTACCACCAACATCACGATCCGGCGACGCCGTGACGCGACAACTTGAATCCCTGATTGACGAAGCGTGAGAATCAATTGCCAATTGTGTAATTTCTCCCGCGACCGAACTGCATACGAGGGAAGCTCGGCATGACCATCGCCTTCAACACACCGTCTTCGAAGTCCTCGGAGACAAGTTTCTTCACGAAGTTCCAGTACATTAGCGATCCTATGCGTGGCGCATTGAGGAGGCGGAGCAGCTTCTTGCCGATTTTCGGAAAGCGGTGGAATGTGCTACCGACGAGCCCAGCTTTCTCGGAAACATCGTTCTAGTAGGCCAGCCGGCCAATCTGGCCGGCGAGTAGGAGGACAAAGTGCCCGACTTCGTCACGGCGGCCACCCTCGAGGAGTTTCCGGCACTCGTCGCCGAAGCCCTTTCGACACACAGACCGAACCAGCGCCAACTGGACGCAATCGGCGCAGGCGATGACGTCCCGCTCCTTGTCGTTGCCGGGCCCGGCACCGGCAAGACGACCACACTGGTGCTGCGTGCGCTGCGGTACACGTTTGTAGACGGGATTGCGCCCGAGGACATCCTCATCACGACGTTCACGGAGAAGGCGGGACGCGAGATCCGTTCGCGTCTGATCGAGTGGGGGACGAGCTTGCGTGCGTACCTGATAACCCGCGCAAGCCAGGCGGGCGATGAGGCCCATGTGCGCCACCTCTCGAAGCTCGACGTGAACCGGTACATAGCCGGAACGCTCGACAGCATCTGCGAGGATGCTGTGAGGGACATGCGCGAGCCTAACGAGGCTCCGCCGGTGATCCTCGAGCAGTCCGCGGCCCGTGCGATCCTCTACCGCCGTGGCGAAGTATGGACGGAACTCCGAAACCTGGGTGACCCCTTTAAAGCGTACCTCGGGCGCTATGGTTTTTCGGGTGATCCGGTCCGCAACAACGGGGAGGCGACAGAGATCGTGCGGACGATCATCGACCGTCTTGTACAGGACCGCGTCGACTTGGCCGCCTACGCGGGGCCGCATTCGGACGCCGCGTTCCGGCAGGCGATCCTGCGGATCAAGGAACGCTACGAGACGCACCTCGCTGGCACCAACCAGATGGACTTCGCTCTGCTCGAGCAGCGCTTCCTCGACCGACTGAATGTCGGCCGCCTCCCCAGGAGCATGCAGTCGCTTCGCATGCTCATGGTCGACGAGTACCAGGACACCAACCCTCTGCAGGAGGCGATCTACTTCGAGTTGGTGCGGCGGACCAGCGCCTCTCTCACCGTCGTCGGCGACGACGATCAGTCGCTCTACCGCTTCCGTGGCGCCACGATCGAACTCTTCCGCGACTTCAGCGCGCGCGCCGTCTCTGAACTCGGCTGCACGGAACCCGCGCTGGTGTGCCTGGAGGATAACTACCGCTCATCCTCGCAGATCGTCGAGTTCTTCTCCGCCCATGTCGAGAACGACCCCGATTTTGCACCGGCCAGGGTGCCGCTGCCGCCGCCATTCCACCGGCGGGTGGTCTCCATTGCCGGTCCGGCGGACGTCGGCGTGATTGGAATGTTCCGCCAGGACGCGGACACGCTGGCGGCCGACCTCGCCGAGTTCTTGCATCGCGTGTTCCGGCAGGGAGGGCGCATACCGCGGACGCACGAAGACACGCTCACCGAGCCAATCATGGCCGCCGAGGATGGTGGCGACCTTGGCGACGCCGTGTTTCTCGCATCCACCGTCAACGAGCGGGGCGCATCTTTCTTTGGACAGCCTGGAAAGGAGCGGCTCCCACTACTGCTCCGTCGACAACTCGAGGTGCGCGGCCTCGCGGTATTCAATCCACGGGGCCGCGCACTGCGCGACGTCGAGATTGTGCAGCAATTCCTCGGCCTGCTCCTAGAGTGCATCGATCCCGCGCCGGCGCCGGGGATGCGGGGTGCGAGGCAGACCGAGGCGTTCCTGACCAACGAAGCCAATGTCTTCCTCGACGCGTGGCGGGCAGCCGCGCAGGCGATGCAGGCGTTGAATCCGAGGGGACCTCGCGGTGACCTCCTCTCTGAAAAGGTCCGGCGGTGGCAGTCGTTTGCGGTCGATGGCCGGGGCGACGAGACGGAGTGGCCCATGCTCGACATCTGCTACAGCTTCCTGCCGTGGTTTCCACCCTTCCAGGACGATCCAGAGGCGCAGGTTTACCTCGAGGCGATCACCCGCACCGTCGCGGCGGCGTCCACCTTCTCAGGCTACAAGGCCGCGATCCAGCGCGACGAACCCCACCGGGGTCGTTCTGTGAACGGGGCCATCCGGGACGTACTCAGTCCGATCGCCGAGAACCTAATCGCCGTTGACGAGGAGATCATGCCGAGCGTGCCACGCGACAGGCTGAACATCATGACGATCCACCAAGCCAAAGGATTGGAGTTCCCGCTGGTGATCGTCGACGTCTCCTCCGACTTCAGGACCAACCACCGCATGAACCGCTTCCGGCGGTTCCCCGAAGAGGAGAGTCCGGTGGTGCGCCTAGAGAACGATCTCGCCACCGTCACTCCCGTCGGCCCCGCGCGCCAGCGCAGGTCGGGTATGCAGCGGACCTTCGAGGATCTGATCCGGCTCTACTACGTCGCGTACAGCCGACCGCAGAGTTTGCTGATGCTGGTCGGCTGCGAGCAGGGCATTTCCTTCCGCTCCGCGATCAAGAATGTAGCCAAGGCGTGGAGGCGAGACGAGAGTTGGGCTTGGGTGAGCAATCCCAACCTTAGACCTGTGCCCGTCTTCGCCGACCGCCTGCCCTTCACGAGGATCTGACATGCGCCTCGCGCGTAAGCGTCCCGACCGGATTGTCCCCGAATATTCGCTCACCGGCGACCTGCTGTCGTTCCGGCGATGCGCCAGACAATACCGCTACCAGAACGGTAGCGCGCTCCCTCCGTCACGCCCGGTGCAACTGTGGTACGGCGAGTTCATCCACGGCTTACTCGAGAACGTCTACCGCTTGTGGGAGAGCCGCGGCAACCTCCCGTTTCCTATCCCCTACACCCCCCTCACACTCGACGACCCGATCGAGGAGCCGCCACACGATCTTCCCGAGTTAGACCTGCGGCGTCTTGGATGGCCAGTCGAGGAATCTCTCCTCAACCAGAATAAGCGGGCGCGCAGCCGTAAGGCCCGGCTGGCCGCCTACCGTCGCGCCGCGGCGGCCGTGAATACGCTGGGGCCTCACCTCTTTCCGCTAATCGCCGAGGCCGAGGAAAGAGTCATAGGCACGCGCGACATCCCGGGAGCTGTCCCCCACGAGCACCGCGCCGAAAAGTACGCGCTGACTGGCGTGATCGACGTACTCACCGAAATCGAACTCGGGTCAGCCGAATCAGGCAATCAAATCCGCCAGGCAGTGCAGGCGGCGTGCCCCGATCTAACCGGCGAGTTCGAGGTGATCGTAGACTACAAGGGCACCCGTCGGCCCGACACCAGCACTGCAGAATGGACTGATGGCGAATGGCAGGTGCAGACCTACGCTTGGCTGCGGCATGAGCAGCGTAGGAGCCGCCGCGTGGCGGCAGGCATTCTCATCTACATTAACGAATTGGCCCCCAGCGAGGGTGACCTCCTCGCGCTGCGGGCAGCCCTCGGTGCAGGCCGGACCGACGTCGCCCCGTTTCTCGACAGCGACCGGCGCATGCTCGAAAACTGGCGCCCTGGAGCGCGCGCGCAATTCAGCCCCGAGTTTCTTTTCCGGAGGGCGGTTCGGGTAATCCCGGTCGATGACCAGAGTATTTTCACTGCGACCGGGGCATTCGACAACACCGTCGCGCACATCGAAACCTGTGTTCGACAAGAAGATGAGGCTGTTAGCATCTTACAGACTTGGGTCGACGATTGCGATGATGCGAAAACCTGCGCGGCCTGCGACTTCCGATACTTCTGCGAAGGGTACCAGCGAACCGGCAATGCGATCGGCGAAGAGGACAACCTTCAAGACGACATCTAACACGCTGGCATGGGCTCAAGGGATACAGCCGAGGAAGCCGCATGGCCAGGAAACCTGAAGACATCCGCAACAGCGAACAGCGAGAACGCCAACGCAAGCTGCGCGAGGCCGATCGCAAGGCCAGGTAGCCCGGACGCGACGACGTGGCTCGCCTGGCGCTCTTTTGGCTGATCAGCAAGGCGGTCAAGAGGAACCAGCACGAGGAACTCGAGAAGTTCAGGGACAAGATGGTCGAGATGCTCACCGAGCAGGGCTTTGATCCGCGCCAGAGCGAGATCGTGCTGGGTGAACTCATCTACAGGTTTGGCACCGCCGGCTCCCCGTTCCGTCGCAAGGTTCACCTTCTTGACCCAGAAGACGACCGAGATGCCTGATCCGGGGTGTCCCTCGCCTGACGCCAGATGACCTCGCTCTTACCTCCCGCTGCCTCCCAGTCAGCCGTTCTCGCGAAGGCTTGCGCTCATTGGCTGTCGGGAACCGCTCGATCTCGGTCTTCCGGCGCTCGGTCCCGACGCCTGCTGCATGTACTGTGTGGGCATTTCTCCTGCAACGCCGACGAGATTACCCCTCTGCACAATACCAAACGGGCCAACTTCTACGCCTTGAACCGACGCATTTAGACGCTTTGGTCGTTCACTCGCAGCAGTAGCCTGGATAGGCGTCGGCATGAAGATGTAACTCCACCACGATATAAAAACTGCACCACCCGTGATAGAGCGCGCTGCATTAATTTGGGGACCGTCGCCGAGATCTGCAGTTTCCGTATTGACCAAAACGCTACAGCGCAGTTACTTGGAAATCAGAATTTGGTTGCTCCAGTAACCGGGTAACGACCACAGAGACAACCATTATGACCGTAATTCTCACCGCCTGCACTCAGAGAAAGCGGGTTACCCACAACCCCTTGCTTTGTGCGCGAGACTTGCCAGCCGGCAAGCTCTCCGAGGTGGTCAAGGCTTGGGCCGGCCGCCTCAGCCAAGCCAAGGTCACCCGCCCTGCAAAAGATCTTTATTGCGGCCGATCCTTTTTTGAAGCTGTCAAAGCGACCCAGAATATCCGAGCCGACCTTTATGTCGTCTCGGCCGGACTTGGCCTCGTTCAAGGGAATGACGAGGTGCCATCCTATAACCTCACGGTTTCGAAGGGGACCGCCGACTGCGTCATGAGCAAGCTCGATGGCGAGTACTCTGAAGCCGACTGGTGGGCGGCATTAGGCGGCTCCAAAGCGATGGTTCACGTGATCAAGCAGGCCAGTCCGGTCGTCGTCATCGGCCTCCCCTCCCCGTATTTGCGAATGATCGCACCGACATTGGCCCTTCTATCGGATGGACACTGCAGCAAGTTGAGGATCGTCGGAGGCCGTGATGTGCCGGATCTGGACCCGCGCCTCGAACGATTTAGACTTCCCTATGACGATCGTTTAGACGGCCCCGAGAGCCCCTTGCCTGGGACAAAATCAGATTTTGCTTCCCGTGCGGCTCGCCATTTCGCGGAAGAAATATTGGTCAAGGCTCCAGCGGCATCGATCGACATTCATCGCAACCTGGCTGAGGATTCGATGACGAAGTGGACACGTCCAGTCACAAAGACCGGTGTCCGAGTTTCCGACGCGGATCTCAAATCGATCGTTCGTGATCACTGGTCGCGTGCCGGCGGTCGTTCCACCAAGCTCCTACGGATATTGCGAGACGAATTAAACGTCGCTTGCGAGCAAAAGCGCTTCGCAAAGCTGGCGGCCGAGATCCGGGAAGAACAAGGCGTATGACTGACGAGAACAATCTCATGGTACGTGCAGTCAAGACGCAGCAGGGCGACGGCGTCGACGTTTACGCTTTTTTTCTCCACGGCTCGGACCTCACCCGGATTGCTGATATCAGTCGGATTCACCGTGATGAGAAGGACCTTAAGGGTTTTCAGCGGAAGGAAATCCGCAGCCACGTGAAGGCGATTGTTGAATTTCTGGACAGCGGCCCGGTTCTCTTTCCCAACGCCATCACGCTCGCCCTTTCTTCCGACGTCACGTTTGACGTGTCTCGAGGACCGAAGCCGAAAGGACTGACCGAGGTCGGCCAATCGGGAACGCTCAACATCCCTATCAGGAAGGATGGAGAGCGCGCGGCCTGGATCGTCGATGGCCAGCAGCGTTCCCTGGCACTTGCGAAAGCTAAGAATAGCCGCTTTCCGGTCCCGGTGGTCGGCTTCGTCTCTCAGGACGTGCAGGTCCATCGCGAGCAGTTTATTCTTGTCAACAAGGTCAAAGCCCTCGACGTCAGGCTGATTAACGAACTCCTCCCGGAGGTAGGTTCGTTGCTGCCGAAGGATCTGGCGGCCAATCGCCTGCCGAGCGAGTTGTGCAACCTTCTCAACCGACAACAGAAATCGCCTTTCTACCGTTTGATCCGCCGCGCCTCCGATACCGGCAATGACCAGAGCGTCGTCAACGATACGGCTTTGATTGACGCGATTAAGAAGAACCTCAAGGGCCCCTACGGCGCATTGAGTCAGTATCTCGCGGCAGAAGCCTATAATCCCGACGCTATGTATGATGCGCTCGTTCTTTATTGGTCTGCCGTCCGCGACGTTTTTCAAGAGGCCTGGGGTAAGCAACCGAGCGAAAGCCGACTGATGCATTCCGCCGGCATCAAGGCGATGGGCGCTTTGATGGATCAGGTGATGCTGCGTGCGGATAGTTCAGCAACACCGGAGACCGAAGTCAGAGAGGCGTTGCAGCGGATCGCACCTCTTTGCGCCTGGACAGAGGGAACATGGGAGGGTCTTGGCCTGCAGTGGAATGAAATCCAGGGAACGCCGCAGCATAACCGGCTGCTTGCTGATCACCTGATGCAACTCGACCGCAAGCTATCGAGGCCGGCACGATGAAGTTCATTTTCGCCGACAGTCTCGATCACGTTGATCCGGGTTATGACTTCGTCAGAGACCGATACTCGGAGGGCCGCACGCCCTACTGGGATGACGCCTACCCTCACGAGATTATGGGTTACGCCCCCTATAAGGGGATGCTTGTCTCGCGCGGGATCGTCGGAGGCGCGGCTGTTGGCGGGAAATATACCGAAGCGCAGGCGATGCGTTTTCGCAGGGTCGGCGCGCGGGAGTTTCTACGGCTCGACAAGCCGCAATTCGAAGATCTACCGATCTTCGGGGACTGTGGCGCCTTTACTTATCACAAGGAAGATAAGCCGCCCTACACGCCCGACGACACCGCAGAATTCTATGATGACGCGCGCTTCACACATGGATGCTCAGTCGACCATATTATTTTCGATTTCGACGAGAGCTTGAAAGGCTCCGAGGGCGGGACGGAAGAAGCTCGTCGGCGGTTCGAAATCACGCTTGAAAACGCATCCGCGTTCCGGACTTCGACCCAGCATATGTCGAACCGATTTACCCCGATGGGCGTCATTCAAGGATGGTCCCCTGGAAGCATGGCTGAGGGAGCGCGCCGACTAGTCGCGATGGGCTACGATTATCTCGCTCTCGGTGGTACCGTGCCTTTGAAGGCATCGCAGATCAAGGCTTGCCTTGCTGCAATTCGCGACGTCATTCCGGACCGGATACGTCTCCATATCCTCGGCTTTGCGAAGGCCGACGAGATCGATACGTTCGGCTCCTTCAACATCACCAGTTTCGATACGACCTCGCCTTTGATCCGGGCTTTTAAGGACGCCAAGGCGAATTATTACCTGCCGAACAAGGCGGGCAGACTCGACTATTACACCGCAATCCGCGTGCCGCAGGCGCTTGAAAATCCCAAACTCATGCGACTTGCAAAGCGTGGCGCGCTCAATCAAGAGCAACTCGTCTCTATGGAGAAGAGTGCGCTCGCCGCGCTGAGGTCCTATGACCGTGGTGAAGCGGAGCTCGAGGAGACTCTCGACACGGTGCTCGCCTATGCAACGCCTGCGGTCATGGGCGCGACGATTGCCGAGTTGCCGGGCGCAAAGGCGGTCAAAGATCTCAGGGACAGGTACAAACGGACCCTCAGCGACAAGCCGTGGAAACGCTGTTCGTGCCCAATCTGCTCAGCACTTTCGATCGAGGTCGTGATATTTCGGGCCAGCAACCGGAACAAGCGACGCGGCATCCATAATCTGGGCGTCTACAACGCTCTTGTTGACCAACTTCCAAATAATAGCGGGCGAAATGACGATACTCAAATTTCCAGCGATCAGAGCCAGACAGAGCGAAGCGCACACGGTCCTTTCATTTGCAGCGCTAGCGTCTGACCTGCAGAAATTTGCGGTCATCGAACGGGTCGCGCGCGATGCCGAGGGCGGATTGAGCGGGTTTCAGCGTCCGCAGATTGCTGGTCATATTCGGGAGATCCGAGATTATCTCGAGAAGCCGGAGGCGATCCTGCCCAACCCGATTGTTGTGGCGTTTACAACGAATGTCGAGATCAGCGACGAGGGTGCCGACGGGCGATGCATGGTCGAGATCGACATCGCGCCCGGAGCGCCGGGCATGGTCGTGGACGGCCAGCAGCGTTTGACGGCGCTTAGCCAGGTCCATGAGAAGGACTTCCAGGTCTTCGTCTCGGCAATCATCTGCCGCGACGACGAAGAACTGCGCCGACAATTCGTCCTGATAAACAATACGCGGCCGTTGCCGAAATCGCTGATCTACGAACTGCTGCCGACCGTGACCGGCCTGCCGCGCCGGCTTGGTGATCGTTCGGTCGCCGCTGATATCGCCGCACGTCTAAACTATGACGAACAATCGTCGCTCAAGGGTCAAGTCTACCAGCACACAAACCCGGGCGGCCTCATTCGAGATACGGCGATCCAGCGCGTCATTATCAATTCGCTGAGCGACGGCGTTATGCGTGAATTGATCCGCGAACCCGATGGCACCGACCTCTGCTTCAAGCTGATCAGCGATTTTTACCGAGCGGTTCAGTATGTCTTCAAGGACGCATGGAAGAACCACACGCCAAAGACGTCGCGCCTTGTTCACGGCGCGGGCATCATGTCCCTCGGCTATGTCATGGAAATTCTCGTGCTCCTTGACGGCGCCAGAACGTTCGATGATTTCGCCAAGGGCCTTGCTTGTCTGGTGGACAACACCGCCTGGACGTCCGGCGAATGGAATTTCGCGGAAAACGACAAACGAAATTGGAAGTCGGTGCAGAACGTCAACCGCGATATCGTGACGCTTGCACAATATCTCGTTGGAATCGTTCGTGCTGACGTCCGTCGCCGGCGCAACGAGGGTCAGGTGAGCACGGAGGAACCACGCCAGAAGATCACGGGGACCTGATGAGCTACGCGGTCAAGGAACTCTTCAAAACGCTCCAGGGTGAAGGTGCCCAAGCCGGCAGGGTAGCTGTATTTTGTCGTTTTGCCGGCTGTAATCTCTGGTCGGGCCGTGAAGAGGATCGCCCCAAGGCCGTCTGCCAGTTCTGCGACACGGACTTCATCGGTACGAATGGCGAGGGAGGGGGCAAGTTTCGTGATGCAGCGGAGCTTGCTGCAGCGATTGCCCGCACCTGGGGAAACAAGGAAAGCAGGCGATACGTTGTCTTTACGGGCGGCGAACCGCTGCTCCAGATTGATACAGAGTTGATCGACGCGGTTCATGCGTGTGGATTCGAGATCGCGATCGAGACCAATGGAACGATCGAACCACCGGCAGGCATCGATTGGATCTGCGTCAGCCCAAAAGCCGGAGCGCCGCTCAATCTGAGGTCGGGAAGCGAACTGAAGCTCGTCTATCCGCAGGCGAACTTGCTTCCGGACGATCTGCCTGACGTCGCCTTTGAGCATTACTTCCTCCAGCCAATGGACGGCCCGACGCAACTCGAAAATGTTGCCGCCGTGACGGCATTCTGTCTTGAGAATCCGCGTTGGCGTCTCAGCCTCCAGACACACAAGATGATTGGGATCCCATGAAAATCACCCAAGCCTT
This sequence comes from Ensifer sp. LCM 4579, assembly GCF_001854885.1. GTDB lineage: Bacteria > Pseudomonadota > Alphaproteobacteria > Rhizobiales > Rhizobiaceae > Sinorhizobium. The sequence continues at coordinate 64,323 of NZ_MDDV01000002.1, read as the reverse complement.
TACATTCGAAGCCGCTCACCGACTTCCGCACGTACCCTCAACGCACAAGTGCCATCGCATGCACGGCCATTCCTATCGGGTCGAACTACAACTGAAGGGCTCCGTCGATCCCGAAACGGGTTTCGTCATCGACTTCTTTGATGTGGAGAAAGTCTTTGGCCCGGTTCTCGAGAGCCTCGATCATCATACACTCAACGATATCGAGGGCCTCGAAAATCCGACGGCCGAGAACATCGCAGTCTGGGTCTGGCGAAAGGTCAAGCCGCTGCTCAATGAGTTGAACTCGGTCAAAGTGTTTGAGACACCGTCCTGCTGGGCAGAATATGAAGGCGAATAGAGGGAGCGTAGAGTGTCGGAAACTGCTCTAGTACTGTTTTCTGGGGGCCAGGACTCAACGACATGCCTCGCCTGGGCGCTCGATCGATTTGAGCGCGTGGAGACGGTCGGCTTTGACTACGGTCAGCGCCATCGGATCGAACTCGAATGCCGCGACACGCTGCGCACTCAGATGCGTTCGCTCAATCCTGTCTGGGCGGATCGTCTTGGGGACGACCATACGATTTCGCTCGCCGCTCTCGGCGAAATCTCCGACACTGCGCTGACAAGCGGAATGCAGATCGAGATGGCGGCATCCGGCCTGCCCAATACATTTGTCCCCGGCCGCAACTTGATCTTCCTGACCTTTGCGGCGGCGCTGGCCTATCGCCGCGGACTGAAGCACATTGTGGGCGGCATGTGCGAAACCGACTACTCTGGCTACCCCGACTGCCGTGACGACACGATCAAGGCCCTGCAGGTCGCGCTCAATATCGGAATGGAAAAGCGATTTGTCCTCGATACGCCGCTGATGTGGATCGACAAAGCGGCAACGTGGCAATTGGCCAAAGATCTCGGCGGTAAAATGCTGGTCGATCTGATCGTGAAGGAAAGCCATACCTGCTATCTCGGTGAACGCGGTGCGTTTCATGACTGGGGCTACGGCTGCGGCACCTGCCCTGCTTGTGACCTGCGGGCAAAGGGCTACGAGCAATTCGTGGCACTAGAAGTGTGACAGAGATGAATATGCGAAACCGGCAGTGGATCGAGGGCGGAATCTTCCTGGCTGGCTTTGCCGCCTGCATCCCACTTGCAAATTACATGATCGGCCATGTCGGCACCGTCTGTGTGCCGGGCGGACCCTGCCTTATCCCCGTCGGACCGGGCCTGACGGCTCCAAGCGGTGTCCTTCTCGTCGGTCTGGCACTTGTCCTGCGCGATCTGGTTCAGCGGCGTCTCGGGCTCATCTGGGCATTTGGAGCGATCATCGTGGGCGCCTTCTTGTCAACGATCTTTACGGCGCCAGCGCTCGCACTCGCCTCGGCCAGTGCGTTTCTGACGTCCGAGCTTGCCGACCTCCTTGTATTCACGCCCCTACAGAAAAAGGGGCTAGTCAAGGCAGCATTCGCGAGCAGCGTTGCGGGTCTCGTTGTCGACAGCGTGATGTTCCTCTGGCTTGCCTTCGGTTCACTCGATTTTCTGGCTGGACAGGTTGTAGGCAAATTGATCATGGTTGTAGCCGCGCTTCCAGCTCTGTTTTGGATCCGCAACCGCGACCGAAGATTGGGGATCGTTCCAGCATGACAACCGAAGCCGAGGACAAGCTGGGATGCGCACAGGCCGTTTGGGAAGCCATCTGTGGTAAATCTCTTTCTTATTTTCCTCGGGCTGACGACAACCGTGCTCCAGGCAAATTGCGGACCCTGACAGACAAGGAAGCGATCGAGGCGATCAGTGCGGAACTAAAGCAGTTGGCGCCTGGACCTGACGACATCGAAAACGCATTGAAGGTTGCACGAGAGTCGCTCGATGAGGTCACAGCCCAAACTGACTATCAGGACGGTAAAGCGACCCGCTTGCTGACGATCGTCACCTTCCTGTCCGCTTTTTCCGGACTGGCCTTCAACCGCCTTGCTGATGGCTACCCTCTTTCTATGATCGCCTGGACCGATCGATCGCTGTCGGCCATCAGCGTAGCGATCATTGTCAGCTATTTGCTATTCGCGTCGTTCGCGTTGTTCGCAACTGCCGGGGCTTTGGTAACGTTTCATGCGATCCGGGCACGGTTTCGCTACCCCAGAGCCGCTGCGAGAGACAAGCCCCCCGTGTCGATGCTTTTCTGGATGCCGATCTCGCGCACTCAGCCAAACAGATGGGCAAGAGCTTTTGTTGACCCCGCTGATGCCATAAAGACTGCCCCCGAATTGAAAGTCGAATATCTCAAGAACTACATTCTTGAAACGTATCTTATCGCCGCCAAAGTTGCAGATAAGGTAAGGTTTTTGGAGCCTGCTCAGCGCCTGCAATCATCGGCTATCAAGGTCCTGTTCTTCTGGATTTTTGTGACCGCTCTTCTATTTGCCTTTGTGCCGCCGGCAAAAAAGGAGTCTAATCCGGTGATTCGGATTGAGACACCGGTATCCACGGTGTGCGTCACGGGCGGAAACAATGTCTCCACTGCAGCAAATGGTCAGCCCTGCAGCACGTCGCCTTGATAAGGGTCTCGCGGGAACTCTTGTCCTCGTCGATGCAGACAACACGCTTTGGGACACCGACGGTGTCTTCGCGCGTGCGCAGCTTGCACTCCTCTCAGGCGTGGAAGAGGCCTTAGCAACGTCGGGCCCCGTCGAAGGCCGGTTGAGCTACGTCAGGAATTTCGACCAGGCGCTTGCGGAAAGTCACCATCTCGGGCTTCGCTATCCACCACGACTTCTCGTGAATGCACTGGCTCTCGGTCTTCAAGGCTTGTCCCAGCAAGAGGCCGTACGACGCGCTTGGAACGACGGATTGCAATGCGGTCTTGCACCTGAGGCCATATCGCAGATCGAGCGGACATTCTTCGACATGATTGCGACTCAGCCAAATCTTTTGGAAGGTGTTCTTGCTGGCCTTCGCGACTTAGCATCGGCCGGAGCAAGGACTGTCGTCTTGACCGAGGGGAGCCGTAAACGGGTCATTCGTACGATCGAGCACCACGGCTTGAGCGGGTATATTGAGAGGATATTTGAAGCGCCTAAAACCTCGCGGATGTTCAAGCGGGTGAGTAGACTGGCGAAGAATGGGCAGACGATCTACATGATCGGTGACCAACTTACCCGCGACATCAAGCCAGCCAGCGAAGCCGGTTTAACGACAATCTATGTTCCTGGCGCATTCCAACCAAAGTGGGAACTGCAAGCGGCAAACTTTGAAACCCTTCAAGCCGCAACCTTCGATGCTGCGGTGTCGCTTGTCATTCAAGCAGATCAGCTATCTTCTCACCAGAAGAGACTAGCGGGAACCTGAATTCTTGGGGGTCAAACAAGACGTAACCTTGCTTAACGCACAAAGCCTGCATTAACTCGGAGTACGGGAAAGCTGGTCGTCGAGCAAAACAAAAGGTACTCGTGGCCAGCCCGAACCTTCTAAACGGCCGCGATGGACTCGATGGTCAGGCGCTTCTGAGCCGGGTTGAAGGGAACTCGCGTCAATTGAGACGATCGAGGACTGCCCGTAGGATGCTGGCCGTTCCCTTGCCCGGTGCCCAGATCGGCTGTTTGCCAGCCAGAGCATCCTTCACACAGTAGAAGGCTTGGTGGCTACTGCTCTTCCAGGCGAAGACGAACAGGTCGGCGGCCTTGGCAAGGTTCGTCAGTTGCGTCGTCGCGACCAGATCGGAATTCACGGCCACCTTGCAGCCTGGAAACAACTCTTCGAGCGCCGTCTTTGCTCGGCTGCCCGCCGCTTCCGCCAGCGTGTAGATGCCGATTGTCTTGCCTTTGAGGTTTGGCAGAGCAGCGGCGGCAGCGTCATCCCCGTTCTGCTTGCGTTTTAGGGCGCTGATTGCCTCGGACCCGACGCCATAGTCCTTCGCCAGCGTCTCGATCGAAACAAGATCCGCTGGCACCAATCGATGGGCAAAGCCGGCAGCCTGGTGAAGCACCTGCAGGAACAGCCTCAGCCGGGCGTCGCGCGCCCGATTCGATGGACTGGGAAGGATCGCCAGCGCCTCGGTCACATCGAGGCTCCAAGGCAGATAGGCGTAGGAGCCGATCCGATTCTGGACATCTTCGAGATCGCCCATCAGCGACACATACTCGGATGATGACAATCCCTGCTCTATCAGCAGCGTCGTCAACTGTGCGAGCAGATCGAGGTCCATCCGCGATAGCGTGCCATCCATCGCGATCAGCAGGAACAGCAACGACGCGATCGGCTTTGCTGCCGGCGACGCCTTCACGTCGTCGGGGAAGAAGCTTGCGAAGATCTGCGGAACGGCAGCGCGAGCGATCGCGCTGCCCTCGCCATCGAGACCGCCGATGATATTGGCGAACTGCTGGGCGAGTGCACTGCTTTCTCTTATCTCTGATGCATCCCAGTTGGTCGGAGCGGATTGCACGTCGCGCTCGGCGGTTACGAGATTTCGCCCCGCCTGCAACTGCTCCGCCCACCGCAACCACGGGCTTAGCGTGGCTGCGGGCGTCGGTTGGGCTTGCGCGGGCGCTGAATCGGCTGTCTGCGACAGCCTCAGGCTCTCGATCTTCGCCGCGACGGCAGGCGCCAAAGAATCGAGGATCGCCGGATCGGAGCCTTCAAGTAGCGAAAGGAGACGATCCCGAGCCTCGTCGGTTCCGATCGTCCCCACGCAGGACACCAACCTGCTAATGGTCTTCCTGCTCGGCGGCAGCCGCATGTAAAATTCGAAAGCGCGATCGATCTGCCCGTCGTCAAAAGCTTCGTCCGCCTCGTCCAACGTCGAGGCAGACGGGGACTTGGCCTCTATGACAGGAGCCGGCTCGAACACAGCGGTGTCCGTTCCTGCAGGCAACAGCGCGAGGAGCGAAGCGACGATCGTAGGGTCGGGGCTCGGTTGCAACTGCTCGAACAGCGCGAACGCCTTGACCACGCGTGGCGCACGAATGCCCCGACGCGATGCAAACAGTTTGGGATAAGGTGTTGCGACGTGAGCGATGAAGGCTTCGCGCAGCGCGGCCGGATCGCCACTCGCCTCAGCCTCGTCGACATAGGTGCGGTAAAGCGCCTCGATCAAGTCTGCGAGAATCTGCGGCGGAAGGGCAATATCCGCGAGCGTCTTGATGAGCCAGTGATCGCGCGCGATCTGCGGCCAGAGCCCGAGGCCAGCGCTCAGCCGCACGTCGAGATATTTGAGGTTCTCCTCGTTGAGGCGTCCGGTCTGTTTCAACTCGGCGATCATTGCCTCGGCCTGCGTCTCGTCGCCGGCCAGCAGCGCGCGCTCGAAGTCGCCACGGATCACTCCGACCGGGCGGATCTGCGCGCGTGTCACTCGCGGCTTTCGCTCGAGAAGCGCGGCAAAATCACTTAAGCGACCGGCGATCGCCCGCCTTGCTGCGGCATCGGGTCCGGTGAAGCGATAGACAGTCCCACCAAAGCGGCCGCGAAGCGCGGCCGCCATCGGATCGGCGGCATCGCTCGGCACTCGGTCGAAGCGGCTTAGCCACGTCGGCCCGAGCCACGCTTTGAGTTCGTCCCCGAGCTCAAATCCGCCGGCGACCCCTTGCGTGGTGGCATACCAGCCCGTCACCTCTCCGCCGCGCACGAACGGAAGAACCAGCGGTGCGTTGGCCCTATCAGCGCCGAGATGGGCGAGCCATCGCCGAATCTGATCCGCCTGTTCCGCAGGAGCGGAGCCGCCGAGAAGCGACCTCCAACTCAGCTCGTTCGGAGATGCGAAGAAGCTCTTCAGCCATTCTTGCTCACTCTCGGGCAGATGCTCGATCATGCGGCCGCGCCCACATATGATTCAAAATTGATCCGCGCTTCGGCGAGCGTCTTCGGCGTGGTGTCGTAGACCACCATCTCGTCGTTTAATTCGAGGCCGTTGTAGGTGAGGTTCATCGACCCGGTGAGCAGGCCTCGTTTGAGTAGCAAGCCCTTGATGTGAAGATGCTGTCGCCGGACGACGCACAACTTGCCGGTGAGACCAGCCTCGTCGGCTGCCGTCGTGAGCGCATCGATGAGCGGATCGTTGTGATCGTCTAGACTCGTTGCAATGCCGAGTGCCGTGCCGCGCGCCATGACGTCGGTCAAAACCTCGACCAATCTGATCTCGCGGCTGCCCCACTCCGGATTGATTGAGCCGAAACCGCCTGCGCGGTTGTCAAATAGCACCACGTTGCTGATCCAGGGGCTGACCAGCCAGGCGCGCTCTCCGCCCGGCGCAAGGAGTTCGCCGAGGAGCATCATTTGCAGGAGTTCACGAATGAGATTCTGGCTCGTCACCGCGCTCTTGAAGATCCGTCGTGTCTCGAAGCTCATTGCAGCGCCTCCGCGACATCGAGATCTACATGGAAAGCGTTCTCCACCCGTCGCACCGCCTGGACGCGGGCAAAAACCGATAGATAGCCGGACTGCACCGGATTGGTCGCCAGAAAGCTCAGAGCGTCCGCCAGCAAAGGTGAAGCCGCCATCGGGCAGACCAACGTCGCCGCGCCGACGTCGGCGAGACGATCAAGGCAAAGATCCTGCCAGCCGTCAGCCTCGAGATCGACGAGCGCAGCATCCTCCGCCAGATAGGTCCGCAACAGCAGCGGATCAGGCAGCGGCAGATCGGCAAATGGCGAGTAGGGCCGAAGACCCGATTGCCTGATATGGGCGCCCCGCGGCCAGAGCAGTCCGTAAATCACGCCGTATCGCCACTGATCCGGATTGACCGTCGGCGGATCGATGCCGGCCAGGGCAAGTGCCGCATCAATGTCGTCGGAGCGCGCGAGCCGGTAGGCGAGCACGCGGGCGTCCAACTCGATGCCAAGCCGCGCTTCCTCGGCGTCCCACGACCGGATTGCGCCGAGGAAGAAGGCGTCGCTGTCGCTGCTCGATCCGGGCCGGAGAATGCGGTTGGCAAGGGCGACGACGAACGCATGAAAGGTGACGAACCCCTCCTCCGCGAGCGCGTGACGCAACGCAGTGAAACTCGCATGGCTCTCCACCGCGCCTGACGCATGCCGGAACGCACGCGTCGCGGTTGGCAATGGATCGTCGCTGTCACCCTCCACGACCGCCGCGAGGAAGCGACCAAGCTGATAATCGCTGAGCGAGAAGTCATTGTCGCGTAGCGCCGCCGTCATAAGGCTGAAGAACCGCCGCGGATCCTCGACGTAGCGACGCCGCGCCTCTTCGATTTGTCCATTGCCGCCCGGCGTCATCTCGCTGATCCAAATCTCGCCATCGGGCGTGCCGGCGAGCACGTCATCCTCTTCCCGAACCCCGGCCGTCACATCGAGGACCAGACTGTCGCTGTCGATTTGCGGACATAGGCTGGTAATGGCGCTGAGCGCAGCCGCCCCAACGGTCGAAGCGTATCGCTCGCGCAGCCATGGCTCCCAGCCCGCGTTGATCGGCGTCCATAGGATCTCAGCCAACTCAAACAGGCTGGCCACCACTTGCCGGTCTGCGAGGAAGCCGGCCAGATCCTGGCGCAGCTTGTCCTGCTGGTTGCCTTGTGCATTGGCATCATCAACGATCGCAGACTGAAACAGGATGTTGAGCGTCTGGTCGAGGCCGAGTTCGGCGTTCCCGACCGCCAACCGTGCGGCCGCTTCCCTCAACGAGATCCCACGCGCAATCGCTTCATTGCTGAGGGCTGCGAGCATAAGATGCGCCAACCACTCACGCGCGAACGGGTTCTCTACACGTTGGGCAAGCGGCCCGTGCAATGCCTGATGGTGGAAGCGCGCTGTGCGCATCGCCCGATATCGCAAGTCCGACTCCGCTCCGAGGTTCAGCCACAAGGCCTCGGGGAACCGCAGGCGCATGCACATCGCATCGACAGCAAGACTGAACCCTAGGGCGACCGCTTCACCATCAAATTCGAAGTGGAAGTCCTTGGGGAGTGATACGCCGTCGCGAAAGCGAATGCCCGCGTCACTCCCAAGTGCCATCCGGCGGACCTCGATCGGGCTCAGTCCTTCATGCGAGTAGAACCGGACATCTTCGATCAACGATGTCCAGGGACCACCGCGCGGCGGATCGAGCACTAAGCCCTGATCCCGGGCGACAATCTGACTGCGCCAGCGAAGTCGGGCATTGGACGTATCGACAACAGTAGCGGGCGGTGACTGGACTTCGAGAACACGCGGCCGATAGACGGGAACCATTTGAATTGAATCGGCGACATTGATGCGCCAATCCCCGAGGCGTTCGAGACGGGCGAGCGGCTCCAGCGGCACGGCCTGCTCGCGGTTCTGGTCGAGGGCGGGGCACAACCAATGACGCTCGAATGCATGACTGATGCCGTATCGCCGCGACACCCGGCCAGGCGCGAACTCGCGCAGGGCCTGCGCAATCGGCATAGCAACCCGCTCGGGCGTTGCGCCGCCCGGTTGCGGCAAGACGATATCGACTTCAGGAAGGTTGAGATCGCTGAACAGGTTGGCTGGCGCGAATTCAGGTAGAGGCGAGTTGAAGACCTGATGATCCTCGCCCGGCTGCCCCCAGGCACGCCAGTTGCTCTCGAGCCGGCGAAGGGCAGTCGGTAGGACCTGCGTCATCAGCGGCCGGGGGTGATCCCAGAGCAATGGTGTGACCTCGCTTTCATCAACCTTCAGCGCCGAGGCGAGATAGGACGCATAGCGGTCGAGTTCGGCAGGGATGGTGAGGATGCGACGGATCAGGCCGGCAAGCGCTGTCTGCCGCGCCCGATCGTAATTGTTGTCGGTACTGCGCGACAGGTCCAGCCACACGCTTCCATGGCGGGAGGAATCCAGCATCTGGCTGAGATAGTCGAGAGTCGCATAGACCGCCTGAATGCGCATCACATAGCGATTAGCAATCGGTAGCGTACGCAGCGGCAACTCGGGATCGAACAGCAGGTCGTAGCCTTGATAGGCGAGACGGTCCCGGCCATAGTCGGACAGCACCGCAACGGTCCAAGGTCGCATCTGGCGCGATCGGCCAGCGCGACCTTTGCGCTGGAGAAATTGCGCAACGTCGCGCGGTGCCTTGTGCTGGATGACCGCACCGACGCGCGGATCGTTGAATCCAACTTCGAGCGAAGCGGTCGCGACAATGATGTCGAGATTGTTGCCGACGCCCGGATCCATCGACATCACGCGCCCAATCGCCTTGCGATCCTGCGGCTGAAGAGTGTGGCCGATCTCAACCACCGCCTCCCAATCCTGGCCATGCAGCTTGCGGTGCTGGGCCGGCAGCGGACGGCGCAGCGAAGCCAGGCCGCCGTCTGGCTTGTTTGCCAAGTCGGGTACGCCGCTGCTCCGTCGACCCTCGGCATCGAGCATGGCGAAATACATGCGGTTTGTAACATCGATGTCATCGGTGAACAGGAACACACGTTCGCCGATGATGCCTTGGCTCTTGCGTTCATCCGGCGCGTCGAGAAGCCGGGAAAGGAGCATCCCCGTCTGGATCGTCGTCGACAGCAGTGCGGTGCGCGACACGGGATCGCCCCGCAGCGCGAGCAGATACTCGGCACCTTCCGCGACCATGTCATTGTTGGAAGGGGCGATCTCGGCCGACGCCTGTTCGTACAGGCCGGTCAATTGCGCGAAGAAGCGCGCACCGTCCTTGAGCGTGGCGGACAAGCCTACAAAGCTGACGTGCCGCCGGAGGAGTCGCCGCCAGCGACGTAAGAGGAAGGCAACTTGAGCACCGGAACTACCTGCATAGGTGTGGACTTCGTCCAGCAGCATCATCTCCACCGGTTGCTGCGCACGCTCCCCGATGCCGAACAGATGCCGGAAACGGTCGTCCCCCATGCGCTGGTTGAGCATCTCGGTGGTGGTGAACAGGATGTCGGGCGCCTCGGTCTGCAACCGATCGCGGGTGAGAATGATCTCGTCGCTCTCGATGGCAGCAGAACATTCTAGGCATTCGAGCCGCTCACGCCCCGTGCGCCGGTCCGCGTCTCGCCACGCCATGTCGCCGTCACAACCCGGCGAGGGACAACGAAGATATTCACAGACGAGACCGGCGGAGGTTTGTCGCCAGCCGCTGCGCGCCCCGTGGGCTTTTTCTGCGGACCGAGGCGTCGGACCGAAGAACGTGCCGATCAGGATCTTCCTGCGTCCGCGCGCCGCGAGCAACGCATCGAGCCGGCGCGCCTGGCCATAGACCTCGGCGAACTGATCCTTGAGAAGCTCGTTGCGCGGATAAAGGGCGAGGACTTTGACCCAACGGTCGCCGACGGCATCACGCTGTATATGCGAGGCGATCCGCGACAGCGCGGGCAGATAGAAGGCCATGGTCTTGCCGCTACCGGTGCCGGCGCTGACAAGCGTGGCTGTCGATTGCGAGCCCTCAAAGTTACCAAGGATCCGCGCAGCGGCCGCGACCTGAAAGCCTGCAAGCGCAAATCTTGGCCCATAGCTATCGACGAGCGCCGAGAGGGCAGCGCGCGCGGCCTGATCTGGCGTTGCTGACGCAATCGTCGCGAGCGCAGTCGCCGCGTTGATTTCTCGCCGCGGGTATCGGCGTCGGCGCCAAATGAAGCGGAAGTCGGCAACGAGGGTCGGCGCGGTCTGCCAGCCGATAGGCCCGCGATGTTGGGGAAAGAGTTGGCGCAACCGGAACAGTAGACGCACGCCTTCCGCCATCCGCGATCGATATCGCGAGCCCGATACCTCACCGACGTCTAACAGGAGGGCACGATCGATCAGCGCGACGATGACGTGACCTGCATCCGCGAACGAAACCCCCGCGCGCAATCTCGGATCGTCGAGCAGTGTATTGATAATGCCGTGCAATTCGCCCGCAGAAACGTCGCCATCGACCAGGCCCCATGTCAGGAGCCGGGCTTCACGTTGCTCGATCTCATCGAGCGCGGCGAGCAGCAGAGCTTCATCGGCTTCCATCGACACTCCCCGGCACGATACGGTAATTGTCGAACGCATCATTGTCGTTGAGCCATTTGAGGACCGCTTCGGTCAGCAGGTCGAGCTTCGCTCCCCCGCTCTGGATGGCCTCGAGGAAGCGCTTCACGTCGACCGGCACGTCGAAGTCGAACTCCTTCGCCGTCTCGGTAAGTCGTGCCGCCAGTGCCTTCACGCGTCCGATCGCTGCCTGGTCCGCTGGGAGCTTGTCGAATTCGGCTCGGAACGTCTGGTGGAGTTGTTCATAGGTCTTGAATGCGGCATTGTTCGCCGGCGTGAAGGCAATGCGGCCTTTGACCAATGCTGGCGCCTCGCCGGTGAACACGGTTTGCCGATATCCCTTCCAGGCACGCACGACGGAGGCGGAGACGTCCGTGGAGGCCGCCTTCATCTCCTTGAGCAGATTCGCCCAACCAGTGCCCTTTTTGAGGGCGGCTGCCTTTCGCTCCGCGGTAAAGCGATCGAGCAGTGTCGCGGCCCGTTTGCGTGCCGTCTCGAGGGAGGGTGGTTCGGGCGTTTCGATTCCCGAACCGAGCAGCAGCGCACGGTGGTCGAGGGCGCGGCTGAGTTCGGCCGCGGGTGGCGCGAGGTCCGAGCGCAGGTCCTCGAGCAGCCCTGTTTCCTCGACACTCGCACCAAGCAGGTCGAGCGTAATCAGCCGTTCGCGAAGCGCCTTGGTGCGAGCAGGAAGCGAGGTGCTCATTCGGCCTTACCTCTTTTCATAGTGCCTACTGCAGTGCGAAGCTGCTTGGGCGCAGGTGATGCGGGTATGGTTGTCATTCTGGCTGTCCTTGATGGCTCCGGCTGCTGAGCCGCTCGCTTCACCGACCTGTGGACCATGCTCCGAACCAGGCAAACCTTCGATCCAACTCAAAAAGCCGCTTGACTTGCGCATTACTCAGCAGCCTCCGCTGCCACCTGCCGCGTTCCACTCACGCCTTCGAGCAGGCTAGTGATCTCCGCCGAAACAGAGTTGGGATCCGATTGGCCTCGAATCGCCTCCTGCTGAGTGACGCGCGGCTCAGCTTGCGACACGATCTGGTTGGCGAGGGTCAGGAACGACATAGTCCGCTGGATCAATCCGAGATCGAGCGACCCAAGCGCGTTGAGCAACTTGGGGATTTGCTCACGGGCCGCTTCGTCGACGATCATCGCCGTCTTTTCCATCAAGTCGACGAAGCGGCTGGTCTGGAACTCCGTTAGACGAATTTCGAACTCGCTGAGCTTGATGGTGAGATTGTCGGGCCAGCAGTTGGTCTTCTGCAGCAACGGTATGATCTCGCGCAAATCGGCAACGAAAGCGCCCTTGTCGAAGCTCTCGTCGACATAATCAGCGATCTCGCTGCGGAAGGCACGAAGCTTCGCTATGACCGACTGTAGCCTTCCCCAGATGCGTGCGTCGGTCATGGTCGGGATGAAGGTCCGCGCCTCGTCCGGCAACCCATCCGGAAGCTGCCCCGCCGGCGGATCCCCCGCAAGCACGTCGAGCAGCCGGGAGCTGTCGACCGCGAAGGGCTTGCTCCCGGTGCCCTGGAAGCTGGCGCTGCGATCGAGCAGCAGCCCCTGCATGATCGTCCGCGTGCTCCGGCCGTTGACCGACCCCGTCGCCTGGGCGCGAAGCTGATCCCAGCCTTCTTCGAATTCTTGCGTCTCCACTTGCGGCGGCGGCGAGAAGAGGCCGCGCAGAAGTGGTTCGGCGCCGGCCGGCCGAACCGGAGGGGATAGGCCGACGATGCGCGATTGATTGAGCAGGGCTCGGCCGATCACCGCGGTCTGCGCATTTGCTTCCGCAACGAGCATCGGGACCAACTGCGCGACCAGACGATCGATGATCGCAGCGCTCGCGACATAGTCAATATCTGCCTCGGGATAATCCCAGCGATGACCGTTGAAGCCGAACCGCAGTGCACCGAGAAAGCCTTCGCGCAGCGTCCCTTCCTGGTCGTCATGGCTATTGCAAACCACAAGGATGCGACCGCCGACCGGATTGTTGCGCGCCCCGGCGATAGAGAGCCAAGTGGCCTTGATCTCCTGATCCGGAATGCGATGTGCTGGCCAATTGATCGCGCCCTTCAGCATCGCCGCCAAGGCGCTTCGAAGCTCACGCGCGTCAGCCTGTACCAGCTCAATACCAGATGCCCAAGCATCCAGCTTCTTCGACCAGGCCGCGACACGCGGATCCTGCTCGGCTCGCGTTGGCGGTGGAGGAGGAGGCGCGGATGGCGGAGTTTCTCCGGGGGCCGGGCCAGCCAGCGAGGTGTGCCGAGCGGGTGTCGGTACGAACGCCACGTTGGCGAGTTCGGCAGGCGTCGGCAGGGAGAAGGTCGAGAAGATCGCAGGCGGCACATGGGCAAGCGCGGCCTGATCCGCCGCATTGCCGGCCCATACCGCCAACGCCGAACCCAAACGCCGCTTGACTTGCTCGGGTTGGCTTACCTGCCGGACCAGCCCGGCGAGATAGGCGTTCGGGCGCAGCCCGTGGAATTCAGGCGGCGGGAAACTGCCGCTGACGAACGTGCTTCGCATCAGCAGCGGGCGGCGGAGGATCTCGTTGATCACCCGGCGCGGGTTGAAGATGAGCCGATTTGCCTCCGTTAAATGCTGGTGGAGGAGTTGCTCGATCGCCAGGCGGTTGAACGGAAACAGCGCGTGTCCGCGCGCAGAGAAACCGAACGCGGTCAGCGCCTCGGCTTCCTCGTCGCTTTGCTCCTCGTCCTGCCAGGCCGGCAACCAGCCGGTGAGCCCGTCTTCGGCACCGCGACGGTCGAAGCGTTTGCGCAGGCCATCTTCACCCCAGCGGGCCGCATTCAGATAGGCGCCGACCATCTCGATCACGGCACGCCTGATCTCATCATCGCTCTGCTCGCGGTGGCCGATCACCCAGACGCGTTGCGCGCGCGTCAGGATCGTGTCGCGCGAGGCGAGATAACCGTCGGTGAGCGCGAGCGCCGTGCGCATGGTGGCGCGCACCTTCTTGCCGTCATGGGTGCCTTCCTGCACACAGACCTTGAGCAGCACATCCTGAATGCCCGACAGTGCGGCGAAATCTTCAACGAGCAGCACCAGGTCCATGTCGTCCTTGAGCAGGATCTCACGGATTCCTAGGATGATGTCCTGCAAGGTAATGCCCCCGGTGCTCTGCTCGAGCTGGAAAACATTGCCGATAGCGGTGTCGACGATCGTGTTGAGAAGGTCCGCCGCGGCCTGGCGGCGGCGCACATCCTGCACGGCGAGCTGAGTCTGATAATAGGTCTTTACCGGCAGCGCCGCTTCGTTGAGATCGATCGCATCGGGAAGAAGCAGGTCCTCGGCGAAGAATTGCGATTGGGTTTCGTCTCCCTCCGCACCGTCTTCCCGGCCTCGCAGCGCGCGCGCGACGACTCGGGCGAGGACGGTCTCATCGAAATGGTCCTTGAGCGCGGCGTCCCCGAACAGCTTCGGCAGCATTTGGGCATGACCGATCAGCGGTCTCAACTCCACCGCGCGGTCCTTATGTTCGCGCGCCTCCAGCAGCAGCGCCTCCGCCCGGCTCACCAGCGCATTCTCGATCTGCGCGCGGAACAGTACCACGGCCTTGCGCTTGTCAACCTCCGCGATCGCACGCGTGAGTTCCGATCGCGATTTCTCGAAGCGCGGATCGCCTTCCAACGGCTCGAGGATGAGTTCGACAACGCGCCGGAGACTTGCACTCTTGGGAATACGGATGATGTGGAGGCGATCGCGCTTGGGCGAGCGCTGAAGCTGCGCGTCGAGCCAGCGGATGATGTGCGACTTGCCGACGCCGGAAGGCCCGGTGATCGGAAACAGCAGATATCCGCCCGGCACGTCGTCGGAAAGAAAAGCATCGAGCAGTTCCTGCTCGCTTGCAGGAGCCTCGATGTTCGTACCGGCATTGCGCGTCGTGAGCGGAGTCGGCTGATGAACTGCCAGCAAGACCGACACGTCTGCGGTCTCAGCTTCGTTCTTGATGCACGCGTTGACCTCGTCGGCCTCGGGCCAATATCTCTCGAGCATCAATGCGCCTTTCCTGACTGGGCCAAGACTACATGCGAAACGTCCCGCCAGGTGCGCGCATTGCTGCCGGTGAGCGATACGACGCCTTCGGTGTCACTTCGGTTTGAGAGCGTAATGAACCCCTCATGATCGAGTCGCTGGATCGCCCGCGACATGGACGAGGAGATAAGGCCGGCACGCAGCCTGGGCCAGGCGCTGTCCTTCAGCGCGCCCTCGACCTGGACCCGATAGGCGCCCCCGTCGAGGACCGGCAGCACCGCGGCAGCCCGCTCCACAAAAGCAGAAGCGGACAATTCTCGGTTCGAACCGAATATCTCGGGAAGAGCCTCGCGCAGCGCCTGAGTTGGATCTACGACCCACTGCATGCCGTCGCGGGCGAACCCCAGGTAGAGCATCCAGGTTTTGAGGCCGTTCCAGCGCGTATTGTTTTGGGCGATCTTCTGCGCGCCGCTGTCGAGCAGTTGCCGCCCCTCCAGTTCAGCCAAACGGTCTGAATTGACGTCCAGCGTATACACGTCCTGGGCGAGCATCCAAGCTACGCCGCGCGACAGGTCTGCGCTCTTGGCTCCCTCGCTCTCCCAAAAACGCGTGTTGTTTGACGACTGCAACGCCACCGTGCGGGCGACTTTCGGGAGGCGGGCTTCCGCTCCGTCGGTGTTCTTGCCGAGCGCAGAACGGTACGGCTCGGCGATGACAACGGACCCGTTGTCCTCACCGAACAAGCCAAGTTCGGTCCAGCGGTTCAGCGTTTTCGTCAACTGGCTGGTATCGCACGCTTCGGCGGCGCCACCACATACAAGGATTAGATCTTCACGGCTCTTTGGCCCAAAGCGAACGAGCGCGCGAACCAGCACGATCAGCACATTGAAAAGCCCGTCGCTTGCTTGGTTGAGGAGACTCACAGACGCGCTCCGAGGTTGAATTGATCGACCGCTAGCACATTGGAACCGGTGTCGGCAATGCGACGCGCGAAGTTCCATGGGTCCGGCGTCGAGGCCGACGCTATAATAATATGCAGCGGTCGCTTCATGATGAATAGATCTTTCGGCAACGTCGTGCCAGTCGCGTCCGTCCAGAGCGTCACCCGGGGAAGCTCGTAGGACGAGGGACGAAGCATTTCTTCTTCGAGCGTCTGCAGCAACAGCACATGATCCTCGCTCTGCTTGTGCAGGACTGACAGCGCCGGATTGCGCTGGCGAAACGACGCAAAGGTCGCGATCTCGCGCACGCCGAACATCGCGACGAAATCGCGCAGCAGGCCGACGAGCGCAGCATCGTCGACCGGGTCCTCGACGGGCAGGATGATAGGCTCGTTCAAGTCGAGATGCGGAAAACGACCGGAAAAGAGGCTGAGGTCGAACTGTCCAACCTGCTCGATGCCATAGGCGGGTGGCGCTGGATAGTTGGTGTTAGCCGTCCCCTCGCGGCGATCAGTCGGGCATCCCCCGCATGCTCGTGATACGATGACCGAGCGCCCCGGGGCGTTACTGCGATAAAGACGATCCAGCAGCAGCGAAACCTCGGTCGAACCGCTGAGCAGCTTCTCGAGGAGAGCGCGATTCTCGGTTGCTGCATCGAACGAGCGCTGCCGCTCTTGACCGATCAGCGCTTCGAAGCGTTCGCGGCTGAGGTGGCCGAACTCCGACATGCCAACGACGGTGCGCTGAAAATATTCGGACCAATGCTCATCACTGCGGAGCTCAAAGGCGGATTCGCTCTCATCCTCCTGCTGCGCGATGCGGGAAGGCGGCTGCGATTCCAGTTCCAGCATGCCGGCGCGAGCCATCATGATCAACGTGCGCATGTTCCAGGACTGGTTATAGTCTGACTGTCTCCGCAGCCGCGGGGGAACGACCGCCAGGTCCACCTCAAGCAATTGCCCGATGGTATCGAGTTGCGCGCTTTGACCATACATGGTCGACCACCGCTCGAACGCGAGATCGTCGCTGATCAAAGAAGGCGAGGCGATCCGGTTGGCCGTCTCCTGGTCCTCGCGGGAGTAGATCAGGAACGACGCCGAGGGACAGCCATCGCGTCCGCCGCGTCCCACTTCCTGGTAGAAGCGATCGAGCGTCTCGGGCACGGCGGCATGAATGACCGTGCGCACGTCGCGCTTGTCTATGCCGACCCCAAAGGCCGAAGTGGCGACGATCCCATCGAGCCGGCTCTCAGACCACCGGTCGATGATGCGCTGACGATCGGCATGCGGCGTCTCGCCGTGAAAGCAATCGATACGCGCATAACCTTCGCTCCGCAGCAGCCGGATCCATCGTTTCGCATCACTGCGCTTCGTCACATAGAGGATGAATGGGCGCGGGGCGTGCCGCAGAAGTTCGAGAACCTTACGGACCTTGTCTTCGGGATCGTCCTCGCGGTGCACCCAATATTGTGGCTCTGGCCGAAGATGGACCGAGGCGACCATCTGGACCGTGCGCGCGGGTCCGAACAGCGCGTCGATTGTTTCCACCGTGTCAGGCGTCAGAGTCGCGGACATAAGGAGCGTCCTGAACCGCCGGCCCTCGGGGCATGCGTCCAGCAGGCCCCGGCGCACGCCCGCCAGCATTTGAAAGGCGGGGCGAAAGCCATCACCCCATTGGCTCACCAGATGGGCCTCGTCGACGATAAGATACGAGATCAGTCCGGCGCGCGCCGCATCGTAAAGCGAGGGCAGCAGCGCGCCCGTCACCGCCTCGGGCGAACAATAGAGAATGCCTTGGCGACCCTCGCGGATGGCGGATTTGATCGCCGCGCGCTCCTCCGTGCGGAGGTCGGCATGCCAGGCAAGCGCGGGAACTTCGCGGCGTGGGTACCGGCGTTTGAGCATCTGCCGCATCTGCCGCGCTTGATCGAGCACCAGCGCGGTCGTCGGCACAACACAGAGCGATAGACCGCCTTCGAGCCCCCGCGCGAGGACGGGGGCCTGGGCGACGAAGCTCTTGCCCGACCCGGTCGGCAGCGCGACCACCAAGGTCTCTCCGGCCGGCAGCAGAAAGGCGCTGCGCACGGCTTCGCGCTGTCCCGGGGACACATAGGTGTCGAAACCGCTTGCCTCGCCAAGAAACGGATCGATCGGCCGCTGCCAGTCGAGACGGACATTTCGCTCGGCGAAGACATCCTCGAAGACCGGATTGTCGCTGTCCTCGAGCCAGGTCGCGTGCCACGGCCGCGCTTCGATCAGGAAATGTCCGTTCGCTTCGCTGTGCGCCCGAACGCCGAATACCGCCCAATCATCTCGGCTGGGCCAACCGGCACCCGACGGAACGCGCAACTGCGCCTGTTGACCCGCGCGCAGCGATTGCCGGCGCAGCACGTGCCGGAAAAGCGCCATCGCGTCGTGTGGACTGTGCAGCCGTGCCGTCGCCTGAGACGCGAGAAGAATCTGGGTTAGCCTGTCGAAAATGCCATCGGCGGCTGGCGGCTCGGCCTCCAGCTTGGTGAGGTTGAGCAGAACGTCCTGTAGGGTCCCGAAATCATGCAACGCCATTAGATGCCGCCTGAAATTCGGTCGGTTGCCGATCGGCTCGCCGAGATGAAGACCGCGCCGATCGTATCTAGCTGCGCGCGCGGGGCGTTGATACCGGCCCGCACCGCCGCAGCGAGCTGCTCCTCGAATGCGAACTCGGCGCTTTCCGCTTCCGTCGCATCGGCTCGGGACCGGGCACGCAATTGCCCGAGGCGCCCGCGATCGACGCGGGCCGCGCGCTGCTCTGCCTGGCCAAGGCTCGTGACCAGCTCGGAATCGGCACGAAGCACCTCCTCTGCCGTCGCACGCGCTTTTCCGCAAAGCTCCCCCCAATAGGCGAGCTCCGGGAGTTGCATTTGCAGCAGGCGCTGCCATCGCTGAGCATTCAAATTGAGATCGACCGCGCCGCTACGGTCCGGCTCGACACTATATGGGCGACCCAAGCGCGCGAGCAGCGCCTCATCCTTCACGGGCGACAGCTCGCGATCGAGCCAGATCGAGCGATAGAAGGGCGCTAGGGCCATGTCGCTGCGCCGACGGACCGCCGCCCGAGCCGCGCTCGTATCGCGCTCATGGGCCGCCAGCACCCCGTGCGCCGCCGCGGTATTGACCTCTAAGACGAAATCGAAGCGAAAGAAGAATTCTGCGAGCGGGTCGCCGACATGGTCCGGCGCGAAGCGCCACATCGCGAAAGACCGGCCCCGATCGTCGGCTTCCGTGAGCGCCGTCATGCCGCTGATCAAAGCGTCGCCGTAGCGGAGCAGGGCAACGCCGTTGGCGCGGGCCGCACGACTGAGCGCGGTGCGCCTGCGGAATGTGTAGGGAATGGTCCGGATCGTTCGCCCAAGCCTCGGCCCGAGCTGCAGATCGAGCGCCTCCGCGCACTGCGCCATGAAGGTGGGCAACGGAATGAGCGTATGTCGATTTGAGGTCGAATAGACGTAGCGGAACGGTGCCGATGCGCCCGCCCCCGCAACCAGGCGCGCCTCGTCGGCGCGGCCGAACTGGAGCGTCTGCTCGAGCCAGATCGTCGTATCGCTTGCAAGCGACTGCCAATCCTCATCGACTTCGGAAAGTTCATCGACCAGGTCAGTCGGAGGCGTGCCGAGCGCGTCAAGCGCATCCTGTTGGTCGATCGTTTTGATCTCGCGCTCGATGAGACCCTGCTCGCCGGCGCTGCTCGCAGTCAGATCGGCGAGGGCCTCGGCGCCGTCCGTGAAGAGCGCGCGCGTGATATCGCGCACGGTCTGCTCGATCAGATATTGAAGGCTCGCAACCGACCGGTCGAATACCTTTAAGGCCGTATCGAGATAGCCGACCCAAGCCATTTCCAAGGGATCGTCCTCGCAGGCTAGCACAAGCGAGCGGACCGCCTCACCCGATCCATAGCGGTCCGCCCGCCCGAGCCGCTGCTCGAGCCGGTTCGGGTTGAGCGGCACGTCATAGTGGACGACCACCTTCCTCCCCCCTTGGAGGTTGAGGCCTTCCTCGGCGCGGCGGTCGCACACGAGCACCGGGTGATCTCCGGCCCCGGCGAAGGCTGTCCACGCATCGTCCTGTGGATCGTGTCGATCAACCGTGATCTCGAGTTCATCACGGATGCGCGTTGCAAGCGCATCGGCGGTCTTGGCATCGGAGCAAAAGATCACGCACTGTGCGCGGCTGCGCACGAGCGGCGCCAGCGCGTCGAGCAGCGCGTCTGCGCGATCTTCGAACAGCCCGGCACGTCCAAGACAGCGATTGATATCCGCAAAGCGCTCGGGATTGCCGATCATCGCAGTCTGGCGAGCGAGGAATCCGATCATTCCTGGACCGGAACCCGGATATTGCGAAGTGCGGTCGAGCACCTGCCAGAAGGCGCGCACGCGATCGCCCCAAAGCTTCTCTGAGCCTGCCGCGTCGAGCTTGATCGCCTCATCGAACCGCCAGTCATCGATGGCCGCGGTCAGCGCAGCGCGGTCGCTGCTGCGATATCGGACGATCTCGGCGCCGGCTCGGTCGGGCGTCAACCCTCCGATACTCCGCCGGCGGTGGCGCAGAATGCGGCGGTGCAGTCGGTAGACTTCGCTCAAATGGGCGTGGAGCCGTCCGATCGCTTCGACGAGGGCGGGATCGTCGGGCTCCGGCATCGTGTCGATGACGCCGCGCAGGTCGCTCGCATGCTCCTGCAGCAGTTCATCATCGGGGAAGAGGGCCGCCAACTGGTCGATCGTATAGTCAAGGTACAGCGCATTTTCGGGCGTCAGGCCCGCGACGATCTCCGCAAGCGCCTGGCGACTTTCGACCTTTCGACGAAACGCGTCCTCACCATCAAGCGGATATGTTTCGGGGTCGAGCAGGTGCAGCATCTCAAGAAAACCGCGTTCATTGTGGAGTGCCGGCGTCGCCGACAATAGCAGGACACGATCGATTGACGGCGCCGCCGCGGCGACATCGGCGTAGATTCCGCCGGCGCCGCCTGCCTTTCGCCCGGTCAAATGATGCGCTTCGTCGATGACCAGCATCGTCGCGTCGGGCAGAAGCGCGCGTATGCTGTCGTTATCGTCGAGTGCAACAACGTGAAGGCTGCGATCTAGGCAGCGCCCAAGAAAGAACTTGTTCACAAGCTCGCTTCGCCACTGCCCGACCAGAGCGGCGGGCACGATGACGAGAATGTTGCTCTGCTGCGCATCAAGAATGCATTGCCGGATGAGCACGCCGGCTTCGATCGTCTTGCCGAGTCCAACCTCGTCCGCGAGGAGATACCGCTGCACCGGATCCTGGAGGATGCGTCTCACCACTTCGATCTGGTGCGCCTCGAGTTCGACTGCCGACGCAAGTAGGGCCGACATTCCCATCGACGCTGCGCGTTGGCGTGTCTGCGAACGGACGAACGCACTCCGCCCATCGGAGAAGCGCGGACTCTCGTTGATCCGGTTGGCGAGAAACAGCGTCGGGTCCTCGATGGGGCGAGCCCAGCGCACGAAAATCGCCTCCATCTTCAGGTGCTTCGCCTTGCCGTTTGGGAACTGAACGAGTTGGCTGTCGCCATGATCGTCGAGCAACCGACCGAACTCCCAGGCGCCGGCCACCTCATCAAAATGATATATGCGGGTCTGCTCGGCGAGCGTTACACCCTCGACCAACTCGCTTTCAATCTCATGGACGACCGGTTCGGACGTGGGCGAATCGAAATACTCCACAGCACAGAGAGACCCTTTTCGGTCGATCTGCTTGCCAATACCCAACGATGCGTACTGCCCCCCGTTTGATCGAACGAACACTGCTCACCCCAACGCTGTTAAACCCTCTTACCGCCATCGAAGGACGTACTGCATCTTCGAGGCGAGCGACGGTTTTCTGTCCGCTTTCATCTCGATTAAACCAGGAGCGGACGGTCAGCAATGGCCCGAAGCGGACGTTCGGACGAAATCAACCGCCACCTGACAGCGGCGTTTCTCTATTTGACGCAGAGCAGGCACAAGTTGATTAGCTGCGCAACAATTGTCCAACGTCGCGGCCAGCTTTGACTGCGCTCCAATCTAGCTTCTTGATTTCGGGAATTTTCGGGTGCAGCGGGAATTTGTGCAGCACCCGCAAAGTGAGCACAGCACAATTGCATGTCATCCCGAACGTTTGTTCGATCGCGCTCGGAAATTCCCTACAGATCGCCTCAATCTTTGTCGCGTCATCTATGGTCAGCGCGATCCGCCGATCTCCAAGCTCGTCGAAGTCGAACAACCAGCGAATTGATTGATTGGATGGATGAATAATCGCGCAGAGGCGGTGATAAAGAGAGAGTGCCGACGGGACGACTTTTCCGATCACCGCTATGTAGTCAGCATTCGGCTTGGCGGCAAGCACTGGGTCGCCCCTCCTTCCTGGCCAACCGGCATGGATGTAGTGGTCAAGCATCTGTTCGAGGGCAGAGCAGTCGGCAAGCTCGCTGGACATCCTACCGGCGAGCATGTCGTTCAGCCTACGATGATGCGTCGCAAGCGCTGTCGGGATGTTCAGTAGCCCATCTACGCTATCCCCGCCATTTTCGATGAGGCCGCGCAATGCACCGGCAAAACCCGGAAAATTTTTCGCGTCGTACATAAGGCAGATCGCGTCTGCCCAGCGCACAATTCTTATCAATGAAGTTGCTGCCGCAAGGTGGGCTTTCTCAAGTAGATCGACGGCTACTACGGCATTTATCTCTGCCGGCGAGAGCTTCCCGGCATTGACCTGCTCTCGATACCAGTCGTCGCTGATGAACGTGTAGCGATGCCTCATGAGGCGGGGTATAATCTCCTCCAGCAGCGGAAAATACCGGCTGGCTTCATTAAAGAGTTTTTTCCGAGTTGCATCGTAATTCGCATGTGACATGCCAATTCCTGAGGTTTTTCTAAGGTCAGGCGTCGAAAATGGGCCAAGAATAGTTAATATCTACATAGCGTTTTTTAACCTTGGATTATCGGCTCGCAAGCAAGGCTACTCATGTTTGTCCTCACAGTGTCTGCTTTTGCCTAGTACCCAAGCAGGGCCAGGGCTGGTCATGCGGTGATGCGTCAGGCAGCGCCTATGGTCCCGATAGCGGAAATAATTGCCGCTCTATCCCTCCCGTTGACTGAGGCCCAGCGTCAGGGCACAAAGGTGGCATCAACGGTCGCTCGCGATGGGAAAATAGAGGGTGTTTCAAGGCGACTTCAATAAGCTATTGAAATCACACGAGAATCTAAGGCCTATGCGAGCCATTTCCGTGATCTGGTCCCCCGGCTGGACGCCGTTTTATGCGAAGAACTCCCGGATCCATCCCCGCTTTCGAAGAACTTTTTTGTCGATCCAGGTCGGTGAACACAGGTGTCGAACTTCCCCAGTGAACGGTGACCTCGCGGTTGGCTGCGCTCCCAACTTTCGCTCCGCCAATCACATCGGACGGGAACTTCTCGAA
Organism: Ensifer sp. LCM 4579; assembly: GCF_001854885.1. Taxonomy (GTDB): domain Bacteria; phylum Pseudomonadota; class Alphaproteobacteria; order Rhizobiales; family Rhizobiaceae; genus Sinorhizobium. The sequence continues at coordinate 41,051 of NZ_MDDV01000002.1, read as the reverse complement.
GAACGAACGCAGGCAAATGTGGTTGTTCCTGATGTTGCCATCGGCGATCTCGGTAATGCCGAGAAGTCGCCTCGGTTTCCCCGCCTGTTCAGCGTCGATCTGCTCTGCTGCCGTCAACTTGGGCTTGGGCTCTCCCTGACATCGCGAGGTGACGCAAAAATCGCTCCGTCTCGCAGCCTCAGCTTTTCTTCCGCGCGCAGTACCACCTCTGCACAGGCGCGTGCATCTTCCCCGGCGTCGTGATGGGTAAAGTGTAGGTTCAGATGCTGCTTCAGCGAAGCCAGGCCATAGCCAGCGCCGCCCTTCAGCTCAGGCCAGGCCCGCTGAGCCAGCTCAAGGCTGTCCTTCCAGTCCCAACGTGGCATCGCGAGCCCATAGCGTCTGCACGCTGCTGCGATAGCAGAAAAGTCGAAGGACGAGTGCTGGTAGATGGTGCTCTGAGTCAATAGCGCATCCAGCATGGGCAGGAGTTCCGAAAAGCTTGGCGCACCGACGACCTTCTCAGCCTCAATCCCATGAATCCTGGAACACGCCCAGTCGTCGGTCATCGGATCGACATAGGTCGCCCAAACATGAACCGAGTTATCCGCCCGTACACCAGCGAGACCGACCTGGCAGATGCTCGCGCGTTCATTGTTCGCGGTCTCCACGTCAATCCCAATGAAGCGGAACGGCCCGGTTTGGAACTCAGCAAGCTTTGCTGTCGTAGCTAGCACCGCTGCAGGAGCGTATGATCCGACAAATCGCTGGCGTTGCCGCTCGACTGCGTCTCGCTCTTTCTGCCCCCACCCCAGCATTTCGAGCGTGGCGTCGACAAGTTCGACCGGTTCCTTATAAGGCGTAGCCTTGCGACCGTTCCAGGCGACCGCTGAGGACGGTGCGAAGCCCAGGATCTCCCGTTCAATGCTAGCGATGTCGCAGTCGTCCGGCAGCTCTACCCAGACCGCGGCGCAATGCTGAGCGACAAAGGCGTTCCGGAGCGCCTTGGCGTACTTTCCGTCCACCTGGGTCCCAGTGTCTTTCCGATCGCGCCACATACGACCGACATTGTACATGGAGGAGAAATAGTGGCTCATGCCTTCAGAGCCTGTGCGGTGGCGTTGATGAATGCGCTCGTAGAGGGTCTGCTCTCTGGAACTGGTTGAACCGATGTAGCGAAGGTCTCCCAGGTGGTCCACCAGACCATAGACTCCTCTCGCTGCCTTCGGTGCGTCCGCCGTCGGGCGGGGCTCAAGGGAGAGAAGCGTTTCGAGAATAGTGCAGGTATCGATTGTCATCATGATTTCCAGGAGTACGGTCGGGGTTAATGAAAAAGGCGGGCGCCATGGTGCGCGACGGTGATGATCCGCTGATCATCTGTCAGCACCAGATAGGTGCCCTGATAGCGCTCAAGTTTTCTGCAAAGCTCGGAGGCGTCGGCGGCGGCAAGATGTATAGCGTTCAAATCGAGTGTGACGCGTGTTGCGTACCCTGGAGCCCGCTGTTCGTGACCATACCAGTATATGGCCTTGACTATTTCGAGCGGGACGCCGCGCTGTGCGCTTCGGGTCGTGGCATGCAAGGTCAGGTGCACTGTTCACTCCCTTGAGGCAATACTCATCCGCTTCGGGAAATACTCCCGAGTGGCAGACCTGTTTTGTGAATGAGTTTGAGGGGAGGCTTAGGAGAGGGGCTTTAGGGTATTCCGGTCCACCCGACGCCAGTCGACCGCGCTGACGATCCCCCAGTTTCCTTCAGAATTTGGGCGACGCCACTTCGCGACTGGCATCGCCTGCAAAGCCGCCAAAGCCTTGTCGAAACTGTCGTAGTAGCGTTCGTTGCCCTTCTCTCCAGTCTGATATCGGCCGCCTCTGTTCACGTCCGGAGTGAACATCGAGCCGTCCCGCGCAACAGGAAGAAAAATCGGCTCGACCGTTTCCTCACACGAAGGTTCGCAATTCGTCTCTAGCGGTTCGGTCATCGTCGGTAGGAAGCAGTCACGCCCCTCCAGCCAGACCCGCGCTGCCTCATTGGACAGGAGGCCGGTCACATCCTTTGGCAGTTCCGGGGCGCTGCCGGACATCATGTTGCGGATCCGAGTAATCTTGACTCCGCCGAGAAGAGCCAGGCCTTCGGGAGCCGCGCCCAACCCATTGTCAAGGTTCCAACGGGTTCTCGCCATCGCAATGATCGGCAGTAGGGGTTCGCGGTCTGGCTCATCGAGCCACTGGTCTGCGGGGCAGTCTGTCAGCAGGTCTTCCACGATCCTGATCGTCTCGGATATCAACTCTTCCGTGCCAGGGCGAAGAATCCCAAATACCGCATAGGCGGATAAAGTGGTCAGCCGCATGCCAAGCGCCGTCTCCAGGTAGAGGTCGGACTCTTCGACGCCCTCGCGCCAGTCCGAGTGTCGGACGCCAAGCTGGGAAAACGCCTTCGAAGTGAGTTCCGGTCCGAAGATGTGTTCGAGGTTCGTACCCAAGCGTATCAAGATTGGAACGAGCGCCGTGGCAGGATCAACGTCCRCATCAAACCAACTCGCATATGCGTCGCTTCTTTCCTCAAGGCTCGCCTGTCGGGAGACACCATGTTCACGGAGTTGCATCATTTTTGCCATTCCTTCTCGATGATCTGGTGATACACTTTATCACCGGTCTTGGCAATAGAAAAATGATTGAGTGAATCATCACGTCATTATGGATGAAGCTGATGGCCAATCTCGCCCAGCATCCAGCGGAAATTATTGCCGCTCTTCCCCGCTGTTGACTGATGCCCAAAGCCAGGGCACAAAGGTGGCATCCATGGTCGCTCGCGATGGGAAAACAGAGGGAATTTCAAGGCTCTTCCTATAGGCCTTTGAAATCATGAGAGAATCCCAGCTCCCCAGGCAGGTCATTTTTGGACCTATTCCCTCTTTTCAGTAAGCGCCATTCCCCACCTGAAAAAGTGACGTCTTTGCAGCCACTTGGCGATTTCGCGTCAAGAAGCATGTGACGTCCTCCAGATCCCTGGGGCTTCCTGGAGCTCTGTAAAAGACGGCTGGGGACCCTGTTTGGCTGCCTCAAACAAACCGTGACCAATGAAAGTGTCGGGGCCCGCGGACGGTCTGCTGCTCCGAGGCTCCAACGAGCGGAAGGGGTAGAACGGACTTTTGAGCGTCAAACCACTTCCCGGGCGACGACCGGAACGAGGGCGGCGTCGAGGGTGAGAATTGCCGATTGCAGTTCATCCAATTCCAGTTCCTTGTTAAGGACGCCGCCGTCAATTGCGAAACCTTGTTTCGTCAGAAGGGCGGCCACCGGTGCAATGGGCGATTTAGGCTGATCCAACCATAGGTCAAAGTAGTCGTCATTTTGGCGCGACATGAGCCAAAACTCGTACTTCTTGCCATCAATCATGCAATCAAGTCCGAGAAATGGTTCTTCGGCTGAGAAGGTTTCATGATACTCCATCGTTAGCGACTTCAGTCCGCCGCCCTCCTGCAGAGCGACATAGGCGGCATAAGTGTACAGTTCTACGTGTGCGCCGTTCATCTGCGACCTCTTAAGGGGGTAGATCCCAGCTTCATCGAAGCGGATCAAGCTCTCGCGACAATATTGGAAGATGGCCGGTGTATCTATGACCACACGGCGCCAAGGCTCGTCGTCCCATTCGGTCTTGATGATTTGCTTCAGCGTCTCTTGGGCATCAGCAGGGTCGGGCAGCTTGTCCCATAGACCCTTGACGACATCGCCCTGAGGCTCGCCTACGGCAGCCACCCGTAGCAGCCGTTTCCAACTGCCCTGCCCCTCCTTGAAGCTTGGCAAGGCCCAGTTCCGACCGGCTTCCAACAGAACATCGCCAACCGAAAGCAGCGCCAATTCCCAAGCACGACCATCGTTGCCACCATTCGTTAGGTCCTTGAGCATCTGCCTAGCGCAGGCGAGATAATGTTCAAACGCCTTAATCGCGTCATGCGCCTCGGCACCTTGTGGCGGCACCGGTTCACGATTGGCTTCGCCAAGATCGAATCCAGCAAACTTTAGCAAGAAACCGATCTGCCCCTTGAGATAGTCATGCCGCTCGGCGGCGGTGATCCGCACTAGCCAGCCATTGCCCAACGCAAAAAGCCTAGCCTTGAGGCGCTCCTCGAGCACTTGGGGCTGCGAGAAGCCGCGAATTTCTGCACTTGGCTCGGTCAGATAAGCGTTGATGTCGCTCATGCGCGACCTGACCGATGCCAGTCCCGAAAAACTGCGGCGGAGGTCTTCATTACGATTGTAGTCAGTATTGACGCCGAGGTTGAACACCACGCGCATCCATTCACCAAAAGCGCCTTTTTCGATGTTTCCCGCCGCTGCTGTCAGGAATTGCACATAACCGGCGAAGAGGATCAGGTCTTGGAAGGTCAGCCTAGAAGGATCGGTGATGATTTTACTGAAAGTCGCGCTCACATCGAATGGGCTGTCGTCGGGAAGATGGGTAGGCAGATCCTGGCCCGGCCCGCTCCAGCATTCGAGTAGTGCCACCAAGGCAGCGACAAGGCTCCGGTCGAGCCAGCCTCGCTCGTGGAACGCCATGAAGGTGTTGGGCAAGTCTCCACGCAACTCGGCGAGCTCGGCATCGGTTATGGTGCCACGCTCTGGATCGCGCGTAACGATGATGAGCACACGTAGCAGGTTCATGATCGCCGCGTCGAAGGTTGCGGTTTGCTTATCCCGGTAGACCCAGAAGAAGTCGGACCACTCTCGATCTATGCGTTTGGCAAAGAATTTGTCGAGCGGGTCAACCCCGGACTGAGGCAGTTTCAGGTCTGCAAAATTGACCTTCAAATGCTGCTCGAAACGGGCCTTGAAGGTCTCGAACTGCGTCAGCGGTTTGCCGCGCGCATTCATCTTAATGTAGAGTTCGTCCGTGAGCGCGAAATCTTCCAGATCCAGCAGTTGGAAAGCGATAGCGGGGTTTTCTGGGTCGATAAGACGTTCATAGAGACTGGAAGACTGCCCGAATTCGACATGCATGGCTCCCAGCATGCCCAGCGCTGAGCGAACCGTCTGGTCGTATTGCCAGGCGCGCACATACCATTGCTGGTCCATGATCAACGCAGCCAGATCGATCTCGGGCGCGAAAGGACCGGGATCAAAGCCGGCCATTTCATCGACGAAATCCCTACTGCTGGGCCGCACCTGATAGCCGAAACGCGATTGTCCATCGGCCATGAATCTGCTGCGGAAATCGTCCAGCTTCCCATCGACCCAGGCTAGATACCAATGCAGCAGGAACAGCGTGGTGAGTCTTTGCTGGCCGTCGAGCGGCTGGAAGGCGCCTGAGGCATCGTTGCCATAAACGAAATCGAGGTCGAGAGGCAGACGGGTATCGTCCGGCGGCCATGATAGGGCATCATGGAGCGCGCGGAGGAAATCGTTTCGGACGTCTTTTTGCTCGGTGCGGCCTTGGGCATAGTCGCGCTGGATGATCGGAATTTGGACCCGTCCGCGGTTCGCAATCAACTGGGCAAAGGTGGTTCTGGATTCCATCAAACAGCCTCCGCCGGGACCAGGAAGCTGGTCAGTGTTTTACAAATCGCGCTGAAATAGTCGTTGGCGTCTTCGTCGCGCCAGAAAGTCACGTTGGCGACGGTGTCGCTGTAGCATTTGAGGAAGACATTGCGCGTGCAGAGCGGGACGAACGTTCCGGCTTGGTCATTTTCAAGCAGGATTTTGCGTTTCACCGCAAAGACGGCGTTCTTGTAGCCGCGATTGGTGCGGCTATCGAGCAAGGTCAGGTTCGACAGCGCATTGCCGCCCCCTTCTCCGGCTTCCCCGAAATAAACGAGGAGCTTGCCATCAATCTTTTCGAATGTGCCGTCATCGGGCTTGATGGTTTTGCTCTGGAGATATTTGTCGATCTGTTTGATCAGCAGGGTGGCTTTGTCGTCGGTTGCTGTGGCCAAAAACGCCCGACATTCTTTCAGCCAACTCACGCGATCGCCCGTACTATTCGGTCGTTCGTCACTGACGGAGCGGATATGCTCCATGTCCCAGCTATGCTTCTTGAAGCTGTCGAACTGGAAGCGGATATTAGATTTGTCGTTTTCCAGTAACGTGGCAATGTTAAAGAACAGCAGGAGCTTCCGCACTTTTACGGCGTGGCGGTACTGCACGGCCGCGCATTGATCGCGCACCAAGTCGGTGATGGTTTCACCGTCCGCCTGCTTGGGCGTGCCAAAAAGAGAATTGAAAATGCGTTGGCGGAGGCTGGCCTGGAAGGCCTGCTTGGATATGTTGCGGCTCTCCTGCAGCAGGCCCCCGATTTCCCGTTCGCTCCGATCGCTGTGATGCAGCAGGAAGCCGATGACGTGGTAGAGATGGCGGTCCTCGAACCATTCCTCGAGCGCGAGGAATGTGTTATTGACCTCCTTCCAAACGGCGTCGGCTCCTCGCTCGGCCAGGGCAGCGGAGAAATAGGAAAAGGCAGCGTGGTCGTCGTTAGCTTTGTCCTTCCAGGTCTGGGCAACCAGATCGAAAAGCAGGCCGATGCGGTTAGTCTGGGCGCCCGAATTTTGCAGGAAATACCAGAATGCATCATCCTGCAGGCGGTGTTCGATGCGGTCCCACTGATAGGCAATGTGCAACTGCGCGGCAGTTCCCTCCTTCCCCGCCTTGCGCAGGAAGAGGGCGCGGACCTCCGCATAGTCGTTCAGCATGGGGATAAGCTCGCTACTGTGCACCGTTTCGGACAGCGACGTGTAGTTTGCCATATCCGAGTACCAGAGCACCGTATGAATGCTCTCAACTCGGCCCCGTGCGATGCGGCCTTCCAGCACCCGCTTGCCGGCATCGTGCCCGAGGTAAACTTCAACAAGCGAATTCGCCACCTGACGAAGCGCCGCCGACTTGATGGCGAGCGTCAACGCGGGCACGAGCCTGCGAAAGGCATCCAGGTCCTCACGGCGAAAGCCGCCCAGCCTGTCCGTCGACCAACGGCAGTAGAGATTGTCCATCTCCCCGATCGCGTCGTTCCCACCCAGCGGGAGTATCTGGGCGAAGTAGCCGGTGTGGCCTGCCTGCTTGAGTTCCGCGAGGACTGGGAACTGGTCCGGCACCTCGCCGCCCAAGGGCAGATGGAGCTCGGAAAGCCCATTCTCCAGCATGTGGTGAAAAGGGCTGCTGCGCCACTGCCGATCATTGTCTTCGGAATCGTCGCGAAGGAATTCCCGCTGCCGGGCGTCGAGGTTCTTGCTCGGTTCCCAATAGAATCCCTCCGATTCTCGGACCGGATGAAGGGTATCGAGGAAAATCGCCGCCTCGACGAGCTTGACGCCGAGCGCGCGCACGCGCTCGCAGAAGCCCGCAATCAGGTGGCCCTCGCTCGCGCCGCGAAGGCCCTCGTTGAGAAGCCAGTCGAGAATTCGCTCGGTCCTTTCGCTGGTCATCGCCTGCACTTTCCCAATCGTCCCCTCATGCCTTGATCGCGTCGACAAGGGCGCGAAAGCCGGCGGACATATGCCGCCGGCTCGGATAGTAGAGATATAACGGTTCTTCCGGCTGACACCAGTCGTCCAGCACCCGGATTAATTCACCGGAGGCAATGAACTTCTCGACACGGTTTTCCCAGACATAGGCGAGCGCGACGCCGCCGAGCGCGGCCTGGGTCATGAGCTCGTGGTCGTCGAGCGACAGCGGCCCGGTCGGCTGGAAGGTGATCACTTGCCCGTCCCTCTCGAACTCCCATGGATAACGCGCGCCCGATGGAAACATGTTCTGGATGCAGAGGTGACGCTTGAGGTCATGCGGCGTGAGCGGAACTGGCCGCCGCTCGAAATAAACCGGCGAGCCGACGACCACGAGCCGCAGCCTCGGCTTGATACGCACGGCGATCATTCCCTCCGTCACGCGCTCGCCGAAGCGAATGCCGGCGTCGAACCCTTCCTGCACAATGTCGACGAGTCTGTCGGTCGCGCTGATCTCGAGCTCGAGATTGGGGTTCTTCTCCAGCAGCGGGCCGATGATCCAGCCGATGACGAAGGGGGCGACCGAGTTCGGGACGTTCAGCTTCACCCTGCCGAAGGGCGTATGGCGAAAGCGGTTCAGCGCGTCGAGCGCCGACGTGATCTCGCCGAAGGCCGGGTCGAGGTGCGACTGCAGCAGCGCGCCCGCCTCGGTGAGCGAGACGCTGCGCGTGGTACGATTGAGAAGGCGAACGCCGATCCGCTCCTCCAGGTTGAGAACGGCGTGACTGATGGCCGACGCGGTCACGCCCCGCTCCTCCCCCGCCCGGCGAAAGCTCTTGTGGCGGGCAACGGCCGCGAAAGCCGACAGCTCAGACAACTCGGTCGCACGCATTACTGAATCTCGCTCAGGATTATCTCTCAAAAAACAAATCTTATACATCAGCGATTTTGGCGTCAAATTCCATGCCGTTAGCAGAGAGCTGAAGAACAGGACATCGGAAGGAGATCGTCATGAAAGTATGGTTCATCACCGGCGCGTCCCGCGGTTTCGGAGCGCTGATCACCAAGGAAGCTCTGGCCGCTGGAGACGCCGTCGTCGCCACCGCGCGCAACCCCAAGGCCGTCGCGGAAAAGATCGGCGAACACCCGAACCTGTTGGCGGTCGCCCTCGACGTCACCAACGAAGATCAGGCAAAGGAGGCGGCAGCACTCGCCGTCGAGCGGTTCGGCCGCATCGACGTGCTCGCCAACAACGCGGGCTACGGCCTGTTGGGCGCCGTCGAGGAAGCAACCGCAAGCGAGATCGAGGCCCTCTATGCCACCAATGTCTTCGGAGTGCTGAAGGTTACGCGCGCCGTGCTGCCGCACATGCGCCGCCAGCGCTCGGGCCATATCCTGAACTTCTCGTCGATCGGCGGCTACTTCGGTTATCCGGGCTGGGGCGTCTATGGGTCGACGAAGTTCGCCGTCGAAGGCCTGTCGGAGTCGTTGGCAGCGGAAGTCGCTCCCTTCGGAATCAAGGTGACGATCATCGAGCCTGGCTTTTTCCGGACGGACTTCCTGCACGACACCTCGCTGGCGATCAGCCCGGCTTCCATCCCGGACTATGTTGGAACCCCGGCCGGTGACATGCGCCATTTCGCAGCCACTGCCAATCACGCCCAGCCCGGTGACCCTGCAAAGCTGGCCAGGGGCATCCTGACCCTCGCCAATGCGGCCAATCCTCCGTTGCGCATGCCTTTTGGCAGTGACACGGTGGCAAAGATCGAAGAACAGAATGCAAGCGTTGCCGACGAGCTGGCGAAATGGAGAGAGCTTGCTGTCTCTACGGACTTCGACGTCTGATAGAACGGCGTCCCTCAAGTCACCCCGGTCGGCAGAGCCACCGGGGTGACTGAATGCATCCACACGCACGCTATTGATTTACGCCAGCACATGTTGGGCAACCGCCCCATGCAGCTAAACGAGAGTTCGTTGAATAATCCAGGACGGCTCGCCTCTCGAGCGACCCGAACATCGCGCTGGGTTTCATGGCAATCGTCTTGACTCAATTGAGGCTCCCACCTCCTATGACCGCAGCGGACCGGGGTATAGGATGCGAACTGCACGCGTAATGTCGTTAACGCCCGAACTTGTGGCCATGTGCGAAAGGGAGGAGCCGGAGCCGGCGCCCGAAGAAGGGTGCACCCCACTGTCGGATCGAGATTACAGTGATTTGGCTGTCCGACTTTCCAATGACTGCGTTGACGGCGATCTTTGGATCTTTGCCTACGGTTCTCTGATCTGGAAGCCGGAATTTGAAATCGCCGATCGTTTGCGGGCGGCGGCCTTTGGATGGCACCGTTCCTTCTGCCTCGAACTACCCACCTGGAGAGGCACTCCAGAGCAACCCGGCTTGATGATGGCGCTGGAGCGCGGAGGTCGATGCGACGGGTTCCTCTTCAAGGTTGCGGGAAACGACTGCAAAAATTCGATCGAACGACTCCTGCGGCGCGAGGTCTGGGACCAAGAAAGCGTGTACACGACGCGTTGGATCAAGACCTTGACAGAGAGGGGGCCGATCAGGGCCTTGAGCTTCTGGGTCGGGCCTGTGGGAGAGGGAGTCGCACTTCGTCAACCACTTGAAAGGGTGGCATGGATATTGGCGAGAGCATGCGGCTATGCCGGATCCTGTGCCGAATATCTATATAACACGGTATTTCATCTGGAGAATTCCGGAATACATGATAGCAAGCTTTGGCGGCTTCAACAGTTGGTCGCGAAAGAGATCAGACTCCTTCATCAGCAACACGGTGCAGCGAATCGGGCGTCTCGACGAACGGTGATGGACTAACACATGATGGTTGTGAAGCCGCCTTACGCGTCCGGCGCGATTTCCGGCTGCTCGCGCTTGCCGCGGAACATCGGACGTCCGGCATAAAGGCCACCCGCAATTTCCAGTTGGAAACGCTGCTCGTCGCGATCGCGGACATTACCCGCTATGGCGTCGATTTCATGCAGCTCCGCGCCTAGCGTTTCCAGCGCCTTTTGGCCGAGAAGCATTGCCGACTCGAATGTCTCGCGAATATGGAAATCGACACCCGCCTTGACGAGGTCGAGCGCATGACGGCGATCAGTTGCGCGCGCCAGAACCGGGACAAGGGGGAACTCCGCCCTCACTAGCTCAACGATCTGGGTGGCGTCCTCAGCCCTGTCAACGCAGACCACGATCGCCTCGCTGCGCCCTGCGCCGGCTGCATGCAGTATATCGAGCCGCTTTCCGTCGCCATAGTAGACCTCGAACTCGAACTCCCGTGCCGTATTGATCATCTCGACATCGATGTCGATGATGGAAATGTCACGACCGTGATCGAGCAGGAGCTGGCTTACAATCTGCCCCACCCTGCCGAAACCGATGATCAGGACGGTGCCCTTGAGGTTCTCCGGTCGCTGCACCCCTTCCAGTGAAGCGGGGATCGACTTCTCCACGACATTCAAGGCCGCGATAATCAACGGTGTCAACACCATCGAGATTATGATGATGGCCGTTAAAATGGCGCTCTGCTCGATGGTGATGATGCCGACGGAAAGTGCAGCCGTATAGAGTACAAAGGCGAACTCGCCGCCCTGCGCCATGAACACCGCCCGCTCGATCGCCTCCCAATGGGAGGACCTAAGCAGCCGTGCGACGACGTAGATGACCAGCGCCTTAACGACCATATAGGCCGCGACATAGAAGAGGATCGTCTGCCAGTTGCGGACAACGACGCCAAGGTCGAGCGACATCCCGACGGCGAGAAAGAACAGGCCGAGAAGGATGCCGCGAAACGGTTCGACATCGGCTTCCAATTGATGCCGGAACGTGGATTCGGACAAGAGTACGCCGGCGAGAAACGCGCCCATCGCCATCGACAGGCCGCCAAGTTGCATCACATAGGCGGATCCGATCACGACCAGCAGCGCTGCGGCCGTCATGACCTCGCGCGCCTGGGCGCTCGCGATTAGGGCGAATAGTGGGTTCAGGAGATAGCGTCCGGCCAGTACCAGACCGGCAATCGAAGCGACCCCGACGCCGATCGCTAACCAGTCGATGCCCTGGCTCGCGAGCGCGCTGCCGGGAACGATTGGGGCAAGGAAGGCGACCAGGGCGAGCAAGGGCACGATCGACATGTCTTCCAGCAGGAGGATTGAGACGATCCGCTGTCCCTTCGGCGTTGAGATCTCGCCGCGCTCCTCAAGGAGCTGCATTACAATCGCGGTCGACGTTAGGACGAAACCCGCGCCCGCGACGAATGAGGGCGCGACCGGAAAACCAGTGAACACGCCGATCGCCGTGAGACAGACGGCGCACAGCCCGACCTGGGCGGCTCCAAGGCCAAAGATCTCGCGCCGCAATCCCCACAGCCGCGAGGGTCTCATCTCCAGACCGATGATGAAGAGGAACATGACGACGCCGAGCTCGGCGACCTGGAGGATTGATGCCGGATCATCGAGCAGTCTCAGTCCGAACGGGCCAATCACCACACCACCGGCGAGATGACCCAGAACGGAGCCGAGCCCCAGGCGTTTGAACAAGGGAGCCGCGACGGTCGCCGCACCGAGGAGGCCGATCACAGGCAGTAGATCCATGCCGTGGGACTCTGAAGACACTTTATCCACTCCCCGCCCCGTCGCGGCTCCTAAGGCTGCGCTACCAAGATTTACCCCTGCCTCACCGTCGTGAATGATGAAACTGGCGGGTTCTTCTCGAAAAGATAATTGGCATCCCTGTGCCCCTCAGCCCCTTAATCGGGACATTCGGCACCGGTGCTGACCCAGGCATCGATCAATGCGGCAAACGTCTCCTGCGAACCGGGAGGAGCACTGCGACCTTCGCCAGGGTGCCAGGCCCAACCGACCAGATGGTCTTCGCCCATGTGGCGTATGAGATCGGCAAGGGAACGGTTTCCGTTCCGGCTCGTGTCTTTCACCTGCCGGCAGATCTCGCCCACCGTCAGCCCTTGCCACGCCATGCTGGCCGGCGCCAATGACCAGTGCGAGTTCCCCGGAATTGATTTCATGCGGCTGCCGACCACCGGACGATTCTCGGCTCCGTGGCAGGTGCTGCAGACAAGTCCCGCCGGACCCAGCGAGCTTTCGCTGGCATTCATCAACGGCACATGCGGGTGCATGTCTTCACCCTGCGTCGGGCTGCGCGTCGCCGGATGGCAGTTGATGCAGCGCGGATGCGTCATGACACGGCTTGCCTCCTCGAAGATGGCCTTCGAGCGCGCGCTGGTGTCCGCAATCGCCTCAAAGTCGGAAACGGACTTGAGGGCTCCACCATCCGAGGTTTCAGCATTACTCTGCAGGGATCCCATACCGGCAACGATACCGGTCGCAGCGAGAACGGCGACGAGCGGGATGGCGAAAATCCGCTTGATCATGATCACGCCCTCCGCAATTCGTTATGGTCGATCGGCAGCGAGCGCAGCCGCTTGCCGGTTGCCACGAAGATCGCATTGAGCAGCGAGGGTGCGACGCCAGGTGTGCCGACCTCTCCTATGCCGCCTGGCGCCTCGGAACTTGGCACGATGTGAACCTCGATCTTCGGCGTCTCGTTTATTCTCAGAACCGGAGAATCGTCGAAGTTGCCCTCCACGACGGCGCCGTTCTGGACAGTGATGCGTCCATAGAGAGCGGCGCTCAGACCATAGATGATGCCGCTCTGTATCTGGGCTTCGACCGTGTCGGGATTGATGACCTGGCCGCAGTCGACGGCGCAGATGATGCGCTCGGTCTTTAGGCTTCCGTCTTCTCCTACGCTCACTTCCGAGATCATCGCGGCGAAACTGCCAAAATCCTCCGAAAGCGCGATGCCTCTTCCCTTGCCAGCGGGAAGAGCGGTTGCCCAACCGGCCTTCTCCGCCGCAAGATCGAGCGCGGCGAGGAGACGCGGCTTATGCTGAAGCAGGCGTCTGCGGTATTCCAGCGGATCGACGCCGGCCGCATGGGCCAACTCGTCGATGCCGCCTTCTATCGCAGGAAGATTGCGCGTGGCACCGACTCCGCGCCAGTTGCCCGTCAACATGCCCTCCGGGGCCTCATGGCGCACGAAGTCGGTGTATTTGTTCGGGATTGCATAGGGGGTTTCGGCCCCCGCCATGATGTCGAGGTCGATGCCATCGCGGGTGAAGGCTGGCAGCCATCGCGCCATCACGGCAGGGCCGATGACGCGGTGACGCCAGGAAACGGGCATGCCGTCGGCACCCAGAGTCGCCGTGACCTTGCTGTAGTTCAGATAGCGATAGCAGTCGTGGCGGATGTCCTCCTCGCGGCTCCAGGTGACCTTGACCGGGCCATCGACCTGGTTTGCGATTTTCGCCGCCAAAATGATCCCGTCGACATCAAGCCGCCGCCCGAAGCCACCGCCGAGCAGGTGATTGTGCACAACGACCTTCTCCAATGGAAGCCCGGTCACATCGGCGACGGCTTCCCGTGCTCGCCCCATGACCTGCGTACCAACCCACACGTCACAACCATCGCTGCGAACGTGCAGCGTGCAGTTCATCGGCTCCATTGCCGAATGGGTGAGGATCGGGAGGCGGTAGACGAACTCCAGCGCAGGTCCGTGCTCGGTTGCGGCTTTTGCAACATCGCCCTCGTTGATGTGCGTCAGGGCGTTCCCGCCAATCGCCTCTTCCGCGCGTTTCTCCAAATCCAGCAGCGAAAGAGTGCCATTCGGGCCTGGCTCCCATTCGATGGCGAGAGCAGCGAGCCCCTTTCGTGCGGCACCGGTGTTGTCGGCAACGACGGCAACGGCATCCTCGATCCGGACAACTTGTTTGACGCCTTTCACCGCCCTTGCCGGTCCGTCTTCCACCGCGCGCAGCTTGCCGCCGAAGTGGGGACAGATTGCGATTGCCGCGTAAGACACGCCTTCCGGACGGGCGTCGATGCCGAACTTCGCGGTACCGTTGACCTTCTCCGGACTGTCAAGGCGCCGGACGGAGTGGCCGATCAGCTTGAAGCTGGACGCAGGCTTCAGTGGCATTTCCTGTGGAACGGCTTCGGCTGCCGCGGCCTGTATCAGGCTGCCATAGGCGGCGCGGCGGCCGCTTGCGGCGTGGACGACATGCCCGGCCTCGGCACTGCAGGTCTCGGGCCCGACGCCCCAGCCACGCGCAGCAGCGTTCACCAGCATGATGCGGGCGGCGGCGCCCGCCTTGCGCATCGGCTCGTAAACAGCGCGGATGGCGATGGAGCCGCCGGTGATCTGGTCGCCGAGCAAAGGGTTTGCATACCGCGTGGGATCAGCAGGCGCATGCTCCAGCTCCACCTGATCCAGAGAGACTTCCAACTCTTCGGCCAGCAGCATGGCCACCGACGTGTAAATGCCCTGTCCCATCTCCACGGACGGCATGACGAAGACAACCTTGCCGTCGGCGGGGATGCGAATGAAGGCGTTGGGTTCAAACGCCTCTGCGGCAGCGGACGAAGGCGAAGGCTGCAGGCCAATGACGAGGCCCGCTCCCGTCAGCGATGCGCCGATCAGGAAGTGCCGGCGCGATACCGGAAGGGTGAGTTTGTCGTGAACGGCCATGGCAAATCACCTCCCCGCTGCAGCCAGCTTGATGGCTGCGCGAATGCGCGGATACGTGCCGCATCGACAGATGTTTCCGGCCATGACGGCGTCGATATCCTCGTCGGTCGGCGAGGGATTGGCAGCAAGGAACGCGGTCGCGGACATGATCTGTCCAGACTGACAGTAGCCGCACTGGACGACATCGATGTCGAGCCAGGCCTTCTGCACGCGGGCCCCCTCGGCAGTCTCGCCAATCGCCTCGATCGTGGTGATCGGCTTGGCCGCCGCTTCGGCGACAGGCACGACACACGACCTCACAGGCACGCCATCGACTTGCACCGTACAGGCACCGCACATGGCGATGCCGCAGCCAAATTTCGTTCCAGTGAGACCTATGGTGTCGCGTAAGACCCACAGAAGCGGAATGTCGCCATCGACATCGACAACGTATTTTTTGCCGTTAACAAGAAGATCGTAAGTCATGTGAACACCGGCTGATAGCCGTCCCCTTAATCGCACAGCCGCGCTAAAATAAATCGGGCAGAGATCCCTTTATAGATGTACTTCCGGAGCAGGTTTGGTATTCGCCGCAGGTCTCCCCTAGCGCGGCAGGGAGCGAGAGAGGCCATGGCAAGGCTTGAGGTTGCGACGGCGACCAGAATGCTGAACGTGGTCATCGTCATTTCCATTGCTTTAAAATGATCTCCGCATTGCTGACGGGTCGTTTGGAGGCAATTTTGCTATATGTGTTTCTCCGTTTGACATGCTTCGATGCGCACTATTCACACGTGCCAGGGTCGCTACGAGCATGCTGCTGGACGATTGTCGCCGCCATCGTACGAGCGGCTATTCGGTTCATACCTTGGTATGAGATGCCACTGACCAGTTGTCCGCCGGTCAGTTTAGTTTGACGGCTACCGCCCGTGCAGAAGGGCAACCACCACGCACCGTTCTGTTGAAATCGTGACCCTTTGCGCAACGCATCAGCGAGGGGGCAGTCGTGGGCCGGGTGGGCTCATGCCCTCATCACCATTTCCAGGCAGTCAATGAAGGCCGTGGTGTCTATCGGCTTCCTGAAGAAGGCCACGGCCCCGCTGGCAAGGGCGACGTCCTCGAGTCCAGGATCAGTAAGAGCGGTAATCAGGATGACAGGCACCTGGGATTGGCGCCCCGCGATCAGTCTTGTCAGATGAATGCCGCTCATGCCCGACATCTGGACGTCCGTGACGACACAGGAACAACCCGGCATGACACCCGCTTCGATGAATTCCTCGGCTGATGCGAAACCACGGGCAACATATCCGAGCGAACGGATCAGCCTGACGAGCGCTGACCGCATCGCCTGATCGTCGTCGATAATGGATATGAGTGGTTCCCCAGCCACGCGGCATCACTCGCTTCTTGTTAGCTTGGCCGCGGAGATGGGCGGAGCGCTGGACATCAGCCTTGCACACGCAGCACCCGATGGGAATCATACTCAGGTGTTAGCGTCAGTGCTCACGTGCCAGGTTCAAGGCATCGGCCATTCGCACCAGCTCGGCGAGCGTGCGAGCACCCATCTTGCGCATCGCGGCGCCACGATGGATTTTGACCGTTACCTCGCTGAGACCCAGTTCCCCGGCGATCTGCTTGTTCATCCTGCCGGAGGCCGCCAGCATCATCACTTCCCGCTCGCGCATCGATAGCGTGGCAAAGCGATCCTTGAGACCAGCAGCGAGGTCCTCCGCGGCGCGTCGGCTGCGATCGCGGTTGATCGCCGTGCTCACTGCATCGAGCATGTCCTGGTCGCGGAAAGGCTTCGGCAGGAAGTCTACGGCTCCGGCCTTCATGGCCCGAACCGTCATGGGGATATCGCCGTGACCGGTGATTAGGACGACGGGTAAGTTGATGCCCAAGTCGCCAAGCTGCGCCTGGAATTCAAGCCCGTTGGTGCCCGGCAGCCTTACGTCGAGTACGATGCATCCGGGTAGATCCGGTCGCTGGGCACCGATAAATTCGCGGACAGCTCCGTAGCTGCGCGTTTCAAGGCTAACCGAGCGGAACAGGCGGTCTAGCGCGCGACGCAAAGCTTCATCGTCGTCGACGATGTAGACAATCGCTCTATCGTCCGGACTGTGCGACATCCAAAGGGCCATGTTCTCTAAAAACGGTGAAACCATAGCATGGCGGAACTGCCTCGGAGATAACACGAAGGTATTAGCCAATTGAACGTTTGAGTTGGCGCGGCCGGCGCGGCCTCATTCATCGAGTCGCTTAGGGACTGACCGAAGCGTTCAGGAGGTTATGTCGGCGAACGGTTGGGGCGCTTGAGAGGGCATGACGGGATCCTGAACGCCTATTCTGGATTTTGCCGACGCGGAAATGGGAACGGTAAACGAAAACGCTGCGCCGCCTTTCTCAGCGTTTGTCGCCCAGAGGGCGCCGCTGTGAGCCTCTATGATCGAACGGCAGATCGACAGCCCCACCCCGAGACCGGTCGGCTTGGTCGTATAAAACGGTTCGAACACACGCTCCAAGGTGGCTGGCGTCAAGCCCGGACCGGAGTCCTGTACGGTAACAAAGACATTGTCG
This sequence comes from Ensifer sp. LCM 4579, assembly GCF_001854885.1. GTDB lineage: Bacteria > Pseudomonadota > Alphaproteobacteria > Rhizobiales > Rhizobiaceae > Sinorhizobium. The sequence goes on along the minus strand of NZ_MDDV01000002.1, from coordinate 23,526 downwards.
TCGTCTCTTCCGGCGGTGATCCGAAGGTTCCGATTACCATCGTCGACATCGCTCATCGCCTCGATGGCGTTGGTGATCAAGTTGAGCATCACCTGCTGCAACTGCACGCGGTCTCCTCGGATGGTCGGCAAGCCTGCCGAGAGTTGGACCTGTACGAAGACACCGTTCTTCAGGGCTTTGCCGCGACTAAGGGCAACGATCTCGGTGAGCGCCTCGGTGATGTCCAGGTTCTCGAGCGACGGCGGTGCGTTTTTGAACAGGGAGCGTATCCGATCGATGACAGCTCCGGCTCGCGTGCCGTCCCTCACAACGTCGTCGAGTGCCTCTCGCACCTCCGCAAGATCGGGCGGGTCCCTTCCCAGCCAGCGAAGCGCAGCCTGGGCGTTGGCGAGTGCAGCGGCTATCGGCTGATTGACCTCGTGCGCGATCGAGGCGGAGAGTTCCACCAGGCTTGCGACCTGCGATGCACGAGCTAGCCTGTCGTTCGCGGCCTGGAGGGCCGCCTCGGCTCGCCTCCGATCATCGATGTCGATCAGCAAGTGGAGCCAGCGGAGGATGTTGCCTTGCTGATCCCGTAGAGGCAGGCCCAGGACGTTGTACCAGCGATAGACGCCATCGGCGCGGCGGTGGCGGATTTCGATGTTGTATGAATTGCCCTGCTGGTGCGCCTCCAGATGAGCGGCGATCGTCCGCTCGAGATCGTCCGGATGGACGACCTCGGAGGCCTTCCAGCCTTTCAGTTCCTCGTATGACTTGCCGAAATAGTCGAGGGTCAATTGATTGAGACCTTCGACCTCGCCTGATGGCGTCGTCACGGCGACCGGAAGCGGGATGCTGTCGACGATCAATTGAAAGTCGAGCTCGCGCCGCCGCAGGGTCTCCCCAGCTCGCCGAAAATCCTCGACATCGGTGACCGTTACACACCATTTGCTGATCCGTCCGGCATCGTCGAACATCGGACTGCATTGCACGCAAACCCGGCGATACTGCCCGTCAAAGCGCCGTATGCGCGCCTCCATCTCGCCGGGCTGTCCGGACGCCAGAATCGACCGCCAGCGTTCGAGCAGTGCGGGCAGGTCGTCCGGGTGTGCCGCGGCCTGCCATTCCGCGCCACGGGCTTCATCCAGACTGAGGCCGGTGAATTCAGACCAGCGTCGATTGATAAGCTCGAGCTGCCCGTCCGGCAGTGCGATCCACGCCATGGCCGGCAGTGCATCCAAAACGCGGCTGAGATCGAACTCCATTGCTGTCCCTTTCCGGCAACAGGTATTGATTAGAGGTTGCTTACGATGTCATTTGATCTGTGTACAGACCGAAGAGACTGGCACCGTGCACGCCATTCGAAGAACCTCTTATGATAAACCGCCGCCCGAGAGCTTCCGGAGGATCCAAATGATCCGGCTTGAGCCACCGCTAGGAGTCGCGAGCGAAGCAGATGCAAGGGAGGTGGCTGAACTCGTCAACTTCGCGGCGAGGGTTTCAGTTGGGAGGGACTTGCAAAGCACGGTCAGGACCTTTGGGAGGTTGGTCGCGCTCGCCAAATAGAAGAGGCGCGCGAAGGCCAGATCGTGGTCGTGGGCTTTGGAGACGGTGCTGTTGCAAGTCTGACTGGCTACCCAATCGGCTCAGAGCCCAAGTCAATTGGCGATGACTTCCCCGCCCTGTTTCGCCATAACTGGAGAACAAGGCACTCGAAAGCTGGTATGTCAATGTGCTGGCCTGCTATCGGCGAATACCGAGGGCAAGGACTTGGCTCGCGGCTACTCAATTTGGCAGAAAAAATAGCGCGGGACGAGGCGTTCGGATGAGTGTCATCGTCGCCAACAACAATGCAGGTTGCGAGACGACTGTATGAGCGGCATGGGTACGAAGTTGCTGCAACATTGCCCTGGTGAAGGACGGCTGGGAGACCGATACAGAGCACTGGATGCTGCTGATTAAATCGCTCCGTCCAGTGGAAGGCCGTTAAGTCTGCTGAGACGTTCATCGCCATCGGAACTCCCGCTCTCCACCATCTCTGCTGATGCTGACCAGCCAGCGAAGGCGCGCTTAGGCCTCAGAAGCGGAAATTATTGCCGCTCTACGCACGTGTTGACTGGGGCCCAAAGCCAGGGCACAAGGGTGGCATCCACGGTCGCTCGCGACGGAAAAATAGGGGGAATTCAAAGGAAATTTCGATAACCCTTTGAAATCCTGTGAGAATCCAAGGTCCCCAGGCAGGCGCAATTTACACATGTAGCGCCTCATTCTCCTCTGATAATCGTTTCCAATAAATTCTGAAGATTTTACAGCCACATGTCACATTTTCCGCTCCGGTAGCCGCAGCTTCGAGCGACTCCGGTCTCGCAATCTACCCGCACGAAATTTGGCTGGGGACCCATTTGTCAGGGGCGAATTCTTCCGCTTTGAGCACAAGAGCTGTCGTCTGCAGCCCGGTCAGCGTTGGCTCGTTACGACCCCTTGCGGCCCTAGGGAAAGAGGACCGGGCTCGACTGAGCCCTATGCGGTCCATCCAGGTGTCGAGTTCAGCGGCACAGATGCGCCAAGAGCGGCCATTGCGGTCGTCGCCGATCTGCCTATCCTTTCAAGTCGAAACAAGTGCTGCACTGGTCGAATGTCTGCTGAACGGAGGGAGGGACCATGAAGCTGTTCGCCATCTCGGAGCAGAGGCCTGCTGAGAAGTGGAAACAGCGATTTTCGACGTCCTGGCCCCGGTATCGCGATTGGTATCTCAGTCAAGGGCTTGAGGCACGCCCGACGCTTGAAGAAGCAAGAATTGCCATTGGCAGGCATATGCCGGAACTCCTGCCGCTGTACGATAGGGTCTGCAGCTTGGTAAGCGACACCGTCGCACAACGCGCCTTGTCCCTGTACCGCACCCCCCCGGTCATTTCAGGATGCAGCGTCGCCTTAGCTCCCGGCGACGAACCTGTCCTTGTACGGAATTACGACTTCAGCCCGAACTTCTTTGAGGGCACCGTTGTTCATAGCCGATGGTTGGAACGGCAGGTGATAGGCACCTCGGAAGCCTGGACCGGATGTTTAGACGGGCTGAATGATGCAGGTCTCGCCGTTGCGCTAACCTTCGGGGGGCGGATCGTTCATGCGGAGGAAGGCTTCCAGACTCCGTTGCTCCTACGCTATGTGCTCGAAACCTGTGAAACGACCGAGCAAGCTATCGCAAGGCTACAGCGTCTGCCTGTTCAGATGGCTAACAACGTAATGGTCTTGGACAGGAATGGACACTACGCAGTTGTCTACCTATCACCGGACAGGAAGGCAGCCGTTCGAACGACGCCAGTTACCACAAACCATCAGCTTAGCCTGGAATGGCCGGAGGGCAACGCCTGGTCGGAAACGGCAGAGCGGCTAGAGTGCCTGCTAAGACTTAGAGCTGGCAAGTCCAACCTCCAAGAGTTCATCGAGGCATTTCATCGGAAGCCACTGTATCGCACGGCATATGATGAGGGGCTAGGAACGCTCTATACCGCAGTCATTCGACCGGCATCTGGAACGGTAGAATATCTCTGGCCGGGTCAACCGCAGTGGAAGCTATCGCTGGATGACTTTTCAGAAGGCGCAAGGGAAGTACCCGGCAGCTAAAGCAGTTCACTGCGCCCCTCATTGGTGAGCACGACTGCCGCTGCTTTATGCCGTGGAAGGCCGGAGCCCTCATTATCATTACGCGAAAGCGCCAATTGCGGACATAGCGTATTCGCTTCGCCCGGTGCGCATCTCGAAAGGATATCGTCCACGACGGATGCGAGCGGCGCAGTTGCATCAATGATCGTCGCGTTGCCGGGCGTTTCTTCCTTCGTCGCGTGTAGTTTCAAGACGAATTCCTGTTCCTCCGGCTTGCCGCCAAACTCGTCTTCGGGTCGCTCCGATAAACGCTTCTTCAACGTGTCGACATCGACCTCAAGAACAAATACTTCATCGAACGAGTCGATGAAGCTGTGGAAGTTTCTTGCGCCCCCGCAGAAGAAGGATAGTCGGTGTACTTTGTCCGACATCAGCGATTTGACTTTCTCGACGTCCCAAATGTGATGACGATGCCGGAAGGCCATATCCAGTCTACTCTGATCTAGCGTCGAGAAATCGAGCGGTCGCCCGGATAGCGGATCGCCTTTGTAGGCCAGGTCGCGGTCACCGTGGACAACATGATAACCTCGCCGCTGTAGCTCGGTAGCAACTGAAGTTTTGCCGCTGCCGGACACTCCCTCGATCAGATAGTTTCTTTCGCCCATTCCGCCCTCAGGAAATGAATTAAGGTGCTCAGCGAGCCTCCGAATGCCTCTGTCGTGTATTGCGCAAACTCGTATGGAGCGCGCGCGACATTTCGTTGGTGTACACGATGTTTATTCTCCGGGAAGATAGTCGGCTTTGGGCCGTTTGCAGTTATTACCATTTGATGGTCCTTTCTGCTCAGATCAACTTGAGAGGAGGCAACATTGCGCCCGACGCAACTAGCTCAGCTTGAGCGGATACTGATTTTTGGTAATGGTGGGACAGGGAAGACGTGGCTGGCCCGTGAGATCGGCGACATCTTGCACCGTTCTGCCATTCATCTTGATGATCTACGCTGGCTTCCAGGTCAGTACGGTGTCGCGCGAGACAACCAGCTCGTATTTGATGAAGTTGTCGAAGCGGGAGAGGCTGAGACTTGGCTAATGGAAGGCGTCTACGGGTGGCTTGCCAATGCCGTTCTGCGGAGAGCAACGAGCCTTATTTGGATCGATCTGCCCGAGGAAGAGTGCGTCGCTAACGTCACTGCTAGAGGAATCCAAGGCGGAGGCAGCGAGGAAAATTTCAAAGCGCTGGTTGAATGGATAAAAGAGTATCGTCAACGCGATAACTCTTCGACCTGCTACTCGGCGCACCAGAAGCTTTTCAAAGCATATACGGGCACAAAAACAATCCTCAGAGACAGGGATCAGATCGACGAATATGTCGAGAGTGTTAGGGCGTTGACTGCTTAGGGCCGAACTCGACCCTAGCAGCCGCCAATTCGAACGTCTTGAAAGTCCGCATCTCGGCCATTCGGCTAACCGCAGCAGACGACCGGTCACCACCCATCTCTGCTGATGCTGACCCGCTAGCGAAGGCGCGCTTAGGCCCCAGAAGCGGAAATTATTGCCGCTCGCCCGCCCTGTTGACTGAGGCCCAAAGCCAGGGCACAAAGGTGGCATCCACGGTCGCTCGCGGCGGGAAAATATAGGGAATTCAAAGGCGATTTCGCTAAGCCTTTGAAATTATGTGAGAATCCAGGTTCCCCAGCCAATTCTCGCTTCCCGAAGACTTTGGGCTCTTTGACGCGTTCTGGCGCCATTGGCGCGTTGCTGCTTCTGCCCCCCTTGGCACCGCCCTCACTCCGCCGAATTGAACCTCAGCGTAAACACCACCCCCGCGATCTCGTCAGCCACTTCCTGCGAGAACTCGAGCGGCATGCAGCCCTCCAAGGCCGCGGTCGCGGCCGCGACGAAGGTCTTGCGTTGCGCCTCGTCGCCGGACACGCGGATCGCGGTCGGCTGCGGCGGACCCATCAGCGTGCCGTTGGCGCGGAAGGCGAATTTGAGGGTGACGAAGGAGTCCTTGATGCCGGCGGGCGGGGTCCAGCATCTGCCGAGGGCATCGCTGACCTCGCCGACGGTGCGGAGCGGCTCCGCGGACAAGGGTCCCACTTGCGAGAGGAGAAGCGCGCCGGCCATGGCGCAGGCGACAAGCAATTTCATCTATCGATCGGCCCCGATTCCACTGCATCCGAGATTGCGACGGACTGCTCCCGGACGCAATCCGCTGCGCTTCGAATACCGCTACAGGAGCCCCCGCTTCGCCAGGTTGCGCATCAGCGCCGCCGTGCCGAAGGTCCAGGGCGGGCAGTCGGTCGAAAGCCGCACGGTGTTGACGAGGCTGCCGAGCGCCGGGCTCGAGATCGTCACCACGTCGCCGATCTCATGGGTGAAACCCTGGCCGGGTTCGCCGCGGTCCTCCACCGGGGCGAAGAGCGTTCCCATAAAGAGCATCAGCCCGTCCGGATACTGGTGATGCGGGCCGATCGTCTGGGCGACGAGGTCGAGCGGATCGCGGCTGATCTCGCGCATGGTGCTCGTGCCCTTGAGCCGGAAGTCGTCCGGGCCTTCGATCAGGAGGTCGAGATCGGCCTTGCGCACGTCGTCGATCGAATAGGTCTCGTCGAAAAGGCGGATGAAGGGACCGATGGCGCAGGAAGCATTGTTATCCTTCGCCTTGCCGAGGAGCAGGGCCGAGCGGCCCTCGACGTCGCGCAGGTTCACGTCGTTTCCGAGCGTCGCGCCCTTGACGCGGCCGTCGGCGGAGACCGCGAGCACGATCTCCGGCTCCGGATTGTTCCAGCGCGAGATGGGATGGAGCCCGACGGCAGCCCCCCAGCCGACCGCCGAGAGCGGCTGCGCCTTGGTGAAGACCTCCGCGTCCGGGCCGATGCCGACTTCCAGATATTGCGACCAGACGCCCTCCTCGATCAGCGCCTGCTTGACGCCCGCGGCTTCGGCCGAGCCCGCCTTGAGGTTGCGGAGGCTGTCGCCGATGATCGCCGCCATCCGCTGGCGGATCGCCTCGGCGCGGCCCGCGTCGCCAGCGGCACGCTCCTCGATGACGCGCTCGATCATCGAGCGGGCGAAGGTGACACCACAGGCCTTGATGGCCTGCAGGTCCGATGGGGCAAGCAGGTGGATTTCGCCCGGCCCCCGTTCCGCCCCGGCCATGGCATCGGCAAGGGAAGCGAGGGCTTCGCCCGGGGCCGAGCGGACATGCGCCACGGGATCGTCGAGATCGAGAAGATCGCGCATCGTCGGCACAGCGCTAGATGTGATGTCGATCAACGCGCCGTTGCGGACGGTCACAAGGCTTGGGCCCTCGACATCCGGGCGCCAGGCGCGGCCGACAAAGGCGCCGGTTTCATAGGCCATCGTCATTCTCCGTCTCCCCTCCCATTTGAAAGCGCTTTTCCGCCTCGTCCGGTCTTCGCAGCCGAACCGCCTGTCTGTAGAGCACCTTCGATCAGCAACCGCCTGTTGCAGGCGACGCAAGTCGGAACCCTGCAATAGCTGAAACGTTTAGCAATCGGCCGCCCGCCCTTGGCGGCCGCAAGAGTACCTTGATGGTCGAGTGCCCTGTGCCAGTCAACGCTGAAGTGGCTTTCAATGCTGCCGCCGTCAGGGCATCGGTAGAAAGGATGAGTGCCATGACCCGAGAGGAACAATCAAGAGACAGATCGCTGGAAGAGCGACAGACCCAGCCGTCACCACCGGCCGCCGAACGAGAAACGGGCATTAGTCGCGGCACCTGGCTGCTCTTGTCCGCTCTGCTCATTGGAATCGTGATTGCACTCTTTGCCTGGCTGCCCGCGGAACTGACGAGAGGCGTCGAGGACGTTCCGGAAACCACCTCATCCACGACCGTCGAGCCGGCGCAGCCGGCCACCCCCACCGCCCCTTCGGTTGATGAAGCGGCACCGGCGACGCCGGACACGGCACCGACGGCCCAATGATGCAGCTGGGCTTCCCAGGCGAGGGTAGTGCCTTTCAATGAACGAGATCGTCGCCGATATCTTTACTGCGACCCATACGCCCTATCAGGTCGTCCTCGCGCGCCTCAGCGGCGCCATCCTGCTCGGAGCGCTGATCGGCATCGAACGCGAAAGGCGGCAGCGCCCGGCCGGGCTGAGGACGCACATTCTCGTAAGCCTGGCATCCGCGGTGTTCGCGATCATGGCGATCGAAAGCGTCCACATGGCAAGCCTCTCCGGTCCGGATGTCCGCATCGATCCGATCCGTGTTCTGGAGGCGGTGACAGCGGGCGTCGCATTTCTCGCCGCCGGCATGATCGTCTTTTCCAAGGGCGAAGTCAGGGGCCTGACCACCGGCGCCGGTATGTGGCTCGCCGGCGCCGTCGGGCTGGCGATCGGCTTCGGTCTCTGGTGGATTGCGGCCTTTGGCGCCTTTGCGAGCCTAGTCGTGCTCTTTGTTCTCGGCCGGCTCGAGGTCGCCCTGGACTGGAAGTCGCCGGACGAGTTCGCCGGAACCGCAGAGGGGCAGCCGCAGGACTCGGGGGTCCCGGCGAACGACGATCGCGACAGAAGATGAGCCCGTCCTTTGGACGTCAGGCGAGTTCACTTGGCCCGAGGATGACAGCCGGAATTGCCGGAGCCCGCGCGCCGATGGGTCGCGCCGTCGCACGCACGATCGGCTGCCTTTGGCGATGACTGTGCAACATCGCAATCGCGCGCACCGCGTCCTCCGGTTTCGCAAAGATTTTGCCGTCCAGTGGCCAGACGCTGTACTTGACGGCGATGAACCGAAACTGGCCATTGTCCGGCACCAACGCGGCGACAGCCTCGCCGGCGAATTCGATCGTGTGCTTGCGCATTCCTTGAGATCCTCCCTGCGCCTTGAAAAGGCGTGCCGGCTGCCGGCTGGGCACAGATCTAGCGTCCGCCTCTCTCCTGCAGCGAGGGTAAAACGCCTTACGCGCTCGTTGGTTCCGATCGAAATTCAGAAAATTTCGATTGCTCCACGGCGGCGGAACATGCCCCGGCCGGAGAGCGCGGGAGGCGCCGGCTCGCGCAGCGCTCAGCCCAATGGGCTTGCCGCACCGGCGCGAGGAGAGGTCAATCCACCGTGCAAGCTCAGGCGAGGAAACGGTCGGGCCTGTAGGGAAGGATGTCGATCACCGTCTTCTCGCCGGTCATGGCCTCGGCCAGTACCCGGCCGGTCACCGGACCGAGAGTCATGCCGTGATGGGCATGGCCGAAGGCGAACCAGAGCCCCTCGTGCCTCGGCGCCTTGCCGATGATCGGCATCATGTCGGGCGTGCAGGGGCGTGCCCCCATCCACGGCTCCTCGTCTCGGCGTTCGGCCAGCGGGAAGAACTCGCGCGCGACCCGCTCCGCCCGGGTCAATTGCACAGGCGTCTTCGGCGCGTCGCGCCAGGCAAATTCGGCGCCGGTCGTCAGGCGGATGCCGCGCAGCATCGGCGCCAGGAAATAGCCCATCTCCTCGTCGAGCACCCAATTGTTGAGCTGAGCACCGTCCCTGGCGCCGTAATGCATGTGATAGCCGCGCTTCACCGCGAGCGGGAAGTGATAGCCGAGCTTGCGGGTGACGGTATCGGCCCAGGGCCCGAGAGCGACGACGACCTCGCGACTTTCCATGGGACCCTCCGGCGTCGCCACGCGCCAGCCGGCACCCTCGAGGATGTGCTCGAGGGTTGCCGCGTCGCCCGAGACGAGGCGGCCGCCGAGCGACTGGAAATAGGCGAGATAGGCCTTGTTCAGGCTATGCGGATCGCGGATCGACCACGGATCGGTCCAGCGCAGGCCGCCGGCGAGTTCCACCTGGATGGATGGCTCCATGGTCTTCAACTCGCTGGCAGAAAGTTTCTGATGGCTGACGCCGAAGCCGGCGGAGAGCCCTTCGGCATCCTTGTAGGCGGCGTCGCGCTCCTTTTCCGTGCGGAACACCTTCATCCAGCCGTTCTTGCAGATGAGATCGCCAGCGCCGGAGGCTGCGATCAGATCCTCATGCTCCGCGATCGAATTCTCGATGAGCGGAGCGTAAAGATTGGCGATCCGCCGATGCTGGGTAAAGCCCGAGTGCCACCAGTAGCGCGCCAGAAACGGCACCAGCCCCGGCAGGGCCCGGAAATGGTAGCTCGCATCGATGGTATTGTTCAGCGCGTAGCGGAACAAGGCGCCGAAATCATGCGGGAAGCCGTAGGGAAACACACCTTCGCGCTGGATGAGACCGGCGTTGCCGTAGGAGGTCTCCTCGCCCGGGCCGCGCCGGTCGAGAAGCACCACAGATTTTCCACGTCGCGCCAGATGGATTGCCGCGGAAATGCCGACGATCCCGGCACCGAGGACCACTATGTCAGTCTTCATGAACAAATGTCCCGCCTACATTCAACTTTGACTATAGCCACGCTATCTCCGCTTCACCGAAGCGGCTGAGGGAATTCTCGTACCCGAGCGCGAGGGCGGCGACCAGTCCGAGACGGAAGACAGCCGGCAACCATCGGCTCGAAAGCGCGGTCCGCTGGACATTCGTTTGCAGGAATTGCATCGGGCTCGCCATTCGGGTGGGTGCGAAAGGTATTCGCATGAATAGCCAAGCCGTTGGGTAAGGGCAAGGGAACAGGCCTGCCGGCGGAATACAAAGAGGGGCAAGTCTGGCCACTTACCCCTTCTCGTTCACCATGCGGCTGATCAGAAGCGCGATTATCGGCATGGGAGCTTACGATCATGTTCGCCGGATAAATCCGGCAACGAGCGAGATCACCAGGAGCACGAGGAACAGGAAGAATAGAACCTGGGCTATACCAGCCGAAGCGCCGGCAATTCCGCCAAAACCGAGTACACCGGCAATGATGGCGATGACTAGAAAGATGAGCGCATAATAGAGCATATTCCATCTCCTTGCCTGCGTTGCTGAACTCGAAACGCGCGGCATCTCACCTTTGTTCCGGGAGCAAACTCCTGCTCGACACTTCGGATTTTCTGAACGTCAGGGCGACTGGCGGCAAAACATGCCCTGCCCCGGCTCTAGGGACGCACCCCGGCGGCAGGAACCTTCGGATCATCGGGGCGTTTGACCATGACCAAGCACTGGAAATGAAATGGTGATTCCTTCGCGCCATATCTGGAAGACCGTGGCGACCATCGCCGGATGCCGAGCGGATTTGCGCAAGCACAATCTGCATATCGGCAGGACGATGCGCGACCTTGAAACGCATACGGAAGGAAAGCCCAACAAACGGCTCCGGGCTCTGCTTGAGGAGCTTGAGACCGTCGAGCGGAAAAAACAGAACCGATCTTGATCGGAAACGAAGCGAAATCTCACAACAACCATGCGCCCTTGCCGCCCCACACGCGGAACAAAAGGCGTCATTCGGCGTTTGCACGGCGATAACAAGCGCCGCGGGCGCTCCAAATGGGAGAAAAGGATGCGCCCGTTGCGCCGTCATTTCAACTCAGCAGGCCCGCCCTTGCTCCTGGGTCTGGTCCACAATCCTCTTAAACCGGTAGAACCAAAGGATAGGAACGTGTCATGAAGAAAATACTTCTCGTTGCAGCTCTCATCCTTCCCTTGGCAGCCTGCACCCAGACGGAAAAGGGTGCGGCAGTGGGTGCCGCCTCCGGTGCGATCATCGGCGGAGCGGTGAGCAATGATGTCGAAGGTGCTGCGGTCGGCGCAGCGATCGGTGGCGTTGCCGGTGCCCTGATCGGCCGCGCAAGCGAGCCGGGCTATTGCATCTATCGCGACCGCTACGGCCGCCGCTACACCGCCCGCTGCTAAGCAGCTTCCGCGAAAGTGTACCAGAGTTTTGCAATCAGAGCCTGCCGCAAACCTAACGAATTTAAGCAGGTGATCATGGGCAACCCCCATGTTTATCTGCTTGGCGGAGCGCGCACGATGTGAGAACGTTTTGCGCAAGGTAGGCAGCGCTGCCGTCGCGGGGGTTTACACCTGCCCCGCCCTGACGTGCTGGAGCAGACGGCGTCAGTCGTGGGAGTGGGTCCGTTCGGCCTCGTCGAGGCGCCGAAGAAGGTCGAGGAAATGCTGTGGCACGGGCTCCTCCTCGACCGCTTCGTAGAGCGCCTTCAGCTTCGACGCAATAGGGGCATGGGGATCCCGGCTTTTGGCGCCTCGCGCACCTCCCCTCGAGGAGTCCTTCATTGCCGGAAACCGCTCGCCGTGCTGGCCGCTTTCAAGATATGTGCCGTCATCGATTGCTCAATTTTTCCGCATTCCCAAAGACGTGATCGACACCTTGACGTATCCCGCCGTATGCCCCACCGTCTGCAGATCGGGATCGTAACGGACGATAGCTTAGGAAGGTCTAAATGTCACTTTCCACCAGAATTGCGCCCCATCTCCCTTACCTGCGACGCTATGCCCGGGCCGTCACCGGCTCGCAAGCGGCAGGCGATGCCTATGTCGCCGCCGTGCTGGAAGAGCTCATCGACGACATCAGCCTCTTCCCAACGGCTTCGAACGACCGAATCGGCCTCTACAAACTGTTCTGCTCCCTTTTCGACAAGCTGAAGGTCGACCGATCCCAGTTGGTGTCGTCCTATGCCTGGGAACGGAGGGCCGCTGCCAATCTGTCGCTGATCGCCCCCGCACCTCGGCAGGCATTCCTGCTCGTTGCCGTCGAAGGGTTTTCGATGGACGAGGCGGCCGAAATCATGTCGCTTGACCAGAGCGCATTTTCCACCCTGCTTTCCAGTGCGTCGGAAGAGATCTCGCAGCAAGTCGCAACAGATGTCCTGATCATCGAGGACGAGCCGCTCATCGCGATGGATATCGAGGATATGGTCGAAAGCCTCGGACATCGGGTGGCGGGAATTGCCCGCACGCATAAGGAGGCGCTCGACCTCTATCACAAGACATCCCCCAAGATGGTGCTTGCGGACATTCAGCTTGCCGACGGCAGTTCCGGGATCGACGCCGTCAACGAAATTCTCACGGAAGCGGCCGTCCCGGTGATCTTCATCACCGCCTTCCCGGAACGGCTTCTGACCGGCAACAAACCGGAGCCTGCCTTCCTGGTAACCAAGCCGTTCAATCCGGAAATGGTGAAGGCACTGATCAGCCAGGCGCTGTTTTTCGACGAACAGGCCCATGCGGGGCATCACTCATAGCCCTCGAAACGCGGGCGCCGGGCATTCTCGCGACCCACAGTGCCGCGCGTCCTATCAGGCGCGCGGGAACCAAGGTCAATTTCCAAGGAGACATGCAGTTGCATCACCCCGGCAGTTGAGGCTCGCTCGACGTGTCGCGGACCTGCTCGAAGATCGTCGTCGCGATCAGCGCAAGCGGCATGGCGAGAATGGCCCCGACCGCACCCCACATCCATGTCCAGAAGATGATCGCGATGAAAATGAGGAACGGGTTCATTTCGAAGCGCTGGCCGAGGATTGCCGGCACGATCAGGTTCTCCATCGTCAGATGAATGACGGTGAAGGCAATCACCGGCGCCAGGGCAACGATCAGCGCGTCATGAATCATCAGGCCGCCGACCAGCAGAGAAAGCGTCATCAAGGTCACGCCGAGATAGGGAATATAGCTTGAGACGAAGGCGAAGAGGCCCCAGAGCGGCGCCATAGGCAGGCCGCCGACCAGGGCAATCACCATCGTGAACACGCCCAGCGCCATATAGATCAGGCTCGTGGTCGCGAAGTACCGCGCAAGCGACTCCTCGATCGCATTCATGATGCGGATTGCGCCGAGACGCCCTTCGCGGCTCGGGACCGCCAGAATGACCGTGCTGCGCAGATGAATGCGGCCAAGCAGGAACAGGACGAGCGCCGCCAGGAATACCAGGGTTTGAATGAGCGCCGGCGTAAGGCTGGTGGCGACGGTGCCGAGAAGCGGACCCGCATTTTCCACGGCGGCATCGGCGAGCGCCTGCTCGCTGGCCCCTCGGGCGAGCGCCAGCCGCAGCCAGCCAAAGCGATTGAAGAACGGCAAGACCCGCTCGATTATGTTCTCCGCCAGTCGCGGGGCTTCGCTCGCCACCTCCGTGACGGCCACGAGAAGGGCGTTCACCAGGAAGAACAATCCGACGACGAAGCAGAGCGCCAAGAGCAGGCCGCCGAGAAGCGGCGGCAAGCCGAAGCGCGTCAATCCATCCGCTGCCCGGCCCAGCACGATGCCGACGATGATCGCAAAGGCGATCGGCATCAGCACCGCTGCCAGCGCGGAAATGGCGAACGCACAAGCGATGACGAACAGGCCGACAATGCTGCAGGCCACGAGCAGGTCCATGCCCCCGTGGCCGGGCGCAGGTGCAGTCGGGGCCTCACGGGGAATTACCACGTCCGCCGCCTCGTTGCGGGCGTCGCGCTGGCGTGCGCCAACCGCCGTTACGTCCTTTGCCGTGTCCACCGGTACCTTCTTCAACGAAGTCTCTCCGAGAGAACCGCATGCGCAACCGCCCTCTTGCAGGACGAGCCGTTATTTCAAGCTGTCCCAGGAACTCCGGCGCATCGTGGTAAGTTGCCCAACCCCATCACCATCCCGCCTGGCGTAAGGGCCATCCGGCGCCATCAAGGATACACGGCGTCGGCCATAGGCGGGGTTGCTGAGAAACGCATCGATCGGAAAATCGTTCCTGTTAAGCAGCCGCCCACTGGACGTCTGCTCAAATCCACCTCGATCTCGCGCATCGATTTTCGGAATTGCGCGGACTCGAAAGGACAACGCGGCGCCGCAAGGGCAAAGACATGCAGCCGCAAAAGCGAGACGCCGCCGGCCTGGTAACCGGCGGCGTACCGCAATGGCACGTTCAATGGCAGCAGATCTTACAATGCCGCCGTGACGATCACCTCGACGAGATATTCGGGCGTCGCAAGCTTTGCTTCGCCGGTGGCGCGGGCTGGCGTGTGACCCTGCGGGACCCATACGTCCCAGACGGCGTTCATCTTGGCAAAGTCGGCCATATCGGCGAGCCAGACCGTTGCCGAGAGGATGCGCGTCTTGTCCGTGCCGGCAAGCGCGAGCAGGCGATCGACTTCGGCGAGCGCCTGCTTTGTCTGGGTGGCGACGTCGTCCCCGGCGTTGCCGACCTGACCGGCCAGGTAGACCGTGTTATTGTATACCACGGCCTGGCTCATCCGCGGGCCTATTTCGAAACGCTTGATTTCCATAATCCTCATCCTGATGTTGGGCCGGGCAGGAATATGCCGGCCGGGAATGGTTGGCCGCCGCAGGGCCTTTTCACTGGCGTCATACCGTTGATCGGACGCGCAAGGGTGCGGCAGCACTACAATCGCGGCATGCCCTCCTCCTCGACTCGCGGTCGATTCAAAAGGACATGCGGTCGCGGCGGCGAAGCTCTACATGATCGGGAGGAGAACTCCAAGAAGTTGCCTCCCCTCCGGTCGAAATGAAGCGTGGCTCAGGCCGCATTCTTGCGCGCAAGCCGCGCCTTGATGCTGGCCACGTCGGCGCGCGGCGTGGCCGCAAACAATGTCTTCGTATAGCTGTGCTGCGGGTTGGAAAACACGGCGTCGCGGCTGCCATATTCCACCGCCTCACCGAAATACATCACCATCACGTCATCGGCGATGTAGCGCACCACCGACAGGTCATGGCTGATGAAGACGTAGGTGAGCTGGAATTCATCCTGCAGGTCCGCAAGCAGGTTCAGGACCTGCGCCTGGACTGAAAGATCCAGCGCCGACACCGGTTCGTCCAGTACCAGAAGCTTCGGGTTGAGCATGAGAGCGCGGGCGATGGCGACGCGCTGCCGCTGCCCGCCGGAGAACATATGCGGATAGCGATTATAGTGCTTCTCCTCGAGACCGACCTTCTTGAGCATGGCCATCGCCCGGTCGCGGCGCTCGTTTGCCGGCACCTTGGTATTGATGACGAGCGGCTCGGTCAGGATATCGCCGATCTTCTGGCGCGGATTCAAGGAGCCATACGGGTTCTGGAAAATGATCTGCACCTTGCGGCGCATCTCCGACGTCAGCCTCTCCCGGGCGATGTCGACCTTGCGACCGTCGATCAGCAGCTCACCGGCCGTTGCCGGATCGATCAGCGTGAGGATGCGCCCGAGCGTCGACTTGCCGCAGCCGCTTTCGCCGACGATCGCAAGCGTCTTGCCTTCATCGAGCGTGAAGCTGACGCCCTTCAGCGCGTGAACGGTGCGCGCCTTGCGGAAAAGGCTGCCGGGCACATGATAGTCGCGCACGAGATTCCGGGCTTCGAGAACATGGGTCATCGCGCGGCTCCCTCGAGAATCTGCTGATCGTTGAACAGTTCGGAGATCGTCGGCAGCCGGTCGCCCGTCGCGTTTTCGGGGAGCGCCGCAAGCAGCGCGCGCGTGTAATTGCTCTTTGGCGATTCGAACAGCGACAGCACGTCCGCCTCTTCGATCTTGCGGCCCTTGTATTGTACGACGACGCGATCCGCCGTCTCCGCCACGACTCCCATATTGTGGGTGATCATGATGAGACCCATGCCGTGCTTCGCCTGCAGCCTCATCAAAAGATCGAGAATTTGCTTCTGGATCGTCACGTCCAGTGCCGTCGTCGGCTCATCGGCGATCAGGAGCTTCGGATTGCAGGCAAGCGCGATCGCGATCATCACGCGCTGGCACTGGCCGCCCGACATCTGGTGCGGGAAATGGCCGAGGCGCTCGGCCGGATCGGGGATGCCGACCGCCTCGAAGAGCTCGATGGCCCGTTTGCGCCGCGCCGCCCGGTCGAGCCGCATATGGATGCGCAGCACTTCCTCGATCTGGAAACCGACCGCGAAGCACGGATTGAGGCTCGCGATCGGCTCCTGGAAAATCATCGCGATCTCCTTGCCGATGATCTTGCGCCGGTCGGCGGCCGACATGGTCAGAAGATCCCGCCCATCGAAGGTGAGCTTGTCCGCCGTGACATTCGCGGTCCAAGGCAGAAGCCCCATTGCAGCCAGCATGGAGACGGATTTGCCCGACCCGGACTCCCCGACGATCGCCAGCACCTCGCGCTCATGGACCTTGAGCGACACGCCGTCGACCGCCCGGAACGGGCCCGAAGCCGTCTGGAATTCGACGACAAGGTTTTCAATTTCGAGAAGCGCCATGTCAGGACCTCTTCAGCTTCGGGTCGAGCGCATCACGCAGGCCGTCGCCCATCAGATTGATTGCCAGCACGGTCAAGAGGATCGCGAGGCCGGGAAGCGTGACCACCCACCAGGCGCGCAGGATGAACTCGCGCGCCTCCGCGAGCATGGTTCCCCATTCCGGCGTCGGTGGCTGCGCGCCCATGCCGAGGAAGCCGAGCGCCGCGGCATCGAGGATTGCACTCGAGAAGGACAGCGTCGCCTGGACGATCAGCGGCGCCATACAATTGGGCAGGATCGTCTTGAACATCAGCCTGAGGTGCCCGGCGCCGGCGACCTTTGCCGCGACGACATAGTCGCGGGTTTTCTCAGCCATCACCGCCGCACGCGTCAGGCGGACGAAGTGCGGCTGGAAGACCAGGGCGATGGCGATCATGGCATTGGTGAGGCCCGGCCCCAGTACCGCCACGAGAACCAGCGCGAGCAGCAGCGACGGGAAGGCCAGGATGATGTCCATGATCCGCATGATGAAGGTGTCGACCCAGCCGCGGAAATAGCCGGCGACGACGCCGACCAGGATGCCGCCCGTCAAGGAGAGGGTCGTCACGATGACGCCGACGAACAGCGAGAAGCGGGTGCCGTAGATGAGGCGCGAGAGCATGTCCCTGCCAACGGCATCGGTGCCGAGAAGGAACTCGAGCCGGCCGCCCTCCTGCCAAAAAGGCGGCAACAGAACGGACTGGCGGAACTGGATGGTCGGGTCATGCGGCGCGACGAGCGGCGCGGCCAAGGCGAGCACCACCAGGAACAGGAAAAACACCAATCCGATGACGGCGCCGCGGTTTTCCGAGAAATAGAACCAGAACTCGGCGAGCCTCGCCCGGCGGGACGGATCGGTCGATATCGACGTGTCGATGGTGACTTCGGTCATATCGTCCTCCTCAATGCCGGATGCGCGGGTTGATAAGGCCGTAGAGCAGATCCACGGCGAGGTTCACCAGCATGATGACGCCGGCGATGATCAAGAGCCCGCCCTGAATGACGGCATAGTCGCGCCGGAATACGGAATCGACCATCCATTTGCCGATTCCCGGCCAGGAGAAGATCGTTTCCGTCAGGATGGCCCCCGCCAGCATGACGCCGACCTGGAGGCCGATCGTGGTGACGACCGGAATCATGGCATTGCGCAGCGCGTGGACACCGACGACCCGGAAGGTGGAGAGCCCTTTCGCGCGGGCGGTGCGCACATAGTCCTCGGAAAGTACCTCCAGCATCGCCGAGCGCGTCTGGCGCGCGATGACGGCAAGCGGAATGGTACCGAGCACGATCGTCGGCAAGATGAGGTGATTGAAGGCGGACTGGAACGCGCCCTCCTGCCCGGACAACAGGGAGTCGATCAGCATGAAACCGGTGACCGACGGGAAGAAGAACATGAGCGATATACGGCCGGAGACCGGAGTCCACTGCAAAATGCCGGACACGACGATGATCAGCAGCAGGCCCCACCAGAAGATCGGCATCGAGAAGCCGACCAGCGCCGTGCCCATGATGATCTGATCGATGACCGAGCCGCGCTTGATTGCGGCGATCACGCCCGCGGGAATGCCGAGAACGATGGCAAAGACGATCGCGCAGATCGACAGTTCGACCGTCGCGGGGAAGAGTTCGAAGAACTGGTCGATCACCGGCCTCTTGGTGACGATCGACACGCCGAAATCGCCGCGCACAACGCCCCAAAGATAATCGAGATACTGCACGACGATCGGCCGATCGAAGCCGAGTTGGTGGGATATTTCGGCATGC
This sequence comes from Ensifer sp. LCM 4579, assembly GCF_001854885.1. Classification (GTDB taxonomy): domain Bacteria; phylum Pseudomonadota; class Alphaproteobacteria; order Rhizobiales; family Rhizobiaceae; genus Sinorhizobium. The sequence continues at coordinate 5,125 of NZ_MDDV01000002.1, read as the reverse complement.
CGCTCCGGCGACATGACCCGCTCTCCCGAAAGCAGCGCCACAGGGTCGCCGGGAAGGAGACGGATGAAGGAGAAGGCGATGATGGAGACCCCGATGAACGTCGGAATCAGGACCGCCAGTCGCCCCAGTAAGAATCGGAACATATTCAAACCTCATGCCATGGTGCGCGGCCTCGCTAGCTAGCGGCGCCACCGGGCAAAAAGGAAGAGGGGCGTTCGCCCGGCGGCAAACGCCCTCCTTCGGGTCGGTTGTTAAGATTACTCTACAATATCAACGCCGTCGAAAGCAAAGTCGCCCAGCGGACTCTGTACGAAGCCTTCGACATTCTTGCGCATCGGCACGATCGACAGCGAATGGTCGAGCGTTGCCCAAGGGGCTTCGCGCTTGAATACGACCTGGGCGTCTTCATAAAGCTTGGTGCGCTCTTCGACGCTGGAGGCTTCCTTCGCCTTCGTCACCAGGTCGTCGAATTCCTGATTGCACCACTGGGCGCGGTTGTTGCCGCCGACCGCGTCGCAACCAAGCAGCGTGTCGAGGAAGTTGTCCGGGTCGCCATTGTCGCCTGTCCAGCCCAGGATCACCGCACCGTCGCGATTCTTGTCCTTCGACTTCTCAAGATACTCGGCCCATTCGTAGGTGACGATTTCGACGTTCACGCCGATCTTGGCAAAGTCGGCCTGCATCAGTTCGGCGGCACGGCGCGCGTTCAACATGTACGGCCGTGCGACCGGCATCGCCCAGACCTTCATCGACAGGTTGGTGACGCCGGCATCCTCCAGCATCTTCTTCGCGACTTCCGGCTCGTAGGTATCGTCCTCGATATTGTCGTTATAGGACCACATGGTCGGCGGGATCGGGTTCGTCGCCGGCGTCGCCTGGCCCTGGAAGACGGCATCGACGATCGCCTGCTTGTTGATCGCCTTGTTCAGCGCCTTGCGGACCTCGACCTTGTCGAACGGCGCCTGGGTCGTGTTATAGGCGAGATAGGCGACGTTGAGGCCGGCCTGCTCCATGACCTTCAGGTTCGGATCGGCCTTCATGGATTCGACATCGGCCGCATTCGGATAGGGCATCAGGTGGCACTCGCCTGCCTTCAGCTTCTGATAGCGAACAGCCGCGTCGGTGGTGATCGAGAAGACCAGATCATCGATCTTCTGCTTGCCGTCCCAGTAGTCCGGATGGGCCTTGTAACGGATGACCGCATCCTGCTGATAGCCGACGAAAGCAAAGGGGCCGGTGCCCAAGGGCATCTGGTTGAGCTGGTTCATCTTGCCGTCGGCTTCGAGCTTGTCGGCATATTCCTTCGACATGATCGAGGCGAAGGGCATGGCAAGATTGGCGAGGAACGGCGCTTCCTTGCGCTTCAGCTTGATCTTGACGGTCATGTCGTCGACCTTCTCGATCGCTTCGATCAGGTCCGGCATGCCCATGCCGGAGAAGTATTCCCAGGACGCGCCGGACACATAGCCGTGCCACGGGTGGTCGGGCTTCCACTGGCGCTCGAGCGAGAAGATCACGTCGTCGGCATTCAGGTCACGGGTCGGCGTGAAGAATTCGGTCGTCTGGAATTTCACGCCGGGGCGAAGCTTGAAGGTGTATTCGAGGCCGTCATCGGAAATCGTCCAGCTCTCGGCGAGGCCTGGCTCGGTCTCCGTGGTGCCCTTCTTGAATTCCAACAGGCGGTTGTAAACGGTATGCGCCGCGGCATCGAACGTCGTACCGGCCGTGTAGAGGCCGGGGTCAAAACCCTCCGGCGAGCCTTCCGAGCAGTAGACGAACGTTTTCGACCAGGCGGAACCGGCCATCAGCGTGGCAAGCGCCGTCGCTGCGAAGAGAGTCGTGAGCTTTTTCATGAGCTTGCTTCCCAGTTTTGCTTTTTTGTTCTCGTATTTTCGACGCGGCAAGAAATTTTCCATCCGGTCAAGAACGGATGGAACGATATTTGCCGTCGCAATGCAATAAGTCGCCCCAGAAATTTGTCTAGGCGAAAAATTCTTCCACAAATAGAGATAGCCGGCAATATGCGATTTCTAAATGCGTCCGCTCGCATAGGTTGCCTGCGGGGACGCTACAGCGCCGCGCGTCCTAATTAGACGCGCAGAGTCGTTCATGGGCGCGAGCCGCCGCTTCGGGCACTCTCTGCCACGCGGTCCCCCACGGGATCAATGCCGGAAATCTGCAGGGATTGAAGAACCCGTTTCGGGCATCCTGAAGGACGCACAGCGCTTTCGCCGGGAAGGCGTACGACAGCCGCCCCCATGTCACTCGAATCCTATCGAAAAGCCTAGGCTGCCGAGGTCTGCGGGCGTGCCGGCTCCTCGATGCCCAGCAGGAAGTGGATCTGCGGCCGGGCCTTGACCAGATCGTCGATCGTATAGCCTTCAAGCACTTCGAAGAAGGCATTCAGCGCTTTACGCAAAGCGGCGTTGAGGCCGCAGCTGTCGACGAGGGGACATTCGATTTCGCCAGCCTCGAAGCATTCCGCCATCGCAAAGCTGTCCTCGGTGACCTTGACGACGTCGAAGAGGCTGATCTCCGACGCCGGCTTCGGCAGCCTTACGCCGCCATTGCGCCCGCGCACGGTTTCAACCAGCCCCGCCTTCGTCAGCGGCTGCAGGATCTTGAAGAGGAACAGCTCGGAAACGCCGTAGGCCTTGGCGATCTCGGGAATGCGGCTGAGCTTGTCGCTGTTCGCAGCGCAGTACATCAACATGCGAACCGCGTAGTTCGTTTGCTTCGTCAGACGCATCGTCCACTCCGGAATCGAGAATTCGGTTCCCCATCATATAGGACGGATTGCAGTTTGGAACAATTCCAAAAAGGGAAAAACATACGAACCCAGTCAACTTCACCCTTTCCCGGTTGACTGCCTCGACCGGCGCGGTAAACAAATATGATCGGATTAGTTAAGTTTACGCAAGAAATGGAGAAACACCATGCACGTCTCTAAAGCGCTGATCGGCACCCTGTCGATGGCGGCGACCTTCCTGGCCTTCTCGGTCGCGGCCCGTGCCGAGGGCGAGGTCAACATCTATTCCTATCGCCAGCCGGACCTGATCCAGCCGCTCCTGGATGCGTTTACGAAGGAAACCGGCATTGCGACCAATGTCCTCTTTCTCGACAAGGGCCTCGTCGAGCGCATCCAGGCGGAAGGCGCGAACTCGCCGGCGGATGTCATCCTCACGGTCGACATCAGCCGCCTGACCGAGGCCAAGGAAGGAGGCGTGACCCAGCCGGTCGTCAATGAGACGATCAACAAGGACATCCCGGAGCATTTCCGCGACCCGGACGGCAACTGGTTCGGCCTGACGAGCCGCGGCCGCGTCGTCTACGCCTCCAGGGAACGCGTGGCGCAGGACGACATCACCTATGAGGAGTTGGCAGACCCGAAATGGAAGGGAAAGATCTGCACCCGCGACGGGCAGCATTCCTACAATATCGGCCTGTTCGCCTCCATGATCGCGCATCACGGCGAGGCCGAGGCGGAAACATGGCTGACCGGCCTCAAGAACAACCTGGCCCGGAAGCCGGACGGCAGCGACCGCAGCCAGGCAAAGGCCATCTTCGCGGGCGAGTGCGACCTGGCGCTCGGCAACAGCTACTATGTCGGCTTGATGATGACCAACGAGCGGGAGCCCGAGCAGAAGGAGTGGGCATCCGCCATCAAGGTCCTGTTCCCGAATGCCCAGGACCGCGGCACGCATGTGAACATTTCCGGAATGGCGCTCGCCAAGAACGCGCCGAACAAAGACAATGCGATCAAGCTGATGGAATTCCTCTCTTCGGGCGAAGCGCAGAAGATCTATGCCGAGCAGGTCTTCGAATATCCGGTCATGCCGGGCGTCGAGCCATCCGAAGTGGTCAAGTCCTTCGGACCGATCAAGCCCGATACGCTGCCGCTCGCCGAGATCGCGGCAAACCGCAAGAAGGCGTCGGAACTGGTCGACAAGGTGGGCTACAACGAAGGTCCGCAAGATTGAGACGCAATCTCCCATCGATCCCGAAAATCGGACACGGCGTTCGGGGTCGATGCGCAGCTTCAGCGTACGGCGCCGTTTCTGTGTTCTAAAGCTCGCACGACGCTGTCGAGCAGCGAGCTATCTAAGCGGCGGGCGAAAGCCAGCTGCTTTTGGTTTGGACGAACGGGACGTCTGCGATTGACCGATCGACAGGAAGCGAGGATTCTCTCGAAGCTGAGAATAGCGGCGGCGCTGCCAGGATTCGGAGGGGAAATTGGCCGAGATGCATGATTCGAGCCAGCTTGAGATGGTCGTGCTGATGACGCCCGACATGGCGAACTTCAGCGGCAAGGTTCATGGCGGGGCGCTCCTCAACCTCCTCGATCGGGTGGCGTTTTCCTGTGCTTCGCGCTACTCGAAACAATATGCGGTGACCCTTTCGGTCGACCAGGTCGTCTTCCGCCAGCCGATCCATGTCGGCGAACTGGTCCACTTTCGCGCCTCCATCAACTATGCCGGGCGGACGTCGATGGAGGTCGGCATCCGGGTCGAGGCCGAGAATATCCGCACCGGCGAGAGACGGCATACCAATTCCTGCTATTTCACGATGGTTGCAGTCGATGCCGACGGGCGACCGACGAGCGTGCCTCCCTATGCCCCCGAGCCGGGCACAAGGGAGCGCCGCCACCGCGCTGCCGAGGTCAGGCGGGAACTGCGCCGGGAATTCGAGGAGCGTTTCCGGGCGGCGGGTTCCTAGCGCATCAGCCCGAAAATCATGTCCGATCTTCGGAAAGGGTGGTGCGCAGCCCGATGCGCAGATTCAAAGAGTCACGGCATCTTTGCGCGCCTGAAAAGACGCGCAAAGATGCCGTAGTGCGATGCCGGCGAAGACTAGAGCCTTTCCGGGTTAAATGGAAACATTCTGCCGGAGCAGGTTTTCGTCAGGGCAGAGGCGATTGCCGCAGGTCGTACCCGTAGGTACGGCCAAGTCGATCGCCTCTGATCCTGGCGGAAAGATGCCCGGCCCTACGGGTTGGCTGAAGCGGGCGGCCTGTTTGCCCGGCTGGCTTGGCCGTATGCTTGGCTACGCCGCGCGCCAGCCGGGCAAACATTCCGCTCCGCTTGAGCCAACAGAATCGTTTCCATTTAACCCGGAAAGGCTCTAG
>NZ_MDDV01000001.1 GCF_001854885.1 Ensifer sp. LCM 4579 | reverse complement strand
GGCCGTATGCTTGGCTACGCCGCGCGCCAGCCGGGCAAACATTCCGCTCCGCTTGAGCCAACAGAATCGTTTCCATTTAACCCGGAAAGGCTCTAGATGCCGTCAGTCCTTCCGCTCTGTGGCGATCAGATCCAGAATGGCCTTGCGGCGCTCCGGCGTGCCGGGATGGGTGGAGAAGATGCTTGTTTCGGAGCGGTCGTGAAGCTTCGTCTCCAGCAGTTCGAAGAAGCGGGCGATCGCGGTCGGATCGAAGCCTGCCCTCATCATCAACGCGACGGAATGTCGGTCCGCCTCGGCCTCGGCCGCGCGCGAGTAGGAGAGTGCAAGCAGTCCGCTCCCCTGCACCAGGACGTCCTCTGCACCGGAGCCGATGTCGCCCGCGATCAGCATGACGAGCCCGGCAACGCCCGCGGCACGATAGATCTGCCGGAGGCTGTGCTTGTGCTCGACGTGGCCGATTTCGTGCGCCAGCACGCCGACGATCATCTCCGTATCGCCGCCCGCAAGGTCCACCAGTTCGTCGGTGAGGATCAGCGTGCCGTCGGGCAGCGCAAAGGCATTGGGGCCGACGGGGCCGCCTTCGCGGAAGTTTAGCGCGTAGGCCGCCTCACCACCCGGGGAAAGCGCCGCGATGCGTCGAAACCCGTCGAGAATTCGGCCGCGCGACGCCTCGTCGAGCTTCGACGGGCCAAGGACCGTCCGATCCATGGTCTCCAGCGTGCTTGCCGACATGATTTGGGGCACGATCGGAGGCGTGACGGCGACGGCCAACTCCACGAGCGCAGGCAACGCAAAGCGGTAGACCAGCACACCGAGCAGGATGGTTGCGGCGACGAAGGCGATCAGCCGCGGATGGAACTGCTCCAGCCAATGGATGGTCCCGTGCCGGCCCCGGCCCGCTCGGACGAGAAGCCGGTCGACCGCATCGTTTTCGACCGTCTCGAAGAGAGACCCGTCGGGAAAGGTGATCCGTCGCGGAATGCGGCCGATGCGTGCGGAAATCTCCAGCGAGGACAAGCTGCCGCCTGCAAGTTCGGCTTGCGTCTCGTCGCAGACGACGAGGCGCCCGCCATCGTCGACGAGGTGGCAGGGCACGGAGCGGCTCGATCCCGCCGGATGCCACTCGCCCTGCGCAATTGCCGCCGCTTCAGAAGCCAAAGTCGAAGCCTTCTATATCCATGAACTCGGCGCCGACCACCGAGCCCTGCGCTGCACTCGCCGAGAAGACTTCGCCGACATTCCCGTCGAAGCGAATGCCCGTATGCTCGTTGACATAGCGCGCCATCCGAACGGCGGCCCAGGGCCGCATGAGGCCGAGGGTAACGAGCGTTAAAACGAAGTTCGAGACGGCAATCCAAGCATAGCGCGGACGCGAGAGGTCGCTCAAAAGCCGGTGCTTGCCGTCGAAGGTGGTGGCAGACCAGGCGACATTGCGGACGCCGGCGCGATAGACGAGCGCCGCCGTGCCGAAGATCGCCAGAACCATGGCATAGGCGAGCGCTGCGAGCAGACCGAGCGACACCTGCATTTCCGGCGGAAGCATATCGGGGTCGACCGCTGCGGCAACGACGGCCAGGTTGAGGAAGGCGATGAAGCCGACGATCAGCAGACCGAGCACGATCACCGCTGCGGAGATGCCCCAGGTCCTGTAGATCGCACCGACGGAGGGATCGGTCGAAAAGCCCTTGTCCCCGTAGCGCAGGTTGTTGCCGATGTAACGATAGGTCCAGCGGCTGGCGAGCGGTGCCAGAATGCCGAGGGTGATCGCCGCCAGGACCGGTCCGACGATGAAGGCAAGGAACGCGCCGCCGGTGCGGCCGACGAAATCGAAACGGACGTTGCGGTAGCTCGTCACCCTGGCGCTGAAGCGTAGACCCCGCGCAAGCAGCAAGGGCACCAGGAACAGGAGAGCCGCGGCCAGGCCGATGCCGACGAAGGGCACGAAGGTCAGCATAAAATTGTAAAGGACCAGATAGGCAAAGACGATCAGGCGGCCGATCAGGATCTGGCCACCCCTGGCGTGATAGTCGAAGCCGCGGCCGAGCAGTACCGTGTTGCCGTAGAAATAGCGATTGCGGCGCACCTTGGCCCAAGCCGAATAGATGCCGAGGGTGACGATCGTCAGCAGGATATTGACGATCCAGATTCCGAAATATTCACCGGCGCTGCCCGTGAAGGAGAGACGTTGAACCTTCCCCTCGGCCGCGCGCCCGAAACTGCCCTGCCCGACGCTCTGCGCGGGCAACGGTTCGACCAACACCATGACGTATCCCCTCGATCAGATAGGCCGGCCCTGCGTGAGCACCCCCCAAGCGATCAGCGGCATGGTTCGTCCACCACAGTGCGAATCGTCACACGATCACCCGGCTTGTCGACGTTAGTTGCATGATCGCACGCCATGCAACAAAAAAGAGCCTCCCGAAGGAGGCTCAGCAGAGGGAGGAGATCTACAGCGCCGCGCGTCTGAAAAGACGCGCGGCGCTGTCGTGGTTACCGCATGGTCGGGATCGAGAACTCGGCGCCGTCCTTGATGCCCGAGGGCCAGCGCGAGGTGATGGTCTTCGTCCGGGTCCAAAACTTGATCGAGTCCGTGCCGTGCTGGTTGAGATCGCCGAAGGACGAGGACTTCCAGCCGCCGAAGGAGTGATAGGCGAGCGGCACCGGGATCGGAACGTTGACACCAACCATGCCGATATTGATGCGGGAGGCGAAATCGCGCGCCGCATCGCCGTCGCGGGTGTAGATCGCGACACCATTGCCGTATTCGTGCTTCATCGGCAGCGACAGGGCGTCCTCATAGTTCTTGGCGCGAACGACCGAGAGAACGGGGCCGAAGATTTCCGTCTTGTAGATGTCCATGTCCGGCGTGACGTGGTCAAACAGGCAGCCGCCGATGAAGTGGCCGTTTTCATAACCCTGCAGCTTGAAATCGCGGCCATCGACGACGAGCTTGGCCCCCTGCTCGATGCCGCTGTCGATCAGGCTCCGGATGCGCGCTTCCGCCTCCTTGGTGACGACCGGTCCCATGTCGGCCTTTTCGTCCGTATAGGGGCCGATGCGCAGGCTTTCGACCATCGGCACCAGCTTGTCGATGAGGCGGTTCGCGGTCTCCTCGCCGACCGGAACGGCAACCGAGATCGCCATGCAGCGCTCGCCGGCGGAGCCGTAGCCGGCGCCGATCAGCGCATTGGCGGCCTGGTCGAGATCGGCATCGGGCATGATGATCATGTGGTTCTTGGCGCCGCCGAAGCACTGCGCGCGCTTGCCGTTCATCGCGGCGGTGCCGTAGACATAGCGGGCAATCGGCGTCGAGCCGACGAAGGAGACGGCGCCGATATCCGGGTTCGTCAGGATCGCGTCGACCGCGCCCTTGTCGCCATTGACGACGTTGAGCACGCCCGCCGGCAGGCCGGCTTCGATCATCAATTCGGCGAGGCGGATCGGCACGGACGGATCACGCTCTGAAGGCTTCAGGATGAAGGCATTGCCGCAGGCGATTGCCGGGGCGAACATCCACATTGGGATCATCGCCGGGAAGTTGAACGGGGTGATGCCGGCGCCGATACCAACCGGCTGGCGGATCGAATACATGTCGATGCCGGGGCCGGCGCCTTCCGTGAATTCGCTCTTCTGCAGATGCGGGATGCCGATGACGAATTCGCAGACTTCGAGGCCGCGCACCACATCGCCCTTGGCATCTTCGATGGTCTTGCCGTGCTCGCGGGAGAGCAACTCGGCCAATTCGTTCATATGCTCGTTCAAGAGCTGCACGAACTTCATGAAGACGCGGGCACGGCGCTGTGGGTTGGTGGCCGCCCACTTCGGCTGAGCCGCCTTGGCGCTTTCCACCGCAGCGGCAAGCTCCGCGTCGCTCGCGAGCGCCACGGTGCCTTGAACTTCGCCCGTGGCCGGGTTGAAGATGTTGCTTACGCGGCCGCTCGTGCCGGGGACGCGCTTGCCGTCGATGAAATGTCCGATTTCATACATGGGGGTTCCTCCTGGTCTTGATCTTGGGCGCATGATCGCACTACGATTTCAACAATTCAATTTCCGAATTTCAGAAACCGTTGTGCAGTAATTGAAGTGCGCGGAGCGAGGGCATGGACTGGGACGATGTCAGAGTGTTTCTTGCCGTGGCGCGTACAGGCCAGATTCTCGCCGCTTCGAAGCGCCTCGGGCTTAACCATGCCACGCTCAGCCGGCGCGTCACCGCACTTGAAGAAGCGCTGAAGACGCGGCTTCTCGTGCGGCGCCCGAGCGGCTGCGAACTGACCGCCGAGGGCGAAGTCTTTCTCGCGGCCGCCGAGCGCATGGAAACGGAAATGCTGGCCGCCCAGTCACAGATCGGGCGGATCGACACGGCGATCGCCGGCACGGTGCGCATCGGCGCTCCGGACGGCTTCGGCGTTTCCTTCCTGGCGCCGCGCCTCGGTCGCCTGACCGCACGCTATCCCGAGCTCAAGCTGCAGCTCGTGCCGGTACCGCGCTCCTTCTCCCTGTCGCAGCGCGAGGCCGATATCGCCATTACCATCGAGCGGCCGGAACAGGGGCGTCTCGTATCGTCCAAACTCACCGATTATACACTGGGTCTCTACGCATCGGCGGATTATCTTGGCCGATACGGCACGCCGAAGGCGGTCGACGATCTCAAGAACCATCGCCGCATCGGCTATGTGGAGGACCTGATCTTCACGCCCTCGCTCAATTTCTCCGCCGAGATCATGCGCAGCTGGGACGCCTCCTTCGAAATCTCCAGCGCCACCGGACAGACCGAGGCCGTCCGCTCCAGCGCCGGCATCGGTATCCTGCACAATTACATCGCCCGGCAATATCCGGAACTCACCCGCCTTCTGCCAGGGACGACGATCCGCCGCGCCTACTGGACGACCTATCACGAAAGCGCGCGCGATCTGGTGCGCGTGCGCACGGTCGTCTCGTTCCTGCAGGAACTGGTGACGGCCGAACATCAGATATTCGCGTGAAGGAATGAAGAAAATGATGGTCTCGAACCACCGAGGTGCCACAACGAAGAGGTCTGGGAATCGACCCATCAGCATTGCTCGCCGGAGCGAACCCGCGCCGCTTAGCGACAGTCATTGTGTTCATTCTTCGAGCCGTTTCAGAAGCGGCGTCAGCAGCAGCTGATTGCCAGCGCTACTCTCAACGCTTCCGGCGGAGATGGCGTGCTCGTCTCATTCGGAAGCAGTAGTAGCGGCCCCCCGTACGTGAAATTGGAGGCGATGGCCTCCGCCCTTAAGCAAAACGGCCAGCTATACGCCGCGCACGTGAAGGTCGAATGTTAGAGATTTCACAGCGACAACTGCGCGTGGGGGGGAAATCATGAAGACTGTCCTCAAGGTGCTCGCTGCATGTGCCGGGGTTATCGCCCTCTATGTCTTCCTTACCCATTTCTACATCGACATTGCCGCAGGCGTGTTCGCCCGCACGTATGGATTCCCGAAAGTCCACCGTGAGTCTGTCGCGTACCTTGACGGCGGGCTCACGAGGGTGAAGACCTCCTACGCTCCCGTGACAAACCAAGCCGGAGAGACAATGCGGGGGCTGACTGCGCGATACAGCCTCGTCGATCCGTTTTTCCTGTCTTTCGACTTTGGTGTCGACACCGAGGACTTCGCGTTCGAGAACGTCGCTGTCGCAGGGACATTTACACCCCTTGCAGATCGCGTATTCGATCTGACCAGTGCCTCGATTGGCCGCATACTCGGACACAAGCCTGAGGTTGTCCTCACGGGGCTGAGGACCTCAAAGGCGTACGGGAACAGTGTTGGGCAGAGAATCTACGAGTACAAAGCGACCTCCATCGACCTGCCGGAACTGACGGGGGAACTGAAGGGCTTCTTCGGCACGCGGATAAACCGCATTACCCTGAATGTGAGAAGGGTAGCGCGTCTTGCAGCGACCGGATCGGCGGAGGGACCGGAAACCATAGAGCTGGAATTCGGCCTCGGCGACTGGGGCCCCGTTGAAGTATCTGGCAGCGGACGGCTCGACCTCGATGGGACCAACCTTGTACAGGGGGACTTCTTGGTCAACGCTAGGGGGCTGACCAACTTCGCAGTCTCCAAGATGCTCAAGGCCGGATGGGGCGGAGTTCTCGGCGGAACGTTCGCTATCGCTTGCTTCACCAGGAGTTACGCCGGGGGCTACGCAAGCGAGATGTACATCGATTCACAGGGCTTCTTCCTGAAGACGCAGCCGCCATGCGACATGTTCAAACCGCTTCCGCTGAAGAAGTTTACGCGGCCCGTGACGCAGGAGGCTTTTAATTCGTCGTTCGGGATGATCCTATACTGACCCGTACTCGTTGGGGATGAGGCAACATGACCGGCTCCGAGAATTGGAAGCTTCGTTCTTCGCGCGACGGCGAACCTGCATGCCGCGTTGACAAGCCGCCCAGCAAGAGTCCCGCGTACGCGGCAAGGATCGTGTTCCGGATGAGGGCGTCCGTACTCGCAGCCATGGCCCTCCTCTTCGGAGCCGTCGCCGCCCATGCGCAGGTCACCCTGGACGAGCTTGACAAGCAGATGACGGAGCGTGACCGCGAGCTTTCCGAATTCGCCGCCCGGCTCAACGATCCGGATCTGGAAAAGTCTCTGGCGGCAATGAAGCTCCTGATCGAGAAGGGCGACGCCGACCAGCGGCGGCTTGCGATCCGCTACGGCCTATACAGTCCCGACATGGCGGTCAGGGCGACCGTACTGAGGGCGATCTTCAATTCGGACCCCACGCTCGTCGTGGAAATGAGGCCCGTGGCCGAGGAGACGGGAGTCTATTTCCAACGCGAAATCAAGGCACTGGGCGGCTCCTTCCGTCCCGACGGCACCGTATCCGTGGTCTTCAAGCTTGCCGGATACGACGAGGCGCAGGCGTGCTGGTACTGGGTCATGCCGAACAACCAGAAGCGATGCTTGATAAGGCTCTCCGCCGATACGGTGAGCCTCTTCATTGGCGACTCCTGGGGCCAGTACACTCTCAATCCTGAGGGTGCGCTTGTCGGCAACCAGACCGTCAAAGACGACCTCACCGAGGCCCGAGTCTCGCTCGCGGAGTAGTCATTCCTCGAAACGTATCTCGTCGAGGCGAACAGGTGATCCTCCTCCCCAAGTGGAAAGCACCTCAATGGTGATCCGGCGCGCATAGATCTTGCGCAGCCGCACATCGAGCAGGCCGTTCGGGGGGACGTCTCGGTCGACGAAAGTGATGGGCCGGCGCGCACCGTCAGCCGAGACGTCGGCGGTCACGCGGATCGATCTCGGCGAAAACTGCGTCTTCCCGTCGGCTGTGGAGCGGAGGACCAGGCGGCCCACCACGACGGCTTCGGGAAACGAAAGCTCGATCCTGAGGGGAGCATCCGGGCCGATTGGGGCGACATATGCTCCCTTCCCGGCCGCCATCGAAACCGGGTCGTCTGCGCCCTTCACGGGATGCTCGGACCACTCGACCACCTCGTACGGCAGCCCCGGCCCGGCATCCGCGGCTGCATCCGGCGCGCACGCGGCGACACGTTCGGCCACCCTCGGGTCGTCACAGGCGCGCCCGTCCTGCATGCCACCGATCCACCGCGACAGGCGCGCGACAACCTCGTCCATCCTGAGCGCCCAGGCCTCGCCTGCGGTCTCGGCGTCGGTCACCATGCCCACCGGGCGGTCACCGTCAAAGACCGTCGCGCCGCTCGTTCCGGCGAAGAGGTCGTCGGGTTCCCCCGCCATCGGCCGCACGCTGAAGGTCTCGAACGTCGTCGCACCCACGGTCGCCTTCCGCGCCTCTTCGGATTGCTGCCGCGCGCGCAGCACAATCACGGCCGAACCGGGACGCAACCCGCCGAGGTCGCGCGGCAGGGCCGTCCACTCGATACCGCAATCCTGCGTTATCCCGCCGCTGACGAGACCGAGCGAGAGGTCCTCCGCCCCGTCGGAAAAGACGATGTCGGCCTGGCCGATCGGACCGTTCGGAACGGAAAGCCGGACCGCGTTAAAACGGAGCCCGTGCACGTGGGCAGGCATGATGACGAAGCAGTTCCCCCGGTGCCGGACCAGCAAGCCGCTTCCGGAACTGTCCCCGACCTCCACCACTTGCGCCCGAGCCTCCGCCGAAAGTGTTAGGCAGAATAATAGGATACGGGCGATGCTTGTGGTAATCTTTGCCATCCATTTGCAGCGGCCAGGCAGATTAGCTATGAAAAGCCTTTCGATCGCCATTGCCTGCCTCCTTTGGCAACCCGCGGTGGCGCTTTCACAGGACATCGTCCGCGCCACCGATCCGTTCGACGAGCATGTGCTGGAACGTTCGCAGGTCAGCACGGAAATCGTGATGGGCGTGATGCTAACCGGGCCGGGCGGTGACGGGAAGTCGCCCATCCTGGGTATGGAACTGCCCAAGGCATGGGTTCCGCCGCAGGGAGAGTCTCCGGCCATGTTCTGCGTGCGGGTGACCTCCAAAGACGGCCGCTACGCGTCGACCAACGCCTACCGCGTCATGCCCGGTGCGAAGACCGGCCTCCGCCGCGACATCGATTTCCCGTCCGAAAAACTCGAGTTCCTGAAAATGCGCGAGGCGGCGGTGCGAGTCACACGTGGCGACTGCCATGAGCGGCCGAACGAATTCGCGCTCGCCCTGTGGAGCGCCGAGGAGGCCCCGAGTGAGTTCCTGTCCGTGTTCCTGAACGCAGGCGGACAGCGGGCGGCGGTCGCGTCGGACGACTACGCGGCCCACTGCATCGATGAGACAGAGGAAGCCGGCCTCAAATACACCGCGCGATGCAAGTTCCCGGTGGCGAAGCTCAACCGCGGGGGAAGCACAACCCTCTATTTCACCGTCAACCGAAACCGCACGGCCGAGCACTTCCAGATCGCGGTCGTCACGCCGGAACCGTAACCTTGCCACTCCGTCTGCAGGGAATCCTCTCCGCGGCTTGGTTCGCCTTGGCGTCGGCACTCAACGTCCCTCTCATCAGGTTCATCGTCGCCGTGGTTGCAATGTGGGCGGCCGCGAGCCTGCTCTACGGATACGCCGCCAGCCGCACTATCGTCGTCGAGGCTCTCGCCTCCACCGTGCGGATCGAGCTTAAGGAAGACCCCCAGGAGAACCTTCAGGAAGACCTTGGTCCGCTGGCGCTCGGTCCCTATGATGTGTGCCGCCTTAAGGCTACCCCGGACCCGAGCAAAGCCGGGCCGTCCGTGCACGGCTGCGCCCCCGATCTGTTTGACGTAGGGGACACCTACGCCGCAAGCCTGCAGTTTCCCAAGGGATCGGTCGTAGAGTTCCGCGTGACGGCGGGGCGGCTCGAGATCGAGGCCGTGGAGCTTCCGGAAAGTTGGCAAAAGGAAGAATACCGCGAGGGGACGATATTCAGCGTCGACGCGCGGCGCCTGTCGGAGTTCGGTACGCTCACTGCGTCCGGTATCGTTTCCATCGGTGCGGCGCCCGGCGTCGACAAGGGTCCGCTGCATTCGGGGCGCTACCGGCTCTACGGCAGGACATTGACGGGCCTCCTCCTGCCGCGGATCGGGTACGTGCCGCTCGCGGAGGGGGATGTGCCGTCGGGCGCCTTCCTGACATTCGCGAGTGCGCTGTCTGGAAAGCCTCTCATAGCCCATCTCCAGTTTTCGGCCCCTGGGAGCGACGATGACCGCGGCCTCGGACTGCTGGCGATCTCGAAGACCGATCCCGTCGACCTTAAGACGGAGCTTTTCCGGACGGAGCCGGTTCTGCTGCGCCCAACCTTCAGCGACGCCTTACTAAAGGATCCGCTGCTCGTCGTCCTGCTCACGTTCCTGTCGGCCGTGGCGGCCGCCCGCGACCTTCTCGGCGTCGGGAAGGGCGGAGGCCACAAGCAGGCGGGCGAAGGCCGCGAGACGCAGGCCGTTCGCCCGAACAAGCAGATATCGGAAGACCCAGATGCACTCTCCACTGTGGCGGACAGCCGGAGCCAACCGGGCGGAAGCTGAAAGTGCAACCTAAGTGGATTCTCGCCGTTGCCCATTCGGTAGGTAGAGCCAAACGAACGTCTCACGTCTCAACATACGGTAGAGAATATGGCATGCGCCGGCGGGGGGCGGCTTCGGTCTTGAGTCGTCCAACAGTCCCATGTGCGCTTCCGTTGATCAGGAAGCGTGGCCGGCAGCAGGATGGAGGTCGAGGTCAGGCTCGAATCTCGCACCTGGCCATGCTCGGATAGCACGGGTCGCAGCCCGAAACCAGTTCCGTGGACAAACGTAAGTCCCTCTGGGCTATGCGCTTAGTATGGTGACGGTATGGCAGGTCTAATAGGATTGAACCTAGGGCTTTATGGTCTCCTGGAATCTCTTAAGTGGCCGATTTACCAGGAAGAAAATGGTACGGTTGGGTGGTTTCGATCCGCTACCGCGCGAAAGGAAAATCAACGCCTTAGGCTGACGCTCAGCACATTTTGTAGTGCAAACAGTAGTGCAAAACTTGTCATCGGAATGGACTTGACGCCAAAGCAATAATGTCCTAAATACAGGACATAGACGGAAGGGAATTGGTCCCGCCGATCTGGGCAAAGGAGGCCCGATGACAATGACCACCAACGAAGCCATTCTGGAAATCGTCGCCAACACCTCTCTCGAAGAAGCGTGTGGGTTTGTCACCGAATGGTGCAACGCTTCCGAGGTCGAGATCGACGAAAGCGGCAATATCTGGATCGCAAATCCGATGACCGGCCACTGGCTCGACGAAGAAAAGAAGGCCCAATTTGTGGCCTGGGCGAACGCTCAATGAATGACCTTCTCAAACGCACCGGCGAGGCCCTTTATGGGCCTCAATGGCAATCCGCCCTTTCCCGCGATCTGCAAATCTCCGATCGGCATATGCGCCGACTGGCCGCCGGCGAAGCGGAGATGAAACCAGGCATGGCCATAGACCTCTGGCGCATCGCCCTGGAGCGATCGGCCGAGCTTGACGACGTGATCGAGCAGCTCAAGATAGCCGCCGCGCCGAGCTATTCGACGAAGGGCGATTAACTGCCCTTCTCCACCTTCGACCCGAACCAGCGCATGAACAGCACCTCGGAACCGCGCGGCCCGAGATAGGCGAGCGCCGCGATCAGGCCTGTTGCCATCGGCTGCTCGAGCTGCAGCCATCGTGCCAGCCCTTCGCCGATGAAGGCCATGCCGACGGCGATCGGCATCTCCCATAGCAGTTCCTTGCCAAAGAATTTCCGTCGCATCTTTCGCACCTCGTTCGTGTGCCACATGAGACGGCCGGCAAACACGGCGATCAGCGTCGTTGCCGCGCCGCCAAACCACGCATTGAGCAGTTCCACCAGAGACGAATATTTCTGCGGCATCAGCGCCCTTCCCCGTGCATTTCACATTCCGCCTTCGTCCAGACCGCCGCGGCGCAGATGCCGACGACGGTCCGGTCTATCTTCCGCTGATCCGCCGGCGTCGCGCCGCGCGCGCCGATCAGATCAGTTCCAACGACGCGGCGGAGGCCTGCGACATTTGCCGGCGCCGAAGTCCCACACGCCGCCCCCATCGATGCAATGGTCATAATCGCCGCGGCGAGCGTCCGATTGAGAAGCCGCTTCATTGTTCTGCCTTTCGATTGCTTGCTTGACGGATCGGGCGCCATCCTCGCGGATCTCGAGCACAGCCCATGTGACGGCGGCGAGCACGAGCACGCCGCCGAGGATCTTCGGCCAGAGGTTCAGCATGAACGCCACTCCCCTTCCGTCAGGAAGCCGTGCCAGTGGCCGATGTGGTGAACACTGGGCGTCAACGTCGGCGCCTCGATTGAGCCGTTCCACGACCACGACGGCTTGTCGATCGCCGGCTTAAACCCATTACCGACGCGCAAGACGCCAGCGGCACCACAACCGCACGGGCAGCGATACCAGAGGATTTGCACGCCGCCGGGATCTGGATCATCAACGAAGAAACTTCCCGGCTGACTGCTGGCGTCCTCGTGAAACGCCTCCTTGTCGAGATGGACAGCCCTCACCATCACTTCATCCCCAGCGCTTCGCGCACGGCCGGCATGGAGGTGATCGCGTAGATCGCGAAGCCGACGATGACGACGAGGATGGCGATCTGCACGCGCCAATCGAGCGCAACCAGGTTGAGCTCTTTCAGTGCCGTGACGATCGTGCCGCCGGCCGTCAGCAGCCAAGTCCAGAACCGGCCGGACTTGCGAATCGGCTTCTGCTGCGGCTCCGGCCTGGGAGCAGGCACCGGAACCGGCCGCACCTCCTCCTCTTCCACCTGGTGCGGCCGCCGAGCCGCCTCGAGCACCTGCCGCAGCACCGCTTCCACCTCCTCCGGCTTGACGAGCGCCTTGTTGATCCCGTCACCGGCATAGTAGGACTGGCCGCGCCTCACCTGCCGCTTCGCGCCCCTGGTCGCCGCCAGCACCGGAAACGAGGCCCACTCCTGCGCCAGGTTCTTGCCGAACTCGACGAGGCTGATCTGCCCGGCAATGAACTTCGCATAGCCGCGGCGCTTCAGCAGGTGATAGGCCATGCGGTCCTGAAGATCCGGCGTGAACCGCTCTTTGCCGGAGAGCCCCATCTCCCCCTCGATGTCGCGAAGGGTTTTCGGCGCATCTAGCGTGTTCTTCATGAACTGGTAGCCGCCGGCCGCACTGGAGCCGAACCGCCGCGACCAGATCGCCTGCTGCGCCTCGACCTCGTCGAGCGTCATCGACGTGATCGGCCGCGAAAGCTTGCCCTGGTTGTGGCCGTAGATCACGTCATAGGACGCGCGGTCGCGCCGCCCGACTTCCGTTTGACGGATGAAGTCAAGCAGGATCGCCGCGCCGGCGGGCACGGTTTTGTCCATTGGATTCACCTTTTTGTTGAGTTAACCGAAAAGCATACCCACATGCTCTTCCAATTACAGATTGCATCCGCTAGGAAGCCCCACACGCAACCGATTGGGGCAAAGGATGCGGTCAATGCTCGCCAGATTTCTTGAGGCCATCTTCATGCACAAGCCAGAGCCGATCGAGGATCCATTGATGGGCGTCCTACTTCCCAGCATTGACGACTATTCGTGATGGATACCTATCTCGTCGTCGTCTCTCAGGTTGGGCAACTGAAACACGCCGAAGCCCTGTTGCGATCGCTGAACGTGGAAGGCGCAACAGCAGCGATTCTTTATACGGCTCGGAACAAACGTATGCCGGAGATCATCGCATCTGCGGTGAACCGAGACTTCTTCAGGCAATCTGTGCTCGTGGAAATCCACACAGAGGCGAACCAACTGCATTTGGGTGCAGTTAGATTCAACCGGGCAGCCTACCGCCGGCTTCTGGACGAGTTGTCGCCGACACACTTGTTTGTGTGCTCATATGAGCGGCATTATGCGCTGCTCTGTCAGGAGGCACGCGCCAGAGACATTTCGGTAAATCTGTTCGAGGAAGGCGCCGGCAGTTTCAAAGGGCTGATCGAGGATTACGAGTCGTTCCCGAAGCCGTCGTTTACATCGGCCATCTACCGCGTTTACAGGCGTGTCTGGAAGGATACGGCCATCGTCAAGCGGCTGATCGCGCCTCTTTATGCAATCGGCCGTGATATCGTCCTTCTCCCCAAATTGCTGTTCGATACCGTCAGAGAGGCATATTACCTCCCCTTCTTTCAAGAGAACCGGCTTACCCGAGAGGAGCCGGTTTACGTCAACGGCTGGAAAGACTTTGATGCTGTCTACTCCTCCAGCCCTGACCTAATGGGGAAGGTCTTCAAGGCGAATTCGTTTGTCGAGGCATCACCCTCTTTCGATGACCCAGAGCACATCGAGCTCGCCCGCAAGATCATTGCAGGATACCGGATCGACGGGAACACCGCGATTTTCACGTCACAGCTTTATTCGGTAGACCCGCAGACCAGCGCCGAATCCGTCGTCTCCTGCCTGAGACGCCTTATTGAGCGTACCGGCTGGCGCGTTCTGATCAAGCTCCATCCGAAAGAGGCTTTCGAAGTTGCCGCCCATTACGAGAAAGCAGCGATGTTTATACCCGGTATCGAGGTGATCAAGGAACCAGACACGCCGCCGGCTGAATATCTGGCGATATATTCCCAATGCCCGTCCATTGTCGGGATCACCTCTTCGACGCTGATCTATGCGCCGAAGAGACGATCGGATTTAAGGGCAATCACGATCGGGACGGAACTGCTCAATGAGTTCGCCTCGCGCGGCGTTTCCTCAGCCGGCACGCGCCTCATTGAGCAGCATGTGAAGATATTGCCGGTTATTCCCTATATCGAGGATAGCGGGGGTGTTGAAACCTCAACCCCTTCGGATGTCACCCGCACTACCTTCTGCCCAGCCGCAGCCTTGATTTCGTAGAGGAGCAAATCAAGCGCCTCGATCGTATGCTCAAGCTTCTCGTGCTCGTTCCACCTCGGGTCGTCACAGAAATCGCAGCGATCCCGCTTCTTCTTGTAAATGTCGATGCGCTTTTGGACGGCGCCCACCATCGCCTCCAATGTCTCTAGAGTAGGCAGGCCGTCGTACAGCGCGCCACCTTGCTTGGCGATGAATAGGACTGCGTCTCTATTTGCGTCTGCCACGTGATTGTCCTTTCCAGGGCCACCGTTTTTACACTGTGCAGAACTATCATTCTCACGTCGCATTGTCAGCGAAATACAACATGACCCAGCTCGTGCCGTTGAACTGAAGACCGATGCGGTCATTGGCGTGACTTAGCGTCCTGTCCGCGCCGCAAACGATATTCCCTGTTCCGTTCTTCACGACCACATCGCGGGCAGAAGAGAACGTACTCAGGATGATGACGTCGCCGCGCCGTGCATCAGTGTCTGTGATCGTGTCCAGATCATCCGTTGCTGCACCGCCCTCGGTATCAATGAAATAGTGACCGTAACGACCGAGGCTCGAAAGCGTGGCCACCCCCGTCGCGATTGCTACCGATGCGCTCCGTACCGCGAAATTCGGCCGTCCACTGATGAGCGACATCAGATCGCCGCTGCCATCCTGGTTGTAGATGGCGAAGCCGTTGCGCGCTCCGGGCATTTTGCGGATAGGACCGAATGCACGCCTCGCGGTTAGATCGCTGCGGAAATCGAACATAGAGCCGCGATCGGTGAGAAACACGACAGTCTGATAGATATTGGCAATTCGGTTTAGACCGGCAGTCGTTCCAGTCCGCTCTTCCATGCCATAGAACATATGGACCTTGTCATCCATGATAACGACAGAGCCAACGCCAACCGCGGACGCAGCGCCGGCGCCTTCTCGATGCGGGAGTGTGCCAAGACGGTAAATTTTCGTCGTCGCCTGCGTCCAGACATTCCCTGCTACGACCGGCATATCCATGTAAAATGCCGACGTCAGTCTGTCCTCAGCCGCCCCTTCGTGTGTCCCTGTCCGGTACGAGCCGAACGCATGGATCCGCCCGTCCTTGATCTGGAACGGCACCGGGCTTGCGTACATCCCGTTCGGGCCGAACGTTCCTGCCGGCGCCGTGTAGACCGAGATAGTAGACAGGTCATTGACGCCAGAGTGCCAAAAACGTGGGTTTGCGCCCGCCGATCCGTTCCTCGCGAACCCATAATAGCGTTGCGTCGTCGCGTCGTATTTAACTGTCGGTTCCTCGTACGAAGCGCCGGCCCCAACGATGAAACTGGTCCACGTCGCCCCGCCATCGGTGGAGCGATGGACCGCCGCACCTTCCCCGTAGGAGCCGCCTACAACGATCGACCCGCTGTGGCCGACCGTGAAGCTGATGACCATGACCGGTTGACCGGTGAAGCCGGCGGGTGTCGGGAAGGTTACGGCTGTGACCGTCCACGCTCCGTTGTACTCGGCCGTTGCGGCGCCGAGCGTGACCGTTCGTTTCCATACTTCGTAAGTGTATGGGGGGACGTCGGTCGATCCGGATGGGACGCGAACAAAAAGATACTCGGTATTCGTGGACGGATCGAAGCCGCCGGCCCAAAGCGTGCGCCCCGACGCTGCGGGGTCCAGGTATTCTCCGGGGGAGAAGGACGCTCCCCCGTCGTCGCTGAAGTAGAGAAGGATACGGGCGGTGCCATCGGCGTGGCTCTCTTTCTCGTTGACCCATACCCGGATCTGATCGCCGATCAGATATGCCTTGTCCTCAGCCCATGCGGTGTAGATCAGGCCATCCGTAATCTTCGCAGTATCGGTGCGCAGGAAATCTCGGGAAACATGCCTGACGGCTCCGACCTTGAACGCGGCTCGCCTGATTTTGGTGAAATCCGTGGGGGCAGCACTGACGTTATAAGTGCGCCCCAAGCCTTCGAGATAATACCCAGACGCCAAAGCAGCCGTTACCGCTGCGCTATCGTCCGTCGCGCCATCGCCAACAGCGCCATACTCTAGGAACGTGCGCGCAACGCCCCCCGAAATTTTCGCGGTAAGACGGTCTCGGCCGACATCCGGAGCTCGGTACCAAGTGCGACCATCAGCCGACAAAAACGTGTCGGTGCTGCCGTTGTTGGTGTCGATATACATGCCGCCAAGGCCGTCACCGACAGAAGCCCCGCCGAGAAGGTTAACGACATGTATGGCGGCCGGAATTGAGCTCGCTTGCGCCTCCGCCTTAGTTTCGTACGACCAACCGTTGGCGCCGTTCTCCATGCGAGTGCCCCACTCGCGGATTTGCGCCTTATTCGGATTGTTTTTTCCGGAGGAAGGAACGCCGTCGGTCACATAGTCGCGCCAGATCGTCTTTGCGGTTTCAACCATGAATGTCCCCATGCGTATGCGCTCCGGCGGTTGCCAGAGGCGGGATTGCGAATTGAGTGCGGATCAGTTCGTCAGGTGACGACGGCGGAGCCGGTCGCGACCTCGGTCGCGGCCACGCCGGATGCGTTGATGGCGACGATGAAGCCGTAATAGGTGCCGGCGGAAAGGCCGGTCACTGTGCGGGCATCGTTGGCGGCCGCGGCGCCGTACTCGGTCGCGACGAGCGTAGCCGTCGCGAAGTCGTTCACCGTGTTGAGGTAAAGCCTCGAGGCGAAGTAATTGGCGCTGTTCGGTGCCATCCAGTCGAAGGTGACTTGCCCTGCACCGCCCGTCAGCGACGCCCCAGTCACCGGCCCGGGCGCCACCGGATCGGCCGTCGCGGTGCGGATCTCGTAATCCGTCCAGTCGGAGCTTGCGCCGTTCGACCAGGCGCGCAGGCGGAACTTGTATTCGACGCCATCCGAGAGATAGCCGGAGCGCACCGTCGTCTCCTCCGGCGTCGACATCGCCGAACGGGCCGGCTCGATTTCCGATGTCGGCTGCCACTCCAGCTCGTAGAGCAGCGCGTCGGATACGAAATCCCAGCTCGCCTGGCCGAAGGCCGCAGTCTGGCCGCCGGTGATCACTTCCGTCTCGATCGTCACATCGAAGTTGACCGGCGTCGGCACGCCGCCCGGCGGCAGGGGCGTGACGCTGGCGCCCGGTTCGCCCTCTTCCGTCGCGGCGTCGAAATCATAGAGAGTGCTCGGCACGATGATGCCGGAGAACTCCAGCGTCAGGTTGCGCAGCGAAAGTTTCGGCGTCGAGGTGATCTCGACGATCACTTCCGTCAACCGCGGCGGCAGGTGCACCCGCACGAAGCGGCTGTAGCGCACGTTCTTTGCCGAGAGATAATCGACGACGATCGTCACGCGCGCAGCGTTGCGGCGAATGTATTTCAGCTTCTGCAGGCGGGCGCAGTGGTTGTGGCTCTGCACCGCCTGGTTATCGACCGTCGCCGTGCGCTCGGTATCCTCGCCGACATAGGGGTCGCCATAGATCGCGGCATCCACCGTGTTGTAGCGGTTCGCCGGATCGGTCCAGCGGCCGCGCACGGCAAGCACGGTCGAGGCGCGGCGCTGGTTGACGTCGAAGGTAACCCGCTTAATTTCGTTCGCCGTCAGCCGCACCGTCGGCGTAACGAACGCGCCGGCATGCACACCGATCAGCCCGTCCGGACGCTCATAGACGACGAGCTCCGCCGCCTCGTCCATCAACCGCCCGACCTGAACCGGGTCGTTTTCCGCGCGAAACCAGAGGCCGCCGTGATAGCGATCCTCGGTCCCGCCGGTCCGGTTCGTAACGTTCTCGTCGCAGACATCGGCTGCATTGCTCCAGTCCGGAAGATACATGTCGTCGAGCGAGAGCTTGCCGCCGACCGGATGGGTCAGGTGCCACAGACGAAACAGCGCAAGATTGGTCGTGAACCCAGAAGTTTCGGTGCGCGGATCGTAGACCGCGTCGTTGCCATTGCCGACGGCCGAATGCTGCGGCATCTGGTTGGGGTAGACCTTCAGGTACTTGTCCGAGCTGACCGTCGCGGCCGACATGCGCACCGAGGCGAGCCCGTCGCCCCGATGGTCGTTCGTCCAGATGCCGGCGAATGCCGTGACGACATCGGCATAGGCCGTTTCCGCGGCGAGACCCAGGCGCGAGAGGATCTGCACCTTGCTGCCAAAGTGCGAAGGCGACGTCGTGAAGCCGCTGCCATCGAGCGTCACCGCCTCGTCATGCAGATAGTGCGTCACATAGCCCTGGATGTGATGCCCGGCCCAAACGAGGATATGATAGGCCGTGCCGTTCTTCTCCCCCAGGAACACATAGTCGCTCGCCTTCTTCACCCGGCCGAGCACATAGGCAAGCGATGGCACCGGTTGCTTGAGGTTATAGCTGCCGTCCTCAGGCTTCGGTACGGCCGGCTTCGACGCGAAGAACCCTTGCGAAGCGAGGCCGCCGGCGATCAACCCACCATAAGCCAGCGCATAGGTGCCGAGGTAAAGCAGGTTCGCGGCAACCGTCGTCGTCGCGATCGACGAGACGATGATCGCCGTCAGCTCGATAACGCCAGGCATCGTGTCAGATCATCCAGATTGCGAGGGGCGCGGCGGTCATGAAGCCAACGCCGTTCTTGAACCGTACATTCCAGCGCTCCCCGTCATGGATCGCGCCGAACTGCCGATGAATGTTCGCGGCACTCCCGATCACGCCGATCGCGCCGCAGAGCGGCCGCTGCAGCCGCTTGCCGCCGATCGAGGCGGCGCAGGAGCCCACCAGCGCCGGAACGCTTCCCGCGCGCTCTATGATGGCGCGGAAGCCCTCTTCGCTGTCATAGGAGCCACGCAACTGCTGCGCCGGGTCCCGACGGCCGAGCCAGATCGCCCAGGCAGCGAGGAAGAGGCAGCAATCGACTTGCCCCGGCCGCCACGGCTTTTCCCGATAGGCGGCGAGGAATTCAGCGAGTGTGGTTTCCATGGAAGCTACCTGTTATAAAGCGAACGCCCCGCGATGCTGGATACATCACGAGGCGCTCTAACCAAGCCAACACGGATGAGGTGTCAGATGGCTGAGAAACCCCTATGCTCAATCCCGGACTGCGACAAGCCCGTTCTATCGCGAGGCTGGTGCAGCGCTCACTACAGTCGCTGGAGGCTTCACGGTGATCCTCTTGACGGGAGCGCTCCGAGAAGTCATCAGCCGTCGAAGTGCACCGTTGAAGGCTGCGAGCGAAAGCCGAAAGCTCAAGGCTACTGCCATATGCATTATCAGCGCTTCATGTCGCACGGCGATCCGATGGTGGCGACACTTCGATCGACGAGGCCGTCATGTTCCGTTCCCGATTGCCAAGAGCCTCATACTGCCAAGGGCTATTGCGCGAAGCACTATAACCGGTGGAAGAAATACGGCGATCCGCTCATCAGTCGTCGCTCCAGCCCGCTGGCAAAGCAGGGTGAGCCGCTGCAATGGCTACTCGATCACGTTTCTTACGAAGGCCCTGGATGCCTGACCTGGCCGTTTGCAGTATTCCCTAACGGTTATGGCATCTTTTCCGAGGGCGGCGCTCACAGAACGATGTGCACTCTTGCTAATGGTGACCCGCCCACTCCCCTTCATTATGCTGCCCACGACTGCGGGAATGGCCAGGATGCCTGCGTTCACCCGAAACACCTGTATTGGGCCACCCCGCAAGAGAACACTATGGATCGCTACAGACATGGCACAATGCTCTTCGGCGAACGAGGAACCAGCGCAAAATTGACCGCGTTACAGGTCCACGAAATTCGCTCCCTCAAAGGCAAAGAAAGTCAAAGAAAACTCGCGCAGAGGTATGGCGTGAGCAAGAGCCTCGTAGGCGCAATCCATCGCGACGAGATTTGGAGATTGGTCTGATCTCCCTACCAATTGGGCCATCTTATGGTCAAATCTATTAAAGTCGGCATGCGCTCGCAGAAGCGGTCCGGCGTCCCTGTCGGGTTGAGCAGCGCCGATCGCGCCTTCTGGTCGACATCGGAGAGCACCGCCCCGTTCGTCAGCGTCCGAAGCGTGAAGCGGTTCGTGATCTCGACGGTGATCGTCGACAGAATCTGATCGTCGCCCGCCGCGTCATCGAAGATGATGTTGTCGATCGTGCCGGTGAAGACGATATCCGGCGACCCGACAGGCTGGTCGAGCTCGTCGCAATCCTGGATGAGGATGCGCACGCGCGAGCCGACGATCTCGCCCGCTTGGTAATCCGTCCAGATCGTATCTGCCGTCGTCGTGTCGATGCCCGAAAGCGTCAATGGCAGCGTGAAGGCCTCGGCATTGATCGCGAGCTCCAGCTGATCGAGGGCAGATTCCGTCAGCACGCACGGCCGATAGGTATTGCCGTCGGCATCGACGAACACGCCACCAGACCCATCCCAAAGCCGAACCGTCTTCGACGGGAAAGCGAGCTGCGCCAATATGCGAATGGATGTCACCGGCATCACGACACCAACGAAGCCCAATAGTCAGTCGCCTCGACGAATGAGACGCTGCGGCGCTCAAGCTTGATCGTGTCGACTCCACCATCCATGCCCCGATCGTCAGCAAGGTGACAAAGGCAAGTGGGCCTATCGAACTCCAGATCGGCGCCGGCGGGGATCAGGACACGCACTGCCGGCGAGATCGGAACCGTCCAGATATCACCATCCACCGCAATGACTGGGCCCGTCTTGTAAAGCGCGTGCTCATAGGAAAACCGAACGCCGACCAGGTTCGCGGCTGCATTGATGATGCGCAGCCGGATCGTCGTCGCGCCGAGCGGCGTAGTGCCATCGGTCACGATGGAGATCGCCCCCTGCTCGTATTCGCTATCGTCGTCGAAAGGCGTGTCGTCGTCGTGCGGCACAGTTTCGACAGGCTCTTCCACGCCGGAAACATAAGGCTGCAGATCCTGCGACCACGCCGGGACTGCGACAAGCCCAGCCGAACCGGAAAGGTGTTGTGCGATCGCCTCCCACGTCCGTCTCTGATCGGAGGAGTAGACGGCGATGTCCAGCAGGTCGATCGACCAGAAACCGAGATCCGTGCGGACAGCAGGCTTTACTCCGCCCAGCGCCCGGCCGCCGGTGCGCGTGAATGGCGCGATGTTCGGCCGGCATTCGCGAGGCCGCAAGAGATCGCGAGGCCATTGGATGATGCTAGCCATTGCGATAATCTCCACCCGCCGTGCGCGTCTGGTACTTTGCCATGGTTGGAACCACCTGCCGGTTTGCCTCCGCTACCGAAGTCGAGATGATTTGCGGCGACGCCTTCTGCACGACGTCCTTGGACACGCTTTCAACGAAGGGCATCAGGTTTCCATTCTTGTCGACCGAGACGCCAACCGTGATGTGCATATTGCCGGCGTTCGCCTGCACGCCGCCGGCGTCTCCGACACGGCCGCCACGGCTTCCAATGCGAACAATCTCCGGACCATTTTCGCCGACAAGATAATCCCGCCAGGGGTCGACTCCCCCGCCTATCGCACGACCGCCGCCAAAAAGGCCGAAGAGACCGCCACCACCTCCGAAGAAGCTCGCAAGCGGCCCCGATCCGAAGAACATCGCCTCCGCACTCGCCTGGATCAGCTTGTTGATGAAGGAATCAAGCGCGCGATTGCCGGTCTCGATTTCCGGTACCAGTTCCGAGAAACTATCCTTCAGCGCATCTCGCATGAAGTCGCCGGCCTCGGCCGCACCCTTCAGCGCTTCCTTCTCCGATTCGATCTGCGTGATCAGCTGCGATATCTGCTGCCCCTGCGCGGAGGTCGCGTCCACGTCCGCACGCCGCAGCGCCTGCATGATGCGCTGCTCGGTCTTGGACTTGCCGAGCGCCGCTTGCTCGTCCTCGAGCGACTGGATGACGCGCTGGATGCTCTCCGCCTGGCGCTCTTCGTCGCTCTTGCCACCACCGCCGCCGCCTCGGCCGCCACCACCGCCGCGGCGCGCGAGCTTGGCTTGTTCGATTTCGGTCTGAGACCTGGTGTTTCGAGCATTGAGGTCCTGCAACTGGGCAGGATTCAGGAACCGCCCTTCGCCGCTGAAAACCGGCCCCAAGGTCCCGAGCTGCGGCAGAACCTGCCGGCCGGCCGCAAAGGCTCCCTCGGCAGTAAACTTCGCAGCCCGTGCGCTGGCATTGGCGATCTCTTGGGCGAGACCTGCAAAGCGGCCCATGAGCGCGTCGACTGCAGGAATGCCGGTTTGCTGAAACAACGCGAACAGCGCCGCTTGCACCTGCTCGGCATCTTCGGCCGTGGCGGTTCCGTCCTCGATTTTCTCCTGCAGATCGCCGAAGGCATCCTGCAGGGTGACGACGCCTTCCGCTTCGGCTCCGGCCTGTTGAAGCAAAGACAGGAGATCAGCGAATTCGATATTCAGATCTTCCGCCTGGCTGCGCAGGCCGGCCCATTGCTGCGAGGCCGCGGCGCTGCTCGCTTCGCCGATCTGTGCCGCCTGCTCGGCACGCTCCAGCGCATCGGCATATTCGCGAAGCGCCGGCAAAGCGTCGCCCCAGCGCTGCACGACCTGCCCAATAAGGTCGCGCTGCCGCTCCAGCGTCTCTTCCGCATCAGCTCCGTCCTCCAGCATCGAGGAGAAGTACTCGAACGCCGCCCCGCCAAGCGCGATCGTGCCGATCGTCAGCAGGTTGACCGGCGACAACAACGAGAGGAATGCGCCGCCGAGCGCCTGCACGGCGCCAGCGGCGCCGAGCGGGCCAAGAACCTGACCGATTTGCGTTCCCTGCTGAAGGGCGATCAGGAACGGGCTCTGGCCACCGGAGAGCTGCACACCGATATCATTGAACTGCGCCGCGAGGTTCGCAACGCCACCCCGTGCCAAGTCAATACCCTTCGAAGCCTCGCGGGCGGCCGCCGCCCCCTTCTTCCCGAAGGAATCGGCATTGCTGTTTGCAGCCGCGAATGCTGCACGGGTCCTGTCCTGCGCGACAATATTGAACATCAGATCGGACATCTGCCCGGCCATGATCGTTCCTTCGCTCTGTTAGGGAGTGCCCGGCATCTAGGCCGGCTTGGTGACTTCGAAATAGGCGATCCAGCCGACGAACTCGTCGACCGTCATCGCCTCGATTTCGGCGAGGGTCCTATTCAGTCTTGCGGCGAGCGAATACATCAGCATCAGCTCCGCATCGCCGCTCAGACGTTTTTTGCGTCGTCGACCTGCTTTTCGGCCGAGACGGGCTGACCCTTCGAAAAACCAAGGATCAGAGCCCCTATGCGGGAGACGACATCGCTGTCGACCTCGTACATCAGCGCATGTTCGTCCATGTCGTCGAACAGGCGCTTTCCGCCGGCGTCGAGCGCGTTGAACAGCACGGCCCTGACAACGGCGATATTGCCGTCGACCGTGGCGCCGCTTTCATCGCGCCAGATCCGGCGGCGATGCGCCACCGTGAGTGGCCCGTAATGGACCTTCAGCGGCTTGCCGGCGGTCCCCCACTCCGGCACATCATGGCTGCGCAGCTTCTGACCGCTGAAATGCGCTTTCGCACTGGAAATCACGCTGCTCATTAGGCCACCGTCGATTCCGTCAGGGCGCCGTTGCCCTGGAAGTTGAAGCTGATCTTGACCGCACCTTTCATGTCGGCCTCGATCGGGATGCTGGTAACAGAGGCCGTGCCGGTCAGGTACTTCTTCCCGGTCGCGTCGCCGTCGGTATAGAGGCCGAGCGTCACGGAATCGCCGATCCCGAGCGAGACCTGACCGTTCGTGTCGGCGGGATCGTAAAGGCACTCGAGGGACCCGGACCATCCGGGAATGCCGGTCAAGTGCGTCTGCCAGGTGTCGCCCATGACCGTCGTGTCGGCCGCCTCGACATTCTGGTTGACTGAGAATTTCTGGACGGAAGCCACGGCATTGCTGCCGAGTTTCGCCTTGCCGTTCTTGCCATGATGGACTGCCATCTTAGCCTCCTAGAGGGTGGTTTCGGGATCGGAGTTGAGGGTGAAAGCGGTGACCTCGTATGTGATCGACATCACCTGGAGCGTCTTTTCGCCTTCCGTGTTGGCGGCGAAATCGGTGGAGCGGTACTCGGTTGCGCTTGCCAGGCCGCCGAGATGCGGATCGGCGGCAAACTTCTGCTCGACGTAGAGCGCAAACCCGTCGAGATCATCCTGACGGCCGTCCTCTTCACCCTTCGTCACCACATCGATCTTGACGCGGATGCGGCGGTTCTGACTGCCGTCCGTGTCTATATCCTCTGACTGTTCGGCAGGGGTATAAACGAAGGCCGAGGTCAGCTCCCCGCGACGAAGCGGCCGAGCCCGGGAGGCCTCGACGCGACTGCCGACGAGCGCGCTTCCCTTGATCATGGCGACGACATAGGCGCGGATCGTTGTGCGGATATGGGTCACGATCAAGCCTCCTGCAGGCGTACGGTCGAAAAGCCTGTGCCGTCCGGCTGAAATTCAAGGACCTGGAATGTCTTCACGCCGAGAACGTCGCTGCTGACCTGCACGGCATCGCCGTGATCCGCATCGGCCGGGACGTCGCTCGTGCGGATGGTGATCTGCACTCGACCACCTTCCTGTGTGAAGTCGATATCGCCGGCGGCAAGCGCGATGAAGGTGTCGTCAAAGATGCAATTCACCGCCGGCTTGGTGCCGCTCGCCGAGGTCCAAATCGCGGAAGCGCCGAACTCTTCGGGATCGACGAAGAGGAGCCGATCTTCATCGGTCTCGATCGCCACGGTTATTCACCAACCGCGGCGTCATATGCGGCCTGGGCCTTTGTCAGGCGATCGAGCTCGGCGGCGACCAGCGCCTTTTGCTCGTCGGTAATCTCGACGAATTTTTTGAAGCCATGCTTTTCATATGCGAAATGTAAAGCAGTCTCCGCAGCCTCCAGCTCGTCTTCAAGAGCGTCGAAATCCGGCTCGCCCTCCGCCCCCTTTTCCGCCTTGGCCTTCCCGGCCTTCTTCTTTCCGGAGGCACCGCCGCTCGTCAGCACCGCCGCCAGGCTCGACGGCAGTTCGTCTTCGGCGATGTCGAGATCGATCGTCTCGCCAGCCTTGAATTGCACTTCGGCCTTTGTGATGACCTTTCCGGACTTCTCGTCGACCACCTCGAGCGCGTGCCGGCGGGCGTCGATCTGCGGTCGGGAGAGCTTCAGCTTCTGGCCTGCCCCGAAGGCGCAGACGCGCCCCGTTACCGTGTACTTCATGACCATGTTTCCTTGTCCAGGTGTGACTGAAGAGCCCTGCCCGGCCGTCTAAGGCCGGGCAGCAAGCGAAATCAGGATCAGATGAAGGTCACCAGGCAGGCGTGCTGCCACCACGCATAGCCGACGTTGCCGGTCCAATCGATGCCGAACAGCTGTTCCTTGTTGAGCTGCTCGTATTCGCTGCCTTCGCCGAGAGCGATGACGTCCGGGATCGTCTCTTCCTGCAGGATGAAGGGCTTCGCCGCCTCGTCGGTGCGGAATACGGCAAACTTGGTAGTCCAGGTCAGCCGCGGATTGGGCACGACGGTGATCTTGAAATACTTATCAAGAGCCGGGAGGGTCGCACTCGCGCCACCAGTACCGAGGATGGCGGTAACGGCCTTCAGCGCGACGCCCATTAAGCCGGTCGGCACCATGACGGTGAATTCCGTCGCCGACTGGTTGATCGGCTCGCCGCGATCATCCTTGAAGCCGTACATCTGCTGGATCGCCTTCAGGACCGCCTCGGCGAACTCGTCGGCAGTCGGGGCAGTCGCCGTCGCGACGTCGTGCTCGATGTCGTTCGAGAGCGTGCCGCTCGCGCCGTCGGAATGGTCGGTATCGAAGAAATACTGACCATCGTAGCAGAGCGTGGATTCGCCGTTCATGATCAGCGTCGAAAGCAGCTTCGCCGGATGGTCGTTCGCGCGATCGGCGAGCTGGTTGACCCGGACAGTGATCATGCCGAGCTTGTCACGACGCATGTCCTTCGACCTGATCGTGATCGAGCCTTCATAATCCTTGTTGGAGATCTGGAAGCTGTTTTCCTTGAGCTCCGCCGGCGTGCGGCCGCCGATGAATTCGCGAAGCGCCGGCGTATTGCCGAGCCAGGCATAGGTCTCGACGGCCTGGTCGGATTGCATGCGCATGGCAACGGAGCTGACCCAGGCAATCGGGCCGGTGTCGAGACGCGCGAGGATCAGGCCGCGCACGCCCCGGGTGGTGATTTTCTCAAACTGTTGAGGAAGCATCGAAGTGTCCTTTCGAAACCGGGGGCGCGCCCCGTCGATCTAAAGCGGTCAGGTTGTCAGAGAGGTGAATCAGGCCTGCAGGGCGGCCTTGCAGAGCGCAGCGTCGAACTCGACCACGGCAAGGCCGGTTTCGATCCAGCGCGAGACGTAGCCGATCAGCGTGTTGCTGGTCGCGGTCAGCGTGAAGGTGTCATCGTCACTGGCATAGACGGCCGGGCGATCGTTGGCGGTGATTGCAATGCCGGAGATCGGCAGAACGATA
Organism: Ensifer sp. LCM 4579; assembly: GCF_001854885.1. Lineage (GTDB taxonomy): Bacteria > Pseudomonadota > Alphaproteobacteria > Rhizobiales > Rhizobiaceae > Sinorhizobium. The sequence continues at coordinate 164,389 of NZ_MDDV01000001.1, read as the reverse complement.
TTGCCGCGCTTCTTCACATTGACAGTGATCGCGCCGGCGGCGCCAGCGGAATTGTCCGCCTTTGCTTCAGCAAAACCGAGGAAGGGATCGGCGGCGACGAGTGGACGGGCATAACCGGATCCGTTTTCGCCGACGGCGGCGCCCTGGTAAATGATATCGGAGGCGACGACGGGATACTCTTCCTTGTCGCCCATCTGGTAATCACGCTGCTTGTTGGCGGCGAGCGTTGTCATGGTCAAACCTTTCGAGAAGTTATGGAGCGGCTAGGCCGCGCTCGACGTGGAGATTTTAGGCGGGCCGTCAGGCCGCCTGGCGCTTCATGGTCGCGACGTAGGATTCGGCCGTCGGAAACTCCTGCTTGAGCTTCGGCGTCGCTTCCCATTCGGCTTTCCAGCCCTCCGGGTTCTGCGGGAACTTCTGGCCATCGCCTTCCGCACCGCCCGAAAGCGTGCTCGTGACGCCGGCGGCCGCCTGGTCGAGCTGCTCGAGACCCTTCAGGCGCTCGGCATTCTTCGCCTTTTCCGCGGCCAGGATCTGCGTTGCCGCTTCGGCCGGCGTCGTCTTGCCGTCCGCCTTCAGCCTCTTCACGAGCTCGTCATGGCCGGTGAGACCAGCGGCCTGCTCTTCGATCCCGAGAAGCCGATCGCGCTCGGCCTGCGCCGCCTCGGCTGCGCCCTCCGCGCGAAGGGCGGAAACGAGATCCGGATGCTCCGCCTTCAGTTGATCAAGTGTAAGCATGGTGGATTCCTTTTCGGTTCCGGCTTTCGCGGTGGCGGAGGCCGCGAGGCTTGTATTTTCCCGACGGCCCGCCAGTTCCGTCAGAACATCTTCAAGGGACGCGACCTGGTCGACGAGGCCGCGCTTGAGCGCCTCGCCGGCAGGAAAGACGAGCCCCTGGCCGTAGTTTTCGATGATGGTTTCCCGGCTCACGCCGCGGTTGGCGACGAGGCCCTGAATGAACAGTTCCGCGCCGTCGTCGGCGATCGCCTGCAGCTCCGCCTTGCCTTCGTCGCTGTCGCGCGAAAGCCGCTTGTTGGGGCTCTGCTCGGCAATGACCTCGACGACATTGGCGCCGAGCCGCGTCAGGATGCCCTCCATGTCCACGTAGCGGATCAGCGCGCCGACCGAACCGGCAAGGCCCGTCTTGTCGGAAACGATTTTCTCGGCCGAGGATGCGATCCAGTAGCCGGCGCTGGCGCAGAGGCCGCCGACATGCGCATAGACCGGCATCTTTTCGCGCAGCCTAGCGATTTCCGCTGGCACGGAATCGACGTTTGCAACCATGCCGCCGGGCGTGTCCATGTCGAGGATCGTTGCCTCGATATCCGGAATGGAGCCGACCAGGCGCAGATCCCGCACGATCTCGTCATAGGACCAGTAGGACCAGTTGAACCGCGACATAAGCGGTCCGATCACCGGGACGATCGCGATGTTTCCCACGCGGGTCGCAAAAGTACCGTTGGCAAGCGGCTGGCCGCGACGGTTGATCGACATGACGTTCGTGGCCGCTTGGGGCGCATTCTCCCCGCCCCGAATTGCCCGAACCGTCTGCAGCGAAGCGGTGATCGCATCCTCGCGAACCGCCCACGGCGAAAGTCCGTTCGGCCGCTGGGTCGCAAGCTGCGAGAGGAAGCCTTGGACCATCGAGAGCATAGCCGGGTTCATTCCTCTTTCTCCTCGTCTTCGCCTGTGTCATCAGCGGCGCCGGAAGGTGTCGGCGGCGCCGAAAGGCCGTTTTCTTCCGCCAGCCGCTCTTCGATGCCGAGCTGCTCGTACTTGCTTTCGAGATCGCCGCCGGTGCGCTCCATGATGATCTGCTGGCGCGTCTTTGTGCGGTTCTCCAGGTCCTGCCTGTCGGCCTCGGCATCCTTCTTCGGATCGAGCGAAACCTTCGTCGGGCCGTACCAGTCGGTCTTGAGCCACGCGGCCCGCCGCGCCGGATCGGCGAAAAAGCCGGGCGCATCCAACCGGCCGATCAGGATCGCCTCTTCGATCACCCACTCGTAAAACGGCTGGCAGAAGCTCTTCACGAGCCAGGCGCGCTCACGCCGGAACGTCTGCCAGGCCATTTCCAGCGCTGCACGGCTTGCCGAGTAGCTGGACGTGAAGTGCTTGATCAGCAGCTCGAACGGGATCTCCAGCGCAACGCCGATCTGTCGGAGAAGCGCCTGCGCAAAAGCGTCGAAATTCGGATTCGGCCGGTTCGGGTTGGCAACGGCGATGTCCTCGCCATCGGCAAGGCTCACGATCGCGCCGGCGCCGAGCTTCACTTCTTCAGCACCGGAAGCCGGGCTTGTGTCCGACGTCGGAAGCGGCCCGGTCGAACCATCCGGAGAGCCTTTCACGAAAACGGTGAAGAAGGCGGAGATGACGGCCGCCTGCACCTCAGCATCGGTATATTCGCCGAACTGTTTCAGGATCTCGACAACAGGCGCCAGGTAAGGCACTCCCCTCGCCTGGTCGGGACGAAGGCGCTTGAAGAGATGCAGAACGATCGGGCGGCCGTCATTGTAGAAGGCCGGCACGCGGCGCCAGCTCATGGCCTTGCGGAACAGATCGCCGGGGTGCCGGTCGCTCACATGATAGGCGCGCACCACGCCGCTTTCGCTGGTCTCGACGCCGGCGACGAGCGTGTCGGTATCCATGCCGAAGTTCGGGTTCGATACCCGATCCGCCTCGACGATCTGCAGTTTCGTGCCGTAGGTATCGCCGGCATCCTTGCGATAGCGGCGGATGGCGAACACGTCGCCGGATTCGTCGGTCGATCCAAAGACGAGCGCCTGCAGCTCGTCGAAGCTCTGCACGCCGGTAAAATCGGCCGTCCATGCAGCAAGCTCGAATTCCGTCTTCGCCTTCCGATTCCATTCCCGCGCCTGCTGGACGCTGAGACCGAGCGCCTTGCGGTCGATTTTCGGATAGACCTGCAGGCCCTCGCCGATCACGTTGGTGACACGGGTCGCGATCGCGCCCGTCGCGATCGGCACGTTCCGGCGCAGATCGCGCGATCGAGCCCGAAGCGTCGGCAGATCTGGAACCGTGTCCGTGTTGGCGCTTCCGCCATCGACGTTCCAATTCTGCGTTTGCCGCCGGCTCTTCTTTCCGCCGGTATAGCCGCCGGTCGAAAGCGCGAGGACCTGCCGCGCCTGATGGCGGCGCACGGCGCGTACGGGATCGAACACGGCGATCGCGCGATCCAGCAGCGTCATAGGGGCGCGAGGCAGCTTCATTCGGCTACTCCGTAGCGCAGACGGCCGCGCCCGGTCGCAGCCGCAGAGAGCTTCTGCACCATCGAATTCCAGTATTCGATGTTGGACTGGATGTCGGATGCGTCGGCGAGCGTCAGAGAACGGCCCGCGATCGAGTAGGACTGCTTTTTCGCCACGGCGGTGGAAGCGGCGAGCCAGAGATCAAGCTGCGCCTGCGCCTGTGCGAGAGTGATGCCGGCCATTTAGCGGATACCTTGTGAGAGGACCCGACGCCGGCGAACCGGCGCGGGATGGATCAGTTCTGCATTTTGCGAGGCGACGCCGCCCGGCTGTTGCCGCACGGCGAAGGAATTCTCGTTGGCGGGCCGGGCCCAGTGCGGGACCGACTGCGGATTGCCCCAGTCGATCTTTTCGCCCTTCAGGATGATGACGAGCGCCTTTCCGTAGACCGAGAGGTCGAAGGCTTCGTTCGCCGCGCCGCTCTTCCGGCGCTCCCATCCCTTTTCTGTCCGGGTCTCGGCCGTCATCTCGGCAAAGACCTGCGCAGGCAGGTGCTCGCTCAGATGATACTTGCCGGGCCCCGCTTCCTTGCGGGTGACGGCGAGGATGACTTCATCCTTCAGCTTGTTCGTTCCGACGAAAACCAGCTTGATGTCGCTGATCTTCCGACCCTTCTGCTGCAGCACCTTCTCCGGCTCGACATGCCGCGCCCGATCGTCGAGGCGGGGACTGCCCTTAGCGAGAAACACGCGCTGTCCGAGGCCTTCCCGCTTCATCTTCCTGAGGAAGCGATAGGCGTTCGGCGTGACGCCCGGGCGCCCGGCCGAGTCGATGATCATCGCGACGGGCATCAGCGAAAACTCGCTGCCCTCGATCGGATAGGACTTGTGCAGCATTGCCGGCAGATCGGCCCAATCCTCGAAGTAGCGAGCCGGGTCGATCGCGCGGCGGGCGTTTCCCTTTTCGTCTCGCTCGCCGCCTGGCGCCGTCTCCGGCGGCTGGGAGATGTCAAACCGGTCGATCAGCCAGCGCTCCAGCCCTTCGCCCCACGCGTCGACATGAACGACGAAACGGTTGATCTGCACGTCGATCTGGATCGTCAGGAACCGTGCTTCCGCAGGGACGATCCGCAGCGGGAAACGCTCTGCCAGCGCGCGAAGCGTATCCTCCGATACCGACTCGCCGATGCTCCTGACGACAGGCAGATAAGCCTTGCCCTGGTCGAGGTTGATCGTCGCTTTTAGCGCGGTGTCATCGCCGCTGGAGTCGAACTTGTCTTTCGCCTCCAGGTAACGAAGCACGAGCTGTTCCCAGCTCTGCATGGCCGCGATCGGGCCTTCGCAGCGATAGGAGACGATCTCCGAGTCCCGGATATTCGGATCGTCGATCTCACAGACATCCTTGCCGCCGTTCGTCTCGTGCAGCCAGATCCCTGCCTTGTTGCATTCGAATTTCGCCTGAGGCGGGATGCAGCAGCCGTTCGGGCAGATCATCTCCACCGTCTTGGCGCTCTCGCCCGGGCTCGCCTTCGTCTCCCACTGCAGAAGATCGAACTCCGGCCGGAACGGCTCATTGCAAGACGGGCAGGTCCAATAGAAGGCGCCGCGCGTCCCGAGATTGTAATCGCCGAGAATTCCAGAGCATGGCGGCGCCTCGTGCGGTGTCGACGGCTTCCAGTCATCCCTTTCGATCAGCCTGCCCGGCGAGCTTTCCTCGACCACCATGCCGAGAGAGCCGGCATGCTGCGTCCGCTTGCGCGCCAGTGTGAAGGGATCGCCTTCCCCGTCGACGTCATCCGTCATGCGGTCCCGATCCGTGACGATGACGATCGGGTATTCGTTCTGACTGAAGTAACCGATGACCGGCCAGCCGATCAGCAGGTTCATGTTCCCTTCGAACCGCTTCTTGTGGATGTTGTCGGCACCACGGCCGGACAACTGCGCCTGCGCCAGGTGCTTGTTCGCCCGCAGCATCGGGGCAAGCTTCTGCTCCGAGAACTGCTGCGCGCTGTCCTTCGTCTGGCAGACGATCAGCATGTCGGACGGCTGGCACTCGACGCGATGGCCCACGGTGTTGAGTACAAGACTTTCCGACTTCGCCGTACGCGCCGGGCCGACAAAGACCACCGCGCCATATTTGCGCGACGTGACCATGCGCGACGGCTCGGTCATGTAGGGCGCAAAGTCGTTTCGCCACAGGCCCTGGTAGCTCGAGGTCGACAGGCGGCGGGATTCTTCCGCCCAGGTCGGAACGTCGATCCTTCGCGCAGGCCGCAACGTCGTCAGCCGCTCGATGACGAGCTTGCCGGGATCGGCGAACTGGGGCGGAGTCGGCGACGGCAGGAACCGCACCCAGTCCGGCATGCTACGCATCGAACAGATCCCGCTTCTGCGTGACTTCTCGGACTGGACGGCTCGACCAGAAATCATCGATCCGCCGGCGCACTTCGTCGACCAGCTCGTCGCAGATCTCGACGAGGGCGCCCGTCACCTTTGCCGGAATCGCCTCGCGGCGTTCCACCCGATCCGGCGCACTCTCCATCGTGTCGCGGATGATGCCGTAAAGCGTATCCAGCATCTCGGCCACGTCGGGACGCCGCAGCAGCTCGTTCCGCTCTCGCTGGAAGCGCTCCTGCTCGATCTGCACCGCAAGGATCTCGCGGCGGGTTTTCGGGTCGAGCGCTTCGAGGCTGTCGCCGGCAGAACCGCCGACAAGCGCAAGCCGCATCGCCGCCTGCGTGCGCTTGACCTGGTCGGAGCGAAGATCCTCCTGCGCCTTCCAGGCTTGCCGCCATGCCCAGCAGTGCGAGAGCACCAGCTGATAGGGCTTGCCCTGCCCGCCCATTTCCTTGACCGGCATTCCCCTGGTGATCCACTCCGAGATCGTCGGCAGGGAAACAGCAACCGCTTCAGCAAGCTCCTCCCGCGTCATGACGCAATCCACCACGCCCTCGGGCAGCGGGTAGCGCGCCACCAAGGCTTCGATCTGGCTTTCCGTCAGTCGGCTGATGTCTTCGTTCATGCTCATGGGAGCGCAACAACAACAATGGCAAAAACAGCCTTCGCGCTGCGCAAGTTAGTCAAACAAACCGGGGTTCGAACTACCTCGCGGGGCCTTGGATCGCTGGAAGGACCCGTGATGGTCTCCGAGGGGTCGAGGTGCCCCCTCGGAAGGCGATGCACCGCCCGGTCAGGGTGATATCGACCAGGTGGAAGCGGGTGCCGACATGCCTTGGCTCAAGCGATAGGACCGCTGGTCCTCTATGCCGGCGAGCAAGCGCCGTTCGAAGTGGAGCGGGAAGGACATGCGCGCACGTTCAAGGCTGATGTCGAAGAACTGATAGCGCGCCTGGTATGTGACCGACGAGACGAAGACGAAGACGGGCTCGATCGACTTCTTTCCCTTCCGCCGCCAGATCCCCCGCCGAAGCGAGCTGCCCGGCTGCGGGACGAAGTATCGATTGCGCGACGGGCCAGCCCGCTTGCGGGAACGCTTCGTCTCCCACTGGTGCGCATCCGGCGAGGCATAGAGCTGCGACAGGATGCTCGTGATCACGCCTGCCGACACATTGCCGTAGGCATTGAGCTTCAGGCCAGAGGCCGGCACGGCGTATTCGTTCGAGGCCATGATGCCACGCTGGATAAGCCAGCGCTCGAAAGGCTTGTGCGGCCTGCCCCCGCCCTCGACCTGCGGCAGGAGATAGTGCTTGCCGCTGCGATTGCTTTCCTTGAAGTAGATGCCGGCGACGAGATCACGGCGCGTGCTCGCCTTCAATACCCGCAGGCTGTTCAAGGTGTAGCGCGTCGGCCGATCGAAGATCACCGGCAAGACCATGCGATGATAATCGCGCAGATCCTCGACCGTGTCGTTGAGCGCTTGCGCCGTGGCAAACGGTATCTGGCGACGGTAGATGTCCTCCAGGTTCCGCGTCCACTCGGCAATGTTGCTCTGGAACTCGAACTCCATACCTCTTGATGTGAAAAAGGCGACCTTCCGGCCGCCTGGTCATCATCTCATAGCTTGCGCACTGGCCCTGAATCGATATCTCGCATGGGAGACTGTCAGGGCTGGGGCTGACCGGCGTACCGACCTCGGGATTGCTCCCCGCTGTTTAGGCGTTTTCAGAGGCTCACTTCAGGATCATCAGCTTGTCCAATGGCGAAATGACTCTCACAACTTTTTCAGAAGAGCAAGAGGCACTGTCACCGGTACTTCGCCGCCCATGAAGCTGATCGATACAACCACGTCGCCACGCCCTTTCTTGCTCGGAGTGACGACAGTTGCCGTCAGGCCGCCGAATGGGCCAGCAGTGATCAAGACCCGCTCACCCGCCTTCAGCACCAGGTCGACGGGACGCTCCCAATCATAGACACCGTCACGCGCCAGCGCATTGAATCTGCTTACCTCTTCGTCGCTGATGCGCATCGGCCGTTCGCATCCACCAAGCACGTCGATCGCATGGTCAATGCCCTGCAATCCGGCCAGATACTCCGCCCTCGGCATCATCTGCACGAGCACGTAACCATGGATCACCGGCATCATCGCGCCCTCGATCAGGCGATGACGACGACGCAAATCGGGGCCTTTGCGCATCGGCACGAGCGAGTTGATGCCGATCGCGTCCAGCGCGTTTTCCACAGCCTTCTCACGACCGGTCCAGACCCGAAGCGCAAACCACGGCACTTTTCCGCCGTTGATTCGGCAATTGATCGTGACGAGCGCGCCCTCGTCGAGCATGCCGTCGGTGATTCGCCGCATGCGATCCCGGAAGCGATCTCCGGAGCCGACTGCGATCGGCATGCCGACCATCCCCTTATGCTGCATGATCATCGCTCCGCTCCTGTCTCAGCGCCGCCCGTGCGGCCGTCTCGAAATCGTTCAGTGCTTCCGGGCCGCCCTTCGGGAAGTAGACGACGGGCATGGAGCCGGGATCAGGAACGAAGGGCCAGCCGGCCGCCTCGTGGTGCGCGCGCCAGCGCTCGAAGAGCTCCGAGCCGACAGGCACGGGCTCGCAGAGATCGGCCAGCGCCTCAAAGCGCGCTTCCGCAATGCCCCGTTCCCGGCCCTTCGCCTGCAGGTGCAGTTCGTTCGCTCGTGGATAGCCGCTCTCGATCGTGCGGCGCCGGTATTCCGCCTGGTCGAAGTCATACGGGAAGATCAACTCACCGTCCGGGCCCAGTTCGATGCCCTTGCCGTGCAGATAGGCGAGAGCCCTCGTTTCGCTTCCGCGGCGCAGGGCTTCGAACGTCTGCCCAATGCGGTCCCTAACGTCGAGCGGCACCTCGACGTGTTCCGGCCCGTCGATCAGCGCCAGCGCCCGCATCCCGGCCCATACGGGGCCGAATGGAGCTACCGCGATCTTCGCACTCGCGGCTTGCGCCCTCACCGCAGAAGGCACCACATCGAGGAATTTCTTGTCCCGGAGGTAGACGCCGAGCGCGACGTTCTTGACCTTCTGCGCCTTGCATTCGGCAAGGTATGCGTCCCTGCGCTCCTCCGCCAACCGCCGCTCTTCCGGGGTCAGCTTCTCGAACTGCTGGAGCGCCCATGCGGTCGACGAGGCGATCGCTCCCGGCCATGGATTGTTCGCCCTGCCCATTTCGAGAGCCTTCACCCGCTGGACGAACTTCGAAGGATCATCCCCATCCTTCAAATCCGCCTCGCGCGCACCCTCTCTCTCTAACGGTTCTATTGGTGGTTCTATTACGGTTTGGGTGACACCGTGACACCCGTCGGCGTCGTCAGTGTCACCCGTAGCTGTCGTGGGTGTCACGGGTGACACAGTGTCATGGGTGACACCATGACACCCGTCTGCGACCGATTTCGAGGACGGAAGACGCGCGATCGCCGCCATGTTGAAGTCGTATCGGGTCGCCTCTCCGGGCTTGCCGCCGCCCTTCTTCACGACGATCAGCAACCCCTCGTCGACGAACTCGCCGAGGAAGCGTTGCACCGTCCGCTCGGAAAGCTCGGTCTCCTGCGCCAGCCGCCCGACCGTCGGCCAGATGCCCTTGCCGTCATCGTCGGCGAAGTCCGCCAGGCGCACGGCCAGCATCTTGCGCCCGGTCGAGCCGAGATGCGCCTTGAAGAGCTGTGACATGATGGCGATGCTCACTCCGCCGCCTCCAAATTCAGTTCGACTTGCTGATACGCGCGTCGATCGGCGACGAGCGCCGCCGCGCGCGGGTTGATCCAAAGCACCTCTGTCCGGGCGTGCCCGCCGTCGGTGTACGCAGGGGATTCGACGCGCAGCCAATCGGCCAGCGCGGCGTCATAGAGGGCCGAGGGATAGCCAGAGAGCACGACATGCGCCTCTGAAGCCTTGAGGGCGTCCAGCAGGGCCGCATGCTGCTCGTCGGTCATCTCGTGGGCGTAGTACCGGCCGCTGCGGGTCTCGGCGAGGTAAGGCGGATCGACATAGAGCAGCGCGTCATCCCGGCTGAAACGGCGCACGAGCTGGAGGGCGTCGCAATTCTCGATGACGACATGCCGGAATCGCTCCGCAACGGCGATCACCTGCTCCGGCACCTCCAGGAGAGACCGAAGACGGCCGCCGAACCCGTCAGGGTTCACCCGGGAATCAAAGCCCGATCGAGCCATAGCGCCCTTGGAGCTCATTCCCATAAAGGATCTGGCGATGAAACGTCGAGCGGCCTCGACATCGCAGTCGGCCGGCTCATAGAGCGATCGGTATTCATCCCGCGCGTACGGCGTCAGCTCAAGAGCGAGAGCGAGGCTTTCAGGACGCTCCCGGATGACTCGGAACATGCGCACAAGATCCCGATCGAGATCGTTGTAGATCTCTGACAGGGCGCGCGGCTTCCTCAAAATCACGCCTGCCGAACCGCCGAACGGCTCGACGTAGACGCGATGCGGCGGGAAATGGCCGACCACCCACGGGGCGATGCGCCACTTGCTGCCATGCCAGCGCAGGACTGGGCGGGTTGGCGCGCTCATGCCGCACCGCCTTCCTGAGACAGCCGCGCCGCACCGAGGAAGGCACGAAACCGCCCCTCGACCTGCTCCCTTGCCCGCTTCTCCGATCGCTCCGAGCCCGCCGCCGGATGGCCGCTTTCGGTGACCCATACACGCCAGCGCCAGACGCGCGCCTTGCCGCCGATCGGCGGATAAACCGCGCCCACGTCCACTTCCCCGCACATCAGCAGAATCCTGTAATTGTCATCACGCCAGTTCACGCCGCCTCCCTCTGCACCGCCAGATGGTTGCAGTTGGCCGCCACCAGCGCGCGGGCGACCGGCGGCGAGACCGAGTTGCCGACGCAGGAGACCTGCACCGATTTCGAGAACGGCATCCAGACCGGGCTGCCGTCCGCTTCCTTCCATGCCCCATCGATGACGTAATCCTGCGGAAAGCCCTGCGCGTTGTAGAGCTCGCGGGGCGTCAGCATCCGCATGCCGATGTCGACGATGACGAAAGTCTCACCGCCGATCTCGACCGTGACGAACTCGCGCTCGTCCCAGAAGCCGTGCGCTCGCATGAAGTCGGCTACCTGGCGGGCGCGATCAGCCTGCGCCTCGGTGAAGGGCGGCGCGCTGATCGTCGCCTCGACATGGCCGTGCCGGTCCTTCGTCGTGACTGTCCGCATCGGCTCGGTTTCGTGCGCGCCATCGCCCGTGCCGTAATAGGCCTGCAGGTATGGCGTGACGAGTTGAGACTTGCCGCCGCCACATCGGCCACCCATCACCGTCGCGGCGGGTTCGTCGACCGCATGGCCGGTCGATGTGCCGAACTGGCGCGCGACGAAGGCGCTGACGACGTTCTGCTGGCTTCCAGACTGCGTGATCGTCGCCAATGGCTCATCGGCGGCACGGCCGGGATTGACGCCACCGATGCGGCGGCTGTCGTTATTGTGCTGCGCCATGAAGGCAACGACGGGGCTCTGCGTGCTTCCCTTGGCGACGATCGTCGACATCGGCTCGAGGGCATCGTGGCCTGGCTCCTGATAGTTGTTCTGAGCAAGGAAGGCGACGGCGACGCAGCTATCCGCCTTCGCGGTGATCGTCCCGGTCGGTTCATCTCCACCGCGAGGACGGCTCTGTCCGGCGCGGCCGCCGCAGCCGACGAGTGTCGGGACGATGACGGCATTCTGATCCTTGCTGCTCGCCGTGATCGTATGGTGCGGCGCATCGACCGGGCGAACCGACCCGCCCTGCTGCGCCGCCGTCAGAACCGGCGCGATCACCGACTTCTCGCCACGATGGGCGCCGGTAATCGTGGTGAAAGGCTGATCGACATCCTCGACCCTGCCGCCATGCGTCAGGTTGACGAGGAACGGTCGCTCCGCATCGAGCACGTACCGCTTCATCCCACGCGCCACGCGCGCCATCGTCGCATCCGCCAGCGGCCGCACGGCGCGCAGCTGATGCTTCTCCCAGATCTCCTCGGACGTGTCGAAGATCGAAGGGCAAGGCAGCGACCAGTCAATGCATTCCGCCGCGGTGCGCCACGGCAGCTTGCGGCCGGCGATGACGTCCGGATCGGTCGGGGCGCCATGCGTCGGCTCCGGCCAGACGATCGGCTGGCGATCGAACCGGATGATGACGAACAGGCGCTTGCGGATCGTCGGCGCGCCATAGTCGCAGGCGCGCAGCTCGCGATGTTCGATCCGGCCGCCGAGCCGCCGCAGCCGCTTGCACCACTTCTGGAAGCTTTCGCCCCTCTTCTCCGGATCCGGCATCAGCCCGCGCGGCGTCTCGATCAGCGGCCCGTAATCCTTGAACTCCTCGACGTTCTCCATGATGACGACGTCGACGCGGCCACCCGATTTCTGGATGCGCTCGATCCAGCCGGGAATGATCCAACAGAGGTCGCGGATATTGCGCTCGACCGGCTTGCCACCCTTCGCCTTGGAGAAGTGCTTGCAGTCGGGCGAGAACCAGGCGAGGCCGACGTGCCTGCCCTTGAGGTGATCGAGCGGGTCGACCCGATAGACGTTTTCCGAGAGGTGATGCGTCTCCGGATGGTTGGCGGCATGCAGCGCCAGCGCGTCGGCGTTATGGTTGATGGCGATGTCGGGCGAGCGGCCGAGCGCCATCTCGATGCCGGTCGAGGCTCCACCGCCGCCGGCGAAACTGTCGATGATGATCGGTGCCCCGAGGCAGGCCGAGGCCATTAGCGCGTCGGTCGAGGTTTCCGCGAAAAGATCAGTTCGGAACATCCCCACCACCCTCTCCCGCGCCCCCGCGCGCAATGACCTGAACTCCGATGCGGGCATGTTCCCGCAGCATGCGAACGGTGAACGGCGCCAGCCCGTCGCGACCGCGCACGGCCGAAAGCGCCGCGATCTCGGCTTCGAAATAGGCAAGGCCCTCATGGAACCCGGCCTCGGCAAGCAGCCGGCGGATTTCCACCTGGTCGCGCAGCAACACGGCTAGCGGCGTACTCAGGAGCCATTGCGCCCGCGCAGCGTCATCGGGCGCGTCGGCCAGCTCTTCGATGATGGGTAGGAGATCAGTCATCCGCCGGATCTCCGAGATCCAGCGTCAGCGGCTCGAAAGCCGAATCCTTCGAGGCGGGCGCAACGAACAGGTCGGGCTGGGCATAGGCCTTGCGGATTCGCTCGCAGGCTATGTCGAAATAGGCCTCGTCAATCTCTATGCCGATGAAGCGGCGACCGGCCTTAGCACAGGCGACGCCGGTCGTGCCGGAGCCCATGAATGGATCAACGATGGTAAAGGCGGGGTCGATACTTTCGACGCACCACCTCATCAAGGCGATCGGCTTCTGGGTTGGATGAACGCGCTTTTCGCCGTTGTTTTCGGACGCGCGGATCAAGCCCTTCCACAAATGGCTAAAGATACGATCCTTGCCGCGGCCTTTTCGCCACGCGAACTCGACGTCAGAAAAAGTATCAAACTCGGATAAGTCGCCGAGCTTGTTCCATGCGAGCCATCTACCGTGAGGGAGGCGCGCCGCAAAGTGGTTGGCGCCCCATAGAATTACATCCTCGGCCTCCAAGAAAGGCGTTGGATCAAACGGCGCATCGTCGCCAAATACCGGCTTCGTATTCCGAACTTTAGCAGTGCCGCCACGGCCCGGTTTGCCGCCCTCTCCTCGCGCGTACGCTATTCCATATGGCGGATCCGTCACCACCGCATCCACCCGCTCCAGCGCAGGCATTACCTCTATGCAGTCGCCGAGATACAGTTCGCATCCGGCGATGACTTCGACGCGCTTTGCGGCCGGGCAGCGCTCCCGGAGGAGCTTGGCACGTTGCGAGGCAATCCAGACGTTATAGCTCTCAAAACTATCCTTCTGCGGATCGTAACCGTCCGTCATTCTGCCACCGCCTTCACCGTCAGCAGCACCCCGGCCGCCGCCTTCAGCGCCAGCCATCCGGCCTCGGAAACCACCCACTCCGCGTCCCGCGCCTCGATCAGCCCTTCCGCAGAAAGCCCGGCGATCAGCGCATCCGCGACGGACGGCCGCACGCCGACGCCACGCCGCAGCGTCACCGCGTCGAAGCTCTCTCGCTCTCCCATCCAGATCAGCGCCCGCGCCCGTTCCTCGTCGCAACGCTCGTCGAGGGACTTCCGCGGCGTCTCGCGCGTGAAATCCTCGTCATCGGATGAGAAGACGAACGGAGCGGTATGCCCGCCAGCACCGGGCGCCAGCGCCGGCGCCGACTGGTATTGCTGCCAGTCGATCCGGATCGTCTCGAAGAGTCCGTTGCCGCGACCATAGGAGCCGTCGTCGTTCCGCTCCCAAACGAACCAGGCGGTATTCATCTGGCTCGACGCCTTCGGCCCGTCCCAGCCGTCGCGGTGCATCATCGGCAGGCGTCGGGTGAAGACGTAGACGCGCGAGGGCGGGTTTTCATCCATCACGAAGCGCCGGTCGGGATCCTCGAAGCCACACATGAAATTGAGGTTGAGCAGCGCCGCCATCTTGCGCGGCTTGTGCTCGCGCAGCGCATGCGCCAGGAAGGCATTGGCCACGTCGCCATAGGGCGGGTTGATGACCATATCCATGCCCTCGGTACCATCCGGGAGCGACTTCAGGAAATCGCCGACCTGCTGCAGCTCGCCATGCTTCGTCGCCGTGCCATAGTCCCGCAGGTCCGAAATCACCGCCTCGTAACCCGAGGCCTCCAGCACGCGCAGAATAGCACCGCGACCAACCTCCGGCAGCTTCACGATCGCGGAGAAGCTTTCGAGCGCTAGCACCGTCCGCGTCGCCTCTTCCGACGTCTCGTAAAGCTGGTCGCCTTTCTCCTCCGTCGAGGCCGATCGCGTGCCGATCGCATGCGAGATGCTGCGGCGGCTCGGCTCAAGTCCCGATTCAAGCCTCGCCTCGACGACGCGATCGACAAAATCCGGCTCGGCGCGCACCGCATTGCGGAGCTTTCGCGCCTCGTGCAGGCGGCGCTTGTCGACGCCCACATCCTCGAACGTGAAAACGTCCGCATCGCGGACCTTTGCCTGACCGCTCTTTTCTGGGCGTCCTTGGCGCGCCACATAGCCCTTGGCCTGCGCCTCGTCGATCGCATCGGCCATCGCGACATAGCACATGCTCTCGATCTTCAGCGCTTCGGCCTGCATGCGCCGCGCCTTGTCGATCAGCTCGCGCGAGGCCTTCACCTTCGCCGCATAGGTCGCCGCCGCCTTGGCGCGCTCATAGGCGCCGGTCGAAAGCAGCAGCGCCGCCTCGACGTCGCCGGCATCGAGCAGAGCCCGGGCGCTCTCGATCGCCACGACCAGGTCGGAGGCCTCCGCCGCCGGCGACAAATCCCCACCCACCTGGTTGGTGAGCGGCTCTTCCACGCCCGCAAGCCCGCGCAGTTTCTCGGTCGGATACCAGAGCGCGCCATCCTTGGGATCACGCGAGAGCAGCTGGCGCCCGTTGAGATTACGGCAGGAGACGACATCGGCCGGCACCTCCGCACGGAAAGAGCCGGCCTTCAATGCCGCGTCGACGATGCCGCGCGCCCGGTTCCCGAGCTGCCTCGGAAGCTCTGCGCCCATCATGCCGCCACCACCGCATAGAGCTGCTTGACATCGCCCTTCAGCCGCCAGCCCTGACCGTGGACAGTCTCGATCGACACCGAGATCGGAAGCTTCGGCCGGATTTTCGAAATCCAGACGTCGATGATCTTGTCGTCGGGCAGCTCATCGGCGTTAGCGCCGTAGATCAGCGTCATCAGGGAATCCCGCGAAACCAGCTTCCCGTGCCGGCTGGCGAGGACGCCGAGGACATCAGCCTCGGCGACGGTAAGCCCCAGCTTCGGGTGAAATTCGGGAACATCCTTGAGCGCGTCGGCGACCACCTTGCGCATCTCCGATTGCACCTGCCGCAGCTCGCTTTCCTCCCGCCGGCGCACCGCCGCCTGAGCCTCGGCACGCATGCGTTCGGCTTCGCGACGCCCGGCGGCCACAGTCGGCGGCTCGGCAGCAATCCGCTTCGGTTTCGAGGGGTTCGTCTCGTCCACCCAGGCAGGCAGCACGATCTCGATCGTGGCAAGGTCGATCTTTTCCCACTGGCAGGGCACGGCCTTTTCGGCCCGATCGACGAATTCCGGCCGCTGGCCGAGATTGACGCAGAAGTAGCGCGCACCGTGGGAGGCCTCGCGAAGCTTCGCCCGTACCTTTCCGCCCTTGTTCTTCTGCAGGCGGATCATGCCGTAATCTTCGCCGGTACCGAGCATCGGCACGAAATGGTCGCTCTCCGCAAACCCCATCTCTTCGAAGACATGCGGCCGAAAGTTGATCTTCAGCAGCGCCTTGCCGTTGCGAATCTTCACCAGCCCGACGCTGACCCCGGTGTGGGACGCCGTCTTGCTGGCAGTGAGGATCTCGATTTCTTCAAAAGCCATGATGATTTTCCCCGTTCGAACAGCCGATCGCGCACCCAGCCCTCACGGCCTTCTCCCTTCCGATTGCTCGATGATTTCGCAGACTTCCCGCTCGTCGATCCCGAGCTCCGCCGCGATCGAATGCGTGTCGCGCTGGCTTTCGCGCCAAAGCGTGAGCACCTGCTCGATGAGAATCTGACGCGCCAGCGAGACCATCACTCCACCCTCGCCAGCCGATCGAGAAAGGCAGCACCTGCCGCCGTCAGCCGCACGTCCTCACGGCTCTTGCCGACGCGCGCGACGAAGCCGGCGGAAAGCGCCTTGTCCAGCACCGCCCGGTCCGCATTGTTCATGATCGTGTAGTGAACGCCTGCCGCGCGCACCCGGCGCAGGAAAGCGATGCAGCGCGGCCCGATCGGCCCTTCGGCCGTCCAGCAACGATGCGCCTGGAGCCCACCGATACCCATCAGTGCGCCACCCCGCCGGTTGCCGGGAATGCCGATCCGCGAAGCGATTCGAGCGCGGCGCGCAAACCGCCGATCGCCGTCTCGTCATCCAGACCCGCCGAGATCGCCGCCATGGCGCAGATGACCATTGCCGCGTCCGAGGCCTCCTGCCGGTTGCCCGGAAGCATCCGGCAAATCAGCATCACCGCCTCGACCGGGTCTGTCGGTTTGCAGTCCGTCGCGGCCACCATCACTCCACCACCCGCAGCGCTGCCGGCATGCCGCCGCGGGCCTTGACGACGGCCGCCATGGCGCGCAGATCCGACATCGCCCGCTCCAGGTTGGAGGCGACGCGATCGACCGCCGTTGCCTCGCTCGGGGTGAAGTGACCGTCGGCGATCGCCATCGCGACCGAATTCGCGAGCTCTCCGAAGAGCCGCATCACTTCCGCATGCGCGGTCAGCACGTTCACATCCGACTGGCGCTCGGCTTCAGGGTCCGAAAGCCGACGGCCGCCCGCCTCCGCCATCACGGCGGTGATCAGCGGCTGGCAGCAATCAGCCTCGAGCGCACGCACGGCGCCGATCGGCATCAGGTCCGGGTCGTTCGGGTTGTTCCAGCGGCCCACCTGGCTCTTCGAAAAGCCGGTGATCGAAACGGCGCGCTCGATGCCGCCGCAACGCTCGATCAGGTCGCGCTGCGCAGCTTTCACGCGGTAGAGGAATGCGTCGGACATAAGTGCTTCTCCAGACAAAGAAAAAACCATTCCCGCGCCGGGAAATCCGGCGGGGTTTTCCCGTGGCGGGAAGGGTTCGGAAGATGCGAAGTCAGCCCATCAGGGGTCCCCGACAGTGAGCGCGAAGCGCGACACTTAAGGGCGGGGCAGAAAAACTACGGGGGTCCACATGGATAAGCAGTCAGCCGCTGTGCACGCCGGGGAAAAGCTCCCCGGCGTGCTTGCCGCCAGCACCGCCACATGCTCCGGTGGAGTCGCCAAAACACAACCATGGAGATGCGGCGATGACGGACGAACGGGACATGACGATTGCCTACCTCAACGGCAAGATCGAAAGCCTTCAATTCCTGCTGAACGTGGTTATAGCCCTGCTGCCGGAAAGCCATCGCGACTATGCCATCACGCGGATGGCGCAATTCGCCCGCTACGCCGAGGACGAGGCCGCAAGGAAAGATACCGACCCGGCACGCGACAGTCGCGATGCGGCCTACGACACGTGCGAGTACTTCGAAATCCGCGTAGACGAGGAAGTCGAAATTTTCAAAGACCCGAAGTGAGTGCGGCAAGGCGGGACTTCTCCCACAGCCGTTTCTCGAAATATGCGGCGGGCGGCAAATGCGGATCGCGAAGAAGCGCTCTGAATTCGCGCTCCTCCGCTTCGCTTCGCGGCCTTCCGCCAAGCTCTCGGAGACGCTCGCGATCGGAGAGATATTGCGCGCGCTTGCGCTCCCTTGCTCTCCGCTCACTAAGCCGCCGAAATGCTTTTCCGAGCGAAACGAGTCCGGAACTCGCGCCCGTGACCCTGCCACGCTCGCGCAGCGTTGTTGCAATGTCCTGCATGAAACTCTCCCTTGATGTTGAAAAACAAAAGCAGGGATGCGCCGAGGCCTGGCGCATCCCTGCGAGGCGGCAAGACGCGCAAGCGGGAGGAGATAACCCACACGTCCAGCGCCTTGCTCGGGGAACATCGAATCACTCATTGTGCGCACTCCGCGATCGGCGGCTCGAAGAACCAGCGATCGTTCCATTGAATGCCGCGCTTCTCAGCAGCTGCCCGAATGCGGGCCATTTGCTCCAGCGTCATCGAATCCTCGGCCCCTCTCTCCCAGCGCGAAACCGTGGGCTGAGTGACGCCGACGATTGAGGCGAACTCACCCTGATTAGCTACGAAGATGTTCTTGCGGATGTGCGCGATAACACTCATGGCGCATTTATACGCATACGTATAGGCGACTGTAAAGGGATATGCGTTGGTGTATTTTGTTTTTAAGGGGGGTCTTGATATGCGCTGGCGAATGGAGTTGAAGGTTGCGATCCGCCGCCTGCGCACGCTCGCAGGCATGACACAACACGCGTTTGCCGATGCTCTCGGCACGACGCAACCAACCGTGTCCCGATGGGAAACTGGAGCAAAACCAGAGTTTGAGCACATCGCGAAGCTCAAGGCTTTCGCCGATGAGCACAATCTCGACTTCGACCTGTCCGAGACCGGCTGGGAGACTGGCTGGACGCAAAAAGTGAGTATCTTCGGGTATGTAGGCGCAGGGGCGGAGGTGATGCCCTATAACGATGCGGAGCATGACGGACTCGACACCGTCGAGGTGGATTTTCCGATTCCTGAAGGGACGGGCGCCGTCATCGTGCGCGGCGAATCACAGATGCCTATCTTCGAGGACGGCGATCTGATCGGCTATCACAAGGAAGGCCGGCCGCCAGCCGATCTCATTGGCAGGATGTGTCTTGTTCGCCTGGCGGACGGCCGCATGTTCATCAAGAAAATCAAGCGCGGATCTGCGCCCGGCTTCTTCACCCTCACCAGCTCCAACGCGGCCGATATCGAAGACGTCGTGGTCGAATGGGCTGCACCCTACCGTTTCCGCATCCCCCGCGAGGAATGGACGAAGTACTAGGCATCGGGCCGACCGGGCTGGAACCCCCGACAGGCCTCCCTTATCGCAGCAAGCAAATCCGGCGCCGGCGCCTCAGCCATGCGGATTGCATCCCCATTTGAGCCAGCATTCATGATTGGGATAACCTGGAACGTCTCGCCGGCGAGCGGCGGTCGTGTCTCGATGCGAAACCGGTAGCCAGGGAACCGGCCGGAGAGCCACGCCTTCAGGCGATCGGCGGCCGCCAGTATGCTCTCACGCATATCTTCCGGCGGCACAATCACGAATTCCGTCACCGCTGACATTAGGCATCCCCTCGGTTGATCGACTTAGCGGCGCATTCTACCGCCGCCGGCACCTCCGCCAAGTAGCAAAAAATATTCGTATGCGTATTTTTGCTATTGTGGATTATGCGTATGCGTATATATTCGCGTTCGTCCTCCTCCGCAAAGAGGCGGCGCGGAAAACAGGTTCAGCGTCTCCGCGCCGCCAATAGGGGAGGGTCCACCCCAACCCGGAGACGCACATGCAACCGAACGGCGGAATCAACACCCGAAACAAGATCATCGAAATGGCCGAGGCCATGCGCTCGATCGGCGACGGCTGCACCGATGAAGACCTGATCCGCGAAGGCTTCACCGAGCGCCAGATCGCGCTCTTCGGCCAGCGTGCCACCGAGCTTGCCACCGCCAAGGCGAAAGCGGCGTGACGCCATGGCGAAGAGAGCGCGCCGCGGCAAGTCGCTTCCCCTGTGGCTTGTCTGCGGCGCGCTCGCCGCCGCCATCCTCACGCTACCGCTTCACCTGGCTTTCCTTCTCCTCCTCCAGCCATAACGGAGAACCCGATGAGCAGAGGCTCCCTCAAGGACAACACCGCCGAAACCGATATCAGGATCGGCCAGCGCATCCGCCATTTCCGCCAGGCGCAGGGCCTGTCTCAGACCGATCTCGCCAGCGCCGTCGGCGTCACCTTCCAGCAGATGCAGAAATACGAGAAGGGCACGAACCGCGTTTCCACCTCGGCCCTGATCCTCATCTGCAAGACGCTCGGCATCACGCCGAACGACGTCATCGGCCAGTTCTTCGAGCAGGAGCCCGCCTCCGCCGCCAGCCGGCTCGTCGAGGAAAGCGCCGCGCTCAAATCCACCCTCGCCGAGATCCGCAGACGCATCGCCGCGTAAAGCGCCGCCGAAACTGGAGCAACGCCCATGAGACAGCCCGCCGCATGCCTCCATTTCATCGGCCACAACAAGGCGCGCCTCGAGGCGAGCCCCAGCCGCTTTTTTCTCGCCTGCGCCATCCTCGCGCTTTCGATCGCGCTCCTCATGGGCGCAGCGCTCGCCACTGAAACGGCGTTGCGCAAGGAATGGCAGTTCGCCTCGGAGGCGCGGGTATGATGCCCGCCCCGCTCCCCTTCCCCGTCGGCCACAACGCCGCATCGCGCCTGGAGCGCGCTCTATCGGCCGCCGCCATCCCGATCGCCACGCTGCGCGCCCACGACCTCACCGTCGCCGAGCGCTCCGCCCTGCTCGACTGCTACGCCACGCCGGACCGCCTGTTCGTCGACATTGCAGCAATGCACCGCGTCGATCGCGAGCGCCTGCAGGATCTCTGGTTCGACCTTTTCGTCCAGCCCAACCGCCCCGATCGGCCGAAGGCCGCAAGGGCAGAGCCCGTCGCGGCTGATGCCGCGCCCCGTCCGGAGCGCGACCAGCGCGTGAGGACATAGAAAGGATTTCCATGTCACACATCACCATCATGCTCGACCAGGCGACCGAGGCGCGCATGCGCGCCGTGGCCGAGGAATACGGGCGTCCCGTCGAGG
Source organism: Ensifer sp. LCM 4579 (assembly GCF_001854885.1). GTDB lineage: Bacteria > Pseudomonadota > Alphaproteobacteria > Rhizobiales > Rhizobiaceae > Sinorhizobium. Next base: position 143,477 of record NZ_MDDV01000001.1, on the reverse strand, counting down.
AGATCGCCTGCCTCACGCTTGCCGAATCCGCCCACGCCTATTTCGAGCGCAAGCCGGAGCGTGACCCGGCCGCCGGCATGGCCGTGCTTCACCCTTCGCTGCTGGCAACGGAGGTCGCACTATGACCGCCAACCTGCACAGCGTCCGCAACCATCGTCCGGCCACCGGCCTTGCCACCTCGCAGGCACTCCTCAAGGAACCGGCCGTGCGCGACGGCTATCTGGCCGGCATGACGATCACGCGCCTGGCGGCCGCTTTCGGCGTCGCAGAATTCGTCATGCGAGACTATGTCGCCGAGCGCCGCTGGGGCTGGAGCGCCGCAGCGCATCGCGGCATCCGCGAGGACGATCGGCGGACCGTCATCTTCACCAAGGCCGCGCGCGAGACCGGCGGCTATGACGTCCGCCCGATCTCGGTTCCGCGCGTCACCATGCACGTCAAGGCGATGGCCGCGCCCTCCGAAGCGCGAAGCGCGAAGGAGGGAGGCCTGTGAGCAGTTCCAAGCGCGTAGAAACCGTCGAAGTCATGAAGACGATCGCCCAGGCGCTCGACGAGACCCTGAACGGTCAGCAGCGGCCGAAGAAGAACTGCTTCGTGGTGCTCATCTTCCCGTTCGACGGCGAAGCCGGCAACCGCATCAATTACGTCTCGAATGCCGATCGCAGCGATATCGTCGCTGCACTCAAGGAAATCACCGCTCGCTTTGAAGGCCAATCGCTGCAGTCCGGGAGGGCTTGAGCGATGAGCGACCCTTTGAAAGACGCTCTGGCGCTGACAGGCCTCACGACCGTCGAGGAGCTGATCGACATGGCCAAGGTCGGCTCGTCGCTGATGGAGGCCATCGACGCCGTTACGTCGCCCGTCAGCCTGATCGAAGGCTGGTCGCCGGCCGAGGACCCCGCCGAGATCGTCGGCGATCTCTACAACCTCTTCGAAGAATCCATCGCCTGTCACAAGGCCGATCTGGAGCGGCTGAAGGCGGCGGAGGCCGCGCTTGCGGCGAGACAGACAAAAGCGATCGAAGACGTCATCGCCGAGCGCCGGCGCCAGATCGAAGGCGAAGGATGGACGGCGGAGCACGATGACGGCCACACCAAAGGGGAGTTGGCCAAAGCGGCGGCGTGTTACGCGCACCATTCAACCACGACGGAGACCCATCGAGAGGCTGTAATCCGGACCGGCGCTTTTCCCCTATTCTGGCCTTGGGATAGTGAATGGTGGAAACCGGCGGACCCGCGCCGGATGCTCGTAAAAGCCGCCGCCCTGATCGTCGCCGAGATCGAGCGCCTGGACCGCGCCGCCGCTAAGGCAGAGGCTCGTTAGATGCCGATCATCCTCCTCTCCTCCCTCTGGTTCGCGCCCTATCAACTGCCGCTGATCATCCTGGAAGAGCAGCTCCGCATCTTCCGCCACTGGAGCGCCGCACCATGAGCATCGGCACCCCGCACCGCGCCGCGATCGCGGCATTCAACAAGGCAGCAGAGAGCATCGCCATGTCCGAGATCCTCCCCTTCCGCGTCCACTTCCACGATCCCCTCGTCGAGCCGATCGACGTCCGCGCCAGGAACAGCAGCGAAGCCCGCCAGCTCGCCACCACCCGCCGCAGCCTCCCCGACGGCGCCGTTCGCAAGATCAAGGTTATCCGGGAGAAGGCCGATGGCTGAATACTCGCTGGGCCGAGGCCCGAACTTCACCGATCTCGCGAATGCTGTTTCCGACGCGATCCTTGCAGCGCAGATGCGCGGAATGGAAATCGATGAATGCTGTTCGGTACTGGTGCAAGTTGCGGCAGACTATGGCCGCAGCACCTATGGCAACGACTATCTTCGCGGGCTCGCCGAGCTGATCGTACTTCAAGGCGACAGGCCTATGCCGGAGGTCGTCACCCATGGCTGACAACACCAAGATCGAATGGACCGACGCCACCTGGAACCCGATCACCGGCTGCGCCGTCGTCTCGCCGGGCTGCACAAACTGCTACGCGATGAAGCTCGCCGGCACGCGGCTGAAAAACCATCCGAGCCGCAAGGGCCTGACGAAGGACACGAAGGCAAGAGGCGTGGAGGGCGGAGCCCGACAGGGATCAAAGAAAGGCAACCCGGTCTGGACCGGCGAGATGCGCTTCAACCGCGAATGGCTCGACCAGCCGCTCAAGTGGACGAAGCCGCGGATGATCTTCGTCTGCGCCCATGGCGATCTCTTCGCTGAGGGCGTGCCTGACGAGTGGATCGACCAGGTGTTCGCCATCATGCCGCTCTGCCCGCAGCACACCTTCCAGGTGCTGACGAAGCGGCCGGATCGGATGCGGGACTATCTGACCGGCAAACTGCTGGAGCATCGTCTTGTCGCCACGCAAGTGCAGTTCGAATTCGACATCCCGTCCCCCGGCCGCTGGCCGCACCTGCCCCTGCCGAACGTCTGGCTTGGCGTCTCGGTCGAGGATCAGAAGAGCGCCGACGAGCGCATCCCGCTCCTGCTCGACACGCCTGCCGCCATCCGCTGGATCAGCGCCGAGCCGCTGCTGGGGCCTGTCGACCTGACCTGGGTTGATGACGGCGAGCGCGATGGCTGCCGGCTTCATTTCGATGCGCTCACAGGTCTCGCTTCTGATGGCGAACAGAGCATAACGGGTATCTTTAGGCAGCCAGACCCGAAACTCGACTGGGTCGTCGCCGGCGGCGAGAGCGGCGCCGACGCCCGGCCGATGCATCCCGACTGGGCCCGCGCGCTGCGCGACCAGTGCACTGCGGCAGGTGTGCCGTTCCTGTTCAAGCAATGGGGCCAACACAAGCCGGTCGACATCACCATCCACGACGGAACCGAGTTAGCCGGCGACTGGGACGGCACCTTCATCGCCGCCCCGAATGGCGAATTTAAAAGGTTCGCTTACGAGCCCGGCCGGATGATTGCCATGCTTCCGGTCAGCAAGAAAGCCGCCGGCCGCCTTCTCGACGGCATCGAACACAACGGCTTCCCGGAGGTGCGGCGGTGATCGAGCGTGGACCTTTCGACCCGAACGACCCTTTCGACGCAACGATCGAAGCGATGCGCGTTCAGATCCTGACCGTTGTCGAGCAGTCGATGCACTCGGACAGCTACAAGCAACTGAGTGAGTTGGATCAATTGCGGGCAGCCATGGTCGCGATGACGGTCGCGCTCGCCTGTATGATGCGCGCGTTCACGGCCCGCACGAATTCGCGGAAACTGCTGATCCGCACAGTCCGCGCGTTCCTGCCGGAAGCCTTCCGCATCGCGGATGAGATCAAGGCGAATGGCGACGCGATGGCGGCTACGGGAGTGCGGCGGCAATGAGCGATCGCTCGTCGAATCCCGCCGTCAGAAATCCCGTGCTGGCGCTTCCGGCATCGCAGCGCATCGCAGCGTTGCCGCCGGAAGCAAGGGACGCCCTTGCCGCCGTATTGAGGGAACTTTCGGTTGATGCGCGCGCCAGAGCGCAAGAGAGCTGGCGCCGAAACAAGGGGCCGATGGCCGTCTACTGGAAGGCCGTCGGCGCATACGCGACGCATCTCTATCGGGTGACGCGCCGATGAAAAAACCCGTGCGCCTTCAGCTTTCCCGCCGCAAGGGCTTCGACTTGCAGGCACGCTCGCTCGCCACCAATGGCCTGCCGGCCGTCAACGTCGCCAGGCCGGGCAAGTGGGGCAACCCTAACCTTGTCACTACACACGGGCATGAAGGCGCTGTCAGAGCCTTCGCCCGTGATCTTCGTGGTGGCATCCTGAATTTTTCCGTCGAGGACGTCAGACGTGAACTGCGAGGCAAGAACCTCGCCTGCTGGTGCAAGCCAGGCGCGCCGTGCCACGCCGATGTGCTGCTGGAAATCGCTAACGGCCCGATTTGCGACGAGGCCGGCCGATGAACCACCCAGAGGGCAGCCCGCAGCAAAGGCGCCTGGACGCGATCCGCAACCGCGTCGCGCTCGCATCGCCCGATTGGGGCTTTGCCGCCGCCGGCGACGGCTTCGTGCTGACGGCCGGCGGTAAGGATGGCAACGCCACGATTGCGAAAATCCCGGCCGGCRCACCCTTCGCCGATAGCGAGCTTGTCCTCAATGCAGTCAGCGACCTCACATGGCTGCTCGACGCCTACACCAGGCTCGCCGAGCGCTTCCGCCAGTTGCGCGGCAAAACCCCCGCCACGCAGCAAGAGACCCGTAGCGGCAGGCAGAAGAAGGATGCCGACAAGGATTTCGCCGCCAATTGCGCGATCCTCTGCGCAGATCCGGCCTTCAAGAAATTCCTTGAGGAGTGCCACAGCCTCGAGCGCCCGCTGACCGACGATCGCGCCGCCAACAAGGTGCGCTTCCTACTCAAGATCCGCTCGCGCGCCGAGCTCAACACTGATCCGGCAGCAGCCACCCGCTGGCAGCAGCTGCGCAACCATTTCGACGCCTGGAGGCGCCGCGGATGAGCAGCCGGCGCGATCGCATCAGAGCGAAGATCATGGGGCGGGTCGAGTTCGACCCCGTTACCGGCTGCTGGATCTGGACCGGTCCGGACTCCGGAAAGAACGGTCGCGGCAAAGGCTATCCGCGCATGTCCCTCGACGGACAGACCGTCGCCGTCCACATCGCCATGTGGACCAACGAGCACGGCTACATCCCTGGGAAAAAAGAACTCGACCACGCCTGCCGCAATCGCCTTTGCGTCCGGCCGCACAGAGGCCACGTCGAAATGGTGACCCGCAAGGAAAACGCCAAACGCCGCGAGCAGGCGAAGCGCGGAATGATCGGCCACAACGGCGGGCCGGCCTTTACCTGCGAAGAGGTGGAGGCAGCGCGCACATGACCCGCAGTTACGCCCCGACAGTCGAGAACATCGACATCGGCCTCGCACAATGCGCCGAGCTGATCGAGCGCTATCCGCACAAGGCAGAAAAGCTATGGCTGCTCTTCGATCGGCTCGAGGCCGAGCGCGAAAAGGCCCTCGGAAGGCAGGATCGGCTTGCCGCGGCGAAAGCCCGGGTCAGGGCACAATCCGCTGATCGAACGGAAGCTCGATCTTCTGCAACTGCTCGAGCCGCCAGGCCATAGAGCCGCCGTCGCCGTATTTCTCGCGATCGACAGTATGGCCGAGCGCGGCCTTCCGAAACTCGTAATCGAGCCCCGCCTCGAGCATGCGCTTTTCGAAGGAATGGCGGAAGGAATAGACCTTGTGCGCCGGCGTCGGCAGGAGCTTCTTCGCCCTAAGGTGCTTCATCAGCGTGGCGGAAAGCGTGTCTTCCTTGTCGCGGTAGCGGGGAAAGCCGTTCGGGAACTTCCGCATCGTGGCCAGCGCCACGCCCATCAGCGGGATATCGCGCGTCGACGATTCCGTCTTGATGACGCGCTCCTCCTGATAGTCGACGGTGATGTAAGGCACGTTGGCCTTGAGATGGATGCGCTCCGGCGGCAGGTTGCAGATCTCGGACGGCCTGGCGCCCGTCTCGACGAGCACCAGCATGATCGCGAGCGCTTCGCGGTTTAGGCCCTCATGCGCCCCGACCGCCAGGATCCGGTCGCGAATGAATTCCACCTCGAAGGGCGGCACCACGCGCTTCTGCGATTTGCGATCGGGGAAGGTCAGTCCGTCGAACGGATTCTTCAGCTCGAGGTGGAGATAGCTGGCATATTCGCGAAAAAGCTTGCGCATGCTGCCGAACGACCGGTTGGCCGTGTTGCCGGAGGTCTTCTTCTGCCCGTCCTTGCCGAGCACGCGTTCCATCCACCACTTGTGATACTTGACCGCGTCCGACCGGGTGACGTCGAGCAGCGGCCCGTCATGGCCGACGATCTCAACGAACTTCGCGGCCGCCGCCTTTTTCTTCTCCTCGCGCTTGCGGACCTGGTTCTCGCTCATGCCCTTTGTCTCGCCGATCGCGATAGTCTCCAGGTAGAACGTCATCGCCTTCGTTACCGAAAGCTTCGGCTCCTCCGCCTGCCCCGTTGCGGCATCCAGGTCGCGCTCATTGCCCTTGAGGCTCACATCCAGCCGGCGCAACAGCTCCTCGATCGGTGCCGAGGCCGCGAGATCGGCCGCCGCCTTGTATTCGAACCCAAGCACGCGCGCACGCGATCGCGCAGCTTCATAGGACGCGACCGCGCCTTGCGCCCCGTCGCCGGCCGCAAGCCCCTGCCAGTAGAGATCGTCGGCACGCTCATGCGCATCCCGGCGAAGCTTCGCCACGTCGAGAGATCGGGTTTTGAGGGAGATCTGAATGGTGCCGCGATCGTCGAGAAAGGCGACATGGGCCGGCACGCGGCGGACATAATGCCAGTTGCCGCTGCGCTCCTTCAGATAGCGCATAGGATCCGGCGCGCCGTTCTTCCCGTCCGTTTTCCTCGCCAATTCGCACCCGCCCTGCACAGCCTCTGTTGTGCAATTTGTAGTGCAAAATTTGGGAAAACGTCAATACAGGGTCAGCGGCAAAGCTGAAAAGGCGAACAAATACAAATAGATAGTGGAAAAGTGAATGGTACGGTTGGGTGGTCTCGAACCACCGACCTCAGGTGCCACAAACCTGCGCTCTAACCAACTGAGCTACAACCGCACTCGGGCAGCGACCCTCAAGTCGCTTGGCGGCTCACATACGGTCACTCACACCGATTTGCAAGCCTTAAGTTCGGATTATCCAGCAAAAAGACCGGATGGCAAGCCACCCGGTCTTTTGCATTGGTACCGATCGAAACGGCGTGTCGATCAAGCGCCCTTGAAGCTGGACATCGCCTTTTCGGCGGCTTCCTTGCCGGGCTTGGCAACATTCTCCGCCACCTTGCGAGTGGCTTCCTGCATCGTCTTGGCCTGCTGGACGGCGAGCTCGGCCTGCTTGCGGATGAAGGTCGTCTGCAGTTCGACGAGTTCCGAGACCGACTTCACGCCGAGCAGTGCTTCCATGTGCGAAAGCGAGGTTTCGGCGTTGGTGCGCAGCGCGTCGATGGCCTTGAGGCCGAGTTCGACAGAGCCCGACTGGGCGTTTTCGAACGTTGCTTCGACGGTCTTCGTCGCCTCTTCGGCAGCAGTCTTCATTTTGGCATAAGCCTCTTTCGACTGGAGGGCGCCCTTTTCGGCAAATTCACGGAAGCTCCCGACGAACTTCGACGGGTCGAAGGTCATCGCAAAGGCGTCTTCGGTCTTCTTGGCAGTGGCCATGTCATTCGCTCCTTGGTGTGTGGGTGTTGGACATCTTATAGCCGATTGTTTTGTGCATTGCAACATTTTTTGTGCGACGCACAAGATGGCGCCCATTAACCTTGCGTCGTGAAACTGCCTGCGGACCAGGCGGCGCTGCTGGACCCTGGCGATGCGGCCGGATATTAATAGAGTGTTAACGCGTACGCGACCAGTCAATAGGCCTGCCAATGCCCGCGAGACGGTACCCCTTCATCGACATAGCCGTGCATGCACGGGTGCGGGAGCATTTTGCCCAGGGGGACGCGTCCGTCCTTTTTTCCAAGAATCTCGCGCGGGTGCTGTGGGCCAACGATCAAGGCGCAAAGCTGTTCGGCATGGCCTCGGTCTACGACTTCATCGACAGCACGCTCGACCCGGGCGATCTTTCGCTCCGCCAGTTGCGCACCGCCGCAGCCCAGCTCATCACGGTCGGCGACCGTCGGCAGTTGCTCATCCGGATGTCCTCCGGCTTCCGCAGGCTTCCCCTCAACGCAACGGTGGAACTGATCCGCATCGGGCCGGACGAGGAGGCCGTCCTCTTCACGACCCCGCACAACGGCAAGGCGCTCTCGACCGGGGAGCGCGCCGCTGCGATGATCGCCGGCCTCGACGGACCGGACACGCACATGGCCGTGCTCGACGACGAGGGAGACATCATTGCCCAGTCCCCGGGCTTCGAGCGATTGGGACTGCCGGCGCCGGTGCGGCGGACACTCGTGACCGCGGTCGCACGCGACAAGGACAGGCTGATCAAACGTCCGGTCGCCACCGACAAGGGGCAGTTGCCGGCCGCCGTCGGCAAGATTTCCGACTACCCGGCTCTCCATCTCCTTTTCGCCGTGGAGGCCATTATCGAGAAAGCAACCGCCGCGGCGACCGAGAACACGGCCGAGCCAGCGACGGAGCAAACGGCTGCCCCGACGGCCGAGGCGCAAGCGGTCCTGCCGGAGCAGCCGGTGCAAATGACGGACGTGCCGGCTTCGGATACGCCCCCCACCACGGCGATGGCGCGTGAGTTCGATGACGCTGCCGGAGAAGAGGCGTTCGCAAAGGCACCAGCAGAAGCGCTGCCGCAGTCTCCGAACGAGTCGAACCCGAAGGAGGCGAGCGAGCAAGCCACAGAGCCCGAGAAACCGGAGCAATCGGCAAAGGACGAGCGCGAAGGCGCAGCGCCGACGACTGAATTCTGCTTCGATCCGGGCGGGCGCGCCGTCCGTTTCGTCTGGAAGATCGACGCGGAAGGCCGTTTCAGCGAGATTTCCGAGGAATTCGCCTCCGCGGTCGGGCCGAACGCTGCCGACGTCGTCGGTCTGACCTTCGAGGAGCTTGCCTCCCGCTACGACCTCGACCCCGACAACAGGATCAACGAACTTCTGCATCGCCGCGACACCTGGTCGGGCAAGACGATCCTCTGGCCGGTCGAGGGGACGAACCTCAAGGTGCCGGTCGACCTCGCCGCCCTTCCCACCTATTCCCGGACACGCGAATTCGACGGCTTCCGCGGCTTCGGCATCGTGCGGGGCGCCGATGCGGTGGTGGATGAAAGGGCGAGCGGTCTTTCGCTTGGAGGCGCGCCGCATCAGGAGAACACCCCCTCAGAGGCTGCGGACGGGCAGCCGGAGGCAGCCGCTGTTCCGGAGCCGAGAGCAGAAACCGAGGCAGAGCCCGTGATCGGCACCGGGCCAGATGCCGCCGAAACGCGCTCCGATCAGCAAACGGCTGCGGCAGAGGACGCCTTTGGCGGCGAGCGGCCCGCGCTTCGCGTCGTCGATGCGCCGGAACGGCCACCCTCGGACAAGGTCATCGATCTCGACGTGCGCCGGCCGGCTGGATCGGGAACCCTGACCCGCGGCGAACAGGCCGCCTTCCGTGAGATTGCGCGGCAGCTCGGCGCCCATTTCGGCGCGCCGCCGGAAGAGGACGCCGCGGGCGAAACGCGACCGGCAGCGCAAGCGCCCTCCGCCGAAGAGGCGCCATCCGACCCGCCCGCAATCGAGAGCAGGCTGCCCGAACCGGAAGCCGGCGGCAAAGAGCCTCGCGCGCCAGCCGCCGACGACGCCGTTCCGGCGCGCACGGGCCTTGCCATGAGCAGCGAGATCCTCGACAGCCTGCCTGTTGCGCTTCTCGTCCATCACGGCGACGATCTGCTGCACGCCAATCCGGAATTCCTGCGGCTCACCGGCTACGCGGATACTGAGGCCTTTGCCCGCGAGGGAGGGCTTGCGGCGCTCTTTGCCACTGGCGACGAGGTCCGGGCGTCCGAGCCGGACGGCACAATGACGCTCGTCCGCGAAAACGGCGAGTTCACGCCTGTCAACGCCCATCTGCATTCGATCCGCTGGGAAGGGCGAAGCGCGCTCATGCTCGCCGTCAGCCCGACCGAAACGCGTGCAGCTGGGAGCGAGCAGGATGCCGACAGGTTCGCGAATACGGAAGCGCAGCTTCGGACCGAGATCGACGAGCTTCGCTCGATCCTGGAGACCGCCACCGATGGTGTCGTGGTCCTCGGCCAGGATGGCGACATCCGCACGATGAACGGGTCGGCGAGCGCGCTCTTCAACTATGACGAGGACGCAATGCGCGGCAAGCCCTTCGCCGCCCTTTTCGCTCATGAGAGCCAGAGAGCGGTAATCGACTATCTTCAGGGGCTTTCCGGCCACGGCGTCGCGAGCGTTCTCAATGATGGCCGCGAGGTGATCGGGCGCGAAGCCGGCGGCGGCTTTATCCCGCTGTTCATGACGATCGGCCGCCTCTCCTCCTCGAACGGCTATTGCGCCGTCATCCGCGACATCACCCAATGGAAACGCACCGAGGATGAATTGCGCAATGCCAAACGGGCGGCGGAGACGGCGAATGCCCACAAGACGGAGTTCCTCGCTCGCGTCAGTCACGAGATCCGCACACCGCTCAACGCCATAATCGGCTTTTCCGACATGATGGCGAGCGAGCATTTTGGCCCGATCGGTCACCCCCGCTATATCGAATATGCCGGCGACATCGGCCGCTCGGGACGCCATGTGCTCGACATCGTCAACGACCTGCTCGATATCTCGAAGATCGAAGCGGGCGAAATGGAACTCGATTTCAGCGCCGTAGATGTCAACGAGGCCGTCTCCGAGGCGGTTTCGCTGGTTCAACCGCAGGCCAACAGCCAGCGCGTGATCATCCGCACATCGCTCTCGACCTCCGTGCCGGAGGTCGTCGCCGACGGCCGGTCGATCAAACAGATCGCGCTCAACATACTGGCGAACGCTATCCGGTTCACCCCGTCCGGCGGACAGATCGTCGTGTCGACCGCCTACGAGGCAAACGGCAGCGTCATCCTGCGGATCCGCGACACCGGCGTCGGCATGACCCGCAACGAACTCGACCAGGCGATGAAGCCGTTCAGGCAGGTAACGACCGGCGGCCGCAAGCGTGGCGACGGCACGGGACTCGGCCTGCCGCTGACCAAGGCCATGGCGGAGGCCAACCGCGCCCAATTTTCGATCAATTCCGCCCCGAACGAGGGCACTCTGGTGGAAATCGCATTCCCCTCGCAACGCGTCCTGGCGAACTGACGCGCGTCTCTTCAGACGCGCTAAGGTCACTGCAACTCTTTCAATCTGCGCAAATCGGTCCTTCCGAAAATCGGTTCCGATTCCCGGGCCGATGCGCTAATGCTGTAACGAAAACTTGACCCGCAGGAGCCGGTTTCCCGGCGCTGTCGGGCAAATCGCCTTGGAATGGATCGATTGCACTTCATAGCCAAAAGGCCCAGACGGCGGCATGCCAGCTCCGGCACCGGCCTTACCCATCGGATGCTCGGGATTTGGGCGGGGCTTTCTTCGGCCATCGTGCTGATGCCAATCCTCGCTATCGCATGGCTTGCAGTCTCCGGCGGCAATGCGGACTGGCCGCACCTTGTGGAGAATGTCGTCCCGCGTGCCGTCATGCGAACGCTCCTGCTCGTGGCGCTGACCGGCGCCTTCACGGCACTTATCGGCATCCTAACGGCGTGGCTGGCGGCAACCTGCGATTTTCCGATGCGCCGCCTGCTCTCCGCGGCCCTCGTGCTGCCGCTTGCAATCCCCGTCTATCTGGCGGCCTACGCCTTCGGTGAATTCCTGACCTTTACCGGTCCGGTTCAGGGGCTGGTGCGGGCGCTCTTCGGCTTTCAGACGAGCCGGGACTACTGGTTCCCCGACGTTCGCTCGCTCGGCGGCGCCGTGCTGGTGATGAGTTCGGTCCTTTACCCCTATATCTATCTCGCCTGCCGCTCCATGTTCCTGATGCAGGGTCGCGCGGCTGCGGATGTCGCGCGCACGCTCGGCGCAGGCCCGGTGAGGGTCTTCCTGCTCGTGCAGGTTCCCATGGCCCGGCCGGCGATCATGATCGGCCTCACCCTGGTGGCCATGGAAACGCTGAACGACATCGGGGCGGTCGAGTTCCTCGGTGTCCAGACCCTCACCTTCTCCATCTACGACACCTGGCTCAACCGCGGCAGTCTCGCCGGTGCGGCGCAGATCGCCTGCATCATGCTCGTCTTCGTCATCGGGCTGATGATGATCGAGCGCGCGGCGCGGCGCAGGCAGCGCTTTGCAAGCCACAAGACGACGGCGGCCGTCCACGACGTGGTGCGGGTCAAGCTTGCCGGCTGGAAGAAGTGGGCGGCTACCGCCGTCTGCCTTCTTCCCGTGCTCTCTGGTTTTGGAGTTCCCTTCCTCGTCCTCGGCAACTTTGCCTTGAAACGTCTCGACCAGTTCCTCGCACCACGGCTCCTGGATGCCTTCCTGCACAGTGTCCTGGTTTCCGGCCTGACGGCGCTCGCGTCGGTGTTCCTCGGCTTCGTGCTCGCCTATGCCGCCCGCACGGGACGCTCGCCGATCACGGACGTCGCGGGGCGGCTTGCCTCCTTTGGCTATGGAGTACCGGGAACGGTGCTTGCGATCGGCGTCCTCTTTCCGCTCGCCGCAATCGATAATGCCTTGGATGCCCGGATGCGCGCGTATTTCGACGTGTCCACCGGCCTGATCATGAGCGGGACCGGCTTTGCGATCATCTACGCCTGCACCGTGCGCTTCCTCACCATGGCCGAGGGCACGCTCGAGGCCGGATTCCACAAGCTCTCTCCACATCTCGACATGGCCGCACGCGCGCTCGGCCGGACCAGCGCCCAGACGCTCCGCACCGTGCTATTGCCCATGATGCGCCCCGCGGTTCTGACCGCCGCCCTTCTCGTCTTCATCGAGACGATGAAGGAGCTCTCGGCCACCATCATGCTGCGCCCCTTCAACTTCAACACGCTCGCCACGCTCGTTTACGAGGACGCTTCGCGGGCAAGGGTGGAAGACGCCTCCGTCGCGGCGATTATCATCGTCGTTGCCGGCATGGTCCCGGTCATTCTCGTGTCGCGATCGCTGGAAAATCGATCGTAGCGCATCCGTCCGAAGATGGTACCGATCTTCGGAAAGCGCGAAGCGCAGATTCAAAGAGTTACAGCGGCCCTTGCGCGCCTGAAAAGACGCGCGGCGTTGCAGGAAGGCGCCAGTCTGCCGGGGACAAAAAAAGAGGCAGCTCCGAGCCGCCCCTCAAGTCGATGCTAACCAACAAATGCTCGAGAACTCGCGCCGTCATGTCGGCGGCAGCATCTCTGCTGCGGTACCGGCCCCGGATCGGTCGGCCTCAAGTTAACGAGACCTTGCGCTGCCAAATGCTAACAGAACCTTACTTCCCGATCCGAAAATTTTAGGGAATGACATGCAACTCAACGCTGTTGGTTAATTTCGCAGGCGCAATAATGTTAACGGTCGTCCGTCACGTTTTGGCGCGCATGCCGTATCGGAATAGACCACCATTGTGCCGGCTCGGCGCAACCGGAAAATCCTCGTCAAGCTGCAATCAACTTCCGATAGAATTGATCTCGGTAAAACCGGCTTAGCTCCTCAAAGCGTCCAGTCCCGCGAAGAGATCGAGGGCCTCGGGGTTCGCCAGCGCCTCCTTATTCTTGACGGGACGGCCATGCACGACGTCGCGGACGGCCAGTTCGACGATCTTGCCGGATTTGGTGCGCGGGATATCGGCGACGGCAATGACCTTCGCCGGCACGTGCCGCGGCGAAGCGCCCGTGCGGATGCGGTTCTTGATGGCCTGCGTCAGTTCATCGGTCAGTTCGACACCCGGCGCAAGGCGAACGAAAAGAATGACGCGCACGTCGTCCTGCCAATCCTGGCCAATGCAGAGCGCCTCGGCGACTTCCGGCATCAGTTCGACCTGGTTATAGATCTCCGCCGTACCGATGCGCACGCCGCCCGGGTTGAGCGTCGCATCCGATCGACCGTGAATGATGATGCCGCCATGCGGGGTCCATTCGGCAAAGTCGCCATGGCACCAGACATTGTCGAACCGCTCGAAATAGGCCGCATGGTACTTGGCGCCGTCTGGATCGTTCCAGAACTTCACGGGCATCGAGGGGAACGCCTTGGTGCAGACGAGTTCGCCCTTCTCTCCGCGGACCGGCTTGCCCTCGTCGTTCCAGACGTCGACCGCGAGGCCGAGGCCGGGCCCCTGAATTTCACCGCGCCAGACGGGCTTCAACGGGTTACCAAGGACGAAGCAGGAGACGATATCGGTGCCGCCGGAAATGGAGGCGAGCTGGACATCGGACTTGACGCCTTCATAGACGAAGGAGAACCCCTCGGGTGACAGCGGCGAGCCGGTCGAGGTGATGAGGCGCAGGGCGGACAGATCGTGGGTTTCCATCGGCTTGAAGCCGCCCTTGCGAACCGCGTCGATGTACTTCGCCGAGGTGCCGAAGACGGCAAAGCGCTCCTCGGCCGCATAGTCGAAGAGCACGTTACCGTCCGGATAGAAGGGCGAACCGTCATAAAGGCAGAGGGTCGCGCCGACTGCCAGGCCGGACGCCAGCCAGTTCCACATCATCCAGCCGCAGGTGGTGAAGTAGAAGAGTCTCTCGCCGGGCACAAGTCCGCAATGGAAGCGATGTTCCTTGAGGTGCTGGAGCAGCGTTCCGCCGGCCGAATGCACGATGCATTTCGGCACGCCGGTGGTGCCGGAGGAGAAAAGGATGTAGAGCGGATGGGCAAAGGGCAATCGTTCGAAGGCGAGCGGTTTTGCCTCGAAGCCGGCAATGAAATCCGCAAGGGCGATGCCGCCCGCAATCGATGAGGCCAGCGCGGCGCTATCGCCCGCATAGGGAACGATCAGCGTCGGCACGCCGAGGCTCTTTGCGACGGCGCGCACCTTGGCGTCGACGTCCTGGCGTTTGCCGTTGTACCAGTAGCCGTCGCAGGCGATGAACAGCTTCGGACCGATCTGGCCGAAGCGGTCGAGCACGCCCTGCTCGCCGAAATCGGGCGAACAGGACGACCAGATGGCGCCGACGGAGGCCGTGGCCAGCATCAGCGCGATCGTCTCCGGCAGGTTCGGCATCATCGCGGCGACGCGGTCGCCGACCCCGATGCCTTGCGCCTTGAACGCCTGCTGCAGCCGCGATACCAGGCCGAGTAGTTCGTCCCAGGACAGCCGGTAGCGGACCTTATCCTCGCTGCGGAAAATCAGAGCATCGTCGTTGCCGCTGCCGCGCAGCAGGTTTTCGGCGAAATTGAGTTCTGCATCGGGGAAGAAGCGCGCCTCCAGCATCTGATCGCCATTGGCGAGTGCCGTCTCGCCGCGCTCGCCCAGCACGCCGCAGTGCTCCCATAGACCGGTCCAGAAATCGCCGCGCTCAGCCACGGACCAGTTGTGAAAGGCGTCATAACCGGAGAACGTCCGGCCGAAGCGCTGGCCGCACCAGGCGATGAACTCGGCCATCGGGCTTCGCTCGAGCGTCTCGGCATCCGGAACCCACAAAGGACGATCTGTATGCATGTATTCCTCCTCTCCCTGCTTCTGCTTCTATATCATGCTGCAACGCAAGATAAACAGCATGCCCCGGCCCGCGAGGCGACGCCGACGACATTTTCCCGCGGTCGCATTTGCTTTATGCAAACCATCGGCCTATCCAGACGGTGTCATGCAGGGCGACGGCAAACGGATCAATATGAAAAGACACATCCTGAGGGCATCGGGCGCGTTGAGGCATCGGCTGCGCGCCCGTCATATCGCCTGGTCGGCCGCGGCCGGAGTTGCTCTCGCCATAGGCTACAACGCGGCCGTTCCCCTGCTCGTGTCGACCACGGACGTGCGCGCGACGATGGAGCGGATGCTCGACGGCTGGTCGGGCGGCAAGACCACGATCGGCGGCGAGCCGGAAATCCGGTTCTGGCCGGAGCCCCTGGTGACGCTGCCTTCCGTGAAGATCGTGTCGCGCGGGCCGGAGCCGCACCTGCTTGCGCAAATCGACCGCATCACCGCCTCCTTCAGCCTGATCTCGGCGCTTAGCGGCGAGTCTGCGCTCGACGACGTCACGCTTGTCGCGCCGATCATCACGATAGAGCGCCGCGCAGACGGCACGATCAATTGGCAACGGCCGCATTGGCTGATCGCCCCGCAGGCCGCGACGCAGGAGGATGACAGCCCTTTCGGCGACATCACCGTCGAAAACGGGCGGCTGCGCATATCGGACGCGTTGTCCGGCGACAGCACCGGCATCGACATTTCCGGTATCGCGGGCACGGTCAAATGGCCTTCCTATGCCGATCGGCTAAGCGCACAATTCTCGGCGGTGCTTGGCGGACAGCAGGTCGCCTGGGCATTTGTCTGCGACCGCCCGCTTGACCTTTTCGCCAAGCGCGATACGCCCGTCAAAACGTCGATCACATCGGCACAACTCACCCTGTCATTCGAAGGCATCGGTCATCTTTCCCTCACGCCGTTTGCCTCCGGCCACCTGCAGCTTTCCGTGCCCTCGCTTGCGACACTCGTGGCCTGGTATCGCGGATCGGCGGACATGGTACTGCCGCCGGCCGACTTCAGCATCGATGCCAAGGTGACGACGGGCGGAAAGTCGCTCAAGCTGGACGAACTGCAACTGACGCTGGGTGACGCGGCCGCCACAGGCGTCCTCGACGTCGTGCTTCCGGGCGGCGGGTCGCCGCGCATCGGAGGAACCCTCGCTTTTGATCGCATCGACTTCAACGCTCTGCCGGCCTCCATGCCCGTTCGGCCCGAGCGAAGCGACCGGCTGTGGCAGATGGCGGAAAACTATATCAATGGCTGGCGCACGGACCTTCGCATTTCAGCCCAGGACGTGCTCGTCGGACCGCTGCATTTGGAAGATGTCGCCACCGGTGTGATGGTCGACGGCGGCCGGGCTTCGCTCGATATAGGCGACAGTACCTATGCCGGCGGCCGTCTGTCGGGCCGGGCGCAGCTCTCCACGAAGGGCCTGGAACATGGTGGTCGGCTGCAAGTCACGCTCAAGAATGCCGACTTCGCCGCCGTGTTCGCCGACTTCGGCCTGAAGGGTCCAATGCCCGTGGGCAATGGCATTCTGAACCTAGACGTCGCTTCCAACCGAGCCTTCTGGGAAACCGCGACCGGAGACCTCTCGGGTAGCCTCACCTACAGGCTCAGGAACGGCAGTCTGGCCGGCTTCGACGTGCATGCCTTCACCGACCTCGTCCGCAAGGGCGAATTTTTCTCGCTGTCACAGGCAAGCGACGCCACCTTCGACTTCCAGATCGCCGATTTCGAAGCGAGCTTCGCCGAGGGCACGGCACGTCTCGATCGGGCGCGCTTCGTCAGCCCATCCGGCACAATGTCCGTGACGGGCATCATACCCTATCGTAGCGGCAGCCTGGTTTTTGCCGGAGCACTCGAAGACGCCAGCGCCGCCGACGATCAGCCTCTGCGCTTCTTCGTCGGCGGGACATGGCCGAACGCCGTGGTCACGCCGCTTTCGGTCCTCGTCGGACCGAATTGAGCGCCCTCAAATCAGCTGCTCACCGCGAAGGCTGCGCGCTCATCCCTGTCGCGCTGAATTTCCCGGCGCCTCGTGACAAGCGAGGCAATGACCACGCCGAGGGCGACGATGCCAATCAGGATCGTGCAGATGGCATTGATTTCCGGCGTCACGCCGAGGCGCACCTGGCTGTAGATCTTCATCGGCAGGGTCGTCGCGCCCGGCCCCGTCGTGAAGCTCGCAATGACGAGGTCGTCGAGCGAAAGGGTGAAGGCCAGCACCCAGCCGGAAAAGACCGCCGGCGCAATGACCGGCAGGGTGATGGCAAAGAATGCCCTGACCGGGGTGGCGCCGAGATCCAGCGCCGCCTCCTCGATCGACCGGTCGAAGCTCAACAGCCGCGACTGAACGACAACGGCAACGAAGCACATGGTGAAGGTGATGTGCGCAAGCGTGATCGTCCAGAAACCCCGGTCAAGCCCGATCGCCACGAAGAGCAAGAGCAGCGACAGGCCGGTGATCACCTCCGGCATCACCAGCGGCGCATAGACCATGCCGGAAAAGAGCACGCGCCCGCGGAAGCGCGAATAGCGCACCAGCGTTAGAGCCGCCATCGTGCCGAGAACCGTTGCGACGGTCGCCGATAGCAGCGCCACCCGGACGGTGACCCAGGCGGCATCCAGAAGTCCCCTGTTGTACCAGAGCTGCGTGTACCACTTGGTCGAAAAGCCGGCCCATACCGTGACCAGCCGCGACTCGTTGAAAGAGAAGATTACCAGGAGGACGATCGGCAAGTAGAGGAAACCGAAGCCGAGAACGACCGAGGCAATGTTGAAGCGGGACCACCTGACCATCGCTCACCTCTCCTCGCCGTCGGCCCGGGACTGGACATTCTGGAAATAGACGATCGGAATGACCAGGATCAGGAGCAGGATCGTCGCCACGGCGGACGAGACCGGCCAATCGCGGTTGGCATTGAATTCGTTCCAGAGCGTCTTGCCGATCATCAGCGTTTCCGATCCGCCGAGCAGGTCGGGAATGACAAACTCGCCGACGGCCGGGATGAAGACCAGCAGGCAGCCCGCGATGACCCCTGGCAGGGAAAGCGGGAAGGTCACACGCCAGAAGGCGGCGGTCGGCGTGCAGCCGAGATCCTGCGCCGCTTCGATCAGCGCGTGATCCATCTTCTCGAGCGCCGAGTAGATCGGCAGAACCATGAAGGGCAGATAGGAATAGACGATGCCGATATAGACTGCGGCGTTGGTGTTGAGGATGATCAGCGGCTGGTCGATGAGGCCGGTTGCGATCAGGAACTGGTTCAGCAGTCCCTCGGGCTTCAATATCGCGATCCAGGCATAGACGCGGATCAGAAAACTCGTCCAGAACGGCAGGATCACCATCATCAAGAGCATCGGCCGCATCGATCGCGGCGCCTTCGCCATGCCGTAAGCGATCGGATAGCCGATCAGCAAGGTGAGCACGGTGGAGACGGTGGCAATGACGATGCTCGATACATAGGCGTTGAAGTAGAGAGCGTCCTCCGTCAGCCAGACATAATTGTCCGCCGAAAACGCGCGCATACTTTCGAGAATGCCCGACAGCCCTTCGGATAGATCGAAGACTGGCGTGTAGGGCGGCATGGCTATCGCGGTCTCAGACAGCGAGATGCGGAAGACGATGAAGAAAGGGATGAGAAAGAAGAACAACAACCAGGCATAAGGGATGATGATCACCAGGCGGCTGACGAGGCTCGAGGTAATTTTCGCCATGGCTTCAATCCTTCAGCACGACGCCGGCATCGTCACCGAACGAGATCCAGACCTCTTGGTCGTAGCCGAGCGGATCCTCGATGGCACGCACGGCGTTGAGCGTCGAAGCCTTGACGACCCCGCCGTCCTTCAGGCGGATGTGAAAGACGGTCATGTCGCCGAGATAGCCGATATCCCAGATTTCACCCTCGGCCGTATTCATGGGTGCATGGGCGGGCGCCTGGCGGCCGATTCTGATCTTCTCCGGGCGAATGGCGACGGCCACCCGCATGCCCTTTGCAAAGCAGTCCGGCGACATCATGCGGATCGGAATTCCACCGGTCGTTTCGAGCTGGACAAAGCCCGCCTCGGCCCCGGTGACGGTGCCGTCGAAGAGATTCACATCGCCGATAAAGTCGGCGACGAATCGCGAGTTCGGCGCTTCGTAGATTTCCGCAGGCGTCGCCACCTGGACGACCTTGCCGTGGCTCATGACCGCGATACGATCGGCCATGGTCATCGCCTCCTCCTGGTCGTGGGTGACGACGACGAAGGTGAGGCCGAGTTCCTGCTGCAGGTCCATCAGCTCGAACTGCGTCTCCTCGCGCAGCTTCTTGTCGAGTGCGCCAAGCGGCTCGTCGAGCAGCAGCACCTTCGGCCGCTTGGCGAGCGAGCGGGCGAGTGCCACGCGCTGCCGCTGTCCGCCGGAAAGCTGGTGCGGCTTTCGCTTGGAGAATTTCTCGAGCTTCACGAGCTTCAGCATCTGCTGGACGCGCTCGGCTATGTCCGCCTTGGACATGCCGTCCTGCTTCAGGCCGAAAGCGATGTTGTTCTCCACGGTCATATGCGGAAACAGCGCATAGGATTGGAACATCATGTTGACGGGCCGCCGGTAGGGCGGGATGCCCGCGAGGTTCTGGCCATCGAGGATGATCTCGCCCGAGGTTGGCTGCTCGAATCCGGCAAGCATGCGCAAGAGCGTCGACTTTCCGCAGCCCGAGGCGCCGAGCAACGCGAAGAACTCGCGCGTGTAGATGTTCAGCGAAAGATCGTCGACGGCGGTGAAGTCGCCGAATTTCTTGGTTACGTTCCTGAACGAAATGAAGGGTTTGGACGCCGGATCCGCCCAGGGGGCGAAGGACCGCCGGATACTGCCGAGAGACTTCATCATCTATCCCCGATGCCACAGCCGATGGACCCGGCACGGCAACCGACGCCCATTTCTCTGGTGGGCCGAAACACCATACATATTAGATCGGCCCACAAAAAATCGCCCGGATCGAAGTCCGGGCAATTCCTTCCGCGCCTATTGGCCGGTCACGATCTTCGTCCAGAGTCGCGTGAGCACCCTCTGCTCCCGTGGCTCGAACGGCGTTACCGTGAAAAGCTTCTGCATGACCGCGTCCGACGGATAGATGGCGGTGTCCTCGAGCACTTCCTTGTCGAGGAATTGCTGCGACGCCTTGTTGCCATTGGCATAGAACACGTAGTTCGAGGCCTTGGCGATGACCTCGGGCTTCATCAGATAGTTGATGAATTCGTGGGCCTCGTCGACATGCGGCGCATCGGCGGGGATCGCCAGCATGTCGAACCACATCTGCGCTCCCTGCTCGGGGATCGAATAGTCGACGCTCACGCCGGCATTCGCCTCTGCCGCGCGATCGCGCGCCTGGAAGATGTCACCGGAGAAGCCGACTGCCAGGCAGATGTCGCCATTGGCCAGCGCGTTGATATATTCCGCCGAATGGAACTTGCGGATATAGGGGCGGACCTTCATCAGTACCTCGGCCGCCTTTTCGAGATCGGCCTGTTCATGGCTGTCGGGATCGAGGCCAAGATAGGCGAGCGCCGAAGGCATGATATCGGTCGGCGAATCGAGCAGGTGAATGCCGCAATCCTTGAACTTGGCGGCGACCTCCGGGTCGAAGATGACGTCCCAGTTCGGCTTCTCGTCGGTACCGAGAATTTCCTTCATCTTGTCGACATTGTAGCCGATTCCGGTGGTGCCCCACATGTAGTCGACGGCATATTCGTTGCCCGGATCGTACTTGGCCGTACGCTCCATGATCATGTCCCACATGTTCGACAGGTTCGGCAGCTTCGACTTGTCGAGCTTCTGGAACACGCCCGCAGCGATCTGGCGCTGCAGGAAGTATGCGGACGGCACCACGACATCGTAGCCGGAGCCGCCGGCAAGCAGTTTCGTTTCGAGGATTTCGTTAGAGTCGAAGACGTCATAGACGACCTTGATCCCGGTCTCCTTCGTGAAGTCCTCGAGGATGCTGTCGTCGATATAGTCCGACCAGTTATAGACGTTGACGACCCGCTCCTGTGCCGATGCAAGCGTCGCCGAGCCCGCCAACACAGCGGCTGCCAAAGTTGCGACGATGAGTTTGGACATGAAACTCCCCTCTTGTTGTCTGGTCGGGGCAAACCTCTACCCGTGCGGCCATGCCCCGTCCGTTGTTCGTTGCGGTGCCGAGGTTAGGCATGTTTCGCAATAACCTCAAGCGCTTTCGCGCCGGAAAAGGCGAGTATTGCGGCGCGCTCGCGTTTCGCCAAGCATGAGCAAAATCGAGCACTTAACAGCCGATATCGCAACGCCACTGCCGCCGGACTGGGCCCGGTTTCGTCGGCGCGGCAAGGCCCTGCTGCCGCCGAAACGGCCCTACTGAAAATCGAAGACGCTCAAACCCGCCGCCATTTCGTCAAGGCCAAGCGGTCGCGTAACGGGCGGCTCGGCTCGCGCGAGACATCCCTGCCGCTCGCAAAGGCGACAGGCCGGCCCGACGGCGATTGCTGGCATGCGCGCAGCACCGTAGACGGTGTCGTCGGCAAAGCCGGCCTCGCAGCCGATCAGTAGAGCGGTGCGCCTGACCCGCTCCTCATAGCTCGCCTGCGGACCGTCGACCGTGCGGGCAATCACCAGGAAGGTACCGCCATCGGGCATTTCAACGCGATCGACGAGAATCTGGCCGGGGACGGCGAAGGCGGCATGGATATTCAGCTTGGGACAGGCGCCGCCGAAGCGGGCATGGGGGAAACCCTGCGCTCCCGCCCGGCGCAAACGGTGGCCGGCATTGTCCATCTCCATCAGGAAGAAAGGCACACCGGCCGCACCGGGCCGCTGCAGCATCGTCAGGCGGTTGGCCGCCTGCTCGAAGGAGACCTGGAAGCGGGCTCTCAGGATGTCGATGTCGTATTTCGCGCGAAGCGCCGCGGCGTGAAAGGCGGCGTAAGGCATCATCAACGCGTGGGCGGCGTAGCGCGCGAGTTCGAAGCGACCGATGCGCCGGGCCTCTGCGGTCGCCAGGCGGAACTGTTCGAGCTCCGCCACGATCGCCTCATGGCAGGCGATCGATGCCACCTCCATGGCGACCTCACGCGCCTGGTCGAAAGGTGACAGGCGTTCGGAGATGAACAGCCGCATCGAGTGGCGGTCGAAGCGACGGCGCAGGTTGGGCATGACATGCAGCGGCAGCGTGCGCACGGCCAGGCCGTGCTCCTTCTTCAGCCAGGCCTTCAGCGCCCCGGCCAGATCGTCGCCCGCCGGGAGGGTCGCATGAAATGCTTCTGCCGCCTCCTCGATCCGCGCGAAATGATTGGGCCGCGCCTCGAACGCCTCTCTGACCTCGTCGATCGGCAGCCGCGTGTCCGAGACTGCCGCCATGTGGCCCTGCCCGGCCAGCACTTCCGCCAGGTCCTTGAGCCGCGAGGCCTGTTCGCGATAGGCGCGATAGAGCTTGACGACGCCGCCCGCGACATTCGGAGCCGCCTCGGTGACCTCGATCAGTTCCTGGTCTCCGGGGAGTTCGCCGGTCAGCAGCGGATCGGCGAAGACCTCGCGCAGTTGCTGCAGGCTACCGCCGGCCTCGCCCTGCAACTCGTCGAGATCGACCTTGTAGACCGAAGCCAGCTTCAACAGAAGCTGCACCGTCAGCGGCCGCTGATTGCGCTCGATCAGGTTCAGATAGGAGGGAGAGATGCCGAGCGCTTCCGCCATCGCCGTCTGCGTCAACTGCATGCCGTTGCGAATTCGCCTGACGCGCGGCCCGGCAAAGATCTTGTTCTCGGCCATTTGTAACTCCATTGACAAACCGGCAGGCAAAAGCGCTTTTACATGTTTTTACAATTTTACTTCACATCACTGTCAAACTCAAGACAAGATAACCCTTTTGGATCCGAGAGTTTCCCGATTTTCGTGGCGCGTTTTCGCAGCGCAATGTAAAAACTGTCATATGAACTTTCAGGGCAAGAGCGCCGTGAGACCAAAGTCGAAGAGCTATCGATTTCACCAGGAGGCAAGAATGACTGATTTTTACAAACTCGTCCCGAGCGCGCCGCAAGGACGTTTCGACGGTGTTGAGCGCCCCTATTCGGCGCAGGACGTGCAGCGGCTCCGCGGCTCGGTCGAGATTCGTTATTCGCTTGCCGAAATGGGCGCGAACCGCCTTTGGAAGCTCATCCACGAGGAAGATTTCGTCAATGCTCTCGGCGCCCTTTCGGGCAACCAGGCCATGCAGATGGTGCGCGCCGGACTGAAGGCGATCTACCTCTCCGGTTGGCAGGTTGCTGCCGATGCCAACACCGCCTCCGCCATGTATCCGGACCAGTCGCTCTATCCGGCCAATGCCGCGCCGGAACTCGCGAAACGCATCAATCGGACGCTGCAGCGCGCCGACCAGATCGAAACTGCGGAAGGCAAGGGGCTTTCGGTCGACACCTGGTTCGCTCCGATCGTCGCCGATGCGGAGGCCGGTTTCGGCGGGCCACTCAATGCCTTCGAAATCATGAAAGCCTTCATCGAAGCCGGCGCGGCGGGCGTCCACTATGAGGACCAGCTCGCGTCCGAGAAAAAGTGCGGCCATCTCGGCGGCAAGGTGCTGATCCCGACCGCGGCGCATATCCGCAATCTGAATGCCGCCCGACTTGCCGCCGACGTCATGGGCGTGCCGACGCTGGTCATCGCCCGCACGGACGCGGAAGCGGCGAAGCTCTTGACCTCGGATATCGACGAGCGTGACAGGCCCTTCGTCGACCATGACGCCGGCCGCACCGTCGAGGGCTTCTATCAGGTGAAGAACGGGCTTGAGCCCTGCATTGCACGGGCGATCGCCTATGCGCCGCATTGCGACCTCATCTGGTGCGAGACCTCGAAGCCGGATCTCGAGCAGGCGCGCAAATTCGCCGAGGGCGTGCACAAGGCGCATCCGGGTAAACTGCTCGCCTATAATTGCTCGCCGTCGTTCAACTGGAAGAAGAACCTGGACGACGCGACGATCGCCAAGTTCCAGCGCGAGCTCGGTGCGATGGGCTACAAGTTCCAGTTCATCACGCTCGCCGGTTTCCATCAGCTGAACTACGGCATGTTCGAACTCGCCCGCGGCTACAAGGAACGGCAGATGGCCGCCTATTCGGAACTGCAGGAGGCGGAATTCGCGGCCGAGGTCAACGGCTACACCGCGACGAAGCATCAGCGCGAAGTCGGCACCGGCTATTTCGACGCGGTGTCGCTGGCGATCACCGGCGGCCAATCGTCGACAACCGCCATGAAGGAATCGACCGAGCACGACCAGTTCCGCCCGGCGGCAGAATGACGAAGGCGAGGCGCGCGGCACTCCCTGCCCGTCGCGCGCCTTGCAGAATGCACCAAACCGAAGCGGGACGGGCACCGGAATGCCCCCGCATCCGGCTCCAAACCTTAAGAGGAGAACTCCAATGACAGTCCAGACACGCGTCAAGGAACGGGCCGAGGAACAATCATCGGCCATGACAACAGAACAGCAGGCCGCGATCCGCATGGTCGCCAATGACCTGCATCGGCTCAACCAAGCCGTCATGAAGGCGGTCGACGCAGGCGTCTCGGTCGAACTCGTGCGCTCGGCACGCCATCACGGCGGCGACGGCAACTGGGGCGATCTGCTGATCCCCGTCATCGTCACCCAAGGGCGGGCGTGATGATCGCGCTTTCGGCGGCGACCGCAATCCTGCTCGGCGCCGGGCTGTGGGCGCACTTCGGGCCGATGCCGGTTCCAATTTCCGTGGTCCGGAGGGAACCCTCCCGGACAGGCGCGCGGCGCTGACGCAATGCGAGGGATCGGCCGGCGCCAGGCCGGCCGATCCGCATCAACAGCCAAGCGATGCTGCGGCTCAGGCGGCGTTCCGCCGCGGCCGTTTTCCGGCAAAGAGATCGGTGTGGCTGCGCAAGAGCCGCGTCATTCGGTCAACGACCGTTCGAATGTCCCGCCTGTGGCGATCCTCGTTGTTCATTACGATCCACTGCCGGTGTCGGAGCGAGGCGATCTCCTCGCCCGCCCGCTGCAGCAGCGGATCGAGATCGCCGACGAAACAGGGCAGCACCGCCGTCCCCGCCCCGGCGCGGGCAAGGTCGAGCAGGGAGCGCGGGCGCGTTACCGTCGCGACGATCCGGCCTGTCGCCTGTTCGTGCGGCCAGCGCAAATAGGCCGAACGCGCTTCCTCTTCGCCGACGGCCAGCCACCGTTCCACGGCGCCCGGCGCGTTCTTCTGCCGATAGGCGGCATAGGCGACTTCGCCGATCAGCCGTGACGCGAGATAAGCTTCCTCCGGCTCGAAGGCGCGAATGCCGATGTCGCTCTCGCGATAGGCGAGGCTCGCCCGCGCTTCGCCTGTCGAAAGCGCAATATTAAAGGAATCGCGCTCGGTACAGATCGCCGGAAAATTCTCCGCGACCAGCCACGAGACCCATGTCCCCGCCGCGACGCGGATGGTCACGGCCCCGTCGCCCTGCTCCTGCCAATTCTCCACCTTGCGGGCCGCCGCTTCCATCTCGCGCAGTTGCTCGAACAGAACCCGACCGTCGGAAGTCAGTGTGTAACCCGTCTGGCTGCGGACGAAGAGCGTCCGGCCGGTGCGCTCCTCCAGTTCCAGCATGCGGCGGCCGATGGTCGCGGCGCTCAGGCCCGTCGCCTGCGCCGCTCCCGTCAAACCGCCGCCGCGCGCCACGGTCATGAAACAGCGGTAGATGTCCCAATCCATGTTTTTCATCAGTGAAAAACATAAGGGGAAATCGACTGTATGTAAAACAGTCCGAGATGCATAAAAGAAGCGATGCTTGCAGACAAGGAGCATCACCATGGACATGATGGCAATGGCTTTTCTATTCGACATGGCGTCGAGAAACCGGCGCCGCCTCGATCAACGCTTTGATATCCAGTCGCCCGCGTGCAAGGAGACCTTTGCGGAGAACATGCTTTCTGCACTGTTCCACAGGCGCCGGCGGAGAACATTACCCAAAGACTGCGACGGCGCTCACGCCGCTGTAGAAATCGAAGGGAAACCTTGCGCGGCGGAGCGATACAGCAGATGCCTCGACTGACGAGTGCCGCCCTGCTTCCAATCCATAACCAAACAGTGGACGCCGCGCATTTGCAAATGCGCGGCGTCCAGTCTGCTATCTGGTAAGGCGGCTCAAATCAGGCGGCGCGATAAACCTCGCCGGCTCCGCTCTCCCGCTCCAACCGAAACTGCTCGACCAGCATCATCAGCGTATCGGCTTGGTTGGCCAAGGCCCGGCTGGTCGCGGTCGCTTCCTCCACCATCAGGGCATTCTGCTGGGTCATCTGGTCCATCTGGTTGACGGAGCCGTTGACCTCGTTCAGCGCCGTCGCCTGGTCGCGGCTGGCGATAGCGATCATCTCCACGTGCTGACTGACGGTGACGATCTCGGCGCTAATCGAAGCAAGCACGGCTCCCGTCTCCTTGACGAGCAGCGAGCCGGAATTGACCTCTTGGGTCGACTTGTTGATGAGGTCCTTGATCTGGTGCGCCGCCTCTGCCGAGCGCTGCGCCAGTTCGCGCACCTCCTGCGCAACGACCGCAAAGCCTTTGCCCGCTTCGCCCGCACGCGCCGCCTCGATGCCGGCATTGAGCGCCAGGAGATTGGTCTGGAAGGCGATGTCGTCGATCACCTCGATGATCTGTTCGATCTGGCGCGAGGCCTCTTCGATGCGACCCATGGCGGCGATCGCATTGGTGACGACTGTTGCCGAACTGTCGGCGCTCTTCTTGGTCTGCGACACGGCCTGGTTCGCCTCGTGCGCACGCTCGGCGGAAGAACGCACAGTCACGGTGATCTGGTCGACGGCCGCGGCGGTCTGCTCGAGAGAGGCCGCCTGCGCCTCCGTGCGTTTCGAGAGCGAATCGGCCGAATGGTGCATGCCGGCTCCGCTCTGCTGGATTGCCTGGGCATTGGTGCGAATCTGCGCCAACGTATCCTGTAGCCGGATGAGCGATCCGTTGAAATCGACCCGCAATTGCTCGAGGCGGCCGTTGAAGGGTACCTCGATCTGCTGGGAGAGATCGCCTTGCGCCAGGCGCCCGAGGCCCGCCGCGAGTTCATTGACCGCCAGGTCGATCTGTCGGTCGAGTTCCCGCTTCTCCGCGTCGTTGCGGCTGCGCTCGGCTTCGGCGCGGGCGCGCTGTTCGACGCTCTCGGCCTCGATGCGTACCTTCGACAGGGCATTCTCCTTGAAGACCCCAAGCGCCCGCGCCATGTCGCCGATCTCGTCGCGCCGACCATCGCCGTCGATCGCCGTATCGAGCCGGCCATCGGCAAGGCGTCGCATGGCCGCCGTGATCTGGCCGATCGGTCGCTTCAGCGTCAACGTCAGTGCAACGCCGGCGAGCAGCGCTATCACGACGCCGGCAATGGTGGCGCCAACGGAAATCTGATTGGCTTCCTTGCGTTCCGTGCCGGCGGCAACCTTCTGCTGCTCGGCAAAGCCGGTCAAGTCGTTCCAGATCGCATCGATCGATGCGCCGGCCGCGTTGAATTCAGCCGTCCGCTTGTCGGTAATCTCGACCAGCGCGACGCCATCCTTCTTCATCGCATTGATGATCGGAACAAGCATGTCGGCCGTTGCATCGATGAAAGTCGCGTCCTTGGCAATGCCGCGCAAGGTCGTCATGTTCGACTGCACGGCCAGGAACCTGTCCAGGAGCCTCTGGCGATTTTCCTCCGTCGTGCTGCCGAGGAATGCGGCGGCGGATATCTGGACGTCGGTGAGCGAGGTGGACAGTCTGCGTGTTGCCGTCAAGACGGATTCGGTGCTGGCGATCTTGCCGTCAAGCTCGCTGAAGACTTGTGTCGCTTCCCGCATCTTGCGGACGGCCGCGGCTTCCAGAGCGAAGCCGGCATTGTTGAAACGTTCGACATATTTCCACAGGCCGGCGAGTGTTTCCGGCTCATCCCGCGCCCTGATGAGCGCGCCAATCGCGCCTGCAGCCGAATTGACCGTCTCGGCGAGAGACTTTTCGCCCTTCGGCAACAGTGTGAAAATGTCGCGTTGCGTCCGGCCGAGCATTGGGAAACGTTCCGACGCAACCTTCAGCTTCTCCTCGACGGTCGCCGCATTGCTGAGCTCTGTCGCAAATTCTGCGTAGAAGCGACTCGCGCGCGTCAGCTTTTCGGCGTTGCGCAGCATGGTTTTCGCCGCATTCTCGTCCTTGCGCACCGCATATTGCAGTTCATTGGTCTGTTCGCTGATCTTCATCTGCTCGGCGACCAGCTTTTCCAGATTGGTCCGCGTCGCCAGGCGGAGCTGCTGCTCGCTCTCGTGCAACGTCCAAAGGCCGTCGATACGGGTCTCGATCTCGCTCGTAGCGGCCGTCGCATCCGCGAGTTCCCGTTCGCCGCTTGCCCCCGCCACGTGGGCGGCCGTCGCAGCCAGAACATCCTTCTGCGCGGCAATCGTCTCCTTCACCGCCTGGCGGCTCTCCTCGGTTGTCTCATGCAGGAACTGATTCATTCCCGCGTAGACATCCTTGAAGCCGCTCAAGGTCTGCAGGACGCTGTTCGAGATTTCCATGCGTCCCTGCAGCAGTCCCGAGGCATAGAGGCCGGTAAGGCCGACGGCGGATATGCTGACGACGAAAGGCAGGATGAAGAACAAAACCTTCGTCTGAATCTTGAAACGGGCAAGAATCCTGTCGATGAGCATGAAATACCTCGGCTCCCCCGCCTGCCTTTCGCCTCCCCCAGCGACCTAGAGCCCTCGACCCGGCTCGCGCCAGCACCGTTGAGACTGCAGCTTGGATGTCACCCGATGCGGAAACAGGCTGATGTATTTTTGAAGGTCATGCGGCGCACGCCGCCAGCCCGCCGGCAATCATTGCGGGGCCGCACTGCCTGTCGGCAGAAGGGTCCCTGCGGACTCACGTTGCGCCCATATTCGGGCGCAACCATTAAAATTCTTATAAGCGCAGCGAGCCCCAGATTGGTGGCCGATGAGCGTGAGCGCCGTCAGTCGCCTACGCGGCAGGAACGCCGCGCGTCAGAACGAAAGGAAACTGGCGGCGGCGATCGCGAAAAGAGCGAGAAACGCAGCAAAGGCGATCAGCTCCGCTTCGGTACGGCTTTCACCGGCCCGGGCAATAGCGATGGCGCGGGGGCGGCGGCGTTGCTTGTCCATGGCATCCTGTCCTCGACACTTGGCTGGCAGGCCCCGGCCTGCCATGCCCTTCATGGTGCAAGCATCCTGCTGTTGAGGAAAGTCCGCGAAATGGACACACTCCGGTTTCCGTTTGCGAACCATTCCGCCAGTGCGGTCTTTGCAACCATGAAAACGAGGTTCGGCCATTTCCATTAACAATGGCTGAAGAAGCAAATCACCAATCTGGCGCGGTCGTTATACCGCTTGACCAGCAGCAAAGCCGGAGGCCCAGGCCCATTGAAAATTATAGCCGCCGAGCCAGCCGGTCACGTCCACGCATTCGCCGATGAAATAGAGCCCGTGAACGTCTCGTGCCTGCATCGACTTTGAATCGAGCGCACCGGTGCTGACACCGCCGAGCGTCACTTCGGCGGTGCGGTAGCCCTCGGAGCCGGCGGGCTTCAACGTCCATGCCTGGATGGAGGTCGCCAGCGCCTCTATCGCCCTGTCGGAGAGATCGGCAAGCAGTCGCCCGGTGAGCCTTGCCTCCTCGGCAAAGAAGTGCGCGAGGCGCCGCGGCAGGATCTCGGCGAGTGCCGTTTGCGGCGCCTGTCGCCCGTTCGTGCGACGCATTGCCTTGAGGATCCCGGCAACGTTGATCTCTGGCATCAGCTTGAGCACGATTTCCGCGCCTTCCCGCCAATAGGAGGATATCTGCAGGATCGCTGGCCCGCTCAAACCTCGGTGTGTGACGAGCACCGCCTCGCGAAAAGCGGCCTTGCCGAAACGCACCTCGGCATCGGCTGCGACGCCGGCGAGAGCCCCAAGCCTTTCGAGTTGCACGGGATCGAGCGTCAAGGGCACCAGCGCCGGCCGCGTCTCGACCATATGCAGCCCGAACTGCTCGGCGATACGATAGGCCAAACCCGTTGCGCCCATCTTCGGGATCGACTTGCCGCCGCTGGCAACGACCAGCGAATCCGTTTCGACCGTCCCGGAGCTCGTGGTCACCCGGAATCCCGAGCCGATCCGCTCGACGGCGGAGATCGCCGTTTCGAGCCTCAACGCCGCGCCCGCCTGCTTCATCTCGGAAAGCAGCATGCGGACGATGTCCTTGGCCGAATGGTCGCAGAAGAGCTGTCCCAGCGTCTTCTCGTGCCAGGCAATGCCGTGCCGTTCGACCAGCGCCACGAAATCCTGCGGGCGATAGCGCGCGAGCGCCGACTTGCAGAAATGCGGATTGTCGGAGAGGAAGTTCTTCGGGCCCGCATGAATATTGGTGAAGTTGCAGCGGCCGCCACCGGAAATCCGTATCTTCTCGCCCGGAGCCTTGCCATGGTCGAGCACGAGAACGCGCCGTCCGCGCTTTGCCGCCTCGATCGCGCACATCATGCCGGCGGCCCCGGCCCCAATGATCACCACGTCCTGCTTCTCGGCCACGCAATAGCTCTCCACGTTTCCGCCTTCCTTCCCGGCGGCCCGCCAAATGTCAATTCCCAACGCCTTCGCGGAACTATGGGCGGGCAAAATTCGCTGACACAATTCGGGTGCAGCAGGCTTTGTAGCCATTCAATTTCGATTTGAGGAAACATGCAGTAGCCAATCGGCAAACTGCGGCTATGATGCGCTATCCGAAGCCAAATCCGGTGATTTATGTCTTCCAAGAGAAGTGTTGCCCAGCAAACAGCAAAGGTCAGCGAGAGTTCGAAGGTACCTCTTGACCTGAATTCAGCCCGCGGCGTGAAGACCTGGCGGGACGCGGTCGAGTGGCTCAAGATCCGCCGCATCGAAGACATCGAATGCATCACGCCCGACCTTGCCGGCGTGCCACGCGGCAAGATGATGCCGACCTCGAAGTTCACCTCCAACACCTCGCTTGCACTGCCTTCGGCGATCTACCGCCACACGATTTCCGGTGAATATCCCGATGAGACCGGCCAGTTCCGCTACGACTCGCGCGATAGCGACATCAAGCTGGTGCCGGATCTATCGACGCTTTCCATCGTTCCCTGGGAAACGGATCCGACGGCGCAGGTGATCTGTGACATCGTCGGCTCGCAGGGCGAACAGATCAGCTATACGCCGCGCAACGTCCTGAAGCGCGTCGTCGAGCTCTACCGCCAAAAGGGCTGGAGAGCCGTCGTCGCCCCCGAGATCGAGTTCTACCTCGTCGCCCAGAACGACGACCCGGACTATCCGCTGCGCCCTCCGAAGGGCCGCTCCGGCCGTTCCATTCTCGGCGGCCAGGGCTATTCGATCGCCGGGATCAACGAGTTCGACGAACTGATCGACGACATCTACCATTTTTCCGAAAAGCAAGGTCTCGAGATCGATACGCTCATCCATGAAGAGGGACCGGCTCAGCTCGAGATCAATCTCAGGCATGGTGACCCGATCGAGCTTGCCGACCAGGTCTTCCTGTTCAAGCGCACGATCCGCGAAGCGGCGCTGAAGCACGGCATCTATGCCACCTTCATGGCCAAGCCGATGCAGGGTCAGCCGGGCTCGGCCATGCACATCCACCAGTCGGTGGTCGAAATCGCCACCGGGCGCAACATCTTCTCCAATCCGGACGGCTCGCCCTCCAAGGAATTCTTCGCCTTCGTCGGCGGCATGCAGCATTACGTGCCGAGGACGTTGTCGATGATGGCGCCCTATGTGAACTCCTACAGGCGTCTGACCCCGGAAATGGCGGCGCCGGTGAACACTGCCTGGGGTTACGACAACCGGACGACGGCCTTCCGCATTCCGGTTTCGGATCCGGCCGCCCGTCGCATCGAGAACCGCCTGCCGAGTTCCGATGCCAACCCCTATCTGGCGCTCGCTGCCTCGCTCGGTTGCGGCTATCTCGGCATCGTCGAGAGCCTTGAGCCGACGCCACCCACGGAGGACACCGCCAACGAGGGAGAGATCGACCTGCCGCGCGGGCTGCTCGAGGCGGTGTCGCTGCTCGAGTCGGCACCCTCGCTCGCCGACGTCTTCAGCGCCGAATTCATCGCCATCTATGCCGGCGTGAAGCGCGGCGAATTCGAGACCTTCATGCAGGTCATCAGCCCTTGGGAACGTGAATTCCTGCTCCTGAACGTCTGACCGGGAGGCCTCCCCATGAGCTGGCAAAGCCCGATCTCGCCCGGAATCTCCTGGTATGAGGCAAGCGTGCCCGAACGGCCTTCCTATCCGCCGATGGCCGGCTCGCGCAAAGCCGACGTCGCGGTCATCGGCGGCGGCTATACCGGCCTGCAAGCGGCCTACAATCTTGCGAAAGAGGGTGTCGACGTCACCTTGATCGACGCCTGCCGCTTCGGCGATGGCGCTTCGGGTCGCAATGGCGGCCAGTTCGGCACTGGCCAGCGCGCCTGGGCGGAGGATCTCGAGGAGGTCGTCGGCCGCGAACGGGCACAGCTGCTCTTCGACATGGCGGAAAACGCCAAACGATACGTACTGGATTTCGCACGGGAACACGCGATCGACATGGAGTTCGTACCCGGCCAGCTCTCGGTCAGCCACAAGGACAGCCTCGAAAAGGAGTACCGCCGCCATGTCGAGGTGATGGCCGAACGCTTCGGCTATCCGCATCTCTCTTTCATGGATCGCGAGGAAACCGCAGTCCGCCTCGGCTCGTCACATTACCGCTTCGGCATTCGCGATGCCGGTACCGGCCACATCCATCCGATGAAGCTCGTGATCGGGCTGGCGAAACAGGCAGCCCTTGCCGGCGCCAATATCTTCGAGCAGACGAAAGCCCTGAAGATCGACAGGAAAGGCGGCGTGGTCCTGATCGAGACGGAGCGGGGCACCATCACGGCGGACCGGGCCCTGATCGCCTGTAACGCCTACATCGGTAATCTCGAGCCGGTGACGGCGTGTCATGTCATGCCGATCCGCTCGTTCATCGGCGCAACGACCGTGCTCACGGAGCACCCCGGCGTTCT
This sequence comes from Ensifer sp. LCM 4579, assembly GCF_001854885.1. GTDB lineage: Bacteria > Pseudomonadota > Alphaproteobacteria > Rhizobiales > Rhizobiaceae > Sinorhizobium. The sequence continues at coordinate 110,372 of NZ_MDDV01000001.1, read as the reverse complement.
TCCGGGCGGCGAATCCGTCGACGATTCGCGCTTCGTCGTGCGTTATTTCCGCAAGTCGAAGGACGGGCGGTTGCTGTTCGGCGGCCGGGAAGCCTACACGGCCGACAATCCGCGTGACATTTCAAGCCATATCCGACGCCAGATCGGGGAAATCTACCCGGCGCTCGCCGATATCGAGATCACCCATGCCTGGGGCGGCACTGTCGGCATCACCATGCCGCGCCAGCCCTTCTGCCGCGAGGTCATGCCGGGTGTCGTGACGATCGGCGGCTATTCCGGTCACGGCGTCATGCTATCCAACTTTTGCGGTAAGCTCTACGCGGACCTGGCGCTTGGAAAAGATACCCCGCTCGATCTCCTCAAGGATTTGAAAATACCGGCTTTTCCTGGCGGAACCCGATTTCGGTCAGCCCTCCTGTTCCTGGCCCTCAGCTGGTACGCCCTGCGCGACCGGCTTTGAAGAATTGATCGGTGGAGGGTATCCGGGCACAGGAGAAATGCGGCAGAAAATGCAGCGCAGCGAAGTTTTATTGCGTTGCACTCTAGCGCTTTTAAATCGATTAGATTATACCTGCCCTGACCTCAACGAGATCGAGTTATCCCATGAGCAGCCAGATCATTCCCGTCGAACCCTTTGATTATGTCGTCTTCGGGGGAACCGGCGATCTTGCCGAGCGCAAGCTGCTGCCGGCACTTTACCACCGTCAGATGGAGGGCCAGCTGACGGAGCCTACCCGCATCATCGGCGCCTCGCGCGCGGCCCTTTCCCATGAGGAGTATCGCAGATTCGCAACCGACGCACTGAAGGAACATCTGAAGGCGGGCGAGTTCGATGAAGTGGAAGTGGCCAAGTTCACGGGCCGCATCTTCTACATTTCGGTCGATGCCAAGTCGGAGCAAGGCTGGGATGACCTCAAGAAGATTCTCGATGAGGGCAGGGACCGCATCCGCGCCTTCTATCTCGCCGTCGGGCCCGCGATCTTCGGCGATATTTCCGAGCGAATCCGCGATCACAAGCTGATCACCAAGAACACCCGCATCGTCGTCGAGAAGCCGATCGGACGCGACCTCGCCTCGGCGAACGAACTGAACGACACGATCGGCAAGGTTTTCCGCGAGGAGCAGATCTTCCGCATCGATCACTATCTCGGCAAGGAGACGGTGCAGAATCTGATGGCGCTGCGTTTCGCCAATGCGCTCTACGAGCCCTTGTGGAACTCGGCCCATATCGATCATGTGCAGATCACCGTCTCGGAATCGGTCGGCCTCGAAAATCGCGCAGGCTATTACGACAAGGCCGGCGCGCTGCGCGACATGGTGCAGAACCACATTCTCCAGCTCGTCTGCTTCGTGGCGATGGAAGTGCCCACTTCGATGGACGCCGAGGCGGTGCGCGACGAGAAACTCAAGGTGCTGCGCGCGCTGAAGCCGATCACCGGCGCCAATGTCGAGCAGGTGACCGTACGTGGCCAATATCGTGCCGGCGCATCGGCCGGCGGCGCGGTGAAGGGCTATCTCGAGGAGTTGGAAGGCGGCATTTCCAACACGGAAACATTCGTCGCGATCAAGGCCGAGATCAGCAACTGGCGCTGGGCAGGCGTACCCTTCTACATCCGCACCGGCAAGCGCATGGCGGGGCGCATGTCGGAGATCGTCATTACTTTCAAGCAGATCCCGCACTCGATCTTCGACCAGAGCGCCGGCCGCATCTCCGCCAACCAGTTGATGATCCGCCTGCAGCCGAACGAGGGCGTCAAGCAATCGCTAATGATCAAGGATCCCGGTCCCGGCGGCATGCGGCTCAGGAACGTACCGCTCGACATGAGCTTTGCCGAAGCCTTCGATGTGCGCAATGCCGATGCCTATGAGCGGCTGCTGCTCGACGTCATCCGCAACAACCAGACGCTCTTCGTGCGCCGCGACGAGGTGGAGGCGGCATGGCAATGGATCGACCCGATCCTGAAGGCCTGGGAAACGACGGGGCAACAGGTGCAGGGCTACACGGCGGGCACCTGGGGACCGAGCCAGTCGATTGCGCTGATCGAGCGCGACGGCCGCACCTGGAACGATACGATCTAGGACCGGTCGATGAGCGCTATCCTGCATAGATACGACAACGGAGAAATGCTGGCGGAAGCACTGGCGGATGCCGTCGGCGCCAGGCTCGAGGCGGCCGTCGATAGTCGCGGCGGCGCCAGCATCGCCGTATCGGGCGGCTCTACGCCCAAGGCATTCTTCCAGGCTCTGTCGAAACGTAAACTCGATTGGGCGAAAGTGAGTGTCACGCTTGTCGACGAGCGTTTCGTTCCGCCGGAGAGCGACCGCTCCAATCATGGCTTGGTCGCCGCCAACCTCCTCAAGAACAGGGCCGCCGAAGCGCGTTTCGTGCCGCTCTACCACAATTCGTCAAGCGCCGAGGAGGCGGCCGCCAAGGCAAGCGCCGCCACCGCGGATATCAATGCTCCCTTCGATGTCGTTGTACTCGGGATGGGAACGGACGGGCATACCGCATCGTTCTTTCCCGGCGGAACGCGGCTTGAGGAGGCCCTGGATCCGGCGACGCCGCGCGGCGTGATTACCATGGAGGCCGATGGCGCCGGCGAGACCCGCCTGACCCTTACGTTCTCCAGCCTACAGGACGCCGGGTATTTGGTGCTGCATATCGAAGGCGACGCCAAGAAAGAGGTTCTTGCCCGGGCCGAAATGCCGGGCGAGGAGGCGGAGATGCCGATCCGCGCCGTGCTCCGGCGTGCGGCCTCGCCGCTGCAGGTTTACTGGGCGCCCTGACGCGCTCGGTTCGGGCGTCGCAGCGCCGATCCGCGACGCCCGGTTTGCAAGGCTCCTGATTCCTGCTGAATCAGAGGCCGGCATTTCAGCGTTTACGGCGACATTTGCGCGTCCCAGGAGCATCTGCCGCTGTAAAGTCGATGACAGGATGAAGAGGAGTCCCGAGACTCCGGAACAGGATGTGATATGTCCGCCCATTCCAGCATTGCCGCCATTACCGCCCGCGTCATCGAACGCTCCAAAGCCACTCGCGAACCCTATCTCGATCGCGTCCGCAGCGCCGCTGGGAACGGACCGCACCGCACCGTGCTCGGCTGCGGCAACCTCGCGCATGGCTTCGCCGTCTGTTCCCCCGCGGAGAAGGAGGCGCTCGCCGGCGACCGCGTTTCGAACCTCGGCATCATCACTTCCTATAACGACATGCTCTCGGCACATCAGCCCTTCGAGACCTACCCGGCCCTGGTCCGCGAAGCGGCGCGCGAGGCCGGCGGCGTGGCGCAGGTCGCCGGCGGCGTGCCGGCCATGTGCGACGGTGTCACGCAGGGCCAGCCCGGCATGGAGCTGTCGCTGTTCTCCCGTGACGTCATCGCCATGGCCGCAGGCGTCGGCCTGTCGCACAACATGTTCGACGCGGCCGTCTATCTCGGCGTCTGCGACAAGATCGTGCCGGGCCTGGTAATCGCGGCGCTGACTTTCGGTCACCTGCCGGCTGTCTTCGTTCCGGCCGGACCGATGACCTCGGGCCTGCCGAACGACGAGAAGGCTCGCATCCGACAACTCTTTGCCGAGGGCAAGGTCGGCCGCGACGAGTTGCTCGAAGCCGAGTCCAAGTCCTATCACGGCCCCGGCACCTGTACCTTCTACGGCACCGCCAATTCCAACCAGATGCTGATGGAAATCATGGGTTTCCATCTGCCGGGCGCCTCCTTCATCAATCCCGGCACGCCCCTGCGCGATGCCCTGACCAAGGAGGCGGCGAAGCGCGCATTGGCAATCACCGCGCTCGGCAACGAATTCACGCCGGCCGGCGAGATGATCGACGAACGGTCGATCGTCAACGGCGTCGTTGGCCTGCACGCGACCGGAGGCTCGACCAACCACACCCTGCATCTCGTCGCCATGGCGCGCGCCGCCGGCATCGTGCTCACCTGGCAGGACATCTCCGAGCTCTCCGACATCGTGCCGCTGCTAGCCCGCGTCTATCCGAACGGCCTTGCGGACGTAAACCACTTCCACGCCGCCGGCGGCATGGGCTTCCTGATCAGCCAGTTGCTGAAGCATGGTCTGCTGCATGACGATGTCAGGACCGTCCACGGCCAGGGGCTTCAGGCCTATGCAATCGACGTGAAGCTCGGCGAGAACGGCAGCGTCAGGCGCGAGCCGGCTCCCCGGGAAAGCGCCGACCCCAAGGTGCTCGCGAGCATCGACCAGCCGTTTCAGCATACCGGCGGACTCAAAATGCTGACCGGCAATCTCGGCAAGGCCGTCATCAAGATCTCGGCCGTCAAGCCCGAGCGCCATATAATCGAGGCCCCGGCCAAGATCTTCAACGATCAGGCGGAACTGAACGCGGCCTTCAAGGCAGGCAAGCTGGAGGGCGATTTCGTCGCCGTCGTGCGCTTCCAGGGACCGAAGGCGAACGGCATGCCGGAACTGCACAAGCTGACGACGGTGCTCGGCATCCTGCAAGACCGCGGCCAGAAGGTGGCGATCGTCACCGACGGCCGCATGTCCGGCGCCTCGGGCAAGGTGCCGGCGGCGATCCATGTTACCCCGGAAGCAAAGGATGGCGGACCCATCGCCCGCGTTCAGGAGGGCGACATCATCCGCATCGACGCCGTCAAGGGAACGATTGAAGTGCTGATCGAAGACATCGCGCTGAAAACCCGCGTGCCGGCGCATATCGATTTGTCCGAGAACGAATACGGCATGGGCCGCGAGCTTTTCGCTCCGTTCCGCCAGATTGCCGGAACGGCCGACCACGGCGCCAGCGTACTGTTCCAGTGAGAAGGGTTACGAGCTATGTTTCACAGCGACCGCAGCGGTCTGATAAGACACGCGGCGCTGTAAGCTTGGGTAGCCTCTGTGGCGCGACGCGGTCTCGTCCTTCGTCGCGTCGCCTGTGAGCATGTTGCTCCGGCCGCAGCCGTCAGCCGTAGATGTCGAGCGTGCGGTTTCGGTGGTTCGGATGGGTGCTGTAGACGAAGATCCGATTGAGGTCGCGGTCGCTCAAGAGCCGCAGGAACCGCGCTTCGATGATGTTGTTGGCATGGACGCGCTTCAGCAGACAGCCGATCAGCGGGATACGGGCACTCGGGATGTCCAGATAGAAATTCTGGGGCAATTGGAACTGCGTGAGGATGCCGATAACGGCGCTGCTCTTCGACAGCTTGATGATCTCGCAACGGCGCGAAGACAGGTGCTGCATCCCCTTCTCTGTGTATTCGATCCGGGCCTCGTTGCGCGTGTCTTCCATCGGGAAGTTCGTTTCCCGATCATACATGAAGGACTCTTCCTTGTTGAGGAAGTGCTGGTGCGACACAGGGGCCGTGCTGCGCATCGAAATCACCTTTCGTGTTCCATTTGCACTCAGGCTATCCCATGAAATTTAACAGAGCGTTTGGGTCGACGCCGGCCTGTGGAAACAGCCCTGAAAAGCGAAAAATTCCCTGTAGCATTGCCCCCCGATTCGACTGGGGGCAATTTCCTCCGCCTGCCGCGTCGTTCTACGGCGCCGCGCATCTTTCCGAAGATCGGTTTCAGGCCGATGCGCTAGACCGGTAGCTGCGCCCGTTTGCGTCGAAGAGATGCAGCTTGGCCTTGTCGGCGGTGAAGCGCACACTGTCGCCGCGCTTGACCTTCAGGATGCCCGGCAACTTGGCGATGATCGGTTCGCTCTCGACCAGCCCTTCGATGTAGAGCAGCGTCACTTCGCCGAGCGCCTCGACGATCGAAACCGTTCCCTCGAACAGGAAATCCTCGCCCTCGGTGACCTGTAGATCCTCCGGGCGCACGCCGAAGCTCGCCGTCTTTCCGCTTTCCGACGCATTTGTCGCAATGTCGAGCGTCACGGACTTCCCTCCCACGAGCGTCACCGTCGTCTGGGCGCCTGCAGCCTTGATCGTCGAGGGGAAGACATTCATGGCCGGTGAGCCGATGAAGCGGGCGACGAAGAGGTTCGCCGGCCTCTCATAGAGCTCGAGCGGAGCGCCCACCTGCTCGATATGCCCCAGGGAAAGGACCACGATGCGATCCGCGAGCGTCATTGCCTCCACCTGGTCGTGGGTGACGTAGATCATCGTCGTGTCCGCCATGCGTTCGTGCAGCTTGGCGATTTCGATGCGGGTCGCGACGCGGAGCGCCGCATCGAGGTTGGAGAGCGGTTCGTCGAAAAGGAAGACCTTGGGGTTACGGCAGATCGCCCGGCCGATCGCCACGCGCTGCCGCTGACCGCCGGAGAGCGCCTTCGGCAACCGGTCGAGATAGTCGGTGAGTTGGAGGATATCCGCCGCATTGCGGACGCGCCGATCGATCTCCTCCTTCGACTCTTTGGCGATCCGCATGCCGAACGCCATGTTATCGTAGACGGTCATATGCGGATAGAGCGCATAGGACTGGAACACCATGGCGATGCCGCGTTTCGAGGGCGGCACGTCGTTGACCCGCTCGTTTTCGATATACATGTCGCCGCCGGTGATCTCCTCGAGGCCGGCGATCATTCTGAGCAATGTCGACTTTCCGCAGCCGGACGGGCCGACGAAAACGACGAACTCGCCCTCCTTGATGTCAAGATTGATGCCGTGAATGACATCGACCGCTCCATAGGATTTGCGGATATCTTTTAACAAAAGGCCCGTCATCGCACCCTCCCCTCGGATTTCTAGGCCAGGCGCGCGAAAAACGCGCTCCAGGCCGGAAGATTGATCTTGTTGTCCTTTATATCTGAAACGAAGCCGTGACCTTCGAGTAGTTCCAACGTGCCATCCGGTTTGTGGCCGGCCACGGCCTCTCCGCTCATATTGAACAGGCAGAAGAGCCGCTCGTTGCCATGAGTCCTCACAAGGCCGAGGAGCGGCCCCCGCGTCTCGACGAATTCGATCTCGCCCTTGGCCAAGGCCGGATGCCTCTTCCTGAATTGCAGGAAGCGTCGATAATGCTCCAGCACGGACTCCGGGTCGCCCTCCTGCATGGCGACTGCATGCGACAGGTGGTTCGCCGGAATCGGCAGCCAGGGCCTCCCCTCGCTGAAGCCTCCGTCCAGACGGCTCTCCCAGACCATCGGCGTCCGGCAGCCATCGCGGCCCTTGAAATCCGGCCAGAACTGGATGCCGTAGGGATCGCGCAGATCCTCGTAGGCGAGGTCCGCTTCAAAGAGAGCCAGTTCCTCGCCCTGATAGATGCAGACCGAGCCGCGCAGCGACATGAGCAGGCTCGAAAGCAGCTTGGCGTGGGCGACATGATCGCTGACGCTTGCACCCCAGCGGCTGACATGGCGCACGACATCGTGGTTGGAGAAGGCCCAGCAGGCCCAGCCTTCCGGTGCCACTTCGCGGAACTGCTCGAGCACCTCGGCGACCCGAGCGGGCGTCAGCGGATCCGGCGACAGGAACTCGAAGGCATAACACATATGCACCTTGTCGTCGCCGGATGTGTATTCGCCCGCGATCTCGAGCCCGCGCTGGCCGTCGCCTACCTCACCGACGGCAGCGATCGCCGGGAACTCGTCCATCACCGCCCGGAAGCGCTTCAAGAATTCCAGGTTCTCCGGCCGGTTCTTGTCATAGATATGTTCCTGATAGTTGTAAGGATTGACCGCCGGTGCGGTAGAGGCATTGCGTCGCGCCGGCGGCAGTGCAGGATTGTCGCGCAGCTCCTTGTCATGGAAATAGAAGTTGATCGTGTCGAGACGGAAGCCGTCGACGCCGCGCTCGAGCCAGAAGCGCTCGACGGCAAGCAGCGCCTCCTGCACCTCCGGATTGTGCAGGTTCAGATCCGGCTGTGCGGTCAGGAAGTTGTGCAGGTAATATTGCTGTCTCGTCGGGTCCCAGGCCCAGGCGGAGCCGCCGAAGATCGACAGCCAGTTGTTGGGCGGCGTTCCGTCCGGCTTGGAATCCGCCCAGACATACCAGTCCGCCTTGGCATTGGTGCGGCTCGAGCGGCTCTCCATGAACCACGGGTGCACGTCCGACGTATGCGACAGGACGAGGTCGATCATTACCCGGATGCCGAGCCGGTGCGCCTCGGCGATCAGTTCGTCGAAATCCTCGAGCGTGCCGAAGAGCGGATCGACATCCGTGTAATTGGAGACGTCGTAACCGAAGTCCCGCATCGGCGAGATGAAGAAGGGCGATATCCATATGGCGTCGGCGCCGAGCGCCGCCACATGCGGGAGCCGGGCGGTGATGCCCCTGAGATCGCCGATGCCGTCGCCATTCGTGTCCTGGAAGGAGCGCGGATAGATCTGGTAGATCACTGCGCCGCGCCACCAGTCCTTGTCGGGCTGCAAGGTGGAGCTTGCCGTTGCATTGATGTTCATGCGCTTTATCGGTCCTTGTCCTGGAAGTCAGCCGCCCTTGACCGAGCCCGCCAGCAACCCACGAACGAGGTAGCGTTGCAGCGCGAAGAACACGATCAGCGGAACGACGATGGTGATGAAGGCGGAAGCGGTGAGAATTTCCCAATTGCCGCCGCGCGACCCGAGGAGGTTGACGAGGCGTCCGGTCAGAACGAGCTGGTCATTGCCGGCACCCAGGAAGACGATGGCGACGAGAAGATCGTTCCAGGTCCAGAGGAACTGGAAAATCGCAAAGGAGGCAAGCGCCGGGAACGACAGCGGCAGGATGATCTTGACGAAGATGTCGAAGTCGCTGGCGCCATCGACTCGCGCCGATTCCATGATCTCTCGCGGCAGTCCGGCCATGTAGTTGCGCAGGAGATAGATCGCAAGCGGCAGGCCGAAACCGGTATGGGCGAGCCATATGCCCATATAGGTCTTGGCCGGGACGCCGAGGAAGGCGCCGACGTCGTTATAGAGCCTCAGAAGCGGAATGAGCGACATCTGCAGCGGCACGACCAGCAGGCCGACGACGACGGCGATCAGGATCGCGCGACCGGGAAAGCTCATCCAGGCGAGCGCATAGGCCGCGAAGGCCGCGATCAGGATCGGAATGACGGTGGAGGGGACCGCAACCGTCAGCGAATTGATGAAGGATCTGCCGATTCCGGCCGCGCTCAGGACTTCGCCGTAGTTTTCGAGCGTGAAGCGTGGAGGCGTGGAGGCGGTGAAGAATATGCGCTGACCGCGCGACCCTTCCATACGGGTGTCCGAGACGATCTCAAAGCTGCCGTCTGACTGGACGGTCAACCTCTCGCCGTCATTGAGTTCCGCCGTCTCTCCCGGCTTGAATGCGGTGGGTTCGCGGCTGGAGAAGCCGAAGGCGGAAATCTCGCCGCCCTGGCCTTGCAGCAGATTGCCGGCAATGACGAAGGTGCCGTCCCGTTCGATCTGGCTTTCGGACGACGGTGCGCGCGCGACATCGTTGCGCGACGACGTGGAAAGCGCCGTCCACCAGCCTGAAACGGCCAATTGGTCCTTGTCGCGCAGCGACGAGATTAGAAGGCCGGCGGTCGGGAGTGTCCAGAGAAGCACCAGCAGCAGCACGGAAAGATGGACAGCCCAGGTGAGCGGGGAGCGTTTTGACGTGGTCATGTCAGTGTCCTGCCGTTTCCTTGGCCGCATTGCGGATGTTCCAGATCATGATCGGAATGACGAGGATCATGATGACGACGGCGATCGAGGCGCCGCGGCCGAAATCGCCGCCGCCGCGGAACATCCAGTCGAACATCAGGTTGGCGAGCACCTGGCTCTGCCATTGCCCATTCGTCATCGCCAGCACGATATCGAAGACCTTGAGAACGAGGATGGTGATGGTGGTCCAGACGACGGCGATCGTCCCCCAGATCTGGGGAACCATGATCTTGAAGAAGATCTGCCAGCCATTGGCGCCATCGATCACCGCGGCCTCGATCGTCTCCTCCGGAATGCCGCGCAGTGCCGCCGACAGGATGACCATGGCAAAGCCGGTCTGTATCCAGATCAGGATGACCATCAGGAAGAAATTGTTCCAGAAGGGCAGCGTAATCCAGGCCTGCGGCTCGCCTCCGAGGGCAACGACGATGGCGTTCAGGAGACCGATCTGCTCGGAGCCGGCGGACCGGTAGTCATAGATGAACTTCCAGATGACGGCGGCCCCCACGAAGGAAATCGCCATCGGCATGAAGATCAGCGTCTTAGCGATGTTGCCCCACCAGATGCGGTCCGTCAGGGCCGCGATGATGAGGCCAAAGAAGGTGGACAGCGCCGGCACGACGAGCAGCCAGAGGAAATTGTTGAAGATCGACTGGCGGAATTCGCCGTCATTGACCATCCAGGCGTAGTTGCGCAGCCCGACGAAATTCTGTCCGGCGCGACCGTGAAAGCTTAGATAGACGGACTGAATGACCGGGTAGATCAGATAGATCGTCAGCGCGAAAAGGGCCGGCGCCAGGAACAGCCAGGGCCGGATCGCATTGGTGATGCGCAGATTGCGCGACGCGGCAGCCCCCGACAGGCCCTTTGACGGAAAAATCCAGTCGAGAACGAAGTTGGTGGCCCAGAAATAGGCGGCACAGGCCAGAACGCCCGCTATCATCGTGACGATTGCAGCAATCAGCTGCATGACACATCCCTCCCCTCACATGCGAGCGGAACCGGCGCCCGGCGCATCACCTTGGCGGCCCTACCGTTCTAATAGCATTGTCTCCTCAGATCGCCCTCGATTTAAGGACAAAGACATGCGGCAGTTCAAGGTGCTACGGCGACCGTTGTGCGTCGATTAGGGCGCGCGGTGCTATAGTTTCCGACTGCCCGCCCCGCACGGACAATCCGAGTTGGCCGGATGGCGGACGACGCGCTCCGTCGTCCGCCGCTTGCTTCGACGCTACTTGATGGCGTCCCAGGCCTTCTGCACGTCGGCTGCAACGTCTTCCGCGGACTTGCCGCCGACGAAGTCGACCATGCCGGTCCAGAAGGCACCTGCTCCGATCTTGCCTGGCATCAGGTCGGAACCGTCAAAACGGAAGGTGGTGGCGCTCAGCAGGATTTCGCCCTGCTTCTTGAGCGGCGGATTGCCATAGACGTCGACATTGACGCCCTTATACGGCGTCAGGAAGCTCGTCTGCGCCATCCACACTTCGTGCGCGATCGGCGTCTTGAGGAAGTCGATGAAAGCGCGTGCGGCCGGCGTGTCCTTGGTGATCATTGCAAGCGTGCCGGCGCCGAGCACTGGATTGCCGAGTTCCTTCTTGCTCTCGTAAGGAGGCATGTAGAAGAAGTCGGCATCCTCGCCCACCACCGTGCCCTCCGGGAAGAAGGACGGAATGAACGAGGCCTGGTGGTGCAGGTAGCACTTCGGAGGCGACGCAAAGAGTCCTTTCGGGCTGTCGCGGAAATCCGTCGACGCGACGGCTGCGGCGCCGCCGTCGACGAACGCGTCGTTGCGTGCGAACCAACCGAACTCCTCGATCGCGCCGACGACGGCCGGATCGGTAAAGGGAATTTCGTTGGTGACCCACTTGTCGTAGACCTCCGGGGGCTGCGTGCGCAGCATCAGGTCCTCGACCCAGTCGGTAGCCGGCCATCCCGTCGCACCGCCGGATCCGAGCCCGATGCACCAGGGCTTCCCGCCATCAGCGGCGATCTTCTCGGTCAGCGCCTTCAGTTCCTCCATCGTCTTCGGCACTTCATAGCCGGCGTCCTCGAAGTTCTCCGGCACGTACCAAACGAGAGACTTGACGTCGATTTTATAGGGGAAGCCGTAAAGGGCCGGCGCGCCGTCCTTGCCGTTATAGGTCGCGAGATCGACCCAGGATTGGCCGGCGGAATAGTTGTCGAGCAGCCATTGCTTCGTCTCGTCGCCAAGCGGCGTCAGGTAGCCCTTGGAGGCAAGGTCGGCAATCAGGCCCGGCTGCGGAAGGATTGCCACATCCGGCGGGCTGCCGGCTTGCGTGTCGATGACGATCTGCTGCTCGTAGTTCTCGGAGGACGAATACTTGACCTCGACGCCGGTGGCTTCGGCGAAATACGCGTAGACGCTCTTGAACAGCGCCTCGTCCTCGCCGCGCCAGGGACCAAAGATCGTCAGCGTCTGACCCTTCAGGTCATGCGCGCTCTTGAATTCCTCAAAGCTCGCCCAATTGAATTTCGAATCCTCGCCCGGCTGAAACTTCAGGTCGGCAGCACTGGCGCCACCCGCAAGCAACGCGAGCGCCGCCACTCCCATCAGCAATGATGTCTTCACGTTCAAGTCCTCCCGAAAAAAGCCCGACGTCTCGCCGCGGGCCGGATCGTCAACGCGCAAAATTCAAAGCGCTTTGAGTTCGCCAACACTCCATTGCAACCGAGAAAGAGTCAAGAGATTTCCTCCAGGGAGCGCGTTTTGCGCTGCGAGGCGAATTTTGCAATGCAAAACAAGGATTTTCCGCTTTCTTCCACCATCGTACGAATGGTACAGATAGAAAAAGCGCTAGTGAATACGACAAAAATGACACAGGTATCCAAAGCGCTTTGGAGGATTCCGACCATGGCGGTCAATCTGAAGCAGCTGGCGGAGCTACTCGGCCTGTCCCAGACGACGGTCAGCCGCGCGCTCAACGGCTATCCGGAAGTCAATGCGGAAACACGCCGGCGGGTGCTCGATGCGGTGCGCACCACCGGCTACCGCCCGAACCGGGCGGCCCAGCGGCTCGCCACGGGAAAAGCCTATTCGATCGGCCTCGTGATGCCGATTGCATCCGGCATTGATTCCGACATTCATTTCGGGGAGTTCCTGGCGGGCCTCGCCGAGGAGGCACTGAAGCACGACTTCCATTTCGTGCTCAATCCGAGCGCCCCCGATGACGAGGAAGCGACGTTTCGGCGGCTTGCCGCGAGCGGCAATGTCGACGCGGTTTTCCTGGCCTACATGCGCCGGAACGATCCGCGCATTCCGATACTGAAATCGCTCTCCATCCCCTTCGTCGTGCACGGCCGTTCGATAGGCGGGCCACGCGATTATCCCTTTCTCGATGTCGACAATACGCGTGCGTTCTACGACGCGGCCAAGCTCCTGCTCCAGCTCGGCCATCATCGGATCGCATTGATCAACGGACCGGAATATCTCGCCTTTTCCCTCCGTCGCAAAAAGGGGCTGATGCTGGCGCTCGAAGAATGGGGCCTCCATCATGACGAGGCGCTCGTCCACCATTCGGTGATGACGGACGAATACGGCTACAGGAGCATGCAATCTTTTCTGCAGCGGCCGGACCCTCCGACGGCCGTCCTCTGCTCCAGTACCGTTCTGGCGCTCGGTGTCGTGCGGGCGATCAATCAGGCGGGACTCGGCATCGGCCGCGACATTTCGGTCATCGCCCATGACGACGTGCTGCCGATGTTGAAGCCGGAGAATTTCAGCGTGCCGCTGACGACCACGCGCTCTTCGCTCAGGGCAGCCGGCGCACGCATTGCCACGCGCCTGATCGCCAGCATACTCAATCGTGGCGACTATCCGCAGCAAGAACTCTGGCGCGCCGAGCTGGTCGTACGCGCCTCGACGGGTTCGGCGCCGGGGCGATAGCACCGAGGCCTACCGCCCATCTTTTCGATTGCAAGGCTCATGCCCGCGCGTCCGATGCGCGGCGCTGCAAGCCTGCTTTCGCGGCAGGTGATGCTCAGAATTTCGGCGGTTTGCGGCCGGCCTTGCGATGCGCGGCAATGATCGTATTCGCCATCAGCATGGCGATCGTCATCGGTCCGACGCCACCCGGTACCGGCGTGATCACGCTTGCGACCTCGGCGCACTCGTCGAAGGCCACGTCGCCGACGAGCTTCGTCTTGCCCTCGCCACGCTCCGGTGCGGGCACGCGGTTGATGCCGACATCGATGACCATTGCGCCGGGCTTCACCCAGTCCGCCTTGACCATTTCCGGGCGACCGACCGCCGCCACCAGGATATCGGCCTTGCGGCAGACGGCCGGCAGGTCCCTGGTGCGCGAGTGCGCGGTCGTGACCGTGGCGTTGGCGGCGAGAAGCAGCGCCGACATCGGTTTGCCGAACAGATTGGAGCGCCCGATGACGACGGCGTTGAGGCCGGAGAGGTCCTCTCCGTGGGTACGGCGCACGAAGACCATGGCGCCGGCCGGCGTACAGGAGACGAGCCCGCCTTCCAGGTCGCCGGTTGCGACCTTGCCGGCATTGACGATATGCAGGCCGTCGACGTCTTTCTCCGGAAGGATCGACTGAATGATCGACTCCGAATGCAGGTGCTTCGGCAGCGGCAACTGTACGAGAATGCCGTGGATGGACGGGTCCGCATTGAGTTCGCCGACCAGCGCTGCGAGTTCCTCCTGCGTTGTCTCCGTCGGCAAGGTATGCTGGACCGAAAGGAAGCCGCATTCCTTGGCCATCTTGCTCTTTGCAGACACATAGGCGTGACTTGCCGGATCGTCTCCGACGATGACGACCGCGAGCCCCGCCCGAACACCTGCCTCGGCCTCAAGAGCCCTGGTGGCTGATTTCACGGTTTCGATGACCGAAGCGGCAACGGCCTTGCCATCAATCACAGTCGTCACGGCATATCTCCCGGTTAGTCCCTCTTGCCGGCTCACTCTAGTCAGCGCGCAGTGGCGCAATTGCCTGCCTGCGCCCTATGCTGTCCCAAATGGATAAATGCAAGGGCCTAAACGGGGAACGACGGTCTGCTCGCGCGGCAACGGCCGCATTTCCTTGCATCCGTGAAAGAGCAGTGGAATCGCATGCGAGAAACGGAAGGATCACTGCAGCACTTCGAAGAGCAAGCCGTGGCGTGGTCGCCGAACGCTCGGCCGACGGCTCACTTGGCATTACGCGCAAACCGCGTCGGTGGTAGAATTGTTTTTATTCAGCATGCGTTTAGGAAGACTGCTTTAATATTTCCCTGAGGTCTGCGTGCGGGTTTTTCAATGGCGCCGAACGGGCAGGATATTTCCATCCATTTCCAAAGCGAGCTCGAAGACAGGGCCGATGTCGATCTCGTCGTGGTGGTCCCGACATTCCGCAGTCCGGAACGTCTCGTCAATACGCTGAAGACGATCGTTTCGCAGCGCCCCGACGTCCCTTTGGCGACGCTGGTCGTCGAAGAGGACAAGGAGCAACCGGCAGGCGCAGAGGCAGCCAAAGCCTTCTTCCTCAGTCGTCCGTCCGATTCCGCGGTGATCATCTGTCGCAGGCATGGACGATGCCACGCCTTGAATGCCGCGTTGTCGACGGCCCTCGAACTTTATCCCAATCTACATGCGATCGCCGTTATCGGCGATGACGAGGTCGCGGCGCCCGAATGGTTGGACGGCCTCATGGCTGTGCAGGAAGCCTACGGGGCGGATATCGTCGGCGGCCCGCAACTGCCGGTGTTCGAGCATCCGCAGGATCAGCGATGGAAGCGGCACCCCGTGTTCGCGCCCGCCTACGACGTCACTGGACCGGTGCCGATGCTTTATTCCGCGAGCAACATTCTCGTGGCGCGGGCGGTGCTTGAGGCGATGCCGCAGCCGTTCCTCGATCCCGCCGTGGACGTCGCCGGCGGCTGCGCGTTGGATCTGTTCCAGCGGTGCAAGGCTGCAGGGTTCTCCTTTGCCTGGGCCGCGGATGCCTGGGTGACGCAGACGGTGCCCGAGAACCGCGCGATCGCCGCATGGGTTCGCGCCAGGAGCCTTCGCCGCGGCAGGGTTTCGGCCTATCTCGCGCGTCGCCGCGATCCGACTCTGGCCGGCCGGTTGAAGAGGCTCGGCACATCCCTGGCACTCATGAGCACGTCGCTGCCGCGCGGGGTGAAGCTTTGGGCGGAAACAGGGCTTGCCTTCGCCGCCCTCCACTATCTCCACGTGGCGCGAGGGCGCGTCATGGCCGAGTTCGGCCTGGTCCAAGAAGACCGCGAGAAGGACCAGTTCCGCTGAGACAACGGCGACTGTTCGTCAGTGTGCGCTGCCGCTTGCCTTGACCGCCGCTTCCGGAAGCTTGTCGGCGGCAACATTGCCGTTCCTGTCGACGACGGGCGCCGGCTTGTCGTAAGCGATGGCCTGTCCGCTCGAGGCGCGCTCCACATCCAGCTTGCTCAGATATTCGAGCTGCTCGACCAGCACTTCGGTAATCACTTCTCCGCCAAGCTTGCCATTCAGGCCGTCCTTCACCCGGAGCTTGAAGTCCGGCAAGTCGAACGAGCCGGTGTCGGCGACGTCGATGAACTTCGACCCGACGAGCAGATCGTAAAGTTCGTCGGTAACGAGTTGGCGGAGCGGCGCGTGCAGCTTCGCTATCCCTTCCCGCTTGGCGGAAAAGGACAATTTCGCCAGGAAATAGCCCTGGACGGAGCCGTCCTTGATCACCGGAACGGTGATGATTTCACCCGGCACATACTCCTCCGAGGCCCGCCGCTCGGCCTCCGCATCGGAGAGAACGGGCGCCGACGCGTATTGCATCGAAAAATAGACCGATCCGAGCGTAACGGCGCAGACCCAGACCCCGGTGAAAAGGAGCTTGAGCATCAGAAGTCGCTGTAACGGAATTGCGCTTCGGTATAGATGCCGTCCGCATCGGCATCCTGGGCGGCGGTCTTGAGAAGGTCGACGACGGAGCGAACGGCCTCCAGATGCGCTTCAACCTTTTGCGCGTTGAGGTGCAGCTTCTGCCGCAAGTGGCGCGTCTGCGAGGCGAAAGCCGGCGAGATCTCGCTGGGCGCAGCGTCACGATGCAGCATCGTCAATTCATACAGGCAGCGGCTCTTATGGGCGTTCGACGTCTTCATATCGAAGTTCGGATCGATGCCGATCCGGCTGTTCTCGTTGTCGATGATCATCTCCAGGCGACCGAGGACGTTTTGAATGCGCAGGTCATTGGATGCCACAGCTTCCATATTTCAGCTCCCAAGCGATATCGGCAGGTGGACCCGAGGACCTCGAGCCGCTCCAGGCGGCGTCGCACCCAATTTCGGTGCGATGCGCCTTGCGTCTTTGATTTGATGGCTGCCGATGCCCGGTACCGCATCGGATCCGGGCGGCAGGCATCAGGCGTTCTTCTCTTTTTCGTCGCTCGTCAGATAGGCCGAGAGCGCCTTGCGCTCGTATTCCTGAACCATGCCGGCGGCGAGGTTTCGACTGTTGCCGTCGAGTTCCCCATTCACGCGTTCTACAGTATCATTTCCGGCCAGCCCCTTAGCGATGCCGATCCCGCCGCCTTTGGAGAGAACGTCGCCGATCTGCTCCGCCATCATGCTCTTCCAGATGTCACCGGAGGTGCCCTTGCCGAAGACATTCTCGCTGTCGTTCGGCAGCATCGATTTCACGAAATTCTGCAACACCATCGCCTCGAATTTGCGATAGGTCTCAGGAACCTTCTTCGCTTCGCTCCGGTTGGCGATGTCGCCGAGGCCGGTCGATCCCTCCGATCCGTTCAGCACGGAAACGGCAGCGGCAAAGCCATTGCCGCTTTCCGCGAGGCTGTTCGCCTGGAAGGCGGCGCGATTGGCCTTCAGCCGCGCTTGCGCCTCCTGGACTTCCGCCGGATCGGCTGCGCGGACGACATCCATCACCAGGTCGCTGGGCGGGGAAATTGCCATGTCAGATCCTCTCGAAAACGGCTGCCGCAAGCGTTCACCGGCAACCCGATCCCGTGTTTCGAACCGGCAGCCCGCTTTCGGCGGGAGGTCCGGCTTGACCCACTATCGCCGGTCAACCTTACCGGAAACTGGTGCCTGACCCGCGACCTGCTGGTCGATCAGGTCGAGGATCTGATTGTCCGCCGCCTCGCGCTCCTCCGCCAGGCGTGCATCCTTCATGCTCTCTTCGAGCCGGTCGCCCTTCGCGCGCTCCTTGAGCATACGCGCCTCGTGCACCTGCTGGATGCCGAGCAGCATCTGGTCCTTCTGGACCAGCCGCCCGAGATGCGAGGCGTAGTGGCCGGAAAACATGCGGTGCATGGGATGACCGGAGCCCATGGCATCGACGACCACGTCGATCGTCCCGGCCAGTTCCTGGCGCTGGAGAGCGGTCTCGGCAAGCTCGGTCTCGGCCATGCGTTCCAGATGCCGCTGCACGGCGACGAGTCGTTTCAGCTTTTCCGATCGCGTCTTCATGGCCAGACTTCGGTCCTCATGCGGGAGCGGGATGCAGGAACCAGCAACCAATCCATTCAACCGCCCTGCATCACCAGCGAGAAGCCGTCCGCGAAAAGGTGCAGCATGGCAGCGATGCCGAGGTAAAGCAGGAACAGACCGCCCATTATGAGATAAGGCTGCGAGATGAAATAGATCGGAATCTGCGGCGCCAACTTGTTCACCATGCCGATGGCGACGTTGAAAAGCAGGCCATAGATCACAAACGGGCTCGCGAGGCGCAACATGATGAGGAAGGTCTGCTCCAGCGAATTCGCAAGGGTGATCAGCATGCCCTGCGGATCGAACCCCGCGCCGATCGGCATTGCCCGATAGGACTGTGCGATCGCCTCGAAGATCACGTGGTGGAAATCCAGCATGAAGAGAAGCATGAGTCCCGCAAAGCTGATCATGCTGGTCAGTTGGTTCTCTACCGTATCCTCCAGAACGTCGTTCGACGGTGGCGGGCTGAAGCCGATCAGCATCGTCAGCGCGGTTCCTGCAAATTGCAGTCCGAGAACGTAATAGCGCGCGACGAGCCCGATGATTGCTCCGACGAGGGTCTCGCTCGCGACGAGATAGAGATAGGTGTGCCCCTTCCCCGTCACCTGCGGATAGATATCCGTCCACATGATCGGCAGGATGGCCATGGACAGCGCGACGGCAATGAACAGCCGGATCTGCAGGGGAACGCGGGCGGTGGAAAATCCCGGCATGATCATGACGCAGCCGCCGATGCGGCAGAAGGCGGCAAACAGCGCCAGAACCGTGCCCTCGGGATCGGTTATCATGAAATCGAGCCGATGATCTTGATCTCGAGCCCCTTGGCCAGTTCGACATGGGAGAGGACCGGCAATGTGGCGAAGAGTCGTTCGATGATCATGCGCACATAAGAACGGGATTCGGGCGAGCTTACCAGTACGAAGGGCATGCCGCGATCGAGATGTTCACGGATAACTTTCGTCGCCTGTTCGCTGAACTCCTCGAGATGCCGAGGGTCGATGTCGAACTCGACGATCTCGCCCTTGGCGTCGCGTTTCAACGCCTGATGAAACACCATGTCCCATTTGTTGCCGAGCCTCAGGACGCGCAGCACGCCGTTGTCGGCAAGGTCCCCGCAGAGCTGCTGCGACATGCGCACGCGCACGTGCTCGACGATCTGCTCGGTCTTGCGGACATGCGGGGCCAGTTCCGCCACGGCTTCCAGGATCAAGTGAAGATTTCGGATCGACACCCGCTCCGCGAGCAGTAATTTCAACACCGCCTGCAGGCCGGAATAGGACATGTGCGAGGTGCAGATCTCGTCCGCGAGCTTGCGGTATTCGGGATCCAGCCGCTCGATCAGCACCTTGACGTCCTTGTAGGACAGCAGTTGCGGCAGGTTGTTGCGGATCACCTCGCTCAAATGCGTGAGTACCACCGAAACATTGTCGATCGGGTGGAAGCCCTCGCGCTTCAGGTCCTCCGTAAAGGTCTCGAGGATAGAGAGGGCCGGCATGCCGAAGGCAGGTTCGCGGATCTCGTCCCCCGGCACGCTCGGACGGCGGCCGGCGCCGGTCACCACCAGCACTTCGCCGACGCGCACCGTATTTGACGCGATGGTCGTGCCGTGAATGCGGATGTGATAGGCCTTGTCCGGTATGGTGATGTCGTCGGAGACCT
Source organism: Ensifer sp. LCM 4579 (assembly GCF_001854885.1). Classification (GTDB taxonomy): domain Bacteria; phylum Pseudomonadota; class Alphaproteobacteria; order Rhizobiales; family Rhizobiaceae; genus Sinorhizobium. The sequence continues at coordinate 90,726 of NZ_MDDV01000001.1, read as the reverse complement.
TGATCTCCGGAACGACGAGCCCGTATTGAAGGGCGAATTTTCGGCGCATCTTGCCGACACGGAAGGCAAGTTCCTGATGCGCGCCGAGCAATCTCGTCGAGACCTGCTTGCCGAGCAGCAGCTCGACTTCCGCAGTCTTCAGTACAGACTTGACGGATTCCTTGTCCGCCTCCTTGCTCTCCTGCACCTTCGCGGCTTCCTGGGCGCGCTTTTCGGCATTGAGCGCCTCGATCTGCCTGGGGATGAACCAGCCGAGGAAGGCCATGCCGCCGCCGAGCACGGCAAAGGGCAGGAATGGCAAACCCGGCATGACCGAAAGCAAAATGACGAGGCCTGCCGCGACCGTCAGCGCGCGCGGATAGCCGCTGAGTTGGCCGACGACCGCCTGGTCCGTCGAACCGGCCGTACCGCCGCGCGAGACGAGCAGGCCCGCGGCAAGCGAAACGATCAGCGCCGGGATCTGCGAGACGAGACCGTCGCCGACGGAAAGCTTGACGAAAACATCGGCCGCCTGGCTGATGGGCATGTCGTGGCGAAGATAGCCGATGACGATGCCGCCGAAGATGTTGATCGCCGTTATGATCAGGCCGGCGATCGCATCGCCGCGCACGAATTTCGAGGCACCGTCCATCGCACCGTAGAAGGAGCTTTCCTCTTCCAGTTCCCGCCGGCGGTGCTGCGCCGCCTTTTCGTCGATGAGGCCGGCGGAAAGATCGGCGTCGATCGACATCTGCTTGCCGGGGATCGCATCGAGCGTGAAGCGCGCGCCCACTTCCGCGATACGTGTAGCGCCCTTGGTGATGACGATGAAATTGACGGTGACCAGGATGAGGAAGACGATCAGGCCGATCACGAAATCGCCGGACATGACGAGGCTGGCGAAGCCGGAGATGACGCCGCCGGCGGCACCATGGCCTTCATGCCCGTGCGAAAGAATGACGCGCGTGGTCGCGATGTTCAGCGACAGGCGCGTCATGGTCGAGATCAGCAGGATCGTCGGGAAGGAGGAGAATTCGAGCGGCCGCTGGATCCACAGCGCAACCATCAGGATCAGCACCGAGAAGGCAATGGAAAAGGCGAGGCCCAGATCGATCAGGAACGGCGGGATGGGCAGGAACAGAATCGACAGGATCATGACGATCCCGAGCGCGAAGCCGATATCCCGGCTCTTCGGTGCGAGTTTCGGGATGGTCAGCGTCGCCTGTTGTGCCATGTCTCTTCCGTCTCTTCATGAGAGGCGGGCAGCCATCACGCAAGCTGCCCCAAACTATGACGGAAGACCTAAAGGCCCAAGCTTGCGCGAGGGTGGTATCGAGAAGGAATCCCCGACCGATCAGAACCCGGATTGGATCCGCGAGAAGATGAGGTCGGTGAAGATGGATATCTGCGCGCCGACGAAGGGCGCCGAGAGCGCCGCCGTCGCCATCACCGCCAGGATTTTCGGGACGAAGGTCAGCGTCATTTCCTGAACCTGGGTCAGGGCCTGTATGAAGGCGATGACGACGCCGACCACCATGGCGGCCAGGACGGCGGGCCCCGAGGCGACGATCACGGTCCAGATTGCGGCCTGCACGATGTCGAGGGCGTCTGCTTCGTTCATTCGGATGGTCCTGCCAGGAGCCGTTTCGAGATGTTGCGACTTGCGCTTCCGATCAGGTGGCGCCGTTGAGTGCTGATTGAAAGAGGATCACAGCACCGTCGATTCGCGTCAAGCGGCTCGACCCTGTTCCCACAGCGGCGACGCCCCGCCGCCGCATATATCAATCCGACGATGTGCTCGAAACCGTGATGCCGGTCTGGATGGCGATCTGCTTGCCGGTCGTCGTGATCGCCGTGACACCATCGGACGTCACTTCGACCTGGGCGACGATGCCGCTCGTCTGGCCGTCGCTGCTGGTGATCGTCCTGCCGATATAGGTCGAGGCCTGCGTCAAGGATTCGCTTGCGAGCAGGCTTTCGAGGTTCTTGTTCGTCTTGATCGTCTGTTCGACCTGGGAGAAGGTCGCAAGCTGAGCAATCTGCTCGCTCGCGTCCATGGGATCGGTCGGATCCTGGTTCTTCATCTGCGCAACCAAGAGCTTCAGGAAGCTCTGGTAATTCAGTGTCGCATCGGTCGCATCCGCACTGCTCGTCGAACTGGAGCTCGACGTGTTCGTCGTCGACGTGCTCGACGTGACGCCGCTTACCGCCATGGGGCAATCTCCTTGCGGATATTCTCGACGATCTGCGGCGTCATTTCCTGCTGGTTGAGGATACGGTCCTCGATTGGATAGAGGGCGCGGATCGCCTTCAGTGCCTCGAAGGCGCGGCCCTGGGTGACAAGGCCGTCGATGCGCTTCAGTTCCGCCAGCACTTCCTCGTTCTTGAAGCAGGTCAGAAGCATCACGACCGACTTGCGGAACATCGCCGTCGACTGCTCTGCCCCTTCGGGATTGATCAGGATCATCTGGCCAATGAAATATAGCTGCCTCAGCGGCGTCGTCGCATCTTCCGGCTGCAGGACATGGTTTTCCAAGAGGAAGGTGACGTCGTTCAGGAATTCGACCGCAACCTTGCGGTCAACGCGAAGCACCGCGCCGTTTACAAAGATTCGTTCGCCCGACTTCAGCGAGATACGCAGTGTGCTTTTCATTTCAGTCCATCCCTGATGATGGTGGTGATATCAATAATGCCTTGGAAATTGGAGGATTCGCGCCGGCGGATCTTCTCCATTTCGTTCAGAATCCAGATCCCGATGGAAATCAGATTGGCGCGCAATTCGGCGTCGAGCTGGTTGTCCGGGGTGCGCAGGTCTTCGATGAAACGTATCCAGAGGCGCCGTGTGAAATAGATCGCCTCGATTGCCTCCCTCGAATATCCCTTCTGCTGCTTTGCCGCCTCCAAAAGCGCGATCGAGCGATTCAGGACCTGTTTCTCCCGATCCTTGGAAACGGCTACGCCTTCCTCCATGATCTCGGCGTATGCAAACTGATACATTCAGACATCCTTCATGCTTGTCCTTGTCCTCTAGTCATCAGAGGAAGTTCATCAAATTCAACTGCTGGATCCGCGCCGTCAGCGTGTAGGATGTCTCCATCTGCGTTAGCAAAGTGTTCATCCGGGTCGAGGCCGCATAGGCGTCGATACCCTCGAGATCGGTAATGTGCGTGTTGATCAGATTGATCTGGACCTCGAGCGAGGTGTTGGCCTTCTTCACACGCGCTTCGGAGATGCCGAGCGTGCTGCGTTGGGCGGTGATGGCGGTGATCGCCTCCGCGACGTAGCCGATCGCCGCTTCGCCGAGATAGGTGCGCACTTCGGACCCTATATCTGCGTCCATGAGTTCAGCGGCGATCACGCTGGCAAGGGCGAACTTACGGAAGCCGTCCGTCGTCGCGTTGGTCGAGCTTTGGATCACCTCACCCGCACTGATGCGGCTCGCCATGTTCTGGCTCGATGCTTGAGACCAGTCGGCAGCCCACTGGGCGTCGTCGTCGTAGAGCGGGGCCAGCGTGTTGGTGATGAAATCTTCCATCTGCGCCTTGGTGAAGTCGCCCATTGAAGCGATGCCGTTCGCCGTCATATAGGCCGCAAGTTCGGTGTCGAAGGTCGCCTTCGCCGCCGAGCCGGCGGCAATGTAGTCCTGGAAGGGCATCACGTCGGTATTGATGCCCGCAAAGAGAAATTCGCCGTTGAAGGACGTGTTCGCGGCCGCCGTGAACATCGACATGGCGCTCACGATCTCGCTGTTCTGAACCGACAGTTGGTCCGCCGAGTCATTGCCCTTGAAGGTGACGAGCGTGTTGCGCACCTGCTCGGCGGCTTCCGCCATCAGCGAGAGCGATTGCTGCGAGGCAGCAAGCCTCTGGGTGACGATTGCGTTCGTGTCAGTCAGGGTTTCGAGTCGCGTCAGTTCCCGCCGCAGACTGACCGAGCGTTCGGTGGAGGAGCCAAGCGCGACGCCTACATCCGCAAGCCGACCCGTGGAGACTTCCGTCTCGAGCTTCAGAAGTTCCGCCTGACCCTGCTGAATGGTCAGGCGCATGGCATTCTGCACTGCCAGATTAGAAACGAAGGATGTCTTCATGATTACCTCACGGCTTCCAGAAGGGCCGCCATCATGGCGTCCACAGTACTGAGCAACTTGGCCGATGCCTTGTAGGATTGCTCAAGGTCAAGGAGCAGCGACATTTCCTCGTCGATGCTGACGCCGGTCACCTTGCCGAGCGCCTCTTCAGTGCGCGCCAGAAGCGCCGTCTTGTTTTCGTCTGCGGTGGAGGCAGCGCTGCGAATTTGCTCAAACCAGCCGATCGATGCGGCCGCGAGTTCCATGATCGAGCTCGTCCCGTCGAGTCCCGTCGCCGCGTCGAACGCCATGTCGGTGTCCATGGCGGCGATGTAGCCGTCGAGCAGTTCCGTATAGCCCGACGCACCGTCCACATTGGAGATGACGGCGTTGAAGCCGCCGTCACGCAGGAGGAAAGGATTCGACTTCGCAAGGGGATTGACCGTCAGGGAACTCGCTATGCCTGCCTCGATCATGCCGGCGGGGGGAACGGTGCCGTCCGCCCAGGTGAACAGGCCGGGAGAACCGCCTTCCTGGAACAGGTCCACCAGCCCGCGCGCCATCTCGTCGAGTTGGGACTGAAAGCTTGGCGCGATGTCGTCGCGCATCTGCAGAAGGCTCGCAAGTTTGCCCTGCGCGGTCGTATCGGCGCCTGAGCCGGCCGCAGTCGGCACGCCGTCGACGAAGATGGCGTTGCCGGTGGTGTTGGCGTCAAAGGCCGAGGTCGGCGTGAAGCTGACTTGCCGCGCCAGGGTTTCGAAGAGAACGGTGCCGCCGGTCGTGTAGATGACGGTGTCGTTGTTGGCCCTGGTGACCGTCGAGATGCCGACCAGTTCCGATATCTGCTTCAAGAGCTTGTCGCGCTCGTCGAGCGCGGCGGTCGTATCCGCTCCCGCCGCCGTCGCGGCCTTGACCGCATTGTTCGCCGTTTCGAACTGCGCCAGCAGCGCATTCAGATTGGCGACCTCCTCGGCGATCTCCTTGTCGGTGTCGAGACGCAGTGCCTGGACGGCCGCAGCCGTGTTGCTGATCGAATTGGCAAGGTCGGTTGCGTCTGCCACCACGGTGGCGGCAAGCGTCGAATTGCCCGGTGTCGAAGCGAAGGTCTGGAGACTGTTGCGAAAGGCCGAGAGATAGGTCGAGGGCGCCGTCTCGTAGTCATTGCCGCCGAGCGCGGACTTCAATATCTCCAGCCCCGAGAGCAGGCTGTTCTGCGCGGAGGATTGCGAAATACTGGCGAGGTTCTGCTTGAAGAGCGCCTCGTTCTGCGCGCGGTAGATGGAGACGATCTGAGCGCCGTTCGCGGTGGTCCCCAGCATGGCCATGCGGCGTGAATAATCCGCGTTGCCCGCATTGGCGACGTTCTTCGACACCGTGGCGGTCTGCTGCGCCGTGGTGCTGAATGCTGACTGTGCAATCGCGATTGCGGAGGACAACGACATGCTGGGACCGTTTTCTTCGAATTACCGCTTCAGATTCACAAGGACTTCGAGCAACTCCGAGCCGGTCTGAAAGACCTTGGAGTTGGCCGTGTAGTTGCGCTGCGACTCGATCATCGACGTCAGCTCGTCAGCGATGTCGACGTTCGAGCTCTCCAATGCGCCGGAGAGAATAGTGCCGAAGCTGCCGGAGCCGGCAAACCCGGTAATGATGACGCCGGAATCCACGCCTTGCGAGTAGACGTTGCCCGACTGTGGCACCAGCTTGTCGGGACTCTGGACATTGGCAAGCGCGATGCGGTAGCGCGGCTCGAGTTCGCCATTGGCATATTTGATATAGACGACACCGTCCGAATCGATCTGGTAGCCTGAAATCTTGCTCGGCGCGTTCCCGTCGATCTTGCCGCCGTCCGGCGTGAAGGAGGTTCCGAGCTGGGTCGTCTTGGAGAAGTCGATGTCGATATCGTTGAGAACGGCGCCAGTCCCGGCGATCGGGCTGATCGCGCCACCATTGAGTGCCAAGGTCGCCGGCGAGGTCGTCAACACGCCGTCGGCGTCGAAATCGAGGGTCGCCGTCCCGAGAGACGTGCTCGACGTCCGATCGATGATCTCCAATCCCCACTGGTTATCGGCAAGCTTCTCGTAATTGAAATCCAGGATGCGCGTGTTGCCCTGGCTGTCGTAGACGATGAGCGAGGTCGTGAATACGTCACCGTTCGCGGCGCCTGAGGGCAGGTTCGCGCCCATCGAGCCCGCGGTCGACCCGGTCGCCGTCAGGCCTTCCGAGGCCAGATTGACCTTGGTCAGACCGTCGAACCCGTTGACGACGACTGTCGGATCGACGCCGGCCTGGTATTCGTAGCCCATCAGCGTGAAGCCGGCGGCATTGACGAGATTGCCCTGGTCGTCCTGGACGAAGGCTCCGGCGCGAGTCAGGTATTCCTGGCCATTGGCGCCCTGGACGATGAAGAAGCCGCCGCCGCTGATTGCGAGGTCGCTGGCCGAGCTCGTGTAGGTCGTCGCCCCCTGGTCGGCAATGCTGTAGCGCACCTGGGTCTGGACGCCGCCGGAATTATAGGATCCGCTGCTCGATGGCAGGATCATCGAGGAAAATTCAGTCGATGCACGCTTGTAGCCGACCGTGCTGGAATTTGCGATGTTCTCAGCCACCGTGCTGAGTCGGTTGGCCTGGGCGTTCATGCCTGAGACGCCCGTTCTCATGGTACCATAGAGACTCATTTCGATCCTCGTTTCCTGCTTCTTCCGGAGACTAGAAGCCAGGCCTTGCGTGAACCTGTCTTGGTTGGATATTCCGCAGTTCGGCCTCAGTTCCAGTCGATGCAGTAGCCAAGGAAGCGCTTGGAATCGATCGGGTCGAAGCCGAGCTTCTTGCGCAGCTTCTTGCGCAGCTTGCTGATATGGCTTTCGACGACATTCTCCTCGACGTCCTCGTCGAAAATGCCGTAGATGGCATTGAATATCTGCGACTTGGAGACACGGCGGCCGCGATTGGCGATGAGGTATTCAAGGATGCGCCGCTCGCGGCGCGGCAAGGCGAAAACCTCGCCGTCGATCTCCGGGTCGCGTCCGTCGGCAAAGACGCGAATCGCCCCGATATCTGTGTAGTTGGCGATTGCCTTGAGGCGCCGGCGGATCGCCGCGACGCGCGCAAGGATCTCCCTCGGATGAACCGGCTTGCGCACGACATCATCGACGCCGCAATCGAACAGCGCCAGCGTGGTCTCGAGCGACGGCGTGTCGCTCATCGCGATGACGGGAGCCTCGGAGCGGTCGCGAATGGCCCGCGGCAGGGCCAGCGCGCTCTCGCCCTGGCCGATCAGGAAGGCCTCGACGGCATCGATGTCGGAATCGGCAGCTGTGCTCACCCATTCGCCAAATTCCTTCGGATCGAAGCCCGTCGAGGGAATGCCCTCGCGTCCAAACAGGGACGTATAGCCGTCCTTTACAAGCCCTCTTTCATCAACCACCACGATCATTCGTCCGCCTCCGAATCAGTATGGGTGTCTCACTGGTTGAGAAGTACGAATCGTGGGATTCACGAACAACTAGATAAAATTAATGGGCGATTTTAATAGTTGATTAAGGATCGGGTGCCGATTTGATCTATATCTAGTAGGCACTTGTTAACCATGCCACTATCTCCGCGTGGAAAAGTTAACGCCGTGCGACAAAAGTCCTTGCAGTCACAATCTCTCCGCATTGTGGCCACAATGCGGAACCGACGTCAGATATGCAACTGATGATTGCTATTTGCAGAACTGCGCCGCGTTCGGCGTCCACTTGCCGTAGCCGGTCGCGACGAGATTGGCGATGACCCGGCAGACATATTGCTTTTGCGCCGGATCGTTGTTTGGCCCGGCGTGGTAGCGTGCAACGGCCATCGTCCAGCTCTCGTGCCTGGCGCGCAGGTCGGACAGGAATCGGGCGGCGTATTCGACATTCCGGCGCGGATCGAGCATTTCCTCCGGCGAACGGAAATGCTCGCCGTGGAAGTGATAATTGATCTGCATGCAACCGAGATCGATGAGCTTTGCGCCACGCGCCCGCGCCGCATCAAAGTGTGCCAGAACGTCCTGCGCGCTGCTTCCGAAATAGGCCTTGCCCTCGATATTCATCGCATAGGGCTGAAGGGATCCCTTCCGGCCGGTCTCCGCCAGGCCGACCGAATAGAGAATGCCGGTGGGAACGCCATACTTCGCAGCGGCAGCGACGATTTCACCTTCGCAGGCGCCCGCGCTCGCCAGGGCACTACATGTAGACGTAACCAGCGCGAGCGCGCTCAGCGCCAGTCGACGCATCATCCGTTCCGTCATTGCCCGTCCACCTCTCTGCCGCGGCGGGTTGGCTGCCGTCCTGCCGCTGACGTCCTTCGCCATTGCCCTCACCGGCCCGCTCGCGCCCGGACTGGCCGAGACCGGCCTGAGCCTGCGAGCCATTGCCGCTCGACGTGTCGCCGCCGGCACTGAGGGTGATGTTCACCTGGTCGACCGCGAAGCCCTGGGCGCGAAGGGCTCTCACCATCTCGCTCTGATCGTCGCGCAACTGCCGATAGGCGTCGCCCGTCTCCACCTTCAGTTCGACCTGGAGTTCGTCGTCCTTGAGGCGCAATGTCGCCGTAACCGCGCCGAGGTCGATCGGGTGCATCTGGATCTTCAGCGTGTTAAGGGTTTTGCCCGCCTGGCCCAGCGCCTCCGGCTGGCTCAGGGCAAGGCTCGACTGGAGCGCCTGCGCCCATTGGCCGTCACCGGCGATCGCGCTCGTGACCGACGCCGAATTTGAGTTCATGGCCACGCCAAGATAGCGGCGGGCTTCCAGGACGGTAATCGCTTCGGTTCTGGCTGCCGGGGATGATCCGCCGCTCTCGACGGCAACACGCTCGCCATCCGCCGAGATATTCATGGATACCGCCTGGCCCTTGCCATCGGCGCGGGCGAAGCGGAAAAGCTGGTCCGTCGCGCCGTCATCGGAACGTTTCGCCGTCGAATGATCTTCAGCCGTCGCGAGTTCGCCCGCGTCGATCTTTGCTGCAGGGCCAGCCGTATTACGCTCGCCCGACACGCGGGTCGCCTTGCCTTCCGCCGGAATACTGGTCGCCGCCTGCACCGGTCCGCCGAGCAGGCCCAGGAGATCATTGACGGAGCCGGCCGTGGGCTCGGCGGAAGCGGTGCCGGCGTCCGGCGCTTCGCCGTCGACGGCATCGCCCCTTTCGGCGCTCACAGCCACCTCATGCGCTTTCCCGCCATTTGCGTCTGCGGTCCGAACAGGCGCTTCGTCCTCAACGGTGGCGCCGCGTTTCGGCATCGTCCCACCCGCCAGTTGCTGCAGGCGGGTCAACGCCTTCTGATGCGCGTTGGCCACCCGCGGTTGTCCGTCCTGAGAAGGCGTCTCATCAGCCGAGGCTTCGAGGCCATCGCTCGGCTCGACGGCGTCGCTTGCGGCGAGCATGGCCTTGCCGCCGCGATCGAGCACGACATCCCCCGCCAGTTGCAAATCCGTTGCTGCTGCGTCGGCGGCATTCTGGGCCGCATCCGGCGCCGCCTTTTGTCCCGCCCCCTTTTTCCGGCCGGCATCGGCGACCGCAGTCTCGAAGGCGCCCGCTTCGCCCGGGCGCTGATCCCGGCCGCCCTGCCGCGAACCGGGACCGAAGCCGGAGACGGCGGCGGGAGCGCGCAAAGTCTCGTTGAGAGGGTTCATGGTCCTTCCTCCTCCAGGAGCGCATCGATCTCCTTGATCTTCGAGTGCCCATCGGCAAGAAAGCCGTCGAATGCCGGATCGCCCGGCGCGGCAATTTCCGCGCTCGCGGGCGCTCCATCGGGCACGCCCGCCTCGGCCGGTGCGGCAAAGGGGCTCATCCCGCTTCCGGTCTCCTCCGGCTCCGGTTCGCCCTCGTTGCGAAGGCGATCTTCAGCTGTAGCCGGGGATGCTTGCGCGGAACTTACATCCTGTGGCGGTCGAATGACCGCATCGGCAATCGCCTTCGCTGCCTGCCGCAGGGCGCGGTCGCGCTGCGAGAGCTTTTCCTCCGGAATGGCCGTGATCGTCTGCGCGGCAGCGAAGACATCCGCCGAGGGAACGGCGGCGAGCCCCTGATAGAAGCTTGCCAGCAGCTGCGATCGCGAACCGCCGACCCCGACCAGTTCCTCGGCGCGCTGGGACGCGAGCAACGCCAGCGGCTGGCGGCCGGCGATCGCCGCCCGCCGCGCAATGCGCAAAAAGATCTCGCGCTGGCGTGGCGGATCCATGAAGCCAAGGACCTCGTCGACCCGCCGCTCGGCCGCCTCACCGAAATGGACGACCGCCAGCTCGACGAAGACATCGGCGAACTGGCTGGCATAGGGCGATGTCAGATAACGTCGGGCATAGTTCAGCGCGTAGCGAAACCCTTTTTCGGGATCGCCGGCCTGTACCGCCAGCGCCACGGAACGGCGAAGCGCCGCCTCCTCGATAATGGAGCCGGGCGCCGTCAGGCGCGCCCAGTCGTAATATTTCATTGCGGCGACGGGATCCTGCTGCGACGCGGCGTTGCCGAGAATCAGGAAGAGATAGGGGCCGATGCGGGAATTGCGGTATTCGGGCGCTGCCTTGGAGAGCTGCTCGACGATCAGCGGACCTTTGCCGCGCAGATATTGCCGCAGGGCATCGGTGACGCGGGTGTCGAAGTTCCCCTCGACGTCGCGGTCCGTCAAGAGATCCAGCGTTTCCGGATTGCCGCCGCTCATGACATAGACGAGCGCCGCATCGATATTGCGGGGATCACGGAACAGCGCCTGATCGGCCGTGCGCAGGCGCCTGTCGATTTCACTCAGGATGAAGCGCTGCATCTCGCTCGCGGAATGATCGCCGAGCACGACGGAATCCTGGATATATTGCAGCGACCGGATCATCTTGAACGGCGCGAGCTCTTGTCCCTCGTTCGCCCGTGCGACGCCGGACGCAATCGGAACGGCGAGAGCCGATGTCACCAGAATGGCGCCCAAGAAGATATTCGCGGCAAAACCCACGAATGTCTTCTTGGATTCTTTTGTCTGACGCAGGTTCTTATCGGAAAACCGTGGGACACTTTTCCGGAACCTGCTTTTTGTTTGACGCAGGCTCCTATCGAAAAACCATGGGACACCTTTCCGGAACCTGCTTAGCCGCTTCAGCATCGCGCTCAACCCTGCCCCGACTGCAACAGGATTTCGATGCGGCGGTTGGCCGGCGCGTAAGGATCATCCGGCACCTGCAGGCGTCGGTCGGCAAAGCCGCTGATCTGGCTGACGCGCTCTTCCTTGAGGCCGCCGCGCACCAGCATGTAATAGGCGCTTTGCGCGCGCGCCGCAGACAGGCGCCAGTTGTCGTAGGTTCCGTCCTTGTAGGGGCGGCCGTCCGTATGGCCGCGGATAGCGACGGCCCCCTGGCGCGTGGCGAGCAGGCTGCCGATCTTCTCCATGGCGAACACGAGTTCTTTTTGCGGCACGGCGGAGCCGACGGAAAACATCGGCGCATCCGACTGCTCGCTGATCGTCACCAAGAGACCGCCCTCGGTCGGCGACACGACGAGCCCCTCGAGCAGCCGCCCCGCCTCGCCGCCGACCGCCTTCTGGATTTCCGCCTTCAGCGCGTCCGCTTGCCTCTGCTTCTCCTGCTCTTTCTGTTTCTCCTGATCCTGCGCCTCTGCCTCGCCCTTGGCAGCTTCCCCGTCATCGGTGGGTTTCTGTGCGGTCTCGGCCGTCTCGGCGGGCGTCTTGCCGTTCATCGGCTCCGAGACGTCGTCCTGCCCCAGCGCGGTTTCCTGCTCCTCCGCGACGTTGCTCTTCTCCGTATTGCCGGCCCGCTTGACTTCGACCTGCTTGGTCCAGAAGTCCGGATCGAACGGATCGCGATAGGCCTCGCCGCCGTCGGCGCCGGTCGACGGGCCCGACTGAGCCGCGCCGCCCTCGCCCTTGACGCTGATATTGGCCTGCTGGCCGACCTCCTGCGCGATTTCGGAAAGAACGGAATAGGGATTCTCGAAGAAATCCGCGTCGGAATATTTGGTCTCTTCGCCGGAGGTCGCGGTCAATTGATCGCCGGTCTTCGCCGAGCCGCCGGATTTCGTCTGATCGCCTTCGGCCTTCGAACGCTGCTGCTTCTCTTCGCCCTCGGCGTCCTTGGCCGGGTCTTTCAACCCCTTTTCGGAGGGTTTCTCCTGGGTCAACTGCACCGGATTGAAATAGGCGGCGATCGCCGCCTTCGTTTCCTCGTTGGCCGCGTTGATCAGCCACATGACCAGGAAGAAGGCCATCATTGCCGTCATGAAGTCGGCATAGGCGATCTTCCAGGCGCCGCCGTGATGATCGCCATGGCCACCGCTGGAACGCTTGACGATGATGATCTCGTTCTTGCCGTTGTGATGGCTTTCATTGCTCATGCCAGAACCTTCCGGACGGTATCGGACCAGGCGGCAATCCTGGTCACCAGGATGGCATCGCCGAATTCGACCGTGACATCGACATCGGCCGCCTCCACGTGGCGAAACACCATCGTGTCATCGGGCAGATGACCCTTCAGCGCCTCGAAGAGAGCAAGCGGCCCCTTGACGCTTATCGCCAGATCCTCGCCGGCGGCGGTCCCCTGGCGGATGAGGTCTGCGAGATTCTCTATGGCGCGGCTAAGCAGCGCGTCTTCCATGACGGGCGCCAGCACGCGCGCCGTCTGGTCGCCGAGTGCCAGCGCCAGCCGCTCGGTCATTTCCAAAAACTGGGCGGCCACATTTCGGGCGGCATCCTCGTGCAGGCGCCGGGTCAGGGCCGCCATCTCCTCCGCATGGCGGGCCTTCAGCTCGGCGATTTCCCGCTGGTGCTCGGCAACGAGTTCGCCCGTGGCTTCGGCGCGGCCCTCTTCGAAGGCCGCTCGGCGCTCGGCATCGATATCGATCTCGGGCATTGCGGGCCTCGCAGCGGTCTCACCGTCGGGAAAGCCCCCATCGAGATCCGCAAAATATTTCGGCGGCATCCGCGTGAGCTCGATCTTCGGCGCGCTGAAATCCTTGAGGTAGCGGGAAAGCGATGCGCTCATGGGCGCCTCCCCTGCCCGCACGCGAAAGCCGACGCACACCGCCACTCCGGCAGAGGCTGCCTCATGGCCCGGAAATCCAATGAGCCTGACACGTTTGAACTGTCTCCTTCGGTCCCGATCGCCCGAGACAGCGACAGGACCAACATTCTCGATCACCATCGGCAGGCCGGGGCGGGCCCAGGCTGACCAATGCCCGCGGCGGCGCAAAACCATCTTGGGCCGGCAATCATCCGACGCGAGGAAAGGCTATCTGGTCAAACTTGTGCGAAAATGAAGGTGTTGGACCGCGCCAGGGCAATAGCGCGGTCCAACCGGCTCCCGCCATGCCGATGACCGGCGGCACGGCGGAAGGAAGTGTTTGGAACCTGCCTAGGGGCACAGATCCCCTCAATGACGGATGCGGGTGCCGCACCCCCCTCTGGCCTGCCGGCCATCTCCCCCACAAGGGGGGAGATCGGATGTGGCACGCGCGGTGCCCATCCAGCAGTTCTGTATGGCAAGCCTCTTGTTTGGGGCGACGGGCTGGCCGCGAGTCAATCTCCCCCCTTGTGGGGGAGATGCCCGGCAGGGCAGAGGGGGGTAGCTGCCATCATCCCACTCCCCCTCCTCACACGCCGGAACCCGCTCTTACTGCTGGAACAGGCGCAGTATGTTCTCCGAGTTGGTATTGGCGATCGAGAGCGACTGGATGCCGAGCTGCTGCTGCGTCTGCAGCGCCTTTAGCCGCGTCGATTCCTCGTTCATGTCCGCGTCCACGAGACGGCCGACACCCTTGTCAATCACGTCCATCAGATTGGCGATGAAACCTTCCTGCATCTCGATGCGCTTGGTGATGGCACCGAGTGTCGCGGCGGAGTCGGTCAGTTGCTGGATGAGATCGTCGACGACGCGGAGCATGTCTGTCAGTTCGTCGTCCGTCGTCGAATCATCGATCGCGATCTCGGTTGCGCCGGTGGGGACGGTCCCCACCGCGAGCAGGTAGTATTCGCGCGGCGTGCCGGTCGCGTCCGGATCGAGCGCATCCGCGTCCACCGCCTTGGTGAGCATGCCGCGACTTGCGTCTTCCACATCCACGAGAACGGATGTGGACGTGTCGTAGTCGAGTTTCGAAACGGCAACGCTGCCGTCGGCGCTGCGGTTGAACGAGGCGACAACCGATTTGGTGCCGATTGCCGCCGTCGCGTCGTTGTAGAGCCAGTTCTCGCCGGAGAAGGAGGCCGACTGAGCGGCCGAGACCAGCTGGCTCTTCAGCTGGATCATTTCCGAGTTTATCTTATCCTTGTCGACACCCGGCTCCTGCGCCGCGACGAGCTTGGCCTTGATCTCGCTCATGACCTCCACGACGGTGTCGAGCCCCGCATAGAAGGTGTCGACCTTGGCGGCACCCAGGCCGAGCGCATCATGAACGGTGTCGAGCGCCGAATTATCGGAACGCATGGTCGTCGCGATCGACCAGTAGCCGGCGTTGTCGGCCGCCGTTTCGACGCGGTAACCGGAGGAAATCCGGGCCTGGGTCACTTCGAGATTTCTGTTGATCGCGCGCAGGGTCTGCAATGCAGCCATGGCGGCTGGATTGGTCAAAATACTGGTCATTGTTGTTTGCCCTGTAGGGGAAAGGAGCATCCGGCCAAGCGCCGACGACGACGGTGCGGCGTCATGCGCGCTGGCGCCTTTTTGCCCTGGGCGGCCAGACCATCGTCCTTAACGAAGCGTTAACTGGCAATGGTTAACAAAAGGTTAATGCGGTTAACGGATCGTTAAGCTGCGTGAAGAATTGCTCAATTACCGAATGTGCAACGGGTCGGTTTCGGCATGGAAAAGCCGACGCTCCCTGCGCACAACGAAAGAAACCGCGCCCCTTCCAAAGCGCGGTTTCGATTTCGATGAGAGGGAGACTATCCCGACGCCTGATCCGATTAACGGAAGAGGGTAAGGATGTTTTCCGAAGAGGTATTGGCGATCGACAGCGACTGGATGGCGAGCTGCTGCTGCGTCTGCAGGGCCTTCAGTCGGGTCGATTCCTCATTCATGTCGGCATCGACGAGACGGCCGACGCCGGAGTCGATCGAGTCGGTCAGCTTGGAGACGAAGTCGCTCTGCATGTCGATACGCGAAGAGATCGAGCCGAGCGACGCGGCAGCGCTGGTCATGGAGGTCAGAGCGTCRTCGACCATCTGGATGAGCTGGTCGAGCTGGCCAGAGGTCGTGTTGTTGTCGATCGTCAGATCCGCGACGGAGGCGGTGGTGACGGTGCCTGGCGTCTTGGTGGTGTCGATCGCCCAAGAGGTCGTGCCGTCGTTATAGGCAACTTCTTGCGTCGGAACCGTGGACTGGTCAACCGCTTCAACCCAGGTGTCGTYAGCGACCTTGACGTAGCTGAGCGTACCGCCGGTTGCCGAATCGCCCGTAAAGACGCTGCCCGTATCGGCGATCACGTCATCCGTCGTGTAGGTCACGACGGTAACCTCGGTCTCGACACCGTCCAGGTTAACGGTCAGGGTGATGCTGTCGTCCTCAATRGAAGTCTGTGCATCCAGAATGCCGGTATTGCCGCCTTCGTCGAACAGGACCGTGGTATTGTCGAGCGTGTAGTCGACTTTCTTGACRGAGACATTGCCCGACGCGTCACGCACGAACGAACCGACGACGCTCTTCGTCTCGGWACCACCAGCCGCCGTCAGATCCGTCTGCAGCCAATTTTCGCCGGAGAAGGAAGCTGCCTCGGCAATGCTCGTCAGYTGMTCCTGAAGCTGGGTGATTTCTTCCTGGATCTTGTCCTTGTCAACGCCGTCTTCGGTGGCGGCAACGAGCTTGGCCTTGATTTCCTTGACGACCTCGATCGCCGATTCCATGCCGGCATAGGCGGTGTCGACCTTGGCGGCGCCGAGGCCGAGCGCGTCCTGGACGGCCGAAAGCGCCATGTTGTCGGAGCGCATCGTGGTCGCGATCGACCAGTAGGCGGCGTTGTCCGAAGCGGAACCGACGCGCAGGCCGGAGGAAACGTGCGCCTGCGTCTCTTCCATGCTGGAGGAGATCGAGCGCAGGGTCTGCAGCGCGGCCATTGCGGAGGTGTTGGTGAGAATGCTCGTCATTTTCGTTTGTCCCTTACGAAATACGGATGGGGGGGGACATACCGGAGTTCGTTACCGGTCACGGCGATCCGGCCTCATGCCACTCGGCTCCGCTCAACTCGTGAAGGACGCCAAACCCGTCGTGTGAGGACGAAACTCGCAGCCATTCATTGCCAAGTACTTAACCGGGGCAAGGGCGACAGGCTCAGGCAAAAACATGGTTAATCGTGCGTGAAATTTTATGCTTAACGCGATGTTATCGGGGTGAAGATGCCGGCGGAAAGTCTCGCCAGTGACGGCGACAAGCCACACCCCCTCTGGCCTGCCCGTCCTCCGCAGCAACTGCCCTGCAACTGCGGAGGGTGAGCCGGCCAGAGGGGGTGCCGCCAGCGCAGGGTCCATCGGCTGATCAAGGCGTTCGAGCGATCTGATTATGTTGGAGTCACCACCAAGCCCCCAAAGTCCGGTGTCCTGCACCCAATTTGGCGCACCATGCCGTGTTGCCCGGACCAGGCGGTCCTTCCGTTCGGTCAGCAAACCGCTATCGCAGCACCTCCAGGATCGTTGGAAAGTGATCACCCAGGTGGCGATCAAGGTTCAGGAAGAAAGTAGCGCGTGAGAACCGCATCGTCCCCTCCATCGAGTGTCACCTCGATGACTTCGTTGACGATATCAGTCGCCGTTTCCAGTTCCTGCAAATGAGGCCAAACAGTTCTCGCTGCAGTTCAGGAAGCACTGCGGCACAATAATCACCAGGCCCGTGTGTAGTTCTTCTTTTGCATAGAGCTTCCGGAAATCTCGAGCGTTGTTCGTGACGAACGTGAAGTCCCCCTCGATGATCCGAGGCATCAGATCCCAGTCGGTTTCGCCGCTCAGCCCGAGCCAGTTGACGTGGAAACAATCGTGGCCGTGAGCTTGTGCCACGGCCACGAGAGACGTGTGAAGGCATTCATCAATAAGAAACTTCACGAGGTTGAGCGGGAGGGTTTTGGGGCGCGCTCGTTCCGAAGATGCAGACGCTTCACGGATTTCACCTTCAGGCCCTGCTCCGAAAGCTTCCGCGGCCGTCCCCTGGCGGGATGAGCCGCAGCCCAGATCTCAGCGAGTTCCACCATGCGCTCGGTGAGCGAAGGATAACCCTCGACGATTTCCGCGGTGCTTGCACCTTGCGCCTTCATCGCGGCAATCGTTCGTACTGGAACGCGAGTTCCGATGAAAACCGGTTCTCCGCCCACGACGCCCTTCACGCTCCCGATCCTGCGTTCAGCTTCTCGAAGCGCCTCGGCGCGCGCGGCCAACTGCTCCCTTGCCCGTGCAACGTCGACAATGAGATAGTCGTCAGCCCTTACAGTATCGGCATCGGGGTTCTGGTCGATGGTATCGAACAGACGCTTACGACGCTCGGCAGACAAGATCGATCCGACGCCATACCAGAGCTTCAACCGAAGCAGATCCTCATCGGTGAGGGCTCGACCCTTGCTGCCGGTCAGATGAGTTGCGATGATCCGCTTGTCGATCGCGTTGTGCACCGACTTTACAGCGATTTCGCTGACAGCCGCCGCCTCGGCAGGTGTATAGGCATGTGATGCGACCATAATCATTCTCCTTGTGGAGAATATATAATGCATGTAGCGCCCACCGTAAAGCCTTGGTTCGTCGTTGTTCTCAGCGAGCGAGTAGTCCCGTTCGGTTTCAGGATGTTGGCTTCGCGGCAGGAAAAACGCCGCCCAAGCCTTGGACCTCGGCGATCAGGCAGCTACGCGTTGCCACCGCCTCACGTAAACGAGCGCACCAAACTCCCGATAAGCAGGTTCCAGCCGTCGATCAGCACGAAGAAGAGTATCTTGAAGGGAAGCGAGATCGCCGTCGGCGGCAGCATCATCATGCCCATGGCCATGGTGATGGTCGCGACGATGAGGTCGATCACCAGGAAGGGCAGCATGATCAGGAAGCCGATCTCGAAGCCGCGGCGGATTTCCGAGATCATGAAGGCGGGCACGACGGCACGCAGATCCACCTGGTCGTTGACGACGACCGTCTGGCCCTTTTCCTTGGCGATGTCGATGAAGAGCTGCAGGTCCTTGTCGCGGGTGTTGGCGAGCATGAATTTGCGGAAAGGCTCCGCGACGCGTGGCATCGCCTCGGTTTCCGTAATCTCGTTCTTGAGCAGCGGATCGATGCCCGTGCGCCAGGCGCTGTCGAAGGTCGGCGCCATGACATAGAAGGTCATGAACAGCGCCAGCGACACCATGATCATGTTCGACGGCGTCGTCGCCAGCCCCATGCCCGAGCGCAGGATCGCGAAAGCGATGACGAAGCGCGGGAAGCTCGTCACCATGATCAGGATACCCGGCGCCACCGAAAGCACGGTTAAGAGGCCGAAGGTGCGGATGATCCAGGAGGCCACCGAACCGTCGACAGGGGTATTGAGGATATCGGCAGGGAAGCTCTGCGCCCCGGCAATTCCCGACATCGCCATCATGGCGACTATAAACGCAGCAATTCGGAGCATCAGCGAATCATTGGATGACGAAGGTTCTGAACATCACATTCGTTACGCGCCCGTCTGAGCGCAGGTCAACCCGCTCCTGGATGTCATCCCGGAGATATTGAAAGCCGCGCGGTCCCTGGATCTGCTGCAGCGATACGGTCTTCAGATAGGCGGCGATATCCTGATGGATCACTTCCGCGAGCGCGACGTCGGGGGCGCCGTTGAACTGGAGAGCCACTTCGAGGCGGATCCAGTTCTCCGAAGGATAGGCGAGGTTCGTCGTGATCGGCTCGAGCTGAACGATGCCGTTCTCCTCGGTGGCGAGTTTCGGCAGGCCCTCGGCGCCCGTGGCCTCCGGCGACACTTCGGCCGTTTTCCCGGGCTCCGGGGGCGGCGGCGCAATCGCGGCGCCGACCAGCCACCCCCCGCCGCCGGCCACGAGCGTCAGCACCGCCACAGCGGCGACGGTCATGATCAACGAGGGGGACTTCGTCTGCTTGTCGTCGGTCTCTTCCATGGCGCCGCTCCTTATCGGTCTTGCTACGATTGAGGTGCCCGTTGTTACCCCCCCCCCTCTGTCCTGCCCGGTCTACCCTCCGCAGCTGCGCTGCAGCTGCGGAGGGTGGACCGGGCATTTCCCCCACAAGAGGGGAGACCGGGGGCACCAACTCTAGAACCCTGCCGATCGCCGCCGATCAGATCGGTGAGATCAGATCCATGACCTGCTGGCCATAGGGCGGCTGCTGCACTTCGGTCAGGCGGCCGCGGCCGCCATAGGAGATGCGCGCCTCGGCGATGCGGTCGTAGGAGATGACGTTGTTGGCGTCGACGTCCCGCGGCCGCACGATGCCCGCAACATTGAGGATGCGCAGTTCATGGTTGACGCGCACTTCCTGGGAGCCGCTGATCAAGAGGTTGCCGTTCTCGAGGACGCCGGTGACGACCGCGGCGACGAGCAGCCTGAGCTTTTCCGAGCGTTCCGTAGTGCCGTCGCCCTGCGTCTTCGTGTTCGAGCCGTATTTCAGATTGCCGGACCAGTCGAAGTCGCTCGTTTGCGATGCGCCGTTGGCGCCGATGTTGAAGCCGCTGGAATTGGTGCGGCTGCGGTCGGTCTTGTTGTCGAAGGATGCCTTGTCGTTGATCTGGATATCGACCGTGAGGATATCGCCAACATTGATCGCGCGCGCATCCTTGAAAAGCGCCGCCTGCTGGTCGTTCCAAAGGGAAAAGCCGTTGGTGATCTGATGCGGCTGCTTCGGATAGGCGGCGAGTTGCGGCGTCTGGGTATATTGCAGGCCGCTGCCGATCGGGCTCATCGATGGCGCCTGGCCGATCTCCCTGAAGGCCTGGCTCTGACATCCCGCAAGGAGGCCAACGGCCAGGACGGCCGTGAATTGCTTTCTCATGACGGCTCCTTCGAGGTGTTCGGATCGCTGGCGCTGGAGATGATATTGGTAAGCACTGCCGCTTTGTCGTCGCTCATTTCGCCGAGGATCAGAGAAGATTGGCGCGCCGGCAGTTTCATGACGATCGCCGCGGCGATTTCCGGGCGCACCATCTCGAGCTTGCCGGCGGCATCGTCCGGCTTCATCGCCTTGTAGATGTCGACGAGGCCAAGCTCGGCCTGCTTCAGGAATTCGTTGCGGCGCGTCAGCCAGTCTTCATATTCGGCCCGGCGCTGTTCGAGTACCGAGATGCGCTCGTCGACGCTCGCTTTCAGCGTTTCCAGGTCCTTGCGCTGCAGCAGGTAACGCTGGTCGCGCGCGGCATCGGCGATATTGGTGCAGAACTGCTGGATTTCGTTCGCCGTCGCGTTTTCGGCGGGCGGCGCGGTGACGTCCTGGGCGAAGGCGCCCGGCATGGCGAGCATCAGCGCCCCGCAGGCCGAGCCGAAAGCCAGACGCCGGGACGTGCGAATGAGATGAAAGAGATCTGCGGTCATTGCAGCACAAGCTCCGCCTGGAGGGCTCCCGCCGTTTTGATGCTCTGGAGGATCGCGATGATTCCGTCCGGCTTGACGCCGATGCTGTTGAGACCGGCCACGAGCGAACGCAGGCTGGAGCCGTTGAGGATCGCGACCGTGCCGCCGTCCGCCTGCGCCTCGATTGTCGTGTTCGGTTCCACAGCGGTCTGGCCGCGGGAGAAGGGCGCCGGCTGCACGACCGTCGGCGTTTCGGTCACCTGGACCGTCAGCGTGCCGTAGCTGACCGCAACCTCGGAAACGCGGACGTCCTGACCGATGACGATCGTGCCCGTCCTCTCGTTGATGACGACGCGCGCCGGCACGTCGGTTTCGATGACGAGATTCTCGATATCGGCCATCAGGCGCGCGAGATCGGCCATTTTCGGCTTCTGGACCAGCACCGCCTGCGAGTCGAGCGCCTCGGCGATGCGTCCGCCGAACTGCGTCGCGGCGTAGTTGTTGATCGCCGCCGCCATGCCGACGGCCGTGGAAAAATCCGGATTGCGCAGCTGCAGGACGAGGTTGAAACCATCCTTGAACTTCGCCGGCAATTCCCGTTCGATGACGGCACCGTTCGGCACGCGGCCAGCCGTCGTGACACCCTGCGACAGGGATGCCGCATCACCCTGGGCATTGAAGCCGGTCACCACGATCGAGCCTTGGGCGACCGCGTAGATCTGGCCGTCGGCGCCGGAAAGCGACGTCATGACCAGCGTGCCGCCGCGCAGCGAACTCGCGTCGCCGAGCGAGCCGACCGTCACGTCGATACGGCTGCCGGGGCTCGCAAAGGGCGGCAGCGTGGCCGTTACCAGGACGGCAGCGACATTGCGCGTCCGCGACTCGCCCCCTTGCGTCGAGATGCCGAGATTTTGCAGCATGGCGCGAATCGACTGTTCCGTGAAGGGCGAGGACCGCAGGCTGTCGCCCGTCCCCTGGAGGCCGACGACGAGACCGTAGCCGATGAGCTGGTTGTCACGACCGGCTTGCAGCGAAGCCACGTCCTTGATGCGCGCGGCGCCGTGCGCGAAGGTCAGCGTCGCCGCAAAGGCGACGGCGAAGGCAAGCAGCCACTTGCATGCACGGATCGTCATTTCGCCACCACATGGATCGTGCCGTCGGCCATGACGGTACCGGAAACGATGACGCCGGTATCGACGTTGCGGGCACGGATGAGGTCGCCGACCGCCGCATCCTGGAGCGGGGAACCGGTGGCGGTGATCGTCAGTCCGCCCTTGCTGAAGACCAGCAGCGCCTTGGAGCCGCGCTCGACCGCATGTTGCTCACGCAGTGCCGATACGAGAATCACCCGTCCGGGAAGAAGGGTCCGTTTCGTGACCTTGCCTTCCACCTCGTCGAGCGAGCGCGCATAGCCGTCCGTGATGTCGGGATTGGTCACATCCACCACTTCCAGCATGCCCGCTTCCAGCGTCTCGCCGGGATAGATCGTCTGAGTCGGGATGACGGCTGTCGGCCGTTCCCCGGCGGCGAGCGCTGGCGAGAAAAACGCGGCGACCGCGACAAAACCGATGGCCTGCACCCGAAGTACGGCGCCGCTTGCGAATGCTGCCCTTGCGGCGGACTGGCGAAACGTCATGTTTGCCCCCTGCTTGCGTTACCTGAGGTTCTTGCTCACCGTGGCCGCCATTTCGTCCGCGGCCTGAATGATCTTGGAATTCATCTCATAGGCCCGCTGCGCCGAGATCAGGTCGGTGATTTCCTTGACCGCATCGACGTTCGAGGACTCGAGATAGTTCTGCTTGATCTGCGCGTAGCCCGGATCGGCCGGCGTCCCGACGATGGCTTCGCCGGAAGCGGGCGTCTGGCGGAACAGGTTCTCGCCCATGGGCTCGAGGCCCGCTTCATTAATGAAATTCGCGATCGTCAGCTGACCGATTTCCTGAAGCTCCGTGTCATTGCCGATGCGCACCATCACCTGACCGGAGGAACTGAAGACGATCTCGCTCGCATCCTGCGGCACGGTGATGCCGGGGACGACCGTATAGCCGTCGATCGTGACCAATTGCCCGGTGGCATTGGTGTTGAAGGCGCCGGAGCGGGTATAGACCGTCTCCCCATCCGGCGTCTCGATTTGGAACCAGCCACGGCCGACCAGCGCCAGGTCGTAATTGTTACCGGTATTGACGAGGCTGCCCTGGATATGAAGGTTGCGCACCGCCGATGTCTGCACGCCGAGGCCGACGATCGCGCCTTCGGGAACGATCGCCTGGTTCGAGCGGTTCGGCACGCCCTGGGCGCGCTCGGTCTGGTAGAGCAGGTCCGAAAACTCGGCGCGCGCCCGCTTGTAGCCGGTCGTGTTGATATTGGCGATGTTGTTGGCGATGACTTCGAGGTTCAGCTGCTGGGCGTTCATGCCCGTGGCGGCGATGGAGAGAGCCTTCATGACACGTTCCTTCAGATCTGCATGCGCGCGATTTCGAGATAGGCGGTGACCACCTTGTCGCGGATGGCAATCGCGGTCTGCAGCGACTGTTCCGCCGTCATCACCGCATCGACGACTTCACGAGTATTGGCCTCGCCACGGATGGCCTGCAGCGATATCCCTTCTGCGGATTTCATCGAGTGAATGGCGTCGGTGGTCATGTTGCCCAGGACTTCGGCAAAGCTCTGCGACTGCGGGGCGGCCGCGCCGGCATGCGGCGTGAGGAGCGCGGTGGAGGCATTCAGCTCCGCGCCCTCGGTTTTCTTCATGGCCGAAAACGCGCCGATGGACTGAATTGCATCGATCATTATTGCGAAGCCCTCAACAGGTCGATTGTCTGGGAAATGAGATCGCGAGACTGTTTGATGGTCTGCAGATTGGCCTCGTAGGCGCGGTTCGCTTCACGCATGTCGGCCATCTCTACGAGGATGTTGACGTTCGGCAGCTTGACCATACCCTTCTCATCGGCGGCCGGGCTGCCCGGGTCGAATTCGACATTGAATGCGGAATCGTCTGTGCCGATGCGGTCGACCTCGACCAGCGAAGCGCCGCTTGCCCGGTCGACTTCTGCCGCGAAGGAAATGGTCTTGCGGCGAAAGGGGTCGGCGCCGGGGGCGTCGCCGGTCGAGCGGGCATTGGCGATGTTCTCGGAAACGATGCGCAGACGGGTCGATTCCGCCTGCAGGCCGGAAGCCGAAACCTTGAGGGCCGAAGTCAAAGGATCCATGGTGTCTACTTCCGTACGGTCATGAGCATCATGCGGTGGAAGGCCTTCACGAGCCCAGAATTGAGCTCGTGGTCGCGCTTGATCTCACCGGTCTTCATCAATTCCTGTTCGAGCGCGACGGTATTGCCGGATTGCTGCACCTCGACATCGTCCAACGCGCTGACCTCCGTCACCTGGGCTGCTTCCGAGCTTTCGGTGAAATGAGCGGGATGGGTAGCAGCCATCTGCAGGCCGGTGCTCTGCAGCACGCTTTCGAAGGGCCGGACGTCCCTGGCCTTGTAGTGCGGCGTATTGGCATTGGCGATGTTGCCCGCCACGACATTCTGGCGGACCGTCAACCATTGAGCCTGGCGCGACGCGAGTTCGAAAAGCTGAATCGGTTCCATCTAAAGCTCCTGCTTATGACGTGGAACCTAAGGGGGTAATCTTGCGTGGGACTTGTCGTGAAGCGGGTTTGCCGCAGGCCGCGTGGTGGCAAGGGACGAAGACGGCTGCGGGCCTCCCCTGGGCCCATGCACCCGGGAGGCCGGCGCATCGGCCCGAAAAGCGGAACCGATTTTCGGAAAGCTCGATGCGCAGATTCAAAGACCTACAGATGCAAAGCGCAAGAATTACCGTGCCGGAGCTTCGCCTACCTCGCCTGGTAGATCTCGCCCTTGGAGGTGATCATCACCCAGCGGCCGTCACGCTGCTCGAAGGTCGCAAGGCGGCTGTTGTCCGGCAGAACGGAGCCGACACGGACGACATACATGCCGCCTTCATCCTCGATGAGCGCCCTGCCATTGGCGACATGCATCAGCTTGAAGCGCGGCGAGGCCGGGAATGGCTGGTCCGGTCCGGCTTCCGCCTCGTTCTTGTCAGCCTGAAAATCACGCTCCGGTCCGGGCACGGTCGCCGTCGTCAGCCGGTCGATGGCGGCGGCGATCCCGTCGTCCTTGTCCGGCATTGCCAGCGGCGAGACGGAAACGACATCGCGGCCCCGGCGTTCGGGAAGGTCCCGGCTCGTCTCCTGCCACAGCGTCGGCATGCTGAACTCGTCCTGGTGGAGGAGCGCATACCAGGGAAAGAAGGTCGCGAATGCCGCCATGGCGAGGCCCAACGCACCGAGCAGCCTGTCGATCATCGGCGTCCTGGCATCGCGCCGGCGCTGGCGGACGATCTCATCCGCGTCGTAGTCGGTCATTCTAGGCCCTCCTGGGCGCACCGGCGCCCGGCTGGTTGCCCATTGCGGCAGCCTTCAAGGCRTTTGCGAGGTCGGTAAAGGCATCGATCGCGGGCCGTTCGCCGGGCGTCTGCTTCAAAACGTCGTATATGACGGGAACCTGCTTGATCGCCATGTCGAGATCCAGATCGCCGCCGGCACGGTAGCCGCCGATCAGCCGCAGGTCGCGCGTTTCCTCGAAACGGTGGATCAGCGACTTCAGGCGGGCAGCGAGTTTTTCCTGATCGGGCGACCAGGCCTTGCGCGCCAGACGGGAGATCGAGGCAAGCGGATTGATGGGCGGGTAACGCCCCTCCTCCGCAAGGCTTCGGTCGAGGACGATGTGCCCGTCGAGAATGCCGCGTGCCGAATCGGCGACTGGATCGTTGTGATTGTCCCCGTCGACCAGGATGGAAATGATGGCGGTGATCGTGCCCGTTCCCTCGGTGCCGGGTCCGGCGCGTTCCAGCAGGCGCGGCAGTTCCGTGAAGACCGAGGCCGGATAACCGCGTGCGATGGGCGGCTCGCCGGCTGCCGTTGCCACCTCGCGAATCGCATGCGCGAAGCGCGTGACGCTGTCGACGATAAGCAGGACGTTATCCCCCTTGTCGCGATAGTGCTCGGCGATCGTGACGGCGGTCAGCGGCGCCATTTTCCTGAGCATCGGGCTCTCGTCGCTCGTGGCGACGACGGCGACCGACTTGGATAGATTGTCGCCCAGCGTGTCCTCGATGAACTCGCGCACCTCGCGGCCGCGCTCGCCAACGAGCGCGATCACCACCTTGTCGAAGGCGTCGGCGCGCGCCAGCATCGACAGAAGCGTCGACTTGCCGACGCCGGAGCCGGCAAAAATGCCGAGCCGCTGCCCGAGGCACAGGGGCGAGAAGATATCGATGGCCCGCACGCCGGTCTTGAAACCCTGCTCGACACGTCTGCGCGTCATCGACGGCGGCGCGGTATTCGAAATCGAACGGCGGATATCGCCCTGCAGCAGCGGGCCGAGACCGTCGATCGGCTCGGCGAGCGCATTGATCGTGCGCCCGCACCAGTTGCCGGTCGGCGCGATGCGGAAGGCGCCCTTGCGGATGACGACGTCATGGATGCCGATCGGGTCGCCGGGCTCGATCGGACAGACGACGACACGTTCCGGCTCGACGCGGACCACTTCGCCGAGATGGGTGCCGGTCGCGCTCTTATGCGCGACGAAATCGCCGAGCCGGACATGGCGCGACAGCCCGGTGACCGTATAGTGCCCGGGCGAAATTGTCTGGACATGCCCCCCCGGCGCTATCGCGACGTCGGGGTTGGCGTAACGCGCGACGAGCCCGGCAAGGGCCGCCAGTGAAGTCGACGTCGCAATGGTCTCAGGACCTAGTCGTTCCATGCAGTTATCCATCGGGACCAAACGATTAGCGCGCGCCGCCGAGTGTCTTGATCGCCTCGTCGAGCGATCCCTCGCTGTCGCGCATCAGCGCGGTCACATTGTCGAAGGTTCGCGTCACCATGATGAGCTGCGTCATTTCCTGGATGGCGTTGACATTCGACTCTTCGAGGAAGCCCTGCATCACACCGACGTCAAATCGGTCGACCACCGGCTCCGGCTGGATGGCAGGCATCACGGCGCTGTTGTCGTAACGCATGAAGCCGCCGCTGAAATCCGCCTGGTACAGGCCGAGGGACGCAACCTGAGCGTCGTTCTGGTGGATGACGCCGTCGGCGCCGACCTTGATGTCGCCGGCCGCGCCGTTCAACTGGATCGGAGCGCCGCCGGCATCGAGCACCGGATAGCCCTTGATGGTGACAAGTTCTCCCGCCTCGGTCAGGGTGAAGCGGCCGTCCCGGGTGAGCGCCGGACCGGCAGGCGTCTCGATCGACAACCAGGCGTCCCCCCGGACGGCAAAGTCAAGCGTTGCGCCGGTCCGCGCCAGCGAGCCGCTGCCGGTGTTCAGATATTCCTCGCCTTCCGACACATAGGAGACCTTGGTCGGCTTCGTGTCGCCGAGCACCTGGTTGAATTTCACTTCCGTAGCGCGGAAGCCGACGGTGTTGGAATTCGCAATATTGTCCGCAAGCGTGTTGAGGCGCTTTTCGAGCGCCATCTGCGACGAAAGCGCGACATAGAGGCCGGTCTGCACGTCAGCGCCCCCCGAGTTTCAGGTTGTTGATGGAGAGCAGCAGGTCGGCCGAGATGCCGTAACCGCTCGCAGAACCGAACACCGCAAGCGGGTCGTAGCTGTCGGAGGAGTGCTCGATCTCCCAAATGGCGGTGAAGCGGTCGAGGAATGCCGAGAGTTTGCCTGGATCCCGGAAATCCTCGAGCTCGATCGCCTTCTCGATGGTTTTCGCCTGCTGGTCCACGTCGGTCGCGGCGAATTCGTCGGGCAGTTGCAGAACGGTTCGAACGACCTGCGCCAACGCCTCGTCGGCGATGATCTCGTAGGCACTGGTGATCGCTGGAGCCGTGCGCTGGAAATAGAGCGCCAGCCTGACGCCGGTATTCTCCTGTCCGGCATTCTCCTCGAGCGTCTGGCGCGCATATTTGTCGACGACCCCCTGCTGGGCCCTGTCGAAGGCCGTGGCCGCTTCGCCATGCCGTGCGAAATTCAGTGACTCGACCAGCGCCTTGTAGCGGTTATCCGACAGCTTGTTGGCAAAGGCGTCGTCGCTGTCAATGCCCTCGGTCAGCACTTTTCGCATGAAGGCCTTGGCATAGGCCATGTCCTCCAGGCCATGCGCCTTCATCGCGTAATTATAGAGCCGGCTGTCGGCAAAGAACTCGTCGAGCGTTTTGATGCTGCCTATCTTCGAGAGGTAATACTCCGTCTCGCGGGCGACGTCCGGCTGCTCGGAGACGCGCTCAAGCGACTTCGTGAGGTCGGCGGTGATCAGTCTGTAGCTCGTGTAGGTCGTCGTCACGAATTGCCCCGTCCGAATTCGAGCGGGAATCCCGCTTCGCCTATAGAGAAGCCGGACGCGATTCGGGCCCGACGCTGGCAAAATCCTGACCCGACTTGCTTGCGCGAACCTGATCCGCGGCCGGGGCGCCGATCGGTTTTACGGCCAGCCTCACGCAAGGATGAAATTCTATTCCATCCGAGGGAAATCACGATCGCGACAGGTATCGACAATGAACATCATCATCGGACTCCTTGTGACTTTCGGCTGTATTCTCGGCGGTTACGTCGCGATGGGCGGCCATCTGGAAGTCCTGAACCAGCCGTTCGAGCTGATGATCATCGGCGGCGCCGGTATTGGCGGCTTCATCATGGCGAATTCGATGAAGGTGGTGAAGGACACCGGCAAGGCGCTCGGCGAAGCCTTCAAGCACAAGGTACCGAAGGAGCGCCACTATCTCGACACCCTTGGCGTGCTCTACAGCCTGATGCGCGATCTCAGAACCAAGTCGCGCAACGAGATCGAAAGCCACATCGACAATCCCGACGAATCCTCGATCTTCCAGTCCGCACCCACCGTTCTTCAAAACAGGGAATTGACGGCCTTCATCTGCGACTACGTGCGCCTGATCATCATCGGCAACGCCCGATCGCACGAGATCGAAGCGCTGATGGACGAGGAGATCCAGACGATCACCCATGACAAGATGAAGTGCTATCACGCACTGACGACCATGAGCGACGCCCTGCCCGCGATCGGCATCGTCGCCGCGGTCCTCGGCGTGATCAAGGCCATGGGCGCGATCAGCGAGGCGCCGGAAGTGCTGGGTGCGAAGATCGCCGCAGCGCTCGTCGGTACGCTGCTCGGTGTGTTCCTCTCCTATTCGGTCGTTGCCCCCCTGGTCTCCAACATCAAGGCGGTCCGCGAAAAGCAGAACCGGCTCTACGTCCTCGTCAAGCAGACGCTGCTTGCCTACATGAACGGCTCCGTTCCGCAGGTGGCGCTCGAATATGGCCGCAAGACGATCTCCGCCTATGAGCGACCGTCGATCGACGCGGTCGAGCAGGAAATGATGAACCCGGGCGGCGGCAGCGAGAGCAAGGCGGCTTGATACCATGAATGCGAGCACGGCATCGAACATCTACCCCTTCGACAAGCGGCTGCTGGCGCGCATGATCGGCGCGCTCGGCGACGACAAGGTCATCGGCCGCACGGCCCTGGAAATCGGCCAGGTCCTCGGTGAAGCGCTGCCGGACCTGCTCAAGGCCGAGACGGGGCGAGACATCACGATCGGCTATGCCGGATACAAGACGGGCCTTCGCAACGACCTCATCGCCGAACTGGGCGACGGTTTCCTCATCAGCGACGTCTCGCTCAGCAATTGGTGCGAGGACTTCCAGATCGGCTGCGACAGCCCGGTTCTCATCACCCTCGTCGAAGCCCTGCTCGGCGCCGAGCCGACAGGGATCGAGGAGCCGGAGCCGAGGGCGTTGTCGAAAATCGAGATAGACGTGGCGGCGCCGGTGTTCGACAGGATCGCAGAGGTTCTCCGCATGGCGGTAAACGCCCAAGGCGGGCATGAACCGGTGCTCGGCCGCGCCCACAACAGCGAAGAGCGCCCGCAATCGGATCCTGCGATCGCGGATGTCTATGCGGCTTCCATCAACATGACGATCGGGCTTGGACCGGTGCTCTCGACCTTCTGCGTGATCATTCCGCAAGGCACGCTGCTCAAGACCCAGATCACCATGCCCGACAGCGCCGGCCAGAATGCGGGTGCGAAAGCCGAGTGGGCGGAGCAGATCAAGGAGCAGGTCCGCCGATCGGCGGTAACCCTCGAGGCGCGTATCCGGCTGGATAGCCTGACGCTCGACACCATCAGCCGACTGCAGCCCGGCGACGTGATCCCGTTCCATGACGACCAGGACGTCCAGGTCGAGGTCAACGCCAACGGGCGGGAGCTCTATATCTGCGAGTTCGGCCGGTCCGGTGCGAAGTACACGGTCCGGGTCAAGGATACGCACGGGTCCGAACAGGACATCCTTCGCCACATCATGAGTTAAACCGCGCCTCTCAGAATGCCTGAGGCAAGCTTCAACTGGAATGATCCGCACATGGTACGAAAAAAAGCAGCATCCATCGACGAACAGGCCGGATTCACGGAAGACGCCGAACTCGACCAGGCAATCGACGACCTGCGCGGCGTTCTGAAGAAGGACAATGCCCCGACCGATTTCGGCGGCGATTTCGCAGCGCCCGCACCGGCGGCCGACCTCTCGGACTTCGGTAGCGATTTCGGCGCATCCGATGGGGCGGGCTTCGGCGGGAGCTTCGGCGGCGATTTCGACGGAACCGACACGACCGGAGGCCCCGACCTCGACAGCGGGTTCGGCGGCAACGATTTCGATGTCGGCTCCCCGGCACAAGGCGCGCCGGGCAGCAGCATGACCGCCAATATGGACCTGATCATGGACATCCCGATCGATGTCCAGATCGTTCTCGGCACCAGCCGCATGCAGGTCTCCAGCCTCATGGGCCTCTCCGAGGGAGCGACGATCGCGCTCGACCGCAAGATCGGTGAGCCCGTGGAAATCATGGTCAACGGTCGTGTGATCGGCCGCGGCGAGATTACCGTCCTTGACGGCGACGTGACCCGGTTCGGCGTCAAGCTCATCGAGATCAAGAGCAGCAAGAAGTAAAGCCCGATGTTGGGCGAGGGATGAATCCATGACGGATTTCGGAAGTTTCGAAGGACAGGCGATAGCCAAACCGCTGTCACAGACGGAAAAAGCGGCGGCCGTACTGCTGGCGATGGGCAAGTCCGTGGCGGGAAAACTGCTGAAATTCTTCACGCAAAGCGAACTGCAGGCGATTATCGCCGCCGCGCAATCGCTGCGCGCCATCCCTCCCCACGAGCTCGAAGCGCTCGTCAACGAATTCGAAGATCTCTTCACCGAAGGCGCGGGCCTGATGGACAATGCCAAGGCCATGGAGAGCATCCTCGAAGAAGGTCTGACGCCGGATGAGGTCGACGGGCTGCTCGGACGCCGGGCGACGTTCCAGTCCTACGAGGCCAACATCTGGGACCGCCTGCAGGACTGCGATCCTGTCGCCGTTTCGAAGCTGCTCGCCGAGGAACACCCGCAGACCATCGCCTACGTCCTTTCGATGATGCCTTCGAACTTCGGCGCCAAGGTGCTGCTGCAGCTTTCGGACAGGCAGCGACCGGATATTCTCAACCGCGCGGTCAACATGAAGAATGTCAGCCCCAAGGCGGCCGCCATCATCGAAGCCCGCGTGATCGAGATGATCGACGAGATGGACGCGGAACGCAATTCGCCCGGGCCGGCCAAGATCGCGGAAGTGATGAACGAGCTCGAAAAGAAGCAGGTGGATACGCTGCTTGCCTCGCTCGAGACGCTCAACACCGACTCGGCCAAGAAGGTCCGGCCGAAGATCTTCCTGTTCGACGACATCCTCTACATGCCGCAGAGAAGCCGCGTGCAGCTTTTCAACGACGTCTCCACCGACATCATCACCATGGCGCTTCGTGGCTCGGCTGCGGAGCTGCGCGAATCGGTCCTCGCGTCGATCGGTGCGCGCCAGCGCCGGATGATCGAATCGGATCTGGCCGGCGGCGATGCCGGCATCAACCCGCGCGACGTCGCTATCGCGCGGCGGTCGATTGCGCAGGAGGCGATTCGCCTCGCCGCGAGCGGGCAACTGGAACTCAAGGAGAAAGAGGCGGAAGCAGCCTGAGCAAATCGCGGCTCCCAGCCGCGACCCTCTCCAAATCCGAAGCCACACATTGATTTCTGTTGAGCCGGACGCCTTGCCAGCGGCCGGCTCTTGCATATGGGGCGCGCGCGGTCCACCACAGAAGCGCCTCGTCTCAGCCTGCAGATCGATTCTCAGGCGCGGATGGCCGGGGGATGTGCACCGGCGACGGCTTTTCTCATCCCACTCTATGGCGGCGGGAGCGTTCCGTTCATGTCGGACGATCAGGACAAGGACAGCAAAACCGAGGCGCCATCGGAGAAGAAACTTTCCGATGCCGCCGACAAAGGCAATCTCCCCTTTTCCCGCGAAACGACGGTCTTCGCCTCGACGCTGGCGATCTACATCTTCATCGTCTTCTTCCTTGCGGACGGCGTGGCAAGCACGGCGCAAGCGCTCAAGGACATCTTCGAACAGCCGGAAGCCTGGCGCATCGGCACGGCGACCGACGTCGTCGGTCTGGTCTCGCACATCCTCGTGAAGGCGGCAGCGCTGCTCGTACCGATCTTCGTCCTGCTCATCGTCTTCGGGGTCGGATCCTCGATTTTCCAGAACCTGCCGCGCCCCGTCCTCGACCGCGTCATGCCGAAGATGAACCGGGTGTCGCCGGTAGCGGGGTTCAAGCGCATTTACGGCGTTCCGGGGCTGGTGGAATTCGGCAAGTCTCTGTTCAAGATCATCATCGTCTCGCTCATCGTCGTCTTCGTTCTATGGAACGACTACTTCGCGACGCTCGACCTGATGTTTTCCGATCCAGTGACGATCTTCACGACGATGATGTCCGACCTCAAGCAGATCATGATCGTCGTTCTTCTGGCGACGGCGGTGCTGGCGATCGTCGACCTGTTCTGGACCAGGCATCATTGGTACACGCAACTGAAGATGACGAAGCAGGAGGTGAAGGAAGAACTGAAGCAGTCGCAGGGCGACCCGATCGTCAAGTCGCGGCTGCGCTCGATGCAGCGCGACCGCGCACGCAAGCGCATGATGGCCTCCGTGCCACGCGCCACGCTCGTAATCGCCAACCCGACGCACTACGCCGTCGCCCTCCGCTACGTGCGCGAGGAAAACGACGCGCCGGTGGTCGTTGCCCTGGGCCAGGATCTGGTGGCCCTGAAGATCCGCGAGATCGCCGAGAAGAACAAGATCCCCGTTTTCGAAGACCCGCCGCTCGCCCGCTCCATGTTTGCACAAGTCTCGGTAGATAGTGTCATTCCACCGGTGTTTTACAAGGCGGTCGCCGAGCTGATTCACCGGGTCTACGCAGCTCAGCCGCAACAGAGACGGGTGACATAATCTTGAAAAAGAACGAATTCTCCGAAGAACGCGAAAAGATAGTCGCAGAGGCGATCCGTCCGATAGCAACGGAACTACGCCTGATCGATGCTGCGGATTTCATCGCGCTTTTGCGGTTCGAGTCCTATGCGAGCCTCGCCGACCTCGTGGAATCGGCTGCAGAACTCTATTTTCAGCCCGGGACCGTTAATTTCGGCCTCGGCGGGAACTATAGCCTCGACTGGAACAGTTGCCCCGAGATCACCCTCGACCTCGAACTGAAGCCGCGCGGCGTCGCGGTCTATGTGCGCCTCGTCCTTGCCGGGGAAACGGCCGGCATAGAAATCAGCCACATCAATTTCCAAAAGCCCTCGAAAGATCCCGATGAGAACACGGCCTTCCTCGCCAGAAGCCTGGCGGAGGCGAAATTCGTCAGGTCCTATTCGCTCCCGCTCGCAAGCTGACCAGAACTCCTGCCCCTCTACAGCGCCGCGCGTCTGTTCAGACGCGCAAAGGTCGCTGTAACTCTTTGAATCTGCGCATCGAGCTTTCCGAAAATCGGGTACGATTTTCGGGCCGATGCGCGAGCGCCGCACGTCCTCTCGGCGCCGCGGCGCTGCCTTCTTCACGAGCTTGGCGAACTCCGGTGCAGATATTAGCTGATATATCCGAGCCGTATGGCCTTGGCGATCGCCTGGATGCGGTTCACCGAATCGAGTTTCGTCGTCGCGGCGCCGAGATAGGCGTTCACCGTATGAACGGACAGGCCCATCTTGTCGGCGATCTCCTCGCTGATATGGCCGTCGCCCGCCATCTGCAGGCAGGCGATCTCGCGGTCGCTGAGCGCCTCGGCCCTGACGGTGCGCCTTTCATCGGCAGCCAGCATGTCGGTCATGACGTGGGCGCAGCGTCCGTGCAGTTCGACAAGCTGTTCGCCGGATGCATCCATGTAGCTGCCGGTAAAGACCACATAGCCGTTCCCCTGGGCGCCAAGTCTCACCGGAAAGCCGATCCCGGAATAGGAGAGCCTGCGGCCGCCCAGCCGATACGTGAACGGCTCGAAATCGGACGCCTCTGCGATCTGGTGCTGCCCCTGGCCGTCCCACAGCACCGGCAGCGGCGAGCGGTCGAGATGCTGGAGCAGTTCCTCCCCATAGACCTTGATGAGGTCGTGCGCATTCACTTCCGACGCGGCCCCCCAATTATGGAGCACGCAGGTAAGCTTGCGCGTCGCGGCCATTCCATTGACTCGCAGGACGGCGAAGCTCTTCGCATTGATCTGCCGCTGCATCGCCTGCAGCCTTGCGACCAGCGCCGCAGCCCGGGCGGCCTTTCCGCTGCCGCTCGTGTCTTCGCCGTAGCGCACGCCTGTCGCGATATGCACCATCCTCGTGCTCCTACACCAGATTGTGGCGAACTGCGTGGGCGATCGCCTCCGAACGGGTCCGGGTGGCAGTCTTTCGCATCACGCTGGTGATGTAGTTGTTGATCGTGTTCCGGGAGATGCCGAGAATGACGGCGATTTCATCGCTCGTCTTGCCTTCCGCTATCCAGAACAGGCATTCGATCTCGCGTTCGGTCAACTCGAACTCCCGTTCCTGCCGTACGGCGACATCTGCCTTCAGGCTGGCAAGATAGCTCGCCAGCACCCCGATGTCGCGCAGCCCGTCCTGGGACAGGATGACGTCCTCGGGGAACAGGAGCATGAACGACAAACGGGATCGACCCACATTCAAGGTGAGGATGCAATAGGAGCGGCTGATCCCACGCGGTAGATCGATGTCGTCCGGCATGGGATGGAAGCATGGCTGCAGCGCCGCCAGGCACTTGTCCAGTTCGCTCGTCTTTGCGTTCAAGCCGACGACAATTCGCGAGAGCCGGCGAACGACGTCGAATGGCCAGTCGGAGCAGATGACGAAGTCGAGACCACCGTCCTGGGAAAGATCATGTCGGGCCAGAAGATAATGGCTCGCCCCGACATATTCCGTCAGCGCCGCCAGCCCATTGCCGAGGCCGCTGCGGCTGACGGTTTCGCCAAGTCTTCTGATCAACTGTTCGCGCGATATGCCCCAACCGCGTGCCGGTGGCGCAGCGGCCTCGAAAGACCAAGCCGCCTTCGCCTGCGAAATCTCCATGACATTCAGCCCCCATGCCGAATTCGGCTTCCCGGAAATGCGCTTGCCTGCCTCCAACAACATCCGGCCGGGGCCGGTACTATGCCACCACGCGCAAAATCAGGACGCGAATCACTTTCTAAACTGTATATCGCTTCCCCTAAAAAGGCACTGCCATTGCCCGGTGGTTTGCTTTCGCGCCTTCTTTCGTGTCCAGCGAACCATCCATACTCACCGTAGCGCCTGGCTAACGCAGCCGGATATCGGAATCCCACCTACATCTTTGATTCTTCGCCACTTTCCCTTCGACGTGCGGATAGTATGAGATCCTGGAAGCGCCGGCGTGCGCGGCATCTGCGTGTCGCAGATACAACCAAAACGCCAATTCAGGGGTCGGAAGCCGCGAATACAACCCGGACAGTTTGCTTAAGACATCCACCTGTTGCCAAAATGCACCAAATGGAGTCCTCGAAGAACCAGAGAATAACTCGGGAGAAAAGAAGGGCGCGGCGAAACTCTATTTCGATCAACTAACGTTATATTCGTCCAAACCGCACTCGGCGACAAGCAACCGGGCGCGCGCGAAAGCGGCAAATGGCTGGCGTCGGCTATCCCGGAAAATAGAAAGGTTAAGTTTTTCTTAATTACGGCAACCAATGCCCAAAGCAAGACTCCGACACCGAGACGGAATCTAGCCGCGGACTCGCTGCCTCGATGGTCCGGGCCCCTCGGACCTGGGCAATGTTTCGAACAACTGTTTCCGCTGCCGGACCGCTCGAGCGGGTCAAGGCGATCCAGTGGCTCGCGACGGCAAAGACGAAAAATCCCGCGCGGAGGCGGGATTTTCATTCCGTATGTCTGCTCGATCAGGCGGCTTGGTCGAGAGACCACTTGCGCAGGATTTTTGCGGCCCGCTCCTCGCTGATCTCGACCATGCGAGCGAGTCTGCGCTCCGGGCCTTCCTTGACGCGGCGGTTGAAGCCGGCCTCGTCGCCCATGTCGAGCAGGTCGTCGGTGCTGTCGAAGCCGAAGTCGGAACCGAAGCCTTCCATGAGGGCACCCCCGGCGCCGGCGCCGGCCGGCGAGAAGTCCGGCAGTTCGAGGCCGGCCGCCTCGCCTTCGAGCTGACCCGCCTGGCCGCCGAAGCCCATCTGGCGTGCCAGCGGTCGCATGCCCATCCAGACTACCACGAAGGCGACGGCGACGAAGGCGAGCGAGTTGATGATGCCGCCGAGATTGCGCGTCAGCATTTCCATGATGCCCGGGCCGGCGACGGCCTGGTCGAGCAATTGCGTTTCGACGAAGTCCATCGCCTTCAGCGTGACGACGTCGCCGCGCTTGGCATCGAAGCCTGCAGCCGATGAAACGATGTTCTGCATTTCCTGGAGATAGGCATCGATCTTCGCCTGGTCGGCCGGCTCGCCGACCATGGCTGCCAGACGGCCGCGATTGACGACAACCGCGATCGAGAGGCGCTCGATCGAGTAGCTGTTCTTGACGGTCGCGATCGTCTTGCTGTTGATCTCGTAATTCGTCTGTTCTTCCTTCTTGGCGGCCTCGTCGCTCGATTGCTGCCCGGCACCGCCACGAGGCGCCGCCTGCGGCACGTTCTGTTGTACGGTTGCGGCATTATCCGGCTGCTGCTGGCTGGATTTCTGTTCTTCCTTGATGACGCGTGTGGAACGCTCGACCCGCGATTCGGGATCGAAAACGGTCTCCTGGATCTGCTGCGCATCGGTGTTGAGTTCGGCGGTTACGCTGGTGCGGAAATTATCCATGCCGAGGAAGGGCGCGAGCGCATTGTCGATCTTCTTTTCGAGATCGGTCTGGACGTTCTGGACGACGCCGAGCGACTGGTTGAGGGCGCTGTTGGCAGGGTCGTCACCGGAGGCGAGAAGCTGGCCCGTCGAATCGAGGATGGTGACATCGTCGATATTAAGTCCCGGCACCGACGATGCGACCAGATGGCGGATGGAGGCGGCGGCATTGCGACCGACCGTGGCACTCGCTCGAATCATCACCGAGGCCGTCGGCGTCTGCTCGGTCTTGCGGAAACTGCCCCGCTCCGGCATCACGATATGGACGCGCGCGGCGGCAATGCCGGAGATCTGCTGGATCGTTCGGGCGATCTCGCCCTCGAGCGCACGAACGCGCGTCACTTCCTGCATGAAGGAGGTGAGGCCGATCGAGCCGACATTGTCGAAGAGTTCGTATCCGGCATTGGCGCTATTCGGCAAGCCGCGCTCGGCAAGCAGCAATCTCGCCTTGCCGTTCATGCCGACGGGA
Organism: Ensifer sp. LCM 4579; assembly: GCF_001854885.1. GTDB lineage: Bacteria > Pseudomonadota > Alphaproteobacteria > Rhizobiales > Rhizobiaceae > Sinorhizobium. Next base: position 53,442 of record NZ_MDDV01000001.1, on the reverse strand, counting down.
ACCTGGATGCTGGCGCCATCGGAACCGACTTCGAAATCGATGTTCGCCTCTGCGAGCGCAAGGCTGATCTGGGTCACATCGCTGCGCTCGAGACCGACATAGAGCGTTTCATAAGACGGCTTGTTGACGTAGATGGCTGCGGCAAGGACGGCACCGATTGCAACGACGCCGGCGACGGCAAGCGCGATCAGCTTGCCCTGCCCGAGACTACTCAGATTCTTCGTAAACGTCGAAAATTGATCGAACAGATTCATTCTGTTTCCGCACCCAGTACCGCATGACAGCCTCGCCCATGATCGACGTCGCCATACGCAGATCCAACATTCGGGTTGCTGGGTATCGGCTTGATCGCCGACATTCGATACACGCGAATCTACCAGCCCCGGAAGCGAAGCTAGGCAGCGAAACTTGCGCGAACTTGACGGGGATTTGGAAAGCGGGCGATTCGTCGGAAGGCGAATGCAGAATGGCAGCAACGGTCGTCCGAGCACTTCACGGCGCGTGCGGCCGTATGAATGAGAAGATTTCGCAGCGGGTCAGCCGGTCAGAATGCCTCGAAATCACCCGCGGCTTTCGTCAGCGGCTGCGAGTGTCCATGGCGAAGAATGCCGTTGCCGAGGGCTTTCTTCATGTCCGCCAGCTTGACGAGATTGACGGCCGTGCTGACGTCCACCAGCCAGCTGTCGGGAATGGACGCAGTGATCGTGTCGATGAATTCAGCGAGGCCGCGCGTCTTCTGGACCGCCAGGTCGATGCCCTGGAATACCATCATCCTGTCGACATCCGCGCCGCCATCCCTGCTGTCCAGAAGCTGGGGTTCGATGCGCTCGATGAGATAGGCGACGTCGTGGAGCTCCGTGACGATTCGCATCAGCACTTCCGGCAGCGCTTCTTCCGTGTGAGGTGTGTTGCTCTGTGAATTGGTCTGCATGTCATCATCTCACGTGGTTGTCGAAATCTGGAGCTTGGCCGGTCTCTAGAAGAACTCGATCGAGCTTTCCGCCGGCTTCGGAACGGGCGCGGGCTTCTGGTCGAGCTGAATCGCCCGCTGGGCTTCCACGCCGGTCAAGGCATATTGGCGGGCGCGGCCGTTCACCGGCCAATATTCGAGCTTGCGCCCATGTTCGCCGCCCGTGCTTTCGCCGACGATGCGAATGCCTTCGTCCATCAGGAACTGGCGTGCGAAAGCCGCGTTCTGCTCCCCGACATTCGAGAAGCGCGCAATTGTCCTCGCCCCGCCGAAGATCTTTGCCTCAAGGCGATCGCGACGAGCGCCCTGCTTCAACAATCCATTGATGAGGAGCTCCATCAGATGCACGCCATAGCGCGTGGCATCGCCGCCCGATGCTGCCGAACCCGCGGATCCCGGCAGCAGGAAGTGATTCATGCCGCCGACTCCGGCGACCGGATCGCGCATGCAAGCCGCCACGCAGGAGCCGAGAATGGTCGAGAGAACGACATCCGGATCGTCGACGACCTTGAACTCGCCCTGGATGACGTGCACACGCCTGCCGGCAGCCTCTGTCATCATTTCAGCGCCCCGAACACGGCTTCGATCGCCGCTTTCATCTTTTCGATCGTGAAGGGCTTCGCCAGAACGTTATTGGCTCCGAGCGCCGCCGCCTTCTGCACCAATGCCCGATCACCCTGGGCCGTCAAGATGATGAAGGCGGCCTTCTTGGTGGTAGGGTTCGAGCGCACCGCCTGCAACAGCCCCAGGCCGTCCATCTTGGGCATATTGAAGTCGGAGATGACCAGATGGTGCGGATTCTGGGCCATGATCTTCATGCCCTGTTCCCCGTCCCCGGCGGCCGTGATCTGCTTGAAGCCCAGCTGCTGCAAGGCATCCCCGAGCAGCAGCCGGCTCGTCACCTGATCATCGACGATCAGAACCTTTATTTTTTCGGCGATGGACATTATTCGATTCCTTCCTTCCGGGCTGCTGCCGCTTTGAGGATCTCCTCCCCGATCGATCCGAGGGGGAGCTGCGTTTCAACAGCGCCCAATTCATAAGCAACTCTCGGCATGCCGTAGACGACACAGGTCTTTTCGTTCTGTCCGAAGGTGCGTGCTCCGGCATGCCGCATTTTCTGGAGACCGGCCGCGCCATCGCGGCCCATGCCGGTCAGAATAACCCCGATTGCATTGCGCCCCGCCAGTTCGGCAACCGAATCGAACAGCACGTCGACAGAAGGGCGATGGCCGTTGACGGGCTCGCGGTCGACGAGCCGGCAGCACGGCGCGACAGCGTTGGCGACCTGCAGATGCCTTTCGCCGCCGGGGGCCAGATAGATCTTGCCGACTTCCAGCCGAGCGCCGTCGGTCGCCTCCTCGACGGCCGGAGCACAGAGCCTGTTCAGCCGTTCGGCGAAGCTCTTGGTGAAGGTGTGCGGCATGTGCTGTGTAATCACGGTCGGCGGGCACCTGGGCGGAAACTTCTGCAGCACCGCGATCAATGCTTCGACGCCCCCCGTCGAGGCCCCGATGGCGATGATCTTGCGACCCGCCCGGTATTCGGATGCGGCGCCGACGGCCGGCGCTGCCGTGCGGTTCGTAGTGATCATCGCCTTACGCTGCGAGCGCGCCGCCGCCTTGACCTTGTCGACCAGCCCGTCGAACGGGTTCGGATCGCCGGCATGCGGTTTTCCGACACAATCGAAGGCGCCGATTTCGAGGGCGGCGATCGTCGCCTCCGCGCCCCTATGCGTCAGCGTCGAGACCATGATGACCGGCATCGGCCTGAGCCGCATGATTTTTTCGAGGAATTCAAGGCCGTTCATATTCGGCATCTCGATATCGAGGGTGACCACATCGGGATCGAGTTGCTTGATGGCCTGGCGCGCCTCGAACGCATCCGCGGCCTGACCGACGACCCTCACTTCCGGATCGGCATTGAGCACGGCGGAGATCAGGCCACGCATCGTGGGCGAGTCGTCGACGACGAGAACGCGGGCGGGAGCGCTCATGCCCGACCTCCCTGGAACTTTCCGATATGCCGATAGGTGGTGACGCCGATATTATCGAAGAGCGCCTTGGCATCTCCGGACACCCGCTCCGAATGGCCGATGTAGAGATGTCCACCGCTCTCGAGCAAGCTGGCAAAGCGCGACCAGATCTTCATCTGCGTCGGCTCGTCGAAATAGATCACAACGTTGCGGCAGAAGATCGCGTCGAACGGTCCCTTGACTGGCCATTGCGCCATCAGATTGAGCTCGTTGAAGGTGATCAGGCGCTTGACGCGATCGTCGATCTGCCACTTGGACCGGCCGCCGACTTCGACCTCCTTGAACCATTGCTTGCGCATAACGGGATCGACCGTCTCCAGCGCCGTAGCGTCGTAGCAACCGGCCCGGGCGAGCGCGAGTATCTTCGGATCTATGTCGGTTGCCAGGATGCGGAAGTCGTAGTCCGCCACATTCGGCAGGAGCGACAGCACCGTGAGCGCAATCGAGTAGGGCTCCTGCCCGTCCGAACAGGCCGCCGACCAGATTCGCACGCGACCACCCTGCTTTGCCCGCACGATCAGATCCGGCAAGACCTCCGCCTTCAGATGTTCGAAGTGATGGTTCTCGCGGAAAAAACGGGTGAAATTGGTCGTCAGGTGCGAGAGCATGTCGCGGCGCGCCGCCGCGCCCGCCGGCGAGGCGACGAGCTGGCAATAATCGCGAAAGCCCCTGAGGGCAAGGCTACGGATATGCTTCGACAGCCTTGAATAGACGAGCGACGCTTTGGTTTCGTTGAGATAGATGCCGGCGTCCGCATAGATCATTGCCGCGATCTCGTTAAGGTCGCGACGGGTCAGCGGATATTCGCCATTTGCGAGACATTCGTCCGGCGAGAGCTTCGGCTCGGTGGTCACCTGGAAATTCATGCCGCTTCCCTTTCCTCATTCGGGAAGACCGAATCAAGTTCGACAAGGCAGATCATGCGGCCCTGGATCGCCAGCACCCCGCGGGCGAAGCTTCTCTCGAAATCGGAAGCGATCTCCGGCGTGGGCTGAATATCGGAATCGGCGACCGTCAGGATATCGGAGACGGCGTCGACCAGCAGTCCCACGACCCTGGTGTTTACTTGGGCTACGATGATCACATGCCTCACCGTCGGCTCGGCCGGCTTCATGCCGAGACGGGCCGAGAAATCGATGATCGGCAGCACCGCCCCGCGCAGATTGATGACGCCCAGTACATAGGGCGGCGCATGCGGCATCGGCGTCGCGGGCGTCCAGCCGCGTATTTCGCGAACCGACATGATGTTGACGCAGAATTCCTGGTCGCCGACGCGGAAAGCGATCAGCTCCCGTCCGCCAGTGGTCAGATTTTTTGCGGCATAGGTCATGACTGTTATCCGGCTGCAGCTAGGGTCATTTCAGGTTTGAGGGACTGTCCGCGCGATGCGGCAACGATGGCGTCGACGTCGAGGATGAGCGCCACGCGCCCGTCGCCGAGTATGGTCGCCGCCGCGATGCCCGGAACATGGGTGTAGTTCGCCTCGAGGCTCTTGATGACGACCTGGCGCTGCCCCTGGATCGCATCCACCATGAGGGCGCGCTGCCCGCCGCCTTCGGACTCGACCAGCAAGGCCACGCCTTCGACCGGATTGGCCTGCGTCGCGCGGAAATTCAGGATCCTGCCGACATCCACCAGCGGGCAGAAAGAGTTGCGTATCGAGATCAGGCGCTGGCTGGCACCGAAGCTGTGGATGGCGGAGGCTTCCGGTTGGAGCGTTTCGACGATCGCGGTCAGCGGCACCACCAGAGTCTGGTTGGCGACCGTGACCACCATGCCGTCCAGAACCGCGAGCGTCAGCGGCAAGCTCATCGTGAAGATCGAACCCTGCCCCGGCCTCGAGGAGATGTTGATGCGGCCGCCGAGCGCCTGGATCGACCGCTTGACGACATCCATGCCGACGCCGCGACCGGAGATGTCGGAAATCTTGTCGGCGGTCGAGAAGCCTGCATGAAAAATGAGGTTGTCGGTTTCCTCGTCCGAGAGATTGGCATCGGCGGCGATGAGATCATTGTCGATCGCCTTCTGACGCACTTTCTCGCGATTGATGCCCGCACCGTCGTCGGCAAGCTCGATGACGATACGGCCGGAGCGATGCTTCGCCGTCAGCCGCACCGTACCTTCCGGGTTCTTGCCGGCGGCGACGCGCTTCTCGGGCGTCTCTAGGCCGTGGTCGACAGCGTTGCGAATCATATGTGTCAGCGGTTCGGCCAGTTTGTCGATGACCGTCTTGTCCACTTCCGTGTTCTCGCCCTCGGTGACGAGACGCACGGACTTGCCGGTCATGTCGGCGATTTCGCGAACGATGCGGGACATGCGCTGGAAGACCGGCTTCACGGGCTGAGCACGGATCGCCATGACGCTGTCCTGGATCTCACGGGTGAGCTGTTGCAGCTCCTCGAGGCCCATATTGATCGACGACGTCCCATTGGTGTCGTTCTCGATGACGCTTTGCGACAGCATCGCCTGGTTGATCACGAGTTCGCCAACAAGGTTGATCAGGCGATCGACGCGGTCGAGATCCACACGGATCGTCGGCGTGGCGGCGGAGGCCCCCTGCTGGCCCGCCGCCTGTGCCGCGGTAACGGGCGCGGGGCCCGCAGTCTTCGCGGTCTCGGCGGGTGCGCGCGCGGCGGTCTGCGCCATCTGCAGGATGTTGCTTGCGGTGGCGGCAGCTGAAACCGCCGCGTCGTTCAGGTCGCGCGGCTGCTCCGCGCTCTGATCTTCGTCTTCGGCCACGGCCGCCGGCGCCTCTTCGTCGAGCAGCGACAGATCGAAAGGAACCGGCTGCATCGGCAGCTCTTCGCCCGCCCCGGCGGACGCGTCCCCCGCGAGCGCCACATCGAGCTCGCAGTCCCACTCGGCGAATTCGAACACGGCGCGGATCGCGTCTTCGCCCTTGTCCGTCTTCAGCGAAATCTTCCAACTGAAATAGGCCGCTTCAGGGTTCATGCGATCGAGCGCCGGCAGCTCGTCCATGTCGCAATGGATGCTCATCTCGCCAAGCCGCGAGAGATCGCGAAGAAGCAGCGTCGCGTCGTTACCCTTCGAGTAGAGCTCCGATTTCGGCTTGAAGACGATCTCGAAGGTGGATGGCTCGATCGTCGGCGGCTCGCTCGCCTCGAACTCATCGAAGGAGAAGGCAACCGGCTGGAAGCCTTCCTCGTTCACGGCGGGCCGAGGCGCCTCAGCTACGGGCGCCGCCTTGACGGCTTCGGCTGCGGGCTGCGGCAGCTCACCATTCGCCAGCGCCTCGAGCTCGGTTATCAGTTGACGACTGCGGGCCCCGTCGACGCTGCCGCCGTCGCGTGCGGCGTTCGTCAGATCGGCGAGCACGTCCGCCGAGCGGAGCATGACTTTCAGCACGTCCTGTGTGGGTTCCAGCCTGTTGGATCGAACGCAATCGAGCGTCGTCTCGAATACGTGCGCAAACGAGACGAGGTCGTCCAGCCCGAACGCACCCGCGCCTCCCTTGATGGAGTGAACTGCGCGAAAGACGGCATTGACCGTTTCGGGATCGCGATCACCGTCGTTGAGCTTCAGGAGACCAGATTCCAGTTCTGCGAGCTGCTCCTCGCATTCCTGAAAGAAGATCTCTTTGATTTCGTTCATATCCATTGGAGGCTACCCTCGGACTTCAGGCCGTTACACGTTCGATCGCATCGATCAGCTTGGTGGGGTCGAACGGCTTGACGATCCAGCCGGTGGCGCCTGCCTGCCGCGCGCGGTTCTTCTTCTCGGCGTCGCTCTCCGTCGTCAACACCAGGATCGGCACGGCGCGATAGCGGTCGTTCTTGCGGACGCCCTCGATGAAGCCGAATCCGTCGAGGCGCGGCATGTTGATGTCGGTGACGATGACATCCGGATTGGCGCTTTCGAGCACTTCGAGGCCCTCCACGCCATCCTCCGCCTGGATCGTTTCGAACCCCGCATTGTTGAGGGTGACAAGAAGCATGTTCCGGATTGTCCGGGAGTCATCGACAGTCAGAACTCTCTTCTTCATTTCTCAAGTCTCCTTTGCCATCAGGGGCGCAATGTCCACGCCGACGAGCTGTGTCGTTTTAATGAAAGCATCCGACACCTGCGAAAAGGTGAAGGACGACTGGTCCTCTTTCCAGCTTCTTGCGCCCGCCATCAGCACTTGCGTGCAAAGCGCTCCGATCCGTTCGACGGCGGAAGCATCGATCTCGACCGAGCTGCCCTTCAACGCCAAGAGCTTCTCGTGCAGCGCGGTCGCCTCGTTCAGATCCAGCACGGGAGCGAGCTTGAGCGTTTTTCTTGCGGTGTTTTTCCTGGCCATTTCGTTCCTCGACTGAAATCCAATTGCCCCTGAAGCTAGCCCCGCCAGCCGCCGACCCGCCGCTCCGATATGGAGTCGTCGCTGAACAGTGTCGCTGGTTCGTCTTGATGGATTTGCTGAGACAGAGCGGGGGCATGGGAGAAGGCGGTTGCCGCCGGTCCCGCCTGGCGTTCGAAACGGAAGCGGCGGACCGTCTGGCCGAGTTCCAGGATCACGCCATGGAGATCGTCCGACGACGCCAGTGTCTCGCCCGCGAGTGCCGCGCTCTGGCCCATCGCCTGCGAAATGCCGCCGATCCCGGAAATCGTGGCGGCGAGATCGCTTACCTGGCTCTCCGCATCCCGAGCGATGCCGGAGACCGCGGCGTTGATGGAAGTTACCTGTTCGACGATGCTGCTGATCGCATCCTGCGTACGGCCGACGATTTCGACTCCGACTTCGACCTGCGCCTTCGTGCCGCTGACGAGGTGCTTGATTTCACGCGCCGCTTCCCCCGAGCGCTGCGCGAGAGCGCGGACCTCCTGTGCCACCACCGCGAAGCCCCGGCCGCTCTCGCCGGCACGTGCGGCCTCGATGCCGGCATTCAGAGCCAATAAATTGGTCTGGAAGGCGATCTCATCGATTGCACCGATGATCTGTCCGATCTTTTCCGCCGAGGCCTCTATATCCGACATGGCCGAAATCGCCTGACCTGCAATCTCGCCGCTGCGCTCGACTGCCACCCGGGTCTCGCTCGCCGCCGTCTCGGCTTCGCCGATGCGGATCGACCCAGAGCGCATGCGCTCGGTCACGCTGTCGAGCAGCGCAACGTGGCCGGAAAGCGCCTCAGCCTCGCCGCCGGCCTTGCCGGAGAACTCGGCAGCGCGGTCGCGCAGGCTCCGGGCGAGCGCCTCGGCCGCCGCGGCACGCTGGTCGGCCGCCGCCAGCGACTCCTGGATCCGGTCCAACGCCGCATTGAGGCCCGCTCCGATCGGGCGATAGGCATCCGGCGCGTTTTCCGGGAGACGGGCCGCAAGGTTGCCGTCGGCAAGAGCGCCAAGGAAATCCTGGAAAAGACCGGCCACTTCGGTCTCGTCGCTTTTGCGCTGCTCCGACAGCTGGTGCTGGTGTCGCTGACGCAGGGCATTGAAGCGCAGGGAAACCGCGATTTCCGTGTCGACGAATGTGGCGCGAACAAGGGCGGCGACCAGTTCGCAAAGCTCCTTCCTGCGGTTCTTGCCAAGGGGAAGCAGGGATCTGGGCCAGGCACTCTCGATGGCGCCGACGATCAGATGTTCCAGCACCACCGCGTGGCTCGCAATTTGCCAGCGCGGATCAAGGCCCATGCGATTTTCCGTATCGGCCAGGACCTTCACCCGCTCGGCGTAGAGACCGTCGAAACGGGCGTCGGTCAAAACGTTCCAATGCGAGGATTGCAAGTCGTGCAGACGGTCGAACTGGCGATCGCTGTCGAAGTGGCGGGCGGCGTCGGGATTGGACTGCAGACGTTGGAAGAGATCACGCAACGCAAGCTCGATGCGCGGCGACAGCGCCTGGCGATGATCGCGCAGGAGCGTGCAGGCGTCCTCGTCAAGGCCGGCGAAGCGCAGTCGGTCGAACAGACTGCCCGCCTGGCCCTTCCTTGCCTGTTCTGACGCTTCCTGCTTCACACTGAACCCCGGCCGATGCGTATTCGAAAACTTGCCGGAAGGAAGATGTGGCCGCCAGGGACCGTAGCCGGTCACGCCCAATCGATGAGATCTGCGCGCCCAAGGCGTGTGCGATCGTCCGTCCCGCAAGAAAACTGGTGAAGATTGCATACCGGACCGGAACCGGTACGGCGGTACGGCGTCATGCCTTGAGGGGGAGCCGAAACTGTCCCAATCCGACGTGTTGGACCATGTTTATGGTTAATTCCTTGCTTGAAGGTTAACAGCGTCCACTCGTTATCGGACTCGCTAAAATTCAGCGGCGCGGAAGCGGAATGGCGTCTTTGCAGCCAGCAGATATGCATGGGTTCCCCGACGATTACCTGATTGCATTCTTTAGGTTTGCCGCAGGTTCTGATCGCAGAACCGTGGGGGCACGTTTGCAGAACCTGCTACTGCGTGTCTCCTTTATCGCACTCGATCTAAGGACAAAGACATGCAGCAATTCAAAGTGCTACGGCGACCTTTGCGCGTCTAAAATGACGCGCGGCGCTGTAGCTTTCGATTTTCGCTCCGGCGGCAAATCCAAGCTTTTCAATCACAAGAGTTTGGCATTGCGGTTCTGCTTTCCGTCCGGTATCCAATCGAGCCGAATGGGCGCCACTGCGCATGTTGCCCCATCCGGGCACAAGCGACATCATGAGGATGCGCTCTCGGGAAATGAACAATGATTGTTCTTGGAATCAGCGCCGCCGTCACCGCAATCCTGGCAATGACCGCGATATCGATCGTCGTCGTCATCGAGCATGATCGGGCGGCAAGCAGAAATATCTTCTGACCCACGCCCTCTGTCTTCAAGAAAACCTGTGCGGTTCAATTCACCGCTCGACTGCCAATGGCTTCATGCCTGCGGCGGCTCTCACATGCTGCGCCGTCGCCCTCTTCCACTCACCCGCATAGTCTCCATAGGCTGGCGGAATTTCGTCCTTGAAAGCTTCCGCACTGGTCCTGACACGCGCGCTCGCCACGAGACAGGCTGCCCCGAGGCTGGTTCCCGTGGTGCTCAGCCTGTTTGCCAGCACGGGACGTCCGGTTGCGGCCGCAAGCATGCGTAGATAGGCGGCATTGGCCGCAAAGGGGCCCTCGACGACGATCTCTCCCTTTGCCCCGATAAGGTCGAGGCAGGTCGCCGTCATCAGGGCCAGGTGGAAGGAGACGATAGCCAGTCGTTCCGAAGGGTCGAGCGACTTCTCCTCTGCCGTCCAGCGGGGACTTGCCGAAGGAAATGGCCCGGAACCACCCGGCACGGAGGGCAACAGCATGTGACCGGCCGCCAGCACGCGCGCCTCGGTAGCGGGCGACGCCGCCGGCGGGTCCTCGCCGAAGAGCATCGAGAAGGCGCGGCCGCCCATGAAGCGGGCGGAGGGTACCGGGTCGCCGAGCGCATTGACATTGATCAGCGTGTCGCGCGTCTCGTCGAGTTCGGCCGCCTCGCCGCCGACGGCCAGCATGATCACCCAGGTTCCGGTCGAGACGACGGAGAACGGGGCGCCGCGCGTCAGCAGATGAGGCAGCAAGGAGGCGTTGGAGTCGTGAATGCCGCAGTAGACGGGCAGGCCCGGCGGCAAGCCCGCTTCTTCGGCCAGCGGCTGCAGCAGGCCGCCGATGACCTCGCCCGCCTTGTGTACCGGCGCGAAGAGCCCGCGCCACCCTTGCTTGGCGACCAATGTGGAAAAAGTGCCCGCCTCGGGGTTCCAGAGATCGGTGTGACAACCAAGCGAGGTCAGTTCGGTGGTTTTGATGCCGGTGAGACGGTAGGACCAATATTGCGCATAGGTGAGGATGGACGCGACATTGGCGAAGTGTTCAGGAAACGTGCACTGCTGCCAGAACAGCTGCGCGCCGATGTTGAGACCCATCGGCAGACGGGGCGAGCCGGTCTCCAGGAAGGGCGGGCGCGCCTCGTCATACTCCACGGCGAGCGTATCCGGCCCGGCATACTCGTAGTCCAGGACCGGCAGAGCGAGGCGGCCTTCCTCGTCGAGCAGAACCGCGGTCGCACCATGCGTGGTAACGGTGATCGCCTCCACCGGGTGCTCACGATGGAGTGCGGCGAGGCTCGCGAGAATGAATCGCCAGAGCCGCTCGATGTCGAAATGCGGGTAAGGCCCGTCCGCGAGCACGAGATTGGGCGTCTTTCGGACGGCGATCTCTTCGAAACGCTCAAGGTCGACGAGCGCGACCTTGGCGTTCGTCTTGCCGATATCGATGACGGCAACGGTCTTCATGGCAGATGGAAGACGGTCTTGAGCGGCACGGCGACCGGCTCGCTGTCCGCGCGGGTTTCCATGAGGTCGGCCATGTAGGCCCACCATTTCCGCATGACCGGGTGAGAGGGCAGGTCAGCCATTCTGTGGTCTTCGCTTCGCCAGAGCACCCCGAAGAGAAGGTTGGCCTCCTCGTCCAGGTGGATCGAATAATCCGAGATTCCGGCATCCTTCAGGAGCGCGGACAATTCGGGCCAGATTGCATCGTGACGGGCCTTGTATTCCTCGGCCATTCCCGGATTGAGCCGCATACGGAAGGCGTATTTTTCCATGGCTACCTCAATGCGCGAAATGACGGCGGGCGTGTTGCCACAGGATGGGCAGGGCGATGACTGAAATCAGCAGCAGCCCGATGAAGATGGACATGACGATGCCGGGAACGTTCAGGAGGCCGAAGCCGAAGGTGACCATGCCCATGATCAGCGCCGCCAGCACGACGCCCGGTATGGTGCCGGAACCTCCGAGAATGCTGACACCTCCGAGCACGACCATGGTGACGACTTCGAGCTCCCAGCCGAGCGCGATCGAGGGACGCGTCGACCCAAGCCGGGAGGTGAGGCAGACGGAGGCAAGCCCCGCCATCAGCCCGGTCATCAGGAAGAGGATGAATTTCACTCGGCCGACGCGCACGCCCGAAAAGAGGGCGGCGGTCTGGTTGTTGCCGATCGCATAGACCGCGCGGCCGAAATTCGTCTTGTGCAGGAGCACGCCATAGATCACGGCCAGTAGCAGGAAGAGCGTGAATTCGAACGAGAAGACCCACCAGACATAGCCCTGACCGAACCAGGAGAAGCTCGATGGGTAGCCGGTGAAGGCCTGATCTCCAAGCACGATGAAGGCCAGCCCGCGAAACAGGCTCATCGTACCGATCGTCACCACGATGGAGGGGAGGCCGAGGCCGGTGATCAGGAGGCCGTTGACCGCGCCGCAGAGAAGACCCACCCCAAGGCCGACCGCGACAAGCGCCGGCGTATCGAAGCCAAGCTGCACGGCATAACCCATCGCGGTGGAGGCGAGCGCGATGATCGAGGCGACCGAAAGATCGATTTCGCCGGAAATGATGACCAGCGCCATGGCGAAGGCAATCATCGCCTTTTCGGTGAAGTTGAAGGTGGCGTCCGAGAGGTTCCACGGGTCGAGGAAGTAGGGCGAGGCCAGCGAATTGCCGAGGAAGATCGCCATTGCCACGATGACGAGCAAAGCCTCCCAGCTCTTCAGAAGACGTGCGCCCCGCCCCTGCAGGCGATCGGGGATGTTGCGGGGAGAGAGTTGAGCGTCAGCCATCAGACCGCCTCCGCTTTTCTGAGAATGACCCTGCCCTTGCGACGCTCGGCGCGGGCGTTGACGGCGACGGCAATGATGATGACCGTTCCGGAGATCGCCATCTGCGCGAAAGGCGAGATGTTGATGACGGGCAGCGCGTTTTTGATCACGCCGAGTAAGAGAGCTCCGAGCACGGCTCCGGCGACGGAACCGATGCCGCCGGCGATCGAAATGCCGCCGATGACGCAGGCAGCGATGATATCGAGTTCGAAGCCCGCGGCGATATCGACATAGGCGACCGCATAGCGGGACACCCAGAGATAGCCCGAAAGTCCCGCCAGCGCGCCCGAAAGACAATAGGCGAAGAAGCGCGTGCGGCCGACATCGATACCGGTATAGACGGCCGCGTGCGGATTGCCGCCGACCGCATGGAAGGCGCGGCCAAGTGCGGTGCGGCTCATGACCACGAACATCAGCGCGATCATCGCGAGCGACAGCCAGGAGAGCACCGGCGCGCCGGCGATATCCAGACGGGGAAGAGCCTTGAAGGCAACGCTCATCTCGTGCGCGTTGATCCACTTGCCGTTCGTCAGAAGGAAAATGAGGCCGCGATAGATCGTCAGCGTTCCGAGGGTGACGACGATCGGCGGGATGTCGAGTTTCCAGACCAGCGTGCCATTGATCATGCCGAGCAATGCGCCGAGCGCCATGGCGGTGACGATGACGAGCGGGATCGGCAATCCGGGAAAGGCAGTGTTGAGCATGGCCGCTACCATGCCGCAAAGCGCGAGGTTCGCCGCCATCGACAGATCGATGCAGCGGGTGAGGATCACCGCCATCTGACCGAGGGCGAGGATGATCAGGATCGAGGTGTCGTTGTAGACGCGCGCCAGATTTCCCGGGGCGACGAATGCCGGAAAGCGCAGGGCGATCAGGGCGACCAGGACGGCGATCGCAACGACAAGGAGAGCTTCGCGATTCTTGAGCAGCTTAGCCGTCATGCGGCCCTCCCTTCAGGCGGCGCTTCGATGCCGGCCGCCGCGCGCACCAGCTTTTCCGCCGTCAGTTCGGAGCGCTCGAACCGAGCGGCGATCCGCCCCTCGCGCATGACGATGACCCGGTCGGACATGCCAATGATTTCAGGAATTTCCGAGGACACCATGATGACGCTCAAGCCTTGCGCCGCAAGCTCGCTCATGAAGGCGTGGACGGCGGCCTTGGAGCCAATGTCGATGCCCTTGGTCGGCTCGTCGAGTATGATGACCTTCGGCTTCGTCGCCAGCCACTTGGCGATCACCACCTTCTGCTGGTTGCCGCCGGAAAGCGTGCCGACATCCTGGTCGAGGGAGGCGGCGCGGAGATCGAGCCGGGACGTGTATTCGCGCGCCAGCGCGAATTCGTTGGCGAGCCTCAGGAAGCCGGAACGCGACGTGTGGGAAAGCGATGGCAGGGTGATGTTCTGGAAGATTGGCATGCCGATGATCGCCCCCTGGCGGCCGCGCTCTTCCGGTACATAGACGATGCCGGCGCGGATCGCCTCGGCCGGATTGCGGATGACCAGTACCTTGCCGTCGAGCTTGACCGCACCGGCGGACGGCCGGGTGATGCCGATCAGCGACTGCATGAATTCCGAACGTCCGGCGCCGACGAGGCCGTAGAAGCCAAGGATTTCGCCGCGCCTGAGCTCAAAATTGATGTCCTCGAACTCGGTCGGGTGGCGATAGCCGGAAACGGTCAGCACCGGTTCGCCGATCTCGACCAGCTTCTTCGGATAGACGGTGCCGACGGCGCGACCGACCATCATGCGGACGAGATCGTCCTGGCCGACATCGGCGATCAATCCCTCGCCGACCATGGTGCCATCACGGAAGACCGTGTAGCGATCGGCGATCCGGAAGATTTCGTCGAACTTGTGGCTGATGAAAAGGATCGCCTTGCCTTCGGCCTTCAGCCGCTCGATCAGCGCGTACAGTTCATGAATTTCCTTGTGCGACAGCGCCGCGGTGGGCTCATCCATGATAACGACACCCGCATCGACGGACAGCGCGCGGGCGATCGCCACCAGATGTTTCCTGGCGATGCCGAGATCACGCAGGCGGATCGTCGGGTCTAAATTCGCGCCTGCCCGCTGAAGCAGCGCGGCAGCATCGGCGTTGAGTTTCTTCCAGTCGATGAGGCCGAAGCGGTTGCGCGGGGCATGCCCGAGAAAGATGTTCTCGGCCACCGAGAGCTCGTCGAAAAGCACTGTTTCCTGATGAATGGCGGTGACCCCGGCGCGGGCCGCCGCAAGAGCCGTCGGGAATGTCGCCTCCGTGTCCCCGACGCGGATCACGCCGGCATCCGGCTGGTAGATTCCCGTCAGGATCTTGACGAGCGTCGACTTGCCGGCGCCGTTCTCGCCGATCAGCGCGGTTACCGATCCGGGGTAAAGCGCCAGCGAAACATCCGAGAGCGCACGCACACCGGGGAAGGATTTCGAAATGCCCTCGAGCGCGATAGCGGGTTTCATCCGCGATGTGGTCGTATCCTGCAACAAGAGAGAGTCCACCAATCCAGTCGTTTAAAAATGGGCTGCCGTTTCGGCTTCAGCCGTCTTGGGCGAGGCACTCACTCTCTTCGAGAAAAAGAGACCGTCTCACCTGTTGGGGACGGGGGTCGCCCTTCTCCTCGGGTTTAACCCGAGGACTAGCTCCCTCACGGTTCGCGAGGGGGCTTCGTATCCACGTTCGCGACGGGCCGCCTTTTCCCTTCTCCCCGCCTGGGGAGAAGGTGGCCGGTCCACCCTCCGCAGCTGCAGCGCACCTGCTGCGGGGACGGGCAGGCCGCATGCAGGGCAATTTGCCCCCCCGATCAGAAGATCTTTGCGAATTCCTCGACGTTCGAGGCATCATAGACGAACGGGTCAGCCATGGCGCCTTCATTGTTCTCGTCGAGCTTCACGGATCCCATGCGACCCATCTTCAGTTCAGCGCCGGGCTTGGCTTCGGCGCCATTGATAAGGTCGTAGGCGATCATCGTAGCCGAGTAGCCGAGATCGATCGGGTTCCAGATCGCGAAGGACTTCGACGCTCCGGACTTGACGTGACCGGCCATTTCGGACGGCAGGCCAAGGCCCGTCACGTTGATCTCACCGATCTTGCCGGCGTCGGTCACGGCTTGCGCGGCCGCAACGATGCCGACCGAGGTCGGCGCGATGATTGCCTTCAGGTTCGGATGGGACTGAATGAGGCCCTGGGTCTCGCGATAGGACTTGTCGGCAAGGTCATCGCCATAGACGGTCGCGACGACATTGATGCCCTTATAGTTGTCCTGAACCTTCTTCATCTCCGCGATCCAGGTGTTCTGGTTCGTAGCCGTTGCCGAGGCGGAAAGCACGGCAACATCGCCGCCTTCGGGCAGATGATCGGCGGCGAGCTTGATGATCATGTTGCCAATCAAGGCGTTCGAGGACGGATTGAGATGCATCATCCGGCCTTCCTTGGCGACACCCGAATCCCACGAGATGACCTTGATGCCGCGTTCCATCGCCTTCTTCAGCGCCGGCACGAGCGCATCGGTGTCATTGGCCGAAACGGCGATGGCGTCCACCTTCTGGGCGATCAGCGAGTTGATCACCTCGATCTGGCCTTCCGCTGTCGTCGAGGTCGGGCCCGTATAAATGACTTCGACGTCGCCGAGTTCCTTGGCCGCCTCCTGGGCACCCTTGTTGGCGGCCTCGAAGAAGCCGATGCCGAGCGCCTTGACCACGAGCGCGATCTTCTTGTTCTCCGCATGCGCCGCATTGGCCATAAGCGCGACCGCAACGGCCGCCGTCACCATCAATGATTTCAGGATCTTCATCACTTTCTCCTCCCTGGGGCCCATGCAGCCGCAGCAGCTGCATCCTTTGACCCGAAAAATAATCGGTCTTTGCGATCCTATTCCGGCTTCACCCGAAAGATCGCCCTCCATTCCCCTCCCCGATCCGCCCTCAGGCGGATGTCGAAGCGATCTCCGCGTCGCTCGCCGCCTTCGTGTTGGCGACGACGAGATTGACGCCGGCACTTTCGAGCATCGCGGCATGCCTGTCCTCGATGCCCGAATCGGTGATCACGGTGCTGATGCGCTTGAGGCCACAAAGGATGAGGCTCGAGCGCTTGTGAAACTTTGAGGAATCCGCGAGCACGACCAACTCGTCGGCCTGGTCGATCAGCTTCTGCTCCGCCTGGATCAGAAGCGGATCAGCCTCCATCAGGCCGAGCGGCCCGAGCCCCTGCGCACCCATGAACATGCGCCGCGCATAGAAGTTGCGCGTCACGTCATTTTCGAAGGGGCTCAGAATGATGTTCTGCTCGCGATAGATCGTACCGCCGGACAGCATCACCGTATTCTTCGAATGCTTGAGCAGATGCTCGGCGATCGGAAAGGAATTTGTGAAGACCTGCATCCGGCGGTTCGCCAGGAAATGCACCATCTGAAAGGTCGTCGTGCCGCCATTGATGATGATCGGCTCACCGTCCTGGCAGAGCGCCACCGCCTCGCGGGCAATCGCCTGCTTCTCCCGCGCGTGCAGGCCTTCGTTGACGCGGAAGGGCCGCCCGGCAAGTCCGACGAATTGCGGCGGATTGATCGCCTCGGCGCCGCCACGCACTCGCCGGAGCCGCTTCTGCACATGGAGCGCTGCAATGTCGCGGCGGATCGTCGCCTCCGAGCTGCCGGTGAGTTCGACCAGTTCCGGCACGGTCACGACCGGCTTTTCCTGCACCGCCGACAGGATGATCCTGTGTCTTTCTTTCTCGTGCATGCGCTCCTCCGATGCCTGCATGCTTCCATCAGGCCCGAACATTGTCAATCAGTATCGATCATATTTTTTCATTGTGCGGCGCAATATGACTGATTTTGATCGTTTTTGATTGACAATCCTGCACCCCACATGTGATCTGATATCAATCAATCGCCGCGGCTGGCCGCGGACCGACCGGGAGGACTTCGAGATGCTCGACAAGCGACAGGGCGCACGGCTGGCCAATCTGTGGGATGACGCCAAGACGGCAGGAATGAGCGAGCCGGAGCGGCTCCTTTATCGGTCCAATCTGCTGGGCTCCGATAAGCGAATCACCAATTATGGCGGCGGCAACACGTCAGCGAAGGTGATGGAGAAGGATCCGCTGACCGGGGACACGGTTGAAGTCCTTTGGGTCAAAGGGTCCGGCGGCGATGTCGGCACGATCAGGATGGACGGTTTTGCCACGCTCTACATGGACAAGCTGAGGACGCTCAAGGGCATTTATCGCGGCGTCGAATTCGAAGACGAGATGGTCGGCTACCTGCCGCATTGCACCTTCAATCTCAATCCGAGGGCCGCATCGATCGACACGCCGCTGCACGCCTATGTGCCGAAGGCGCATGTCGACCACATGCACCCGGATGCGATCATCGCCATTGCCGCCTCGAAGAACAGCAAGGACTTGACGCAGAAGATCTTCGGGGACGAGATCGGCTGGCTCCCCTGGAAGCGGCCAGGCTATGAACTCGGCCTCTGGCTCGAGAAACTCTGCCTCGAAAATCCGAAGGCGCGCGGCGTCGTGCTCGAGAGCCACGGCCTTTTCACCTGGGGCGACACGGCCAAGGAAGCCTACGAGACGACGATCGAGATCATCAACCGGGCGATTGCCTGGTTCGAAGCCGAGAACACGGTGCCGGCGTTCGGCGGGGCGGTCAAACCCGTCCTCGAAGCCTCCGAGCGTGCTGCGGTTGCGAAGCGGCTGATGCCGGTGATCCGCGGCCTGATCGGCGCCGACGAGAACAAGGTCGGCCATTTCGAGGACGGCCAAGCGGTTCTGGATTTCGTGACGTCGAGGGACCTCGAGGCTCTGGCGGCGCTCGGGACGAGCTGCCCCGACCATTTCCTTCGCACGAAGATCCGGCCGCTGGTGATCGATTTCGACCCCGCCGCGCCCGATGTCGAAAGGACGCTTGCCGGCCTGCCGGAGGCGATCGCCGCCTATCGCGCCGACTATGCAGCCTATTACGATCGCTGCAAGCGCGCGGACAGCCCGGCGATGCGCGATCCGAATGCGGTCGTCTATCTCGTTCCGGGCGTCGGCATGATGACCTTTGCCAAGGACAAGGCGACGGCGCGCATCTCCGGCGAGTTCTATGTCAATGCCATCAATGTGATGCGCGGCGCCTCGGGCGTTTCGACCTATGTCGGCCTGCCCGAGCAGGAGGCCTTCGACATCGAGTACTGGCTGCTGGAGGAAGCAAAGCTCCAGCGCATGCCGAAGCCGAAGAGCCTCGCCGGCCGCATCGCGCTCGTGACCGGCGGCGCCGGCGGCATCGGCAAGGCGACGGCCGACCGGCTGATGCAGGAAGGCGCCTGCGTCGTCCTTGCCGATATCGACGAGACGGCGCTCGAAGCGGCCGAGGAGGAACTTGCCGCCCGTCACGGCAAGGATTTCGTCCGCGCCGTCAGCATGAACGTGACCAGCGAAGCGGCAGTCGAATCCGGTTTCGGCGACGTGCTTCTCGCCTTTGGCGGCCTCGACATTCTTGTTTCGAATGCGGGACTTGCCTCCTCGGCGGCGATCGAGGACACGACGCTTTCGCTCTGGAACAAGAACATCGACATTCTCGCAACCGGCTATTTCCTCGTCTCGCGCGAAGCCTTCCGCATCTTCCGCGCCCAGAAGGCCGGCGGCAATGTCGTCTTCGTCGCCTCAAAGAACGGCTTGGCCGCCTCGCCCGGCGCGGCGGCCTATTGCACCGCCAAGGCGGCGGAGATCCACCTTGCCCGCTGCCTTGCGCTCGAAGGCGCATCGGCGCAGATCCGCGTCAACGTCGTCAATCCGGATGCGGTGTTGCGAGGGTCGAAGATCTGGACCGGCGAGTGGAAGGAGCAGCGCGCGGCGGCCTACAACATGGACGTCGACGCGCTCGAGGCGCATTACCGCGAGCGCTCCATGCTGAAGCGCAGCGTTTTCCCCGAGGATATCGCCGAAGCCATCTACTTCCTCGCCTCCGACATGTCAGCGAAATCGACCGGCAATATCATCAATGTCGACGCGGGCAATGCCCAGTCCTTCACCCGCTAGGAGAGGCTGCCATGACCGTCATCATCAGCACATCTCTCGTCGAGGCCGAGAACGCAAAACGGCTCGCGGAACTGAAGCGCGACTATGAAGGCCTCGGCGAGCGGCTCGCGCGCCGTGGCATCGACATCGATGCGATCGGAACAAAGGTCGCAGCATACGGCGTTGCCGTTCCCTCCTGGGGCGTTGGATCCGGCGGCACGCGCTTCGCGCGCTTCCCGGGCTCGGGCGAGCCCCGCAACATCTTCGACAAGATCGAGGATTGCGGCGTTATCCATGAACTCACCCGCGCGACGCCGACCGTGTCGCTGCACATCCCCTGGGACAAGGTCGCGGATCTCCCGGCGCTGAAGGAAAAGGGCGCTTCGCTCGGGCTGGGCTTCGACGCGATGAACTCAAACACCTTTTCGGATGCGCCCGGCCAGGCGCATTCCTACAAGTTCGGGTCGCTCACCCACACCGACGCTGCCACACGGCGACAGGCGATCGAGCACAATCTCGAATGCATCGAAATCGGCAAGGCGCTCGGCTCGAAGGCGCTGACGGTCTGGATCGGCGACGGCTCGAACTTTCCCGGCCAGAGCAATTTCACCAGGGCCTTCGAGCGCTATCTCGATTCGATGAAGGCGATCTATGCCGCGCTTCCAGACGACTGGCGCGTCTTCACCGAACACAAGATGTACGAGCCGGCCTTCTATTCCACCGTCGTACAGGATTGGGGCACGAACTATCTGATCGCTCAGGAACTCGGGCCCAAGGCCTTCTGCCTCGTCGACCTCGGCCACCACGCACCGAACGTCAATATCGAAATGATCGTCGCCCGGTTGATCCAGTTCAAGAAGCTGGGCGGCTTCCATTTCAACGATTCGAAATATGGTGACGACGATCTCGATACCGGCTCGATCGATCCCTACCGCCTCTTCCTGGTCTTCAACGAGCTCGTCGATGCCGAGGTTCGCAAGGCCGAGGGCTTCGAGCCGGCCCATATGCTCGACCAGAGCCACAATGTCACGGACCCCATCGAAAGCCTGATGACGAGCGCCATGGAAGTCTGCCGCGCCTATGCCCAGGCCCTTCTCGTCGACCGCAACGCGCTCGAGGGCTATCAGCAGGACAATGACGCGCTGATGGCATCGGAAACCCTGAAGGCAGCCTTCCGGACCGATGTCGAGCCGATCCTTGCCATGGCCCGCCTGGAAAAGGGCGGTGCGATTGCGCCGGTCGCGGCATACCGCGCAAGCGGCTATCGCGCCAGGGTGGCGGCGGAGCGTCCGGCGGTTGCGGGCGGAGGTGGCGGCATCGTCTGAAGCGGCCGCGGAAGCAGGCGATTGGCGCGCATCCATCCCGCGCTCATCGATCGCCTTCATCACCCGGTTCGGCTCGAACCGGGGATTTCGGCTTGCTGAAGCTCGCGAAAACGGTTTGGCTAGCGCTCAGCGACCACCAATCCCGATTGCAGCAGAAAAATGGCCGCGCGATAGAATTGCCCTCTACCTGATCCAAGATCATGAGCTATCCTTTCCTTCGGGTTACAACCGAAAGGAAGCATATTGATGGGTATTGAGAGTATTCTGGTATTTTTGATCGTCGGCGCGATTGCGGGATGGCTCGCCGGGCTGATCGTCAGCGGCTTCGGCTTCGGATTGATCGGCAATATGGTTGTCGGGATTATCGGCGCGCTTATCGCCGGTTACCTGTTCCCGGCGCTGGGCGTCACCCTCGGCACCGGCATTCTCGCCGCGATCCTCCATGCGACGATCGGCGCGGTCATCCTGCTTGTGCTGATCCGCATCGTAAAGCAGGCCTGACGAACGATGCCCGTGCACCATCCCTTGGATAGGATCGATCTAGACACCAAATCAGGAGATAGAGACACGACGGCGAGTTCCGGCGCCTGACCGGCACGCTGTAGAGATTCGCGTCTGCTGCAGGAAAGGCGCCTAGGGCGCGGATCACCGCCGCAACGCATGAGCGGAGGGAAAGATGACCGAATTCTATGCCGATAAGATCGAAATCGCACTTCAGACCTATGTCAACGATCATCAGGGCAGCCTGACGCGCGAGCAGGCGATCTCCGCGATCCTCGAAAACTGGTTTGCGAGCCATGGCTATCTGCCGCCGCAGCAGGAGGGGTTGCGCCCGGAAGAGCTTGACGCGTCGAACGACGACTGAAACATTGGCGTTTCACAAATGCTGCCGGCGTGCCGTTCTGCCGCCGCTCTTCCTATTGCCAATCACAGAATAGATCGTCCGTCATGAGCCTCGACTCGGTGAAAGCATTCTTTGCCAGGAACGCCCCTGACATCAACGTCATCGAACTCCAGCAGAGTACAGCGACCGTGGCGCTCGCCGCAGAGGGCCACGGTGTCGAGCCGGCGCAGATCGCCAAGACGTTGGCGCTTCGGGTCGGCGATGATGTGATTCTGATCGTCACCCGCGGCGACGCACGCCTCGACAACAAGAAATACAAGGCCCGCTTCGGCGCCAAGGCACGCATGCTCGGTCTCGACGAGGTGGAAGCGGAGACCGGCCATCCGGTCGGCGGCGTCTGCCCCTTTGGCCTTGTCCGGCCGCACAGCGTTTACTGCGACGAATCCTTGAAGGCCTTCGACCTGGTAGTGCCCGCCGCCGGCGCAGTAAACGCCGCGGTGCATATCAACCCCCATCGCATGGCGGCATTGATCGGGGCAGAGTGGATCGACGTCTCGGAGATTTGAACAATCGGCTGCAAACGGGGTGTGTGATCTCGGCGCCCCGTCGGCATTCAGAGCACGGCGACCAGGACCATGAGCGACCCGAGCGACAGCGCGGCAATGATGCTCATCAGCATCTTCATCATGTGCTTGGCCATTTTTCTAAGCCCCCGCCCGCGCCGTTCGTCAACGGACAGTCGCGAACATGTTGCCGGGCCGCCGACCGACCCGCTCCTCACCCCGATATCGCGAATTTTCCGACAAGTTGGTTAAGAAGTCACCTTGCCAATGAGGATTAGCTCACGCCACACACGCAACGGCGTGAACATTTGCTTGCATTTCAATGATCGGACACTGGTAAAAGTGGTGCCCGGAGGCGGATTTGAACCACCGACACGCGGATTTTCAATCCGCTGTCCTTCTTTTACACAAGATTTCACCATTACATCAGAAGCCATAAACTCGCATCAAAAACAACAGCTTATGACAACATGCAGCAACATTTCCAAACTCTGTTATGACAGATGAAAGTTAGTAGCGCGCTACCAAGGTGCTACCAAGGCGCGTTGACCGTCAAGGGCGCCGGGTATATGCAGGACGCATAGGCAATTGGAAAGGACAGGTCATGCCAGCAACCCGTATACTCGCGTCCGGGGCGATGCTCGCCGCCCTCGCCTCGCCAGCCCTGGCGGACGAAATCAACATGACGCCGGCGATAACGAAAACGCTTACCGCTGCGATCCGCGCAAACGATTTCGAATGCCCGGTCGCAAAGATGGCGTGGACGAAGGAACCCACGGCGCGGGGCTCCATCTTCAAAGTCCGATGCGGTCCGGATGATGGAACCGGCGACGTCTTCGTGTTCGCCTATCGTGTCACGCTCACGCCGAGCGAACGGCTCATAGTGGAAGAGTGGGAATAACGCGCCATGGCAGAAAAGAAAGCTGAGCCCGGCACGCATTGGAACGACCCGAAGGTGCCCGGCCTTCGCCTCCGTCACCTGAATACGAAGTCTGTTTACTACCTCTATTATCGGACCCGCGCCGGCCGCCAGCGCAACATGAAGCTCGGCGACGAACGGCTCTTCACGCTCACCCGCGCACGCGATGAAGCGAAAGAGATTCTTGCGCGTGTCGCCAAGGGCGAGGACCCGGCGGCCACCCGGTCCGAACTAAGCCAGCGGCCCACAATGAAGACCCTCAAGGAATGGCACCTTGAGCGCCACGCCGACGCGAAGAACAAGCCGGTTTGGCGGCGCGATATCGAGTCCATGTATCGCATGCACATCTTGCCCCACTTCGGCGAAAACACGGCCGTCGCGGACGTGACGGAAGCGGACGTGAACGCCCTTCACCACAAGCTGAGAAAGCAGCCGCACCGCGCGAACCGGGTTTGCGCCGTGCTATCGAAGGGCTTCAACCTTGCCGAAAAATGGGGCTGGCGGCCGCGCCGTTCGAACCCGGTCATTATCGAGAAGTACAAAGAGAAGAAGCGGAACCGCCAGCCGGAAGCCGACGAAGCCGCCCGCCTCTTGATTGCCCTCGACAAAGCCCGTGCCGAAGAACCCCATTTCGTGGGCTTGATCGAATTGCTGCTTTTCACCGGCGCCCGTCTAAACGAGGTCATGGCCGCAAAATGGGAGTGGGTGAAGGAAGACGGCTTGCATTTGCCGGACTCCAAGACTGGCGAAAAGGTCCTGCCGCTGTCCTCGCTCGCGCGCGATGTCCTCGCCGAAATCCCCCAGGTGAAGGGAAACCCCTACATCGTCGTCGGGCGCCGCAAGGGCAAGCATATGGTGAATGTCACGAAGCCATGGAACCGCCTCATGAAGTCCGCGAACATCACGGAGCGGCTTATCCGTCATGACCTGCGACGGTTCTTCGCGTCCGCCGGTCTGTCCGGTGGCGGCGTCTCGCTTTCGCAAGTCGGCGAACTGCTCGGACACATGGACCCGCGCACAACGAAGCGCTACGCCAGCTTGTTGACGAACACGGCGCAAGAGGCCGCCGACGCCGCCGCCCTGGCGGTGAAACACATCATGACAGGCGGCGGCAAAGTTGTGGCTATGACGATGACAAAAGATCAATAGCTTGCATTTTGTCATTGATCTTGAGGCGGGCTTAGCGGCCCGCTTCACCGTTTCCGGCGGTTGCGCTCGACTATGCATCATGTATATATTCTAGCCATCGAAAGGCGGGGCGATGGCCATCAAGGACGAAGAAAATCAGCGGGAGTTCCTACTCCTCATGGAACACGCGCGCTTGACGCAAGCCCATCTTTCCGGGCTGCTCGGCGTCTCCCACATGACTGTGAACCGCTGGACATCGCACCGCGACGACGCCGTTGACCCGCCTTACTACGCCCTGCAGTTCCTTCGCGCATACCTCATGCTACCGGAGCCGGCGCGGGCGCGGCTTACGGAGAAGCCGTCCGGAAAACCGGTCAAGGCCAAATCTTGACGTTGTGCTTTCGAATAGGAACCGCCCGGATGCGGTCATTTTCCGCGAGCAATTCGCGTATCGTATCCATTAGGCCATTGCTTGCGCGCTCATTGTGAGCGGATGCCGAGGCGATCCGGCGGTCTACTTCCGCCGCGTGGTCCGGCCTCTTGGCGAACACGATGCGGAAAAAGCGCATCATCACCGGCGCTCCCTGATAACGTCCCGTAGCGATTCAATGGCTTGTTTGTTGCCTTCAATGGCTTGCGTGTTGCGCTCCATCGCAAGGGCAATTGTCACGCCGTCTTCCGCCCGCTTCTTCGCCTGTTCCAGAAAGGCGGCCCAAAGGGTGCGGCAAACGTATAGCAGCACCACAATAACGATGCCCGGCAATCCGTATTGCTCGATAAGTTTGGGAATTGCCGCCGTCCATTCCATTCCGATCAACCCGCGATTGAAGGATTATGAGGCGGACTCTACGCGGGACCCGCCGGGCTGTAATTACCGAATACGGTCAACCCGGCGGGAAAAGCGTGGCGGATCAGCCGCCGAGTTTCGAGAGTGCGATTTCACCGAGTTTGCCGCCGTCAACCCTTAGCGACTTGATCGCATCCGGAACGGCTTCACGCGCATAGTCCACGGCGGCACCTAGCACCACTTCCCGTTTCGCGGTGACACCATATCTGGCGAGGGCGAGGCGGACACCTGTCATAAGTGCGGAATGCAGCGCTTCGCGGTGCCTCGCCTCGATATCGATCTTGAACTTGAGCTTGAGCCATGCCGCCAGCCACGCGACCAAGGCGGTCACCGCCAGGGAAGTGAGTTCGAGAACGTGCGGCATGACGGCCGTGAGAATTCCGGACAAGACCGAATTGCTTCCGCCGAGTTCGGCGGCGAGCGCTGGAAAGACGAAGGCGAAGAAGGTCGCGACCGCAAGAGTAAAGATCATAAATAGTAAGCGCATTTCATGCCCCTTGGTTGAAGCCAAGGCTTCCGCGCGGAGACAATCCCCGCGCGCCTTGGCCGCGTTGAATTCAAGCTTCGTTTTTGGATGCGGGAACGCCGGAGGCGCTTAGGCGGACTGGGCCGCCTATCGGCTCGCCGCCGGTCGTCGGCCATCGAATGGCTTGGCAGCGGGTTTTCTCAATCCGCGTAACGGAGACGCTGTTGCTCTGATTGCCGCCGAGAACGTGATAATGCGTGCCGTCCTCGCCGGCGTAGAGGCCGACATGACCGCCGCCAGGGCGCTTGAAAGTGAGGATGGCACCAAGGGCGGGTTCGGTCAGTCCCCGGCCGAACTTGGACCAATTGAGGGCGCCGAGAGGGTTGGAAGGAAGCTGCTCTTCCGGCAGGGTGACCGCAATCCAGTGCCCCACCGCCAAGCCGCACCATGGTATGTCATCATTGGTGTAGAAACTGACGATCCATCCACCGAAGCGCTTGGCCCAAGACATGATAGTTGCGCTGGACTTCGGACCGGCAATTTCCTTAAGGCCCATGTGCCGCCTCGCCTCGCGCATCCAAACGGGTTCGGCGGGGATTTTCGGGGCTTCCCCGGCCACGGCCGAATTCCCGCCGCTGCGCGGATCGCGCCGAAGAGCCGCCACAGTGACCGCCGTTGCGGTGCCCGTCACGGGAAGGCTTAACTTGCGCTGAAACTCTTTCAAGGCGGCAATCACGCCGCGCCCGTGAGTCGAATCCTGCGCGGCACGATAGGCGCCATGAGCGGCGAGGCGCTTGATTAGCCATGCATCGAAAGACGTTTGCATTTTGTCAACCCTTAGAGATCAGGAAGTTGGATAATGTTGTCGCCGCCCGTGCTTTGCACGTTTTCCGGTGGCGCATCCTTGTCTATCTTATCGTCGTCCGTGGGCTTCGTCTTTCCCACATTCGAGGCAACGTCTTGCTGCTTTTCCTCGAATAGCTCGGCATCGCCGGACGTGGTGAAGCCCCTGCCGTCGATATGATGCGTTACACTCTTGATCCGCCACAGCACCGGGATATACGGGCGGAATCTGAGAAGCATTAACGGAGCTTCCGCTTGCACCGTGGGGTCGCCTACCATGCGCCAGGAAAACGCGGCCTTGCCCCGATCCGCTTCATTCTTCTTCGCGTCAACGGCCGCCTTTGCTTCCGCTTCGTTGTGAAACGGATACCGCAATTCCTGAAAGGGCTCCGACCCGACCGTGACTTCTTTTTTCTCGCCGGTGCGGACATCATGCCAGTAGGCCCGGACCCCGCCGCCGGTGGCGCCGCTTTCCGCGCCCTCGATACCGCCCGCCTCACCAGCTTCCTCGCGCGCCGAATAGGTGAATGACCATTCCCCGCAATCGCCTTCCGTGAGCCGTACAGCGGCGATGGGAAGCCCGGACACACTTTGACCGGCGCCACGCCTCGCAACCACAAGGCGCCCCGCCACCGGCCGCGCCACGGCATCATGCAGCCCGGCGAGGCGGGTCGCGAAAGCCATGTCGCTTTCGTTGTGCTGATCTATGTGGCGGATAACCACACCGGACAGGCTCGGATCAACGGCGGCGGAATAACCGTTGCGCCCGGCGACTTCCTGCATGATCGCGCCGAGCGTCTTTTGATGATAGCTTTGCGTGCGTGGGCTTCTGTAGCTCTTGGACATCGCGGCGGCGCGGCCGGTGACACTGATAAGGCGCGGCGGGCTCGAAACCGTCAACTCGTCTATCAGATAAGGGCCGAAGGTGGCGACCACGCCGTCCCTGTATCCAAGCGCGATTGTGAGGACGGACCCGATAACCGGCATTCCCAAAACGGCGCCATCATCGAACCCGGCGCGGTCGTCAAGCTCAATAGAGACGCGGTCGCTCTTGTCTTCGGCTTCGTCCGTTATCTCAATCGAGAGGATTCGGTCGGATAAGCCGCCGGTTAAGCCGATGCCTCCCAGGCTGGCGCCGTCCCCGCCGAAGATTTCAACAAACGGCTGCATAGGATCAACTCCAGACACGAATGATGGGTGTCGCGTCCGGCTGTTTAAGATCCGGAAGGGTCAGCGCGGTCCCCGCCGCGAGGCGGACGCCGAGGGCGGCAAGGCCCCGGTTTGCTTCAAGCACGGTTTCGACGGACAGCGGGAATTGCGAACGGGGATAGTACCGCCAGCAAATTTCGTCCACCATTTCCCCGTCTTTGGCGATGTAAGTTTGAGCCATCGTCTATTCCCCATCGAAGTCCGGAAGCGGGACGGTTTGCCCGGCGAGGGCGTGCGTACAGTCCGCCAGGAACCGGATTCGGCCGTCCGTCACAAAGGAGTGACAGACCGCCGGCGGCGCCCCATCCTTGCCGGCATCGGCGCCGTTGTACGTGACAAGCACGGAAGGCGTGAACGTGGGCGCATCCGGGTTTCCGTTGTATCCCCATCGTGGCCCCGAGCCCTCGCCGACCCCAACTTGATGCGCGCCGTCGCAGCCTGGGCACCAAAACATGAGCCGGCCGCCCTGGACGCTTCGCAAAACCCTCGATATCGCCGCCATTACCGCAACACCCTTGAGGCGAACCCGATCAAGCTTCCGCCGTCCCGGCCGTAGGACGCGAGTTCAATTGTGAATTCTTGCTTCCGGGGCTTCCCGTCCTTGAAGTGATAGGACTCCATTTCATCAATAGCGATGATGACGAACGGTCCGAGAATCCGGCCGTAGCCGCTTACAAGCTGATACGGCGCCCCGGTGCCCGCGACCGCGCGGATAGCCTCGATTTGGTTTCCGCCGCCTCGCCAGTGCGGATAGATGACGCCCGGCAAAATGAATGACGTGATGCCCGGCCCCATGAACTGCATAGCCGGATGCCGGCCGATGCGCTCTTGAGGTTCCCACCGATATTCGTCGCGGCGCTCAAGCGTTTGATAAGCCGCCGTGTCTATCGAGAACCGGAAAGGACCGAGCGCCATCATTACAGCCATAGCGTCCCCCTTAATCCGAAAGCGACGATTTCACGGCGGCCGCCGAGCGTCTGGAATTTTCGGCCAAGGCCGCGTTTACAGCGGCGCGGATATCGGCGGCGGCATCGGACTTCGCGTTGATAGTCAGGCTTTCGATTTTCGTTGAAGCGTCGATGTTCTGCGGCTCATGCGCAAGGATCGGCTCCGGAAACTGCACATTGCCCGCCGTCATCGTGCCCGCTTCAACCGTGCTCGCCTCAACCGCCTTCGGCTGATTTTCTGGCGTGAACGTCGGAAACGGAATCGTTGCCTGTCTCGCTACGGACGGAACAACCGTGAAGGGGTCCGCGCCGCGTCCGATGCGGGAACGGTCAACGATGATTTCGGAAGCCGGTTTCAGGAGCCCCGCCGTTGCCTTACCCGGCGCCTTCACGGCTTCCGAGACGCTGGCGCCAGCATCTTCCGCCGGCTTCGTCACAGTGGCGTTGATGTCAAAACCGAGCGTGCTTTGAACGCTTTCCGGTAGCCAGGAAATCAGGTCACGCACCGAGCCCTTAAGCCACGCGACAACCTCGCCCCACTTGCTCTTGAGGCCATCCCATAGCGCTGTGACCAGAGCCGCGCCGGCGTCGTAGATGCGCCCCGCAAAGCCGGTGATAGCTGAAATCATCGGCTCGATTTTCTCGGCAATCCAAGTCGCGAGATCGAAGGTGACGGAGTTCACGCCGTCAACAAACGATTGCAACAGCGCTTCGCCTTGCGCGATAAGATCAATGCCGGTGAAATATTCGAAAACGGCATTCATCCCGCGCAAGATATGCGTGATGGGATTGAATTCACGAAGCATCGCGAGGATGCCGTTGATAAATCCGCCCTCGAAAGCCGCGCTTATCCTGCCCCATAGGTTGCCCCAATAGGCGACGAATTCGTCCCACTTCTGATAGAGCACGTAAACGGATGCCGCTACCGCCGCAACACCCGCCAGGATCCAGCCGAACGGCGTTGACATGATGACAACACCGAGCTTCACGAAGGCGGCCCCAAGGGCAACAAGCGCGGCTATCGTTGGCCCCAAAATCCAGCCGCCGAGCGCGATAAGGGAAGCGTTCAACGGGCCGCCGACAAGGTCCACAAACGGCTTGATTGCGCGGCCCGCCGCTTGAATACCTTCCCAAAACTCGCGCATCCGAACCCGGATTTCAGAGGTCGGGTCCATAAGCTCGCGAAGCGCCTTTGCCAGCGCCTTCACCCATTCCGTAGCGGTGGAGCGAATGAGCTTCTGATTCTCGTCAACCCACGCCGTGATATTCACGACGAGTTCGTTGAAAACCGGCATGAGTTGGACGCCAAGGAAGGTCTTGAATCCTTCCCATCGCTTTTGAAGGCGCTCGACGTTGTCCCCGAACACTTCCGAGAATTCCGCCGCTTCCTGGCTCATGACGTGGCCGGTATTGCGGGCTTCCTCGCGAAGCTCATTCATGCCTTTCGCGCCGATTTCGAATAGGCGCGTCATATCGATGCCGGACTTGCCGAACAGCTTCATTGCCGCCCGGCTCCGGGCCATCGGGTCCGGCAACTTCGATATCGCCTCGACGGTGTCCGTGAACACTTCTTCCATCGGGCGCAATTTGCCGTTGGTCCCCTTGATCGAAATGCCGAGGGCGCCAAACTCTTTGGCGAGGGCTTTGTTTCCTTTTGCCGCATCGGCGATGTTGGAGCCGAAGCGCTTCATTCCGTTCTCAAGCAAGGATTGCTCAACACCGGACATCTTCGCGGCGTAGCGCAACTCCTGTAGCGCTACCGCGCCTATGCCCAATTGACGGGACGTTTTCGCGACTTCATCGCCGAGCGATGCCGCCGATTGCGCCAAGCTAAAGGAGCCCGCCACGATACCGCCGAAGGATGCACCAACAACCGCCAGCGCCGAGGACAGGCGCAAAACGGACCGCTGCATTCCATCGAACACGCCCCGGAACTTGCGGCCGACATTGCCGGCGGCAACCGCAATCCGGTCAAGGCCGATTTTCTTTGAGAGGGCACCAAGCCGGGCGCCGATCCGCTTGATCGGCCCGGTTAACCTGTCCACCAAAGAGAGGCGGACTTGTGCGTCGGCCGTCATTGCCACGGCTTACCCCTTCTTTGGTGCCCGCTGTTTCGCCCGTTGGTGCCAGCGCGCGAGCGAGGACAATTCAAGTTCCATGGCTTGGTCGTATGGAAGGAAGCCGGGGAAGATGACGGCAATATTCGCCATCATCTCCTCGATAAGCTCTAGGCTCGGCGCCGCGACTTCCGCCCCATAAAACCCTCAATGATCTTGCCGACCGCCTCGATATCTTCGGCGTCCATTTCATCGAAGAGTTCCGGCGGCATGCCAGACAACCGGCACACCATGAACGCGGTCTTATCGAGGTCAGAATCTTCGCGTTCCATATCGCGAATGTCCTTGCCCTTGATCCGCCGGAAAACGAGTTCCGAGACCGTGCGCCCCTCGATAACGACGGGCTCAATCAGCGTGTGCTTTACCTGTTTCCGAATGTCAGTCATGGGCTACCCTTAGAGGCCGATAGCAGCGCGCAAGGCGGCAAGCTGATCTTCCTCGCCGAAAGTGCGTTGCATGTTGAGGATATCGATTTCCGCAAGCTGGACGCCGTTTTGACGGAATCGGTAATAGTCCAGCGTGAGCGTGAAAGTGTTCGTGCTCTTCGCCCCTGGATTCCAGTCCGAATGCTCGCCCGTTTTCAGCATGCCACGCATGTTGATGATAACCGGCTCCGGGTTCGCGCCCTGTTTCTGGACGGCACCACGGGCAACGAAGGGAACGCCGTCTTTGCCGAGCAAGGACAGAAGACGCGGCGAATAATCGGAAAAGACCATGGTCGCCGTCATGACTTCCATGCCCATTTCGATTTCCTTGGGGGCATCCATGCCGCCGGCGCGGTGCGCCTCCATGAGGAAGGCCAGCGACGGCGGGGTGAACGTATCGATGCGGCCCGCGAAGCTTTCGCCGTCCGTATAGAGGTTGAATGCTTTCAACTGGCGGGGAAGAGAGGCGGCCATTATACGATGTCCTCAAGGTAATCGTTGACGATCTTCGAACGGAAAATGATGTGTTCGGCCGGATAAGGCGGCGTGATATCCACGTTGAACCACACCTTACCTTCCGCGATGCTGGCCGCCGAATTCAGATCCGGATCAGCCCAACAACGGCCGCCGAGCACGGCGCCTTGAGCAATGAGGCCGCGAATGAAGGCATTCACCGACTCTTCAACATCGTCGATGTAGGTTTTCGTAATGTTGCGGTCCACGGCCCACAGATGCGCCGCCAGGATGGACTCATTGATGATATCCATTGTCCGCCGGACCGACAGGAAGGCGAAGCGCGCATCGCTCGAAAGCGTCCGGTTGCCCCACAGCCTGTAACCATCCTCGCGAATGATGGTGGCGACGTTGGCCTCATTGAGAAGGTTGGCCCGGCTGTTCGGGTCGCCCATCGTGAAGTCGATGGCGCGCGCGGTGCCAATGATCCCGTTGATGGTCTGGTTAGACGGCGAATGCCAGAAGCCCCGGTCGTTGTCCGTCTTGGCGATAAGCCCGGCCACCGCCGAGGACGCGGGTTCGTTGACGATAGCGGTTCCGCGCTGGACCTTGACGAAGGGATCAACAAGGTAGATGCGGGCTGAACCCCAATCCTCGCCGTAGGCGATGGCGGCGGCGTCCGTGGTATTCGGACCATCGGCGATGATAACCGCCTTGAGTCGTTCCGCGATGCCGAGAAGTTCGGCAACAACCGGGTTCGCAGCCGGGCCGAGCGTTGCCGTTGCGGTGGCGCCGGTAAGGCCAGCGGACGCCGAGAAATCGAAGGAAGGCGCAACGGTGTATTCGCCGGGCGACGTGATCGTGATGGCGGTTAGCGCACCCCCGGCAACCGTGAACGTACCTGCCGCACCGGAACCGGCGCCACCGGTGAAGGCAAGCGCAAAGGTGCCATCGGTGCCACCATTGCCGCCGGTGATGGCCCCATGTCCGATAACGCCGGTCGGGCGCTTGCCGGTGAAACCGGGCGCAATCAGAATGCGCGGCTTCAAGCCGAGAACAGATTGAGCGGCCATTAGTGCGTGAACGCCTTCATAGGCATCATCAACGCCGACACCGCCGATGACGTTTGCCAGGGTTTCCGCTTCGTTGGCGCCTTCCTCGACACGGATGACAACAACGGCGGCGCCGACCTGATCAAGAATGAGATCAACGGCATTCGGAAGGGTTCCGAGGCGCGTTCCGGTTGCGGACGTATCGAGGTAGGCCGCTTCGGACCGGGAGCCCGCGATCAATACCGGCGTGTTGAGCGGGAACCGTGCCGCGTCAGCATCGGGAGCGGTTCCTACGATGCCGATAACGGACGAACGGACAACGCGAATAGGGCGCGGGCCGTCCGTGATTTCGACAACTTCCACGCCATGCAAGAATTGAGCGCCCGCCATTTTTCCATAATCCCCAAAAGGTCAACGTTTGCATTTTATAAACCCCGAGCCCGTCGAAGTCTTTTCTGAAAACGGGAGGGCTACAGTTCCGCGTCGAATGAGAGGATATCGGTTGCGCCGATAACATGGCCGGGCAAATTAGCCGTTAATCCGGTGAAGCCTTCCATTGCCCCGCGAAATCCGTTGGTTGTCAGTTGGATCGTGGAAACGGTTGCACCGGCTGCTGTCTGTGTGCCATTACCGATCACGAATTGCGGTGTCGTGGTCAGCAACGCCGCCGCCGGTGTGGCACGCATTTCCCGCAAGAACCCGGCGAAGCGGACCTGGGTCGCGGTACTGGCGTGGCCTACGATGCCGAGACCCCGGCGCTGATAGTACCGCTGGCACAGCGACAATTCCTGTTGCGGATGGCGCGGCGAAAACGGGTCGTCCTCGCCGGT
Organism: Ensifer sp. LCM 4579; assembly: GCF_001854885.1. Taxonomy (GTDB): domain Bacteria; phylum Pseudomonadota; class Alphaproteobacteria; order Rhizobiales; family Rhizobiaceae; genus Sinorhizobium. Next base: position 19,899 of record NZ_MDDV01000001.1, on the reverse strand, counting down.
GGCGTCACCCTCGACGAGCGAGACATGGGCGATGTCGAGAACGAACGTTTCGTTGGCGGCGTTCTCGATTGACACTTGAAGATGATCGTCGCCGTTACTGCCGAGCGTGAGCCCCGCCACCGATGGAACATCAATCACGGCGGAAAATTTCGTCCACGCCGTTGTGACTGGAATCGTGCCGGGAACAAATACCGTGACGTCGGCGTTCGGCGTGCCGCCGGTCCCGAACTTTTGCTTGATAAAGGCACGAAGCCCGGTCGGCAGAGAACCGGTGTTAGACCGGTGCCAAAAGGTCAGCGTTGCCTTCCGACCGGCGAGAGTCCGGACGCCTTCAATCTTCTGCCAAATGCCGACGTTGTCATCGGCCGTTTGGGCTGTGAGTCTAGCGCGGGCGCGAGCATCAACAGGGAGGTCGCCGTGATTGATGATCACCCGACCCAAGGAAACGGTCGCGCCGGACCCATTCACATACCACCGGTCAGCCGCCAGATATCCGCCTGTGCCGGTGAGATTCGTGCTTCGTTGCCACACATCAAAGTTGCCATTGATGATCTTGTTGCGAAGGCCACTGAGTGGCCCACCATTCCAATTTGCCCCGCCGATGCCACCATCCGACCGAGCCGCCTTACTGAGAACTTCGGCTAGGCTCATTGCGTTGCACCCCAATAGCTATCGTTCGCGTAATCGGCGGGAATCGGTTCCATCGCCTTGAGCGCCCACGAAGCCGCGTAGATCGCTGAGACGCGAGCCGATGCCTGTTGCCACAATCCGAGAACTTCCGCCGGCGTCAAATCATGATCCACGTTTCCGCCGTCGCGGTAGGTGGTGAGCGTGGTAGTGTCCCCGCCAGCAATGCGGACCTGTGCCGCAAGCGCGAGGTTCGTAAGGTTCATGATGTCTTCGTCGCGCCCGGTGACGTGGATTCCGTTGAACACGGCGCCGTCGATGATGCGGCGTTGACGTTCCGCGTTGACATCTTCGCCGGTCGGCGGCGGCGGCACGTAGGCCGCAATGGTGAGCCCAAGCTCTTCAATTTCGCGCCGATGCCTGTTGCCCATGTCATCCGGAATGACCATCTGGACTCCATCGAGGGTCGCGATGATGTAGCCGCCTTCATCGTACCGAGGGTTTTCAATCATCATTAAAGCTCCGCATCAACGTCCATGTAAGCTGTTATGGCAGCGAAATTCAGTTGGCAGCCATCCCCTTGGGTGAGGCCCGTTGTCGTCGCGGACACAAGAGCCCGGTCCTTCATGATGTCCGTGGCAATCATCGCCGTGCAAAAGTTGTTCAGCGTCGTGAACACCACGAAGTTTGTAGGATCGTTGAAAGATATCGAGGGGATGGCGCGTTTCGGCGAGTAGACCGCAACAAAGCGGCCGGTAGTTGCGCTTCTACAATACCCAACGTAGCACGACCCGCCTGAAACCTCTCCCAATTGACGCTCGAAATATCTGCGGCACAGGATCAACTCTTGCGCGATATGACGCCGCGAGAACGGATCCGGCTCCTGCGTAGCATCACCCTCGACAAGCGAGACATGTGACAGATCGAGGGTGGCGTTTCCTTGAGCCGCCGGGATATTGAATTCAATGTAAAGGTAATCGTCCCCGCTGGAGCCGAGTGTTTTGCCCGCTATAGAAGGCAGAGTGAAGACGTGCTGTTGCCTCACCCATGCGCCCGTAAGTGGCACGGCTGCTTGAATTTGGTCCGCTATTGATGCCGAGGGCGCCCCGCCACTTCCGAACACCTGCCCCCTATTGACTTCGATTTGCTTCCCGGCGGTGCCCTTCACGTAATACGTAAGTGTGACCTGTTTCCCGGCGAGGGTTCGAACACCTTCAATCCGTTGAAGCATGCTAGTGTTGTTTGAACCCGTCACCGTCCGATCAAGACGGAGGAAGTGTTTCGGGTTGCCGGGGACATCGGTCTGTCCAAGTATGTGGTTCTGCCTAGAGATGGTTACCGTCGTGCCGCTCATATTGCCAGAGAGGCGCCAACGGTCAGCTTGGAAGGTTCCGGCTCCCGATCCCGCATATATCTGACTGGCCGTCCTCTGCCAAATATCAAAGTCGCCGTTGATAACCTTGTTGCGGAAGCCGGCGAGCAAATCGCCGCCGATATTTCCTCTAGCTCGCCCTTGTTCGGATGCAGTGAAAGACTGTGCATGCTTGCCGCTCACGAAACGCTGATCCGCTTCGGTCTTCACATAGATGTCGGCGGCATCATTGGCGAGGTAGCCACGGAACACGATGACATCGCCAGCGCTGCGCGCGATGTCTAACGCGAACGTTCCGGCCGCCGCATTTAGCGTGACGCCGTGGCCATCGAAGAGTTCGACGCCGTTGACGTTGACGGAGCCATTCGAAAAGCCGCCGTCAACGGTAAACGGGCCGGTTTGCCCGGCGGTGGCGACATAAATCTGTTGCCGCGATCCGCCAATCGAGATTGTGACCGTGGGCGCCCATCCGGTCTCCGTGAGCACCTTGACCACGTTCGGCGTCTGTGAGGTATCGAGGTATTGCGCGCCGAGCGATGCGCCCGCCGGTTCGGTATCCCTCGCGCCGTGATAGCTGCCCTGAAACGTGGTAAGGGCGGCTTCCGCGCCGGTCCTCGCCGTTTCCGCGCCAGTGCGCGCGGTCTCCGCTCCGGTCTGTGCGGCTTCCGCGCCCGCCCTCGCCGTTTCCGCACCCGCCCTGGCTACTTCCGCGCCGGTCTGTGCTGTTTCCGCGCCAGTCCTCGCGGTCTGTGCATCCGCCAGGAGTTCGACTTGAGCGGACACCGAACCCGCCACCGCCGCAATGAACCAATCGGAATGAGGGCCGGGATCGCCGAAAACAGCGTCAATCCGGACATCGAATTGCCCGGTATCCGGATTGTAGTAGAGGGCGCGGCCGATGGCGTAGTCGGTGGCGTTGGCGCCCCGCGTAATCGCCACGAAAGGCGAAGGCGTGAAGAGGTCCCGTTGATCCCCTTCCGAGACGATGAACGTTAGGGTTTCCCCTTCTTCAAGGGTGTGTTCCGTGGCGGAAGGCGCGGTAAGGAAGCCGAGTTCGGCGACACGCCGGATCCTGTCCGATGCTGGCAACAGAACTTCGTTGATGCGATCAAGCGCGACCTGAATACCTTGGTCCGATACGGTTTCCCAATCGATCTTGATCCCCTCAAGCTCGCGGTAACGCGCATCAACTTCGCGAACAAAGTTGTTCCACAGCGCTTCGTCAAATCTCGTCTTCTTATCGGCGAAATACCGCTCAACGAAGCTCTTTTGCCCGCTCATTACAGAACCTTCTTAGCTTCCAGAATGTCCGCGATGTGCTCCTCCACGACCTTCCCTTTGAGGCGCGGATTCTGCATCGGGTTGATAACGGTGCGGCCCACCTTGATCGGCCGGGCAAGCTTCACTTCATAAAGCGTGTCCGGCTCGTATTGCGGATTTGTCTTCGTTGCCATTTTGTCAACACCCTGATTATGAGAAGGCCAGGTCGTAGCGCTCGGCTACGTGATAGGTGACCAACACGTTATCCGTGGTCCCCTCGATTTGGATTTTGTATTCGCTTACCGGCACCGCGATGTTGAACGTTGCCCGGCGAATGATGGCGTTCGGGTCCGGTGTGGCGACATCAACAACCGCGTCCGCCGTTTCCACCACGTCAAAGGAGGCGCCGGTCAAAATCTTGATCGTGCATCCGTGGTGCGTGGCATCCCAATATTCGAGGCGCGCATTGACTTCGATGGTATCGCACGGCGCCGGCAGTTCGCGGACCGTGGAAATGTGCTTGAAGTCCGGGCGCGGCCGTGTCGTGACCGCTTGCGAGTTCACGCCGAGGCCGATACCCGGCATAACATCGGTCGTTCCGAGAAGGACGACACGAAGCGGCAGCATCGGCGGAAGGCCAATCAAGAGATTGGTGTCGGTGTAAGCCTTGATGGCTTTCCAGACGCCGGAAATCTGGACTTCGAAAGCGATTTCCGTTCCGTCCGGCTGGCAGGAATCGAAGTTGAAGTCGATATCAGCGATGCCGCCCGCAAGCTGCAACGGCTGCAACTGGACTTCGGCGCGCGGCGCCTTGAAAGATGCGTAATAGAGGGAATAGGCGATATCCTTGGTCAAGTCGCCCTGAGACCAAGCGCCGTCAACCGAATGGAACAGCGTGCCTTGCGTGTTCTTGTTGCCGTTGACCACGGCGAGGAAATGGTTGCCGGCGGTGGCGATGGCGATAGCGTACCGCTTCCCCTTTTCGAGATAGGTCGGCGGAAGCGGTATCTTCGTGACGGTCGGGTAAGCCTTGAGGTCAGCCGCCGCGAAGGTGACGCGTGCAATCGCCTTCTCATAGACCGGGGCGCCGTTCTCGGTTTCCGTAATCATCACGACGACGTCGCCGGTCAACGCCTTGCGCGTGAAGTAGAGGCCGACCGCCGTCACATAGCCGGGCTCGGAATTCAGGAAGGTTTCCGCCACGAAGGCGCCGGACACCGCTTGTTCTGTCGCCGTGGCTTCCCAATAGTTTTCGTTGTAGGTGTCCGTAAAGAACTGCGTTACACGAATCCATTTATGGTTGATCGTGGTAAGCGGGACATCGGCGATAGCAACCGACCACGTCTCGCCGTTACGCCGAAAGATGTTGGTCACCGGGTCGTAAGTGCCGGACCGCCACCATGCCCCGTTGGTGCAAACCGTTTTTGTGATGCCGTAGCGGATACGGGTGCGCGAGAACGATTTCAGCTTAGTCGAAATCGTCTGATACTGATACTGCGCAAGCGAGATTTCACCGTCATTGCCGACGATCTTGTCCCGCATGACTTCCGTGTAAGCCGGGAGCATGAAGTTGTTTTGAACCTTCACGCTCGCATCAAGGCTATTCAGGAGCGCGAGTTGCGCGACCTGCTTTGCCGCATCGGCGAAGTGAATACCTTCCTCGACGCGCGCGAGAAAGTTGATATTCCCGGTATCGGATTCCTCGTCCGTGAGGTAGCGGTCGGCGGAATAATAGGTGTAGGTATCCGGAAGCTCGGCAAGCTCTTTCAACCGGCTGACATCGCGGGCGATTTCCCGCGTGAATTCCGGGGACGGGACATGCGCCACGGAGGCTTGAAGCCCGGCGACCGCCGTATCGAGCACGTCCAGGCGAGCGCCGGAACGTTCCCGCCATACCTCAAGCGCCTTAACGCCGAGACCAACGTCGCGGACGGACTGCAGCCGGTTTTCCGTCACGTCCGTAATCGAGACGATACCGGCCGGCGAAAGCCGGACATGAGCGATAACGAGCACATTCGCGTTGACGGCCGGAGGCGTCGGGTCCGCAGCTTCAACGCCGGACACCGTGTTGATGTTGGCGTAACGGCGGCTTTCCGTGGCTACGGTGCGCGCCTCCGTCTCTTCGGTATCCACGTCCACAATGAAGGTGCGCGGCTCAAGCGCGGTTTCGATGGTCTGTGCCCAGGTCACAATAGACACAATCTTTTCCACCGATACCGGCAACAGGGACAGAAGGTCCACCACGACGCCGCCGTCATCATCACGGAAGTAGACGCCGCCGTCATCGTATAGGCGGCCGGCGCCTACGGTCACTTGCGCGGGACCGCTGGCGACAACCTGAAACCCGGTGAACTTGCGTTCCGGGTTGATCCCGTCCTTGACAACATGGTCAAGCGAGGACCGTGCGAAAGTTCCGATGTTGTTAAGATCAGTATTCGTAATCTGCTGATCGTCGGAAATGACAACAGTCCGCTCGCCCATAAGTTCCTCACATGGATTTCGCCAGATTATCGGCGCAAAAATTGATCCGCCTTACTAAGTCAGGCGCCTTTTTGCACTTTGCCCGAATTTGAATGTACCGTCTAGCGGGATGCCATCCCCGAAAACGGGGCGCCTCAATGTTTGAGTGTCCACGAAAACACGGTCGCGAGCCGCCTTGCTTCTTCGGACCGCCGCGTAAATCATCTTTAGCGCGGTCAAGTCTTCCTTTGTGGAAAACGAGCGGCCGACGAAGGTGTGACCGGCGAACCCGGCCCGCCGCTGTTTCTTGCTCATTTTCTTAATGAGCATGTCCGCCCGGAACGCGGGCATGCCGATACGGGCATGCCCGGCATAGGAATGAGCGCGCACCCACGGCGCATCAACGGCGGGATCGTTGAGAAAGATGCGGTCATAAAGATGCTCGGCGGCGCGGTCCGGTATCGCGAACCCCTTGAACCGCCGCGCGTACAACGCGGGTCCAGGCCGCCACCTATCGGAGACCCGGCTATATTTCACGTCAACAGGATCAAGGCCGGGCGAAACCGTGGAAAGGTGTAATTCGGACAAGACCGCATCGTATTGACGATCAAGAGAGAAGGTGACGATTTCCGCCTGTTTGTTGCGCTTCGTCACGAACCCTTTGCCGACGAAGCCGCCGGCGAAGAGTGCCGGGCCAATCTTGCCGGGGATATGGATACGATCAAACTCACGCGCCGTCCTTTGCTGGACAGTGGTCTCCACTTCGGACCGGCGGACGTTGGTTTCGGTCCCGTCCGGTTGCCGGATAACGGCGCGGCGTCCGTAGATCGCGGCCGCTCTATCGAGGCGCGCGAAGGCCCTCCCCGCGAACGCGCCACGGGCGCGGCCGTCTACACCGCCGAAAGCATCGGCGCCGATGGTGCCCTTGTTGTTGGCGAGATACACCCGGATTTGCGGCATCCTGGCAAGCCACGCGTTGCGGGCCGCCTTGCCGATCGCTGGCATAGCAAAGATGCGCTTCGGTGGAACGATGATTTGCTTAATCTCGGCGTCAACAAGCTCGACCATTCGCCGGATGCCTTCGGCGGTCCCTTTGAGCCGGTGCAAATCGAACTGTTGCGCCACCACGTCCCGGCGCTTCTCGGCGGACCACTCTTCCCGCCAGATGTCCGTTGAAAAGCGATACGCCAGCCACGGCAACAGGTCCGCGCGGATCGCTCGCGGGTTTGTCAAGTCGCCGAGGTCTTCAAGGCCAAGGATGGACAGGAAGGCGGTCGCCTTCTCAAGATCCAGTTCAAGCGGTTTCGCGTTGCTCGGAAGGATGGTTTCAAACGTCGACACGGTCCACCGCCACAGCTACAGAAGTGCAAACCGGCAGGTCGTAGGGTCCCGCCGCGATGTCCGCGAGAGGCGAACTAAGGGTGACGTTCTGGACGCCAGGAACGGTAAGCGCGGCAATGATGCCGGACCTTGTGGCGTCGTAGGACACCCGCCGAACGGACCGAAGATATTTGGTGAGGCTCGATTTCGCGGATGCGACAACCGCCGCCCCATCCGGGCCGGGATAGATGGTAAGCGCGGCATCAATCGTGAATTCGATAGCGGACGGAACGCGCACCGTCACCATGTCAGTCAACGGCCTAACACCTTCGGACGTAACCGCCTCCCGTACCGCCGCAATGACGGCCGAGGAAGGGCGGTTGAGAATTCGGACGATGGTTCCGCCGGCGGGCTGCTCGAATAGCGCGGCGCCAATCGCCTTTTCGCTTGCGGTTGCTTCGTTGGTGGCGACGTCCTCATAGCCGAGCACGGTAACAACAATCTCGCCGGCGGCCGGGCTGTGAACACCGACATCAACAACGGCCGTGGACGCGGAAAGGGCGTGGTACTCATAGGCGCGGCGAGGTCCGGCGACCGCCATGGCATTGATTGCGAGTTGAGCCCGGCGGCGCAACGATGCATCGGACTCGCCGTCCATCCTGGCGGTGTTGAAGAATGCCGCGATGACATCGAGATCGTTGGCCGCCGCTTCGGTTATCGTGTTCGCGCGAGCCGCATCATTGACGCGCTGGCGAAGCACGAATTCACGATAGGCGAAAGCCTCAATGATCTTGATCGCCATGTCGCTTTCGAGAAGCGCGGTATAGGACGGCTCCAGCGATACAAAGAAGTCGATGGCAGATTTCCGGATCGCCTCATAATCCAGCGCTTCCACGAAGTCCGGAACCGGGACGCCGCTGAGATCAATAAGCCGGAAGAATGCCGGAACAGCTTCTGTCATTTCACGACGATCCCATCAATCTCGATAAGCTGCCCGCCCGGCAGGTAAAGCCCCGTCAATGAAAGTTCTATAACGCCGTCGCCGGGACGCGTCATTTCCACTTGTTGCAACTGGAGCCGGGGCTCCCATCGGTCCAGCGCTTCCGCGATGGCGACATAGAAATCGACGGTCAGCGTATCGTTTGCGGGGCGGTCAATGAGGTTCGGGATATCGGAACCGTAATCCCGGCGCATGACGCGGGTGCCAATGCGCGTCGTGAAGATGTCTTCAATAGACTGGCGAAGGTGTGCGATGCCGTCCAGCGCCTTGCCCGTGGTCCTGCTAACGCCTCGCATATCATCCCCCTTTAGCCCGCCGGCGGGCCGGTAAGGGCCGGGCCGGGCACGACGTCGGTGTGTTTGTGGTCGTGGCCTACGTTCTTGCCGTTGTGCGTGAGCGTTGCGGATTCAAGCGCGATGCCGCCGGGCGCATTGATGGTGAGTTCGCCGCCGCTCGCCGATATCGAGACCCCGCCACCAATGGCGATGTTGAAGGATCCGCCTTCCGCTATCGTGGTTTTCAACGCTTTCGCTTCGTGGTCATATTCAACGACCGTACCGTCCGGATAAACGGTCCTGTGAATGTTGCCCTTGTCCGCCGCTTGCGTCTCTTGTGTCGCCACCGCGCCAACGATGACGCCTTGTGACAGGTCCCCGGACGGGCTCAGGACAATGACTTGCTCACCTTCCTCATACGAGGAATAGACCTTCGTTTTGCCCGCCCGTGTTTCCGTCTTCGGTATCCAGTCCGATTCCAGTTCTCCGGACTTGACCCGATAACGGCCTTTCTCATGGTCGACTTGCGAGATAGTGCCGATGACGGCGCCGTTTGATATCCGGCGCTCAAGGTCCGCTAGCCGCTTGTCATGCTTCGCGGTCACAACACCTCCTCCGGTTCACGAAGGATTTCGGAATAATCGGGCTCATGCCCAGGCCCGATATCAGGCGCGAAGCCGAGAAGGACGATGGTCGGGCGGCCGCCGTCGTCAACATATTCGTGGGTGTAATAGACGACCTGCCAAGTCATGACCGCCGCGAACAGCGCAAGCTTCGTGCTTTCCACGAAGAAAACATTCGTGTTCAGCAATCGGCACCACTCAACCTTATTGTTGATCGTTGGGTTCGCGCGAAGGGCGTTTTCCACCTGCCACGCCATTTCGTCCACGATTTCCCCGCCGTCCCCGCCGGCATAGTAACACTCGACTCGCACTTCCATGATACGGCGGCGCACCCCGTCCTGATCGCCGTATTCCGGGTCTATTTCCTCGCCCACCATGTAGACGTTGATGGACTCCGGGTCGTCCTCATGCGGCGGACTGTCCGCGCTATCGAAGACACGGAGGCCGGCGCGCGTGGGATAGGTGACGGGATCGCCAGGAATGGCCGCTTTGAGAATTGAGACCATATCGGCGCGGATCAGTTTTCGCGGGTGCGGCGCCATCACTACCTCTTGCGAAGGTGCAACTTCATCATGCCGGACGAAGATGGGATTTTGTCATTCACCTGATAATTGACGCCGCCGACCGTAAGCTGATCCTTTGAGACCGGGATAAAGCCGAGGTCGGCAATCTTGACATCAAGCACCGGGATTGTTGCTGAAACCCGGAGCCCGGTTCCGTCTTGTTCCGGCGACCAAGACGGGTCGAAGATCCCGCGCAACTCTTCGCCGGTGTCCACGCTGTGCGTAAGCGTCTCGCCGGTTTCGAGCCGCGTATATGTGAAGGGCTCCCCGAACGTATCGCGGACAATGCCCGTCATTCCGTCGAGGAGCCCATTCCAGTCCATGGGGGTGTAACCGCCGGATTAACCGGCGGCCTTTTCCTTGGCAGTCAGAAGCATTTCCGGCCGCGTGCAAATGAACATCGGATACGAGTAGATTTCCGGCCGAACCCACATGTTCCGCTTCTCGTCGCGGATCATGTAGGAATACAGCGGCCGGCCGATGGTGTTTGCGAATTCGAAGGATTCACCCGGCGCAAAGGTCTTTTGGAAGACGCCCGGCGCATTCATCGGGAAGAACTTGCACTTCGTGGACTTGATGCCAAGCCCGGCTTTGGTGCCCGGTGCGGCGGCGTCCGAGAAATCGTCGGTTCCCCGATAGTTGATGAAGAGAATCCCGCCGTAATCGAACACGGCATAGGAGCCGGCGTTGAATGCGCTCTGAGTCGCGACACCGAACGCTCGGTTCAACGTCATCGCCTGAGACGAATTCAGGTAAACGGTTTTGACCGTGGCGTGACCCGTCAGCTTGTCAAAGAAGCTGTCGCCGCAGAGACCAACAACGCGGGTGCCAACGGTCCAGGCGCCTTTGCTTGCCTTCTGCATCTTGCGGATGACATCGCGGCACTTCTGTTCGACGTCCGTGTCCGCCGTGGTCAGCGCAAAGTCAATCTCGGCCGGCGCCCCGATACCCCATTCCGCGAACCAATCGATGATAACGGAGCCATCGGCGTCGAGAACAACGCCTTGAATAGCGCCGAGCATCATATTTTCCCAGGTCAACTCCGCTTCGGAAATCAACTTGGTCTGATACCGGCCCACGAACTGCACCATGGTTTCAAGGTCCGACTCCTGGCCGAAGGCGCGGACGTTCTGGATTTGCGAGGCGCGCAACGTGTGGCCCTTGGCGATACGCGAGGTCGGGAAGATTTTCAGCAAGCGGCCGTCCTTCTTCCCTTCCTCGATTTCCTCGCCTCGCATGGAGGTCTGGATAATCGAAAGCGTGTTGCCGCGCCGCTCGACCGAGACGTTTTCCGTGGTGATCGGAATGTCTTCGAAAAGGTTCATAGAACCGACGAGGTGCGGCTTGAATTCGTAGTCTTCAAGCGCGGTCGTCATCGTCACCGCAGAGAAGGCGTCGTCGTTGAAAATATCCATATGCATGTTGGTAAGTCCCCGTTCAACAACGCCGCCGGTTAGCGGACGATGATTCCCTTTGCCTTGAGTGCTGCGATTGCCGCCGCCTTGTCGTTGGCGGAAATGCCATCCGGCCAAATCAGTTCGGCGTCGTTGACTTCACAGCCGCGAACGTGGAACACGGCCGGCGCGTCGGCGGCCGATGCATCCACGGACGAAAACAGAATGGCGGCGGCATCTTCCGAGCCATCGGTTGCGCCCGGCGTGAGAGGCGTATATTTGCCGCTGGCAGTGACCACGCCGACAACCATGCCGGACTTGCCCACGGTGCCCGCGAGAAGCGTGCCGCGTTCACGGGCGTACATGCCGCCGGTTTCGGACTGCAACTCGCCGATGATGTAGCCGCCTTCGCGCTTGCCACTATCGATAAGGGTCGTCATCTTCCTTGTCTCCAATTCAGCCGATTAACGGCCCTTGAATGCCTTCTTCCACATGCCGCGTTTATCTTCGGCGGTATGCGTCTTGCCGCCGCCCGCCTTCTGTTTCGGCGCAGCGATGGCGGACGTTTCCGGGGCGTCACCGGAAGCGGCGGCGTCCATGATCTTGGCCCTGGCGGCGTCAACGCTCACGTTGCCGGCGATGGCAGCGGCGAGGTCGAAGTTGACGCCGAGGCGGGCGGCTTGCGGAACAAGCGCGGCGAGCGCGGAACAACGTTCCGTTTCCGCCTTGACGGCGTCGGCGCCGATGTTGAGCGCGGCGGCAGCGGAAGCTTTTTTGCCCTCGCCCTCGCCTTCGTCTTCATCCTTCGTCTTCGGCTTGTTCTTGCCGTCTTCGTCTTCCTCGTCTTCGGCCGGGGCGACAACGTTCTTGTCCTTGTCGTCGTCTTCCGTGGCTTCCGCCTTCGGTCCGCGCGTCGTGCTGTTTTTCCCGGCCATAAGCTCAACCTTCAATTTTGATTTGGAAACGCGCGCGCCGGATCCCGACGTTTGCATTTCGTCAACGTGTGTTGCAAATGCTTCAAGCGCTTCATCGAATGTGCCGACTTCGTCAGCAAGTCCCGCTTCAACCGCAAGTGCACCGCGATATATGTCGGCTTTTGTATCGCGGATTTCTTGCGTGGTCATTCCACGATTCTGCGCTACCGTTCCCACGAACATATCCATGAGGTGGTCGACGTCAGCTTGGAACCGGGCAAGGGCGCCATCGTTTAACGGTTCATGGCTGTTGCCTTCGGCCTTGTGCTCGCCGGCGATAATGAAGGTCCACTTCACGCCCGCTTTCTTGTCCGCTTCGGATTGGTCAACGTGGGCGCCAATAACGCCGATGGACCCGACCTCACTTGTCCTCGCAACCCAAATCTGACTCGCCGCACTGGCGAGGGCGTAGCCCCCGGAACAAGCGACTTCGTTGGCGTGAGCCCATACCGGTTTCCCGCTTGCCGCGCTCGCGTCTCGTATGAAGTCGGCGCAATCGAAGCAACCCGCCGCCTCGCCGCCGGGCGAGTCGATTTCGAGCATGAGCCCGCGCACCGACGAATCCGAGAGGATGGACATAACCGCATCCGAAATGAGCCCATAGCTCATAAGGCCGCATTCCGCGTCCAGCCAGGACGCACGGCGGACAAGGCTTCCCACGATGGGAAGAACGGCGATTCCTTCCTGCTGCATGTAGGCGCCACCGGCGAGGCGGCGCGAGCCGGAAGGCGCGTAAGCTTCCGGGCGCGGCCGGTCCGCGATGACTTCGGCCCGCTCGATATCGACGCCCTCAAGGATGCGCGGCCCAACGGCGTTGATGATGGATTCGCCGTTGTCACGGCGGATAAGCAGCGGCCGGTTGAAAACCATGGACGCCAGGAAGGGAAGATCACGCCGCATCTTTTTCACCATCGTTTTCCGGGGCGTCTTCGTCCTCGCCCTGATCCTCACCTTCGCTTACCGGCGGCGCCGGCGCGGCGGCTTGCCTGAAATTGAAGCCGCGCCGCTTTTCGTCCTTGCGCTCTTCTTCAATCTCGTCGTCCAGCGCCTCGCGGTCATAACCGCGCTCCGCTACCGCTTGCGTCCGGCTCTTAAGCCCGTTGTTGATTGCCTCGATTTCGGCCTTTACGTCCTTCGCCGGGTCGATCCATTCCTGGCGCGGCGGCAAGTGTTCGGCGGCCCAATACGGGGTCGGGTCCTCGTCGTAGCCGGGAAGATCAATGAGGCCCGCCATATAGGCGCGTTCCACGAACTGCACCCACACCGCCCGGCAAAGCTGGAAGATCAGAACATGATTTTGCCATTGGGAAACCCGGCGCCGATAACGGATGATATCAGTTCGGACATTCGAGAAGTTGCCCTTTGCCACGTCGCCCGAAAGGTAGGCGTAGGGGATGCCGAGACCGGCGGAAATCTTCAACAGGTTGCGATATTGAAACGGCTCATAGGAGCCGCCCACGTCCGCCGGCTGCGCGAACTTGACGTCTTTGTCATCGCCAAGATCAACCATTGCACCCGGCTGCATCGACCCAACGATTTCGTCGTCGTCATCATCGTCGTCGTCTTCCGTGATGGGATTTTCGCCGCGCCCGGTAAGGAAGGCGGTAAACAGCGCCGCCGTTTTCTTCCGCTCAAGCTCGGCGTCGTCATACATTTCGAGGCCGAAGATTTTCACAAGCACGCGGGCGACACGCGGGACGCCGCGAACCTGCGAACCCTGGCGGCTTTCGAGAACATGAATGACTTCTTGCGCCGGGACCCGGACACGCTCGCGCGTATTCGTGGCACCCATGGGAACGTCGTCGTTCGGGTGCCAGCGCCAGAAGTGATAGGCGACCCGGCGGTTGATGGCGTCAAACTCGATACCGGCACGAACAACGTTCCCGTTCGCCAGCCGCTCCGAATAGGAATGGTCCAGCATTTCCGAATCGTGGAATTGCAGTTGGAACGGCACGGTATGCATGTCGCCGGGCCGGCGTGCCCGGATCCGGAAGAAGCATTCCCCGGCAAGGTAGGCTTCCCGCGCCGCCTTGGCTTGCAAGCCGTAATAGTCCGTCATGCCGTCCGCGTCGGCCTCTTCGGTCCACCGCCAGAAGAGATCAACAAGCGCGGCTTTTATTTTCTTGTTCTTGATCTTTGGGCGCGGCTTGATGCCATCGCCGACCGCATCGCCCGCCCATTGGTCGACCGCATTGCCGCAATAGCCGTCGTTCTCATAAAGCCACCGGGCGCGGGAAATCAGCGTCGGCCCGGCGCGCTCGATTGCTTTGTTGATGTGGGATCGCGGTGGATTGAAATGCTGTAAACGGCGGCCGCGCCCGGCGCCCTCAAACGCGGGGTTAGAACTTCCGCTTACCGTAAACCCGGCGGCGTTGGCGCCTATGGTGATACGTTCGGAGCCGGCCTTTACCCGATAGCGTGGCTTTTCCATCAATACCCCCGACCGCCGCCGACATAGAACACGCGCTTTTTCTTCGCCCCGCCGAGTTCGGCAATCTCTTCGTTGAGGTCGTCAAGAACGGATTTCATTTCCTCAATGCTGCGATACTGGACTCGCTTGTCGCCGTGACCAACGGAAAGCGCGCCGGACCGCATCGCCCTTTTCAGTGCGGTGCGCTGCGCTTCAAGCTGTTCGATTGTTTCCGCCATTGTCAGCCCATGTAAGCGGACGCGATGACGCGCCGCTTTTTCTTCGCCTTCGGCTTTATCGCATTACCGGTTTCGGGCGTCATTCCACGATCTTGCGCTGGCGGCGGTTCGGCGGCGACCGGCTCCGGGCTCGCGTGCGGCGGTTCCGGCTCTTGCTCGCCGATTTCCTTGGCTATCGCGAGGGCGGCACGGTTGAGATTGAACCCGCCCAAGATAAGCCCCTGCAGCACGGCGTAAGCGTAGACACGGCAGTCAAACGCCTCGTTGCGGTCCTTGTCCGGCTTCGTCCACTCAATGAGCTTGAAGCCTTTGTGGTAGCGGGTAACCTTCCGTTCCGCCGTCAACTGTTCGAAGTATTCCTTGTCGCGGCCGACCGGGAAGTGGCATGCGCCGGCGCCGGTCTTGCCCGGCCCCGTCTTCGCAAGCCTGGCGGTCACCGTCTCTTTCGCGCTGTCAACGCCGATTGGATAAAGGTTGATCTTGCCCTTGTTGTTTCGGCTCGGACGTTTCGGCCACACCGGGCGCTTGCCGGCATAACCCTTAATACCCCATATCCGGCGGCCTTCGCGCGGCCGAATGAAGCGGTAGGCGTCTTGCGTGTTCGCGCCGCCGGTATCGATGGCGGTTCCGAGGATCTTCATTCCTTCCGGCTTCGCGGGGTGCGGCCATAGCTCGCGCAAGTAATCGTCCAGTTGATCCCATACTTCCAATTCGGACGGGTCCCCCGGAATAACCTTGTAGTCGATGGACCACGACTCCTCGTCTTTGCCCCACCCAACTAGCTCCAGCTCGAGCCGGTCCGGCTGGACGTCGACGCCGCACGTTAAAGCGGCAACCTGCCATGGCAACGGGTTAACTTCGAAGGGTTCGCACTTCGCCAGAAGGCTATCCGGGTCCAGCTTTTCGCCGCCCAGGTCTTCCCACGGCTCGCCGAGCACGGTGTTGATGAAGACCTGCAGCAACGCGGGGTCGTCTTTGGCGTCCAAGAATTCTTGCACGCATTCCGCCCAGGTATACCAAGGCGAGTAAAGCGCGCTGAGATGATAGGAGCGGATATTGGGCCGGGTCGGCTCGGCGGTCGGAATCCACTTCGCGCCGTTCTCTTCGGATAGCAGGAATTTCTTACGGGACTCCCGGTGGCGATGCTCGCACAGTTCCCCGGTTTCCGGGTCCGCCGCTTGGCAGACAAAAGCGGCGGTGTCCGGCCGACCTTCTTCCCATTTGATCGCCTTCCATGTAATGGGCTGCAACGTGCCGCACTTATCGCACCGCACGTTGTAGTAACGTTGATCCCCTTCCTTGAACGCCTTGTTGATCCGGCTGTTCTCTTTCAGCTTCGGCGAGGACGTGATGAAGATTTTGCGGCGCGGAAAGTTCGCGGTTCGCTTGATCGCCAGCTTGGCGGGGTCGCCTTCGTCATCGGCGCTCGGCGGGTATGCGTCCACCTCGTCGAGGACAAGGCGACTCACCGGCGAGCCGCGAAGACCGGAGCCGGAATTCGCGCCGGTCATGAAAAGGGCGCCGCCGTCAAAGTCCTTCTGAAAAACCGTGTTGCCGCTGTCACGGGCGCGGGCCGGTTTGATCTTCTCGGATAGCGCGGGGCTTTCCGTAATCATCGGATCAATGCGGGTCTTGGAAAACTTCTTCGCAAAATCCACCGTGGGCAACACGTACATAATCGGGCCGGGCGCGTGGTGGATGGTGTAGCCGACGAAGTTGAAGCCGCCTTCGGACGCACCGATTTGAACGCCCTTCATCAAGGCCACGGTTTCCACGGCGGAATAGGTGGAAAGCGAGTCCATGATTTCGCGAAGGTATGGGGTCCGCGTCGTCCGCCAGGGACCGGGCTCCGATGATGACACCGAAGTCAGGACGCGGTTTGCGTCCGCCCATTCCGAAACGGTGTAAGGCGGGTCCGGCTCGATAGCCGCGATTCCGTCTTCGAATATCTCGGCGAACGCGCTCACTCGGACTCCCCGAATGTTCCGGCGTCCAGAGGCGCCCGCGTCTTCGCTAACTCGGTTAGGGCAAGCCTCATTTTCTCTTCGAGCACGCCGGCGAGGTGCACCGGGTCCGCGTCGATTTCCGAAGCGATGTCGGCGGCGTAGCGGTTCGCGAAATTGAGCATCGCGGCCCGGAAGGTCCGCATAAGCGCGCGGGCGGCGCGGCGGGCTTCCTCTTTGTCAACCGTGGACTCCTTCAGCTTCTCAAGATTGATTTCCGCCGCCTCAAGGTCCACGGCCATCCGCTTCACCTTGAGGTCGTATTCACTCGCCTTGTCCTTTGCGTCTTCCGCGTGCTTTACGCTGGCACCGGCCCTGGCACGTTCGCCGATGGTGGGAACCGTCATCCGGTTCGGATTGACGTTGGCAAACCAAAGCGTGCGGGCGTGGGCATGGTCTAAGCTTCCATCCGGAAGGACGGCGGCCTCCAGCTTGCCGGATTTAATCCGCTGCACCACGGCGTTGCGGGTAACACCGACCTCTCGCGCGAATTCCGATAGCGAAACGCCTTGGTATTTCTGCCGCCGCGCCAAAACTTTTTGATCCTTTCCACTATGCAAGATGCATAGTTTGTATTATATCAACGTTGTCATTTTGAAAATTCCTGAAAACGGGAGTGCCCGATGAAGTCCTATTCCGTGAAGTCCAATGCAAAGCGCTTCGCCCGTGGTCTCGCTGAGAAGTACAGCGGTGTGACACCGGTTGAGCCGGTGCCCACCGATTGCTCTAAAAATGAATGGTGGCCCGCCGTCCGCGCCGAAAACAAAGATTATGCGGACGCCGTCGCCGACGTGGCGGTTGTGGTCAACATTCGAGAGATTGCGCCATACCCGGAACCGCTCGCCGAAGACGCCAGCGGAATGAAGGCCGCCTTTGATGCGGTCACGCCGGCAACGGAAGGCGACCTTGAGCCGGTGAAGGTGGAACCGCTTGTGTTCTCGGCGGAGACGATTGCGAGCCGCCCGGAACTGTCCAAGCTCGATATTGCCCAGGCCGCCGCCAGCCTTCCGCCGCCGGTGAAATCGACGCGCGAGGAAATCGACGCCCGGCGCGCGGAACGCCGCGCCCGCATCGACGCCGAGAAAGCCGAAGGCACCCGGACCGCAACCGGCGCAAAGGTGAAGATCAATAAGACCACGGTTATTCTTGATCTTGTGAAGCGTCCGAACGGCGCCACTCAAACCGAGCTTGAGGCCGCCACCGGCTGGCAGCGCCACACCTTGCGCGGCTACATCGCGGGAACCCTGCGCAAACGCCTCGCCCCGCTTGGCAAAGACATCGAATGCCGCCGGGTGAAAGGCCAGGAAACGCGGTACGTCCTCGCCGACGTGAAAGGCGGTGAAGTGTGATCGCCGCCGTATACCCCGCGTATGAATGGGATGCCGTCTTTCGCTGCTCACGCGGATGCGGAGATTTTCGGCGGGATAGTTGCGGCTCATTCCGAGGACAACTCCACTGCCCGAAATGCCGCATTGTCGGCACTCTAAGCTTCACCGGCCGGCGGGAAGGCGACTCGAAAGGCGGTGATGCATGAGCATGGCATATGTCCGCCAATACTACGGCGTGCCGGCGAAGCGCGGCGGCCGGGTTGAATACACCGGTGGAGGACAGCCACGCTTAGGAACCATCACCAGCGCCACCAACGGACGGATCAACGTCAAGCTTGATGGCGAGAAGCAAGCCTATCCCTTTCACCCGACATGGGAGCTTCGCTATTTGGAAGGTGGCAAGTGATGGCGGGCGTATCGAGCACCGCCATTCTGTCCGCTGTCCGGTGCGCTTTGAACGGGCGGACCGCTTATATCGCCGAGCACGTCCGCACCCTAGCGCCTATCGAAACGGCGACCGTGCTCTACAGGCTGAAAAGGCTTGAGGCCGCCGGCAAGGTGGAGCGGGTGCCGGAACGCGGCCGCAACGGCAACGGGTACATGTGGCGGCTTACCGAGGCGGGCCGCGAAGAATTGGGCGAAATTCGATAGCCCGCAACCGAAACCATGCATGGTGCATAGTTGCTGTAGCCCGGATCATTCCGGGCTTTTTCTTTGGTCACGGTCCAGCCTTCGACTATGCATGGCGCATAGCACTTGATATGCATCACGCATAGTTCTGTCGCTAGCGAAATCTTGCGCGGCCGCGTCCCCCGCACCGTGGCACCCCACGGGAAGGACCCAAAATCTTGAAATCATTTGCTTATTAGTGTTGCCTACTAGAAAGATGCGGCACCGATCGCGGGAATGAGGAAAGATCAGTGATGACGCCAGGGAATGAGATCAGGAACCACGGCGCCGGGTGGCGCGATCAAGTTGCCGTAGCACATTAACCTGTAAGCGCTCGATAGCGTAGCGCTCATTCGCCGTGGACACCGCGTCTTGTGCCATCGCTTCCGATATCTTGCCGCCTCTGGCGCGGGCGATTGGACCGCGCTTCCCCTTCCCTGTCCACGTCTTGCCGAGGCGGTGGAAGACGTGGCCTCCCATACCGAGGTCGCGGTTGCGGTTGTTATCAGGACCGCCGAAGATGAAGGCGCCGGGATGCTTGACCGCTGATCCCCATATCCTGGCAACAACACCGCCCTCGACTTCCTTGGCATGGAAAGCCTTGAGCGGGATTTCAGACGCGGAACCCCGAACGGTTGCGGTCAACGTTTGTGGTGTCGCCCGAGGTCTTATCCAGATCCCGAGCTTTGCCCGCTTCGCCGGTATGGATAGGGTTTTGGCGACGAGGCTTTCCGCCTTTCGTTCCACCTGTACAGCGGAATCGTTGACGGCCTTGGTAAGAGCGATGTTGAGCTTAGGCGCCGAAAGCTGGCGCATCATCCGGACCGCATCGGCCGTCTTCCAATTGGCCCGGATGATGATGGCGCCGTCGTCGCTCATTATTCAGCAGCGGCCTTGATCGTGGCGAGAACAACAGCCTTTGCGGCCTTCGGATCAACCTCGATTTGGTTGGCTTCCGCGTAGGCGAGAAGTTCGGCCTTCGTCATATCGTCCAAGGATTCGCCCTTGTCCCCGCCTTGGTTGCCCTCAACGGGTTCCGAGGTCTCGGCACCGGCGAGCACAGCGGCTTTCGCACGCTTCAACCGTCCGAACTCGGAAGCGGAAACATCGGGCTTCTCGCCCTTGACGAACTGGCGGGAGGTCCCGGCGTCCGTGGCAATGGTCATGTTGCGGGTAATGAGCACTTCCATAACAGGCCCCCTAATAGCGAATTCGGGCAAGGTAAGGCGGGAATTGACGATATGTCAACGAAGCCCGGAAGCCTCACACCTAAAGCACTGTTATCCAAGCGCATTTTCAATGCGCGGGAAACAGCCGAAAATTCCATAGAACAAAATACACACCCTAAACCTTTGATTTTCCTACACTTATATAAATATATG